>NZ_VSRY01000001.1 GCF_008271805.1 Streptomyces sp. TRM49041
AGTACCATCGGCGCTGAAAGGCTTAGCTTCCGGGTTCGGAATGTAACCGGGCGTTTCCCTAACGCTATGACCACCGAAACACTATGAAATTAACCAACCAGCCAACTAGATAGGGCTGTTCGTTACTTCAGAACAAACACAGTGGACGCGAGCAACTGAGGACAAGCCCTCGGCCTATTAGTACCGGTCAACTCCACCCATCACTGGGCTTCCAT
>NZ_VSRY01000015.1 GCF_008271805.1 Streptomyces sp. TRM49041
GGCCCCGCACCGCGGCCTCCGGCCCCGCCGGCGCCCGCGCAGGGCTGGACGGCGCCGCACCCGTCACCGGCGGCCCCGTCCCGCGACACGACCGGTCACATCCAGCTGCCCCCGGTCGCCCCCGTCATGACACCGGCCACGGAACACGGGCCGGGTCATGCCGCAGGTACGGGCGCGGCCACTCTCGCCGTCCTCCTCATAGGACCGGCCGGCGCCGGCAAGACCACCGTGGCGCGCTACTGGGCGCGGCACCGCCGCGTCCCGACGGCCCACATCAGCCTCGACGATGTACGCGAATGGGTCTGCTCCGGTTTCGCCGACCCCCAGTCCGGCTGGAACGACCAGTCGGAGGCCCAGTACCGCCTGGCCCGCCGCACCTGCGGCTTCGCCGCCAGGAACTTCCTCGCCAACGGCATCTCGTGCATCCTCGACGACGCGGTGTTCCCGGACCGCCCGGTCGTCGGACTCGGCGGCTGGAAACGTCACGTCGGCCCGGGCCTCCTGCCGGTGGTCCTCCTCCCGGGCCTGGAGATAGTCCTGGAGCGCAACGCCGAGCGCAGCGGCAACCGCCGCCTCTCCGACGAGGAGGTGGCGGGCATCCACGGCCGCATGGCCGGCTGGCACGCCTCCGGCCTCCCGATCATCGACAACTCCAAGTACGACGTGGAGACCACCGCCCGCGTCCTGGACGACGTCCTGGCCCGCTCCCTCGCGAGCCCCCCGGCCTGGTGACCGACCGCCCCGGTCCGCCACCCCGGGGACCCCGCACGGCAGCCCTCGTCGCGACGGCCTCTCCGAATCGGGGGCTCCGACCCCGAAGCCCCGCTCCTCGGACCCCGCGGGCTCTCCGAGCGGGGTGTACCCCAGGGCGCTGCGTTTCAGCCCGTCCCGCGCTCGACTACGAGCGCCGCCAGACGGAAGGCACTCGCCCTGGGCCCGCACCGAGTGGGCGGGTGGACGGTCGGCCCCGAGGCCACGCAGCGGCCCGGGCACCGTACCGCCCCGGCCCCTGCACGCCGCGTCCCCGCCCCGCGGCGGGCGGGGACGGCCACGGTCGGACCCGCTGGAACTGCCGGGTGGCCGTCACGCTCGTAGGCTCGTGGCATGTCCCAGGTGTTTGCGGACCGCCGCGAGCGGCTGCGCGAGCGGTGTGCGGCAGCCGGATCCGCGGCGGTGCTGGTCTCCCGCCCTGCCAACGTCCGCTATCTCGCGGGCGGTTCTCCGCCCGGCGCCGTACTGCTGCTCGGCACGGACGACGTACTGATCTGCCCCCGTACCCCTGTCGGCGACGCCGTCGAAGGGCGGCTGGACGAGGTGCTGCGGGTGGATGTGCTGCCGTCCTCCGGCGGTGATCCCGCCGTCGCCGCGGCCGGCCTCGCCGGCCGGACCGGCGCCGACACGCTCGCCGTCGAGGAGCACCACCTGAGCGTCGCCCGCTACCGGGCCCTCGGCTCTGTCGCGCCCCGGCTCCGCCTCGCCGACCTCGGTACCGCCATCGAACAGGAGCGTGTCGTCAAGGACGACGAGGAGATCACCTGCCTCCGTATCGCCGCCGAGATCTCCGACCAGGCCCTCGGTGAGCTTCTGGAGTCCATCCTCGTCGGCCGTACCGAACGCCACCTCGCCCTGGAGCTGGAGCGGCGCCTCGTCGACCACGGAGCCGACGGCCCCGCCTTCCCCACCTCGGTCGGCACCGGCCCGAACTCCGGCCGTGGCGGCCACCGCCCCTCCGACCGCCGTGTCGAGGAGGGCGACTTCCTCTCCGTCTGCCTGGGCGCCAACTACCGCGGCTACCGCTGCGAGATCGGCCGCACCTTCGTCATCGGCACCGCCCCCGCCGACTGGCAGATCCAGCTGTACGACCTCGTCTTCACCGCTCAGCGCGCCGCGCGCGAATCCCTCACCCCCGGCACCGCGTACCGTGACGTGGACAGGGCCGCCCGCCAGCTCCTCGACGCCGCGGGCCACGGCGACGGACTCGCACCGTGCCTCGGGCACGGTGTCGGCCTCGAAATCGAGGAGGACCCGCAGCTGTCCCCCTCGGCCATGGGTAAACTGGACGCTTGCGTGCCGGTCACCGTCGAACCAGGGGTTCACCTCCCGGGACGGGGCGGGGTCCGGATCGATGACACGCTCGTCGTACGCCAGGAGGCGGACGGCGGACCCGAGCTACTCACCATCACGACCAAGGAGCTGCTCGCGCTCTAGCGCGTACCGTGCCTTCCTCGGTCGTCCACCAGCGTCAGTCCAGGAGATTCCGCAACCGTGGCCACCACGAACGACCTCAAGAACGGCATGGTGCTCAAGCTCGACAACGACCAGCTGTGGTCCGTCGTCGAGTTCCAGCACGTGAAGCCCGGCAAGGGCCCGGCCTTCGTGCGCACCAAGCTCAAGAACGTGCTCTCCGGGAAGATCGTCGACAAGACCTTCAACGCCGGTGTCAAGGTCGAGACGGCCACCGTCGACCGCCGTGACATGCAGTTCTCGTACATGGACGGCGAGTACTTCGTCTTCATGGACATGCAGACCTACGACCAGCTGCACGTCGACCGCAAGGCCGTCGGCGACGCCGCCAACTTCCTGGTCGAGGGCTTCACCGCCTCGGTCGCCCAGCACGAGGGCAATGTGCTGTACGTCGAGCTCCCGGCCGCGGTCGAGCTCACCATCCAGGAGACCGAGCCGGGCGTCCAGGGCGACCGCTCCACCGGTGGCACCAAGCCCGCCACCCTGGAGACCGGCCACCAGATCCAGGTCCCGCTCTTCATCACGACCGGTGAGAAGATCAAGGTCGACACCCGTACGAGCGACTACCTCGGCCGGGTGAACAGCTAACCGTGGCTGCCCGCAACAAGGCCCGTAAGCGTGCCTTCCAGATCCTCTTCGAGGCCGACCAGCGCGGTGCGTCCGTGCAGGAGGTCCTCGCGGACTGGGTCCGGCACGCACGGTCCGACGACCGGCAGCCGCCGGTCAACGAGTACACGATGGAACTCGTCGAGGGGTACGCCAAGTACGCCGAACGCATCGACGAGCTCATCGCCACCTACGCGGTGGGCTGGACGCTCGACCGGATGCCGGTCGTCGACCGGAACATCATGCGCCTCGGCGCGTACGAGCTGGTCTGGGTCGACTCCACGCCGGACGCCGTGGTGATCGACGAGGCCGTGCAGCTCGCCAAGGAGTTCTCGACGGACGAGTCCCCGTCGTTCGTCAACGGCCTGCTGGGCCGCTTCAAGGACCTGAAGCCCAGCCTCCGCCGAGACTGACCGCGCCCTCGAAGGGCCCGCCGCGCATTCACCCGCGCCGCGGGCCCTTCGGCGTGCACGCGGCCGCCCACGGCGCGCCTCCGGCGTGCCCGTGCGGCGCCCACGTGGGCGCCACGCCCCCGGCCGTCGCGCTGCGCTGTCACACGACACGCGGGCCCACCGCCGTGTGCTGCGGCCCGCCGGGCCGCTGCCGGCGCTCCTGACGCCCGGCTGCGCCTCCGCTCACCTCCGGCCGTCCGCCCGGCACCCGCTACGCCGGCCGCGGCCCCGCGACCCCGAACGCGCGAGGGGTGGTCCCGGCAATGCGGGACCACCCCTCCGGCGGCAACGTTTCTGCTGGTCTGGTGGGAGGCTCAGCTCTCCTCGTGGGCGACGGCGCGCCGGGCGTCCGCGTCCAGGACGCCCCAGCTGATGAGCTGCTCGGTGAGGACCGAGGGGGACTGGTCGTAGATGACCGCGAGCGTGCGCAGGTCGTCCTGGCGGATCGACAGCACCTTGCCGTTGTAGTCGCCCCGCTGCGACTGGATCGTCGCGGCGTAACGCTGCAGCGGGCCCGCCTTCTCCTGCGGGACGTGCGCCAGTCGCTCCAGGTCCAGAACGAGCTTCGGCGGCGGCTCGGCGGCGCCGCCGGGCGTGGTGCCCGGCAGCAGCTCCTGCACCGGGACGCCGTAGAAGTCGGCCAGCTCGGCGAGACGCTGTACGGTCACTGCACGGTCGCCGCGCTCGTACGAACCGACCACGACGGCCTTCCAGCGGCCCTGGGACTTCTCCTCCACGCCGTGGAGGGAGAGGCCCTGCTGGGTGCGGATGGCACGGAGCTTGGCCCCGAGCTGTTTGGCGTATTCGCTGGACATATAGCTCCCTGGACACTGTTACACGTGCGGCTCCGCCGCGTGGCTGGTAACTCACTGTGAGGTTACGCAGCGTTACTTGGGTGCGTCAAGCCGAATGGTCCGTACCGACCTCCTTCAGGGCACTGGTACGGTGGAAGACGCAATTCCGACGTCCTTTAAGGTCCGTCCCGTGAGGCGGAGAAGGAGGTCCGTTTCGTATGGACGCCATTCAGCAGTCCGATGCCGCCCGCCCCGTCCTCGAGGGCCCGGACATCGCGCGGGTACTGACCCGCATCGCCCACGAGATCGTCGAGCGTGCCAAGGGCGCCGACGACGTGGTTCTCCTCGGTATCCCGACGCGCGGGGTGTTCCTCGCCCGGCGGCTCGCCGAGAAGCTCGAGCAGATCACCGGCCGCTCGACACCGGTCGGCTCCCTCGACATCACCATGTACCGCGACGACCTGCGCCTCCGCCCGGCGCGTGCCCTCGCCCGCACCGACATCCCGGCCGACGGCATCGACGGCCGCCTGGTCGTCCTCGTCGACGACGTGCTCTTCTCGGGCCGCACCATCCGCGCAGCCCTCGACGCGCTCGGCGACATCGGCCGGCCCCGCGCCGTGCAGCTCGCGGTCCTCGTCGACCGCGGCCACCGCGAGCTCCCCATCCGCGCCGACTACGTCGGCAAGAACCTCCCCACGTCGCTGCGCGAGACGGTCAAGGTCCAGCTCGCCGAGGAGGACGGCCGCGACGCCGTGCTGCTCGGCGACCGGAGGGCGACGGGGGTCCCCACGGCCGAAGGCCGGGGGAGCGAGCCCGCCCCGACCGGCGAGAAGTAGCCCACCACCCGGCCGGCCCCCGCGTCCCGCGCACGCCGTACACGTACGCGGTTCGGGCACCCGGCGCGCGGAACGGCGGCCACGCCCCCGCCCGCCGGACGCGCCGGGCACACCACCGCCACGCCCGGCGACCGCAGCCGCCCGGGCCGGGGCGACCCATACGGAATCCGAGACCTCCACACCCCCGGAGCACATCCCAGATGAAGCGCCACCTCATCTCGGCCGCCGACCTCACCCGAGACGACGCCGTCCTCATCCTCGACACCGCCGAGGAGATGGCCCGCGTCGCCGACCGGCCGATCAAGAAGCTGCCCACCCTGCGCGGCCGTACGATCTGCAACCTCTTCTTCGAGGACTCGACCCGCACGCGGATCTCCTTCGAGGCCGCCGAGAAGCGACTCTCCGCCGATGTCATCAACTTCGCCGCCAAGGGCTCCAGCGTCTCCAAGGGCGAGTCCCTCAAGGACACCGCCCAGACACTGGAGGCCATGGGCGTCGACGCGGTCGTCATCCGGCACAGCGCCTCCGGCGCCCCCTACCGGCTCGCCACATCCGGCTGGATCGACGCCCCGGTGATCAACGCCGGTGACGGCACCCACCAGCACCCCACCCAGGCGCTCCTCGACGCGTTCACCATGCGCCGCCGCCTCCTCGGCCCGGACGCCGGGATCGGCCAGGACCTGTCCGGCCGGCGCATCACCGTCGTCGGCGACGTCCTGCACAGCCGGGTCGCCCGGTCCAACGTCGACCTGCTGCACACCCTCGGCGCCCAGGTCACCCTTGTCGCCCCGCCCACCCTCGTGCCCGTCGGCGTCGAGACCTGGCCCTGCGAGATCTCGTACGACCTCGACAGCACCCTCGCCAAGTCCGACGCCGTGATGATGCTGCGCGTCCAGCGCGAGCGTATGAACGCCGCGTTCTTCCCCACCGAGCGGGAGTACTCGCGCCGCTACGGCCTCGACGCCGACCGCATGGCGAAGATGCCGGAGCACGCCGTCGTCATGCACCCCGGCCCCATGGTCCGCGGCATGGAGATCACCGCCGAGGTCGCGGACTCGCCGCGCTGCACGGTCGTCGAGCAGGTCGCCAACGGCGTCTCCATCCGCATGGCCGTCCTCTACCTGCTGCTGGGCGGCAACGAGGCCGCCGTCACCCAGCCGTCCTCCCCGTCGTCCCCGTCGTCACCGGCATCCGCGTCGTCGTCCCGTACCGAGGAGAAGTAAGACAGATGAGCAAGACCCTGATCCGTGGTGCGAAGGTCCTCGGCGGCGAAGTCCAGGACGTCCTGATCGACGGCGAGACCATCGCCGCCACCGCCCGCCAGGGCGAGATCGACATCAGTGGCACCGGCCCGGATGCCGAAGGCATCACCGTCGTCGAGGCCGACGGGCAGATCCTGCTGCCCGGCCTCGTCGACCTCCACACCCATCTGCGCGAGCCCGGCCGCGAGGACTCCGAGACCGTCCTCACCGGCACCCGCGCCGCCGCGAGCGGCGGCTACACCGCCGTGTTCGCCATGGCCAACACCTTCCCCGTCGCCGACACCGCCGGCGTGGTCGAGCAGGTCTACCGGCTCGGCCAGGAGCACGGCTACTGCGACGTCCAGCCCATCGGCGCCGTCACCGTCGGCCTGGAGGGCAAGAAGCTCGCCGAACTCGGCGCCATGCACGAGTCCGCCGCCGGCGTCACGGTCTTCTCCGACGACGGCAAGTGCGTCGACGACGCGGTGATCATGCGCCGTGCCCTCGAGTATGTGAAGGCGTTCGGCGGCGTCGTCGCCCAGCACGCCCAGGAGCCCCGCCTCACCGAGGGCGCCCAGATGAACGAGGGCATCGTCTCCGCCGAGCTGGGCCTGGGCGGCTGGCCGGCCGTCGCCGAGGAGTCGATCATCGCGCGCGACGTCCTGCTCGCCGAGCACGTCGGCTCCCGCGTCCACATCTGCCACCTGTCGACGGCCGGGTCGGTCGAGATCGTACGGTGGGCCAAGTCCCGCGGCATCGACGTCACCGCCGAGGTCACCCCGCACCACCTCCTCCTCACCGACGAGCTGGTCCGCACGTACGACCCGGTCTACAAGGTCAACCCGCCGCTGCGCACCGAGCGCGACGTCATGGCGCTGCGCGAGGCCCTCGCCGACGGCACCATCGACATCGTCGCCACCGACCACGCCCCGCACCCGCACGAGGACAAGGACTGCGAGTGGGCCGCCGCCGCCATGGGCATGGTCGGCCTGGAGACCGCGCTCTCCGTCGTCCAGCACACGATGGTCGACACCGGCCTCCTCGACTGGGCGGGCGTCGCCGACCGCATGTCGGTCAAGCCCGCCGCGATCGGCCGCGCCACCGGCCACGGCCGCCCCGTCTCGGCAGGTGAGCCCGCCAACCTGACGCTCCTCGATCCGGCATACCGTGGG
The DNA here is from genome assembly GCF_008271805.1 of Streptomyces sp. TRM49041. Lineage (GTDB taxonomy): Bacteria > Actinomycetota > Actinomycetes > Streptomycetales > Streptomycetaceae > Streptomyces. Next base: position 7,346 of record NZ_VSRY01000015.1, read on the forward strand.
TCCGTGGACCCCGCGGGCTTCGCCTCCCGCAGCCGCAACACCCCCTACGAGGGCCGTGAGCTGCCGGGTCGCGTCACCCACACCTTCCTGCGGGGCCGGGCAACGCTCATGGACGGGACGCTCGCGTGACAACTCTGATCCCCCTGGCCGCCGAGCAGAAGTCGGCGGAGGTGACCGACTGGGCCGCACGCCTCGGCTGGGTCGGCGTACTGCTCCTCTTCGTCGCCCTCGCGTACTGGCTGATGCGCCAGGGCTGGAACTGGCGCGGCAACCTCCAGTCCGCCGCCCTGCCGGAGCTCCCCACCGCGCCGGAGACCCCCGGCGAGGCGAGACTGAGCATGAGCGGGCGCTACCACGGGTCCACCACCGCCGGGCAGTGGCTCGACCGGATCGTGGCCCACGGCCTCGGCACCCGCAGCCGCGCCGAGCTGACGCTCACCGACGCCGGCCTGGAAGTCGTACGCCCCGGAGCCGACGACTTCTACGTCCCCGCCGGGCAGCTGCGCGAGGCGCGGCTCGACAAGGGCATCGCGGGCAAGGTCCTCGCCGAGGGCGGCCTGCTGATCATCACCTGGGCGCACGGCGACCAGCTGATCGACTCCGGCTTCCGCTCCGACCGCGCGGCGGAGCACACCGCCTGGGTCGAGGCCATCAACTCCATGACCGACAAGAACACCACGACGGAAGGCGCCGCACGATGACGACCTCCACCAGGGGAGCCGCCAGGACTCCCGCCGTACTCGTCCTGGAGGACGGCCGCAGCTTCCGTGGCCGCGCCTACGGGGCCGTGGGGGAGACCTTCGGCGAGGCCGTCTTCTCCACCGGTATGACCGGCTACCAGGAGACCCTGACCGACCCGTCGTACCACCGCCAGGTCGTCGTCATGACCGCCCCGCACGTCGGCAACACCGGCGTCAACGACGAGGACCCCGAGTCCGCCCGCATCTGGGTGGCCGGCTACGTCGTCCGCGACCCCGCCCGCACCCCCTCCAACTGGCGCTCGAAGCGCTCCCTGGACGAGGAGCTGGAGCGGCAGGGCGTCGTGGGGATCAGCGGCATCGACACCCGCGCCCTCACCCGCCACCTGCGTGAGCGCGGCGCCATGCGCGTCGGCATCTTCTCCGGCGACGCCTGGACCGGAGTCCGCGAGGAGGCGCTCCTGGCGAAGGTCCGGACGCAGCCCCAGATGAAGGGCGCGAACCTCTCCGCCGAGGTCGCCACCAAGGAGCCGTACGTCGTCCACGCGATCGGCGAGAAGAAGTTCACCGTCGCCGCCGTCGACCTCGGCATCAAGGGCATGACCCCGCAGCGCATGGCGGAACGCGGCATCGAGGTCCACGTGCTGCCCGCCACCGCGACCGCCGAGGACATCCACGCCGTCGACCCCGACGGGGTGTTCTTCTCCAACGGCCCCGGCGACCCCGCCACCGCCGACCACGCGGTCGCCGTCATGCGGGCCGTCCTGGAGCGGAAGACGCCGCTGTTCGGCATCTGCTTCGGCAACCAGATCCTCGGCCGGGCCCTCGGCTTCGGCACCTACAAGCTGAAGTACGGCCACCGCGGCATCAACCAGCCCGTGCAGGACCGTACGACCGGCAAGGTCGAGGTCACCGCGCACAACCACGGCTTCGCCGTCGACGCCCCCCTCGACAAGGTGTCCGACACCCCCTACGGCCGCGCCGAGGTCTCCCACGTCTGCCTCAACGACAACGTCGTGGAGGGCCTCCAGCTGCTCGACCAGCCGGCCTTCAGCGTCCAGTACCACCCCGAAGCGGCGGCGGGCCCGCACGACGCCGCCTATCTGTTCGACCGCTTCGTTTCCCTGATGGAGGGCCAGCGTGCCTAAGCGCACCGATATCCAGTCCGTCCTGGTCATCGGCTCCGGCCCGATCGTCATCGGCCAGGCCGCCGAGTTCGACTACTCCGGTACCCAGGCGTGCCGCGTCCTCAAGGCCGAGGGTCTGCGCGTCATCCTGGTGAACTCCAACCCCGCGACGATCATGACCGACCCGGAGATCGCGGACGCCACGTACGTCGAACCGATCACCCCCGAGTTCGTCGAGAAGATCATCGCCAAGGAGCGCCCCGACGCCCTCCTGCCCACCCTCGGCGGCCAGACCGCGCTCAACACCGCCATCTCGCTCCACGAGGCGGGCACTCTAGAGAAGTACGACGTCGAGCTGATCGGCGCCAACGTCGAGGCCATCAACAAGGGTGAGGACCGCGACCTCTTCAAGGAGGTCGTCGAGGCCGTCAACACCAAGATCGGCCACGGCGAGTCCGCACGGTCCGTCATCTGCCACACCATGGACGAGGTCCTCGCGGGCGTCGACACGCTCGGCGGCTACCCCGTCGTCGTCCGCCCCTCCTTCACCATGGGCGGCGCCGGCTCGGGCTTCGCCCACGACGAGGAGGAGCTGCGCCGCATCGCCGGCCAGGGCCTCACGCTCTCCCCGACCACCGAGGTGCTCCTGGAGGAGTCCATCCTCGGCTGGAAGGAGTACGAGCTGGAGCTGATGCGCGACAAGCACGACAACGTCGTGGTCGTCTGCTCCATCGAGAACTTCGACCCCATGGGCGTCCACACCGGTGACTCCATCACCGTCGCCCCGGCCATGACGCTCACCGACCGCGAGTACCAGATCCTCCGCGACATCGGTATCGCCGTCATCCGCGAGGTCGGCGTCGACACCGGCGGCTGCAACATCCAGTTCGCCGTCAACCCCGAGGACGGCCGGGTCATCGTCATCGAGATGAACCCGCGCGTCTCCCGCTCCTCCGCCCTGGCGTCGAAGGCGACCGGCTTCCCCATCGCCAAGATCGCCGCGAAGCTGGCCGTCGGCTACACGCTCGACGAGATCCCCAACGACATCACCCAGGAGACCCCGGCGTCCTTCGAGCCCACGCTCGACTACGTCGTGGTCAAGGCGCCCCGCTTCGCCTTCGAGAAGTTCCCGTCCGCCGACTCCACCCTCACCACCACCATGAAGTCGGTCGGCGAGGCCATGGCCATCGGCCGTAACTTCACCGAGGCCCTGCAGAAGGCGCTGCGCTCACTGGAGAAGAAGGGCAGCCAGTTCACCTTCGTCGGCGAGCCCGGCGACAAGGCCGAGCTGCTCCGCGAGGCGGTACGGCCCACCGACGGCCGGATCAACGCCGTCATGCAGGCCATCCGCGCGGGCGCCACCCGCGAGGAGGTCTTCGACGCCACGAAGATCGACCCCTGGTTCGTCGACCAGCTCTTCCTCATCAAGGAGGTCGCGGACGAGATCGCCGCCGTCGACAAGCTCGTCCCCGAGCTGCTCGCCGACGCCAAGCGCCACGGCTTCTCCGACGCCCAGATCGCCGAGATCCGGGGCCTGCGCGAGGACGTCGTCCGCGAGGTCCGGCACGCCCTCGGCGTCCGCCCGGTCTACAAGACGGTCGACACCTGCGCCGCCGAGTTCGCCGCGAACACGCCGTACTTCTACTCCTCGTACGACGAGGAGAGCGAGGTCGCGCCCCGCGAGAAGCCCGCCGTGATCATCCTCGGCTCGGGCCCGAACCGCATCGGCCAGGGCATCGAGTTCGACTACTCCTGCGTCCACGCCTCCTTCGCGCTCTCCGACGCCGGTTTCGAGACCGTGATGGTCAACTGCAACCCGGAGACCGTCTCCACGGACTACGACACCTCCGACCGCCTGTACTTCGAGCCGCTCACGCTCGAGGACGTGCTGGAGATCGTCCACGCCGAGGCGCAGGCCGGCCCGATCGCCGGTGTCGTCGTCCAGCTCGGCGGCCAGACCCCGCTCGGCCTCGCCCAGGCCCTCAAGGACAACGGCGTACCGGTCGTCGGCACCCCGCCGGAGGCCATCCACGCCGCCGAGGACCGCGGTGCCTTCGGCCGCGTCCTGAAGGAGGCCGGCCTCCCGGCCCCCAAGCACGGCACGGCCACCACCTTCGCCGAGGCCAAGGCCATCGCCGACGAGATCGGCTACCCCGTCCTCGTACGCCCGTCGTACGTGCTCGGCGGCCGCGGCATGGAGATCGTCTACGACGAGGCGCGGCTCTCCGCGTACATCGCCGAGTCCACCGAGATCTCCCCGACCCGCCCGGTCCTCGTCGACCGCTTCCTCGACGACGCCATCGAGATCGACGTCGACGCCCTCTACGACGGCCGGGAGCTGTACCTCGGCGGCGTCATGGAGCACATCGAGGAAGCCGGTATCCACTCCGGCGACTCGGCCTGCGCCCTGCCCCCGATCACCCTCGGCGGCTTCGACATCAAGCGCCTGCGCGCCTCCACCGAGGCCATCGCCAAGGGCGTCGGCGTCCGGGGCCTGATCAACATCCAGTTCGCCATGGCCGGGGACATCCTGTACGTCCTGGAGGCCAACCCGCGCGCCTCCCGTACGGTCCCCTTCACCTCCAAGGCGACCGCCGTTCCGCTCGCGAAGGCCGCCGCCCGGATCTCGCTGGGCGCCACCATCGCCGAGCTGCGCGCGGAGGGCCTGCTCCCGAAGGCCGGCGACGGCGGCACCCTGCCGCTCGACGCGCCGATCTCCGTCAAGGAGGCCGTCATGCCGTGGTCGCGCTTCCGCGACATCCACGGCCGCGGCGTCGACACCGTCCTCGGCCCGGAGATGCGCTCCACCGGCGAGGTCATGGGCATCGACTCGGTCTTCGGCACGGCGTACGCCAAGTCGCAGGCCGGGGCGTACGGCCCGCTGCCCACCAAGGGCCGCGCGTTCATCTCGGTCGCCAACCGGGACAAGCGCTCGATGATCTTCCCGGCGCGTGAGCTGGTCGCGCACGGCTTCGAGCTGCTCGCCACCTCCGGCACGGCCGAGGTCCTGAAGCGCAACGGCCTCAACGCCACCGTCGTGCGCAAGCAGTCCGAGGGCGAGGGCCCCGAGGGCGAGAAGACCATCGTCCAGCTCATCCACGCGGGCGAGGTCGACCTCATCGTCAACACCCCGTACGGCACCGGCGGCCGCCTCGACGGCTACGACATCCGCACGGCCGCCGTGGCACGCGGCGTCCCCTGCCTGACGACGGTCCAGGCGCTCGCCGCCGCCGTCCAGGGAATCGACGCCCTCAACCACGGCGGGGTGGGAGTCCGCTCCCTCCAGGAACACGCCCGACACCTGATCGCGGCCCGCGACTAGAAGCCCACAAGGGGGACACCGTCACCACGGTGTCCCCCTCCTCATGAGGACACCACTCCTGATGTACGAACTCTTCTTCAACATCGTCTTCAAGCGGATGGACCCGGAGCGCGCCCACCACATGGCCGTCCGCTGGATCCGCCTCCTCGCCCGCGTCCCCGTGCTGCGCACCTTCGCCGCCGCCGTGCTCGCGCCCCGCCACAAGGAGCTGCGCACCGAGGCCCTCGGACTGCGCATGCACGGCCCCTTCGGGCTCGCCGCCGGCTTCGACAAGAACGCCGTCGCGATCGACGGCATGGCGATGCTCGGCTTCGACCACGTCGAGATCGGCACCGTCACGGGTGAGCCGCAGCCGGGCAACCCCAGGAAGCGCCTCTTCCGCCTCGTGCCGGACCGCGCCCTCATCAACCGCATGGGCTTCAACAACGAGGGCTCGGCGGCGGTCGCGGACCGGCTCGGCGCCCGCGTGCCGGTCTTCAGGACCGTCGTCGGCGTCAACATCGGCAAGACCAAGGTCGTCCCGGAGGCCGAGGCGGTCGCCGACTATGTGAAGTCGGCCGAGCGGCTCGCCCGCCACGCCGACTACCTGGTCGTCAACGTGTCGTCGCCGAACACCCCCGGGCTGCGCGACCTCCAGGCCACGGAGGTGCTGCGCCCGCTGCTCAGCGCCGTACGCGAGGCCGCCGACCGCACGGTCACCGACCGCCGCGTCCCGCTCCTCGTGAAGATCGCCCCGGACCTGGCCGACGAGGACGTCGACGCCGTCGCCGATCTCGCCGTGGAGCTGGGCCTCGACGGCATCATCGCCACGAACACCACCATCGCGCGCGAGGGCCTGGGGCTCACGTCCGACCCGTCCGTGGTCAAGGAGACCGGCGGTCTGTCCGGCGCGCCGCTCAAGGAGCGGTCCCTGGAGGTCCTGCGCCGCCTCTACGCGCGCGTGGGCGACCGCCTCGTCCTGGTCGGCGTCGGCGGTGTGGAGAACGCGGAGGACGCCTGGCAGCGCATCCTCGCGGGCGCCACCCTCGTCCAGGGCTACAGCGCCTTCATCTACGAGGGCCCCTTCTACGCCCGCGCCGTTCACAAGGGCCTCGCCGCCCGCCTGAAGGCATCCCCCTACGCCACCCTCGCCGACGCGGTCGGCGCCGACACCCGGAAGGCCACCGCATGAGCCCGCTCGAACCCTTCGGCGCCCGTCTCCGCCAGGCCATGGACGAGCGCGGGCCGCTCTGCGTCGGCATCGACCCGCACGCGTCGCTGCTGTCCGCCTGGGGCCTCCGGGACGACGTCGACGGCCTGGAGACGTTCACGCGTACGGTCGTCGACGCCCTCGCCGGCACGGTCGCGGTCTTCAAGCCGCAGAGCGCGTTCTTCGAGCGGTTCGGCTCGCGCGGCATCGCCGTCCTGGAGCATGCCGTGGCCGACCTGCGGGACGCGGGCGCGCTCGTCGTCATGGACGCCAAGCGCGGGGACATCGGCTCCACCATGGCCGCGTACGCCGAGACGTTTCTGCGCAAGGACTCGCCGCTCTTCTCGGACGCGCTGACCGTCTCGCCGTACCTGGGCTACGGCTCCCTGAAGCCGGCGGTCGACCTCGCGCGCGAGAGCGGCGCCGGGCTCTTCGTACTCGCCCTCACCTCCAACCCGGAGGGCGCCGAGGTGCAGCGGGCGGTACGCGCCGACGGGCGGACCGTCGGTGCGACCGTGCTGGCGCACCTGGCCGAGGAGAACGCGGGGGAGACCCCCATGGGCTCCTTCGGCGCCGTGGTCGGCGCGACCCTCGGCGATCTGTCGTCGTTCGACCTGGACATCAACGGCCCGCTCCTCGCGCCGGGTATCGGCGCGCAGGGCGCGACCCCGGCCGACCTGCCGGCCGTCTTCGGCGGCGCGGTGCGCAACGTCGTACCGAACGTGAGCCGGGGCGTCCTGCGGCACGGCCCGGACGCGGCCGCCCTGCGGGACGCCTCGGCGCGGTACGCGGACGAGGTGCGGGCGGCGGTCGGCGGGTGACGTGACGGGCGCGGCGGGCCGGGCCCGGGGGGCCGCCGTTCCGGCCGACTCACCCGTCTCACCGGCCGTTTCCGGCCCCGGCAGCCGTTTCCGGCCTCGACCGATGGTCACTGTGACGCACCTCACGGATGTCCGGTCCGCCCCCGGGCACCTCGGGGGCTGTCCCCGTGTGACGCCCCTGGGACGGGCCGTGACGGGTGTTGACGGGTGTTGACGGATGAGGGCCCCAAACGGGTGCGCTATGTCCCGTTTGTCTGGCAAGCTCGATGCTGACCAGGACTTTTCCTCTGTTCTCGCTGACTCGGGCGGCCTTGGCCGCTAGTCTCCGACGAGAGTCAGCGTTCGCAGCGGTCACTGCGTTGCTCGTTGCTCCCTTGGTGTGGGCCGACTAGGTTCCTCACCGGTCCGTATCCGATCAGTTCGACATCCGAGGTGACGTAGGCGTGGCTCTTCCGCCCCTTACCCCTGAACAGCGCGCAGCCGCGCTCGAAAAGGCCGCCGCGGCTCGCCGGGAGCGGGCCGAGGTCAAGAATCGACTCAAGCACTCCGGCGCCTCGCTCCACGAGGTCATCAAGCAGGGCCAGGAGAACGACGTCATCGGCAAGATGAAGGTCTCCGCCCTCCTCGAGTCCCTGCCCGGCGTGGGCAAGGTCCGCGCCAAGCAGATCATGGAGCGGCTCGGCATCTCCGAGAGCCGTCGTGTGCGCGGGCTCGGCTCCAACCAGATCGCGTCCCTGGAGCGCGAGTTCGGCGGCTCCGGAGCCTGACGGCCGGTATCTGGCGTCCGGGCACTCCCGGAAGCTGGAATAATCGCCCCATGGCTGCAACATCCCGGGGGACGACCCCCGAGCCCCCGGACGTACGTCCGCGACTGACCGTGCTCTCCGGCCCCTCCGGGGTCGGCAAGAGCACGGTCGTCGCCCACATGCGCAAGGTCCACCCGGAGGTCTGGCTCTCGGTGTCGGCCACGACCCGCAAGCCGCGACCCGGCGAGCAGGACGGCGTTCAGTACTACTTCGTCACCGACGACGAGTTCGACAAGCTGATCGCCAACGGCGAGCTGCTGGAGTGGGCCGAGTTCGCGGGCAACCGCTACGGCACCCCGCGCCGGGCGGTCCAGGACCGGCTGGAGGCGGGCAGGCCCGTCCTCCTGGAGATCGACCTCCAGGGCGCGCGACTGGTCCGTGAGTCCATGCCGGACGCCCAGCTGGTCTTCCTCGCCCCGCCGAGCTGGGACGAGCTGGTCCGCCGGCTCACCGGCCGCGGCACCGAGTCGCCCGAAGTCATCGAGCGGCGTCTCGGGGCGGCCAGGATCGAACTCGCGGCGGAGTCGGAGTTCGACGTCACCCTGGTCAACACCTCCGTCGAGGATGTGGCGCGTGAGCTGCTAGCCTTGATGGACGTTGTCTGATTTTCCCTGTCCACTTTTTCGGAAGGTAGAGCGTGTCCTCTTCCATCACCGCGCCCGAGGGCATCATCAACCCGCCGATCGACGAGCTGCTCGAGGCCACAGACTCGAAGTACAGCCTCGTGATCTACGCGGCCAAGCGTGCGCGGCAGATCAACGCGTACTACTCGCAGCTCGGTGAGGGCCTGCTCGAGTACGTCGGTCCGCTGGTGGACACCCACGTCCACGAGAAGCCGCTCTCGATCTCCCTTCGGGAGATCAACGCCGGCCTGCTGACCTCAGAGGCCGTCGAGGGCCCGGCGCAGTAAGCGCTCCTCCACGTCATCACCAGGCCCGGCGGGGTGTCCGCCGGGCCTGAGGTGTGTCCCGAAGGCCGTTACGCATCGTTTCAGCAGAGCTCGCGAGACCGGAGCTCGTGAGAGCGGGAGGCGCAGTGCCCGAGCCCAAGCCCAAGGTCGTCCTGGGAGTCAGCGGCGGCATCGCCGCCTACAAGGCGTGCGAGCTGCTGCGCCGGCTCACCGAGTCCGGCCACGACGTACGGGTCGTCCCGACCGCGTCCGCACTCCATTTCGTGGGTGCCGCGACCTGGTCCGCGCTGTCCGGCCACCCGGTCTCGGCAGAGGTGTGGGACGACGTCCACGAGGTCCCGCACGTCCGCATCGGGCAGGAGGCCGACCTCGTGGTCGTCGCCCCCGCCACCGCCGACATGCTCGCCAAGGCAGCCCACGGGCTCGCCGACGACCTGCTCACCAATACGCTGCTCACCGCCCGCTGCCCGGTCGTGTTCGCCCCGGCCATGCACACCGAGATGTGGGAGCACCCGGCCACCCAGGAGAACGTCGCCACGCTCCGCCGCCGCGGCGCCGTGGTCGTCGAACCGGCCGTCGGCCGCCTCACCGGCGTCGACACCGGAAAGGGCCGCCTTCCCGAACCCGCCGAGATCTTCGAGGTCTGCCGCCGTGTCCTGGGCCGACGGGGCCTCGCCACCGGGCCCGACCTCACCGGCCGCCACGTCGTGGTCAGCGCCGGCGGCACGCGCGAGCCGCTCGACCCCGTCCGGTACCTGGGGAACCGTTCCTCCGGTAAGCAGGGGTACGCCCTCGCCCGCACCGCCGCCGCGCGCGGTGCCCGCGTCACGCTCATCGAGGCCAACACCGGCTTCCCCGACCCGGCGGGTGTCGACGTCCTCCACGTCGGCACGGCCGTACAGCTGCGCGAGGCGGTCCTGAAGGCGGCCGCCGACGCGGACGCCGTGGTCATGGCCGCGGCCGTCGCAGACTTCCGCCCGGCCATGTACGCCGAAGGCAAGATCAAGAAGCGGGAGGGTCAGGAGCCCGCGCCGGTCGCCCTGGTCCGCAACCCCGACATCCTCGCGGAGATCTCCGCCGACCGCGCCCGCCCGGACCAGGTGATCGTCGGCTTCGCCGCCGAGACCGACGACGTCCTCGCGAACGGCCGTGACAAGCTGCGCCGCAAGGGCTGCGACCTGCTCGTGGTCAACGAGGTCGGCGAGCGCAAGACCTTCGGCTCCGAGGAGAACGAGGCCGTCGTCCTCGCCGCCGACGGCACGGAGACCCCGGTGCCGTACGGCCCGAAGGAGGCCCTCGCGGACACGGTGTGGGACCTGGTGGCGCCACGCCTGCCGTGAGTCCGGCGCCGCGGGAGGCTCGGGCGGGCACCCAGGACGGAACGCACGAATCTGCCAGCAAAGCCCACCGACCACCCAAAAGGCCCCAATCAACCCCATGAGGAGGGGTGATCTTCACCCCGCGGGTGCGGCCGATGTGGCCAATCAGGCTCCCGTTGTGCGAGACACCTGGTCCAATGCCCGAGAGTGCCCGATAAACTGTTCGCGGAACGACGCGGGGCGCAGCCCCCTGCCGGTCCACAAATGATCAGCCAGCAGCCGCTGCAACCCCAGGGAGCGTTGTGTCCCGTCGTCTCTTCACATCGGAGTCCGTGACCGAGGGTCACCCCGACAAGATCGCTGACCAGATCAGCGACACCGTTCTCGACGCGCTGCTGCGGGAGGACCCGACCTCCCGCGTCGCCGTGGAGACGCTGATCACCACCGGCCTGGTGCATGTGGCCGGTGAGGTGACCACCAAGGCGTACGCCGACATCCCGACTCTTGTGCGCGAGAAGATCCTCGAGATCGGTTACGACTCCTCGAAGAAGGGCTTCGACGGCGCTTCCTGCGGTGTCTCCGTCTCCATCGGCGCGCAGTCGCCGGACATCGCGCAGGGCGTCGACACGGCCTACGAGCAGCGGGTCGAAGGCGATGAGGACGAGCTGGACAAGCAGGGCGCCGGTGACCAGGGCCTGATGTTCGGCTACGCGTCGGACGAGACGCCGGAGCTGATGCCGCTGCCGATCCACCTCGCCCACCGGTTGTCCAGGCGCCTGACCGAGGTCCGCAAGAACGGCACCATCCCGTATCTGCGTCCGGACGGCAAGACGCAGGTCACCATCGAGTACGACGGGGACAAGGCGGTCCGTCTGGACACCGTGGTGGTCTCCTCGCAGCACGCCAGCGACATCGATCTGGACTCGCTGCTGGCTCCCGACATCCGCGAGTTCGTCGTCGAGCATGTCCTGAAGGAGCTTCTGGACGACGGCATCAAGCTGGACACCGAGGGCTACCGCCTCCTGGTCAACCCGACGGGGCGGTTCGAGATCGGCGGTCCCATGGGTGACGCCGGTCTGACCGGCCGGAAGATCATCATCGACACGTACGGCGGGATGGCCCGGCACGGCGGCGGCGCGTTCTCCGGCAAGGACCCGTCGAAGGTCGACCGCTCGGCCGCGTACGCCATGCGCTGGGTCGCCAAGAACGTGGTGGCCGCGGGTCTGGCCTCGCGCTGCGAGGTCCAGGTCGCCTACGCCATCGGCAAGGCGGAGCCGGTCGGTCTCTTCGTCGAGACCTTCGGCACCGCCAAGGTCGACGTCGAGCGCATCGAGTCCGCCATCGCCGAGGTCTTCGACCTCCGTCCGGCCGCGATCATCCGCGCCCTCGACCTGCTCCGCCCGATCTACGCGCAGACCGCCGCGTACGGTCACTTCGGCCGCGAACTCCCCGACTTCACCTGGGAGCGCACCGACCGCGTCGACGCCCTCCGCAAGGCGGCGGGGCTGTAACACCGCCCCCGAGCGCCACCACCCGGAGTCCGGCCCCGTCCCGTACGGCGCCGGACTCCGGCGCTTCCGCCCGCAGGCCCCGCCCGGGGGAACGACGGCGCCCTTGTCAGTGGGGTCTGGTAGGCATGTGGCTGTGAGCAGCGAGAACGGGAAGCGGGAAGGGCGGCCGGGGGAGCCGCCCGAGCAGCTCGCGCTCATTCGGGAGAGTGTGCGGAGGGCGAAGGCGCCACGGGCGAAGCCGCGGACGTGGCGGGGGGCCGCGCTGGCGAAGGAGTTGCCGGTCGCGCGGGTCGTGGTGAACAAGGGGGTGCTGCATCTCGACCAGTTCTTCGACTACGCGGTGCCGGAGGAGCTGGACGCCGTCGCACAGCCGGGGGTGCGCGTCCGGGTGCGGTTCGGGGCCGGGGCCCACCAGGTGCGGGAGGGGCGGCGCGAGGGCGGGCGGCTCATCGACGGGTTCCTCGTGGAGCGGCGGGCGGAGAGCGACTACGCGGGACCGCTGGCCGCGCTCGCCGATGTCGTGTCGCCCGAGCCGGTACTGAGCCCCGAGCTGCTGGGGCTCGCCCGGGCGGTCGCCGACCGGTACGCCGGGAGTCTCGCCGATGTGCTGCAGCTGGCCGTGCCACCGCGCAGCGCCCGGGCGGAGGGCAGGCCGTCGCCCGCGCCGCTGCCGCCGCCCGCCGCGCCGGAGGCCGGGACGTGGGGGCGGTACGCGCACGGCGAGGCGTTTCTGGGCGCCCTCGCGCGCGGTGCGGCGCCGCGCGCGGTGTGGAACGCGCTGCCGGGGCCGCACTGGGCGGAGGAACTGGCCAGGGCGGTGGCCGCCACGCTCGCGTCCGGGCGCGGTGCTCTCGTCGTCGTACCGGACGGGCGGGCCGCCGCGCGCGTGGACGCCGCCCTGACCGCGCTGCTGGGGGAGGGGCGGCACGCGACGCTGACCGCGGAGGCGGGGCCGGAGAAGCGGTACCGGGAGTGGCTCGCCGTACGGCGCGGTGCGGTGCGGGCGGTCGTCGGGACGCGGGCCGCCATGTTCGCGCCCGTACGGGACCTTGGGCTTGTGGTCATCTGGGACGACGGGGACGGGAGCCACAGCGAGCCGCACGCGCCGCAGCCGCATGCGCGTGATGTGCTGCTGCTGCGCGCCGCGCATGACCAGTGCGGCTTCCTGCTGGGCAGCACGAGCTGCACGGTCGAGGCCGCCCAGCTCGTCGAGAGCGGCTGGGCCAGGCCGCTCGCGGCCCCCCGCGAACAGGTGCGGGCCGCCGCCCCGCTCGTACGCACCGTGGGCGACGGGGAGTTGGCGCGCGACGAGGCCGCGCGGGCCGCGCGGCTGCCGTCCCTGGCGTGGCAGGTCGTACGGGACGGGCTGAAGTCCGGGCCGGTGCTGGTGCAGGTGCCGCGGCGCGGGTACGTACCGCGCCTCGCCTGTGAGCGGTGCCGTACGCCCGCCCGCTGCCGGCACTGCGCGGGGCCTCTCGAAGCACCGGAGCAGCGGGAGTTGAGATGCGGGTGGTGCGGGCGTGGCGAGGTCGACTGGCACTGCGCCGAGTGCGGGGCCGCTCGGCTGCGGGCGCGGGTGGTGGGCGCTCGGCGTACCGCCGAGGAGCTCGGGCGGGCCTTTCCCGCCGTGGCGGTGCGAACCTCGGGGCGCGACCATGTCCTGGACGCCGTGCCGGACAGGCCCGCGCTGGTGGTCAGCACGCCGGGCGCCGAACCGGTCGCCGACGGCGGGTACGCGGCGGCGCTGCTGCTGGACGGCTGGGCGCTGCTCGGCCGCCCCGACCTGCGGGCCGCCGAGGACGCGCTGCGGCGCTGGATCGACGCTGCGGCCCTCGTGCGGGGCCAGGGCGAGGGCGGCACGGTGGTCGTGGTCGCCGAGCCGACGCTGCGGCCCGTGCAGGCGCTGGTGCGGTGGGACCCCGTGGGCCACGCCCTGCGCGAGCTGGCCGAGCGCGCGGAGCTGGGCTTCCCGCCGGTCTCCCGCATGGCCGCGGTGAGCGGCCCCCCGGAGGCCGTCGCGGAGTTTCTGGCCGCTGCGGAACTCCCCTCGGACGCCGAGGTGCTGGGCCCCGTTCCGCTCCGCCGCACCACGCCGGGCGGCCCCCGGCGCCCCGGCGACCCGCCTCCGGGCGAACTGTGGGAACGGGCCCTCCTCCGGGTCCCTCCTGGCACCGGCGCCGCCCTGGCGGCCGCCCTCAAGACCGCCCAGGCATCCCGCCTGACCCGGGCGGGCGCCGCCCCGGTGCGGATCCGTGTCGATCCTCCGGACATCGGCTGAGGCCGTCCTCCGGACATCGGCCGAGGCCGTCCTCCGGACATCGGCCGAGGCCGCAGCGGGCGAGCCGGGCGGGTGCCGCGGGACCGGCCTCGTCCGGACGCCTGTCGCCCCGCCGCACGCAGGCGGCCGCCCCGCCTGCCGAAGGGGCGGAGAGGCAGGTGGGGCGGCCGGGGGTGGAGGGGTCAGCCGTTGCGCGGGCCGGGGAAGGCGCTCGGGCGGACCTCCTCGAGGTGGGACTGGTCTCGGAGCGACTGCGCCGCCGTCGGCTGCGGGGGCATCGAGCGGGCCGCCGGCACCGACGTGACCGGCGGGACGACCGGCATCGTGCGCCTCGCGCCGGACTCGCCGGAGTGCTCCGCGTTCGACGTGGTGGACGACTGCTGGGCCGTTGCGCGCCGCGCGCCGTACCGGCGGTGGACCGCCTGCTTGGTGACCCCGAGCGCCGAGCCCACCGCGTCCCACGAGAAGCCCAGCGAGCGGTCGAAGTCCACTGCCGCGGTCACCAGGGTCTCGACGCTGTCGCGCAGCTCCTGGGCGAGCCGGACGGTGGGGGCCGGAGCCCTGCCGTAGACGACGAAGCCCGTCGACGGGCCGGAGCGACGCGGGCGGTAGACGTTGCCCAGCTGGGCCGTGAGCGTGCGCAGCGCGTCCACCTGCCGGCGGACCCGCTCGATGTCCCGCACCAGCAGGTGAAGGCTTGCCCGGGCTTGGGCGTCGTGGGTTGCGTGGTCGGCCATTTACAAGCCTCTCGAACCGGCGTTGAAAAGGGGCGGGCCGTAGTCGAGGGTCGGCCCGTTTCGGTCAATCTCTCTTGACAACGCGCCACCCGTCGCCGGGGTCACGCAGCAGGGCGTATCCGCATGTGCGCAGGGCGCACGGATATACGTACGCCCCCCGACCGCCTGGGCGCCCTAGACTGGTGCGCTGCCCAACCGCCCTGTGGACTCCTGGCAGGAGCCTTCCCGCGGCGACTCCGACGAACAAGCGAGGTAACACGGAGTGAAGCTCGTCTTCGCAGGCACCCCCGAGGTCGCCGTACCCGCCCTGGACGCCCTCATCGCCTCGGACCGGCACCAGGTCGCCGCCGTCGTCACCCGGCCCGACGCTCCCGCCGGACGCGGACGGCGCCTGGTCGCGAGCCCCGTCGCCGAGCGGGCCGCCGAGGCCGGGATCGAGGTCCTCAAGCCGGCCAGGCCGCGTGACGAGCAGTTCCTCGCCCGGCTCCGCGAGATCGCGCCCGACTGCTGCCCCGTCGTCGCCTACGGCGCCCTCCTCCCCAAGGTGGCGCTCGACATCCCCGAACACGGCTGGGTGAACCTGCACTTCTCGCTGCTGCCCGCGTGGCGTGGCGCGGCGCCCGTCCAGCACGCGCTGATGGCCGGGGACGAGGTGACCGGCGCGTCGACGTTCCAGATCGAGGAGGGGCTGGACTCCGGGCCGGTCTACGGCGTGATCACCGAGGAGGTCCGGCCCACCGACACCAGCGGCGACCTCCTCACCCGGCTCGCCTTCGCGGGCGCCGGGCTGCTCGCCGCCACCATGGACGGCATCGAGGACGGCACCCTCAAGGCCGTACCGCAGCCCACCGACGGCATCACCCTCGCCCCGAAGATCACCGTAGAGGACGCGCGCGTGGACTGGACGGCCCCCGCCCTCCGCGTCGACCGCGTCGTACGCGGCTGTACGCCCGCGCCCGGAGCCTGGACCGTCTTCCGCGGCGAGCGCCTGAAGCTGGTGCAGGCGACGCCGGTGCCCGACCGCACCGACCTCGCGCCCGGCGAACCGGCCGTCGGCAAGAACAACGTGTACGTCGGCACCGGCTCGCACGCCGTCGAGCTGGTGTGGGTCCAGGCGCAGGGCAAGAAGCCCATGCGGGCCGCCGACTGGGCGCGTGGGGTCCGGATCGGCGCCGGGGAGCGGCTCGGGGAGTGAGGCCGGGGCGGGGCGGGTTCGCGTCGGGTGCGCCCGGACCCGGCTCGGAACGTCTTAGCCCCTGAGCCTGCATGCCTCCGCGGTGACTACGCTGAAAGGGTTCGACCCGAATCGAAAGCGGAGCACCTTTTGAGCGAGCAAGGCCGTCGCCGTTCCCCCAAGCCGTACCGGCGCCCCAAGAAGGACCCCGTCCGCATCCTGGCGTTCGAGGCGTTGCGCGCCGTCGACGAGCGGGACGCGTACGCCAACCTCGTCATGCCGCCGCTCCTGAAGAAGGCCCGCGAGCAGGAGGGCTTCGACGCGCGGGACGCGGCGCTGGCGACGGAGCTGGTGTACGGCACGCTCCGCCGCCAGGGGACGTACGACGCGATCATCGCCGCGTGCGTCGACCGGCCGCTGCGGGAGGTCGATCCTCCGGTGCTGGACGTCCTTGCCCTCGGCGCGCACCAACTGCTGGGCACCCGGATCCCGACGCACGCGGCGGTGTCCGCGAGCGTGGAGCTGGCGCGCGTGGTGCTGGGCGACGGACGGGCCAAGTTCGTCAACGCCGTGCTGCGCCGGATCGCCCAGCACGACCTGGACGGCTGGCTGGAGCGGGTCGCGCCGCCGTACGACGAGGACCCCGAGGACCATCTGGCCGTCGTGCACTCGCACCCGCGCTGGGTGGTGTCCGCGCTGTGGGACGCCCTGGGCGGCGGCCGCGCCGGTATCGAGGACCTGCTGGAGGCCGACAACGAGCGGCCCGAGGTCACGCTGGTGGCCCGGCCCGGCCGGTCGGCCCCCGGCGAGCTGCTGGACGCGCTGGGCGAGGACGCCGGGCTGCCCGGGCGCTGGTCGCCGTACGCGGTGCGGCTGCCGGAGGGCGGCGAGCCCGGCGCCCTGAACGCGGTACGCGAGGGCCGGGCCGGCGTCCAGGACGAGGGCAGCCAGCTCGTCGCCGTCGCCCTGGCGAACGCGCCCCTCGACGGGCCCGACGCGCGGTGGCTCGACGGGTGCGCGGGGCCCGGCGGCAAGGCCGCTCTGCTGGGCGCCCTGGCGGCCGAGCGCGGCGCGTCCCTGCTCGCCGCCGAGAAGCAGCCGCACCGCGCCCGCCTCGTCCAGCGCGCCCTCGCCGGGAACCCCGGCCCGTACGAGGTCATCGCCGCCGACGGCACCCGCCCGCCGTGGCGGCCCGGCTCCTTCGACCGCGTCCTCGTCGACGTGCCCTGCTCCGGCCTGGGCGCCCTCCGCCGGCGCCCCGAGGCCCGCTGGCGCCGCCGTCCCGAGGACCTGGACGGCTTCGCGCCGCTCCAACGCGGCCTGCTGACCGAGGCGTTGAAGGCCGTACGGGTCGGCGGCGTCGTCGGCTACGCCACCTGCTCGCCGCACCTCGCCGAGACCCGCGTGGTCGTCGAGGACGTCCTGAAGGGCCGTGGCGGCGCGCAGCCCGCGCACGCCGAGTGGATCGACGCCCGGCCCCTGATGCCCGGCGTGCCCGCCCTCGGTGACGGCCCGGACGTCCAGCTCTGGCCCCACCTCCACGGCACGGACGCCATGTACCTGGCCCTCCTCCGCCGGACGGCATAGCGGCACCGGCCTCCGCCCCGCGCCGGCCGGCCGACCGGCACGCGCCGGTGGCCGTCCCGTGCCCTTGTACGTACGCCTCGACACGCCCGTTCAGCGAACGCACCCCGCACCCGTCGTACACCCGGACAGTCGATTTGCCCGGGATGGTGGAGAATGCCCCGGGCGGCGGGGGCATTCCGCGGGGAGCGGGGCAAGGAAGCGGCGTGGGGCATGGCAGGCTTGGCGCATGGCCCAGATCAACCCCAGCATTCTGTCCGCGGACTTCGCCCGGCTCGCCGAGGAGGCACAGGCCGTCGAAGGCGCCGACTGGCTCCATGTCGATGTCATGGACAACCACTTCGTGCCCAACCTCACGCTGGGCGTACCGGTCGTGGAGTCGCTCCACCGGGCGACGGACACCCCGCTGGACTGCCACCTCATGATCGAGGACCCCGACCGCTGGGCCCCGCAGTACGTGGAGGCCGGGGCCGGGTCCGTCACCTTCCATGTGGAGGCCGCCGCCGCGCCCGTGCGGCTGGCGCGGGAGATCCGGGCCAAGGGTGCCCGCGCCTCCATGGCGCTCAAGCCCGCCACGCCCATCGAGCCGTTCGAGGACCTGCTGCCCGAGCTGGACATGCTGCTGATCATGACGGTTGAACCGGGCTTCGGCGGGCAGGCGTTCCTCGACATCATGCTGTCCAAGATCCGCCGCACCCGTGAGCTGATCTCCAAGCACGGTCTGGAGCTCTGGCTCCAGGTGGACGGCGGAGTGTCGGCGTCCACCATCGAGCGGTGCGCCGAGGCCGGTGCCGACGTCTTCGTCGCCGGGTCCGCGGTGTACGGGGCCGACGACCCCTCCGAGGCGGTACGGGTGCTGCGCGAGCAGGCCGACCGGGCGACCGGGTCGGCTGCCTGGGTGTGCGGACACTGAGCGACCGGTGGGTCACCGGCAGATGAACGCCGACCAACAGGACTGATCAAGGCCGCCGGATCTGCAAGGATGGCGATCCGGGTGTGAACAGCAGTGAGGAGAACGCGGTGTCTGCAATGTCGGCGGGACGACCAGCCCTGCGGATGGGACCCGCGGAGCTGGTGCAGGCGGCGGCCATGGCCCGCCGCTTCTATCTCGAGGGAAAGTCCAAGATCCAGATCGCCGAGGAGTTCGGCGTCAGCCGCTTCAAGGTCGCCCGCGTCCTGGAGACGGCCCTGGAACGGGACCTCGTGCGGATCGAGATCCGCGTACCCGCCGAGCTGGACGCGGAGCGCTCCGACGCGCTGCGCGCCCGCTACGGCCTGCGCCACGCCGTGGTCGTGGAGTCGCCCGCCGAGGGTGAGGACGAGTCGCCCGACCCCGAGAACCTGGGCGAGGTCGCGGCCGACCTGCTCGGCGAGTTGGTGAACGAGGGCGACGTCCTCGGCCTGGCCTGGGGCCGGTCCACCATCCACATGGCCGCCGCCCTCGACCGGCTCCCGCCGTGCACCGTCGTCCAGCTGACCGGCGTGTACGACGCGGGCACCGCGGAGCGCGGCTCGGTGGAGGCCGTCCGCCGCGCCGCCCAGGTCTCCGGCGGCGAGGCCCACCCCATCTACGCGCCGATGCTGCTGCCCGACCCGGCCACCGCCGCCGCGCTGCGCAATCAGACCGGTATCGCCCGCGCCTTCGAGTACTTCGACAAGGTCACCGTCGCCGCGGTGTCCATCGGCTCCTGGGAGCCGGGCATCTCCACCGTCCACGACATGCTCAGCGACGAGGAGCGCGCCCACTACGCGTCCCTCGGCGTCGCCGCCGAGATGTCCGCCCACCTCTTCGACTCCGCCGGCCGCCGAGTAGGACGCGACCTCGGCGAGCGGTGCATCACCGTCGAGGCCGACCGGCTGCGCCGTATCCCCGAGGTCGTCGCCATCGCGGGCGGCCACCGCAAGGCCGCGGCCATCGGCGCCGTACTCCGCTCGGGGCTCGTCACCAGCCTCGTCACGGACACGGCCGCCGCGGACTTCCTGCTGACCGACTCCCGGCCCGGGCCCCGGCCCGCGCTGGAGCGCTTCGATCCCGACAACTGAGCCGCGGCCCGCGAGCGGCGGCTGAGCGGCGCGGCGGCCGAGCGGAACATACAAGCCTTGTTTGGAGGAAGCTACCAGGTCACCCGCTGTGACCTGGAGGTTTCGCCTGGGGATCGAACGCCCGTCGGCATGGGAGAATTAAGTACGTGCGTTTTCCCCCCGGCTGAGATGCCCGGGGGCCAACTCCGAACGACTGGGAAGTTCAGCACGTGCGTTTCCTCAATGACCTGAAGCCGCCGTACGACCTCACGTACGATGACGTGTTCATGGTGCCTAGCCGCTCGGCCGTGGGCTCCCGCCAGGGCGTCGACCTCTCCACCCCCGACGGCACCGGGACGACCATCCCGCTGGTCGTGGCCAACATGACGGCCATCGCCGGCCGTCGGATGGCCGAGACGATCGCCCGCCGCGGCGGCCTCGTCGTCATCCCCCAGGACATCCCGATCGACGTCGTCGCCGATGTCGTCTCCTGGGTGAAGAGCCGGCACCACGTCCTCGACACGCCGATCATCCTCGAGTCGCACCAGACCGTCGCCGACGCGCTGTCGCTGCTCCCCAAGCGGGCGCACAACGCGGGCGTGGTCGTGGACGGCGACCACAAGCCGGTCGGTGTCGTCACCGACACGGACCTCAGCGGCGTCGACCGGTTCACGCAGCTGTCCGAGGTCATGTCCAAGGACCTGCTGCTCCTCGACGCGGACATCGACCCGCGCGAGGCGTTCAACACCCTCGACCACCACAACCGGCGCTACGCCCCCGCGGTCGACGGCGACGGACGGCTCGCGGGCATCCTCACCCGCAAGGGCGCCCTCCGCGCCACGCTGTACAGCCCGGCTGTCGACGCCAAGGGCCGTCTGCGCATCGCCGCGGCCGTCGGCATCAACGGCGACGTCGCAGGCAAGGCCAAGCAGCTGCTCGACGCCGGTGTGGACACCCTCGTCGTGGACACCGCGCACGGCCACCAGGAGTCGATGATCTCCGCGATCAAGGCCGTCCGGGGCCTCGACCCGCACGTCCCGATCGTCGCCGGGAACATCGTCGCCGCCGAGGGCGTCCGCGACCTCATCGAGGCCGGTGCCGACATCGTCAAGGTCGGCGTGGGCCCCGGCGCCATGTGCACCACGCGCATGATGACCGGCGTCGGCCGCCCGCAGTTCTCCGCCGTCCTGGAGTGCGCCGCCGAGGCGAAGAAGTACGGCAAGCACGTCTGGGCCGACGGCGGCGTCCGGCACCCGCGCGACGTCGCCATGGCGCTCGCCGCCGGCGCCTCCAACGTCATGATCGGCTCCTGGTTCGCCGGGACGTACGAGTCGCCCGGCGACCTCCAGCAGGACGCCGACGGGCGTCTGTACAAGGAGTCCTTCGGCATGGCCTCCGCGCGCGCGGTGCGCAACCGCACCAGCGAGGAGTCCGCGTACGACCGGGCCCGCAAGGGACTGTTCGAGGAGGGCATCTCCACGTCGCGGATGTTCCTCGACCCGGTGCGCCCGGGCGTCGAGGACCTGATCGACTCGATCATCGCGGGCGTCCGCTCCTCCTGCACCTACGCGGGTGCCGCCTCGCTGGAGGAGTTCGCCGAGAAGGCCGTCGTCGGGGTCCAGAGCGCCGCCGGCTACGCCGAGGGCAAGCCCCTCCACGCCAGCTGGTAGCCCAGGACAGGCGGGGCCCGTAGCGGTCCGCGCAGCCCCCTGAAGGAGCCGTCTCCCGCCGTACGCGCGCGGGGGCGGCTCCTTCGTGTGCGCGGCCGCTCCGTCGCGCACGGCCGCACCCCCGGCCCCTTCACCGCGCCACCGCCGCCCCGCACCCCTCCAGGAACCCCGCCTCCCGCACCGCGCCGGCCACCGCCGACGCCAGCCGGGCGTGCCCCGCGTCGTTGGGGTGCAGCCCGTCCGCCAGGTGCTCGGCGCGCAGCAGCGGGCGGCCCGGCAGTAGGGCCAGGCGGGTGTCGCCGGACGCCATCAGGTCCCGTACCGCCTCCTCCATGGCCGTACGCAGGTCCGCCAGCGTCGCGCCCAGGGCGTTGGCCGTCGACTCGGCCGCGGGGCGCGACAGCGGCGACACCAGCAGCAGCGGCGTGTCCGGGTGCCCCTGCCGGATCAGCGTCACGAAGGCGCGCGTCACCTCGTACATGAGCGGGGCCGATGTCGGCACCGGCCACCAGCAGTTCGTGCCGAACGCCAGCGTGAGCAGCGCGGCGGGCAGCGTGGCCAACTGCTGGGCCACCGGCAGCTCGCCGCGCGCCGAGCCCGCGTAACCGAGGTTCACCGGGTCCAGGCCGAGGTCACGCCCGGCCACCGCGGGCCACGCGTGCGCGGGGCGCGTGGACCACCAGCCCTCGGTGATCGAGTCGCCGTGCACCACCCACCGCGGCCGCCGCGGCGCGGGCGACACGCTGCCGCCGACCGCGCGCACGCCCAGCACCACCGGTGCCTGGTTCTCCGGCAGATGCACCGTGAAGACGGCACCCCGCTCCGCCGGCGCCGGCAGCCGCAGCGCCACCGTGGCCTCCCCGGCGGGCGCCGCCGTACACACCTCCCGGACACACCTGCCGTCCCGCCACAGCGCGAAGCAGTGCGCCGACTCCTGCCCGTCACCGCTCTGTTCGGGAACGCGCGCCCGGTAGCGGAGCTCCACCGCCCGCGCCTGAGCCGACGCGGTGAACTCCAGCCGTACGCCGATGGGCAGCGCCGCCCGTTCCGCGATGTCCCACGACAGCGGCGCCAGGCCCGCCGGGTCCGCCCGCACCGCGCGCGGCCCGTCCAGCCATGCCGTACCCCGCAGAAACGGCACCGGGTCCTGCCACTTCGACCCGCTCATCGGCCACCTCCGTACAGCCCTCTGTTTCCGCCGCTCAATGCCCCAATGTGTCGATTCGTGCGGCAGCGCGCAATGTTTCCCCGTCCGTGTCCGAAGTGCGCAATGATCATCCGCCGATGCGCAACATCAGTGCATTACAAGAGCGAAGGCCGGCTCGTAGGCTCAGGGCCCGTACCTGGAGTGGCGGTGACCGCCTGCTCGGCGGTTCCCCCCTTCCCCTGGGTTCCCTGTGGGCTGTTCCGCGCTGCCCGCACACCGCCGTCGGTCGCCGTCGTACCCCCGACCGCAGCGATGAAGGAGCCCCGCAGTGCTCGATCACGGCGCAGCCCCACCGGCCACCGAGCCACCCGCACCGAAGACGTCCGGAGCCTCCCCGCTCTCCGCGCTCGGCCGTCGCAAGCCGGTGGAACGCCTGGTCGCGGAGGGTGGTCAGGGCGAGGGCGGCTCGCTCCGCCGCTCGCTGTCCATGTGGCAGCTGACGATGATCAGCATCGGTGCCACGCTCGGCACCGGCATCTTCGTCGTGCTCGGCGAGGCCGTCCCCGTCGCCGGGCCCGCCGTCACGGTCGCCTTTGTGATCGCCGGACTCACGGCGCTCTTCTCGGCGCTCTCGTACGCCGAGCTGGCCGGCACGATCCCCGTCTCGGGATCCTCCTACTCGTACACGTACGCAACGATGGGCGAACTCGTCGCCTGGGTGTGCGGCTGGTGTCTCGTCCTCGAGTACGGCGTCTCCGTCGCCGCCGTGGCCGTCGGCTGGGGCGACTACCTCAACGAACTCCTCAGCGGCACCATCGGCGTGACCATCCCCGACGCGCTCTCCTCGGCGCCCGGCGAGGGCGGCATCCTCAACCTGCCGGCGCTGATCGTCGTGCTCCTCGCGATGGTGTTCCTGCTCGGTGGCGCCCGCGAGTCGGCCCGTGCCAACACGATCATGGTCATCGTGAAGATCGCCGCCCTGGTGCTGTTCTGCGCCGTCGGCTTCATGGGCTTCAAGTCCGGCAACTACGCCGACTTCATGCCGCTCGGCATGACGGGCGTCAGCGCCGCCGGAGCGATGCTGTTCTTCTCGTACATCGGCTTCGACGCCGCCTCCACGGCCGGCGAGGAGGCCAAGAACCCCAAGCGTGACCTGCCCCGCGCGATCATGCTCTCGCTGATCATCGTCACGGCGCTGTACGTGCTGGTGGCGGGCGTCGCCGTGGGCGCGTGGAACTGGACGAAGTTCGAGGGCTCCGAGGCGTCCCTCACCGCGATCATGAACGATGTGACCGGCCAGACCTTCTTCGGCACCCTGCTCGCCGCCGGCGCGGTCATCTCCATCGCGAGCGTCGTCCTCGCCGTCCTCTACGGCCAGACCCGCATCCTCTTCGCGATGTCCCGCGACGGTCTGGTGCCCAAGGCGTTCGGCAAGGTCGACGCCAAGACGGGCACCCCGCGCAACGGCACGATCATCGTGTCCCTGTTCTGCGGCGTCCTGGCCGGCGCCATCCCGCTCGGCGAACTCGTCAACGCCACCAGCATCGGCACGCTGTTCGCCTTCGCGCTGGTCAACATCGCGGTCGTCGTCCTGCGCTACACCCGCCCGGAGATGGAGCGCACCTTCAAGGTGCCGTTCGGCTGGCTGTTCCCCGCGCTCGGATTCGGCTTCTGCGTGTTCAACATGGTCAATCTCGACCTCGCCACATGGATCGCCTTCGGTGGCTGGATGGCCGCGGGCCTCGTGTTCTACTTCCTGTACGGCATGCGCCGCTCCCGTCTGGCCACAGCAGAGAAGTGACCCACCCCTAGTGCGACTCAACGACCTCGACGAACGCATCGTCCACGCACTCGCCGAAGACGCCCGCCGCAGCTACGCCGACATCGGCGCGCTCGTCGGACTGTCCGCGCCCGCCGTCAAACGGCGCGTGGACCGGCTGCGGGCCGAGGGCGCCATCACCGGCTTCACGGTCCGTGTGGACCCGGCGGCGCTCGGCTGGGAGACCGAGGGCTTCATCGAGATCTACGCACGCGGCAACACCTCGCCCGAGACCATCCAGCGTGGTCTCGAGCGCTACCCGGAGATCGCGTCCGCGTCCACCGTCACGGGGGAGGCGGACGCGATCGTCCAGGTCTTCGCCTCCGACATGCGCCACTTCGAGCGCGTGCTGGAGCGCATCGCGGGCGAGCCCTTCGTGGAGCGCACCAAGTCGGTACTGGTGCTCTCGCCGCTCCTGCGGCGCTTCTCGTCGGGCTCGCCCGCGTAGGGCTCGCCCCGGCTCGCCCGGGTACTCCCGGGACCTCGGGTGGAGCATCACGCAATGAATCGTCGTGACCCGGCGGATCCGCGCAACGGTTCGACCGTCGGTCCGCAACGGTCACGCCTTGTCGGGGGAGAAGTCCGGACCGTACCTTTTTTGCATCTCCCCGTCCCTCCCGCACCAGACGAGGTCCTGCCCATGTCGCCGCTGCGCACCGCCCTGCTCCAGAGCTCCGGACAGCTCGGTGACGTGGCCGCCAACCTCAAGATCCTCGACGAGGCGGCGGCCCGTGCGGCGGCCGCCGGGGCCGGCCTCCTCGTCGCCCCCGAGATGTACCTGACCGGGTACGCGATCGGCGCCGACATCCCGCGCCTGGCCGAGCCCGTGGACGGCCCCTCCGCCGATGCGGTCGCCGCCATCGCCGTGCGCCACGGCCTGGCCGTCGCCTACGGCTACCCGGAGCGCGCCGGCGGCGTGGTGCACAACTCCGCGCAGCTCGTCGGCCCCGACGGCGCCCGCCTCGCGGACTACCGCAAGACCCACCTCTTCGGCGGCTTCGAGCAGGAGTGGTTCACGCCCGGTGACCGGCCCGTCGTCCAGGCCGAGCTCGGCGGCCTCCGGGTCGGCCTGATGATCTGCTACGACGTGGAGTTCCCCGAGAACGTCCGGGCGCACGCGCTGGCCGGTACGGACCTCCTCCTCGTACCGACCGCGCTGATGCACCCGGCGCAGGTCGTCGCCGAGTCCGTCGTACCGGTGCGTGCCTTCGAGAACCAGCTGTACATCGCGTACGCCAACCGGACAGGGCCCGAGGGCGACTTCGAGTTCGTCGGCCTGTCCGCGCTCGCCGGCCCCGACGGCACCGCCCGGGCCCGCGCGGGCCGCGGCGAGGAGCTGGTCACCGGCGATGCCGACCCCGAGCTCCTGCGCCGGTCGCGCGAGGAGAACCCCTATCTGCGGGACCGCCGCCCCGGCCTCTACACCGCCCTGGTCTGACCGCGCCGCGAGCGCCCCCAGCCAGCAAGCCCTGCTCACCACCCCCGTGCAAGGAGTCCGTACCCCATGACGTCCACGGTGCCCACCGCCGTCCAGCACACCGACGCGCAGCCGCCGATCACCATGTTCGGTCCGGACTTCCCGTACGCGTACGACGACTTCCTGGCCCACCCGGCCGGGCTCGGCCAGATACCCGCGACCGAGTTCGGCACCGAGGTCGCGGTCATCGGCGGCGGTCTGTCCGGCGTCGTCGCCGCGTACGAGCTGATGAAGATGGGCCTCAAGCCGGTCGTCTACGAGGCCGACCAGCTGGGCGGCCGACTGCGTACGGTGGGCTTCGACGGCTGTGCCGCCGCAGGTGACAAGGAGACACTCAACTGCGAGCTGGGCGCTATGCGCTTCCCGCCGTCCTCCACGGCGCTCCAGCACTACATCGACCTGGTGGGCCTGGAGACCTCGCCGTTCCCGAACCCGCTCGCCGAGGCCACCCCGTCGACGGTCGTCGACCTGAAGGGCGAGTCGCACTACGCGGAGACGATCGACGACCTGCCGCAGGTCTACCGTGACGTCGCCGCCGCCTGGAACGCCTGCCTGGAGGAGGGCGCGGACTTCACCGACATGAACCGCGCCATGCGCGAGCGTGACGTGCCGCGTATCCGCGAGATCTGGGCGAAGCTCGTCGAGAAGCTCGACAACCAGACCTTCTACGGATTCCTCTGCGAGTCCGAGGCGTTCAAGTCGTTCCGGCACCGCGAGATCTTCGGCCAGGTCGGCTTCGGCACCGGCGGCTGGGACACCGACTTCCCCAACTCCATCCTGGAGATCCTCCGCGTCGTCTACACCGAGGCCGACGACCACCACCGCGGCATCGTGGGCGGCAGCCAGCAGCTGCCGGTGCGGCTGTGGGAGCGCGAGCCGGAGAAGATCGTCCACTGGGCGCAGGGCACCTCGCTGAAGTCCCTGCACGGCGGCGAGCCGAAGCCGGCAGTGACGCGGCTGCACCGCGCTGCGGGCAACCAGATCACGGTCACCGACGCCGACGGCGACATCCGTACGTACAAGGCGGCGATCTTCACGGCCCAGTCGTGGATGCTGCTGTCGAAGATCCAGTGCGACGACTCGCTCTTCCCGATCGACCACTGGACGGCGATCGAGCGTACCCACTACATGGAGTCCAGCAAGCTCTTCGTGCCGGTCGACCGGCCCTTCTGGCTGGACAAGGCCGTCGACGACAAGGGAAATCCGACCGGCCGTGACGTCATGTCGATGACGCTCACGGACCGGATGACCCGCGGCACGTACCTGCTGGACAACGGCCCGGACAAGCCGGCCGTCATCTGCCTGTCGTACACGTGGTGCGACGACAGCCTGAAGTGGCTGCCGCTGTCCGCGAACGAGCGGATGGAGGTCATGCTGAAGTCGCTCGGCGAGATCTACCCGAACGTCGACATCCGGAAGCACATCATCGGCAACCCGGTGACCGTGTCGTGGGAGAACGAGCCGTACTTCATGGGCGCGTTCAAGGCCAACCTGCCGGGCCACTACCGCTACCAGCGGCGCCTCTACACGCACTTCATGCAGGACCGGCTGCCCCAGGACAAGCGCGGCATCTTCCTCGCGGGCGACGACATCTCGTGGACGGCCGGCTGGGCCGAGGGCGCCGTGCAGACCGCGCTGAACGCGGTGTGGGGCGTCATGCACCACCTGGGCGGCGAGACCGACCCGGTCAACCCCGGGCCGGGCGACGTCTACGACGAGATCGCGCCGGTGGAACTGCCGGAGGACTGATCACCTTCCCGGGCCCAGGGGCGTGAGTAACATCCGCCCCACCAGCCCCACGGAGCGGTCGAGGCGTTCGGTGAACTCCTCGGCCAGCTCCGCGCCCCACCGGCCCGGCACCCGGTGCAGCTGCCACAGCGAGCGGGCCGCGAGCCACGCCCCGTCCCGGGCCCGCTCCAGGCTCCAGCACCCCAGCAGATGCGTCAGCGGGTCCGCGACCTCCAGCAGGTCGGGACCCGGCATCAGCTCTTCGCGGATGCGCTCCTCCAACAACACGAGGACCTCGCCCACCTGCTCGAACTCGGCCTCCAGCCCGTCGGGTTCGCAGCCGAGCGTACGACAGGCGTCCACCACGGCCAGCGCCAGATCGTGCCCGATGTGCGCGTTGATACCGGCCAGGGCGAACTGCAGCGGCCGTACGCCGGGATGGCGCCGGTACTCGAACAGCGGCCGCCAGCAGGCCGGTGGCCGACCGCCCGCGGCGACCGCGTCCACCGCCGCCAGGTACCGCTCCGCGAACCGTACGGCCAGCGTGACGGCGTCCCGGCGGTCGCCGAACCCGCCGCCGTCGGCCCGGCGGCCGATCTCCCGTGTGACCGTCAGGTACACCTGGTTGAAAACCGCAACCCCGTCGCCCTCCGGCCACTGCGAACGGAACGCCCGCATCCGGTCGGTCACCGCCGCCACCGACAGCGGCGCGGCACCGGCCCCCAGGGTGAACTCATCGATCTGCCCCATGGGGGCAGGGTCCCAGTCGCTACGCTCCCGTGGAAGCCGTCGGGCGGGGCGTCCCCGGAACGGGCGAAGGGCCGATCGGGGGAGGGCACGGTGTCGGGCGCACGTATGCAGCGCCGGAGGGAACGACTCGAACGGCGCCGGACCGGGCGGCGGCGCGCCATGGCGGTCGTGGCGTCGGCGGTGGTGGCCGTGGGCACGGTGAGCGGAGTGCTGTCGGCGACGGCCGAGCACGCCGTACGGGAGCGCCCCGGCCGGGCGGCCTCTCAGGTGTCCCGGCCGCCGCCCGGAGCCGCGGCGTCCACGGACCCCTTCGCCGTACGGGCCTGCCGGCCGTCCCCGCCCAGCACCCCGGCCCCGGCCACCAGCCCGAACGCCAGCAGCGTGACCAGCCCGAACGACACTGTCAGCGAGGTGAGGTCGGCCAGGCCGCCGATCGCGGACGGGGCGATGAGACCGGACGTGTACGTGATGGTGGCGACGCCCGCGATGGCCTGGCTCGGGTCCGGGCCGCTGCGGGCCGCCGCCGCGAAGGCCAGCGGCACGACGACGGCCACGCCGAGACCCATGAGGCCGAAACCGGCCATCGCCGCCGCCGGGTGCGGGGCCGTGACCACCAGCACACCGCCCGCCGTCGCCGCCACCCCGCCGACCCGCACCGTGCGCACCGCGCCGAACCGGTCCACGACCCGGTCGCCGAAGAGCCGGGCGACCGCCATGGTCAGCGCGAACGCCGTCGTGGAGGCCGCGGCCAGGCCCGCCGACGTACCCAGCCGGTCCTTCAGGTAGACCGCCGACCAGTCCAGGCTCGCGCCCTCGGCGAACACCCCGCAGAAGCCGATCGCCCCGATCACCAGGGCCGACCGCGGCGGCAGCGTGAACCGGGGCGGCGGCTCCTCGCCCGGTGCGCTGCGCAGGTCCGGTACGCCCTGGCAGAAGACCAGGCCCAGCACGGTCAGTACCGCCGCCGCGAGCAGGTGGTGCAGCCGGGCGTCGCTGCCCAGGTGCGCGGCGACCGTGCCCGCGGCCGAACCGATCAGGGCGCCGACGCTCCACATGCCGTGCAGGCCGGACATGATCGACCGGCCGATCCGGTTCTCCACCTCCACGCCCAGCGCGTTCATGGCCACGTCCGACATGCCGGCGGTCGCGCCGAACAGAAGCAGCGTGCCGCACAGCCCGTAGATGTTCGGTGCCAGCGACGGCAGGGTCAGCGACAGCGTCCAGAGCGCGAGCAGCCCGCGCAGCGCCGTTCGCGTCCCGAACCGGTGGCTGACCGCCCCCGCGAGCGGCATCGCCAGTGACGCGCCGATCGCCGGGAAGGCGAGGGCCAGGCCCAGCTGGCCCGGGCTCACCCCGGCGTGCTCCTGGATCCACGGAATGCGCGTCGCGAAACTGCCGGTGACCGCGCCGTGCACACAGAACACCGCGGCCACGGCGTACCGCGCCCGCCTCACCCGCTCCTCGCCGTACGGCACAGACCCTCCCGGAATCATGGTGAAACCGACACTCCGCCGCGTGCCACGTGCGAAGTCTGACGTGCACACCGTCGGGGGCGCGGCCCGCGACCGGGACACGTTCGTCCTGCTGTGGCTCGGCCACGGCGTCGGGGCGGCGGTCGTCCCGGACGGGGCGCTGCGGCGCGGCGCGTCCGGCGGTGCGGGCCAGGTCGGCTCCCTGCCGGTCCCGGCACGGTCGGTCTGCCGTCGTCGACCGACTGGACGCGCGAGCGGACCGAACCGCGCGTCGCCCGCTTCCGGAGGTGAGGCACCCGACGGCCCGAACGGCCCCGTCCCCTCGCGCGCGAGGCGCCCGGGTCGAGGGGCGACCGCCCGGGCGGCTCGGCCGGGCGCAGCTTCCGGCGCCGCGACTGTGCCGGTGCCTGTGCCGGGCCCGCCGCGACTGTCCCGGGCCCGGTGGGGACAGCCCGGCGCACGCCCCGCCGGAAGCGTCACCACAAGGCAGGCCCGGCAGCGCCCTGCCCTGGCTCCAGGTTCCGGACCGCGTCTTCCGCCGAGGGGCCGGTCGCCGCCTCCGTCACCTCGACCGGCTGGTCTGACACGCCGCCGGGACGGGCAGCCCCCGCGGCGGCGCGCGGGTCCGGGGCGCTCAGCCGCGCCCGCGCTCCCCGAGGCGGCGCTCCAGGAACTGCTCGAACGTGCCCTCGCCCACCGCCTGTTCCGGCGTCAGGTGCCCGCCGGCGCGGAACGCGCGGTACGTCCTTCCCGCCAGGGGCACGGACACCACGCGGCGGCGCTTTCCGCTCGCCCGCAGATACGCGCGGGCCAGGTCGTCCAGGGGCCGTACCTCCGGGCCGCCCATGTCCGGTACGCGGCCCGCCGGGGCGGCCGTGGCCAGTCCGGCGAGGCGGGTCGCGACCTCCGTCACCTCGACCGGCTGGTCGGAAACGCCCGCCGGGACCGGTAGCACCGGCAGCCGGGCGCAGGTCTCCAGGAAGCGCAGGACCAGGTCGTGGAACTGCGTGGTCCGCAGCACCGTCCAGTTCAGCTCCGAGCCCTCGATGAGCCGCTCGACGGCCAGCTTCGTCCGGTAGTAGCCCAGCGGGACGCGGTCGACGCCCACGATCGAGATGTAGACGAGATGGCCGACGCCCACCCGGTGGGCCGCCGCGATCAGGTTGAGGGCGGCCCGCTCGTCGCCGCCCCTCGGCGTGGTGGCGCAGTGCACCACCGTGTCGACGCCCGTGACGGCCGTGTCCAGGCCCTTCCCGTCGCGCAGGTCCACCGCGTACGGCGCCGAGTGGCGGCTCAGCACCCGCACCTCGTGCCCGGCCGCCCGCAGCCGCTCCGTGACGGGCCGCCCGAGCGTGCCCGTACCGCCCGTCACCAGGATCGTGCTCATGTCCGTCCTTCCGCCGCCGAGGACTGTCACCGGCTGCGAACCGACGGGTTCCCCCGGTCGCCCGCCCACACCACCGGCGCGGGTGCCCCGTTGATCTCCACGCCGCCGAGACGACGCCCCCGCCGTCGCTCCACCAGGTTACGTCGACGGCCGGCGTCTCTCCGGACCGGCCAGGTCGCCCTTCCGCGCCGCGGCCACGAACGACTCGGTCGGCGTCAGCCGCTCCAGCACCACCGGCAGCGCCGCTTCGCCGACTCCAGCGGCCCGGCCACCCGCCCTTTGTGACGACCGGCTTCGGCAGCCAGGCGCCCGGGTACCGCTCCCGCCGGGCGCGCGCCGAGGTGAGCCGGTTCAGGCACAGGTTCGTGACGACCTTGGCCGGCCACGCCCTCGGCTCCCTCGACGACGGCCGGGTCGGCGCCGTCCCACCGATGGGGGAGCGACAGCCTGCCGCGGCGCCGCACGGCGCAGCAGAGACCCGGTGGCGGGCAAGGGCCGTTCTTCACCGCCACCGGGTCTCCGTTCTGGGCGGCAGGCGTCAGCAGGCCCCCAGGTCCTGCCAGACACCCCACTCACCGGTGGTGCCGGGTTCCTCGCCCCGCGTCCACCACTTCGCCTTCCACGTACGGGAGTCGTGGGAGACCACCGAACCGCCGCCGTACGCGACCGACGCGCCCCACGCGGGCTCCGCGCACTCGCCGGGCGTGGGCGTGGGCGTAGGAGTCGGCGTGGGCGTCGGGTCCGTGGGGTCGGGGCTCGGCGTCGGGTCCGTACCGGTGCCGGGCTCGACCACCGTCGTACCCCGCGCCAGGTCACCGGCGAGGGCGTACGTCTTCCCGCCCAGGCCCACCGTCCAGTTGGACGGCGTCGACGTCGGCAGGTAGTACACGAAGTCCAGCTCCACGGAGGCGCCGGGCGCCAGCGACTGCCAGGACGGCAGCTTCAGCGACACGCGGTGGTAGTCGCCCTTCAGCCCGCCGACGTTGGCGCCGGTGTGGTCGCTGCGGATGATCGTCGTACCGAAGCCCGACTGGTCCTTGGCGTTGCCGGGCGCCGATGTGGCGTAGTCGAACTGGAACTCCGTACCGCCCGGCAAGGTGGCCGACGTGTTGTTGGTGATCTTCAGCTTGGGGCTGATGGGGTAGTTGGAGTCGCCGAGCGGGAAGTCCCCGAACGCGACGTCGACGTTCACCGCCTGGCTCGGCAGGGCGGTCGTGGCGCGCTTCGCGCCGTACGGGGCGGCCGCCTTGAACTTCTCGTACATGGCGGTCGTGAGCGTGTCGCCCGGCTCGTACTGGCCCTCGGCGGCGTTCCAGTCGTAGTCGCCCGCGAGCTCCCAGACCATGGTGCCGCCGATGCCCCGGTCGACCACGTAGTCGGCCTTGGCATTGACCGACTGCTCGTCCTCCGTGGACAGGAAGACCTTCTTCTCGGCGTTCCACAGCCACGGAGCGACCAGCGTGGAGTCGTACTCACGGGCGTATGTACCGGTCAGCCGGGTGTCCGCCGGGAAGCCGTACCGTGTCACGTAGTCGCCGACGACGCCCTTCTCCAGGTTCTTGGCGTGCCACATCGGGTTGGAGCCCGCCGGGGACTCGGCGCCGTTGTCGTCCTTGTCGTGCCACAGGTTGTCGATGCCGACGGCGCCGTCACCGCACTTGGTGAGGCCGGAGCCGGCCGGGCAGGCCGTCGTGGCGGCCTTGCCCCACAGACCGTCCGTGCCGCCCTGCACGTTCTTGAAGCCGCGCGTGTAGTACGGCAGGCCGATGTTGATGCGGCCGGCCGGCATCGAGCCGCGGAAGTAGTGGTACGCCCAGTCGGTGTTGAGGTACCCGATGCCGCCGTACTGCGAGGTCGAGTAGACGCCCGCGGCGGCCAGCTCCGCGTCCTTGCCGTCGTCGAACAGCGAGGCGTTGGGGCCGACGTACTCGTTCCAGGCGCCGTGCAGGTCGTACGACATGATGTTGACGTAGTCGAGGTACTTCTGCTGCTGGTACGTCTCCATGCCGCGCAGCAGATAGCCGGACGACGGTGCGGCGACGGTGAGCAGGTAGTGCCTGCCGTCGGCGGCGCCGGCCCGGTCGAGCTTCTCGCGCAGGGTCTTCATCAGCGCCGAGTAGCCCTGGACGAGGCCCGCGCGGCGGCCGTTGGAGACCGACCGGTCCAGCGGGTTGCCTGCGTCCTTCATCGTCGTCGGGTACTCGTAGTCGATGTCGACGCCGTTGAAGCCGTACGTCCGGATGAACTCCACGGCCGAGTCGGCGAAGGTGTTGATCCCCGCCTGGTTGACGGAGCCGTCCGCGTTGGTGGCCATGGAGTAGAAGCCGCCGGAGGCGACGCGGTCGCCGTTGTCGTCGAAGTAGCCGCCGGTCTCCGCCCAGCCGCCGACCGAGATCAGCGTCTTGACGTCCGGGTGCTGCTTCTTGAACTTGTTCAGCAGATTGAAGTGGCCCTTGTACGGCAGGGCCGGGTCCATCTCGGCGCCCGGAACGCCCGGCCAGGTCATGCCGGTCGCGGCGTTGGCGGGGGAGTCGCCGCCGACGGAGAGCCGGTTGCCCGAGTCGACGTGGGCGAACGCGTAGTTGATGTGGGTGATCTTGTCCCACGGGATGTCGGAGGCGAGGTAGGCGGGCGTCCCGTCCTTACCGGTGCGCCAGCCGGTGAAGTAGCCGATGACGCGCCGCTGGTGGTCCGCGCCCATCTTCTCGCGGCCCTCGGTGTCGTAGACCGAGCAGTAGGGGACGTCGACGCCCGGGGTCTTGTGGAGGCCGTCGGGGCGACAGGATTCTCCTCCGAGGACTTCGTCCAGGGGGGACCCCCAGGCGGCGGAGGAAGGGACGGAGAGCGAGCTGAGCAGCAGTCCGGCGACGGCGGCGCCGGACGCGAGCAGTGAGGCTCTCGCACGGGGGGATGACAGCACGGTCGGCTCCTCCTGGGGAGTCGGGCTTCACGCAACATGCGGCTTCTGGCAGGGGATTGGTCGTGCCGGGCCCGGGTGTGCGCACACCGGAGGGCCGTCTCCGCGGAGAGGTGACGCAGACACTAAGAGGACTAGACCAGAGCGTCAATAGGTCTGGACCAGTCGGGGTTGGGTGTGCGGCCGGAACCGTGTTGTGAGTCACTCCACAGAGGATCACCCGTATGGCGGGCGCGTCGCCGTGGCACACTTGCCCTGTATCAGCAGCAGCGCACTCCGGGGTCGGTGTAATTCCGAACCGGCGGTTACAGTCCGCGACCCGGCCGCATCCAGTGGCCGGTTGACCAGGTGAAATTCCTGGACCGACGGTGAAAGTCCGGATGGGAGGCAGTGCGCGGCGGGCGATCCCCGACAGGGGCGCGCCGGCCGTCCGCTGGTCGCCGGTTCCCACCGGTGGCCGGTCGGCGCCGTGCGGCGTACCCCGAGTGGCGGTGTCGTTCCGCTCTCTGTCGTCATCGACAGGCCCCGGAGTCCGTGCCCGACGAGGCAGGAGGACCCGGTGGCCACAGCGGCCGATGTGAACGCCATGCGCCGAGCAGTCGCGCTCGCCGCCCGCGGACTCGGCTCCACCAGCCCCAACCCGGTCGTCGGCTGCGTCGTCCTCGACGCCTCGGGCCACGAGGTCGGCGCCGGGTACCACGAGCGCGCCGGCGGCCCGCACGCCGAGGTGCACGCCCTCCGCGAGGCCGGCGTCCTCGCCCGCGGCGGCACCGCGTACGTCACCCTCGAACCGTGCGACCACACCGGCCGCACCGGCCCCTGCGCCCAGGCGCTCATCGAGGCCGGCGTCGCCCGCGTCGTCTACGCCGTGGCCGACCCCACCCCGCAGGCCACCGGCGGCGCCGACACACTCCGCGCGGCCGGCGTCCGGGTCGAGCACGGCCTCCTCGCCGACGAGGCCGAGGCCGGCAACGCCGCCTGGCTCACCTCCGTACGCCTCGGCCGCCCCTACATCCGCTGGAAGTACGCCGCCACCCTCGACGGCCGCATCGCCGCCGCCGACGGCACCAGCCGCTGGATCACCTCCGCCGAGTCCCGCGCCGACGTCCACCGGCTGCGCGCCGAGGCGGACGCCGTGCTCGTCGGCTCCGGCACCGCACGCGCCGACGACCCGCACCTCGCGGTACGAGCCGGCACGGACCCGGAGTCGGCGGCCGTCCAGCCCCTGCGCGTCGTCGTCGACACCGAGGCCACCGCCGTGAAGCCCGGCGCCCGCGTCCTGGACGACGCCGCGCCCACGCTGATCGCCGTAGCCGAGGACGCGGCGGCCGACCATCTCGCCGGGGCCGATGTCGTACGGCTCCCGAGGGCCGCGACCGGCCGCGGCCTCGCCGTACCGGCCCTGCTGGCCGCCCTGCACGAGCGCGGCGTCCGCTCCGTACTCCTCGAAGGCGGCCCGACCCTCGCCGGGGCCTTCGCCGCCGAGGGCGCCGTCGACGAGGTCGTCGGCTATCTCGCCCCCGTCCTCCTCGGCGCCGGGCCCGCCGCCCTCGGCGACGCCGGCGTCACCACCATCACCGACGCGCTGCGGCTCCACGTCACCGACACCACCCGCATCGGCCCCGACCTCCGCGTCACCGCCGTCCCGCTGACACCTGCCGACACGGACGACACGGACGACACGGACGACACCCCGGCCGGTGACGGCCGGGGAGCCGGGGGCCGTCCCCCGGGAATCCGCAGTACCGCCCGGCCCCGCACCCTCCCCACCACCAAGGAGCACTGAGTGTTCACCGGAATCGTCGAAGAACTGGGTGAGGTCACCGCCGTCGAGGAGCTCGACGACGCCTCCCGCTTCCGCCTCCGCGGCCCCGTGGTCACCCAGGGCGCGAAGCACGGCGACTCGATCGCCGTCAACGGCGTGTGCCTCACCGTCGTCGAGCACGAGGGCGACGAGTTCACCGCGGACGTGATGGCCGAGACCCTCAAGCGCTCCAGCCTCGGTGCCCTCACCGTCGGCTCCCGCGTCAACCTGGAGCGGCCCATGGTCGCCGACGGCCGCTTCGGCGGGCACATCGTCCAGGGCCACGTCGACGGCACCGGCACCGTCGTCGCACGCACGCCCTCCGACAACTGGGAGATCGTCAAGATCTCCCTCCCCGCCGAACTCGCCCGCTACGTCGTCGAGAAGGGCTCCATCACGGTCGACGGCGTCAGCCTCACCGTGGTCGAGGCCGGCCCGGAGCACTTCACCGTGAGCCTCATCCCGACCACGCTCGCCCTCACCACCCTCGGCGTCAAGCAGCCCGGTGACCCGGTCAACCTCGAGGTCGACGTCATCGCCAAGTACGTCGAGCGCCTCCTCGGCACGCAGGGAGCCGCCACCCGGGAGGGCGGGCGGTGAACACTCTGAACTGGCTCAACAGTGAGGCGTTCACCGCCGTAGGACAGCGCATCATCTGGTCCGACATGCTCGGCAACGCCATCGGCCTCGCCGCCCTCGCCCTCGGCTGGCGGCGCTCCATATGGACCTGGCCCGCCCAACTGCTCTCCGGCGTCGTCCTCGTCGCCGCCTACGCCTCCGCCCAGCTCGGCGGCGGCGTGGGCAAGCAGCTCCTGGTCATCACCGTCGCCGTCTGGGGCTGGCGGCAGTGGACCCTGGGCAGGCAGCAGGCCCAGGACGGCTCCATCGCCGTCCGGTTCGCCACCTGGAAGGAACGCGGCCTCCTCCTGACCGGCGCCGTCCTCGGCACGCTCGCCGTCGGCGGCCTGTTCACCCTGTACCCGTCGCTGTCCTGGAGCCCGTGGGCCGACGCGTACATCTTCGTCGGCACCCTCGTCGCGATGGTCGCCCAGGCCCGGGGGCTCGTCGAGTTCTGGTTCGCCTGGCTCCTCGTCGACGTCGTGGGCGTCCCGCTCGCCTTCAGCAGCGGCCTCGCCTTCTCGGGCCTCGTCTATGTCATCTACTTCGCCCTCGTCCTGTGGGGCATGCGTGACTGGTGGCTCCGCACGCGCACCCCGGCAGCCCGGGCTCTGGAAGGAGCACCGCTGTGAGCGATGCGTGCGCGGCCGCCGGGCCGCAGATGCTCACGATGTCCGCACCTCTGCGCCGCGCGGGCGACGAAGCGAACGAAAGGGATGCAGCATGACCACCGCCCCCGAGCTCACCGTGTGGGACACCACCGACCTCACCCTCGACCCCGTCGAGCAGGCCATCCGCGACATCGCGGCCGGCCGGCCCGTCGTGGTCGTCGACGACGAGGACCGCGAGAACGAGGGCGACCTCGTCATCGCCGCGGAGAAGGCGACGCCCGAGATCGTCGCCTTCATGATGAGCGAGTGCCGCGGCCTCATCTGCGCCCCCATGGAGGGCGACGAGCTCGACCGCCTCCAGCTGCCGCAGATGGTCACCGACAACACCGAGTCGATGAAGACGGCCTTCACGGTCTCCGTCGACGCGGCCCCCGTCCACGGCGTCACCACCGGCATCTCCGCGTCCGACCGCGCCACCACCCTCCAGCTCCTCGCGGACGGCACCGCCGAGGCGTCCGACTTCGTCCGCCCCGGCCATGTTTTCCCGCTGCGCGCCCAGCCCGGCGGCGTCCTCGTCCGCAACGGCCACACAGAGGCCGCCGTCGACCTGGCCCGCCTCGCCGGACTCCGCCCGGCCGGCGCCATCGTCGAGATCGCCGGCGAGGACGGCGTCATGCTGCGGCTGCCGGAGCTGGTCCCGTTCGCCCGCAAGCACGGCCTGACGATCATCTCCATCGAGGACCTGATCGCCTACCGCCGCGGCTCCGCCCCGGCGGCCCACCGGGACACCGGTGTCCGCCTCCCGACCGTCCGCCGCGAGGCCGAGGTGCGGCTGCCGACCGCGCACGGCGACTTCACCGCGTACGGCTACCGCTCGACCGTCGACGGCGTCGAGCACGTCGCCCTCGTCCACGGCGACATCGGCGACGGCGAGGACCTCCTCGTCCGCGTCCACTCCGAGTGCCTCACCGGCGACGTCTTCCACTCGCTGCGTTGCGACTGCGGCCCCCAGCTGCACGCCTCCATGGAGCGGATCACCGAGGAGGGCCGCGGTGTCGTCGTCTACCTGCGTGGCCACGAGGGCCGCGGCATCGGCCTGCTGTCCAAGCTCCGCGCGTACGAACTCCAGGAGCGCGGTCGCGACACCCTCGACGCCAACCTGGAGCTCGGCCTCCCCGCCGACGCCCGCGACTACGCCGCCGGCGCCCAGATGCTCGCCGACCTCGGGGTCCGCAGCGTCCGGCTCCTGACCAACAACCCGGACAAGACCTCCGCCCTCGTCCGCCACGGGATCACCGTCGCGGGCCGGGAGCCCATGCCCGTCCAGGCGGGTGAGCACAACCTGCACTACCTGCGCACCAAGCGCGACCGCATGGGCCACGACCTGCCGTGGCTCGACGGGGCGGCCGACGTGTCCCCCTGCGTCGCCCAGTAGCGAGCACCACCCCACCAGTACAGAGCAAGCAGTAGGCACCACCACACCTAGGAGAAACGTGAGCGGCAAGGGCGCACCCGAACTGACCGTGAAGAACTGCGGCGACCTCCGTGTCGCGGTCATCGCGGCCCAGTGGCACGAGAAGATCATGAACGGCCTGGTCGACGGTGCGCTGCGCGCCCTCCACGAGCTCGGCATCGACGAGCCGACCGTGCTCCGCGTCCCGGGCAGCTTCGAGCTGCCCGTCGTCGCCAAGGTCCTCGCCGGCCGCGGCTACGACGCGGTCGTCGCTCTCGGGGTCGTCGTCCGCGGCGGCACCCCCCACTTCGACTACGTGTGCCAGGGCGTCACCCAGGGCCTCGTACAGGTCTCCGTCGACACCGGCGTCCCGGTCGGCTTCGGCGTCCTCACCTGCGACACCGAGGAGCAGGCCCTCGACCGCGCCGGTCTGGAGGGCTCGAACGAGGACAAGGGCCACGAAGCGGTCACCGCCGCCGTCGCCACCGCGATGACACTGCGCACGGTCAGCGAACCCTGGCGCTGAGTGGGTGCCCCGGCTCCCGTACTCTTAGGACATCATGGCGAACAAAACCTTCGAAGAGCTCTTCGCCGAGCTCGAGCTCAAGGCGAAGACCGGCGACCCCGCCACCTCCCGCACCGCCGAGCTGGTGGACAAGGGCGTCCATGCCATCGGCAAGAAGGTCGTCGAGGAGGCCGCCGAAGTGTGGATGGCCGCCGAGTACGAGGGCAAGGAAGCCGCCGCCGAGGAGATCTCGCAGCTGCTGTACCACGTCCAGGTGATGATGGTCGCCCGCGGGATCTCCCTCGACGACGTCTACGCCCACCTCTGATCCCCCCCCCGCACCACCCCCCCTCGGAACATCCGAACCACTCCGAAGCAAAGGAAGCCCGCACCATGCTGCGCATCGCCGTCCCCAACAAGGGTTCACTGTCCGGACCTGCGTCGGCGATGCTCCATGAGGCCGGCTACAAGCAGCGCAAGGAGTCCAAGGAACTGGTACTGGTCGACCCGGACAACGAAGTGGAGTTCTTCTACCTCCGCCCCCGGGACATCGCCATCTACGTCAGCTCCGGCAAGCTCGACA
Organism: Streptomyces sp. TRM49041; assembly: GCF_008271805.1. GTDB lineage: Bacteria > Actinomycetota > Actinomycetes > Streptomycetales > Streptomycetaceae > Streptomyces. Next base: position 46,785 of record NZ_VSRY01000015.1, read on the forward strand.
TCGGCATCACCGGCCGCGACCTGCTGCTGGACTCCGGCGCAAACGCCGAGGAGATCCTCGAACTCGGCTTCGCCCGCTCGACCTTCCGGTACGCCACCAAGCCCGGCACGGCCACCGGCCCGGCCGGCTTCGGCGGGATGACCATCGCCACCTCGTACGAGGGCATCGTCGCCAAGCACCTCGCCGACCAGGGCATCGACGCCTCCGTCGTCCACCTCGACGGGGCCGTCGAGACCGCCATCCAGCTCGGCGTCGCCCAGGTCATCGCCGACGTCGTGGAGACCGGCACCTCGCTGCGGAACGCCGGTCTGGAGGTCGTCGGCGAGCCCATCCTCACCTCCGAGGCCGTCGTGGTCCGCCGCACCGGCGCCCCCACGGACGACCCCGAGGTGCAGCGGTTCCTCCGCCGCCTCCAGGGCGTCCTGGTGGCCCGGAGCTACGTGATGATGGACTACGACTGCCGCGCCGAGCACCTGGAGCAGGCCGTCGCCCTCACTCCCGGCCTGGAGTCCCCGACGGTCTCCCCGCTGCACAACGAGGGCTGGGTCGCCGTCCGCGCCATGGTCCCCGCGAAGGAGGCGCAGCGCATCATGGACGACCTGTACGCCCTGGGCGCCCGGGCCATCCTCACCACAGAGATCCACGCCTGCCGCCTCTGAGCCCGGAACCGGAAGCCGACGCCCCACCATGCGCGACGCAGCCACCGAACCCCCCTCCCTCCCCGTCACCTTCCGGCCGAGGCGTACCCGCGCCGTCCTCCTCACCATCGGCGCGGCGATGTTCGCCGTCATCACGGTCGTCGCCGTGACGCTGGACCGGCTGCACCCGGGGGAGCGGATGAGCTTCATCCTCACGGCGGCGCTCTTCTACGGGGTGCTGATCCTGCTGAGCCGCCCCAAGGTCGTCGCCGACGAGGACGGCGTCATCGTCGTCAACCTGACCCGGACCCGCCGCCTGGCCTGGGCGGAGATCCTCCGGGTCAACCTGCGCGTCGGCGACCCGTGGGTCTTCCTCGACCTCAGCGACGGCACGAGCCTGCCCGCACTCGGCATCCAGCCCGGCATCGGCAAGGCACAGGCCATCCGTGACGCGCAGACGCTGCGCGCCCTGGCCGAGAGCCGTGGTACGGGATCCGGGCAGCGCTGACGGCCCCGCGACCGGGCGCCGCCCTCTGCCCTGCCCCGGCCGGGGCCGATTACTCTTGTCGCGGCGGCGCCGACTGCGCCCCGCCCCGCACACACGGCAGCGGTCGGGCCGGCGGGGCACCTGCGACCCGAGGAGTGACTCCCTCCGGCAATGGACGGATCGTCCGGTAGTACCTGCGCCGCCCCCTCCGCACCTGAGGAGGCGGCGGCATGACCATCCCCCTCCTGCTGCTCTGCGCGGCATTCCTTCTGATCCTCGCCAACGGCTTCTTCGTGGCGGCCGAGTTCGGCCTCGTCACAGTGGAGCGGGCCGACGCCGAACGCGCCGCCGCCGACGGCGACCGACGGGCCCGTACCGTCGTCAAGGCCCTGCGGGAACTGTCCTTCCAGCTCTCCGGCACCCAGCTGGGCATCACCCTCACCTCGCTCGTCGTCGGCATGCTCGCCGAACCGGCCCTCGCCCGGCTCCTGAACGGACCGCTCACCGCGACCGGACTGCCCGCCGGTGCCGTCCCCGGCGTCGCCGTGGCCATCGGCATGCTCGCCGCGTCCGCCGTACAGATGGTGATCGGCGAACTCGTCCCCAAGAACTGGGCGGTGTCACGGCCACTCCAGGTGGCACGGTTCGTGGCGGGCCCCCAGTACGCGTTCTCGTCCGTCTTCCGCCCGATGATCGCGCTGCTGAACACGGTCGCCAACCGCCTGGTGCGCCTCCTGGGCGTCGAGCCCACCGAGGAGCTGGCCTCCGCCCGTACCCCCGGCGAACTGGTCGCCCTCGCCCGGCACTCGGCGCGGGCGGGCGCCCTCGAACAGGACACCGCGGACCTCTTCGTACGGACCCTCTCCCTCGGCGGACTCACGGCACAGCACGTCATGACGCCCCGGGTGAAGGTCAGCGCCCTCCAGTCGGACGCGACCGCCGCGGACGTCCTCAACCTGACCCGCGCGACGGGCCTGTCCCGCTTCCCGGTGTACCGCGAACGCATCGACGAGATCGTCGGCATGGTCCATCTGAAGGACGCCCTCGCGGTCCCCGCGCGGGACCGCCTGCGCACCCGGGTGGCACGTATCGCCGTCCCGCCGCTGCTCGTCCCCGAGACCCTGCCGGCCCAGGCACTTCTGGAGCGGCTGCGCAGCGAACAGCCCATCGCCGTCGTCGTCGACGAATACGGCGGTACGGCGGGTGTGGTCACCCTGGAGGACATCGTCGAGGAACTCGTCGGAGAGGTGCGCGACGAGCACGACGCGGCAGGGGAGGAGGAGCCCGAACTCGCCGCCGTCGCAGTGGAGGACGGCCACCCGGCCTGGGACGCCGACGGCAGCTGCCGCGTCCACGAGCTGAAACGCATAGGTCTGGAGGTGCCCGAAGGCCCGTACGAGACCGTCGCCGGGCTCGTCGCCGACCTGCTGGGCCGCATCCCCGCCCCCGGCGACCACGCCGAGCTGCCGGGCTGGCGCCTCTCCGTGCGCCAGGTGGACCGCTACCGCGCCGAGCGCGTGCGTCTGGTCCGTACCGCGGATGTCGCGGAGGCGGCCCGGTGAACGCCCTCCAACTCCTCTTGGCCGCCCTTCTGGTCCTCGCGAACGGCTTCTTCGTGGGCGCGGAGTTCGCTCTGGTCTCCGTCCGCCGCAGCCAGATCGAGCAGCTCGGCTCCAAGCGGGCCCGCAGGGTCCTGCACGGCCTGGAGAACCTTCCGCAGATGATGGCCGCCGCGCAGTTCGGCATCACGGTCTGCTCCCTCACACTGGGCGCCGTCGCCGAACCCACGGTGGCGCGACTCCTGGAGCCGCTCTTCCACGCCGTCCACCTCCCCGAGGGCCTCGTCCACCCCCTCGGCTACGTCATCGCCCTGGCCGCGGTCGTCTTCCTGCACCTAGTGGTGGGCGAGATGGTCCCGAAGAACCTGGCGATGGCGGCACCCGAGAAGACGGCGCTGTGGCTGAGCCCGGCGCTGGTCGGATTCGCGCGGCTGTGCGTACCGGTGACGAGGGCGCTGGGGGCCTGCGCGAACGGGATCCTCAAGGCATTCGGCGTGGAACCGAAGGACGAGGTGGAGGCCGTCTTCACCAGCGAGCAGCTGAACCGCCTCGTCGAGGACGCCGGCCAGGCCGGGCTGCTGGCCCCCGCCGAGCGGGAGCGCCTGGGAGACGCCCTGGAACTGGGCACCCGGCCGGTCCGTGACGTGGTGATCCCCGGCACGGCCCTGGTGACGGTGCCCCCGTCGGTCACCCCGGCCCAGATCGAGGACCTGACCGTGCGCACGGGCTACTCCCGCTTCCCGATCCTCGCGGAAGGCGGCGGCGCGTTCCTGGGCTTCCTGCACGTCAAGGACGTCCTCGACATGGAGGACCCGGACCGCGCGGTCCCCCAGCACATCTGGCGCCCCATGGCCACCCTGCGCGCCGAACTCCCCCTGGACGACGCGCTGACGGTCCTCCGCCGGGCGGCGACCCACCTGGCGCAGGTCGCGGACGCGTCGGGCAGGGTACTGGGCCTGGTCGCCCTTGAGGACATGCTGGAAATGCTGGTGGGCGAGGTCCGAGACCCCTCCCACCGCCACCCGGAGACCCTCCAGGTGTAGGTACCCCGGCCCGCGGTCGCCCATGACGGCACCGGCCACGCCGGGGAGGGCACCGCGGCAGGGTCAGTACCCCGTCGGCGGCGGCTCCTGCGGCCCCCGGGTACTGGGCCCACGGCCCGAGAGGACCTCGCCGTACGCCTGCATCAGGTCCGGCAGCCGCAGCGTCGAGAGGTCCTCGCGGGTCGGCGTGCCCGTGTACCCGGAAAGCCTCAGGTCCCGGTACGCGCACGACTTCTCGTACAGCGTCCGCAGGAACCGTCCGTTGCCCAGCTCGTCGATCCACCCCTGGTCCACCACATGCCCGCTGATCGAGCGCAGCTCGTCCAGGGACTCCTCGTCCCACATGTCCCCGTCCGCCGCCGCCAGGACCTTCCCGATCTCCGTCAGCTCCAGCGGCCGGTACGACGGGAAGTCCACCCGGGTGGTGAAGCGGGACGACAGCCCGGGGTTCGCCGCCAGCAGCCGGTCCATGCCCTCCGGGTAGCCGGCGAGGATCACCACCAGATGGTCCCGGTTGTCCTCGGCGCGCTTCAGCAGGACCTGCAGGGCCTCGTCCCCGTACGCGTCGCCCTTGCTGTAGCCCGAGTTGGACAGCGAGTACGCCTCGTCGACGAACAGCACCCCGCCCAGCGCCGAGTCGATCAGCTCGTTCGCCTTCACCGCGGTCTGGCCCAGAAACTCACCCACCAGATCCGCCCGCTGTGCCTCGACCAGATGGTCGCCTCCGAGCAGCCCGAGCGCGTAGAACACCCGCCCAAGAATCCGCGCGACAGTGGTCTTCCCGGTGCCGGAGGGACCGGAGAAGACAAAGTGACGTTTCGGCGGCTGTACGGGCAGCCCCTGCGCCGCGCGCAGCCGTGCCATCTCCAGCTGTGCCGACAGTGCCTTGACCTGGCGCTTCACCGGCTCCAGACCGACCATCCGCTCCAGCTCCGCCAGGGCCTCGGCGAGGAGCGCCGGGTCGGTGGGGCTCGTCGGGAAGGGCGGGGCAGCCGGCCGCCCGGGCACTCCGCCGGCCGCCTTCTCGCGCGCCCCGCCGGGCGGTACGGGCGCGGCGGGAGGGCCGGAGCCGGCCGGGCCTCCGCCCAGTCCGGCGCCCCCGGGGACGGAGCCTGCGCCGGCCCCCGGAGCGGCCTGCGAGGGGATCTCCGGGCCCGGCCCCTCCTGCCCGTCCACCCCCGCGTCCAGCACGTCCGTGCCGCCGTCGGTCCCGGCGCCCGCGAGGGACACCGCGGCCAGCCCGGCGGCCTCGTCCGCCGTACCGTCGAATCCGTCGTACTCGGCGATCGCCGCCAGCCGCGCCGCGGTGTCCATGAACGCCGGGTCCACCCGGTGCACCGCCCGGTACAGGGGCAGGGCGGCGGCGGTGCGCCCGGTGCCCTCATGTGCCCGCGCCAGCCAGTAGCGCAGCTCCTTGCGCTGCGGCTGCTCGCTGCGGCACCGCATCAGCGCGGCGGACAGCAGCGGCTCCGCCTGCCCGTACATCTCCAGCCGCACCCGCGCCATGCCGCCGAACAGCCCGGCCTCGATCCCGAGGAGCGGGTCGTCGACGAGCGGCTCCGTGTGCCGTACGAGCTGGTCCCAGTCCTTGACCAGGTACGCCCGGCAGGCGTGCAGGAACCGCACCTGCGGGTCGGTGTCCACGGGCGGCAGCCCCGCCAGCGCCCGGTCGAGCTCGGGCACATGGCGGCCGTCCAGCCAGTGCGAGGCGTGCGCCAGCAGGAGATCGCGCGCGCTCTCCAGCACCGGCTGCACCCACCAGCCCAGCCAGTACCAGGAGTTCAGCGTCCGCCGGTGCCGCGCCCGCTGCTCACCGAACCGGTCGCGGTGGTGGTACATGCGCAGCAGCGCGGTGGTCGTGTCGACCCGCAGGGCGTGCAGCCCGAGCCAGGCGTCGGCCATGCCGGGGTCGATCCGCACAGCCGCCCGGAACTCCTCCTCGGCCTGCGGATACGCGCCCATGGTGTACGCGTCCACGCCGCGCAGCCAGGCGAGGTCGGCCGGGGCCTGTGTGCCCTGCGTGCCGATGTCCATCGGGTCCCCCACAACACGTGTCCCCGGAGCCGTCCCGCCGGGCGGGCGCCCGCCGGAAGCATTCCCAATCGCCTTTTCTTGGACGGGTATTGACCGCACCGGGTGGCATCGTACCTGCGCAGAAGGTGTGCGACTAAGGGCGCAACCAGCGCTCGGGGAGCGCTCGCGGGGGCGCTGACGGCGGTGACCCAGGGTGAGCGTCGACTGGTCGAGCGGCGCGGGGGGAGGGGGTGAAGGGCAGAACGAAGCCCCCGATCACGGGGGAACAACCGGGGGCTTCGCGTCTGCGGCGACTCCGAAAAGCCGCACATTGAGAACGTAAGACCTGTACGGCTCGTCGGTCAAGCGAAGTTGAGGCAGTCTGAGCGGCTGATTTCCGACCGCTCCGTACAGCCGTCCACCATCGTCACGTTGTGTGACGGATTGGCTCCTCATCCGCTGTCGGGGGGTGCCTCGGGAGCCACACGTACCCCTCGCGGCACTCACGTATCAGCGTGTCGGCGAAGGGCAGGGACGGGTCATGAGCGAAATGGCGGGTCTCCGCCACTGTCCATCCGTCCCAGAAGGCGGATTGCGCAGGTCCGTCCCGGTGCCGGCCCCTGCGCCAGGACGCCTCCGGAGCGCGCTCCATCCAGAGGAGTCGTGCCAGGTGGGGGCGGAGGGCGCGGCGTCCGGCACCGACGCCCTCGACCAGGACGACCGGTGCGGGCGGCAGTCGCCTCGGCGGTCCGAACCGACGGGAAATCCAGTCGTACGGGTGATACTCCGCCGCCTCGCCGCGTCTCAGCGGATCGAGCACCTGCTGCCGGAGACGGCCCGTCCACGCGAAGAGCTCGTCGTGCGTGGCGAGGTCGTCGAGGTGGAGGACCGGCGCACCGCCGAGGGCCGCCGCGAGCCGCGCGGCGAACGTCGACTTGCCGGACCCGGCGTGCCCGTCGACGGCCACGAGCCGGACGGGCCCGCAGGACGGCGGCAGCGCCCGCAGTTCGGCGGCGAGCGCGTCCAGGCCGGCCGGGCGGGCGGGACCGGGCGCGGGGGCTCCGTCGGACATGCCGCCACCCTACAGAGGCCGCCACGGCGCGGCCGGAGGGCGGTTGTCCGGCGACGCGGCGCGGATTGCCTGGCGGAGCGGGGGTCCGCCAGCGATAGTGGGCGCGCGCCGACATCGTTACGTGATCGACTCGTGCCGACCGCAGCCGACCCGACAGGGGGATCCCCGTATGCCCGACGCCACCTCGCGCAGAACCGTGCTCGCCGCGGCCCTCGCCACGGCGGGCGCCACCGCCGCCACCGTCGTCGCTTCCGCGAACCCGGCCACCGCGGCGGCCAAGGCTTCCGCGCCACCGCCCGCCGACCCGGCCGCGGAGCCGCCCACCGCCGTCACCGGCCGCCCGCAGGTCGACAACCGCTTCTGGGCCTCGTGCGCCGACTGGAGCCACGGCACGGCCGACGGCGTACGGGCCGTGGCGGGCAGCCGCCCCGGCCTGGCGATCGACGCCCCGTCGGGCCGTGCCGACTACACCGACCCGCACACCGGCCGTACGGCCTCCTGGGAGTACGCCACCTGGACCTCGCCCCGGCACACTCCGGCCGTCCCGGCGACAGAGGTGATCGCGTCCTGGAACGCCGACACGCCCGCCGGGACCTGGATCACCGTGGAGCTGTCCTGCCGCTACTCGGACGGCACCGACACACCCTGGTACGTGATGGGCCGCTGGGCGGCGGGTGACGGTGACATCCGGCGCACCTCGGTCGACGGCCAGAGCGACGGCAGGAGCAGCGTCTGGACCGACACCCTGGCGGTCCGGGACGCGGCGAGCGGCCTGCGCCTGGCGTCCTACCGGCTGCGCCTGACCCTCCACCGGGCCCCCGGCAGTCGCCGTACGCCCACCGTGTGGCGGCTCGGCGCGATGGCCTCGGACGTTCCGGACCGCTTCACCGTCCCCGCCTCCGAGCCCCGCGTGGCCCGCGAGCTGATCGTCCCGCGCTACTCGCAGAACACCCACATCGGCCGGTACCCGGAGTACGACAACGGCGGCGAGGCATGGTGCAGCCCCACCTCCTCGCAGATGATCGTCGAGTACTGGGGCCGCCGCCCCACCGCCGCGGAACTGGCCTGGGTGAAACCGGAGTACGCCGATCCGCAGGTCTGCCACGCGGCCCGCTTCACCTACGACAGCCAGTACGAGGGCTGCGGCAACTGGCCCTTCAACGCCGCCTACGCCGCCACCTACGACGACCTGAACGCCGTCGTGACCCGACTGCACTCGCTCACCGACCTGGAGACGCTCATCGAGGCGGGTATCCCGGCGATCACGTCCCAGTCGTTCCTGGAGGGGGAGCTGACGGGCGCGGGCTACGGCACCGCCGGGCACCTGATGACCGTGATCGGGTTCACCGCCGAGGGCGACGTCGTCGCCAACGACCCCGCGTCCCCGACCAACCAGGCCGTCCGCCGCGTCTACCGGCGGCGCGAGTGGGAGAACATCTGGCTGCGTACGAAGAGGTACGACGCAAACGGCAAGGTCAGAAGCGGTACGGGGGGCGTCTGCTACATCTTCTGGCCGGTCAAGCCAGCACCGAGCCAGCACCGCGTGTTGCGGTCGCTCGGCCTGCTGTGAGCATATACGGCCCCACGGCCGCCTCCACGACCTGACGGCAGCGCTCCCGGCCGTCCTGCGTGAGGTGGTCATAGCGGTCCACCGTGACCTTGATCGAACGATGTCCGAGCCAGCGAGACACTTCGTGAACGGACACACCGTTCGTCAGAGCCGCGCTGGTCCATTTGCGACGCAAGTCGTGCGGCTTGTATGCGGGCAGATCGAGTCGCCTGATGGCACGGTCCCACGACTTGCGCAGAAGATCGGGATACGGCAATCCGCCGCTTGCATTGCGGACCGGAAGTCGATCGATGAACGGCTCAAGGGAAGCGGGTACGGGTATATCTCGCCACTCGCCCACTTTCCGATGCTTCAGCGGGGCGTATTTCGGCGTGTACTTCCCGGAGGCGTCCTTGCAGCGAATCAGGTGGTGTTGAGGGCCGCCCCTTCCCGGCGCCAACGTGCGTACAAGACCTCGATGATGAGCCTGTCTTCGGCAACGGCCCCGTCCTGTCCGACGGGTACGGCTTCCCCGGCTCCGAGAAGGACCTCCTCGGCCGCGGGCTCATCGGCGCCGGAGGCCTCGGCCCGTACCAGGCGCGGCTCCTGCTGCGCGCCCTGCTCGGCCAGGGCGCCGACGGGGCGGCGGTCCGCGAGACCTTCACCACCGCCTCCGCCCGCTGATCCCACCTCGTCAGGAGACACCCGCACATGCGTGCTCACGAGCTGACCGTCGGCCGTACCTTCGGCGTCACCTTCGACCACGGGGAGGACTTCTTCGAGGCGCTGTCCACCTTCTGCCGGGACAACGGTGTACGCCAGGGCTACATCCCCTCGTTCATCGGAGCCTTCGCGGAGGCCGAGATCGTGGGCGCCTGCGAGAAGCTCGCAGACCCGGACGCACCGGTCTGGGCGAAGACGTACGTCACCAACGTCGAGGCGTTCGGCGCGGGCACGCTCGCCCACGACCCGGCCACCGGCGGGATACTCCCGCACATCCACGTCTCCGCCGGCCTGAAGGCCCAGTCGGCTGACGGCAGGACGAGCCACCTCCTCAGCGCCAAGGTCCAGTTCCTCAGCGAACTGCTGATCGTGGAGGTCACATCGCCCACGATGACCCGGCCTCGGAACCCCGACCTCTACGACGTTCCGCTGCTCACGTTCGGCTGACCGGAAGGAGCCGACGAAGCCAGGGGTGGTCGGGCGCGATCACTTTGATCGCGTCCGCCAGCCAGACGCGTGCCGTTGCGTCCAGCAGCGGCAGTACCGCTTCGAAGTCGGTCTCGTCCTTCTCCCGGGTCGCCTTCGCCTTGTAGAAGAGCTGCACCTCGGGCGCGAGATACGGGATGCCCGTCTCGCTCATTCGCCCGAGTTGGTCGATCGGGAGCCGGATCTCCGGGGTGCGCCGCGAGACCCACTGGGTGCCCTCGGCCTCGTCCAGCATGAGCTGCACCGACCACGGCGCCTTCGGCGTGCGGCGGCACCAGATGTCGTGGAGCGGCGGCTGAAGGACCTCTCCAGGACGCCACGGTCGAAGCTCCCCCTGGCCGGGCGGGTCCGCCACGTACAGGTCCCAGTCGGCCAGCAGTTCACGTACGACGGCTTGGTCGCGCCGGAGGACGAGGACGTCGAGATCGCCGTGTGCGCGCAGCTCGCGGCCGACCGCGAGTTCGATCGCGTAGCCACCGGCGATCCACCACGGGAAGTCCGCCTCGGCGAAGACCGCGGCCACATCCTCGGGACGATCCGGCGCCCAGCGTCCCAACACGTCAGCACTCACCTGCCCATACTCCCAGTGATCAGAGGGGAGGAGGCTGAGGCCGGCGGCGGGTCGGCGGTCTCGCTGGAGGGCCCTGTCGCCCGCTCGCACCCCCTGCGCTCATAAACGCCCATGAGCATCAGGGACACCGGCATCCATCGTTGAGTGCGTGACTCGCGACCGGCCTCGTGGCTGGTGCTTGAGCCACGATCCTTCCGGGGCCGCGTGCCCGAAGTCAGGTGCTTCCTGCGGCCGTATGCCTCTCAGCGGCGTACTGGCTGCACTTCCGCGACCACGCCGCAGTCCCGGGAGAAGGCCATCGCTGTCACCCACAGGAGGTCCGTCGCCCGATGATCAGCGCGCCATCCGCCGCTCTCGGCCTCGTGTACCGCTGGACCGACCGCACTCCCAACCCGACCGGCGAAGCCCGCGCGGTTCTGCGACGTGTCCTCAAGGACCTGGGGCTGTCCGGGGACGTCGTCAGTGACGGCGTCCTGGCCGTCTCGGAGCTCGTGGCGAACGCGCACGAGCACGCCTGTGGCCCGTACGAGGTGTACGTCCACTCGGCTGCCGGGAGGTACATCTGTGAGATCCACGACGGAGATCCTCTGCTCCCCACGGGTCTGTACCTCGGTGCCACGCCCTCGCCCGATACCGAACCGGCGGATGGGGCGGGCGGGTCGCTCGTCGAGCGGGGACGGGGCCTGCGCATCGTGAACGAGCTGGCCCAGGGGCAGTGGGGGTTCCACGTCACGGAACGCGGCGCCAAAGCCGCCTGGATCGTGCTGGCCACGGCGTTGGCAGACCCACCCGACGGGAAGGACGCTGACGGAGCCTGGGCATCCTATGTCGGGAACGAGCCGAATCCAGAGGGCTTGACAGCGCATCAGATCCACGCGGTGGCAGCCACCGCGCCCGTCTTCGACAGGAATCGGCCACAGACGCTCCATGTGCCCGGTGTGGTGGGGCTCCTCCCCTCGGGAACGTGTACGGTCCATCGAACAGCCTAGTGGCCGAGGGCGCGGGGAAGTCTTAAATCTTCAACACAAGGCCGGGAGCAACGTCAACGCTTCGTGGTCCATGGTGCGGTTGCGGGACCTGATCTACGACATGCTGGGGTTGCTCTACACGGAGCTCAGTGCTCATGGAGGGATGGGCGGGTGACGACAACGCCGGCCGAGCCTTCGCCGCCGTCTACAAGTCGGCCGTGAAGACCGTCTTCGAGCCGCCTTGTCGTCCCGCTCGATCGCCTGCCGGGCCGGCCGCTGCCAGGAACCTGTGACCTGCATGTTTGTGCGGGAGGGCGTCACGTGGCAAGCGGCGCCCTCCCATTTGGAGAACATCTGGCTGCGGACCAGGCGCCACGGCGCCTCCGGCAAGGAGGTCTCGGGCACTGGTGGCGTCTGCCACCTGTACTGGCCTGCCGACCCGTCCCCGGCCCAGCGCGGGGCCCTGGCGGCGGTCGGCATCCGGTAGCGGACGCGGTCACGCGCGGGTGTGAGGGCGGGAGTGAGCAACGTCTCTCCCCGCGGGGCCTCGCGCGCTGGCACTGTGGACTGTCGCGGGGGGCGAGACACAGCCGTACGACGACAGCGAGATGCCATGACCGCGAACGCAGCCGCCGCCACCCTCACCCGCGCCCGCACCGGAGGCCCCAAGGACGACGGGCCCCAGCTGCTGGAGCACATCCTCGGCTGGGTCCTCGTCGTCGCCCTCGCCATGCTCGTCACCCGCACCGGCCTGCTCTGACCGTTTCCCGCGGCTCCCCCGGGCCGCTGAGTGAACGAGCGTTATCGAAGGGTGTCTCTCCGCTGGTGACGGGAGCCACCCGATCGGGCATACTCGTGCCGCCACAGCCGCTGAACTGCCGATTCCGTGATCCGGACGGGCAGCATCGGCGAAGCAGTGAGACCCGGCGGCGCCGCTCCTACCCTTCGCGCGCGACCGCCGCAGCGCCCGACAGGGAGGAGAGCGCCGCTATGCCCGACCGCGCCCCGCAGCCGGTGGAACGTCAGCTGCCCACGGAGGAGTCCAGGGATCTGATCGCCCTGGTGCGCGACATCGTCCAGGGGGAGATCGCTCCCCGGGCGGCCGAGGAGGAGGACGCCGGGCACTTCCCGCGCGAGGTCTTCTCCGTACTCTCCGAAGCGGGCCTGCTGGGCCTGCCCTACGACGCCGCCCTCGGCGGCGGCGACCAGCCGTACGAGGTGTACCTCCAGGTTCTGGAGGAGCTCGCCGCCGCCCGCCTCACCGTCGGCCTCGGCGTCAGCGTCCACAGCCTCGCCTGCCACGGCCTCGCCGGGTTCGGCACGAAAGAGCAGCAGACCGAGCACCTGCCCGCGATGCTGGGCGGCGGACTGCTCGGCGGCTACTGCCTCTCGGAGCCGGCCTCCGGCTCCGACGCCGCGTCCCTGCGCACCAAGGCCGTCCGCGACGGCGACGACTGGGTGATCACGGGTACCAAGGCGTGGATCACCCACGGCGGGATCGCCGACTTCTACACGGTGATGGCCCGCACGGGCGGTGAGGGCCCGCGCGGCATCACGGCGTTCCTGGTGCCCGGCGACGCCGAGGGGGTTTCCGCCGCCGTGCCGGAGAAGAAGATGGGAATGAAGGGCTCGCCCACGTCCCAGCTGCACTTCGACGGCGTACGCGTCCCCGACTCCCGCCGTATCGGCGAGGAGGGCCAGGGCTTCACGATCGCGCTCTCCGCGCTGGACTCCGGGCGGCTGGGCATCGCGGCGTGCGCCATCGGCGTCGCCCAGGCGGCCCTGGACGAGTCGGTCGCCTACGCGCGGGACCGGCGGCAGTTCGGCCGGCCCATCGCGGACTTCCAGGGGCTGCGCTTCATGCTCGCCGACATGGCCACGCAGATCGAGGCGGGTCGCGCCCTCTACCTCGCCGCCGCGCGGCTGCGGGACGCCGGCCGGCCGTTCTCGCGGGAGGCGGCGATGGCCAAGCTCTTCTGCACGGACGCGGCGATGAAGGTCACCACCGACGCCGTCCAGGTGCTCGGCGGCTACGGCTACACCGCCGACTTCCCGGTGGAGCGCTACATGCGCGAGGCGAAGGTGCTGCAGATCGTCGAGGGCACCAACCAGATCCAACGGGTCGTCATCGCCCGTCACCTCGCAGGCCCCGAGAGCGGCTGACCTCCCCGGGCACGTCCGCCGGGCGTGCCCACACCGGCGCCGCCGCGAGCCGGGTCCACTCCTGGTCGCGGCGGCCCGGCAGCGTACGGCCGCAGCTGGCCCAGTGGCGGAGCATCGCGCGGAAGATGGGCGGGTCGACGGCCTGCGGAACCGATTCGTCAAAGTCTGGAGCCGCGCCGGGCACCACCACCAGCCGGCCCCGGACGTAGCCGCTCGTCGAGTACAGCGAGGTCATACCAGGGCAACGCGAACCGGGGCCCGGGGTCACCCCCGGTGGCAATAGGGCGCCAGTTCGCGGTGTACCCGGAGCGACGGAGTACCGGGGTGCCGGAGCGACGGAGGGCGGAGGGTGTGCGGGGCGGCCGCGAAACGCCGATCCGCCCCTGCCGCGCCCACGTGCGCCGGGGCGGATCAGCCGGACCGGCCGGGGATCAGGCGGCCCTCCGCATCGGGGACGACGGCATCCGCCGCATACGGGGCACCTTGATCGGGCGGGACCCGGGGCCGCCCACGTGCGAGAAGGGCTGGGTGCGCCAGTCGAGACCCTGAGGGAGCGTCAACAGGAGCCCCATCTCCTGCTCCTGCGTTCCGGCGCCCTCCTCGACGGGGCGCGCGTCCGAGACGGCCCGGCCCGAGCCGGAGCACACCGACAGTACGAACGGATTCCACGGCGTAGGGCACAGCGCGTGCTCCGGCAGAACCTCCTCGTCCGCGAGCAGCGCGATGGGCTGCGCGCAGTCCGGGCAGATGACCCGGAACATTTCGAAAGTGTCGTATGTGTCGAGCTCTTCGGTCTCGACCGAATCAACAGGCTCCTGCATGGAGAATCTCCCCCTCAGGCGGGCCGACCAGGCATGCGGCCCCGACCACAGCAAGCAATTCCCTGCGCGCTCGCCGGGTAACCGTCCGGTCTCGAACCACCGCGACCATGAACGTGTGGCGTTCGTCACATGCCGCTCGCAGGTGCCTGTACGCTGTGCCGCCGACTGTGCCGGAGGGCACCCGGGGCAATAGGTTGACCGCATGGAGGAGCTGGATCGTCAGATCGTCGAGTTGCTCGTCAAGGACGGGCGCATGAGCTACACCGACCTGGGCAAGGCCACCGGCCTGTCCACCTCGGCGGTGCATCAGCGCGTCCGCCGCCTCGAACAGCGCGGCGTCATCCGCGGCTACGCCGCCGTCGTGGACCCCGAGGCGGTCGGACTGCCCCTCACTGCCTTCATCTCGGTGAAACCCTTCGATCCCAGCGCCCCCGACGACATCGCGGACCGGCTCGCCGACATCGCCGAGATCGAGGCGTGCCACAGCGTGGCGGGTGAGGAGAACTACATCCTCAAGGTCCGTGTGGCGACCCCGCTGGAGCTGGAGAACCTGCTCAGCAGAATCCGCTCCCAGTCCGGCGTCTCCACCCGCACGACGGTGGTCCTCTCCACCCCGTACGAGGCCCGCCCACCCCGCGTCTGACCCTGTCCGGAGACATCGCCCGGTGCTGTCTACGCTGGTCACCATGACCGAGCGCGAACACACCCGCGAGCACACCACCGTGCTGCTGCGCGGTGGAGACGTCCACAGCCCCGCCGACCCCTTCGCCACCGCGATGGTCGTCGAGCGCGGGCATGTCGCCTGGGTGGGCTCCGAAGGGGCGGCCGACGCCTTCGCCTCGGGCGTGGACGAGGTGATCGACCTCGAAGGCGCCCTCGTCACCCCCGCGTTCACCGACGCCCATGTGCACACCACCGCCACCGGGCTCGCGCTCACCGGACTCGACCTGTCCGGCGCCCGGACGCTCGGCGAAGCGCTCGCTCTCGTACGGGACTTCGCCGCGGCGCGCCCCGCCGACCCGGTCCTGCTGGGCCACGGCTGGGACGCCGCGCGCTGGCCCGGGCGGCGCCATCCGAGCCGTACCGAACTCGACGAGGCGACCGGCGGGCGCCCCCTCTATCTCCCGCGTGTCGACGTCCACTCGGCCGTCGTCACCACCGCCCTGCTCGACCTCGTCCCCGGTGTCGCCGGCCTCGACGGCTACCACCCCGACGCGCCCCTCACCGGCGCCGCCCACCACGCCGTCCGGGCCGCCGCCCACGCCGCGATCACCCCTGCCCAGCGCACCGAGGCCCAGCGGGCCGCCCTGCGCCACGCCGCGTCACTCGGCATCGGCACCGTCCACGAGTGCGGCGGGCCCGAGATCAGCGACGAGGACGACTTCACCGGCCTGCTGAAGCTGGCCGAGGAGGAACTCCTGCCCCGCGTCGTCGGCTACTGGGCCGAGACCGTCGCCGGGGAGAAGGACGCCCGGCGCATCCGCGAGCTCGGTGCGGCCGGCGCCGCCGGTGACCTCTTCGTCGACGGCTCCCTCGGCTCCCACACCGCCTGGCTGCATGAGCCGTACGCCGACGCGCCGCACACCGGCGCCGCCCACCTCGACGCGGCCGCCGTCACCGCGCACGTCACCGCCTGCACCGAGGCCGGGCTCCAGGCCGGCTTCCACGCCATCGGGGACGCCGCCGTCACCGCCGTCGTGGACGGTGTACGGGCCGCCGCCGAGACCGTCGGCCTGCATCGGGTCCGCGCCGCCCGGCACCGCGTCGAGCACGCCGAGATGCTCACCCCCGAGACCGTCGCCGCCTTCGCCGAGCTGGGCCTCACCGCCTCCGTGCAGCCCGCCTTCGACGCGGCCTGGGGCGGCGACGAAGGCATGTACGCCCAGCGCCTCGGCGCCGAACGCGCCCGCACCCTCAACCCGTACGCCGCGCTGCTGCGCGCCGGTGTGCCCCTGGCCTTCGGCTCGGACAGCCCCGTCACCCCGCTGGACCCCTGGGGCACCGTCCGCGCCGCCGCCTTCCACCGCACCCCCGGGCACCGCGTCTCCGTGCGCGCCGCCTTCACCGCCCACACGCGCGGCGGCTGGCGGGCCACGGGCCGGGACGACGCGGGTGTCCTGGTGCCCGGCGCCCCGGCCGACTACGCCGTCTGGCAGGCCGGTGACCTGGTGGTCCAGGCCCCCGACGACCGGGTCGCCCGCTGGTCCACCGACCCCCGCTCCGGCACGCCCGGCCTGCCCGACCTGACACCGGGCTCGCCGCTCCCCGTATGCCTCCGAACGGTGGTCTTCGGACAGACCGTGTTCGTACGACCGAACGAGTGACATAGGGATGTTCCGGTCACCGGCCGGTGCCCCGCGGGTTCCGCCACGACCTGCGGATCTTCCTCGCTGACCTGGCCGTTCGTCCAAACGCCGCAGGTCGGGCGGGTGTTGACAGGCAGCGGTGAGCGGCGGGTAGGTTCGGCCGGGTCCACCACGGACGTCCGACCGGCAGAGCAGAGCCTGCCCGCAGTCGCCGAGCGCCGCTGGATCGCGGGGTGGTGTGCCGCACCGGCGCACCACCACTGGGAGCCAGGTTCAGCGCCCGCGCCGCGCGGCGGGGCGAGGCAGCTCCGGAAGGACGTCCCCCCTGCTCTCCGAAGAGCCGGGGGAGGGTGCGACCCGGTGGGGCCCGGACGTTCAGTAGACAACGGCTCTCGCGCGACCCGCAGCCAGCGGGCCCCAGGTCGGCCCGAAGGACGCCGGGCCCCAGGTCGGGGCCGCCCCGCCCCGCCACCCGCCGGCCCATGTCACCCGCCTCCACCATCCACCCGCCTCCACCATCCACCCGCCTCCGCCCCGCCCCGTCTCAGGACGTCGTCGATCGTCCGCGCCCAAGGCTCGCTATGGTGGGCATTCGCGACAGGACGTAAGGGGCAGCAGTGAACGACGGCGGTCAGAGTCAGCGGCGGTACGGCCCGCTCGGCAGAGCCTTGGTGATCATTCCGACCTACAACGAGGCGGAGAACATCGGGCCGATCGTCTCCCGCGTACGGGCCTCCGCCCCGGACGCGGACATCCTCATCGCCGACGACAACAGCCCCGACGGCACCGGCAAGATCGCCGACGAGCTCTCCGCCGATGACACGCATGTCCACGTCCTGCACCGCAAGGGCAAGGAGGGCCTCGGCGCCGCCTACCTCGCCGGGTTCCGCTGGGGCATGGACCACGGCTACGGCGTCCTCGTCGAGATGGACGCCGACGGCTCCCACCAGCCGGAGGAGCTGCCCCGGCTGCTCACCGCCCTGAAGGGCGCCGACCTGGTGCTCGGCTCCCGCTGGGTGCCGGGCGGCCGGGTCGTGAACTGGCCCAGGTCCCGCCAGTTCCTCTCGCGCGGCGGCAGCACGTACTCCCGGCTGCTCCTCGGCGTCCCGATCCGCGACGTCACCGGCGGGTACCGGGCGTTCCGCCGGGAGACCCTGGAGGGGCTCGGGCTGACCGACGTGGCGTCCCAGGGGTACTGCTTCCAGGTCGATCTCGCGCGTCGCGCGGTCGCCTCCGGGTTCCATGTCGTGGAGGTGCCGATCACCTTCGTGGAGCGGGAGCACGGTGACTCCAAGATGAGCCGGGACATCGTCGTCGAGGCGCTGTGGCGCGTCACGGCCTGGGGCGTGAGCGCCCGGGCGGGCCGCCTGCTGGGCCGGGGGAACCCCTGACACCTCCGGGGCCCTTACGCCGTACGGTCGTGGCCCCAGGCACACTGGGGGCATGACGACCGGTGCACCGCCTCCTCCCGTCCGTGGGCGCTCCCGCGCCCGCACCCTCGCCCCCCTCGGCATAGCCGCCTGGCTGGTGCTGGAGATCTGGCTGCTCACCCTGGTGGCCGACGCCGCCGGCGGGTTGACCGTGCTCGCCCTGCTGATCGGCGGCGGCGTCCTCGGCGCCGCCGTGATCAAGCGGGCCGGCCGGCGCGCGTTCACGACGCTGACCGAGCAGCTCCAGCGTCAGCAGGCGGGCGCGCAGCCGCCGTCCACGGCCGACCGGGGGAGCGGCGGCAACGGCATGCTGATGCTCGGGGGCCTGCTGCTGATGCTGCCGGGGCTGATCTCCGACGCGCTGGGCCTGCTCCTGCTGATCCCGCCGCTCCGCACGGCCCTCGCCGGGTACGTGGAGCGCTCGGTCGACCGCCGGATGGGCGCGGTGCTCCAGCAGGCCCGTATCCACCGCCCGGACGGCAAGGTGGTCCAGGGCGAGGTCATCCGCGACGACGACCGCCGCGGGCCGGGCCCCGGGAACGACGACGGGTCGCGCCCGCCGCTGACCCCCTGAGCCTGCCGCGCCCGTGCCCGCGCCCGTCCCCGGGCCTGCGCCCGGGCGCGCGAAAGCCGCGGGGAGCCCGCCGCTGACCCCCTGAGCCTGCCGCGCCCGTGCCCGTCCCCGTGCCCGCGCCCGTCCCCGGGCCCGCGCCCGGGCGCGCGAAAGCCGCGGGGCGCGGTACGTCGATGCGTACCGCGCCCCGCGGCTCTGCGCGTGGCCGGTTCTAGCCGGTCACGCGGACTTCCTGCTGTCACGCGGGTGCACCGCGATGTTCATGGCGCCGGAACGCAGGACCGCCAGCCGCTCGGCCAGCACTTCCTCCAGCTCCTCGCGGGTGCGTCGCTCCATGAGCATGTCCCAGTGCGTACGCGCGGGCTTCGCCTTCTTCTCCTCGGGGCCGTCACCGTCCACCAGAAGCGCCTGGCTTCCGCAGACCTTGCACTCCCACTCCGGCGGGATCTCCGCCTCGACCGAGAAGGGCATCTCGAAACGATGGCCCTTCTCGCATGCGTACTCCACCGCCTGGCGCGGGGCCAGATCGATGCCGCGGTCGGTCTCGTAGCTGGTCACCACGAGGCGCGTGCCGCGAAGAGCTCGCTCACTCATGAATCGTGCCTCCCGGGCTTGTCGCCCACAGGACAGGTGTCGCTGTCGTCGTCATCCGGTCAACGTCCGGTCGGCGGTAAAGATTCCCGTTACGGGTAATGCGTCGCCCGTCGTGCCGCCCCTTGTTGTACCCACCAGTGCCCGGTTTGTCACATCTGGCAGCAGATGTCACCCAGCGTTTTCGTCAATTGAGCACGCAGTAACGGTCCGCCTGGCAGGCCAAAGGCGTACACTACCGGCCTTTGACTTCGCCGTCTAAATCAGGTCCGGTTTCGATCAGATCCGCTCCGGCACAGGATTCCCCGCCGCGGCCACCGCGCGCCGCACCGGCACGCGCGCGAGCAGCACGAATCCCAGAGCGAAGAACGCCACCAGGGAGATGATCGCGTCCCGGTAGCTGCCGGTCAGCTGGTAGGCGAGCCCGAAGACCAGCGGCCCGAGCCAGCTCAGTCCGCGGTCACTCATCTCGTACGCCGAGAAGTACTCGGCCTCCTTGCCGCGCGGCACCAGGTGCGAGAACAGCGACCGCGACAGTGCCTGGCTGCCGCCCAGCACCAGCCCGATCGCCCCCGCCAGCGCGAAGAACCAGCCGGGTGCCCCGGCCGGCAGGAAGTACCCGGCCGCCAGGATCAGCGTCCAGACCGCCAGCGATCCCAGGATCGTCCGCTTCGCGCCGTACGACCGGGCCAGCCGCCCCATCGCCAGTGCCCCCACCACGGCCAGGACCTGTACCAGCAGCACCGCCGTGATCAGCGTCGTCTGGTCCAGGCCCAGCTCCTCCGAGCCGTAGATCGACGCCTGCGAGATCACTGTCTGCACGCCGTCGTTGTAGACGAGATACGCCAGCAGGAAGGAGAGGGTCAGCGGATGCCGCCGCATGTCGCGCAGTGTCGACATCAGCTGCCGCCACCCCGACCCGACCGCACCCTCGCCGCCCGGCTCCACTCGGCGGTCCCGCAGCCGCCGCAGCGGTACGACCGTGAAGGCACCCCACCACAGGCCCGCCGACGCCAGACAGATCCGCACCGCGGCCGACTCCGAGAGGCCGAACGACTCGTGCCCGATGTACAGCACGAGGTTCAGGACGAGGACGAGCGCCCCCGACGTGTAGCCGAACGCCCAGCCCCGCGACGAGACCGCGTCGCGCTCCTCGGGCTCGGCGATCTGCGGGAGGTAGGCGTTGTACAGCACCATCGACACGGCCAGTGACGCGTTCGCAACGATCAGCAGGAACGCGCCCAGCAGATACCGGTCGCCGTCCAGGAAGAACATCCCCGCCGTCGCGCCCGCGCCCACATACGCCGCGGCCGCCAGCAGCGGCTTCTTGCGCCCCGTACGGTCGGCGGTCGCGCCCGCCAGCGGCATCACCAGCACCGCGAGGACGATCGAGAGGGACACGGAGTACGCGAAGACCGACCCCGCCCGGACCGGGACGCCCAGCGGGTGCACGAAGCCGTCCGCGTCCGCCGCGGCCTTCGCGACCGACGTCAGATACGGCCCGAGGAAGACCGTCAGGACGCTGGTCGAGTAGACCGAGCACGCGAAGTCGTAGAAGTACCAGCCGCGTTGTTCACGTCTGCGGTCCGGGGGCGGCGCGTCGGGCGCGCCCGCCTCCCGGTCGGCGGTCTCGGCGGTCACACGCGCCCCCTCGTTCGTCCCGGCCCCGGCTCTCCCGGGTCAGACCCACGCCCCCCGGCCGGTGAGCACCGTACGCAGCGTCTCCAGATGATCGGTCATGATGCCATCGACCCCCAGGTCCAGGAGAGAGGCCATACGCCGCGGATCGTTGACCGTCCACACATGCACCTGGAGCCCGCGCGCGTGGGCCTCCCTCACGAAGCGCCGGTCCACGACCCGGACACCGCCCTGCGTCTCCGGCACCTGCGCGGCGACCGCCCCCGCGCGCAGCGCCGCCGATATCCCGAACGAGCGCAGCCGCAGCCCCAGGACCCCCCGGACGCCGTACGAGGTGGCGAGCCGCTCCCCGGCGGCTCTGCGTGCCCTGGCCACCCGCCCCTCGCTGAAGGAGCCCACGCAGACCCGGTCCCAGGCGTTCGCCCGCCGGATCAGGGCGACGAGCGGGGCGAGCGCCGACTCGGCCTTGAGGTCGACGTTCCAGCGGGCCTCCGGGAACTCCTCCAGCAGCTCCTCGAAGAGCGGCAGCGGCTCCTTCCCCGCCACGCGCGCCTGCCGGACGGCGCTCCAGGGGAGGCGGGCGATCCGGCCGCGCGCGTCGGTCACCCGGTCGAGGGTCGCGTCGTGGAACGCGACCAGCCGGCCGTCGGCCGTGGTGTGGACGTCCGTCTCGAAGTACCGGTAGCCGGCGTCGGCGGCCCGCCGGAACGCGGTCAGGGTGTTCTCCAGCCCGTCGGCCGCGCCGCCGCGGTGGGCGAACGGTATGGGGGAGGGGTGGTCCAGGTACGGGTGGCCCGGTCGGGGGCGCGGAAGGCGAGTCACCGCGGCAGTATCACCCGTTCCGGTGACCCCGAGGCGACCACGGTGCTGCCGCCGGCCGTCTCCGGAGCGGCGCTCCGGGTGGCGTCGGGTACGGCGAACAGCCGGAGGGACAGCTGGACGAGCGGCCCGATGGTGAGGGCGTACAGCAGCGTTCCGACACCGAGGGAACCGCCGAGGAGGAAGCCGGTGGCGACGACCCCGACCTCGATGAGGGTGCGGATCAGCCGGACCGAGCGGCCGGTCAGCCGGTGCAGGCCGGTCATCAGGCCGTCACGCGGGCCCGGGCCGAAGCGGGCCGCGATGTAGAGGCCGGTGGCCAGCCCGTTGAGCACGATCCCGGCGACCATGAGCGCCGTACGGGCGAGCGGGCCGTGGGCGTCCGGGACCAGGAAGAGGGTGCCGTCCATCGCGGCGCCGATGACGAGGACGTTCGCGACGGTGCCGAGGCCCGGCTTCTGGCGGAGCGGGATCCACAGGAGCAGGACGGCCGCGCCGAGCACGGTGACCACCACGCCGATGGAGAGGCCGGTGAGCCGGGACAGGCCCTGGTGGAGCACGTTCCAGGGCTCCAGTCCGAGGCCGCTGCGGACGAGGAGCGCGGAGCTCGCGCCGTACAGGACGAGGCCGCCGGCGAGCTGGAGGAGCCGGCGCGGAATCCGCCGCCCGCGCATTCCGCGCGTCGCGTCTTCGGGTTTGGGGCTGGACAAGGTGTACTCCCCGGTGTGCTGATGTGGTGGACTGGCTTGTGACACTCTCTGGCGTGGAATCGGATGCCAACCATGGCCAATTCGAGGAAGGTGGACTGAAGTCATGGCTCAGTGGACTTCGGCGGTGGGTCCCGCCCAGCTGGCCCGCCAGCTGACCGCGCAGCAGCCCCGACCCGCGGGGCCCGGCACCCGTAAGCCGCCCGCCTACCGCGCGCTCGCAGACGGAATCCGCCTGCTCGTCCTGGAGGGCCGGGTGCCGGTCGCCGCCCGCCTGCCCGCCGAGCGCGAACTCGCCCTGTCGCTCTCGGTGAGCCGTACGACCGTCGCGGCGGCCTACGAGGCGCTGCGCGCGGAGGGCTTCCTGGAATCCCGGCGCGGCGCGGGGAGCTGGACGACCGTACCGGCGGGCAACCCGCTGCCCGCGCGCGGCCTCGAACCGCTGCCGCCCGAGTCGCTCGGCTCGATGATCGACCTCGGCTGCGCGGCGCTACCGGCCCCGGAGCCCTGGCTCACCCGGGGCTTCCAGGGCGCACTGGAGGAGCTGCCGCCGTACGCCCACACGCACGGCGACTATCCGGCGGGCCTGCCCGCGCTGCGCCGGATGCTCGCCGACCGGTACACGGAGCGGGGCATCCCCACGATGCCCGAACAGATCATGGTGACGACCGGCGCGATGGGCGCCATGGACGCGATCTGCCATCTGTTCGCGGGGCGCGGCGAGCGCATCGCCGTGGAGTCCCCCTCGTACGCGAACATCCTCCAGCTCATGCGGGAGGCCGGCGCCCGGCTCGTGCCCGTCGCCATGGCCGAGGGACTGGCCGGCTGGGACCTGGCCCGCTGGCGGCAGGTGCTGCGGGACGCCGCGCCCCGGCTGGCGTATGTCGTCGCCGACTTCCACAACCCGACCGGCGCCCTGGCCGACGAGGAACAGCGGCGCGCGCTGGTCGACGCGGCCCGGTCGGCCGGCACGGTCCTCGTGGTCGACGAGACCATGTCGGAGCTGTACCTGGAGGACGGTCTTGAGATGCCGCGCCCCGTCTGCGCCTTCGACCCGGCGGGCAGCACGGTGCTGACCGTCGGCTCGGCGAGCAAGGCGTTCTGGGCGGGCATGCGTATCGGCTGGGTACGTGCCGCGCCGGACGTCATCCGCTCCCTGGTCGCCGCCCGCGCCTACGCCGACCTGGGGACTCCGGTCCTGGAGCAGCTGGGCGTCAACTGGCTGATGGGCACCGGCGGCTGGGAGGAGGCGGTCGCCCTCCGGCGTGCCCAGGCCCGTGAGAACCGCGACGCGCTGGTCGCCGCGGTCCGCCGCGAGCTGCCCGGATGGGAGTTCGAGGTGCCGCTGGGCGGCCTCACCCTGTGGGTCCGCACCGGTGGCCTCTCCGGCTCCCGCCTCGCGGAGGCCGGCGAACGCGTCGGCGTACGCGTCCCGTCGGGGCCCCGTTTCGGCGTGGACGGCGCCTTCGAAGGGTACGTCCGGCTGCCGTTCACGGTCAGCGGCCCGGTGGCCGAGGAGGCCGCGAGCAGGCTGGCCGCCGCCGCCCGCATGGTCCGGTCGGGGACCAACGCGGGGCCGGTCGCCGAGGAGCCGAGGACGTTCGTGGCCTGAGGGACGCGTCGCCCGAGGGGCGGGCCGTCAGCCGGGCACCGCCTGCTCGCCCGCCGGGAGCGGGGTCTGCTGTGGCCGGGCCCCCTGAGCCGGGGCCGCCTGGTTCGGGGCCGCCTGGTTCGGGGTCTCCTGTGCGGGGGACTCCGGGGCCGGGCGCTCCGGCACGAGCGACTCCTGGGTGTGGCGCTCCGGCAGGAGGTTCAGGACCGCGCGGCGGTGCGGCTCCGGGGTCGCGTCGTCGTACGGGTCCGGGGTGAAGGGGACCTGGAGGCGGAGCACCGGGGCCGTGCCGAGACGGGCGTAGCCGCGGCCGGGCGGGACCTGGGGCGGCGGTGTCGTGCGGGACGGGGTGCCCAGGGCCGCCGCGATCTGCCCGGGCGTGGCCGAACCGAGCGTCACACGCGCGCGGGTGTGGGCCCGTACCGCCTCGCCCAGGGCGCCCACGGTGTCGAACTGCTCGGCCACCACCACCGTCACGTAGGCCGCCCTGCCGTGCCGCAGCGGCACCTGGAGGAGCTCCTGCGGGTCCGCACGCCCCTCCGTGGCCGCCAGGTCGCCGAGGACGCTCGGCCGGTCCAGCAGGATCCACAGCGGCCGCCGTACCTCCATCGGCGCGGGCCGCCCCGCCTGCCGGGCCTCGTGCGCGGCGGCCAGGCGCCGCTCGGTCTCGCGGGCCGCCCACTCCAGGGCGGACAGCGCGCCGGCCGGTCCGCACTCGACGCCCAGGACGCCGGCCCGGCCTGCCAGGCACGCGTACTCGCCGGTCCCGCAGCCCTCGACGACCAGCACGTCCCCGTCGTGCTGCAGCGCCTGGAGCGCGATGGAGCGCAGGAGCGTGCTGATGCCGCTGCCCGGCTGGCCGACCGCCATTAGATGGGGCTCCGTCGAGCGCGGCCCCGTACGCCACACCACCGCGGGCGCGTCCCGCGTCGCGTCCCCGTCCCGGACCGGGACGGTCCGCTGGACCGCCGCGGCGTCCGTGAAACCGAGTACCGTCTCGCCGGGCACCGTCACGAACCGTTGCGCCGCGATTGAGGTCGGGAGCGCCGGCAGGACGCTCATCAGGAGTTGGTTGCCCTCCTCGTCCCAGTCGAAGAGGTACTCGCGGCCACGCCCCGACTTCGCGTGCAGAAGCTGTTCGATCCTGGCGCGCGAGGCCGCCTCGCCGTCCGGGAAGTACGCCGGGTACGAGATGAGCAGCCGGGTCGGCCGCGCGTCCGCGTCGAACGCGAAGTCCTCGAAGACGCGGTTCCACTCCCCGCCGTGGGCGAAGAGCGGGCTGGGGTCGTCGGGCACCGAGAAGTGCGGCACCAGGGCCTCGTACAGCGCCCGCAGCCGCTCGGTCTCCGCCTCGTCGGGCCCCGTCCGCACGACGGGGCGTTCCCTCCCCTTCCACGCCGCCGCGCCCATCACCGCGATGAGGCCGAGCAGCGGCCCGTACGGCATCAGCGCGACGGCCAGGACGCACAGGGCGGCCAGGAACAGCGTGGGACCGCGCCGCTCCTTGGGTGTCGCCGCCCACCTGGCGCGCCCGGCCACCGCGAGCTTCCGCAGACCACGCGAGACAGTGATCAGCGGATGGATGACGTCCGTGGCGTTGTCGGCGGCCGTGCGCGCGACCTCTCGGCTGCGAGCGATCGAGGCGCTGCCGCTGCTCAGAATGCGGGGGAGTGGTCGCCGGGCCACGTCTTCTCCTGTTTTTCCGGTGGTCGTGGAAGGGGGAGGTGCCGAGGAGTCCGGGGCGTCAGAAGCTGATGCCGCCCAGCAGGCTGGCGAGGCTCTGCCCGCCCGCCGTGATGCTCGGGGCGATCGCCGTCCCCGCGAGATAGAAGCCGAAGAGCGCGCAGACGAGGGCGTGGGACGCCTTGAGCCCGTCCTTCTTGAAGAAGAGGAACACGATGATTCCGAGCAGTACCACGCCTGACATAGACAGGATCATGAGGGTTTCTCCTGGTTGAAGGGACAGTCACCATGAGTCATTCCAGGCTCACAGCAAGCATCTATGCGATAAAAGGTGCAAATGGGTGAAGCTCTGGCGTTTTCACTTGACTGGCGCACGTCGAACCCTGCGTCGACGGGCAGTACCCTGTCGGTTCACTCGTACGGCTGACCTCGCCGTACGCACGGCGACAGCGCAGAAACAGCAGGAAAGGTGGCCACGCCGATGAGCGAAACGCCCGACCCCGAGGTGATCGAACTCGCGTCGAAGATCTTCGACCTGGCGCGCCGGGGCGAGGCCCGGGCGCTCGCCGCCTACCTCGACGCCGGCGCGCCTTCGGACCTCACCAACGACACGGGCGACTCACTCGTGATGCTCGCCGCCTACCACGGCCACGCAGGGACCGTGGAAGCCCTTCTCGCCCGCGGCGCCGACCCGAACCGTGCCAACGGCCGCGGCCAGACCCCCCTCGCCGGAGCCGTCTTCAAGGGCGAGGGCGCCGTCGTCCGCGCACTCCTCGACGGTGGCGCCGATCCGGAGGCCGGCACTCCGTCCGCCGTGGATACCGCCCGCATGTTTGGGAAGACAGACCTCCTGGAGCTGTTCGGGAGCCGGTGAACGGCCCGGAAACGGGCAGCGAACGCCGGACGGACACGGACCGTAAATGTGGTCGCGGCGGCGAAACCGCTGGGTCATCATGACGACGGGCCCGCAGGGGGCCACCGAGAGAAGGCAGAGGCAGAGGAAGATGGTCGACACCAAGCAGAAGACGACGGGCGGCTCCTCATGTTGCTGCGCGGCCTAGCCGGTCACCGGCGATCAACCCACCCCGGTTGCTTCGGGACGCCCGACCGCGCCCGCCCAGTCGACAGCTTGATGTGAGGCGTTTTCCATGTTCGAACCAGTCATAGCGCCGAGCGGCACCCTGCTCGGCCTGCTGCAGAGGGGCCGCGGCGACGGCACGCTGCACGCGCTCGCCGCGCCACGCGACGAGGCCCTCGCCGCCCTCGACCACTGCGTCCTCAACGACCCTCGCCGCGACTGGCAGGTCGAGAACCGCTCCCTCTACTACGCACGCCTCTACCTCGATCTCCACGGAGGACTGGAGTCGGTCGAGGCCCATCTGTTCAGCGTCGACGACCACCTCGACACCGAGGAGTCACGGACCGGCCTCGCCCTCGCCGTACTCGGCCACCTCGCCTCATACGGCCGCCGCGATGCCCTCCTGCTGCTGCGCCGCTACGCCGCGGTCGGCACCAACTGGACGTGGGCCCTCGACGAGCTGGCGCTCCGCGACGACGACACCGCGCTGCGCGGACTCGCCGACCCCGTCCTCGCCCGCTTCCCGGCCACCCCGGAGGGCGAGGCCGAGCTGGCCGCCGCCGTACGCGACGCCTTCGAGCCACGGCCCTGGCGGCTGTGGGCCGAGGACCCTCGTGAGACGGTCGGCGCCCGGGTGCGCGCCGCCGGTGAGCAGGGTTCCTTCGACCGCTGGCAGCGGCAGATGCGGCCGACCGGCCCGCGCCCCGGCTGGAGCGTCCAGGCCGTCTTCGACTGGGCCCAACAGGGCCTTGAGCGCGGCAGCGTCCTGCACGGCCCCGCCGCCCGCTGTCTCACCGCCGTCGCCGGCCCCGACGACCGGCCCCTCATCCTGGAGGCCGCCCGCAGCGGCCCCGACGGCGCCCGCTGCGCCGCCCTCCACTACCTCGCCGAGGCCCGCGACCCTGCCGTCCTCGACCTGATCGAGGCCGCCGCGAACAGCGTCTTCCGTACCGTCGCCGAAGCCGCCGTCAGTGCCTTCGAGCGCATGTGCGGCGAGGCCGCCGTCGACCGGGCCCGCGGCTGGGTGCACCGCCCCGACGCGCTGGGCACCTCCGCGGGCGGTGTCCTCGCCTCCCGGGGCGGCGACCAGGACGCCCCGCTCGTCCTCGGCGCCCTCCGCCAGGCCGTGCGCACCGACGGTCCGGACGGTCTCTCGCTCTACCCGCTCGTCGACGGCGCCGGGCGGCTGGGCATCGCCTGCGCGGCGCCCGTACTGCGGCACATCTACCGCGAGGCGGCCTCCTCCGAACTGCGCGGCCGCACCGCCCGCGCCCTCGCCGCGACCGATCCCACCTTCCGGACCGGCTTCGCCGTCGAGTGCCTCTGGGACTGCGAGGAGACCACCCGCGAGGTCGCCGCCCTGCACGCCGAGACGGGTGACGTGCGCGTCGCCGAACGCCTCCGCCGCCTGGCCGCCGATCCGGCCGAGGAGGACGAGGTACAGACGGCGGTACGGAGCCGGATCGGGCCCGACGCGCCCGCCGTGTGAGGTGCCGCGGGGCGCGCCGTGCGGCCCCCGCTCGGACAGACGCCACGGGACGCCGCCCCGGGCGGAACGGCCCGCGAGTCCACGGGGCCCCGCCGGGCCGTACGGCATCACCCGTATGCGTGGCGTCATCGTCACCGAGCCTCTCCCGGCCTGATGGCCTCGGTGTGGCGCACCGCGCCCTGCAGACCGCCCGGCACCTCGCCGCACATGGCCACGACCCGCTGGTCACAGTGCGTGCGGGGTGGCCGCAGGGCCTTTCGCGGGGACGTCCGCGGGGCGGCCCGCGGGGATGTCCGTAGGGGGCACCGCCCGTCGCCTGCGGGTCGTCCAGCCCTGCCGACCCGCCCGCCCGCGGTACCCCCGCGCCGTGCGCGCCGGCGGGCGAGAATGGGGGAATGACCGGGCGCTGGGAGTTCTGGATCGACCGTGGCGGCACGTTCACCGACATCGTGGGGCGACGGCCCGACGGCCGCCTCATCACCCGCAAGCTGCTGTCGCACGACCCCGAGCGCTACCGCGACGCGGCCGTCGCCGGGATCCGGCTCCTCCTCGGGCTCGGCCCCGACGACCCCGTACCCGCCGACCGGATCGCCACGGTCAAGATGGGCACGACCGTCGCCACCAACGCCCTCCTGGAGCGGCGCGGCGAGCCGACCGTCCTCGTCATCACCGAGGGATTCCGCGACGCGCTGCGCATCGCCTACCAGAACCGCCCCCGCATCTTCGACCGCCGCATCCTCCTCCCGGAAGCCGTGTACGACCGGGTCGTCGAGGTCCCGGAGCGGACCGACGCGCACGGCGCCGTCGTCCGCCCCCTGGACCTCGACACCGTCACCGCCCGCCTCGAGGCCGCCCGCGGCGACGGCTTCACCTCCGCCGCCGTCGTCCTCCTGCACGGCTACCGCCACCCCGACCACGAGCAGCGCGTCGCCGACGCCGCCCGCGACCTCGGCTACACGCAGGTCAGCTGCTCGCACGAGGTGAGCCCGCTCATCAAGCTCGTCCCGCGCGGCGACACCACCGTCGTCGACGCCTACCTGTCGCCGATCCTCCGCCGGTACGTGGACGAGGTCGCCGCCGAACTCTCCGGCGTCCGCCTGATGTTCATGCAGTCCAACGGCGGGCTCCGCGAGGCCGCGCACTTCCGCGGCAAGGACGCCGTGCTGTCCGGCCCGGCCGGCGGCGTCGTCGGGATGGCCCGTACCTCCGGGCAGGCCGGGTTCGACCGGGTCATCGGCTTCGACATGGGCGGCACCTCCACCGACGTGTCGCACTACGCGGGCGAGTTCGAGCGCGAGCTGGGCACCCAGGTCGCGGGCGTACGGATGCGCGCGCCGATGATGAACATCCACACCGTCGCGGCCGGCGGCGGTTCCGTCCTCCACTTCGACGGGCAGCGCTACCGCGTCGGCCCCGACTCGGCGGGCGCCGTCCCCGGACCCGCCTGCTACCGGCGCGGGGGCCCGCTCACTGTCACCGACGCCAATGTGATGCTCGGCAGGATCCAGCCCGCGCACTTCCCGGCGGTCTTCGGCCCCGGCGGCGACCAGCCGCTCGACGCCGACGTCGTACGGGAGCGCTTCGCCGAACTCGCCGAGGACGTACGGCGCCACACCGGCGTACGGCGCTCACCCGAGGAGGTCGCCGCGGGCTTCCTGGAGATCGCCGTCCTCAACATGGCCAACGCCGTCAAGAAGATCTCCGTCCAGCGCGGCCACGACGTCACCCGCTACGCCCTGACCAGCTTCGGCGGCGCGGGCGGCCAGCACGCCTGCGCCGTCGCCGACGCCCTCGGCATCGACACCGTCCTCGTGCCGCCGCTCGCGGGCGTTCTCTCCGCGTACGGGATCGGACTCGCCGACGCCACCGCCATGCGGGAGCAGTCCGTGGAGGCGGAGCTGGACGACACCGCCCACGCGCGCGTGGAGGCCCTCTGCGCCGAGCTGGCCGACCGCACCAGGGCCGAGTTGCGCGCGGACGGCCTGCCCGACACCGCGATCAGCACCCACGCGCGCGTGCTGGTCCGCTACGCGGGCACCGACGCGAGCCTCCCCGTCCCGCTGGGCACGGCGGACGCCCTCCGGGAGGGCTTCACGGCCGCCCACCGGGCCCGCTACGCCTTCACCATGGACAAACCACTGGTCGTCGAGGCCGTCACGGTGGAGGCCGTCGGCCGGGCGGGCCCGCACGGCGCGGTGGCCGCCGGGGAGCGGCCGCCGCGCGAAGGGCCCACCCGGCCCCGCGCCACCGTGCCCGTACATCTGGCGGGTGGCCGCGTCGACACCCCGCTGTACCGGCGTGAGGATCTGCGCCCCGCCGACATCGTCCCCGGCCCCGCCGTCATCGCCGAGGCCGACGCGACGACCGTCGTCGAACCGGGCTGGCAGGCCGCCACGGCCGACACCGGCCACCTCGTCCTGCGCCGGGTCCTGCGCCGACCGGAACGCACCGCCGTCGGCACGGACGTCGACCCCGTCCTGCTGGAGGTCTTCAACAACCTCTTCATGTCGATCGCCGAGCAGATGGGGGTACGCCTGGAGAACACCGCCCACTCCGTCAACATCAAGGAACGGCTCGACTTCTCCTGCGCCCTGTTCGACCCGGACGGCAATCTCATCGCCAACGCTCCCCACATCCCCGTCCACCTGGGCTCGATGGGCGAGTCCATCAAGGAGGTGCTGCGCCGCAACGAGGGCACCATGAAGCCCGGCGACGTGTACGCGATCAACGACCCGTACCACGGCGGAACCCACCTCCCCGACGTCACCGTCGTGACCCCCGTCCACGGCCCGGACGGGGGCCCGCTGCGCTTCCTCGTCGCCTCACGCGGACATCACGCCGAAATCGGCGGCATCACCCCCGGCTCCATGCCCGCGTTCAGCCGCACGATCCACGAGGAGGGCGTCCTCTTCGACAACTGGCTGCTCGTACGGGACGGGCGGCTCCGCGAGGAGGAGACCCGCGAGCTCCTCACCGCGGCCCCCTACCCCTCCCGCGACCCGGACACCAACCTCGCCGACCTGCGCGCCCAGATCGCCGCCAACGAGAAGGGCATCGAGGAACTGCACCGCATGGTCGACGAGTTCGGCCTCGACGTCGTCCACGCCTACATGGGGCACGTACGGTACAACGCCGAGGAGTCGGTCCGGCGTATCGTCGCCACCCTGCACGACGGCTCGTACCGCTACGAGACAGACAGCGGCGCCGCCATCAACGTCACCCTGCGGGTCGACCGCGACCGGCGCGGCGCCGTCCTCGACTTCACGGGAACGTCACCGCAGCAGCCGGGCAACACCAACGCCCCCAAGTCCGTCGTCATGGCGGCGGTGCTGTACGTCTTCCGGACGCTCGTCGCCGACGACATCCCGCTCAACAGCGGCTGCCTGGAGCCCCTGGAGGTGCGCGTCCCGGACGGCTCGATGCTGGCGCCGACGTACCCGGCCGCGACCGTCGCGGGCAACGTCGAGACGTCCCAGGCGGTCACCGGCGCCCTGTACGCGGCCCTCGGCGTGCAGGCGGAGGGCTCCGGCACCATGAACAACGTCACCTTCGGCAACGACCGCGTCCAGTACTACGAGACCGTGGCCAGCGGGTCCGGCGCGGGCGACGGCTTCGACGGTGCCGACGCCGTGCAGACCCACATGACCAACTCCCGGCTCACCGACCCCGAGGTGCTGGAGTGGCGTTACCCGGTCCGCGTGGACTCCTTCGCGGTACGGGCGGGCAGCGGCGGCCGCGGCCACTGGCATGGCGGCGACGGCGTCGTACGCCGCATCCGCTTCCTGGAGCCCATGACGGTGGCCCTCCTCACCGGCCACCGCCGGGTCCCCCCGTACGGAATGGCCGGCGGCGAACCCGGCGCCCCCGGCACGAACGCTGTCGAACGCGCCGACGGCACCGTCGAGCCCCTGAACGGCGTCGACATGGTGGACGTCCAACCGGGCGACGTCCTGGTCGTCACCACCCCCGGGGGCGGCGGCTACGGACCTCCACCGGCCGAAGGATGAGCCAAGGGAGCGGTGCGACCCGGGGCATGCGGCTCAGGGCCCCCTACCCCGGGTCCCCTACCCCGGCCCCGACCCGGGCCCCAGGTCACCCCGCCGGTACGAACCGCACCTACGCACGCGTGGTCAGCGTGCGCAGCGCGCCGCCAGCGACCCCGGCGACAACAGCGCCACCCGATGAGCCGCCACCCGTCCGGCGACGAGCGCGGATACACCCCCGTGTACCGGCCCCTGAGTGTGGAGCCGTGCGATGTCGGACAAGGTAGAGGATCGTTGAACGATCCGACAAGGGGTGTGGACAACTACGATGGCCACGACAGGAACGGCCGTACGCGGAGGAGAGGTCGCTGGTGGCGACGACGGGTGGCGGACTGGCGGACGGCCGTGCGCTGCTGGGGCGCACGAGCACGGCCGAGCGGATCGCGGACATCCTGCGCACCCGGATCGCCGAGGGCTACTTCCCTCCGGGCACCCGGCTGTCGGAGGAGAGCATCGGCGGCGCCCTCGGGGTCTCCCGCAACACCCTGCGTGAGGCGTTCCGGCTGCTCGCCCATGAACGGCTGCTGGTCCACGAGCTCAACCGCGGTGTGTTCGTGCGGGTCCTCGCGGTCGACGACGTCGTCGACATCTACCGCACCCGGCAGCTCGTCGAGTGCGCCGTCGTCCACGACCTCGGCGAGCCGCCGTTCGCCCTCGACGGGCTGATCGAGGCCGTCGCCGAGGGGGAGCGGCACGCGGGCCGGGGCGACTGGAAGGGTGTCTCCACCGCCAACATCCACTTCCACCGGGAACTCGTCGCCCTCGCCGGCAGCGAGCGCACCGACGAGCTCATGCGCGGCGTTCTCGCCGAACTCCGCCTCGCCTTCCACATGGTGGACGACCCGCGCACCCTGCACGACCGCTATCTCATGCGAAACCGGCAGATCCTGGACGCGTTGCGGGCGGGGGAGCGCACCACCGCCGAACGGCTACTCGCCGACTACCTCGACGACTCGCGTGCCGAGCTCGTCGAGGCGTACGCCGACCGCGTGACCGACAGCACCCCGCCCCCGGCCTGACCCGCCCCGCCCGCCACGGCGCCCTGGCCGATCTGCCCGTCCCTGCCCGCGCCCTGTCCGACCCGCCCGCCGCGCCCGGCCGGTCCGCGCCGTTTCGACCGCTGTCAGTGCGAGGACCTACTCTGTGCAGCGTGACTTCGCCTGCCCCGACGGAACCGACGGAATTCGTTCCGCCCCAGCTCAGCGCGGGGCCGCGGCCCGCGCAGGGCCCGGCCGCCGACGAAGGACTGGCGCGACGCCTGCGCGCGCTCGCCTGCACCGCGCCGCTGCACGACCTGGACGCGCGCAAGGCGAATCTGGCGGGCGAGTACTCGGTCTACACCATGGCGGAGGTCGCCCTCGCCGCGATCGACCTCGTCACGCTCAACATGGACTTCGACACCGGCGCCGACCACGAGCAGATCGTCGCCCGGCTGCTGCCCCGCGTCGCCGCCCAGGCCCCGCGGCGGCCCGCCGCCGAACACGAGCGCGTCGCCCGCTGGGTCCTGGAGAACCTGATCAACGTCGGCAGCGTCGACCGCGGCTTCCGCGCCGTGTACGGCACGTTCGGCCCCGACGGTGTGTACGTACGCCGGGACTACGACTTCAAGCTCATCGAGGAGGTCCCCGGCTACGGCGGCAGCGTCTACCTCCGCACCACCGACGAAGCGGTCAACGTCCTGGTGGGCGCTCTCGACACGGACGTCACCAGCGCGCAGATCGCCGCCGAGGTCAAGCTCGAGGTCCTGATCAGCCGCGGCCGGCTCGCCGACGCCCAGCTCGCCGCCGAACAGGCCCGCTACCGGACCGTGCAGTACGCGGAGGCCCTCCGCAGGACCCTGGAGGCCACCCGGCGCAACGTCCGGGCCGTCGACTGGCTCACCACGGTCCCCGACATGATCGACGAGGCCCTCGCGCACGTGGCAGACCGGTACCGCCACGAGAACGCGATCCTCACCAACATCCGCAAGGCCCGCGACGAGGCCGAGGACCCCGAGCACAAGCGCCGCGCCGCCGAGCTCGTCGACATAGTCAAGGACTGCATCCGCCGCCACACGCAGCTCCAGTCCCGCCTCCTGGAGGCCGGACCCCTCTTCCGTGCCGAACAGGACCGCCAGGCCTTCGCCCGGCCCACCACCCGAAGCGGCCTCGACCTGTACGGACAGCTCGTCGCGCCGATCCTGCCGCTCCCCGTGGAGCAGGCCATCCGCGTCACCGACGCGTACTTCGCGCGCGGCACGGGCCTGCGCACCCCCGGCTCCGTCCGCGTCGGCGATCTGGTCGACCTGCTGTTCACGCCTCCCATGGAGCGGGAGCACCTCGGCGCCGAGATGCCCGAGCCCGACCTGATCGCCACGCCCGCCGACAGCCGCTTCAGCGATGAGCAGCTCGCGGCGGCCATGCAGCTGCTCGACCTGGAGCACGACGCGCCGCGCCGCCTCTCCGGCCTCCTCGCCGAGGCCCGCCGCCGCGACCCCGACCTGCCGTACCTGATCGCCCTCCTCGCCGTCCACGCCGCCAGCCCCCCGGTCGGCACGGCCTACCGCCAGGGCGAGGAACGCCTCCTCTTCGCCGTCGACGACGGCACCGAACTCGACGACCCCGAGTTCGGCGGCGCCGACCTCATCGTCGGTACGGCCCTGCTCGACGCGGCGGGCATGGCCGCCGCCCGCACGGACACCGCATGACGGCGCCGCGACGCCCCGGCCGCCGGTCCGCCCGGAGACGCCCCTTCCCGCCCCTGACCCCAACCCGCAGCACCACCGAGGAGCACCAGCCGTGAGCGACCACCACGCCGAGCACCCCGACGCGTGGAGCGAGCCGGACGCCGCACGGACGCCCGAGCCCGCCGCGTCCGCCGAGCCCGCCGCGACCGGCGCGTCCGTCGCATCCGCTGTGCCCGGTGGCGTCACTCCCGCCGACGCCGCAGACGCCGCCCGGCTCGTCTCCTTCGGCCTCCAGCCGAAGCTGCTGCCGGCCCGCGACGCCGAGTACACAGAGCTGCTCCGCCGTTACCGCGACGACCCCGCCTTCGCCCGGCTCGCCGACGCCGTCGCCACCGGCCTGGGCCTCGTCGTCCTGGAGGTCTCCCCGCGCGCGGGGATGGCCGTTACGGCGGCGGAGGACTCCGT
Source organism: Streptomyces sp. TRM49041 (assembly GCF_008271805.1). GTDB lineage: Bacteria > Actinomycetota > Actinomycetes > Streptomycetales > Streptomycetaceae > Streptomyces. The sequence goes on from NZ_VSRY01000015.1 coordinate 81,978, forward strand.
CTTCGCCGTCCGCATGGGCGACTACGCCCGCCGGGCCTCCGCCGACTCCGCCGACCGCTTCCTGCACGGCCTCGCCCACCTCGCGATCGCCGCCCTGGCATTCCCGCGCCCCGAGGACCTCGCCGACGACGGCTACATCGGCCGTATCTCCGTCAACGGCGTCGACGCATTCGTCCGCCAGGCCTGCCGCCGCCTCGAGGAGCGCGCCGAACAGGACGGCGAGAACACCGACCCGGCCTCCGACGCCCCCGGACTCGAAGCCGCCTGGCGGATCTACAACCGCCGCAGCGCCACCGGCGCCACCAAGGACGCCCGCCGCCTCGCCGGCTCCACCACCGGCATCATCGGCAAGGCCGTCGCCTTCCTCACCGACTCCGGCTTCCTCCAGCGGACCGGCGACGACGCCGGCGGCACCTACCGCACCACCGCGCGCTACCAGCTCCAGGTCCGCGACATGGCCGGCAGCGCCGCCATGGCCGAACTCCTCGACCTGGGCGTCGTCCCCGTCACCGACGGCTCCGCCTCCCTCCTGCCGCCGCCCGAGGGCGACGACCTGGAGCTGGCCGCCGACGCCGGCCTGCCCTTCCACGCCTGACCCCGAGAACCCGAACCAGCCACCGAACCAGCCACCCGCACCTTCGAACCACCGACGAGAGTCCGCCGCCATGTACGAGCTGTCCCGGGTCCGCCTCTACTCCATCGGACCCGCAGGTGCGCGCTACGCCGACACCGTTCTGGACCTGCGCGGAGTGGGCGATCCCGTGCCCCACCCCGCGCCCACCCAGGCGGAGTTCTTCGAGGACGAGCCGGTCGGCCCCCCGCGCCGCCCCGCCCCCGCCGGCGTGCTCTTCCTGGAGAACGGCGGCGGCAAGTCGGTCCTCCTCAAGCTGATCTTCTCGGTGATGCTCCCCGGCCACCGCAACACCCTCGGCGGCGCCAGCTCCGGCGTCCTCCGCAAGTTCCTCCTCGCCGACGACTGCGGCCATGTCGCCCTGGAGTGGCAGCACACCCTCACCGGCGAACTGGTCGTGGTCGGCAAGGTCAGCGAGTGGCGCGGCCGCCAGGTCTCCAACGACCCGCGCAAGTTCGCCGAGGCCTGGTACTCCTTCCGCCCGGGGCCCGGCCTCAGCCTCGACAACCTCCCCGTCGCCGAGGCCACCTCCGTACGCCCGCCCGGCGAGGGCACCTCCGGCGCCCAGGGCCGCCGCCGCACGATGAAGGGCTTCCGCGACGCCCTCACCGAGGCGGGCAAGGCGTACCCGCACCTGGAGGTGTACTGGGAGGAGATCCACGACCGCTGGAACGAGCACCTCGGCGACCTCGGCCTCGACCCCGAACTCTTCCGCTACCAGCGCGAGATGAACGCCGACGAGGGCGAGGCGGCCGGCCTCTTCGCGGTCAAGAAGGACTCCGACTTCACCGACCTCCTCCTGCGCGCCGTCACCGACACACGCGACACCGACGGCCTCGCCGACCTCGTCAGCGGCTTCGGCAACAAGCTCGGCCGCCGCGCGGAACTCACCGCCGAACGCGACTTCACCGCGGGCTCCGTCGACCTCCTCGGCCGCATCGTCGACGCGGCCGGCACCCGCTCCCGGGCCCGCGACATCCACACGGGAGCCGAGCGCCGGACCCGCGCCCTCGCCCACCGCCTCTCCGCCCGTGCCGCCGAGGAACGCGGCCGCGCCGCCGAACTGGCCCAGCAGGTAACCGCCGCCGCCCACACCGTCACCGAGGCCGAGCGGGCCCGCGCCCGCAGCTCCCTCGTCGCCGCCGAACTCGCCTACCGGCACGCCTCCCTGGCGCTCACCGCCGCCGAGAAGGGCGCCGCCGCGCAGCGCCGCGAACTCACCGACGCCCGCACCCTGCACGCCGCCTGGCAGGCCGCCGAGGCCGTACTGCGCCATCGCGCCGCGGCCGACCGCTCCGCGCGCGTGGCCGCCGCCATCCAGGAGGCCGAACGGGACGCGGCCCCCGCCCTCGCCGCCCGCGCCAAGGCCGCCTCCGACCTGGTCCGCGCGCTGCACGCCGCCGCCGAGGACGGCGAACGCCACGCCGACGAGCAGGAGGAGCGCTCCGCCGCTCTCCAGGACGCCGCCGAGACCGCACACCGCGACGCCACCACCGCCGCCACCGAGGCCCAGCGCGCCCGCAGCGAGGGCGGCCACCTCCGCCAGCGCCTCGCGGAGGTCGAGCAGGAGACCGCCGAAGCCGTACGGGCCGGCTGGCTCGACGACACCGCACCGGACGCCGACCCGGCGCGCGCCGCGCTCGCCGCCAGCGATGCCGAGAAGACCGCAGCCGCCGCCTGGGACACCGCCCGCGAGGCCGCCCGTGTGGCCGCCGAGCGCGCCCGCGAGGCCGGCGCCGACGAGAGCCGCGCCGAACTGGCCGCCGCCCGCGCCGCCGACGCCGCCCAGGCCGCCGAGAACGCCCACCAGGCCGAGCGCCGCGCCGCCGAGTCCATCGCCGCCGAGGAACGCCTCGCCGAACTCCTGAGCCTGCCCACCACCCGGAGGACCGCACGGCTGCCCCGCCAGAACACCGGTGAGATCAGCGGCGAGGACACCCCCGACGCCCCCACCACAGCCGCGGCCCCGTCCACAGCCGCGGCCCCGTCCACCGCCGAAGGCACCTCCGCACGCCGCTCCACCCAAGGCCCGCTCACCGCCGAAGAACTCGACCGGTACGCCGACGACCTGCGCGAACTCCTCGACCAGAACATCGCGTCCGCCGAGCGCAAGCTCTTCGACCTGCGCACCGCGGCCGCGGACGACTCCCGCATCCTCGGCGCCCTCGGCGACGGCGGCCTCCTGCCGCCGGGACCCGACGTCCTCGCCACCGTCGAGTACCTTGGCGAACAGGGCATCCCCGCCCTCCCAGGCTGGCGCTACCTCGCCCAGTCCGTCGACCCGGCCGACCACGCCGCCGTTCTCGCCGCCCGCCCGGAGCTGGTCGACGGCGTCGTCGTCACCGACCCCCTCTCGTACACGCGGGCCCGCGAAGCCCTCGCCGGCGCCGCCCTGCTGCCGCGCTCCGCCGTGGCCGTCGGCACCGCCGCCGCCCTCCTCGCCCCCGTGCCGCAGCCGGGGACCGGCACCGACGGCGAGGTCTTCCTCGTCCCGCCGAACCCGGCCATGCACGACGAGCACGCCGCCGACGAGGAACGCCAGACCCTCCGCGCCCGCGCCGTCGCACGTGACGAGGAGATCCGCGTCCTGGCCGCACGCCTCGCCGGCGACCGCGCGCTCGCCGCCCGTATCGGCTCGTGGCGCGCCGACTGCCCGCCCGGCATGCTCGCCGAGCTCGCGCGGGCAGCCACCACCGCGCGCGAAGCCGCCGAGACGGCCCAGGCGGCCCTGTCCGAGGCCCGCACGGTACGCGCGGAGGCCGACGAGGCCGCCGCCGAGACCGCCCGCGTACGCGACGAACGCCAGGACGCCGCCCAGCGCGCCCGCCGTGCCGCCGACGCCCTCGCCGGCCTCGCCTTCAGGCTCCGCGAAAGGGCCGGCTGGCAGGTCCGCCTCCGTGAACTCGCCGACGAGGCCGCCGAAGCCGAGGCCAAGGCCCGGACATGCCTGGAGCGTGCCCGCGCCGCCGACGAGGACCGCCGCGCCGCCCAGCGCGCCGCGGACGACGCCCACCGCACCGCCCGGGCCCTGCGCGCCGAACGCGCCGAGATCGCCGGCGCCCCCGAGAATCTCCCCGAGGAGAAGCCGGACGGCACCGCCCTCCTCGACGGCGGCGTTCCTCGCCCCTCCCTGCCCGCGCTCCGCGAGGCGTACCGCGCAGCGTCGCAGCTGTACGAGAAGGTGGGCGTCGGCGCCGACCTGCGCGCCGAGCAGGCCCGCGCCGAGAGCGACGAGAGCGCCGCCCTCGCCGAGCTGGACCGGCTCACCAACAAGGTCCGCACCCGCGCCGCCCAGCTTCTGGACAGCCCCGACGGCGCCGACGGACCGTCCCGCCAGGCCGCCGCCGCCCGCGCCGAGTCCCTCGTCCAGCTCCTGGAGTCCCGCGCCTCCGAGGCCAGCGAGAAGCTGGGCCGGCTGCGTGGCGAGGCGGAGCGGCTCGCCCCCGCCGACGGAGAGGCGCACACCGACCTGCCCGACGAGCTGATCCCCGCCGACGCCGACCAGGCCCAGACCCTGCTCCGCACGGCCACCGGCGAACTCGCCACGTGCACGGACGACCTGGAGACCGCCCGCGCCACACACGCGCACCTCCTCCATGCCCACCGCGCCGCCGAGGACGCCGCCGGCGGCTTCGACGAGCTGGCCGCGCTCCTCCGCGACCTGCTCCGTGAGCACGGCGACGAGGATCCGCAGGAGCCCCAGCCCTACGCCGACTCCCTGGAGGAGGCCCGCGGGGCCGCCGCCGAGGCCCGACGCTCCCTGCGCGGCTGCGCCGCCGACCTCTCCGCCGCCGACACCGGCGTACGCGAGGCGTGCGACATCCTCGTACGGCACGCCAACTCCACCCGCTACGAGCAGGTACGCACCCCGGCCCGGCAGCAGATCCGCGAACTGCCCGCGTCCGCCCTGCCCGAGCACGCCGCCAGGTGGGCCCAGGCGTTCGCACCGCGGCTGCGCGTCCTCACCGACGAACTGGCCCAGCTGGAACGCAACCGCGACTCGATCGTCGACCGGCTGCGCGGCCTGGTCGAGTCCGCGCTGACCACGCTCCGCTCGGCCCAGCGTCTCTCCCGCCTCCCCGAGGGCCTCGGAGAGTGGTCGGGCCAGGAGTTCCTCCGCATCCGCTTCGAGGAGCCGGACCAGACGACGCTCGTCGAGCGGCTGGGCGAGGTCATCGACGAGGCGACCCGCGCCGCCGTCAAGAAGAACTCCGACCTCCGCCGCGACGGCATGTCCCTGCTGCTGCGCGGCGTCCACGCCGCCCTCCAGCCCAAGGGGGTCGCCGTGGAGATCCTCAAGCCGGACGCGGTGCTGCGCGCCGAACGGGTCCCCGTCGGGCAGATGGGCGACGTGTTCTCCGGCGGCCAGCTGCTCACCGCCGCCATCGCCCTGTACTGCACGATGGCCGCGCTCCGCAGCAACGACCGGGGCCGCGACAAGCACCGGCACGCCGGGACGCTGTTCCTCGACAACCCCATCGGCCGCGCCAACGCCACGTATCTGCTGGAGCTCCAGCGGGCGGTGTCGGACGCGCTCGGGGTCCAGCTCCTCTACACCACGGGCCTGTTCGACACGACCGCGCTCGCCGAGTTCCCCCTGGTCATCCGGCTGCGCAACGACGCGGACCTGCGGGCGGGCCTGAAGTACATCAGTGTCGAGGAGCACCTGCGCCCCGGCCTCCCCCAGCCCGCCCAGGAGGGCGAGCCGGCGGTGCACGGCGAGATCACCGCGACGCGCATGTTCAAACGGACCCCCGCCCCTGCGACACAGAACTAGCGCGTCGCAGAAGGCACTGCGGAAGCAGCAGACACAGCTGCGGCAGCCGCCACGGCCGACTCACGCCCGGGACAGCTCACCCGGGCCCGGCTGCGAAGCCTTCGAAGCCCGCGAAGCCTGCGGTGCCTGCGAAGCCTGCGGTGCCTGCTGCGAAGCCTGCGGTCCGGCCTGGACGTGCGGGACGGGCGGCGTCGCCGCCTGCGGGACCTGTTTCCGTATGCGGGCCGCCTCCCTGGCGGCCCGCCGGGCCCTGCGCCTCTCCCGCCGCAGCTGCCGCGCCGTACTGCTCGGCTCCGAGACCACCCCGTACCGCTGCTTCCAGACCTGCCCGGTCACCCACACGTCGAGCACCGCCCAGGTCGCCACCACCGTGCTCCCTATGCCGCTCAGGACCAGCGGAAACGCCAGCCAGGAGCCCGTCACCGTGAACAGGTAGGCCACGACCGCCTGTATCAGCGTCAGTGAGGTGACCAGCACGGCCCGCACCGCCGCCGTGCGCACCGGATCCGGCAGCCTGCGCCGCCCGACCGGCTCCTCCACCCACAGCTCACGCCGCCCCGTGCTCATCCACCGTCACTCCCCACCACTCAACCGACATCAGGGTGGCTGCCCGTCTTGAGCTGATTTACGCCGACAGATCCTGCCGCCCCCGTACAAGAAGACGCACCAACGCGCAGGAAGATTCCCGGAACGTGCAATTCCAGCCATCCGACGTCTGGTAGCAAGATGACTCCCCGCCAGGTGTCCTGTGCCACAGTGTGGTTTGTCAACTCGCCGAATAACAGGACAAGTCATGATCAGTGTTCTGTCTCGCGGCCGAAAATCGTCCGGACGCACCTTCGAGTTGTCCCAGGGACAGTAGTAGGCTCACGCCGTTTGTTGATGTGTTGATGTGTGCACCCGTGCCGCGCCGGGCGGCCGGGCGAGCTGGGGGAGGCCATGAACTTTCGCGGGAAATCGATCCGCAGGAAGATCGTGGCGCTGCTGCTCGTCCCCCTCCTGTCCCTCACCGGTCTCTGGGGCTTCGCCACCTTCATCACGGGCCGTGAGGCGGGCCACCTCCTCGATGTCGGCTACATCGTGCAAAAGGTCGGGTATCCCCTCGAGGACACGGTCCGCGTCATCCAGGAGGAACGCCGCCAGAGCCTGGTCTACCTGGCCGACCCACGCACCGCCGACGCCCTCACCACCCTGCGCCGGGACCGTGCCGCCACCGACCGCACCCTCGCGGTCATCCGCGCCAACGCGCGCGACGCCCGCGTCACCGGCGCCATGCACGACGCCGCCGCCCAGCGGCTCAGCTCGCTCGTAGAGGCCCTCGACGGCCTGGAGACACTGCGCCGCTCCGTCGACACCCGCGCCGTCGGCCGCATCCAGGCGCTGGAGTTCTACAACCGCCTCATAGACCCCTGTTACAGCTTCCTCGTCCACCTCCACGCCCTCGACAACGTAGAGATGGAGAAGCAGGGCCGCGCCCTCGTCGGCCTCGCCCGCGCGCGGGAGACGCTCTCCCGCGAGGACGCCCTCGTCGTCTCCTCGCTCATCAGCAACCGGCTCACCGCCGAGGAGATTCGCCTGATCTCCGACCTCGTGGCCCGTCGCCGGCAGTTCTACGAGACCAGCCTCGAAGTCCTGCCGGCCGCCGAACGCGAGGTCTACCAGCTGTACTGGCGCAGCCCGGCCACCCAGCCGCTGCGCGAGGCCGAAGAGGCGATCATCACCGGCGGCGCCACCAACAACCCGCGCACGACCGACGCCGCACGCTGGGAGGACACCGCGACCGCCGTCCTCGGCGGGCTCGCCACCGAGAACCGAGAGGCGGGCGACCGCTACCAGGAGCGTGTCGAGCCCGCCGCGTACGGCGTCCTGCTCAAGGCCGGCATCGCCGGCGTCCTCGGCTTCCTCGCCGTCCTCTTCTCCGTCATCGTCTCCGTACGCATCGGCCGCGGCCTGGTGCGCGACCTGACCAGGCTCCGCAAGGAGGCCCAGGAGGTCTCCGGCGTACGTCTGCCGAGCGTGATGCGCCGCCTCGCCTCCGGCGAGCAGGTCGACGTCGAGACCGAGGTGCCGCACCTCGAGTACGAGAAGGACGAGGTCGGCCAGGTCGGCAAGGCGCTCAAGACCCTCCAGCGCGCCGCCGTCGAAGCCGCCGTCAAACAGGCCGACATGCGCCGCGGCGTCTCCGAGGTCTTCGTCAACCTCGCCCGCCGCAACCAGGTCCTCCTGCACCGCCAGCTGAGCCTCCTCGACACCATGGAGCGGCGCACCGAGGACACCGAGGAACTGTCCGACCTCTTCCGCCTCGACCACCTCACCACGCGTATGCGCCGCCACGCCGAGGGCCTCGTGATCCTCTCCGGCGCCGCCCCCTCCCGCCAGTGGCGCAAGCCCATCCAGCTCATGGACGTCGTCCGGGCCGCGGTCGCCGAGGTCGAGGACTACGAACGCATCGAGGTACGGCGCCTCCCGCGCATCGGCGTCGGCGGCCCCGCCGTCGCGGACCTCACCCACCTCATCGCCGAACTCCTCGAGAACGCCACCGTCTTCTCGCCCCCGCACACGGCGGTCCAGGTGTTCGGCGAACGCGTCGCCAACGGCTTCACCCTGGAGATCCACGACCGTGGTCTCGGCATGTCGGCCGAGGACCTGCTCGACGCGAACCTCCGCCTCGCCGAGACCCCCGAGTTCGAGCTCTCCGACACCGACCGGCTGGGCCTCTTCGTCGTCAGCCGCCTCGCCCGCCGCCAGAACGTCCGGGTCTCGCTCCAGCCCTCCCCGTACGGGGGGACCACCGCGGTGGTCTTCATCCCGGCCGCGCTGCTCACCGACGCCCCGGAGACCGAGGGCGCGGGTTTCCGCCTGGACCGCAAGACCCCGGACCGCCGGAGTGCCGAGGCCGCACCCCGGCGCACCGCGCTCACACAGGTGTCCTCCGTCCTGGACGGCCCCGTCGAACTGGAGGGGCCGCTCGACCTCCTCGGCGACGACCTCGACAGCGGCCTGAACAGCGGCCTGAACGGCGATCTCAAGAGCGGCCCGGACACCGAGCGTGGCGGCCTCTTCCGCCCCCGTCCGCCCCTGCGCCCCGCCGATGCCCCCGCCCCGGCCCCGTCCGCGGTCAACGCCACCGAGCAGCACCGGCAGGCGTCCGACGCCTCGTCCGACCGGCTCGCGACCCCCGTGCCGCTGCCCCGCCGCAAGCCGGCGCTCGTCGCGCGCCACGGCCGCCGCGTGGACGACCCCGCCAGTACTCACCCGGCAACGGCCCGCGACGAGCAGCCCGTCGCCGAAGCCCCTCGCACCCCCGCGCCCGGCTCCGCGTCCGGCTCTGCGTCCGGCTCTGCGTCCGACGAGACCACCCTGACGCTCGGTGGCCTTCCCCGCCGCGTACGCCAGGCCAGCCTGGTCCCTCAGCTGAGGGACCAGGCCGAGCGCCCCGCCGCGCCGGCCGCCTCCGTGTCCTCGGCCGCCGAAACCGCCCGCACCGCCGAGAACGCCGAAACCGCCCAGACCGCCCAGACCGCCGAGAACGCCGAGGACACCGAACGCGCCGCGGAAGACGTACGCAACCGAATGGCCGCGATGCAGCGAGGCTGGCAGCGCGCCCGCAGTGAGACCGCACCAGGAACGACACCGGAGGGGGACGGTCGATGACCGCACCGAACGCCGCAGCATCCAACTCAACCGGCGAGCTCAGCTGGCTCCTCGACGAACTGGTCGATCGGGTCGGCTCCATCCGCAAGGCCCTGGTGCTTTCCAGCGACGGCCTGCCGACCGGCGGCTCCAAGGACCTCAGCCGTGAGGACAGCGAGCACCTGGCCGCCGTCGCCTCCGGTTTCCACAGCCTCGCCAAGGGCGTGGGCCGCCACTTCGACGCCGGCAAGGTCCGCCAGACCGTCGTCGAGCTGGAGGACGCGTTCCTGTTCATCACCGCCGCCGGCGACGGCAGCTGCCTCGCCGTCCTCGCGGACGCCGACTCCGACGTCGGCCTGGTCGCGTACGAGATGACCCTGATGGTCAAGCGTGTCGGCGCCCACCTCGCGACGGCTCCCCGGTCGGGTCTGCCCACCGGAGGGTGAGGGGGGATGCGATGAGCGACGCAGCAGCGAGACAGGCACGGCGAGGCCGTCACACCGAGGCCGCGCACCACTGGTTCGACGACGACGCCGGACCCGTGGTGCGCCCGTACGCGATGACGCGTGGCCGCACCAGCAGTGCCACCCGCCACCGTCTCGACCTGATCGCGGTGGTCGTCCCGGAGCCCGCGGCCGACGACCCCGGCCGTGACCAGACGCTCTCCCCGGAACATGTGGAGATCGTCGAACGCTGCAGCGAGCTCCCTCAGTCGATCGCCGAGCTCGCCGCCGGGATGGACCTGCCCGTGGGCGTGGTCCGGGTCCTGGTCGGCGACCTCGTCGAGGACGAACTCGTCCACGTAACCCGTCCCGTTCCGCCGGCCGAGCTGCCGGATGTGAGCATTCTGCGTGAGGTGATCAATGGCCTTCGGGCGCTCTAGCCGCAAGGGTCCGCCACCGGTCGAGCCGGTGACGCTGAAGATCCTGGTCGCAGGCGGCTTCGGGGTGGGCAAGACCACTCTGGTGGGGGCGGTGAGCGAGATCCGGCCGCTGCGCACCGAGGAGAACCTGACCGAGGCGGGCCGGCCGGTCGACGATCTGAACGGCGTCGAGACCAAGTCCACGACCACGGTCGCCATGGACTTCGGCCGGATCACCCTCCGCGAGGACCTGGTGCTGTACCTGTTCGGCACGCCCGGACAGGACCGGTTCTGGTTCCTCTGGGACGAGCTCGCGCAGGGCGCGCTGGGCGCGGTCGTGCTGGCGGACACCCGCCGCCTGGAGGATTGCTTCGCGGCGATCGACTACTTCGAGCGGCGGCGCATCCCGTTCGCTGTCGCCGTCAACTGCTTCGACGACGCCGAGCCCTACCCGGCCGAGACGGTACGGGCCGCCCTGGACCTCGACGGCGGCGTGCCGCTGATGATGTGCGACGCGCGGGAACGCGAGTCCGTCAAGGAGGTCCTGGTGGCGGTCGTCCAGCATGCGATGACCTTCACCGAAGCGAACCCGGAGTCGACCCCGGAACCGGTCACCACCTGACGCGCTCACCGCACCGCCACCACCGCCGAACCATGCCCGAACAGCCCCTGGTTCACGGCGATCCCGGCCCGCGCACCCGCCACCTGCCGGGCACCGGCCGCGCCGCGCAACTGCCATGTCAGCTCGCACACCTGGGCGATGGCCTGCGCGGGCACCGCCTCCCCGAACGAGGCGAGCCCACCGCTCGTGTTCACCGGAACGCGCCCCCCGAGCGCCGTCACGCCCTCCCGGACGAGCTTCGCGCCCTCACCCGCCCCGCACAGCCCGATGTCCTCGTACCACTCCAGCTCCAGCGCGGTGGACAGGTCGTACACCTCGGCGAGGTGCAGGTCGTCCGGGCCGATGCCCGCCTCCTCGTACGCGGCCCGCGCGATCGACGCCCGGAACGAGCCCGGCACCGCGGACGCGCCCACGACGGAGTCCGTCGCGATGTCCGGCAGGTCCAGCACCGTCCGCGGATAGCCGGGCGTCACCGTCGACACCGCCCGGATACGGACCGGATCGGCCACCCCGTGGCGCCGCGCGTATGTCATGGACGCCAGGACCAGCGCCGCGGCGCCGTCCGACGTGGCGCAGATGTCCAGCAGCCGCAGCGGGTCGGCTACCACGGGCGACGCGGCGACCTCCTCGGCGGTGACCGGCCGCCGGTAGCGGGCGTACGGATTGAGTGCACCGGCCGCCGCGTTCTTCACCTTGACCTGCGCGAAGTCCTCCGGTGTCTCCCTGTGCACGGCCATCCTGCGCCGCGCGAAGAGCCCGAAGTACGCCGGGTTGGTCGCCCCCAGCACGCGAAACCGCAGCCAGTCGGGATCCTCGGGCCGGTCCCCGCCCGCGGGCGCGAAGAAGCCCTTGGGCGCCGAGTCCGCGCCCACCACCAGCACCACATCGGCCAGCCCGGCCAGGATCTGCGCCCGGGCGGCCGCGACGGCCTGGGCGCCGGACGCGCACGCCGCGTACACGCTGGTCACCCTCGCCCCCTGCCACCCCAGCGCCCGCGCGAACGTCGCCCCCGCCACGTACCCGGGGTACCCGCCGCGCACCGTGCCGGCGCCGACCACCGACCCCACGTCCCGCCACTCGACGCCGGCGTCCGCGAGCGCCGCCCGCGCGGCCCGCACCCCGTATGCGACGAAACCCCGCCCCCACTTGCCCCACGGGTGCATCCCCGCACCCAGCACCGCGACCTCGCCGCCGGCGCCGCTCACAGCGCCCCACCGGGACGCCGTACCGGCCGCCAGTGCCAGGTGGTCCACACGGTGCCCGCCTCCCGGTCCTCGTTCAGGACCCCCGGCACCACCTCGACCTCCATGCCCACCGCCAGGTCCGCGACCCGCACGCCTGGCGCGGCCTGCCCCAGCACCACCATCCGCTCCGCCGCCAGCTCGACCGCCACCAGCGTGTACGGCTCCCAGGACGCACCCGGGTCCGAGACGTACGGCGCGGGCGGCCGGTACCGCCCGTCGGTGTACGACCACACCCGCCCCCGCTTCGACAGCGGCGCCTCCACCAGCTCACCGCCGCCCGGGCACCCGGGGTTCCGGCAGAGGTCGTCCTCACGCGGGAAGAACACCGCCGCGCACGCCGAGCACCGCGTCCCCAGCAGCCGGAAGCCGTCGTCACCCCCGCTGTCGGTGAACCATCCCGGAACCACCGGCCTGCGCACCCTCGCCACGGGCTTCCCCTCCCGACGCACCTGACGCACCTGACAGACCTGACGCACCTGACAGACCTGACAGACCTGACGCACCCGACGGACCTGACGCACCCGACTTAGTTGACGGTCCGTCAGGAGTGTGCCCACCGAGCCCCGCCACCGAACGCCACGCCACCGGGAAGTCGAAGTAGGTGTCCGGGAAGGTCTCCGGCCTGTACGTGTAGTGCCACCACTCCTCCGGCAGATTCACGAACCCCTCCGCCGCCAGCGCACTCCGCAAGAGGTCCCGGTTCTGCCGCTGCACCCCCTGAACGCGCGGATCATCGGTGTGCGACAGCGTGTCGAAGCAGTCGAAGCCGGTTCCCATGTCCACGGAGTTGTCGGGGAACCGCTCCTCCTCCGGCGCCGCGCAGTCCACCAGCGGCTCTCCCGGCACATAGGCCCGCGTCGGGGCGGCGGGCAGCCGTACCAGCGTCACATCGACCGTCGAGCCCCGGCTGTGCCCGGACTTCTCCGCGATGTACCCGTCCTCGAACAGTCGTGACTTGTCCACCCGCGGATAGAACTCCGCCTTCATCCGCTCGTCCTGGAGATCCTCCGCCCACCGTACGAAGTGGTCGACGGCCCGCTGCGGCCGGTAGCAGTCGTACACCTTCAGCGAGTAGCCCCGCCGCAGCAGCCGCACCTGCGCCCGGTGCAGGGCTCTCGCCGCCGGCCGGGTCAGGACGCACACCGGCTGCCGGTACCCGTCCACGGGCTCACCCACGAAGTCGTGTCCCGTCGTGTAGCGCATCTCCTGAAGGATCGTCGGATCCACCGACCGCAGCGCCACGAACTCCTCCGGCGCCTTCGGCTCGGGATTCGCCGACGCCATGGGCGCGGTGGCGGCGGAGGAGGAGACGGCGAACAACCCGGCGGCGACGGTGGCGACCACGCCACGCACAAAATCGACACGTCCTGTCATGCACACCGTCTATCAGCCGGTCAACGATCGGTACAGTGCGCCTCGTGCAGAACACCCATTGCGCCCATTGCGGCGCACCCTACGCCGACCAGGCGGCCCCCTGGCCCCGCACGTGCCCCGGCTGTTCCACCGTCACCTACCGCAACCCGCTCCCCGTGGCCGTCGCCCTCCTCCCGGCCACCGGCCCCCAGGGCACCGGCCTCGTCGTCATCACCCGCACCATCGACCCGGGACGCGGCGGTGTAGCGCTTCCCGGAGGGTTCATCGACCACGCGGAGGACTGGCGTGACGCGGTCGTACGCGAACTCCAGGAGGAGACAGGTATCAAGGCGGCCGCCCACAAGGTACGCCTGGCGGACGCCATGAGCTCACCCGGCGGCCACCTCCTCCTCTTCGGTCTCCTGCCGGAGCGCCCCGCCGCCGAACTGCCCCCCTCGACCCCCACCGCCGAGACCGCCGGCCACCACACCCTGTACGCGCCCGCCAGCCTCGCCTTCCCCCTGCACACCGAGGCCGTACGCAAATGGTTCGCGGGGGAGTACGACCAGCCGCGCACCCGAACCTAGCCCTGCGCGACCCACCCGCTCAGCACCCTCACCGCACCTGGCGACACGTCCCCTTTGCTCGGCCACTCACCCCAATCCGCGCACCCGCACCCCCTCAGGCCCCACCGTCACCGTCCCCTCGTCCGTCACCCGCTCCACCCGGACCTCGCCGTTCACCCACCGCGTCACATACCGCTCCACCTCCGTCTGCTCCCACCCGTCACCCACATCCCGTACGACAAGGCCGCCTCCCGACCGGCCCGGCGCGGGTGCCCACGCCTCGAGTTCCTCCGCCCCGTCCTCACCCCGCACCGGAACCACCGCACCCGCCCGCACCAGCACCGGAACCCGCGCCAGCGGCGCCTCCACCAACACCTGGCCCGGCCCCTCGTACACCTGCCCCGTCACCATGTCGTACCAGCGACCCCTCGGCAGCCGCACCGCCCGCCGGTCCGTACCCCGCGTCAGCACCGGCGCCACCAGGAGCGCGTCCCCCAGCAGGAACGCGTCCTCGCAGTCCCGCAGCGCCCGGTCCTCCGGCGCCCCCCACCACAGCGGCCGCACATATGGCGCTCCCGTACGACGGGCCAGGCGCGCCAGCGTCACGAAGTACGGCCGCAGCCGCTCCCGCTCCTCCAGCGCCGCGCGCGCGTACTCCAGCACCTTCGGCCCGAACTCCCACGGCTCCCGCCGCCCCGCGTCGATCGCCGCATGCGTACGGAACAACGGCAGCCACGCCCCCAGCTGGAACCACCGCACATAAAGCTCCGGCGACGGAAACCCGTCGAAACCACCCACATCAGGGCCCGAATACGGCACCCCGCACAGCCCCAGCCCCAGCACCAGCGACAGCGACGCCCGCAGCCCCGGCCACCCCGTCGCCACATCCCCCGACCACGTCCCGCCGTAACGCTGCATTCCCGCCCACCCCGCGCGCGAGAACAGGAACGGCCGCTCGTCCGGACGGAGCCGCTGCAGCGCCTCGTACCCGGCCCGCGCCATCGCCAGCCCGTACACGTTGTGCGCCTCCCGGTGGTCCCCGCCCCGCCCCTCCAGCGCGTGCCGCGCCGACCGGGGCAGCGTCATGTCCCCGAACGGGGCGAACGACACCGGCTCGTTCATGTCGTGCCACACCCCGGCGAACCCCTGCGCGAGCCGCTCCTCGTACAGCCCGCCCCACCACTCCCGTACCGCCGGGTCCGTGAAGTCCGGGTACACGCACTCACCCGGCCACACCACCCCGCGCACCACCTCGCCCCGTGCGTCCCGTACATACGCCCCACGCGCCCCCACGCGCGCACCGCCCTCGTACACCGCCCCGCCCGGCTCCGCCTTCACCGCCGGGTCGACGATCGACACCAGCCGCACCCCCTGCTCCCGCAGCTCCGCCGCGAGCCCCGGCAGATCCGGGAACCGCTCACGGTCCACCGTGAACACCCGGTGCCCGTCGTAGTGGTCGATGTCCAGATGCAGCCCCGACAGCGGAAGCCCCCGGTCCCGGTACCCGGCCACCACCCGCCGCACCTCCTCGGCGCTGCCGAACCCCCACCGCGCGTGCTGCGGCCCAAGCGCCCACGACGGCGGCACCACGGGCGCGCCCGTCAGCTGGGTCCAGCCGTGCAGCACCCGCGCAGGAGTCCCCACCACCACCCAGCAGCGCAGCGGACCCCCGCTCATCCGCACCTCGCTCAGCCCCGGCCGGTCGTGCCCCGAACCGGCTCCCTCCTCGCCCTCCCGCAGCGAGACCTGCCCCTCCCATGCGTTGTCGTGGAACGCCAGATGCGTCCCCGCGTCCGCCACCACCCACTGCACCGGCATCGTGATGTACAGCGGATCGGTCCCCGGCCCGAAGGTCCCGCGCGGATCGGTGTTCCACAGCCGGTACACCCCGTCGCGCAGCCGCGGCCCCGACGACCGCCCCCCGAGCCCGAAGAACCGCGCGTCCGCCGGCACCTCCGACCGCTGCACCCACCGCGAGGGACCCCCGCCCACCGGCTCCCACCACCGCGGCGGCAGATCCCGCCGCAGCACCACCCCACCGGGCGTCCGCACCTCCACCGCCCCGTTCCGCGACACCGCGACCGTCACCCGCTCGGCCACCACCCGCCAGCCGCCGTCCGTGTCCGGCTCGAGCACCACGCGCGCGTCCGGCTCCGGCACCTCACCCACCAGGGCGTACGACGGAAACGGCTCCGCCCCGTCCCACCCCCAGAACACCGCGCCCCCCACCGACACGCACACCCGCAGCTCCGACCGCGCAAACCGGACGATCCCGCCGCCCGGCAGCGGCTCCACCCCCGCCACAGGACCCGGCACCCGCGCCCGCTCCGGGCCCCGCGGCGGCAGCCCCACGGCGTCCGCACGCCGCTGCCGCCACACCGATCGCATGGCCCGCAGCCCCCGCACCCTGCCGAACACCCACACCGAACGCACCAGCTCACGACCGTCCATGCCGATCACCCTGCCACCCACCAGGGGGCGCACGGGAGGCGTTCAACGTCCGTTCACCCGTGGTGGCACCACATGTTCAGCAACCCGACCATGGGTGGGGAACCCTGGTGCGAAGGAGCCGCCCATGGCATCGTCCCTGTCAGCCGCGTCACGCGCACACCCACGCACGTGCGCGGGACACACGCAGATCCGCGTACAGCCAGGGAGCACACCCCCATGACATCGACGTCAGCGACAGCGCACTCCGAGCCACCCGAGCCGCTCTGGCAGCCGGACCAGGACCGCATCGCCTCCGCCGCGGTCACCCGCTTCCAGGCATGGGCCGCCGAGCGCCACGGAGCCCCCGCGGACGGCGGATACCCGGCACTCCACCGCTGGTCCACCGACCACCTCGACACCTTCTGGCAAGCCGTCACCGAGTGGTTCGACATCCGCTTCACGACCCCCTACGAGCGCGTCCTCGGCGACCGCGCCATGCCCGGCGCCCAGTGGTTCCCCGGCGCCACCCTCAACTACGCCGAACACGCCCTGCGCGCCGCCGACCAGCGCCCCGACGCCCCGGCGCTCCTCCACGTCGACGAGACCCACGAGGCCACCCCGGTCACCTGGGCCGAACTCCGCAGTCAGGTCGGCGCACTCGCCGTCGAACTCCGCGCCCTCGGCGTACGCCCCGGCGACCGCGTCAGCGGCTACCTGCCCAACATCCCGCAGGCCGTCACCGCCCTCCTCGCGACCGCAGCCGTCGGCGCCGTCTGGACCTCCTGCGCCCCCGACTTCGGCGCCCGCAGCGTCCTCGACCGCTTCCAGCAGGTCGAACCCGTCGTCCTCTTCACCGTCGACGGCTACCGCTACGGCGGCAAGGAGCACGACCGCCGCGACACCGTCGCCGAACTCCGCCGCGAACTGCCCACCCTCCGCGCGGTCGTCCACATCCCGCTCCTGGGCACGGACGCTCCCGAAGGCACCCTCGAATGGGCAGCACTCACCGCCGGCACCGCGACATCGGAAGCGGTGGCCCCCGTCTTCGAACAGGTCCCCTTCGACCACCCCCTGTGGATCCTGTACTCCTCCGGAACCACCGGACTGCCCAAGGCCATCGTCCAGTCCCAGGGCGGCATCCTCCTCGAGCACCTCAAGCAGCTCGGCCTCCACTGCGACCTCGGCCCGGACGACCGCTTCTTCTGGTACACGTCCACCGGCTGGATGATGTGGAACTTCCTCGTCTCCGGCCTCCTCACCGGCACCACGGTCGTCCTTTACGACGGAAGCCCGGGCTATCCCGCCACCGACGCCCAGTGGCGCGTCGCCGAACGCACCGGGGCCACCCTCTACGGCACCTCCGCGGCCTACGTCATGGCCTGTCGCAAGGCCGGTGTCCACCCCGCCCGCGACCACGACCTCTCGAAGATCGCCTGCGTCGCCACCACCGGCTCACCGCTCCCCCCGGACGGCTTCCGCTGGCTCCACGACGAATTCGCCGAAGCGGGCCACGACCTGTGGATCGCCTCCGTCAGCGGCGGCACCGACGTGTGCAGCTGCTTCGCCGGAGCCGTCCCCACCCTCCCCGTCCACATCGGCGAACTCCAGGCCCCCTGCCTCGGCACAGACCTCCAGGCATGGGACCCGCACGGCAAGCCCCTCACCGGCGAAGTCGGCGAACTCGTCGTCACCAACCCCATGCCGTCCATGCCGATCCACTTCTGGAACGACCCCGACGGCAGCCGATACCACGACAGCTACTTCGACATGTACCCCGGCGTGTGGCGCCACGGCGACTGGATCACCATCACCGACCACGGCTCCGTCGTCATCCACGGCCGCTCCGATTCCACGCTCAACCGCCAGGGCGTCCGCATGGGCAGCGCCGACATCTACGAAGCCGTCGAGCGCCTGCCCGAAATCAAGGAATCCCTCGTCATCGGCATCGAGGAACCCGACGGCGGCTACTGGATGCCGCTCTTCGTCCACCTCGCGGAAGGCGCCACCCTCGACGACGACCTGATCAGCCGCGTCAAGCAGACCGTCCGCACCGAACTCTCCCCCCGCCACGTCCCCGACGACATCGTCGAAGTCCCGGGCATCCCCCACACCCTCACCGGCAAGCGCATCGAGGTCCCCGTGAAACGCCTCCTCCAGGGCACCGCCCTCGACAAGGCCGTCAATCCCGGATCCGTCGACAACCTCGACCTTCTCCGTTTCTACGAAACCCTCGGACACCAGCGCGGACAACGCCCCCGAGCCTGACCGACCGACCCCGCTGTCAGTCCCCCCGATTACGCTGAGTAAGTATTGATAAACAGCTGATCACCAGGGGGACTCATGGCGCACACCAGGAACACGGCATCCCTGCGGCGGGCGCTGCGCCGCGAAGTACCGAGCACCGTCGGCCTCCTCGCCGACGAACAGGACTTCGCGGCCATGCGCCGCTACCGCTCCTTCACCTTCGACGACCACACCCGCTACCTCCACGAGACCGAGCGCCTCCTCAGGACCCTCGCCGCCGGCGGAGCCCACACCACCGTCGCCCTGTTCGACCCCGAGGACTACGCCGCGTACTGCGTCGAAACCGGCCTCGACCCCGACACCCCGGCCAGCCGCAGCCGCTACACCGCCGAGATCGCGGCAACCGGCGCCCGCGTCGCCTACACCGGACAGCCCATCGCGGACCTTGTCCCCCTCCTCATCGACACAGCTGTCCGCCACGCCACCCGTGAGTACGCCACGATGCTCCTCGCCGAGGCCGGCCAGTGCGCCGACTGCGGGCAGGACATCGGCCGCGCCGCCTTCGACCAGGCATCCCGCGCCGTCCTCCACCTCCTCGACCGGGCAGGACCAGGTGCGCACCACCTCGTGTGCAGCATCCCCGCCGCCGACCAGCACCTCCTCGCCGTCCTCCACACCGACCGCACGGAGACCGGCCCCGCCCGCATCGACTCCGCCGAAGGCGCCGAGTTCGTCACCGTCCTCGCCGCGGGCATCGCCCGCGCCACCCCCGGCGGACTCGTCCTGCGCACCAGCACCACCGGCACCCCAGACCGCCTCCACGGCTGGCGCCTGGACAACGGCCGGCTCGTCCCCCTCACCGAGGCCGAGGTCTTCAACGCCTACTGCACCGACTCAGACACCGGCGAACCCCTCCCGCCCGAACCAGGCGTCGAATACCGAGCGGGCTACGACCTCGCCCCCGACGACGGCCGCCCCACCCACCACTAGCCGCAGGAAAAGGAGAGGGGCCCTCCCGTAGCACGGGAAGGCCCCTGGAACCCCTCAACCCACCGGCTCACTCTCCGGAGAGCACCGCCTGCGCGGCGAGCCGTGCCTCCTCCGCCGAATCGGCCGCCCGCGCCGCGGCGGCGGCCCGCTCGCACTGCGCGAGCGTGTACTTCGCCAGCGTCGTCCGCACATAGGGAATCGACGCGGCACCCATCGACAGGGAGGTGACACCCAGACCCGTCAGCACACACGCCAGCAGCGGATCGGAGGCGGCCTCGCCACACACACCGCAGCTCTTGCCCTCGGCCCGCGCGGCCTCGGCCGACAGCGCGACCAGGTCCAGCAGCGCCGGCTGCCACGGGTCCTGCAGCCGCGACACCGCACCCACCTGCCGGTCCGCGGCGAACGTGTACTGCGCCAGGTCGTTCGTGCCCAGCGACAGGAACTCGACCTCCTGCAGGATCGAACGCGCCCGCAGAGCGGCCGACGGGATCTCCACCATCGCGCCGAACTTCGCCCGCAGCCCCGCCTCACGGCACGCGTCCGCGAACGCCCTCGCGTCCGTGCGGTCCGCCACCATCGGCGCCATGACCTCGAGGTACACGGGCAGCGCCTCGGCCGCCTTCGCCAGCGCCGTCAGCTGCGTCCGCAGTACCTCCGGGTGGTCCAGCAGCGTCCGCAGACCCCGCACACCCAGCGCCGGGTTGGGCTCGTCGCCGGGCGTCAGGAAGTCCAGCGGCTTGTCCGCGCCCGCGTCCAGCACACGCACGACGACCCGACCCTCCGGGAACGCCTCCAGCACCTTCCGGTACGCCTCGACCTGCTTCTCCTCCGACGGCGCCCGCTGGCTGTCGTCCAGGAACAGGAACTCCGTACGGAACAGACCGACACCCTCGGCCCCGGCCTCCAGCGCGGCCGGCACATCCGCGGGGCCACCGATATTCGCCAGCAGCGGCATCTTGTGCCCGTCCGACGTGGCACCCGGCCCGGTCGACGCCGCCAGCGCGGCCTTCCGCGCCGCCGCGGCCAGCTCCATCTCGGCACGCTTCTCGTCGCTCGGGTCGACGAAGATGTCACCCGTGCTGCCGTCCACGGCGATCACGGTGCCCTCGGCCAGCTCGCAGGCCCCCGGCAGGGCCACCACGGCCGGCACACCCAGCGCCCGCGCCAGAATCGCGCTGTGACTGGTGGGCCCGCCCTCCTCGGTCACGAACCCGAGAACCAGCGCCGGGTCCAGCAGCGCCGTGTCCGCGGGCGCCAGATCCCGCGCGATCAGCACATACGGCTCGTCGCTGTCCGGCACACCCGGCATCGGCACACCCAGCAGCCGCGCCACGATACGGTTCCGCACGTCATCCAGGTCCGCGACCCGCCCGGCCAGGTACTCACCGGCACCCGCCAGAAGCGCCCGGTACGCGGCGAACGCGTCGTACACGGCCCGCTCGGCGGTCGAGCCGACGGCGACACGACGGTCCACATCGGCCATCAGCTCGGGGTCCTGCGCCATCATGGCCTGCGCCTCGAGCACGTGCTGGGCCTCACCACCGGCGAGGTTGCCCCGCGCTATGAGATCGGCGGCCACCGCCTCGACGGCCTTGCGGGCGCGCCCCTGCTCACGCTCCGCCTCATCCGCGGGGATCTGCTTGGCCGGCGGCTCCAGGACCGCCGTACCCATGTGCCGTACCTCGCCGATCGCCACCCCGTGGCTCACACCGACGCCGCGCAGCGTTGTCTCCATCTTCACCCGTCTCCGATCGAGCGGCGGTCCCGCCGCCGCGTAGGAACTTGCCGTTCAGTGCCGCCGTACGGACGGCGGTGACATCACTGCCAGGTGAAGAGGGTGTCGCCCGACTTCACGTCGCCGTCCTCGCGCAGCTCACCAAGGGAGCCGGGCGTGGCCTCCAGCGCGACGACCGGACAGATGGCGGACTTGCCCGCCTCCTCCACCGCGGCCGGGTTCCAGCGCACGATGTCCTGACCGCGCGTAACGGTGTCGCCCTTGTTGACGAGCAGCTCGAAGCCCTCGCCGTTCAGCTGGACGGTGTCGATCCCGAGGTGCGTCAGCACACCGTGCCCGTCCCCGTCCACGACCACGAAGGCGTGCGGGTGCAGGGAGACCACGACTCCGTCGACGGGTGCGACGGCCGTGGACGGCTCACGCACGGGGTCGATGGCGGTCCCCGGCCCGACCATGGCCCCGGAGAACACGGGGTCGGGTACGGCGGCAAGTCCAATGGCGCGGCCGGCGAGGGGCGACGTCACGGTGGTCATGGAGGGCCTCCCAGAGGGCGGAGATTGAGTGTCGCCGTCGCTGCCTGTCCTGGACGGCGTACTGCTGTTCAGAGCGTATGTCATAGGAAGTCCCGATTCCGCATGATCAAGTACTGGTTGGCAGCCCTCGGGACCACCGGCATGGTTTGCCTCAACTAGCGGGCACGGGTACCGTCGTAGCCCTGCCTGACGCCCGACGCGACTGTGAGTCGAGGGTCGGCAGCGGCGCCTGTCAGGGCGAGATCCTAACTGGTCTACACCACTGCTGGTCTACACCTCTGCGTGCAGGGGTGTACGGGGGAGTGGTCAGAACGGCAGAAGATCCCTGATAGAGTCGGCGCCGCCGGAAGGGGAAACGCGAAAGCGGAGAACGGCCCGGCAGCCCGCTCCAGCGGGTGGCAGAAACGGAAAACGGATCTGCTAAGCTGGAAACACGAAAGACCGAAGGGAA
>NZ_VSRY01000016.1 GCF_008271805.1 Streptomyces sp. TRM49041
CGGGGCGGACGGCCGTGGCGCCCGGCGCCCCGGCTCCCGGCGCGTGCCCCGGCCGCGGTCAGGCTCCGGCACCGGAACCGGCACCGGTGCCCGCGCCGGTACGGGCCCCGCCGCGCGCCTTCGGCTACTGGTCGGACGAGAAGCGGACGGAGCCGTCCGGGAGGCGGGTCTCGCACCAGACGCGGACGCCGGAGCGGAGTTCGTTGTCCGTGCCCACGTCGGCGCCGTCGCCTATCACCGCGCCGTGCAGGATCGTGCGGGCGCCGATGCGGGCGCCCTCGCCGATGAGGGAGTCGGTCACCACCGCGCCCGGTTCCACGACGGCGCCCGCCATGACGTTGCTGCCGTCGATCCGGGCGCCCTCGCCGACCACCGCGCCCGCGCCGATGACCGTGCCGCCCGTGAGCTTGGCGTCCGGGGCGACCGTCGCGCCGTCGATGACGAGGCGGTCGCCGCAGCGGCCGGGGACCGCCGGGGACGGGGCGCGGCCGAGGACGAGGTCGGCGGAGCCGCGTACGAACGCCTGCGGGGTGCCGAGGTCGAGCCAGTACGTGGAGTCGACCATGCCCTGGAGGTGGGCGCCGTCGGCCAGGAGGCCCGGGAACGTCTCGCGTTCGACCGAGACGGGCCGGCCGGCCGGGATGGTGTCGATGACGGACCGGCGGAAGACATACGCGCCGGCGTTGATCTGGTCCGTGACGATCTCCTCGGGCGTCTGCGGCTTCTCCAGGAATGCCGTGACGCGCCCGGTGGAGTCCGTCGGTACGAGGCCGAACGCTCTCGGGTCCTCGACGCGGGTCAGGTGGAGTGAGACGTCGGCGCCCGAGGTCTCGTGGGTCTCCACCAGGGCGCGGATGTCGAGGCCGGTGAGGATGTCCCCGTTGAAGATGAGGACCGGCTCGTCCGGCCCCGACCGCAGCCGCGAGGCGACGTTGCGTATCGCGCCGCCGGTGCCGAGCGGCTCCACCTCGGTGACGTACTCGAGGTGGAGGCCGAGTGACGAACCGTCGCCGAAGTACGGCTCGAACACCTCGGCCAGGTACGAGGTCGCCAGCACGATGTGCTCGACGCCGGCCGCGCGGGCCCGGGCGAGCTGGTGCGTGAGGAACGGGACACCCGCCGCGGGCACCATCGGCTTCGGTGTGTTCACCGTCGTCGGTCGCAGCCTGGTTCCCTTGCCACCGACCAGGAGGATCGCTTCTGTCACCTGTCGTCTCTGCTTCCTGCTGGGGCCGGTCGTTGGGGGTGGGGCCGATCCGGCGCGCTGATCTCGGTCGGAGATCGGTCATATGATCGGCACGACCAGGCAGTGTAGGCAGATCCTAGGCAGACCTGGGCAGACGGTTCGACACAGCGTTTCGGTCAGGGTCTGCCCTGGTATTCCGCCGCCGCGGTACGGGCCGTGCCGAGCTTCGAGTAGAGCTTGGTTCCCGGGCATTCGGTGGCGTAGCCGTCACGGTGCCCGGAAATGACGTTGAGGCTGACCTTCGTGCCTTTCTTGTACAGGTTTCCGCCACCCGATGTCAGGGTGCTCCTGCCGCGCGGGTCCTTTCCGTACAGACCGAGTTTCCACGCCGTCAGTTTCGCCACCGCTGTGACGGTTGCGGCGGGCGGGGTGTCCGAGCCGAACGAACCGAGCACCGCGATACCTGTGGTGCTGGTGTTGAAGCCGAGCGTGTGGGCGCCCTGCACCGGTTTGGCGACGCCGCCGGCCCGGCCTTCGTAGATGTTTCCGCATTTGTCGATGGCGAAGTTGTAGCCGAGGTCCCGCCACCCCATGCTCTCGACGTGGTAGCGGTAAATACTGCGGAGCAGTGAGGGGGCCTGGGCGCAGGTGTAGTTGTTGCCGGTGGCGCTGTGGTGGACGAAGGCCGCCTGGACGGAATCGGTGTAGAGGAAGTCCGGTTCGCGCAGCTTCTCGTCGGCGCCCCAGCCCTTGCGGGTGACGATGCGCGGCTGCGGCCCGATGTACTGCGCAGCGGCGACCGGCACGGTGGCCTCGGTCTCGGCCTTGGACAGTTCGGGGATCTCGGTGGCGCCCAGCCCTGCGATGTCGGCGTTGACGGCCGACGCGGCCGACTCCTCGGCGGTGAGGCCGGATACGGCGCTCTGGTCCGCGCCGGCGGGTGGGGCTGCTTGGCCCTGCCCTTGCCCGACGCTGCCGGCCGGGGTGTCGATGCCGACCGAGGTGTTGATACCGACCGACGTGTCGACACCGATCGACGTGTCGACGCGGCCGACCGACGTGTCGACACCGATCGACGTCTCGATGCCGCCGACCGAGGTGTCGATGCCGACCGAGGTGTCGACGCCGACCGAGGTGTCGCTCGTCGCCGGTTCGCCGCTGTCGGCCGGGGCATCGCTATCGGCCGGGGCATCGCTGTCGGCCGGGTCGTCGCCGGGATCGACCAGCTCGACACGCAGGCCCGGCGGCACCGCCGGGGCGCCGGCGCTGCGCGACACGCCCGCCTCCGGCCGTACCCGGACCTCGATGCCGTCCGAATCGCCCACCCACAGGGGCGCGGTCGCGCCGCGCACCCCGTCCGCCCGGGCCTCCGCCGTGCCGGGGTCGGCGGCGTGGTCGAGGTGGTGGGCCTCCAGGTCCTGCCACTGCGACCAGACGCCGGTCCCGGTGGCGCGCGTACGCACCTGGACCGTGCCGTGCAGTTCGGAGCGCGGGTCGTCCCACACGACGCCGACGAGCGAGAACGGTTCGACATCCCGGCGCGGCAGCCCATGGGGGGCCCGGCCGTCGGGGGCCGCGCTCCGCTCTGTGGTGAGCAGGGGCGCGAGCGGCAGGGACTGCGTCGATCCGGCCACCGACACATCGTCCGCCGCGGGCGCGGAGGAGACCGCGGCGGACCGAGGCGAGATCTGCGCCGCGGACAGCGGCCCGGGCAGCGGCATCGCGAGAGCGGAGGCGGAGGCGGTGGACGCGGCCGCTGTGGCGACCGCGATCGCTACGCCGATCAAGGGAATACGAATGTAACTCATAGCTAGATACTGGACATTTCACCCCAGTTGCGCTTGTCGGGTTTCCTGACGGCCGATCGCTCCGTACGGAGGAGGGCGTCACCCGCTCGGCCCTGTCGCGGCCGCCCGGCCCGCGTACCCTTGCCCGCGTGAACGCCAGCGACCTCACCCCTGCCGACCTGCTGCGATCCGCGCTCGCCGCGGACCCGGCCCGCCCCTTGGTCACGTACTACGACGACGCCACCGGTGAGCGCGTCGAACTGTCGGTGGCCACCTTCGCCAACTGGGTGGCCAAGACGGCGAACCTGCTCCAGGACGGGCTCTCCGCCGAGCCCGGTGAGCGGGTCTCGCTGCTGCTGCCCGCGCACTGGCAGACCGCCGTCTGGCTGCTCGCCTGCGCGTCCGTGGGAGTGGTGGCCGACCTCGACGGCGACCCGGCCGACGCGGATCACGTGGTGGCCGGGCCCGAACGGCTCGACGACGGCCTGACCTGCGGCGGCAGCCGCCTCGCCCTGTCGCTCGCCCCGCTGGGCCGCCGCTTCCCCACGCCGCCGGCGGGCTACGACGACTACGCGGTCGAGGTGCCGAGCCAGGGCGACCGGTTCGTACCGTACGTCCCGGTCGACCCGGACGAGCCCGCGCTCGCCCTGCGCGACGCGGCCGGCGCCCGTAAGGAGCTGACCGGCGCCGAGCTCGTCGAGCGCGCCCGCGCGGACGCGGCGCGGCGGGGGCTCGAGCCGGGGGCGCGGCTGCTGTCGGGGCTGGCCTGGGACACATGGGAGGGCGTGTCGGCCGGGCTGTACGCGCCGCTTGCCGCGGGCGCGTCCGTCGTCCTCTGCCGCCACCTCGACCGGCTGTCGCCGGAGGCGCTCGCCCAGCGGATCGACAGCGAACGCGTCACCGACCGCGTCTGACGGCCACCCGTCCGGCGGACCGCCTGCCGAGTCCGCCGGGTTCCGGAGTCCTTCCCGGTACATCATCGGCGGTGCGCACCACTGTGCACACAACCCTGTGCGGGGCCCGGCCGTCTCACCGTGCGACGGCCGCCCCGGGACCTGGGTGCCGCCGACGCCATGAAGGACGGACTCTGACGTGACGGACACCGCCGGCACTCCCCCGGACCCGGACGCCTCGGCCCGACACCGGCCGACGTGGCTGCGCTGGGCGGCGCTCGGCTCGTCGGTCGTCGTGCTGCTCGCGGCGGGCACCGGCTGGTGGCTGTACCGGAAGCTCGACGGCAACATCACCACCGACAGGAACGCGGTGGCCGAACTCAAGCGGTACGAGCGGGAGCGCCCCGCCCCCGTCCCGCGCGGCGGCAAGAACATCCTGCTCATCGGCTCCGACACCCGGGCCGGCAACGGGAACACGAAGTACGGCCAGGACAAGGGCAGCCAGCGGTCCGACACCACGATCCTGCTGCATCTGTCGGCGCGTGGGCACGGCGTGACGGCCATGTCGATCCCGCGCGACCTGATGGTGGACATCCCGGACTGCCGTACGGGCGGCGGCAGGCGCGCCACTCCCGGCGCCGCCCCGTTCAATGGGGCGTTCGAGCTGGGCGGAACGGCCTGCACGATCCGTACGGTCGAGAAGCTGACCGGAATCCGCGTGGACCATCACATGGTGATCGACTTCCGGGGCTTCAAGGACATGGTGGACGCCGTCGGCGGCGTACGGGTCTGCGTCCGGGAGCCGATCGACGACCCGGACGCGCAGCTGAAGCTGGAGGCCGGAGCGCAGACGCTCGACGGCGAGCAGGCCCTCGGCTACGTACGGGCCCGCAAGTCGCTGGGCGACGGCAGCGACACCGAACGCATGAACCGCCAGCAGCAGTTCCTCGGCGCGCTGGTCACCAAGGTGCAGAGCAACGGCGTCCTGCTCAACCCGGCGCGGCTCTACCCGGTCCTGGACGCGGCCACCAAGTCGCTCACCACGGACCCGGGGATGGACTCGCTGAAGGACCTGTACGACCTGGCGCGGCGGCTGCGCAGCGTACCGCCCGAGGAGGTGCGGTTCCTGACCGTGCCGAGGAAGCCGTACCGCGCGGACCCGAACCGCGACGAGCTGGTGCAGCCGGACGCCGGCCGGCTCTTCAGACGACTGCGGGCCGACGCCCCGGTGGCCGTCGTCCCCACCACCGAGCGGGACGGCCCTTCCCCGGAGGCTCCAGAGGCTCCAGAGGCGCCGGAGGCTTCGCCGAACGGCCCGGGGAGCCCGTCCGCCGTGCCGACCTTCAGCGGGACCAACGCCGCGGTGAGCACCTGCCCGTAGGGACGCATCCAGGGGAGGGCGTAGTGATGTGAAGAGGGAGGTGTGAGGAAACAGGGTGACAGAGGTGGCGGTGTATGAAGATTGAGCGGATTGTCCCTTTGTAAGGGGCGTGGAATTTGTCACGCACGTCGCCCCGCGCTGAACTGGGCGGATAGTGTGACGCGATCCGGTACGACCGACCGCACAGGTCGCGCACCCAAGGATCGAGAAACCGAGCGCCTGCAAGGGGGAGGCGCCTCGCGTGGCACCGACGGAGGACTCAGGTAACCGTGGACGCGCACAGCCGTGGAGGGGCGGAGAACATCGACCCCGCCGACCAGTGGGTACTGAACCCGCAGACCGGTAACTACGAACTGCGACTGGACCATTCCGCAGGGCAGTCACCCGTCTCCGCGCAACGTGCCGCGACCGCCCCGAAGCCACCGCCCCAGGCGAGTCGCGCCTCGCGGACCTCCTCCGCGTCCCCGGCCGCGTCCGCCCCGACGGCGGCGGAGTCGGAGTCGGCCGCGGGGCACCGGCGCCGTACGACCGAGGTCCCCGAGCAGCGCAGGCGCCGGCCCGCGGAGCCCGCGCAGGGCGGCGGCCGCCGGGGTGCGGCGCAGGGCCCGACGAGCCGGCGCCGTCAGAAGCCGAAGAAGTCCCGCAAGAAGAAGATTCTCCTGTGGACGGGCGGCGTGATGGCCTTTCTGCTGGTGGGCACCGGCACCTTCGTCTATTACCTCTACGAACGGCTCGAGGGGAACATCAACACGATCGACGTCGGGGGTGCGGGCGGCAGTTCGGGCTTCAAGAAGGACCAGGCGATCAACCTGCTGGTGATCGGCACGGACAAGCGGACCGGTGACGGCAATTCCGGCTATGGCGACAAGAACAGCCCCGGCCACGCCGACACCACGATCCTCTTCCATGTCTCCAAGGACCGG
This sequence comes from Streptomyces sp. TRM49041, assembly GCF_008271805.1. Taxonomy (GTDB): domain Bacteria; phylum Actinomycetota; class Actinomycetes; order Streptomycetales; family Streptomycetaceae; genus Streptomyces. The sequence goes on from NZ_VSRY01000016.1 coordinate 6,171, forward strand.
ACGAACGCCACGGCGCTGTCCATCCCCCGGGACCTGATCACCGACATCCCGGACTGCGAGACGAAGCTGGAGGACGGCAGCACCAAGACGATCCCCGGCCAGCGGGGGGTGCGGTTCAACACCAGCCTCGGACAGATGGACCGGAATCCGGGCTGCACCATGGCCACGGTCAAGGAGCTCACCGGTGTCCCGATCGACCACTTCATGATGGTCGACTTCAACGCCGTGAAGACGCTGTCGTCCGCCGTCGGCGGTGTCGAGGTGTGTGTCGAGAAGCCGGTCGACGACAAGAAGTCCGGCCTGAAACTGCCCGAGGGCACGAGCGTCATCGAGGGCGAGCAGGCGCTGGCTTTCGTCCGGACCCGGCAGGCGTTCGGGCAGAAGAGCGACCTGTCCCGCATCCAGACGCAGCAGTTGTTCATGAGCTCGATGATCCGCAAGATGAAGTCGAGCGACACACTCACCAGCCCGTCCAAGCTTTACGCCCTCGCCGACGCGGCCACCAAGGCCCTCACCGTCGACAGGGGCATAGGGAAAGTCGACCTACTCCGTGACCTCGCCGCGGAGATCGCCAAGGTCGACCCCAAGAACGTCACCTTCACGACGCTGCCGGTGCTCGACAACCCGGCCGAGACGGTGAAGGCGACCGTCGTCCTCAACGAGGTGAAGGCCGAGCCGCTCTTCTCGATCATCCAGAACGACATCTCGCTCACCGAGGTGCAGCAGAAGGAGAGGGACGCCAAGAACGCCCAGCAGGCGGCCCAGGCCGCACTCCTCAAGGGCCCCCGCGCCGAGCCCTCCGCGGTTCGGGTGGACGTGTACAACGGCAGCGGCGTACGCGGCGGTGCCCAGTCGACGATCAACTGGCTGCAGAACGACATGGGCGTGCTGAAGTCGACGAACAAGGCGAACGCCCCGGCGGACATAGCGAAGACGACGCTGGAGTACGCGCCGAACCAGGCCGATCAGGCCCGCAAGCTCGCGGACATGATGGGACTGCCCGCGACGGCCCTGAAGCAGGGGACGGCGGACGCCGGGGAGCGTGAGCCGATGGTGCTCACCCTCGGCAAGGACTTCACGGCCGCGGGCGTGCCGATCACCGGTCCGGCGAAGGCGCCGGAGGGTGTGCAGAGAGTAGAGGCGGACAAACAGGTGTGCGCGAAGTGACGCGCACCTGAGTCACAGGGGAGACGTGGGTGGGACACAGCAGCGTGCGTGGGGAGGGGACGCGGGAGAGCGTCCCGCACGCCCGGAACGCCCGTGACCTGGGCTGGGACGACAGCCTCGACGACCGGGCCGAAAGCCCGGGCGACGGTGGCGACTCGACCGGTACGGGCGGGAGCGCAGGAACGGGGCCGGGATCGGGATCGGGCGGCGGGCGTAGGGGCGCCCGGAGTTCGGACGCCGACGGCCCGGAGGCCGAGGAGGACGACGGGCCGGACACCGGCGGACGGTCGGGCTCCCGGGGCGCGGGAAGCCCCCGACGGGCGGGCAGACGACCGCGGCAGCGCGCCAGGAGCAGCAAACGGCGGGTGTTCCGCTGGGTGGCCTCGGTGCTGTCGCTGCTGATACTCGGCACCGCGGGCGCGGGGTACGTCTATATCCAGCATCTGAACGGCAACATCCGCAGTAGCGGCCGCAGCGGCGGCGACAGCGGAGTGAAGAAGGCGTCGCCCAACGCGGCCGGTAGGACCCCGCTGAACATCCTGCTGATCGGCGCCGACGGCCGGAACTCCAAGGAGAACCTGGCGCTCGGCGGCGCGAAGGACACGGTGGGCGACAAGCCGCGGGCCGATGTGCAGATGCTCCTGCACGTCTCCGCGGACCGCAAGAGCGCCGCCGTGGTGAGTATTCCGCGCGACACCCGCGTCGACATACCCGAGTGCAAGGACCCCGAGACCGGTGAGCCGTACCCGGCGACCAACCGGATCATCACCGAGTCGCTGCAGCGTGGCGGTCCCGGCTGCACCCTGACGACCTGGGAGAAGATGACCGGCGTCTACATCGACCACTGGATGATGGTCGACTTCGCCGGTGTGGTGAAGATGGCGGACGCGGTCGGCGGTGTCCCCGTCTGCGTACAGCACAACGTGTGGGACCGGCCGACCCCGCAGGTCCCGGGCGGCTCCGGCCTCAAGCTGGAGAAGGGCGAGACGTACGTCCAGGGTGAGCAGGCGCTTCAGTGGCTGCGTACCCGGCACGCGTTCTTCAACGACCAGGGCCGTGCCAAGGCGCAGCACATGTACATGAACTCGATGCTGCGTCAGCTCAAGAGCCAGAACGCGTTCACGGACACCGGCCGCGTCATGGACCTCGCGGAGGCCGGTACCAAGGCGCTCCAGGTGTCCGAGGAACTCGGCTCGGTGAAGAAGCTCTTCGACCTGGCCATGGAGCTGAAGGACGTACCGACCAACCGCATCACCATGACGACGGTGCCGACGGCCGAGGACCACCAGAACAGCGCGCACCTGCTCGCGGTGGAGAGTGCGGCGCAGAAGATGTGGAAGATGCTCCGCGAGGACATCCCCTTCGACGACAACGGCGGTCCGGCGGCCAAGGCGTCCACCGCCCCGAGGGAGACGGGCCCGCCCGCCGCGGCACCGGCCGACCTCGCCGTCACGGTCGTCAACGGCACGGGGGCCGACGGGAAGTACCCGGTGCAGGGCCGGGCGCACGGGATCTCCGAGATCCTGCGGGGCAAGGGCTTCACGCAGGCCGCGACCTCGCGGACCGCCGCGCCCACGAAGGAGACGCTCCTCACGTACCCCGAGTCCGCCGGCGCGCAGGGCAAGGCGGACGCTCTGTCCGTGGCGAATGCCGTCGGTCTGCCGACCGACGCGGTGCGGGCGGCCGACGGTGAAGGCGACGGCGAAGGCGACGGCGGGCTGACGCTTACGGTCGGCGCCGACTGGCGCGAGGGGGACACGTATCCCAAGCAGGAGGCGCCCAAGGCCGGTGACCTGCCGACGGACGCGGAGAACTCCAACGGCGCCGACGACAAGGCATGCATGGACGTGTACAAGCCGTATCGCTGGTAGCGGTACGGGAGTGACGAGGAGAGGGGCCGGTCGCCACGGATCCGTGGCGACCGGCCCCTCTCCTTCCGCACGTCAGTTCTTCTGTGCGTCAGTTCTTCGCGAGGACCGCCGGGCGGCGGCTGGCGATGACCCTCTTCGCGAGTGAGCGCGGGCTCGTCAGGAAGCCGAAGCCCCACGACATGTGCATCGTCGCGAGCGCCACCGGGATCTGCGCACGGGCCTTCAGCGACAGCCCCTTGCCGGCCGGGATCGAGCCGAGCGTGATGGCCGCGAGGTAGCCGCCGGGGATCACGAAGCCGAGCGGGGTGAGTGTCGCGCCCACGACGAGTCCGGCCGCGATGGCGCAGACGGCCGTCGGCGGCGCCAGATAGCGGAGGTTGATCGAACCCTGGTGGTAGCGGGCGACGACATGGCGCCAGCGGCCGTAGTCCTTGTACTGCTTCGCCAGGGCGCGCACGGACGGCCGCGGCCGGTACTGCACGCGCAACTCCGGCGAGAACCAGATCAGTCCGCCCGCCTCGCGGATACGGAAGTTCAGCTCCCAGTCCTGGGCGCGAATAAACTCCTCGTTGTAGCCGCCCTGTCGTTCGAGGGCCTCGCGCCGGAACACGCCCAGATACACGGTCTCGGCCGGGCCCGCCTCGCCGCCCGTGTGGAACGCCGCGTTGCCCACGCCGATCCTGGACGTCATCGCGGCCGCGACGGCGTCCTCCCAGGCGTTCTCGCCCTCGGCGTGCATGATGCCGCCCACGTTCTGCGCGCCCGTCTCCTCCAGGAGCCGGACGGCCGTCGCGATGTAGTTCGGCGAGAGCATGCCGTGCCCGTCGACGCGCACCACGATCGGGTGACGGGACGCCTTGATCGCGGCGTTCAGCGCGGCGGGTGTACGGCCCGTGGGGTTCGGCACGGTGTGGACGCGGGAGTCCTCGCGTACCAGCTCGGCGGCGATCTCGTCGGTACGGTCCGTGGACGGGCCGAGCGCGATCACCACCTCCATCTCGCCGTCGTACTCCTGCTCGAGGATGTGACGGACCGCGTCGCGGAGGTGCCGCTCTTCGTCGAGAACCGGCATGATCACGGAAACCGGGGGCAGGGGCATGGCTCCTCGGGGGTACGGGGCTCGTCCCCCGGCGGACAACAGCCTCGGGGGTCCGGGGATCGCCCCCGGCGGACAGCAGTTTCGCCCGCCACGTTACCGCGAATGGGGGACACCGGTGCGCGCCGCCCGGCCGGTAAGGCCGGTCGCTGATCGTATGGGCCTACTGTGCCAACGGTTCCCTCCCATTCGCCCGCGAGGTGTCCCACGTGCCCACGCCGCCCCGCCGCCGCCCAGCCCGCCCGGTCCCCCGGCCGCCCGCCCACGGTGCGCGGAGGCAGGCGGCGGCGCCGAGGCCGCGGCGGCGGCAGCGGCCCCGGTGGGCGATGCGGATGGTGACGACCCTGTCGGTGCTGGTGCTGGGCGCGGGCGGGATCGGGCACGCGGTGGTGACCAGCCTGGACACCGGGATCAGCCGGGTCGACGCGTTCAAGGACATGAAGAACCGCCCCAAGGCGGGCCACGGCACGAACATCCTGCTCGTCGGCACCGACGGCCGCGAAAGGATCACGGCGGCGGAGAAGGCGCGGTACCGGCTCGGCGGGGCGCCCTGTCGCTGCACCGACACGATCATTCTGGTGCACATCTCCGAGGACCGGCGGCGGGCGAGCCTGGTGTCGCTGCCCCGGGACTCGTACGCCGAGCTGACCGAGCACACCGACGCGACGACCGGAAAGCGGCACGGCCCGCACCCCGTCAAGCTGAACGCCGCGTACGCGGAGGGCGGGCCGAACCTGACCGTACGGACCGTGGAGCGGATGACCGGGGTGAAGATCGACCACTATCTGGAGGTCGACTTCACCAGCTTCATGCGGACCGTGGACGCCGTGGGCGGGGTGCGGATCTGCACGGCCCGGCCGATGAAGGACCCCTACACGGGCCTCGACCTGCCGGCCGGGACGCACACGCTGGACGGCGGGAAGGCGCTGCAGTACGTGCGGTCGCGCCATGTCGACGGGGCGTCCGACCTGGGCCGGATGCAGCGGCAGCAGCGGTTCGTGGCCGCCCTGATCGACCGGGCGACCAGCGACGGGGCGCTGCTGCACCCGGTGCGGTTCCGGAAGGTCATGGGCGCCGTGGCCGGGTCGGTCCGGGCCGACGAGGGGTTCGGTACGGAAGAGATGGTCGCCCTGGGGAAGGCGATGCGCGGCTTCACGACGGCGTCGTCCGAGTTCACGTCCGTGCCGGTCGGGGCGGTGGGCGTGCACGTCAAGGGCCTCGGGTCGACGGTGAAGTGGGACCCGGTGCGGTCCAGGAAGCTGTTCGACTCGATCCGCGAGGACCGGCCGCTCACCACGCGCCCGGCCACCCCGGCGCCGCGCAGGAAGCTCGTCGAGGTGGCCCCGAAGGAGGTGCGGGTGCAGGTCTACAACGGCACCCGGCTGGACGGTCTGGGCGCCAAGGTCGACGCGGCGCTGCGGGCGACCGGCTTCAACACGACGCGCACCCCGTACAACGCGGACCGGCGGGACGTGGTGCGCACGGTCGTCTCGTACGACCCGCGCTGGGACCGCTCGGCGAAGTCCCTGGCGGCGGCGCTGCCGGGGAGCGAGCTGCGGGCCGTGCCGAGGCAGGGGGCTGTGCTGAAGGTCACGGCCGGTACGGACTTCAAGGCGGTCCAGCCGGTCCGCTCCGAGACGCCGCCGACTGCGATGGCGAAGCCGGCCGGGGGCTACACGGCGGTGACCGGGGACCAGGTGGTCTGCCCCTGAGCTTCGGGCCCTGGAGCTTCGGGCCCTGGCACTTCAGGCCCTGGAGCTTCGCGCCCTGGCACTTCGGGCCCTGGAGCTTCGGCGCTCGGACGGCGCGCCCCGCCCCTGTCGCTCAGTCCTCGATGCCCTCCGCCGTGCGCCGCTCGCGCAGTTCGCGGATGGCACGGCGGCGGGCCAGCCGGTGGGTGCGGCGGATCTGCGCCTCCTGGTAGCGGCGCTTGTCCCGCTCGGTCTCCGGGACGACCGGCGGCACGGGCCGCGGCTTGCCGTCCGCGTCGACGGCGGCGAACACCAGGTACGCGGAGCCGACCTGCGTGGCCGGAGTCGACTCGTTCCAGCGCTCGGCCAGCACCCGCACGCCGACCTCCATCGAGGACCGGCCGGTCCAGTTGACCTGCGCCTTCACATGGACGAGGTCCCCGACGCGCACCGGCTCCAGGAAGACCATCTCGTCCATCGAGGCGGTGACCGCGGGCCCGCCGGAGTGACGTCCCGCGACGGCGCCCGCCGCGTCGTCCACCAACTTCATGATCACGCCGCCGTGCACCGTACCGAGCAGGTTGGTGTCACTGCCGGTCATGATGTGGCTGAGCGTGGTGCGGGACGCCGAGGTGGGCTTGCCCTCGAGCATGGCCTGATCTGTCATGCCCTCCACCATATGCCCGGAGTCGGGCAGGTCCGCATTGCATCAGCTTCGCTACAGCGCCGCCCCGATTTCCCACCCACCCTGTAAGAGCCGCCGAGGTGGGCGGCACACTGTTCGGCATGAATGACTGGCCTGAAGGATGGTCCGACGAACGCGACGCGCGTCACGGCCGTGGCAGCGCCGGCGCCCAGCCCGAGGGCGCCCGCGTGATGCGCCATGTGCGGCCCGGGGCGGTCCCGCCGCAGCAGCGGCAGGGGTACGACGACGCCGTCGGCCAGGCCCCGGCATCGGCCCCGGGGTATGCGAGCGACTACAACACGGGCCAGGTCTACGGCATCCCGCGCGGCGCCGGCCAGGGCGGGGGCCCCGGTGGCCCCGGCGGGCACGGGCCCGGCGTGCCGCCCATGCCGTCGCACGGCCCCGGCGCCCGTCCGGCGCCGAACTGGGGGCGCCGGATCAAGATCGGCTCAATCACGCTGGCGACCGTCCTCCTGGTGACCACCGTCGGCACCTACTTCTGGGCCGACGGCAGGATGCGCCGCGAGGTGGACCTCTCCAAGGTCATCGAGCGCCCGGCGGAGGGCGACTGCACCACATATCTGATCGTCGGCTCCGACAGCCGTGAGGGCTTGACCTCCGAGGACAAGAAACGGCTGCACACCGGCTCCGCCGACGGCAAGCGCACGGACTCGATGATGATCCTCGCCGCGTGCGGCAGCGGGAACACGATGATCTCCCTGCCGCGTGACTCGGATGTGGAGATCCCCACGTTCGTCGGCTCGGAGTCCGGCAAGACGTTCAAGGGCACGGGCCGCCGTGTGAAGCTGAACGCGGCGTACGCGGAGGACGGCCCCGAGCTGCTCGTCCGCACCGTGGAGCACAACACCGGACTGCGCATCGACCACTACGCGGAGATCGGCTTCGCGGGCTTCGCGAACATCGTGGACGCGCTCGGCGGTGTCGAGCTGAACATCGAGAAGGGCTTCAAGGACAAGAGGTCCGGGGCCGACTTCCAGGCGGGCAAGCAGACCCTGGACGGCGAGCAGGCGCTGGCGTTCGTACGGACCCGGTACGCCTTCGCGGAGTCCGACCTGGCGCGGACGAAGAACCAGCAGAAGTTCCTGGCCGCGCTGGCCAACCAGGCGGCGACGCCGGGCACGGTCCTCAACCCGTTCAAGCTGTACCCGACGCTGGGCGCCGGCCTGGACACGCTGATCGTCGACAAGGACATGTCGCTGTTCGATCTGGCCGAGATGTTCTTCGCGATGAAGAGCGTCAACGGCGGCGACGGGAAGTCCATGAACATGCCCATCTCGGGCAGCCGCGGCGGCAACCTGGTCTGGGACAAGGCGAGGGTCAAGCAGCTGGTGCAGCAGATCCAGAACGACGAGAAGGTCACGGTCACGTCGGACCGGTGACGCGTGGGGGCGCGGCCGCCCGGCCGCGCCCCGCGCGTCACTTCAGCTCACCCGGCGAACGGGTTCGCGTGGCCCGGGAGTTGCCGTCCCGGCCGCAGGAAGCGCTGGATACCGTGCTCGTCCCGCACTGCGACGAGCCCGGCCGCCTGGAGCCGCTGCGCGAGCTTCTGGCGGCGGGCCTCGCCCAGCTTGAAGAAGCCCAGGAGGAGACCGCCCAGGAAGACGCCGGCGCCGAGGGCCACGAGGTACTTCCCCGCGATCAGGATGACCACCACGGCCACGCCGAGCATGGCCCACGCCACGGTCTTCTGCCGCGGCTCGGCGGCCTGCCCCATGACGTCGAAGGCGATCCGGTCCTTGGCCAGGGCGACGGCCGCCTCCGCCTCCGGGAGCGGCTTGAGCGTGCCGGGCAGCAGCCCGGGCGCGGCTCCGCCGTTGCCGGCCTGCGGGTACGCGGCGATGGTGGCGGCCTCGCGGGCGCGCGCCTCGGGGTTGGCGTCGCGGTACAGGAACACGGTCAGGAGCTGCTTGTTGTGACCGTGCCGCCGGGCCTCGCCGTACTCGAAGCCGTACTGCTCGACGAGGTGGACCTGCGCGGCGACCCGGCCGGTGGCGGTGGCGCTGTCCGTGATCTCCACGACGTCCTGGGTGGCGATCTGCTGGAGAATCCTCGAGACCGTGCGATCCGTGCTCATGTTCCTCATCCTGCAAGGCGTGATACCGACGGCTGGATTCCGGCGGCAGCGCAGCTTAGCCGACCATACGGACGCTGGTCAGGCCCGCGCCAAGAGCCGCGGCGCGGTGACACCGACGGCAGGGCCCGCGTCCTGACCGAGCAGCGCCCCGCTCAGTCCAGGGATGCCAGCGCGTCCGCTATCAGTGAGCGCGCTACAGCTCCCCGCGCAGCCCCCCGCGAGAGCCGTTCGAAGGCTCGGGCGTACAGCTGCACCTGGCTGGGCTGTGCAAGTGTGGAAGCGGCGTCCAACGTGTCCGCGTGGACCCTGGTGTCGTCGAAGATCGTGAAGGTCGGCATGGGCCATACCGTTCGCCGCGATGAGAACGGAATGATCCCCACAGCGACGTTCTGGAGATCCATGATCCCGAGCAGGTGACCGAGCTGAGCGGCCATGGTCTCGGCGCTGCACAGCCGGTACCGCAACACCGACTCCTCCAGCACGAACGAGAACCGGCGTGCGCCGTTGCTCAGCACTTCGTTGCGCTTGATGCGGGCCGCCACTGCGTCGCTCACGTCGTCCGGGGCTCCCCGGAAGTCTGCGATGGACGACAGCAGAGCGGCCGCGTATCCGGGCGTCTGGAGGAATCCAGGGATCACGTCGGATACGTAGACCCGGAACACCTTTGTTCGTTGGTACAGGTCCCCTGTGGACTCCTGCAAGCGTCGGAGACCGGTCCGCTGCAGGTGCCTCCACTGCACATGAGCATCGGCGGACTGCCGGTTCGCTGCGATCAGGTCCGGTACGTCGTCATCAGCGGCGCAGGCTCGGCACCATGCCCTGATGTCCCGGTCGGAGGGAGGCGTCTTGGCGTTCTCGATCCGGGACGACTTCGACTCCGACCAGCCGCATCTGGCGGCCAACTCCCGCCCGGTGATCCCCGCGTCCTTCCGGATCTCGCGCAGACGGCCGGCGATTTCCTCACGGGACCTCTGAACGCGTGAAGAGGCGTGTAGGGGCATGGAGCCGGCCTTCGTCAGATCTTGTACAGGTGGTGCGGGACCGCCCGCTCCCAGACTGCTTCGAAGGCAGCGGAGCACAGCTGCACGGCCTCCGGGTCGGCCGTTATCTCGTCCTCGACCACCACTCCGTCGCCGGAGAAGTGGTGCACCCGGAGCAGCGCGCCGTCGAACAACCAGAAGTCATTTCCGGGCAGGGGGACAACTGTGGCCCGTCGCCGCGGCAGCCACCGAACCTCTTCGCCCGCCGTGACGTTGGCGTGCGTGACGTAGTGCTCCCATCGGATGTACTCCGAGACGGGCTCGGAAACGACACGGGCGCGGCGGATCACCACACCTCGGGCCACCGAGTCCGAAATCAACTGATCGTAGGGATGCCACCAGGAATCCCGGTCCTCCCAGTCGATCCGCTCACCCCGCTTCCATGCCTCGAACCGGTCCGTCGGAGCATAGGAGTCACGCAGCTCCAGGTGGACGGCAGACCGCTCGCACTGCCGCAGCAGCTCAGCGAAGCTGGGCACGCTCGACGGCATCACAGGCCTCCCTGATCATCGGAATCATCCGGGCCGGAATCCTGACGATGGCTTCGCTGTCGGGCACCGGACCGTTTGCGGGGCTGCTCGCCTCGCACTCCACCTGAGTCTCGGGGCTCGGCCTCCACCCCTGCAACAAGATCTCTTGGGCTGCCGCGTCCGCCCACACCGTCGGGCAGTGGTCCCGGTCGGTGTTGGGGTCGATCCCGACGAACTCTACGGCCATGGCCGGCTCCCTGGTCTAGGTGCTTGCTCGGGCTTGCACGACCCTTGCTGAGCAGCAGAGACATCGTCAATAGCACTATTGGCCAAGCTAATTGGCGTGCAAGCTCATGCAAGTTCATGGAGTTCTCCGCCCGCCGCCTTCTACGTTCGCTCCATCGACCTCGGAAGTGATGGGGAGGGCGCGGCATGATGACCACGGAACCCGCGCGGTGGCCGGCGGCACCAGTGGGGCTGCCACTGAGGATCGAGCGGGAGCCCGTGCTGGTGCCATGGCTGCGCCGCGGAGCTTGCGGACGCGAGACCGCACGGCGGCCGCCTTGGCCGTGTCCCGGGCCGGAAAACCGAACCGACCGAGAGGAGCACCACTCGCATGACTGTCACCGTCGACAAGCCGACCGCCACGCGTACGCGTGACCCGAAGGAACTCCTCAACGCCGTCACACCTCACGTCAAGCACCTGAGCATCAACGTGTTCGACAGCGGCATGACCGTATGGGACCGCGAGGTCGCGCTGCTGCTGCGCGACGAGGTCATGGTGCGGGACCTGGCGGAGCGCGTCCTCGGCAACGCCGTGATGTACATGATCGCCTCGATGGAGCACCCCGAGGTGCACCTCGGGGTCGGCAAGGTCGTGGACATCGGCGTGCACCAGGTCGTGCTGGACACGCCCGTGTACTTCGCGCTGTGCGATGTGTACAACGGCGGGGCATACAAGCACCACGCGCCGTTCATCCAGCGCCGCAACGACGGCACGGTCCTCCGCACAGCCGACTTCCTGCGCTCCGTCGGCTTCGCCCCGGACGAGGAGCTGTGGGCCAGGGACGGGGCGGAGTGCTCCCCGTGCGACAGCAAGGTCCCGGACAGCCACTGACCGCCGTACCACGGCACCAGGCTGGGGCAACGCCATCCTGGCGGGGCCCCGGCCCGCGTCCCGACCCGCCCGACAGGACTGTGACCATGAGCGCACCGCACAACTACGACCACGAACGCCAGCTGTGGGACACCTACGCCAAGAGTGCCTGGAAGGACGACGCCAACGGCGAACCGGCGTTCCGGTGGACCCAGTACAAGGACCACCCCCATGACCCCGGCCCGGATCTCCTGCACGACCCGGGCAGTGTCCTGGAGATCGGCTGTGGCACCGGCCGGGGGCTCGCCCATCTCGCCCGGCGCGGCGTGAAGGCCACAGGCGTGGACCTGTCCCCCGTGATGGTGGAGAACGCCACCGAACGCTTCGGCCGCCTCGGAGCGCGGTTCGTATGCGCCGAAGTCCTGGACTACCTCACGCGCACCGCTACCACCCATGACGCCGTCTACTCCGTATTCGGCGCCGCCTGGTTCACCGCTCCCGAGTGCCTCTTCCCTCTCGTCTTCGAGCACCTCAACCCCGGCGGCGTGTTCGCCTTCTCCCAGGCTCCCGCCATCCCTGGCGCCTACGGCCCACAAGGCATGTACAAGGGCGGCTTCGCCGGACCCGCCATGTACACCTACCGCTACAGCTACACACCCGAGGTCTGGAAGCACTTTCTGCACGAAGCCGGGTTCACCGAGGTCACCGTGAGGGAACTCGACGCACCCACCCCCGGCCACATCGGCACGCTCATCGCCGGCGCCATGCGCCCGTGACAGCAGGGCACGGACGCTCGGCGGGTCGGTGTGGTCGAGTGCGCGGCGCCGTACGGCGGCGGAGCCGTCGGCGGTGCGCTGGGTGATCAGTCGGCGGAGTCGTCGCCCTGGGTCTCGGCAGCGGGCGGCAGCGGATCGGCGACGAACGTCCCCAACCCGACTTCGCCCCGCGTCCACCCCTGTTCCCGCACATGGCGCATCGCCTTCGCCGCTGTCGCGTTCACCACGCCGAACTCCTGGGCGATTTCCAGAGTGGACGGCACACGGCTCCCCGGCGGATAGGAGCCGCCCTCGATACGCCGGATGATCTCCGCTGCGATGGCCGTGGGTTCTGGTTCTCCGAAGGGGTCTCGAAGCCGAACCGACGGGTGGTGCAGCCATAACCGTCCCCGGACGGGCCCGGGTTTGCCCGGCCCGTCGAACTGAAGGTGTCAGCCGACGCCGTCGATGCAAGGTCCCCCGGGGCAGGCCGACGTTATGAAGGTTGTAGGGCCATGGGAATTCGCCCGGAGCAACATTCGACTGGCCGCCGCCGCGAGCCATACCAGGTGCTGGACCCGTTCGGACGACCGATCGAGCCTGTCGCGACGTACCTCAGAGATCTGATGGCAGCGGACAGTTCGCCGTTGACGCCGCGTTCGTACGGGATGGATCTGCTGCGCTGGTGGCGCTACCTGTGGGCATGTGGAATCGAGTGGGACCGCGCGGTTCGTGAAGATGCCCGGGACTTCATGCTCGGCCTGTTGGGCCGCTTCACTGGCCGCTGGTTCGGCGCACTGCGGTGAGGGCGGCGCGGATTGCCGTCGTCATAGGGTGCCCCGCTCCCAGCAGCCGTACCGCGTCGGTGAGGGCACGCTCGTACAGGGGGACTGCGAGGTCCGGGCGCCCCGTCGCCTCGTACGCGGCGGCGAGGTCGAGGCGTACCGCCCCGGTGTCCGGATGGTCCTCCCCGACACTGCGTACAGTGGCGTCGAGGGTCTGCTCGAGCAGTGGAACGGCCAGGTCCACGCGGCCCCTGCGCGCGTGTGTGGCGGCGAGGTTGTGGCGCACAGTACGCGTCAGCTCATGGGTGTCCCCCAGGTTGCGCGCCGCGTCGCGAAGGGCCCGCTCGTACACCGGAAGGGCACCGTCGGGGCGGCCCGCCGCCACGAGCGCGCCTGCGAGGTCATTGCCGGAGCCAACGGTGAGGGGAGAGCCGGCTCCGAGGACACGCTCCCGGTCGGCCAAGGTCTGCTCGTATAGCGGGATGGCCCGTTCCAGGTCCCCCGCCGCCTCATATGCATCGGCGAGGCCACCACGCGTCGCGAGGGTGTGCGGGTGGTCGGCTCCGAGGAGCCGCTCACGGTCGCCGAGGACCCGCTCGTACAGGGGGACGGCGCGGCCGAGGTCACCCACGGCCGCGTAGGCGCCGGCGAGGTTGTTGCGCATGATCAGGGTGTGCAGGTGGTGCTCGCCGAGGATCCGCACCGCGTCCTCGGCGATCTCGCGGTGCAGCGGAAGGGCGCGCGCGGGGTCTCCCGCCGCCGCGTAGGCGAAGGCCAGGTTGTTTCGCGCGATCAGGGTGTCCGGGTGGTCCGGGCCAGCGGTGCGGATCCGGTCGTGCAGGGTCTGCTCGTACAGCGGCAGCGCCCTGGCGAGATTCCCGGCCGTCTGGTGAGCCTGGGCGAGGTTGTTGCGCGTGGACAGGGTATGCGGATGGTCTGTGCCCAGAACCCGCTCCCGGTCCCTGAGGGTGTCCTCCAGGAGGGAGAGGGCCCGGGCCGCGTCACCTTTGAACTCGTAAGCCCGTGCAAGGTTGTTGCGTACTGTGAGGGTGACGGGATCTGTGTCGCCCAGTTCCCGTGCGGCGGCGGTGAGGGCGCGTTCGTAGTAGGTGATCGCGCGGCTCGTGTCGCCCTGGTGGGTGAGAAAGAGGCCGGCCTCGTTGAGCACTCTTCCGATGTCTTCGGAGGTGTCCGTCTCGGGGGGCGAGCGGCCGATGACGGCGTCGATGTGCGGCGTCAGAGCCCGCCAGGCGGGCCAGGCGGCGGGGTCCAGCGATGTGGCGGGCAGCGCCGCCTGCAGGTGGGCGGCCGCCGCCCGGCGGGCCCGGTCGACGAGGTCCGGCGCGCGGTGGGGGTCACGGAGGTCGGGGGTGCGGGCCAGGGCCTGCACGAGGGGGTGCACGGCGAGGGTGCCGGTGCCGGGGTCGGCGGTCACCATGCTGTAGGCGGTGAGCAAGCCGAGGGCGCCGGTGGCCTCCGGGGTGCCCGGCTCCCCGCCGAGGAGGCCGACGGGGATGCGGTCGGGGGCGTACCAGGCCAGGAGACGCAGCAGGTCGGTGGCCAGGGGCTGGGTCCGCCGGATTCGGTCCAGCGTCAGATTCCAGACACGGGCGACAGTGCGTTCGCTGTCGGCGCCGGGGACGCCGCCGGCCCCGTAGAGGTCCGCCGGGTACCGGGCCAGGAGGCCGAGGTAGCCACGGGGCGTCAGCAGCGGGGCCTGGGCGAGATAGGCGGCGGCCTGCTCGACGGCAAGGGGCAGGTGACCGAGCTCGGCGCACAGTTCGGCGGCGCCGTCCATGTCGCGCGGGTCGGCGCCGGCCGTGGCGATACGGGTGAGCAGCGCCAGTGACGCGTTCTCGTCCAGGACGTCCAGGCGGACCACGGTGGCTGCGCCGTGCCACACGGTCGCGAGCCTGCTGGTGATCAGGAAGCGGCCGCCGCGGGCCCGGTCGAGCAGCGGGGCGATATCCCGGGGATCATTGACGTTGTCCAGCACCAGCAGCCAACCGTCGTGGGTGGCCAGCCACTGCAGGGCGCGCTCGGTCAGGTCGGCGGCGCGCAGCACCTCGGCCAGGGCGGGTTGCAGCGCGCTGGCCAGGTCGGCGAGGCCCCGCTGGACGGAGGCGGCGCTGTCGGCGGTGATCCAGCGGATGGGTGCGCAGCCCGCCGCGTGGGCGCGGGTGACCGCCCAGTGGGCGGCCAGGGCGCTCTTGCCGATACCACCGAGCCCGTGCACCGCCTGCACCACCACCTCGCCAGGGTGGGAAAGGACCTTGTCCAGCCGGTCGAGTTCGGCAGTGCGTCCCACGAAGGCACCCCGCCGGGGGACGTTATCCAGCCCGGGTGGGGCGTCCACATCAGCGGGCGGCAGCAGAGCCTGGGGTGGCAGCATCAGGGCACGGGCGCCGTCCCCGGTCTGCGCGACCCCGTAGAAGCCGCCGGGCGCCGCGATGGCAATGGAGCGCGGGCCCGACGCGTCGGCGTGGACAGGAGTAGGCGGACCCTGGGCACGCCGCTGATCACGCGTCGGCCGCTCACGTCGGCGCTTGCGGAACAGAGGCGTCACTGCGGTGCCCCGCCGGAGGTTTCACCGGTGGCGAGGCGGCCGTGGTTGTCGCCAGCGATGGCGATGGACTGGTCACCGGACGCGGTTGCAGTGGCCGCAGACGGCGGAGGGCCGGAAGGGGGCGGTGTCGGAGGATCCGGAGAGGGCGGCGACAAGAGCCCGGGAGATGCCGCACTGGTGGAGATGTCACCCCTGTTGCAGCCACCGATGGCCACCGAGCCCGCTCCCGAGGCGGTCGCCGACGCCTGGTCCGCGCCGGGCCGACCTGTGGCCGGTGGGGTGCCGCAGGTGGCGAACCCGTGACCCCACATGGCCGCCAGGGCGGACAGAGCCGCCCCCACCCCGCAGGCCACGGCCCACCGCACGGCCGGGTCCGCCATCACGGAGCGCAGCAACGCCCCACAGACCCAGGTGCCACTGGCGAACGCGGCCACCGTCGCCACGGCCGCGACCGCCCATCTGCCCAACGACCCCATAAGCCCCCCGCGATCACTCTCGGCTCTTCCACCATGCCACTAAGGGCCCGAACTCGTACCCCTTTCGATGATGCTTGTCCGGCCAGCCGTTGGGGCGGCGCGGCCAGGCGCAGCAGTCCGTGCCCAGCCCCGCCAGCAGCCTGTCCGGACAACACAACTAGGACGGCCTCTCTCCCAGTAGTTCGGAGAAGGCATCTGAGGCAAGTACCGACTTCCCGTACGTACCTCACGAGTATTCGTGGGGTGTAGGCATGTAGGTGCCGGTGAGAACTGTGTCACCGGCACTCCATGTAAGGCGCCCTCCACGCACATCTCCCGCTGGCTACTTGCTTGGCTGCCAGCAGCGACCCTCAAGACCGCGTTCGAGACCGGAAGCTCTCCGCCCGGACGCCTCGTCAGCGGTTCTCGTTGTTCTCGGGGATGATGGACTGGGCTGTGGTCAACGAGATCATCGGTCGGAATCCCTGCAAGAGGGTCAAAGGCGCTGGCAGTCGTGCCAAGGAGATTCTCGAGCACAAGAGCAAGGCTCGACGGCTGACGACGCGGGAAGTCCTCGCCATGCTCGGCGCTTCCCCTCCTCGCTACCGCGCGATGCTTTGGCTGATGGCCGGGTGTGGACTGCGGCTCGGTGAGGCCATGGCTGTCTCACGCGGCCAGATCGACTTCAAGGGCGAGACGCTTCGGGTGGACTTCCAGATCACCGAGGACGGCGAGACCGAGTCGGGCAAGAACAGCGCCCTTCAGCGTCGGCACATCAAGGCTCGGGACGAGGAGGAGCCGGGGCGTGTCATCCCCCTGCCGCCCAACGTCGCCTTCGAGCTGCGGCGGCACATCCAGAATCACGGCGTTTGGGGACCAGAGCGGCTCCTCTTTCCCCACGTGACGCGGACCGGGTTCCTGTACGCGTCGTACTTCTACCCGAAGACTTGGACAATCGCGCTGGACAAGGGCGGAGTGACCTACTGCAAGGCGCACTCGCTCCGGCACTACTACGGGTCCCGGCTCCTGTACGCCGGGGTCCCCGAGAACGACGTAGCCGACTGGATGGGCCACAGCAGCACGGACGTGCTCAGGGAGCACTACCACTACATCTTCGAAGGCGCCGAGCAGCGCGGTCGGGGCAGCCATCGCAACCATGCTGACTCCCGGCGCGGACGACCCCACAGAGGCGGAGGCGGAGGCGGAGGCGCCAGAAGTCGCCAAGATCCACACACGACACAGCCCCCGGCATCACGCCGGGGGCTGTGCTGTTTATGCTGGTCAGCAGCCGTTCTCAGGCCCTCAGCTCCCCAGGATTTCCCCAGCATGACGCCCGCGAACGGCCTTGATGGGGCCGCAACGGGCGGAAAGCCGAGTGCGCTCCTGTAGAGCCGGGAAACCGGCTCTGACCTGCGAAAACCCTGCTACGGCAGGTTCCTCGCCATGACGATGCGCTGCACCTGGTTCGTGCCTTCATAAATCTGCGTGATCTTGGCGTCGCGCATCATGCGCTCGACCGGGTAGTCACGGGTGTAGCCGTAGCCGCCGAGCAGCTGGACGGCGTCCGTGGTGATCTCCATGGCGGCGTCGGAGGCGTAGCACTTGGCCGCCGCGCCGAAGAAGGTCAGGTCGCCGTCGACGCGCTCGGACTTGGCCGCCGCCGCGTAGGTGAGCTGGCGGGCCGCCTCCAGCTTCATGGCCATGTCGGCGAGCATGAACTGGACGCCCTGGAAGTCGGCGATGGGCTTGCCGAACTGCTTGCGCTCCTGGACGTAGCCCTTGGCGTAGTCGAGGGCGCCCTGCGCGATGCCGAGGGCCTGGGCCGCGATGGTGATGCGGGTGTGGTCCAGGGTCTTCATCGCGGTGGCGAAGCCGGTGCCCTCCGCGCCGATCATGCGGTCGGCGGGGATGCGGACGTTGTCGAGGTAGACCTCGCGGGTCGGGGAGCCCTTGATGCCGAGCTTCTTCTCCGGGGCGCCGAAGGAGACACCCTCGTCGGACCTCTCGACCACGAAGGCGCTGATGCCCTTGGAGCGCTTCTCGGGGTCCGTGACCGCCATGACGGTGTAGTACTCGCTCACACCGGCGTTGGTGATCCAGCGCTTCACGCCGTTGAGGATGTAGTGGTCGCCGTCGCGGACCGCCTTGGTCTTCATGCCGGCGGCGTCGGAGCCGGCGTCCGGCTCGGAGAGGCAGTACGAGAACATCGCGTCGCCCTTGGCGAGCGGGCCCAGGTACTTCTTCTTCAGGTCCTCGCCGCCGGAGAGGATCACCGGGAGGGAGCCCAGCTTGTTCACGGCCGGGATCAGGGAGGAGGACGCGCAGACCCTCGCCACCTCTTCGATGACGATGACCGTCGCCAGCGCGTCGGCACCGGCACCGCCGTAGGTCTCGGGTACGTGCACCGCGTGCAGGTCCGAGGAGACCAGGGCGTCCAGCGCCTCCTGCGGGAAGCGCGCCTCCTCGTCCACAGCGGCGGCGTACGGCGCGATCTTGGCCTCGGCGAGCGAGCGGACGGTGTCCCGGAGCATGTCGTGCTCCTCGGACGGGCGGTACAGATCGAAGTCAGGCACGGTGCTTGTCTCCCTTTGGCGCCATCTGTCACTCACTCCCCTGAGCTGTGCTAACTACCGTTAAGTAACTCTAATTTTAGTGTGCACCCACCGGTCCGGCATATGTGAGGATCAAGTGAGCTTGCTGACAGCGGCGGGGGCGCCCGATCCATGCCCTCCGGACGGCCCGACTATGCTCAGCCTCGCATTCCCGGCCCGTACAGCACTGGAGCAGCACACATGGCCCTGAAGATCACCGTGATCGGCACCGGATACCTCGGCGCCACCCACGCAGCGGCCATGGCGGAGCTCGGCTTCGAGGTGCTCGGCCTCGATGTCGTACCCGAGAAGATCGAGATGCTCTCCGAGGGGCGCGTCCCGATGTACGAGCCGGGTCTGGAGGAGCTGCTGGGCAAGCACGTCGCCGGGCTCGACGGCTCCACCGGGCGGCTGCGGTTCACGACCTCCTGGGAGGAGGTCGGCGCGTTCGGCGACGTCCACTTCGTCTGTGTGAACACGCCGCAGAAGCACGGCGAGTACGGCTGCGACATGAGCTTCGTCGACGCCGCGTTCGGCGCGCTCGCCCCGCACCTGAAGAAGCCCGCGCTGGTCGTCGGCAAGTCGACCGTGCCGGTCGGCAGCGCGGAGCGGCTCTCCCGGCTGCTCGCCGACCAGGCCCCCGCGGGCTCGGACGTGGAGCTGGCCTGGAACCCCGAGTTCCTGCGCGAGGGCTTCGCCGTGCGGGACACGCTGCATCCGGACCGGATCGTCGTCGGCGTCGAGAGCGAGCGGGCCGAGAAGCTGCTGCGCGAGGTGTACGAGGTGCCGGTCGGCGAGGGCTCGCCGTTCGTCGTGACGGACTTCCCGACCGCCGAGCTGGTGAAGACCGCCGCGAACTCCTTCCTCGCCACGAAGATCTCCTTCATCAACGCGATGGCCGAGGTGTGCGAGGCGGCCGGCGGCGATGTCGCGAAGCTCGCGGAGGCCATCGGCCACGACGACCGGATCGGCGCCAAGTTCCTGCGCGCCGGAATCGGCTTCGGCGGCGGCTGCCTGCCCAAGGACATCCGGGCGTTCATGGCCCGGGCCGGGGAGCTGGGCGCGGACCAGGCGCTCACCTTCCTCCGCGAGATCGACTCCATCAACATGCGCCGCCGCGGCCAGATGGTCGGCATGGCCCGCGAGGCCCTCGGCGACGGCACGTTCCTCGGCAAGCGGGTCGCGGTGCTCGGCGCCGCCTTCAAGCCCGACTCGGACGACGTCCGCGACTCGCCGGCCCTGAACGTCGCCGGACAGATCCACCTCCAGGGCGGCCAGGTCACCGTGTACGACCCGAAGGGCATGGACAACGCCCGCCGCCTCTTCCCGACCCTCGGCTACGCCGACAGCGCCCTGGAGGCCGTGCGCGGCGCGGACGTGGTGCTGCACCTCACCGAGTGGCGGGAGTTCCGGGAGGTCGACCCGGAGAAGCTGGGCGAGGTCGTGAACGACCGCGTCATCCTGGACGGCCGCAACGCCCTGGACGCGGACCTCTGGCGCTCGGCGGGCTGGACGTTCCGCGCGATGGGGCGCCCTCGCGCGTAGCACCGCCCCCGTGCACGTACCGCGGGCCCCCGGCGTGCATCGCCGGGGGCCCGCGGTATGTCGTCGGTGCAGCGTCAGCCGTCCAGGGAGGCGAGTGTCGCCGTCGAAGGGCCCCGGCGGGACGACGCCTCGCGGGCCACCGCCTCCGCGTCGCGCAGTACGCGGACCGCGTTCCGCCAGGTCACCTTGGCCACGTCGGTGTGGGCCCAGCCCCGGGACAGCAGCTCCGCGACGAGGTTCGGGTAGCCCGCCACGTCGTCCAGCCCGGCGGGCGTGAACGCCGTGCCGTCGAAGTCCCCGCCGATGCCGATGTGGTCGACGCCGGCGGCCTCGCGCATATGGTCCAGGTGGTCGGCGACCGTCGCGGCCGTGGCGACCGGGCGCGGATTCGCCTCCTCGAACGCCGCGTGCAGACGCATGGCCTCCGGCGTGGTGTCCAGGTGGTGGAAGCCGTGCGCCCGCAGGTTCTCGTCCGCCCTGGCCGTCCACTCCACCGCGGCGGGCAGGATGAACTTCGGGACGAACGTGGCCATGGCGACGCCGCCGTTGGCGGGGAGCCGCTCCAGGACGTCGTCCGGGATGTTGCGGGGGTGGTCGCAGACCGCCCGCGAGGACGAGTGCGAGAAGATCACCGGGGCTTCGGTGGTCTCCAGTGCGTCCCGCATCGTCGTCGCCGCGACGTGCGAGAGATCCACGAGCATGCCCAGACGGTTCATCTCCCGGACGACCTCGCGGCCGAACGCCGACAGGCCGCCGACACCGGGCTCGTCCGTCGCCGAGTCGGCCCACGCGATGTTGTCGTTGTGCGTGAGCGTCATATAGCGCACGCCGAGCGCGTACAGGGCGCGCAGGGTGGCGAGGGAGTCGTTGATGGAGTGGCCGCCCTCGGCGCCCTTCAGGGACGCGATACGGCCTTCGGCGCGGGCCGTCTCCATGTCGTCGGCCGTCAGGGCGGGGGCCAGGTCCGCCGCGTGCCGGGCCAGCAGCCGGTCCACGCAGTCGATCTGCTCCAGCGTGGCGCTGACCGCGTCGTCACCGGCCATGTCGCTGCGTACGTACACCGACCAGAACTGGGCGCCGACGCCGCCCGCGCGGAGCCGGGGCAGGTCGGTGTGGAGGTGGCCGGTCTGGTCGGCGGCGATGTCGAGGCGGTCCAGGTCGTAGCCGGCCTTCACGCGCAGCGCCCAGGGCAGGTCGTTGTGGCCGTCGGCGACGGGGAACTCGGCGAGGAGGTCCAGGGCCTCGCCGAGTCTCCCCACGCCGGGGCCGGGCTCGCCGCTCACCTGGCGAAGCCGAAGGACGTCGATCCCTCGACCTTCGCGCGCAGCCGCTTGCCCTTCTCCGTGGCCTGGTCGTTCAGCTCCTGCTGGAAGTCCTTCATACGGGCCAGCAGGTCGGCGTCGTGTGCGGCGAGCATCCGGGCCGCCAGCAGACCGGCGTTGCGGGCGCCGGCCACGGACACGGTCGCGACCGGGACGCCGGCGGGCATCTGCACGATGGAGAGCAGCGAGTCCATGCCGTCGAGGTACTTCAGCGGGACCGGGACGCCGATGACCGGCAGCGGGGTGACCGATGCGAGCATGCCCGGCAGGTGCGCGGCGCCGCCCGCACCCGCGACGATCGCCTTCAGCCCGCGGCCGGCGGCCTCCTCGCCGTACGCCACCATCTCGTGCGGCATCCGGTGCGCGGAGACGACATCGACCTCGTACGGGATCTCGAACTCGTCGAGGGCCTGCGCGGCGGCCTCCATGACCGGCCAGTCGGAGTCCGAGCCCATGACGATGCCCACGAGGGGGCCGGGTGCGCTACTCAACGATCGTTCCTCGCAGATAGCCGGCGGCGTGGCGGGCGCGCTCCAGCACGTCGTCCAGGTCGTCGCCGTAGGTGTTGACGTGGCCCACCTTGCGGCCGGGCTTCACGTCCTTGCCGTACATGTGGATCTTGAGCTGCGGGTCGCGGGCCATGCAGTGCAGATACGCCTGGTACATGTCCGGGTAGTCGCCGCCGAGGACGTTCGCCATGACCGTCCACTTCGCGCGCGGGCGGGGGTCGCCCAGCGGGAGGTCGAGCACGGCCCGGACGTGGTTGGCGAACTGGGAGGTGATCGCGCCGTCCTGTGTCCAGTGGCCGGAATTGTGCGGGCGCATCGCCAGCTCGTTGACGAGGATCCGCCCGTCGCGGGTCTCGAACAGCTCGACGGCGAGGTGGCCTATGACGCCCAGCTCCCGGGCGATCCGCAGCGCGAGCTGCTGGGCCTCCAGGGCGCGGTCCTCCGGGAGGCCGGGCGCCGGGGCGATCACGGTGTCGCACACGCCGTCGACCTGCCGCGACTCCACGACCGGGTACGCCACGGCCTGGCCGTGCGGGGAGCGGACGACGTTCGCCGCCAGCTCCCGTACGAAGTCGACCTTCTCCTCGGCGAGGACCGGCACGCCGGCCAGGAACGGGTCGCGGGCCTCGTCCTCGGACCGTACGAACCACACGCCCTTGCCGTCGTAGCCGCCGCGCACCGTCTTGAGGATGACGGGGAAGCCGCCCGCGCGTCGCGCACCACTCTCGTCCGAGGGCCCTTCGTGCCCGTCCCTCTCGATCTCGGCGGCGAACGCGGCCACGTCGGCCGGGTCGGCCACGATGCGGTGGCGCGGGCAGGGCACGCCGATCGCGTCGAGCCTCGCGCGCATCACGCCCTTGTCCTGGGCGTGCACCAACGCGTCGGGCCCCGGGCGGACGGGGATGCCGTCCGCCTCCAGGGCCCTCAGGTGCTCGGTCGGGACGTGCTCGTGATCGAAGGTGATCACGTCGCAGCCCCGCGCGAAGTCACGCAGCGTGTCCAGGTCGCGGTAGTCGCCGATGACGACATCGCTCACGACCTGGGCCGCGGAGTCCTGGGGAGTGTCACTGAGGAGCTTGAATCTGATGCCGAGGGGGATGCCCGCCTCGTGGGTCATACGGGCGAGCTGACCGCCACCGACCATGCCGACTACCGGGAACGTCACTCTCCTAGGGTATCCGCCGCCCGTCGGAGCCCCGCACGGTGCCCGCGCAAGAGGATTCTCGGCTTCTTCTCGTCCTTCTCGCCCGCGCGTGTCATCCGGGTGATGGTTAGCATGGCCGGGTTGACGCGTGTGACCGGCGGACGGGACTGAAACGATCATTATGAGTGAACAGAGCGCCCTCCGGGTGCGACTGGCACAGCTCGTCCGGGAGATAGCCAAATTCGGCCTCGTCGGCGGATTCGGCCTGCTGGTGAACATGGCGGCCTTCAATCTGCTGCGGCAGACCACGGACCTGCCGGTGGTGCGGGCGAGTCTCCTGGCCACGGTCATCGCGATCGCCTGCAACTACGTGGGTTTCCGCTATTTCACCTACCGGGACCGGGACAAGACCCGGCGGACCCGGGAGGCGACGCTGTTCTTCGCGTTCAGCCTGGCCGGCATGGTGATCGAGAACGGAATCCTGTACACGACGACGTACGGGTTCGGCTGGGACAGCCCGCTGCAGAACAACTTCTTCAAGTTCTTCGGGATCGGTATCGGGACACTGTTCCGGTTCTGGTCGTACCGCACCTGGGTCTTCCGGGCGATTCCCGCCGTACCCGAGGCCGTGCCGACGGGGGCGGCGGCGTCCGCGAGGATGCTGGAGCAGCGGAGGACCGAGGACGCCCCGGCCCCGGTGGGCCCCGCCCGCTGACCCGCCCGTTGACCCGCCCACTGCCCCCGCTGACCCGCGCCGGCCTCAGCGGACGAGCCGTGAGGACGAGCCGTCGTCACGGCTCCCCACCTCGCGGCTCAGGAACAGCGAGAACACCGGCGGCTTCAGCTGTGCCAGCTCCAGCCGGCCGCCGTCCGCCTCGGCGAGGTCGCGGGCCACGGCCAGGCCGATGCCCGTCGAGTTTCGGCCGCTGATGGTCCGCTCGAAGATCCGCGCCCCGAGTTCGGCGGGGACGCCGGGCCCCTCGTCGGTGACCTCGATGACGGCCTGGTTGCCGGTGACGCGGGTGCGCAGGGCGACCGTGCCGCGGCCGTGCATCAGCGAGTTCTCGATCAGCGCGGCCAGCACCTGGGCGACCGCGCCCGGGGTGCCGACGGCCCGCATGCCGGTCTTGCCGGACCGTACGATCGCCCGGCCCGCGCTGCGGTAGGCCGGCCGCCACTCCTCGACCTGCTGCTTGACGACCTCGTCGAGGTCGAAGGCGACGGCGGAGCCCGTGCGCGGGTCGCGGGAGTTCGTGAGCAGCCGCTGCACGACGTCGGTGAGCCGCTCCACCTGCGCGAGGGCGATCGTCGCCTCCTCCTTCACCGTCGTCAGGTCGTCGGTGCCGGAGATCTCCTCCAGCCGCATGGAGAGCGCGGTCAGCGGTGTGCGGAGCTGGTGGGAGGCGTCGGCGGCGAGCCTCCGCTCGGCGGTGAGCATCCGCCCGATCCGCTCGGCGGACGCGTCCAGGACGTCCGCGACCCGGTCCAGCTCGGGCACGCCGTACCGGCGGTGGCGGGGCCGGGGGTCGCCGGAGCCGAGCCGTTCGGCGGTCTCGGCGAGGTCGGTGAGCGGGGTCGCCAGCCGGTTCCCCTGCCGTACGGCGAGGAGGACGGCGGCCACGACGGCGAGGAGTGCGACGGCGCCGATGATCAGCAGCGTACGGCCGACCTCGCGGGTCACGGAGGAGCGGGACTCCTCGACGGTGACCTTCTCGCCGCGCTCCCCCACGGCCGTGCCCCGGATGACGCTGCCCTCGGGGCGGGCGCCCACCTCGATGGGGGCCTGGCCGGGGATCTCGATACGGGCGTACCGCTCGGCGCCGCTGTGGTCGGAGAGGATGCCCGGATTGACGGGCTCGCCGCCGATCAGCCGGCTGTCGACGATGCTGGCGAGCCGGACCGCCTCGGAGTCGACGCTCTCCTGGGCGCTGCTGCTGATGGTGCGGGTCTCGACGATGACGAGGGAGACCCCGAAGACGGCGATGACGACCAGCACCACGGCGAGTGTGGAGTTGATCAGACGGCGGCGCACGGAGGTCTCGCCTCAGCTCTTCTCGAAGCGGAAGCCGACACCGCGGACGGTGGCGATGTAGCGGGGGTTCGCCGCGTCGTCGCCGAGCTTCTTGCGGAGCCAGGAGATGTGCATGTCGAGGGTCTTGGTGGACGACCACCACGTGGTGTCCCAGACCTCACGCATCAGCTGGTCCCGGGTGACGACCCGGCCGGCGTCCCGGACGAGGACACGCAGCAGGTCGAACTCCTTCGCGGTGAGCTGGAGCTCCTCGTCGCCCATCCAGGCGCGGTGGGACTCGACGTCGATGCGCACGCCGTGCGTGGCGGGCTGCGGTGCGGGCTCGGCGGCGCCGCGGCGCAGCAGGGCCCGCACCCGGGCGAGCAGTTCGGCGAGCCGGAACGGCTTGGTGACGTAGTCGTCCGCGCCCGCGTCGAGCCCGACCACGGTGTCGACCTCGTCGGCGCGGGCGGTCAGTACGAGGATCGGCACCGCGTGCCCCTCGGACCGCAGCCGCCGGGCGACCTCCAGGCCGTCCATGCCGGGCAGGCCCAGGTCGAGCACGACCAGGTCGACGCCGCCCTTCAGTCCCGTGTCGAGCGCGCTGGGTCCGTCCTCCCGGACCTCCACCTCGTACCCCTCGCGCCGCAGCGCGCGGGCCAGCGGTTCCGAGATGGATGAGTCGTCCTCGGCGAGCAGTACACGCGTCATGGAGTGATGGTAGTCCGCACCGTGTGGGCGTCGTGAGGAGATCACGTCAAGATCATCAACCATCCGGGCGTGAGGGAGGCCATCCTGGCAGTGACCTTGAAATGTGCGCTTACGGTTCCGCCTTGACCTGTGATTCACCTCTCAAGCCCCTTCCATATGACGGAGTGTCATGGCGTATGGTGGCAAGACGCTTGTAGCAGGCAATCAGGGACCTTTGACGGAATCACTCGTTGACACGTCAGAGGTCTCTTTTCTGCGCGGCTGAGGAATGACGTGTCGGAGCGGGCGCGGATCGCTCACGAGGCGGCGCGCGTCCCGAACGAACAAGGATCGACCATGGCGTCCAGCCTGACGAAGGACTCGCCCGGCAACCCCCCTGGCAGCGAGAAGACCTTCTTCGGCCACCCCCGCGGTATGGCCACGCTCTTCATGACCGAGATGTGGGAGCGTTTCTCCTGGTACGGAATGCGCGCCATTCTCGTGCTGTACCTGGTGGCCGGCGTTCTCGACGGCCCGCTGGAGGACAGGGAGGCGCTCGCCGCCTCGATCTACGGTGTGTACAACGCCGTCGTCTACATGGCCGCCATGCCCGGCGGCTGGATCGCCGACCGCCTGTGGGGTGCCCGCAAGGCCGTCCTCGTCGGCGGCATCGTCATCGCCCTGGGCCACTACACGCTGGCCGTCCCGAGCGACATCGCGTTCTTCATCGGCCTCGGCCTCATCGCCCTCGGTACGGGCCTGCTGAAGCCGAACATCTCCGCGATGGTCGGTGGTCTCTACGAGGGCCGGCCGGGCGCCCGCCGCGACGCCGGCTTCACGCTCTTCTACATGGCGATCAACCTCGGCGCCATGGTCGCGCCGCTGCTCGTCGGCTACCTCGGCGAGCACATCAGCTGGCACCTCGGCTTCGGTGTCGCCGGTGTCGGTATGACGCTGGCCGTCGTCCAGTACGTGCTGGGCGGCCGCCACCTCGGTGACGTCGGCAAGGAGCCCGGCACCCCGGCCACGCCGGAGGAGAGGCGCGCCGTGCTGCGCAAGGCCGGCCTGTGGGCGGGCGTCGCCGTCGCCGCGCTGCTGGCTGACGTCGTGCTCGGTACGTTCGACGTCGAGCACATCGTCAACGTGCTGGCGATCATGGGTCTCGTGGTGCCGGTCGTCTACTTCGTGGCGATCTTCCGGAACCCGGCGCTGAAGAGCGAGGACCGCCCGAAGATCAAGGCGTTCGTCTGGTTCTTCACCACCGCCGTGCTGTTCTGGCTCATCTACGACCAGTCCGGCTCGCTGCTGACGCTTTTCGCCGACAACAAGACGGACCGCGTCATCGGCGGCTGGGAGTTCCCGGCCTCCTGGTACCAGTCCGTCAACCCGGCCATGGTCATCGTCCTGGCGCCGATCTTCGCCACGGTCTGGGTGAGGCTGGCCCAGCGGAACCGCGAGCCGAGCACCCCGATGAAGTTCGCCCTGGCGATGCTGCTCATCGGCGGCTCGTTCGCCATCATGGGCCTGGCGGGCGCCGCGGCGGCCAACAGCGAGACCGGCAGGGTCACCGTCTTCTGGCTGCTGAGCGTCTACCTGGTCCAGACCCTCGGTGAGATGTGTCTGTCCCCGGTGGGCCTGTCGCTCTCCACGAAGCTGGCGCCGAAGGTGTTCGTCGGCCAGATCATGGGCCTTTGGTTCCTCGCCTCGGCGACGGGCAACGCACTGAACGGCTGGGTGACCAAGCTGAACGGGGTGCTGGGCGACTCGGTCTACTACACGATGTGGGCCGTCATCGCCGGGACGGCGGGGCTGTCCTTCATGCTCGCCGGGAAGAGGATCCGCGCGTTGATGGGCAATGTGAAGTAGGTCTTCCGCCCGCCGCGGCGGGAGCGACGGTGAACGGGTCGGCACGGAGTCTTCCGTGCCGACCCGTTCGCGTGCGGTCAGCGCCTCAGCAGCCGCCAGGGCGTGAAGGTGAACACCGCGCCGCCCAGCAGGACCGCGGTCCCGGCGACGAGGGCGAGGGCGCGGAGGGCGTCGCCGTCCTCGGAGCCGGTGGCGGCGAGGCCGCCGGGGGTGCCACCGCCGGCGCCGGTGGTGCCTGTCGTGCCCGTCGTGCCGGTGGTGCCGGTCGCACCGGTGGTGCCGGTGGTCGTACCTCCTGTGCTGGTGCCGCCGGATGTGCCGCCCGGCTGGGCGGAGGTGTCGAGCTCCAGGGACACCGCCGCCTCGCCCCGGACCTCGCACGGGATGGTGATCTCCTGGCCGCCGAGGGTGACGTCGATGGTGAGCGTGCCGGGGCTGAGCGTCGACTTACCGGTCGCCCCCGGCTTGTACGTACCCGTCATGTCGGGCAGGTCGACCGGCTTGCCCTGCTCCAAGGGGTCCTTGTTGGCCGGGCCCGTGACGGTGACGGTGCCCTTGTCGGCGCCGCCGACGGTGACCGCCATGGACGGCTTGAGCGCCCCGGCCGGGAGGGCGGCGGGGCTGTTCATGACACCCTTGGCGGTACGGACGGTGAGGCCGAAGGCGCCGCCGCTCTTCTCGGCGTCGATGGTGACCTTGGTGTCGATGCTCGTCGGGCCGGGCGACTCGCAGGCGAAGGTCACGGCGACCTCCTTGCCGGGGAAGTCGCTTCCGCCGCCGTCGCCGCCGCCGGAGGTGGTTCCGCCGGAGGTGGTTCCGCCGGAGGTGGTTCCGCCGGTGGTGGTTCCGCCGGAGGTGGTTCCGCCGCTCGTCGTCGTGCCTCCGGATGTGGTTCCGCCGCTCGTGGTGGTTCCGCCGCTCGTCGTCGTACCGCCGCTGTCCGTGCCTCCGCTCGTGGTCGTACCGCCCGAACTCCCCCCTTCCTCCGTCACCTTGATCGTCGCGCCTGCCGCGACCTCCTCCGTCGGCGTGCACTTGGTGTCCGTCGAGATGGGCCTGGAGACGTTGATGGTGTACGCGCCCGGCGTGAGCGTGATCTCGCCGGCCTGCTCCAGCTTGAGAGTGCCCTTCATGTCGGGCAGGACCATGGGGCTGTTCTTGGGGATCGGCGGGTTCTGCCGAGGGCCCTCCACGGCCAGCTCACCGGTTGCCGCGCCGCCCAGCGTGATGGTGCCGCTCGGTTTGACGGTGTCCTTCGCCAGGTCGAGCACGTCGGGGTTCTTGGACGCGGCCGCGACCGTCTTCCAGACCACCTCGACCTCGTCCCCGACCTTCGCCTCGGCCGGTGCGGTGATCTCCACCTTCGTGGTGCCCTGCACCGGCGGCAGACCGGAGATGGGCGGGGGCACGCACTTGGTCGCGTACGCCACCTCCGCCGCGCCGGCCGGGGCCGCGGTCAGCAGGATGCCCGCGCCGCCGAGCATCAGCGCGACGCCGGCCGCGCTCATTCGCCGTTGGGTGTTCACGGCTGTCCCTTCGTCGTCGTTGCGTTCTCTGACGGTGCGGAGTCGGGGGTGAACCAGGGCATCGGGCCCCGCTGTCCGGGCGCGGCGGTGGCCGGACGCCGGGGCCGTACGCGGTTCACGGCGGCCATACCGGCCCGGTACAGCGCGGTCGGTACGACGACGGCCAGCAGGACCCAGAAGAGCGTCACGCCCCAGGGCCGGCGCACGCGCCAGGGGTGCTCGGCCAGGACTGTGCCGCCATACCGTACGGACACCTGGTAGTCGCCGTGGGCGCCCGCCGGAAGCTGTACGGGCAGCTCCACCTCGGCCCGGCCGCCCGGCGGGACGGTGCCGCGCCACTGGCGCTCCTCCCACTGGGGTGCGTAGACGCCGTGCGCGGTGCCCACCTCGAAGACGGGGTCCTTGAGGGGTGCCGACCCGGTGTTGCCGACGGCGAGCACGATCCGCCGCGAGGGCGGTGCGCCGAACCGCACGAGGAGCCCGTCGGCCCCGTCGAGCCGTGCCGTGTCGAGCACGGCGAGCCGCCCGTCGCCCACCCCGTCGGGCAGGGGCTCGACCGGGTGGCCTGTGACGCGCAGCGCGGCGTCGGCCGTGGCGGCCTCGCCGGTCACCGTCGCCACATGCACGGCACATGGGCAGGGGCCGGGCGGCGCGACGACCGGCAGCTTCTTGCCGAAGGTGCCCTGAGGGTCGGTCGTGACGGCGCGCCCCTGGGCGTTGGCACAGGCGTTGGTCCCGCCGACGAGGCCCCGCCCTGGCGCGGCCCGGCCGCAGAGCAGCACCATGACCAGCGTCCGGCTCGGCCAGCCGGTCCCGGTGACGGTGAGCTCACCGCCCTTCGCCGCCTCCGTACGGGAGAGCGTCACGCTGGGCCCGTCGGCGGCGGCCCCGGTCGCCGCCGACACGGGCAGCAGCACGAGCAGACACCCCACCAGGGCGGCCACCAAGGCGCGCGTACCGCCCGTCCACCGCTCGGGCGTCCGCCGGCCGCCGCCGCCGTCGCCGCCGGCGCGGACACACCGCCGAGGCCGCAGAAGCCCGGGGCGCCACCGGTGGCCGCGGCCCCGACCACGCGGGAAACCCGCCGCCGAGACGAGGCCCGTGACGCGGTTCGTCCGACGTCGGAGCCCACTGCTCGTCACGAACGCCACGGATGAGAGCGGGCGGGGCGTCGCCATGGACCTGGCGGCGCTCACCGGGGCGCTTCCCTGTCTTGTCGGCGGCGGCGTAGTGCCGTGCCCGCGGCAGCCGCCACCGCTGCCGTGGCGAGCGTGCCCGTCGTCCAGACCGCCGCCACCGCGCCCGGGGGTGTGTACGTCGCCTCGGCCCGAGCCCGGCGGGTGCCGGCCGCCGTGGCGGTCACGTGGACGGTCACCCGGTCCAGCCCGGGGCGGTCGTCGGATGGCCAGGGTGTGATGACGGGGCGACGGGCGGCCGGGGGGAGGGCGCGGCCCGTGGAGTGTTCGGGGCGGTGCAGGAGCGTGGTGCCCCGGGTGCCCTTCGCATGGAGCGTGACGTGGGCGTCGAGGGGCGTGTTGCCGCGGTTGACGAGGGTGTAGTGGATGGCGTCCGAGTCGATCCGGAGGTTCTCGACCGTCAGTGCCGGCAGGCGCGGGCCCGTGACGCGGAGGCGCAGCGGGACCGTGGCCTCGCGGGCGCGGGGCGGTGCCGTGGTGGCGGTGAGCGTGCCGGTGTGGTCGCCGGGCGGGGTGGTGGTCGGGACGGTGACGGTGAACGGGACGTCGGCGCGGGTGCGGGGCGGCACCGTGACGCGGTCCGTCGCGAACCGGACCCAGCCCGCCCAGGCCGCGCCCGTACCCGAGTCTCTACCCGCATCCGCGCCCGAGCCCGCGCCAGCGCCCGTACCCGCGCCAGCGTCCGCGTCCGCGCCCAGCCGCAGCGTCAGCGGGCGGTCGCCGCGGTTGGTCAGGGACAGCGCGTCTTCCAGGACCGTGCCCGGTGGCCCCTCCAGGTACAGCGACGGTCTCCCGCCGCCCGAGGCCGGTGTCACCGTCCAGTCCGGCCCACCCCCCTCGGTGGCAGTCGCGGCAGTCGCGGCCGGGGCGTACAGCGACAGCAGCACGCAGGCCATGAGCGCGGGCACCGGTGCGCGGCGCACGGGTCTACGTCCCGGCCGGCCGGCGGGTCAGCCACAGCACCCCGCCCACCCCGGCCAGCAGCACCGTCCCCCCGAGCGTGCCCAGCGCCACCGCCGCGTCCACCGGCCCGGTCCTGGGCAGCTCCGCCGGGCCGCCGCCGCCCGCCGCCGTCACGTCCAGTTCCAGCGACGGCTTCGGGGCGTTCTTCGGGGTGCATGTGGTGGTCGTACCGAGGGCCTTGATGGTCAGCACCCCGGCCGTGAAGGTCACCTTGCCGCTCTTCCGCGGGGTGTACGTACCCGACAAGTCGCCGATCCTGATGGGCGTGTCGGCGGGGACTGCCTCGGCGTTGGCCGGCCCGGACACCTTGACCGTGCCCTGTTCGGCGCCGCCGAGCCGGATGACGGCGCTCGGGTTCATCGCCCCCTTGCCGAGCTCGACCGGGCTGGACGAGACGCCCTTGCGGAACGACATGGTGAGCCGGTACCCCGTGCCGCTGCGCACGCTCGTGATGTCGATCGGCGATACGGCGCCCTTCGGCCCGATCGGCGTCCGGCACGCGTAGTCGACGTCCACGACGGCGGCGTGCGCGGCGGTCGAGCCGGTGAGGACCGTGGCGGCCGCGCCCGCCACTGTCAGGGTCGTGAGGAGCGCGGTCCGCTTCCGGTACGGCATGTGGGGATCACCTCATGGCGGTACGCCGGTCTTCTGACGGCACATCAGATTGGCGTCAAGGTACGCCCGAGCCCCTCGGGAGGGAAGACAGAAGGCGCGGCTCGCGCCTCCCCCGTGGGAGCGGGGGACGTTTATAGTTCACCGACCCGGTCAGGCAGGGGGGCCTGCCCAGCAGCGAGGGGGAGGCAGCGATGCCGGACACCGTTCAGTCGGTCGACGGGAGAGACGAGGACACGCGCGGAGAGGCGAGCGGAGAGGCGAGCGGCGAAGAGGGCGGGGCAGGCTCGCGGACCCGCCCCCGCAGACCCACCCGCCGAAGGGGCCAGCGGGCCGTCGGCATCGGATGCGCCGTCGTCCTCCTCGGCACGGCGGCCGCGGGCTGGTGGGCGTACCGCGGCCTGGACGGGAACATCAAGGCGGTGGACATCGGCCGCGCCCTCGGCGACGACCGCCCGCAGAAGGCTCCCGGCGCGCTCCGCGCGACGAACCTGCTGGTCCTGGGCTCCGACTCCCGCGCCGGTGCCAACGCGGCGCTCGACGGCGGCGACGTCGGCGGTGCGCGGTCCGACACGGCGCTGATGGTGCACGTGTCCGCGGACCGGACGAAGGCGGTCGCGGTCAGCATCCCCCGTGACACCCTCGTCGACCGTCCCTCCTGCACGACGCCGGACGGCCGGGAGACCGGGCCCGCCACCCGCGTGATGTTCAACTCCGTCTACTCCACGGCCGGCTCCGCCTGTGTCGTGAAGACGGTCGAGAAGATGTCCGGCGTACGCGTCGACCACCTCCTGGAGGTCGACTTCGCCGGCTTCAAGGAGCTCGTCGACGAGCTGGGCGGGGTGACCGTCGACGTCCGCGAGCCCATCCGCGACACCAAGGGCGGCTTCACCCTGGAACCCGGCACGCACCGGCTGAACGGCACCGAGTCGCTGAAGTTCGTCCGCACCCGGTACGGCTACCGCGACGGCAGCGACCTGGGACGGATAGGGCTGCAGCAGCAGTTCCTTACGGCGCTGCTCCGCGAGGTCCGGCGACAGGACCTGCTCGGCAGCCCGGCCAAGTCGTACCGGATCGCCTCGTCCCTGACCAAGTCGCTGACCACCGACTCCGAACTGGCCTCGCTCACCGCGCTCGTCGACTTCGGCCGCAGTATGCGCGGAATCGATCCTGCGGGCATGGACACGATCATGCTGCCGGTCGTGTACGACCGGGCGGACCCCAACCGTGTAGTGCCGTCGGAGCCCCAGGCCGGTGAGCTGTGGCGGGCGATCCGCGAGGACACCCCCGTACCCGCGTCGGCCAGGAAGTCCCCGGCGACCGCGGGCTGACCGCCTGCCATCATGAACGCTCGTGCGTGTGACCGACGCTGGGGGTACCGATGGTGGCGGAGATGTCGTTCGGAGAGTCGCTGGGGCGGCTGAGGGGGGCTCAGAAGACGGCGAAGGGGGTGTCGCTGTACTCGCGGTACGTCAACCGGCCCGCGGGCCGCGTTCTCGCGGCGGGGTCGTATTCGGCCGGGCTCACACCCAACCAAGTGACCCTCGTCAGCGCGGTCTTCAGCTTCAGCGGGGTGGCGGCCCTCGCGCTGGTACCACCTTCCTGGTGGACCGGGGCGCTGGTGTGGCTGGCGCTGGCCGTCGGGTTCGCGTTCGACTCCGCCGACGGACAGCTGGCGCGGCTGCGCGGCGGCGGGAGCCCGGCGGGCGAGTGGCTGGACCATGTGGTCGACTGCGCGAAGATCACCGCTCTCCACACCGCCGTGCTGATCGCCTTCGAGCGTCACGCCGGGCACTTCGGCACGGAGTCCCGCGCGTGGCTGCTGCTGCCCCTGGCCTTCCTGTTCGCCGCCGTCGTCACGTTCTTCGGCGGTGTTCTCACCGAACAGCTCAAGCCGAAGGCCGCCCCGGGCAGCGCGCCCGCCGCCCCGTCGGCCCTGCGGGCGGTGGCGCTGCTGCCGGTGGACCACGGCGTGTTCTGCCTGGTCTTCCTGCTGCTCGGCGGTGGGCCGCTGTTCCTGTGGGGGTACGGGCTGCTGGGCGCCGCCGCCCTGCTCTATCTGCCGCTGTTCCTCGCCAAGTGGTTCCGCGAGGTCAGCCGCCCTCAGGCGCGGTAGGCAGCTGCTGCGTCCGCTCCGTCAGGGCGTCGAGCGCCCGGCGCAGCTGGGTGCTCGACGTGTGCACCGTGTACGGGAAGTAGACGATGTCGACGCCGACGGAGGCGAAGTCCCGCTCCAGCCGGTCGCCCCTGGGGGTGCCGCGCCAGTCGTCGCCCTTGAACAGGACGTCGAAGCGGACCTGTTGCCAGGTCTCCAGCTTGTCGGGAACGGTCTCGACGAAGGCCGCGTCCACATACTTGACGTTGCGGACGATCTCCAGCCGCTCGATGAGCGGGATCACCGGCCGGTGGCCCTTGGCCAGCTCCGCCATCTCGTCCGACACCACACCGGCGACCAGGTAGTCGCAGTGCTGCCGGGCATGGCGAAGGATGTTCAAGTGACCTATGTGGAAAAGGTCGTAGGCCCCCGGCGCGTATCCCACCCGGTATGGCTTGCGCTCGGACATGACTCGCTTGCCCCCCTCTGAAACGGTCCGCCCCCGTGCGTACCGGCTGACAGTACCGTGCACACTTCGCGTGGGACAGGTGAACGATTAGGGTGCACGAGCGATCGTTCGTCACGAGGGGGACAATTCGATGGGGGACGCGGCACAGATGGATGAGGGCGGCACAGGACGGCGACGGCGGCTGCTGCTGGTGTCCACGAACTACGCTCCCGAGCACACCGGAATAGGTCCGTACGCCACTCAGATCGCCGAACACTGGGCGGCGTCGGGCCACGAGACCCATGTGCTGGCGGGCATGCCGCACTACCCGGCGTGGTCGGTGGACCCGGCGTACCGGGGCGTCTGGCGGCGGACGGAACTCCGCGCGGGGGTGACCGTGCACCGCAGGCGGCACACCGTCCCCCGCCGGCAGACGGCGGTGCGGCGCGCGCTGTTCGAGGGCTCGGTCCTCGCCCACCAGCTCGCGGCCCCGCCGCGGATCGGCCGCCCGGACGCCGTGGTGGCCCAACTGCCCAGCCTCGCCGGTGGCGTGGCGGGGGCCCGGCTCGCGGCGCGCTGGCGGGTGCCCTACATACCTGTGGTCCAGGACCTGATGGGCGCCGCGGCCGCGCAGAGCGGCATCGAGGGCGGGGACCGCGCGGCGGCGGTGGCGGCACGCGTCGAGTCGTACGTGCTGCGGCGGGCCACGCTCGTCGGCGTCATCCATGACACGTTCACGGCCCGCGTCACCGCCCTCGGCGTGCCGCCGGAGCGGATCCGCACCGTGCCGAACTGGTCGCATGTGACGGCCCCCGAGCGGCCACGGGCGGAGACCAGACGGCGCCTCGGCTGGGCGCCCTCGGACACCGTCGTCCTGCACTCCGGGAACATGGGCCTCAAGCAGGGGCTGGAGGTGCTGGTGGCGACGGCCCGCCTCGACTCCGCGGTGCGGGTGGTGCTGATGGGTGACGGCAACCAGCGCCGGACCCTGGAACAGCTCGCCGACGGCGTCCCCAACCTCGAGTTCCTGCCGCCGGTCGACGACGGCGACTTCCCGGACGTGCTGGCCGCCGCCGACGTGCTGGCCGTGACCCAGCGGGCGTCGGTGCTCGACATGAGCGTGCCGTCCAAGCTGACGTCGTACTTCGCCGCCGGGCGGCCGGTCGTCGCCTCGGTGGCGGACGGCGGGGGCACCGCCCATGAGGTGCGGCGCTCGGGTGCGGGCGTGCTGGTGCCGCCGGAGGACCCCGAGGCTCTGCTGGCGGCCGTACGCGGGCTGGCGGCGGACCCGGAGGCGGCCCGGGAACTGGGGGCGGCCGGCCCCCGTCATGTCGAGGCGCACCTGAGCCGGGCGGCGGGACTGGCCCGCTACGACGCCCTCCTCGACGAGGTGCTGTCGGCGGCGGAGCGCGAGGCGACGGGAGGGACGGACAGGTGACACACGCACACGGCGGACCGGCGGCGGCGGTGCCCGCGACGATCGCGGAGGACGAGCCGGATCTGCTCCGGGACCAGTTCCGGCAGCTGCTGCGCTATCCCCGGCTCATCGCCGGCGGTGTGCTGCTGGGGCTCCTCGGCGGTGCCTGGCTCGGCTACAGCACGTCCGACACATATGTGGCCACCAGTGACGTGGTGCTGCGCGTCCCGACCGAGGACCCGTTCAATCCGAGCATCGCGGTCGAGAAGACCCTCGACATGAACACGGAACGGCAGGCCGCCACGAGCCACCGGACCGCCGAACGCGCCTCCGGCACACTCCGTTTCGACGGCGACCCGGCGGATCTGGTGTCGGGACTGCAGGTCACCAACCCGCCGAAGTCGCAGGTCCTCCGGTTCAGTTACACCCACGCCGACCCCGAGGTGTCGGCGCGGCGCGCCAACGCGCTGGTGGCGGCGTACCTCTCGGATCGCAGGGCGCAGACGGAGAACACCCGCGACACCATGATCAAGGGGCTGCAGGCCCAGCTCGACCCGATCGCCAAGCAGCACGACGAGCTCGCCTCGAAGCTCGACGACAGGTCCGGGGCCGACGCCGAGTCCGACTACGCCGTCAAGGCCAACCTGCTCAACCGCATCACCGAGCTCAGCAACCGGATCAGCAAGCTCAAGGCGCTCGACATGACGCCCGGCAAGGTGATCAGGACCGCGACGCCGCCCGCCTCGTCCGACGGCCCCGGCTGGGCCCTGTCCCTGGGGCTCGGCGGCGCCGTCGGTGTCGCGCTGGGGCTGCTCCTCGCCTGGGTGCGGCTGGTGTTCGACCCGGCGGCCCGCTCGGAGGGCGACGTGGCGCGTGCGCTGCGCGCGCCCGTCCTCGGGTCCCTGCCCCGTACGCACGACACCGGTCCCCTGCTCACCGAGGACCGCGAGGACTCCCCACTGGCCGAGGAGTACCGGTCGATCGCCTACCGGCTCGCCTACGACCAGCGCTTCGCCGACCGGCGGCGACTGCTCGTGGCCGCGCCGCGCGGTTCCAGCCGTACGGCGGCGGCCGTGGCCGTCAACCTGGCCGCCTCGTTCGCCGAGACCGGCAAGCGGGTGCTGATCGTCGAGGCCGAGCTGCGCAGGCCGTCGCTGGAGAAGCACGTGCGGGCCCGCGAGATCAGCAGCCCGTCCTGGACGTACGAGGGTGAGGCGGACGGCTGGCCGAGCGGGCGGCGGCTCACCGTGGACGCGGGCGAGTCGGGGAGCTTCGAGCTGGTGCCCGGCACGCGCGTCCGCAACGTGGCGCGCGCACTGACCTCGCCGGAGATGTCCCGGCTGGTGGAGGAGGCCGACGACCCGCAGGTGACGGTCATCGTGCTGACCCCTCCGGTCTTCGCGTACGCCGACGCACTCGCGCTGGTGGACCGGGTCGACGGCGTGCTCGTGGTGTGCGACCCACGGGGTGTGCACCGCTCCCAGCTGGCCCGCCTGCGGGACCTGATCACCGGCGCGGGCGGGACCGTGCTCGGCACCGTCATGCACCGCGGCCAGCGGGGCAGGGGCGGGCGAGCGGGCAAGAGGCGAGCGGGCAAGAACGGCGCGCCCGGACGGCGGAACGGGGCGGCGCGGGTGCCCGCGGGTGCGGAGGCCGGTGGGCGGCGCGGTGCCGACGGCGACGACGGCGGAGGCCCGGTCCGCGACGACGGCGGCCGGTACGACGGCGGCCGGTACGGCGACGGCCGGTACGGCGACGGCGACGGCCGGGAGGGACGCCCGGACGGCCGGGACGACGACCGGGCCGGTGGGGCGGCGCTCGGCGACGGGACGTCCACGATGGCGCTGCGGGCCGTCGTACCCCCCGACCGCTCGTGACCGGCACGGGCGGCATGCTGC
This sequence comes from Streptomyces sp. TRM49041, assembly GCF_008271805.1. Lineage (GTDB taxonomy): Bacteria > Actinomycetota > Actinomycetes > Streptomycetales > Streptomycetaceae > Streptomyces. The sequence continues at coordinate 43,776 of NZ_VSRY01000016.1, forward strand.
GCGGACGTACCGCCGCCCTCGTCTCGGTGCTCGACCAGGGCGCCGCCGGGCTGACCAACATCCTGGTGCTCGTGCTGGCGGCGCGGCTGTCGACGGCGTCCGGGTTCGCGGAGTTCTCCATGGTGTACCTGGTGTTCACCGTGACCCTCGGGCTCTTCATGGCGTACGTGGGACAGGAGCTGGTGCTGGTGCGCGGCGGCGCGGACACCGTCGCCACGGCCTGCCGCTCCGCGCTCGCCTTCACCGGGACGGCGGCGCTCGCCACGGGGGCGGTGCTGGCCGCCTCCGGTGGCGTGGTTCCGCCCGCAGGACGGGCGCTCATGGCGCTCGGCGCGGTCCTGCCCGTCGTCCTGCTCCAGGACGCCGCCCGGTACTGCTTCTCCGTCCTGGGGCGCCCGCACCACGCGCTGTTGGCGGACGGGCTGCGGCTGGTGTCGACCGTGAGCGTGCTGGCCCTCCAGCCCGCCGGGGCGTCCCCCGCCCGGCTGGTGACGGCGTGGGGGCTGGCCGCCCTGCCGGGGCTCGCGGCGGCGGTGCTGCTGCTGCGGCGGCCGCTGGCGGTGGGACGTACGGATCTGCGGCGGTACGGACGCCGGGGTCATCTGGGACAGCGGTTCGTCGTCGAGTTCGCCGTCGGGAACGGTTCCAGTCAGCTGGCGGTGCTGGCACTCGGCCTGCTGGGCAGCCCCCTCGCGGTCGGGGCGCTACGGGGTGCCTCGGCGCTCTTCGGGCCGCTGAACGTCTTCTTCGGCGCGGCCAACGGATTCGGCCCGCCGCTGCTCAACCGGCTCGGCGGCCGGGCCGTGGTGCGGGCGACGCTCCTGCTGGGCGGGGCACTGGCGGTGGCCGGGGCGGCGTGGGGCGGGGTGTGGTGGCTCCTCCCGGACGGCTGGGGCCGCCGGGTGCTGGGCGACACCTGGCCCGCCGTCGCGGCGCTGCTGCCGGCCTCCACCGCGCAGTACACGCTGATGGGTCTTGGGGTGAGCGCCCTGCTCACGCTGCGGGTGCTCAGCCCCCGCGAGACCCTCCCTGTCCAGGTGGTCTTCTCGCTGCTGTCCGTGGCCCTGCTGTCCGCGGGTTACGTCCTGGCGGGCGCCGTGGGCGCGGCATGGGGTCTGGCGGGCGGCTCGGCGGCGAAGGCGCTGGCCGCCTGGGTGCGCGTGGTCCTGGTACGGCGCCGTGCGGCGGCGCCCACCGCTTCCGGCGACGGCGCCCCCGCGCCGGCGCGGCACTGACCGCGCCTCAGTCGAGGAGCGTTCCCCTGTCCCGGCGGTACGTGGCGATCAGCGCGAGACACAGCGCGGCGATCGCCACTCGGCCGGTGGCCTGGAGGAGTGGGCCGCGGACGAGGATGAAGGAGTAGCCCGCGAGCAGCGGGGCGGTGATCAGCAGCAGACTGCCGGGGGGCGAGCCGCGGACGGCGCGGCGGGCGACCCGGCGGTCGACGCGGGCGGCGGCGTACCCGACGGCCGCCATGCCCATGGTCATGCCGACCGGCCCGAAGTCGATCCACAGTTCGGCCCACACCGGCGACGACAGGTTGGTGTTGACGGCGCCCATCCACTCGCCCACCGTCACACCCGTGTCCGAGGGCTTGTCGGGCCAGACCGAGCGCGGTACGGCGAACAGCAGCGAACCGGCCAGCTGGTAGCCGTAGGAGTGTCCCTGCCCGGACTCCACGTAGGTGATCGTGTTGGCGAACATGCCGACCTGGTCGTAGTCCTTGAGCGCCAGCGGCTCCAGGAACGACGTGGTCTCGATCTGCCGGGTGTTGTTCTCGTCGTACCGGAACCGGTCCGCGAACGGGAAGACGAGCAGCGCGACGACCACCCCGACGGTCAGCGACATCCGGTACATGGCTGCACTCACCGGGAACGCCGTGAACAGCAGGGCGAACAGCACCGTGAGGAACCAGTAACGCGGATTGGAGACGGGGTTGTTCACGATGGCGTTCAGGACGAGGAGGGCGCCGAACACCGCCACGACCGACCAGGTGCGGCGGGCCCGCCGCGAGGTGACGAGCCACCGGGTGTAGACGAGCAGTGCGATCAGCGGCGGCACGGTGCCGAAGCCGCGCAGGAACGCCTGTCCCGCCTGGGAGCCGTCGCCGGAGACACCCGCCTCCTCGATACCGGCGATGATCTCCTGACGGCTGCTGAAGAAGACTGCGGGGCCGCCCAGTTTGACGATGAGGAGGCCGCCGCAGGCGAAGGCGGCCACGGCCAGCAGCAGAAGGCGCCCGCGGTGGATCAGCAGCGGCCGCATGGCGGGCCCGGCCCCGGCGGGCCCGCGCTCGCCCGCCCCGGACCCGCCCGTCGGGCGGGGCGCCTCCCCGCGGGTGCGGCGGTGCAGGAGCGGCCGGTAGCGGGCGAGCAGCGCCCCCACGTCGAAGGCGAAGCAGCCGAGGAGCACGAGGGAGACGGCCTGGACGAGGTCTTCCCGGGGGCCCACGACCGGGGTCGGCACCCGGCCGATGACCGCCTGGGCGAGCGGGGCGACGCCCATCGCCATGTAGCAGAACATCCAGAACGTCGCCTGCAGCAGCTTGCGGCGGGTGGTGAGGACCATCGCCGAGAGCCGTACGCCGCAGTACACGGTGAGGACGACCTGCAGCCAGAACGCCGCGTCCCTCGGCCCCTCACCCGGCTGGGAGATCACCACGAGCGGCAGGAAGCACGACAGTCCGAGCACCAGCGGGACGGCCAGCGCCCGGGAGAGCAGGGTGCGCGGCGCGAACGGCGGCGGCAGCTGGACGGCGACGCCGGACTTGCCGGGGCTGCCGGACCTGCCGGGCGTCCCGGACGCAGTCCCGGACGTACGTATGCCGGGCGTGGTGTCGGCCGTCACTCTGAAACCCCCCGTCGCCCCGCTTCCGGGCAGTGTAGCGAGCACGGCGCGATGTGACCTGTGATGTCGGCGTGACGCGGGTTAGCCTGGGGCGCGTTCCGCATTACGGGCACAGGCACAGGGGGGAGTCCGGCGCATGCGCGACCTGTCCGCATTCACGCTGGCCGGGTACGACAAGGGCCGCGGCAGGCTGACGCAGGCGCTGTGGTTCGCCGTGCTCAACCTGGTGTTCATGGCCTGGTGGTGCCCGGCCCGGCTCCGGGTGGCGCTGCTGCGCGCGTTCGGCGCGACGATCGGCGAGAACGTGCTGATACGGCACCGGGTCCGCGTCCTGTGGCCGTGGAAGCTGACGATCGGCGACCACTCCTGGATCGGCGAGGGCGCCTGGCTGCTCAATCTGGAGCCGGTCACGATCGGCGCCCAGGTGTGCGTCTCGCAGGAGGCCCTGCTGTGCACGGGCAGCCACGACCACCGCGCGGCCGACTTCCGTTACCGCAACGCGCCCATCGCGGTGGAGGACGGCGCCTGGATCGCCACCCGCGCAACCGTGCTCGCGGGCACGCGCGTGGGACGCCACGCGGTCGTCGCCGCCGGCGCCGTCCTCCACCGGGACCTCCCCGAACTGACCCTGCACACGGCGGACGGCACGCGCCGCCCGGTCAAGGAGCCGATGTGAGCGCCCCCATGAGTGCCGCGCCCCTGCGCGTCCTGCACGCCGTCACCCTGCACTCCCCCACCGGCGCCTTCGGCGGCCCGGTCCGGGTCGCCCTCAACCTCGCGCACGGGCTGCGCGAACGGGGCCACATGCCCCGGCTGCTCGCCCTGGCCGACGGCTTCGGCGCCACATTGCCCACCGATGTCGAGGGCGTCCCCGCCCGGCTCCATCCCGCCCGGCGGCTGCTGCCGCTCGGCTTCAGCGGCATCACGTCCCCCGCCCTGCTGGCCGAGGCGGGGCGGCTCGTGCGCGGCGCGGACGTCGTCCACGTGCACCTCGCCCGCGATCTGGTGACACTGCCCGTGGCCCTCGCCGCGCTGCGCGCCCGGGTTCCGCTGGTGCTCCAGACGCACGGCATGGTCGACCCCAGCGAGAAGCTCCTCGCGAAGGTGCTCGACGCGCTGGCCGTGCGGCGGGTCCTGCGCGGCGCCTCGGCGGTCCTGCACCTGACCGCCCACGAGCGGCGCGGCCTGGACGCCGTCCTCGGTGCTCCGTCGGCCAACGCCGTGCCCCTCGTCAACGGGGTGCCGCGGCAGAGCGCGCGCCCGGCGCCGGACGGCCCGCCGAGGATCCTGTACGCGGCCCGGCTGCAGGCCCGCAAACGACCGTGCGACTTCGTGGCGGCCGCTCCGGAGATCCTGCGCCGCCACCCCGACGCCCGCTTCGTGCTCGCGGGCCCCGACGAGGGCGAACTGGCCTCCGTGCAGAGCCTGATCGACGAACTCGGGCTGCGGGACCGGTTCAGCTGCCCCGGCGCGCTGAGCGCGGCGGAGGTGCTCGCCGAGCTGCGGCGGGCGCACGTCTACGTACTGCCGTCGGTGGACGAGCCGTTCCCCATGTCGGTGCTGGAGTCGCTGTCCGTGGGCACTCCGGCCGTCGTGACCGTCTCCAACGGGCTGGCCGCCGCCGTACGGGACGCCGGCGCCGGACGGGTCGTCGAGAACGCGGCCGGTCTCCCGGCCGCCGTCTGCGAGCTGCTGGAGCCGGAGACGGCGGAGAAGGCGTCGGCGGCGGCGCACGCGCTGGCCTGCTCCGCCTTCTCCATGGAGGCGGTGGTGGACGACCTGCTCAAGGTCTACGGCGAGGCGGTGGGTCAGGCCCGCGCCCAGGCGTAGCAGCCGGAGGACACGAACCGGGCGGCGCCGGACGGGATCGTCAGGGTGTGCCGGTCGGCTCCGCCGGGGGCGGGTCCGGCGGCCAGTTCCCCGCCCTTGGCGTCGGTGACCTGCCATGTGCAGTCGGGGCCGGCCGACAGGGTCCGGTAGCGGCCGGGGGCCGGGGTGCTGTGGGTGCCGTCCGGATAGCCGCCCTTGGCCGCGTCGAGCACCGGCCGCTGTTCGGGGCAGAGATGGGCGACGGCGTCGGCGGCGTCGCGGATCTGCCCGGCGATGATCGCGGCGACGGCCGCGTCCTTGTCGTGCTTGGCGGTGCGTGCGATCCGCTGGCAGGACTCCTTGCCGACGTCCAGCACGGCGGCGGGTTCGACGGACTCGGGCACCCGCCCGCTCAGGTACTTCTTCTCCTGCTCGGTGAAGGAGCCCGTCGCGGGCTTGAGGTCGGAGTCCGGCCGTACGGGTCCGGCCGGCGTGCTCTTCGACGGCGCCGGGCCGTCGTCGGCGGTGGCCTTCTCCTGTTCCTCGGCGAGCCGCTCGGCCGCCGAGAGGGTGGGGGCGGAGGCCGACGGGGCGGCGGCCCCGGTCGCTTCGCCCGTGTCGCCCGAGGAGCAGCCCGTCATGGTGAGCACCGCCGCCAGCAGCAGCGAGGCCGCGGCGGGACGCCGGAGGTGGGTACGCATCTGTTGCTCCTGATCCATGGTTCCCGCAGTGGTGGGGGCGGCGCCGTGGCACCGCCCCCACCACCACGGCCTACTTCGGCGAGAACGTGAGGATGAGCCTGGGCGTTTCGCCCGACGCGGCCGCCTCGCTGGACCACAGCCACAGCGAGTCCGTGCCGTCGGCCGTCAGCGCGAGGCTGTACTCACCGCCCAGGGCCGCGCCGACGGCGGCCTTGTCCAGCTGCACCGAGGCGTTCGTGCTCGCGCCCGTCGGCGGGGTGAGCGTGCCGAGCGACTGGTCGCCGAGGGACGGCTTGGTCGCGTACGTGACCTCGCTCTCCGACCAGGCGCCGGTGACCGGACGGATCCGCACCGGGTCGGCCGAGCCCGCGTACGACGACGAGTCGGTCCGCACCTCCAGGGCCGCGCCGACGAGCTGTGTCCCGGCGGGCGCGGCGGGCAGCGAGAAGCGGAGGTACGTCTCGTACGCGGACGTGCCGCGCACCGCGAGGGAGGTGGAGGAGCCGTAGTTGCTCCCCGCCGCTCCCGCGTTGACGTAGGTGTCTCCGGTGGGCTGCACCGTGGTGACGGTGTCGCCCTGCTGGGACGCGAGCGCGTAGTGGGTGGCCACCTGGTCGCCGGTGAGCGCGGTCGGGTAGACGGCGGTCTCGTCGAGCTGCCCGGCGAAGTAGTTGCTCGACGGGCGGGACGGCCAGCTGCCGATGTTGTCGCCGCCGATGTGCCAGTAGCCCGCGTACTTCTCGTGTCCGGAGTAGGTGTTGCCACCGATCCGCCGGCCGTCGACGTAGAGGGTCATGCCGCCGGGGCCCTGGGTGCCGACGACGTGGTGCCACTTGCCGTCGTTGTAGGAGGACCAGGTGGAGAGGTAGCGTGCCCGGCCGTCGTAGGCACCGAAGTACAACTGCCCCCAGTTGTTCATGTAGATGTGCTTGTCGTACCGACTGCTGTTGCGGGTGGTGTTGTTCCCGAAGCCGATCAGCTTGCCGCCGCGGTTCGTGGTGGTCTTGAACCAGGTCTCGACGGTGTACGCGTCGCCGACCGTGACACGGCGGTCGCCGTACACCTTGTCGTTGGAGCCGTCGAAGCCGAACGCCTTGCTGCCGCCCGCGACCGCTGCCGGGGCCTGGTCGTGCGCGGGGCCGCCGGACTCGAGACCGCTCAGGTCGCCCGTGGACGAGTCGGCCACATAGGGGCCGGCCGTGTCGTCGTAGCGCAGGTACATGCCCGCGCCGTCGGCGATGACCGCCGAGGCGTACGGCTCCGGGGACACCGCCACCGTGGCGGTGGCCGTGGCGGAGAGCCCGCTGACGTTGCCCGCGCCGTCCGTGGCGGTCACGCGGTAGGAGTGGGTGGTGCCGGGGGTCAGCCCGGTGTCGGTGAACGACGCCTGCGGGCGGTGCCACGGCAGCGACTCGGCGTTCAGCGTGGCGACCGGGGTGCCCGCACCGTCCCGGTAGACCCGGTAGGTCAGCCGGCTGTCGTCCAGGTCGAGGCTGGTGCGCCAGCGTACGTGCACCTCGCCCGACCGGACGCTCGCCGCGCTCGCCACCGGTGTGGTGGGCCGGCCGGTGTCACCGGTCGAGGCGAAGCGCGTCAGCCCCTGGGCGGGGGCGCCGTTGACCGTGGTGAACTCGCCGCCGGACCAGAGGTACTCGACGCCGTCCTTGGCCGCGACGGTCAGCACGCGCGGGCCGATGCCCTCGCCGATCCCGTCGTTGGTGTCGGGGAACCAGCCGAGCTTGCCCGTGGACGTGGTGGGCTGGGCCAGGAAGTGGTAGCGGCGCCCGTCGGCGAACTCGTTCTCGCTGGAGCAGTTGTGCGCGTGGGAGGCGCTGTACAGCACGCCCTTGTGGGACTCGACCGCCTGGGTCGCGCCGAGGCAGCTGTCCCGCCAGCGCTGTTCGAAGCCGTCCAGCTCCAGGGCGATGCGGCCGTCGAAGCCGCCGGTGCCCTCGTTGGCGGTGTAGAAGCCGGTGGCGTCGGTCTCGATGTCCTTGACCACCGAGCTGTTCATGATGAAGCCGGGATACGTCTTGGCCAGGGCGCCTGTCGTGGCGTCCACCACCGCGAGGGCGTGCGAACTGGCCCCGTTGACCCGGAAGAAGTCACCGCCGAGCAGGGCGTGCCGCCCGTCGGGCGTGAGCTCGATGGCGCGGCCGGGCTCGTCGGCGTCGGCCTTGAAGGGCCGTAGCGCCCCGCTCACGGCGTCGACCGCGGCGAACCGCTGCCGGGTCTCGCCGTTGACCTGGCCGAAGTCGCCTCCCGCGTACACGGTGTCGTCGGTGACGGCGAGCGCGCGGACCGTCGCCGGGAAGGCGGCGTGGAAGCCGTCCTTGGGCGTGCAGGTGGCGACGTCGATGGCGGCCGCACTGGACACCGGCTTCCCGTTGACCGCGCCGAAGTAGCCGCCGACGTACAGGGTCCGCTTGTCCGGGGAGACGGCCAGGGCCCGGACGGTGGCGGTGCCCGAGGAGACCGTGAAGGACAGTTCGCAGTCCGTGGGAGCGCCGGTCGCGGCGTCCAGCGCCACGAAGTTCAGCGCCTGCTGTGCGGTACCGGACGCGCCGTCCGGGGGCCGTACGGCGGAGAACGTACCACCGGCGAAGACCACGCCGTCGACCTGGGCGAGTGCCCAGACGATGCCGTTGGTCTGCCAGGTGGGAAGGTCGTCCGCGGTGAAGGCCACCGGCTCGGTGAGCGCGGCCGCGGGCGGGGCGGCGGCCGCCCCGATTCCGGCCGTCAGTCCGGCCGCCAGTGACAGGACGAGGGCAGCGTGCAGCCCTCTGGATCTCTTCATGTACCCCCCAAGACCGGAAACGTCTTGCGCTGTGGGCGCCCGTTCGGCGCGGTTCCGGGCGCCTGGTCTGGTCACCCGATCATATGAATGAGCCGTAGAGTAACGGCTGTCCGGCCATTTCTGGCCAACTACGCGAAAAATTCCGGTCCTTCTCTGTCCCCGGTTCTCAGCGGTCTCGGCGGCCTCGGCGGTCTCCGACCGCGGCGTTCTCCGGTCCTCAGCGGTCCACGCGGACCGCTGTGCCCGCCAGTTCGTCCCGCACCTGGCGGATGTCGGCGTCGACCATGATCCGGGCGAGGTCGTCCACCCGCACCTCGGGCTTCCAGCCCAGCAGCCGCTCGGCCTTGCTCGCGTCGCCGATCAGGGCGTCGACCTCGCTGGGGCGCTCGTACTTGGCGTCGTACCTGACGTGCTCCCGCCAGTCGAGGTCCGCGTGGCCGAAGGCCGTCTCCAGGAACTGCCGGACGGTGGCCGCTACGCCGGTGGCGACGACGTAGTCGGTCGGCTCGTCCTGCTGGAGCATCCGCCACATCGCGTCGACGTACTCGGGGGCGTACCCCCAGTCCCGCACCGCGTCCAGATTGCCGAGGTAGAGCTCGCTCTGCAGCCCCGCCTTGATCCGGGCCACCGCTCGGGTGATCTTGCGAGTGACGAAGGTCTCGCCGCGGCGCGGCGACTCATGGTTGAAGAGGATGCCGTTCACCGCGTACATCCCGTACGCCTCGCGGTAGTTGACGGTCGCCCAGTATCCGTAGACCTTGGCGACGCCGTACGGGCTGCGCGGGTGGAAGGGCGTCATCTCGTTCTGCGGGGGCGGGGTCGCGCCGAACATCTCCGACGACGACGCCTGGTAGACGCGGGTGTCGATACCGGAGGCGCGCACCGCCTCCAGGAGCCGCAGCGCACCGAGCCCGGTGACGTCACCCGTGTAGAGGGGCGCGTCGAAGGAGACCCGGACATGGGACTGGGCGCCCAGGTTGTAGACCTCGTCGGGGCGTATGTCGCGCAGCAGGTTCACCAGCGCCACGCCGTCGGACAGGTCGGCGTGGTGCAGCACGAACGACCTGCCGCTCTCCTGCGGCCCCTGGTAGATGTGGTCGATGCGCTCGGTGTTGAAGGTGGAGGACCTGCGCACAAGGCCGTGCACCGTGTACCCCTTGGACAGCAGCAGCTCCGACAGGTACGAGCCGTCCTGCCCGGTGACCCCCGTGATCAACGCGGTCCTGCTCATGTGTGGCATCTCCTCCCGGACGAGCCGGGCACCGGCCCCGTCCGCAGCGTTTCCGGCGTTCTCTTGCGATATGTACTGAAGTTTCGGCCAGGGGCGGGGGCCACGCCCCCGCTCCTGGCATGATCCGGCTCATGACCGACTCGCAGGCGGCGCCGCCGCCCTTCACCCAGTCGTCGCCGCTTCTGCCGCGGCGGGCCCGGATATTCGTCGCCGGCCACCGTGGCCTCGTGGGCTCCGCGATGGTCCGGCGGCTGACCGCCGACGGCCACGAGGTGATCACTCGGGACCGCTCGGCACTCGACCTCCGCGATGCCGACGGCACCGCCGCGTTCCTGGCTGACGCGCGGCCCGACGCCGTGGTCCTGGCCGCGGCCAAGGTCGGCGGCATCCTCGCCAACAGCACCCGGCCCGTCGAGTTCCTCGAGGACAATCTGCGGATCCAGCTCAGCGTGATCGCGGGAGCGCACGCCGCCGGTGTCCGGCGGCTGCTGTTCCTCGGCTCCTCCTGCATCTACCCCAAGCACGCGCCGCAGCCCATCCGCGAGGACGCGCTGCTGACCGGCCCGCTGGAGCCCACCAACGAGCCCTACGCGCTGGCGAAGATCGCCGGGATCTGCCAGGTCCAGTCGTACCGGCGGCAGTTCGGCGCCGCGTACATCTCGGCCATGCCGACCAATCTGTACGGGCCCGGCGACAACTTCGACCTGGAGACCTCCCATGTCCTCCCGGCGCTGGTCCGCCGCTTCCACGAGGCGCGCGAGACCGGCCGGGACGAGGTGACGCTGTGGGGCTCGGGCACTCCGCGACGTGAGTTCCTGCACGTCGACGACCTGGCGGACGCCTGCGTGACGCTGCTGGCCGGATACGACGGTGACGCGCCGGTCAACGTGGGCTGCGGGCAGGACCTGACCATCAGGGAACTCGCCGAGACCGTCGCCCAGGTGACGGGGTTCACCGGCCGGATCACCTGGGACACCACGAAGCCGGACGGGACGCCCCGCAAGCTCCTGGACGTGTCCCGCCTGACGTCGCTCGGCTGGAAGCCCCGCATCGCGCTGCGGGACGGCATCGCGTCGACATACGCCTGGTGGCTGGCCCAGCGGGCAGGCGGAGGCCCGGTGGACGGCCCGGGGGCGGTCACGCGTTACTGACCCCGCCATTCGAGCCTCAGTACGCTCCGCGGCCGTCGACGACGGCGCGGAGCGTACGGCTCATCACATCGAGATCGCTGCTGAACGACCAGTTGTCGACGTAGTGCAGATCAAGCTGAATCGTTTCATCCCAGGAGAGGTCCGACCGCCCGCTGACCTGCCACAGGCCCGTCATACCGGGCCTCACCCGGAGCCTGCGCAGCGCCGTGGCGTCGTACGAGGCGACCTCCTCGGGCAGCGGGGGACGCGGACCTACCAGGGACATGTCACCTCGTAGCACATTGAACAACTGGGGCAGTTCGTCGAGGGACGTGCGGCGCAGGAACCGGCCCACCCGGGTGACCCGGGGGTCGCGGCGCATCTTGAACATCAGACCGTCGTTCTCGTTCCACGCGGCGAGGTCGTTCTTGCGCCGGTCCGCGTCGGTGACCATGGTGCGGAACTTCCACATGGTGAAGGTCTCCTGATCCTGCCCCACCCGCCGCTGCCGGTACAGCGCCGGGCCGCGCGAGTCGAGCCGTATCAGCACGGCGAGGATCAGCAGCAGCGGGGAGAGCAGCAGCAGCCCGGCGGCCGCCCCGCACCGGTCGACCGCGGTCTTCAGCGCGGCCTGGGCGCCATGGCTCAACGGCGGCTCGACCCGCAGCACGGTGAGTCCGGCGACCGAGGCGGCCCGCAGCCGCTTGACCGAGGTCTCGACCAGACCCGGGGTGAGGGCCACCTCCAGGCCGGCGTCGTGGAGCAGCCAGCACAGCTCCCGCAGCCGGTCGCCGGTGAGGCCCGCGCCGGGGGCCACCAGCACCAGCTCGGCGCGGTACCGCCGGGCGGCGTCGACAAGGCGGTGTCCGGCGGCCCTGCCGTCCAGGGCGGGGTCCAGCCGGTCCCGGTCACCGGCCGTGGCGCCGTCGCCTGCCGTGGCGCTGTCGCCGTCGCCGACGAGCACGGTGCCGACCACGGCGTACGGATGATCGGTACGGGACGCCAGCCGCTGGACCGCGCTGTCGAGTGTTCCCGGGCCACCCACCACCAGCACCCGGTCCACGGCCTGGGCGGAGCGCCGGGCCGCGGTCAGATGGCGGTGGATCCCGCGCCTGCAGACCAGCGTGCTCACCAGCGTGGGCGCCAGGGCGGCCAGCGCGGGGTACGGCTCGGGGGTCTGCGCGGTGGCGACGCCCAGCACCGCGAGCGCGGCGATCAGGATCAGCCAGTCGTGCAGCACGGGCAGGGCCCCGCGCGACTCCCCGAGCTCGTCGCGCCGGTACCGGTGGCGGAACGCCTGGATCGCGGCCCAGGCGACGGTGGCGACGGCGGCGGACCGCACGGGGTGCGGCTGGCCGGTCTTCGCGAAGACCAGCGCGACGGACGTGGCGGTGACGGCGACGTCGACGGCGAGCACGGCCGGCAGATACCAGCGCGGCTTCTCGCGACGGCCCTGTGCCGCCGCGCACCCCCGTCCTCGCCGGTCCTCCCGCACGCCGGTCAGCCGCGCGGTACGAACGCCGTAGGTTCCGGTGTCTCCCAAGATTTGCAGCCCCCCCAGGCTTGGAAAACCGCGTTCCCCGCAAGGTCAGTTCAGCGGTTCACACATTTCCTTCACGCGACGGCACACTACGGCACGCGGAGGTTCTACAGAACACGTTCTTCCGTAAGCTCGCGTATACGTACTGTTTCCGGACAGAGACGCGAGCCCGCGCCCGACGGGCTACGCCGGTGCCGCCAGCTCCGCCCACACGGTCTTGCCCGGCGCGCCCTGTGCTCTCTGAACGCCCCAGTCCAGGCAGAGCCGTTGCACGATAAACATGCCGTGACCCCCGGGCCGCCCCGCCCGGTGCGGGGTGCGGGGCGCGGGCTGGCCGGCGCCCCGGTCCTCGACCTCCAGGCGCAGGGTCTTCGCGTGCAGGGAGACCCGCAGCTCCTCGGGGCCCTCGGCGTGGAGACAGGCGTTGGTGACGAGCTCGGAGACGACGAGCAGGACGTCCTCGGCGGCCGCGCGGCGGTCGGCGGTGGCGGCCGGGAGCCAGCCCCAGTCGTACAGCGCCTGGCGGGTGAAGTCGCGGGCGAGCGGGACGATACCGCTGGCGCCGTCCAGCGAGAGCCGACGGGTCTCGCGGCGGCGGCCGCGCGCCCCCTCCGGCGTACCGGAAGGTGCCACGCTCCGCGTGGACGAAGCGCCGGAGCCGCCCGGCTCGGGGCCGAGACCGCTAGGCGGTTGCTGCTGGGTGGCACCCATCAGCGCGTCACCTCACCGATTCACCAGGTCGTCTTTACGTCGACGTCGACATCGTTTACAGAGAGTGTGGCCCCTCGACATCCCATCGCGGGGTCTTCTGGCGTTCTTCTGCCCGGCCGTTTCCGGGCGACACCCACCAGATCGGCCGACGAGGCCGACCGTACGGTGGCGGTCGTCACAGCCTCAGCGCGGCTTCCAGAGAATCATGGAGGGTGAAGACCGCCCCGGCGCCCGTGATCTCGAAGACCCGGGCCACCACGGGCCGCATCGCGGCCAGGTGGACACCGCCGCCGGCCGCCTCGGCCTTGAGCCGGGCACCGAGGAGGACGTTGAGGCCCGTCGAGTCGCAGAACTCGAGCTGTGAGCAGTCGACCACGAGGCGTGCGCGGCCCTGGGTGAGGGCCGCCTCCAGGGGTTCACGCAGCAGATCGGCGGTGTGGTGATCGAGCTCACCCACCGGCGTCAGGATCTCGCTGGGACCTTCCGTCCGGACCCCGACGCGAAGCCGGCCCTGATTCGCGCTGCCGACCGTCTCGCGGCCCATTCCGCCCCTCTTCGCCGATGTCTCTGGGTCGATAGAACCCTACGACGAATCCCGGTCGGCGGGTAGTCGAAGGCCCCCGCAAAGGGTATATACGGAACAAATGACACTTGCACCGGCAGGTGCGAACCCGGTAGGTCTAGTGGGACACCCCCGACACGCTGGCTTTGGAGGCGCCGCACACCGCAGCTTCATGTATGGGCATCGGCGGCCATATGCCGAGAACGATGGAGGAGACCATGTCACCCCGGCTCGACGAAACGCGTACCCCCGACGCGACGTCGGCAACATTCCCGCACGAGATCTTTCTCATAGCCGGCACGGACGGCACGGACGGCACCGCTCACCGCGCCGACCCCGCCGACCCGGCCCGACCGACGGGCCCGGCAGCCCCGGTAGCACCAGCAGATCTGTCCGACCTCTCGGACCTGCCCGAGATCCCCCCGTACGACGAAGTCGAGCCCCTCGACGCACGGGCACTCTCCAAGACGCTCTTCGCGCGGCTCGAGGCCCTCGAGGAGGGCACTCACGAGTACGCGTACGTCCGCAACACCCTGGTCGAGCTCAACCTCGCCCTGGTGAAGTTCGCCGCCTCCCGGTTCCGCTCCCGCAGCGAGCCCATGGAGGACATCATCCAGGTCGGCACGATCGGTCTGATCAAGGCGATCGACCGCTTCGAGCTCAGCCGCGAGGTCGAGTTCCCCACGTTCGCGATGCCGACGATCGTCGGCGAGATAAAGCGGTTCTTCCGGGACACCTCGTGGTCCGTGCGCGTCCCGCGCCGGCTGCAGGAGCTCCGCCTCGACCTGGCCAAGGCCGGTGACGAGCTGGCCCAGGAGCTGGACCGGGCGCCGACCGTCGGCGAGCTGGCCGAGAAGCTCGGCATCAGCAGGGACGAGGTCGTCGAGGGCATGGCGGCGAGCAACGCGTACACCGCCAGCTCGCTGGACGCCCAGCCGGAGGAGGACGACACCGAGGGCGCCCTGGCCGACCGGATCGGCTACGAGGACCACGGTCTGGAGGGCATCGAGTACATCGAGTCGCTCAAGCCGCTGATCGCCTCCCTGCCCCCGCGCGACCGCAAGATCCTCTCCCTGCGGTTCGTCGCCGGGCTCACCCAGTCGGAGATCGGCGAGGAGCTGAACATCTCGCAGATGCATGTGTCCCGGCTGCTCTCCCGCACGCTCGGAAAGCTCCGCAAGGGCCTGACCCTGGAGGAGTGACCCCGGTCGCGTCCCTTCACGCCACGAGGGCCCGCCCCCTATCCGGGGGGCGGGCCTTCGTGGCGTCGCGCGGGCTGGGCCCGGGGGTTTTCCACAGGCTCATGCGCCTTATTGACGGGCAGTCCCGAATTGGGACACATTGGGCCGGGGTTCAGGGGGGATTCGCATGGTTTCTGCGTCCGTATCGGAAGCGTTCATGCGCGAACGGCTGGGCAGAGAGTGCCTGTACATGCCGTCGTGCCGACTCGGTCTGTATGTCGCACTGCGGCACTGGTGCCCGCCCGGCGGGCGTGTCCTCATGTCGCCGGTCAACGACGACGTCATCTTCTTCGTCGTCCTAGCGGCCGGACTGCGGCCCGTACAGGCGCCGTTGAACGCGCACGACGCGTCGATCGACCCGGCGGCGGTCCCCGAGGAGGAGTGGCGCGGCCTGTCCGCGGTGCTCACCACCAATCTGTACGGCAACCCGGACCCGGCGCCGGAACTGGCCGCGAAGTGCGCCCGACTGGGCATCCCGCTGCTGGAGGACGCGGCGCACGCGATCGGTTCGCGGGTCGCGGGGCGGCCGGTCGGGACGTTCGGCGACGCGTCCGTGTTCAGCCTCTCCAAACACACCGGCGCCAAGACCGGCGGGTTCCTGGCGTTACGGGACCCGGGGCTGCGTGCGGAGCTGGCGCGGGCCAGGGACGAACTGCTGCACCCGGTGCGACGCACTGCCGAGCTGGCCTATGTGGCCCGCCCGTACGCGGAGGCGGCGGTGCGCGGGCTCCGGCTGGTGAGGGCCGCGCGGGCCACGCTGCGGCTGCTCGGGCAGGAGGAGCGCGAGGAGATCAGGATGCCCCTGCGCCCCGGCGAGCTGAAGCAGGCGGTGGACGCCGCGCCCGGGCTCGTACCGTTCCACTCGTGGGTCCGGGTCGACCTGCACGACTACCGGCTGGCCCCGGGCCCGGCCCGGCTGCGCCGCACGCACCGGCTCCTGAGCCGCCTCGACGCCACCCTGGCCGCGCACCGGGCCGGTACGGAGCGGCTGCTCGCGTCGCCGTGGGCCGCGCCCGGCGCGGCGGCGGCGCCGCTCCAGCCGCTGTTCCGCGTGCCGCTGCTGGTCGCCGACCGGGACGCGGCCATCGCGGCCCTGGCCCGGCACCGGGTCACCACGGGGTATCTGTACGACCCGCCCCTCGACGACTACGCGGGCGCGGCGTTCACGGACGCGTCGCCCGCGCCGGCTCCCGCCCGCTGGTTCGCCCGGCACGCACTGCCCGCCGACCCGCTCGGGGCGGGCACCGTCCTGAGTGTCCTGCATGCCTCCGGTGCCCGGCCCGCGCCCCCTCCCGGCGAGAGCGGTGCCTGAAAGGACCCGGCTGGAGCCGGACACCCCCACCAAGGCTCTCCCCCAGGGTCCCGTCTCCGCTCGACCCGCGGGAAACCCCGCGGCCTCCGAGAGCGACGGCGCCGTGGCGGAGAGAGCCGCCGCCGTGCCGCGCCCCAGCGGCGACTCGATGTTCCGCAACGCCTACGCGCTGATGCTCTCCACGGGCGTCTCCGCCGCGCTGGGCCTCGGATTCTGGCTGGTCGCCGCCCGCTACTACACCGAGGAGGCCGTGGGGCAGGGCTCCGCCGCCATCGCCGCGATGCGGCTCCTCGCCTCCATCACGGCCACCACGATGATCGGCGCGGTGGTGCGGTACGTGCCGAGGGCCGGGCGCGCGACCGGGCCGCTGGTGTGGCGGGCGTACGGCGTCAGCTCGCTGGTCGTGTGTGCCGCCTGCGCGGCGTTCCTGTTCACGCTGGACCTGTGGGGTCCGTCGTACGCGCCGCTGACCGGACTGCCGGCCGGGCTGTTCTTCACCAGCGCGTGTGTGGCCTGGGCGCTGCTCACCCTCCAGGACGGTGTCCTCACCGGGCTGCGCAAGGCGGTTTGGGTGCCGGTCGGGAACGCCGTGTTCTCGCTCGGCAAGCTGCTCCTGCTCGTGGTGTTCGCGACCTCGCTTCCGGTGCTGGGCATCTTCGTGTCGTGGGCGGCCGCCATCGGCCTGTCCGTGCTGCCGCTGGGCTGGCTGGTCTTCCGGAGGCTGATCCCCCGGCAGGCCGCCGCCGACCGCGACCGGGAGCCGCCCACGCCGCGCGAGATGGGCCGGTTCCTCGCCGGGGACTCGGTGGGCGCGCTGTTCAGCCTCGCGATGATCAACCTGCTGCCGGTGATGGTCGCGGTCCGCTTCGACGCCGCGCACAACGGCTACTTCTACACCGCGTACACCGTCGGCGGGACGATGGAGTTCATGGCCATCAACATGGCCTCGTCGCTGACGGCGCACGCGTCGCACAGTCCGGAGAGCCTCGCCGAGGGGGTGCGCGGCGCGTTGCGGCGGATGGCACTGCTGCTGGTGCCGGTCGTGTTCGTCCTCATCGCGTTCGCCCCGCTGATCCTGACGCCGTTCGGCGCGGCGTACGCGGAGCACGGGACGACGGTGCTGCGGCTGCTGGCGGCCGCCGCCCTGCCGCGCGTCGCCGTCGAGCTGTACATCGGGGTGCTGCGGGTTCAGGGCCGCACGGGGACGCTGGCCGCCGTGCAGGGCGTCATGTGCACGCTGGTGCTGGGCAGCGCGGCGGTGCTGATGACGCCGGCGGGGATAGCGGGCGCGGGCCTGGCGCTGCTGGTGTCCATGACGGTGATGGCGGTCGTGTCGGCGCCGGGGCTGCGGGCCGCGCTGACGGGACGCGAACCGGGACGGCCGGCCTGGTCGCGGAGGCGGCCGCGCGTGAGCGCGACGGCCGGGTACGGAACACGCTGGGCGGCGGCGCGGGACGCCGCCCGGTCGCCCGCGCCGTCGTATCTGCCGGGCGGTCAGGACACGGAGACGCCCGCGTTCGGGTTCCCCGTCGTGTACACCGCCCGGGACGACGGCGCGGGCGGGGGCGCGGCCGTACGGGGCGGCGTACACGACGGGGAGGGCGTGGACGGGGAGGGCGTGGACGGGTCGGGGGGCGGTCGGGCGGTGGCGTGGCTGTGGCTGCTGCTCGGGCTGGCCGCCGGGCTGTTCTGGATACCGCTCGTCCGGCTGATACGGGTCCCCGGGGGCGGCGGCCACGAGCAGTTGTCCGGCACCGGGCTGCCGGCCGCGCTGCCGCCGGTCAGCGTCGTGGCGGGCGCCCTGCTGGTCGTGGTGTTCGCCGGGGCTCTGGCGCTGCCGCGCCCGCAGCCGGCCCTGGCCGTTACGGCACTGCTGGCCACGGTGGCCGCGCTGCACTCGGGCCCGCTGCTGCTGGGCGTCGACCCGGCCCCGGCGGGCGGCCCGGGCGCGGAGGCGGGCGCGTCGCTCGTCGCCACGCTCGCGGCTCTGGAGGCGGACGGCCGGGGCGTGGTGCTGGCCGCGCTGCCCCTCGTACTGCAGGCGCTGTGCCTGGCGCTGGCGGCGGTTGCCCTGTGGGCGCTGGGCGTGCCGGGGCGGGCCGTGGCGGGCGCGGTGTGGGTGCTGGCGGTGGCGGGGTGGGCGGCGCAGGAGGTGTTCGCCGCGGCCGCGGTGCCCGTCTCCGCGGGGCTGTGCGCGGCGGCCGCGGCGGCACTCGTGGCGGCCCGCCGCCGGGGGCCCCGGGGCGACCGGCCGGGTGGGGAGTGACCGCCCGGCGGGGGTGCGACCGGTGCGGCCGGGCTCAGCGGGTCGGGACCGGCTGGCGGAAGTAGGCGTCCTTCCCCGCCTCGCGGTACCCCTCAAGGGCGGGGCCTTCGTTGACGGTGAGGTCGCAGCCCTTGCCCGGCACCGGCCGGTTCCAGTGGACCAGCGCCCTGACCTTCGGCAGTTCGGGCACGACGTCCGGGATCGCGGCGTACCAGTCCCGCTGCCGCTGTGGCCGCTCCGGGTCGGGCGCGGTGGCGAACTCGGCGAGCATCAGCGGCTTGTCGGCCGAGATGTTGGCGCGCAGCCAGTCGTACGAGGGGCGCTGGCTGCGGTCGAAGTCGAGCCAGTTGGTGCTGTTGTGGCAGAGGTAGTAGTTGTACTGGTCCATGCCGATCCAGTCGACGTACGCGTCGCCGGGGTAGAGCCGCTTCATCTGCTCGGCGTGCCCGAGGTAGCCGGACACGGTCCACACCCACACCACGTTGTCGACGCCGAGCTGCCGGAACCGGTCGTGGAGATGGCGCCAGGCGGCGACGAACTCCTCGGGGGTGCCCGCGCCCTCCTTGATCCTGAAGTCGGTCTCCTGGTCGAAGGAGAGGAAGACGCGCTTGCCGTACGCCTTGATGCGGCGGGCCTGCGGGTCGATGATGTCCCGGTCGTACCGGCCGGAGGCGATGTTCTTCCAGCCGAGCTGGGTCTCCGTCCAGTCGGCGTGGTGGGGTTCGGTCCAGACGGTGGACTCCCAGGCGAGCATCAGCAGCCGGTCGCGGCCGAGTTCCTGCTCGTCGGGGGTGAGCAGTTCACCGTCGAGCGGGGTCTTCGACATGTCGTGGTAGTTGTAGACGAGATCCAGCCTGCGGCCGATCTTCTTCTCGAAGGTGAGGACGGCGTCCTTGAGTGAGCCGTTCTCCGCGTACGGCACATAGGCGCCCCACCAGGCGCCGCAGGGCGGTTCGAGTAATCGGCCGGGGGCGCACGGCCCCTTGGGCAGGTCGCCGGACGCGGCGTTCGCCGGGAGCCCCGGGCCGGGGCGGCCGTCGCCGTCGTCGGAGCGGGTGATCCAGACGCCGGCCCCGATGAGCAGGACGCCGACGAGGGCGAGCGCGACCGTGACGTAGTAGTCCCTGCCGGGGCGCCGGCCGGGAGGTCCGGGGAGCCGTACCGTCATCGGCTGCTCCCGGAGGGCACTTCAGGGGGCGCCATCCCACGGGTCTCCGCGTCTCGCGTCGTCTCCGCGTCACGCGTCGTCTCCGCCCCGCGCGCCTCCTCCGCCGCACGCGCCCCCAGCGGGAGCGGAGCACCCGGCAGGGCGGCCGCGGCCGTGGTGAACGCGGCCAGCGCGCCCAGGAACACGGCCACGGAGAACGCCTCCAGCAGGAACAGCGATGTCGCGGTGAGCGTGGCCAGCGCGAGGCTGAGCGGCGCTGCGAGCGCGACGGCCTCCAGCCGGGCGCCCGGCCGCGGCGCCAGCAGCGCGAGGCCGGGCCCGAAGGCGACGAATCCGAGCACGGGCAGCCAGCGCAGCGGCGAGCCGCCGGGCAGCGCGGTCGCGGCGAGGGCGAGCCAGCCGGAGACCGCCAGTCCCACTCTGATCTGTGTACGGGTGAGCTGCATGGCGACCTCCAGTCACCGGGTTCACGGGCTGTGCATCACGGGCTGTGCGTCACGGGCTGTGCATCACGGGCTGTGCGTCACGGGCTGTGGATCACGGGCTGTGGACGAGGACGACCCCGTGCTCGTTCTCCTCCACGACGCGGAAGAGCGGCGAGCGCTTCAGGGCGTCCCGCAGGGTGGCGAAGCCGCCGGGCGGCAGATAGCCCTCACCGATGACGGCCTTCTCCTGCGTCGCGGTGAGGATCACGTACGCGGGGCGGCCCTCCGGGATGCCGGCCGCCAGGTAGCCGGCCGGGTCCTTGAGCATCTTCAGGTTCTCGGGGACGTCCTGCTCGGTGAAGAACCAGCGCTCGTAGTGGTCGTAGCGGGTGTACGCGCCGGGGAACGACCCGCTCGTCGCCATGACCAGCGCACCGTCGGGCGCCCGGTCGTAGCCGCGGCGTACGAGGGCGAGTTCGCCGGGGGCCGCGTAGTGCATGCCCTCCTTGCCGTAGTACGAGGGCAGGAACCCGCCCAGCAGTGCGACGAGCACCACCGGCAGCACCACGGCCGTGCCGCGCCGCGCGACGCGCCACCCCCGCCCGACGGACCCGGCGGCGGGCACCAGGGCCGCCGCGGCGAAGAACGCCGTACCGGGGAGTCCGAACAGATAGACGCGGAAGAGCATTTCGCCGCCGTAGTCGTTCACGGCGAACATCGGCAGGGGCGCGGCGGAGGCGAGCAGCAGAGGCAGGGCGCCGCGTACGAGCTTGCGGCGTACGAGGACGGCGGTGCCCGCGAGTGCGGCGAGGGCGAGCACCATCAGGATGTTGGCCGCGCCGACCAGCTCGGGCCCGGGCCCGGTGGGCTCCCCGGCGTACCCGGCACGGGAGTTGCCGAGCAGGTCGCCCGCGGACTCGCGCAGGCTGCTCATGGTCTCCAGGAACAACACCCGCCCCATCGTCAGGTCCCACACCAGCATCACCAGGCCCGCGACGGCGAGCAGCCCGAGGTTGCGGTAGCGGCGCGTGAGGCAGAGCGCGCCGAGTGTGGCGCAGAGCATGACGGGGGTGAGCTGGTGGGAGGCGTTGATGGTGGCGATCAGCGGGATCAGCAGCAGCACGGCGAGCGCGCGGTGCCGTCTGTCGCTCGCCGCGGGGACAGGGGCGGCGGCCGGGTCGAGGTGGACGCGGTCGCGCAGGGGTCCGGCGGACCCGGGCCGTACGAAGTGCCGTACGACGACGGCGAAGACGGTCAGGTACAGCAGATAGGAGAACCCCTGCGGGGAGAGGTAGTCCTGCCCGACCCAGTTGGCGAGCTGGAAGATCCAGACGCCCGTCCACACGAGCCGCCAGTCGTCGGTGAAGGTCCGGTAGACCAGGACGAGGACCGGCAGCATGAGCAGGCCGAGGGCTACGGGCGCCCAGTTGATGTAGGAGGCGGCCCCCTCGACGCCGAAGGCCCGGACGAGCGCGCCGTTGAGGGCGAAGAAGCCGGGCCACTGGTCGTACGCGCCCATGCCGCCCG
Organism: Streptomyces sp. TRM49041; assembly: GCF_008271805.1. Classification (GTDB taxonomy): domain Bacteria; phylum Actinomycetota; class Actinomycetes; order Streptomycetales; family Streptomycetaceae; genus Streptomyces. Next base: position 65,043 of record NZ_VSRY01000016.1, read on the forward strand.
ACAGTTCGGGGTACGGGTGGACGGTGCCCTCGGCGAGCAGCCGCGTGATCACCTCGTCGTGCTTGGCGGCCCAGGCGTACCGCACCGAGTCGTACAGCACCGGCGGCGGCGCCTTGAGCGCGAAGAGCATCGCCACGACGTACGCGGCGGGCCACCAGGGAGCGGTCCCGGCGCGGCGCAGCGCGACGACGAATCCGGCGGTGAGGACGGCGAGGGAGGCGTAGTAGGCCACCGGGAAGCGGTCGAGAAGCCCGTAGTCCCCGATGTGGCGGAAGCCGATGCGAGGGAGGGCGTACGTCCACAGGGCGGCGGCGACGAGCAGCGGCAGCCAGCAGAACACCACCTGGGGGTGGAGGAGGGGCAGCCGTACGGGGCCGGAGGGCGGGGGCGGCTGCACGGCGTCGGCCTCGGCTTCGGCTTTCGCGGCGTGGCCGAAGCCGAGGCCCGGGCCGTCGCCGGGGCCGCCGGGGCCGTCGCCGCCGCGGAAGCCGGGGCCGTCGCCGCCGCGGAAGCCGTCGCCGCCACCGTCGCGGACGCCGCCGCTGTCGTCGATTCCGGTCCGCTCCCCCGGTGGCAGCTCGCTGCCCTCGGTGGCTGGTGCGGGCACGCGTTGCTGCACGGTGCGACTCCCCCCACGAATCCCCTCAGCGAAGTATAGGAACATCCTCCGCGTTTGGGTGGCTGTCGTACACCCTTGGTACACAAGGGAGTTGATCGTCCGAGTTGATCCGTTCCAGGCCGTCTCCCGACGGATGTCACCCCGCGAATTCCGGCCCACCGCGCACGACGGCCCGGGCCCTGCGGTAGAGCCGCCAGCCGACGGTGGCGGGCGAGTCGGGGTACGGGGCGGTCCGGGCCCCCCGCCCGGCCATCCAGTCCTCGACGTCGGCGACGGTGTGGCCTCGGCGGACGATGAGCCGGGCGATGCGGTACGTCTCGTCCGTCCGCGAGCTGAGCGCGTGCCGGACGGCGACGGCCGAGGTGTACCCGGCGGCGCGGGCGGCGTGGCGCACGGCGCGGCTGTTGTAGCCGTGCGGGTAGGCGAGGTGGGTCACGGCGTGCCCGAGCGCACCCTCCAGGACAAGCCTGGACTCGCGCAGCTCCCGGCGGAGGTCGCGGGGCGTGAGCGTGTCGAGCTGCGGGTGCGTGACGGTGTGGGCGCCGATCTCGATGCCGTACTGCTCCAGCCGCGGGGCCTGGCCGAGCGCCATCATGGGCGCGGGCGGCAGGAGGCTGGACCGGCCCGGCGTGATGGCCCCGGTGGTGAGGTAGGCGGTGGCGGGCAGGGAGCGGGCCGCCAGGGCTTCGGCGGTGGGCCCCGGCAGGTCGGCGAAGCCGTCGTCGAAGGTGAGGACGACGGCCCGCTCCGGGAGGTCGCCGCGCCCGGCGAGATGGTCGGCCAGCACGGACAGGGGTACGGCCGAGCGCCCGCTGCCGACGACGGCGTCGAGGTGTTCACGGAACTGCTGGGGCGTGACGGTGAACTCGGCGATCCAGTCGGGCGGGTCGTCCATGACGGCGTGGTAGAGGAGCACGGGAATGGCGGGTCGCATGTCACCTCCCGGGGAAGCCGGTGCCGCGCGTCCGGCGACGCGCCTTCAGGTATCCGATCGGACCGTGCAGCATGCCGCGCCGCTCCAGACGGGAGAGCTCACGGGGCCAGGGGTGGTCGTGACCGCCGTGCTCCCCGGGCACGCCGCCGGCCGCCCCGCTGGCGTCGGCCGCCCCGCCCGTGCCGGCCGCCCCGCTCACACCGCCCGTACCGGCCGCCCCGCCTCCGCGACTGGCGGTCATGGCCCTGGCGTGGGCGAGCCCGCGGGGCAGCCGGGCCAGGAGGGCGGGCAGGAGGGCGGGACGGCGTACGAGGAGGGCGGTGAGGTACGCGGTGAGGCCGGCGCCGTACCCGTACGCCTGGTTCCTGAGGTCCTGCCAGGTCTCGCGGTGGTGGTGCCAGACGACGGCGTCGGGCGTGTAGCGGAGCCGGTGCCCGGCGGTGAGGACGCGGACGAACCCGTACAGGTCGTCGCCGCCGCGCGCGGGGGTCCCGGTCCCGGTCGCCGGATCGAAGCCGCCGACGTCCCTGAGGGCCTGCGCGCGGAACGCCATGTTGGCGCCGGAGCCGAAGCGCCCGGCGGTGAACGGGAAGAGCGGCTCGTCGTCGGGCGGCCGGTGGGGGTCGTAGTCGCGGGGCCGGAAGCCCTTGGCGAACCCGCCGTGGCTTTCCAGGAGGAGCTGGGCGGGCGTCTGGAGGCGGGCGGGCAGGATGAGCCCGGTGACGCATCCGATGCGCGGGTCCTCGGCGAAGGGCGCGGTGAGCGCGGTCAGCCACCCCGGGTCGGCGACGACGTCGTCGTCGGTGAAGGCGAGGACGGGGCCGCCGGCGACGGCGAGCCCGCGGTTGTGGGCGACGGCGAGGCCGGGGGTGTCCTCACGGACGTACCGGACGCGGTCGGCGTACGTGCGCCGGACCAGCTCCTCGGTGGCGCCGCTGAGAGGCGCGTTGTCGACGACGACGATGTCGTAGTCGGGATGGTCCTGGTCGAGCAGTGAGTCGAGCGCACGGGCGAGTTGCCCGGAACGCTCGCGGGTGGCGACGACGACGGAGGTACGGGGCGGGCGGGCCGACTGCGCGGCGGCCGCCGCCGCTTCACGCCCCCGGACCCGCTCGCGGGCGGCCCGCAGGAGGCGGTCCCCCGGCTCCTCGCCCTCCGGTACGTGGACGAGCAGGGTGGCGGCGGGCCGGCCGCGGACCCGGACGAGGGCGTAGACGTACGCCCCGGGCCGGGGCGGGACCCCGCCGGGCGCGGGACGTAAGGACAGCAGAGCCCCGTCACCGGAATCGAGATCGACCTGGACGACGGCAACCGGCGCTTCCGGCAGCGGCACATCAGCCATGGGTTCCCCCACGGAGCCTCCCGACGTGGTTGAGGGCGCGCTGGGCGTATCCGGCGAGCCGGGGACGGTTGCGTACGTAGCTGTGGGCGCGGCGTACGGGTGCGCGGCCGAGCCAGTGGAGCCCGGCGCGCACTCCGGGCCGTGTGCAGGCCCCTTCGTGGACCCGCAGCTCGCCGGTCTTGAGCGAGTCCTTGTACTCGGCGGCACCACGCCCGAGATCGAGCAGCCCGATACCTTCCCGGGCGGCGGCCTCGGCCATCCGCAGGTGCAGGATCAGCCCCGGCGAGAACTTGGCGAAGGCCGGGTCGTAGGCAGGGAACCAGCAGGACAGAACGGTGCGCGAGCGCAGCCCGAAGTGGGCGGCGACGGGCTGCTCGCCGACGTACAGCACGGAGAGGGTGCCGCAGCAGCCCGGGCCGCGGGTGTGGCGGTGCAACTGCCGCACGAGCCCGCTGATCCACTCCTGCGCGAAGCGGTCGCGGCGCCCGGTGCGGCGGTACTGCGCGGACTTCCACCGCATGAGCGTGCGCAGCGCCTCCGGATCACGCTCGTCGAACACGAACCGCACCGCCCCGTCGGCCTGCCGCCCGAGCCGCCGTTCCTTGGCCAGGGTGGTACGCAGGAACTTGGGCGACTGGACCCGTAAGAGCTCCTCGTAGACCTCGTACCCCTCACCGATGTCGATGACGGGCGAGGAGAACGATTCGGCGACACCGTGGACGAAGGCGCCCTGCCCCGCCTCCAGGTTGTCGAACTCCCAGGCGGCGAGCCCGCACCCGCGCAGCAGCTCACGCGCCCCGACCCCCAGACCCGGCCGCAGAACGGCCCCCTGGCAGTCGGACACCCCGAACCCGATGGCCCGCCCCTGCCCCAGGCCCCTCGTCTCGTACGGAAAGAACCCGACGGGCTCGCCGTCCTCCATCAGCACACCGACGCGCGCGGTCCGTGGCCGCACCTGCCCGACGGCCAAGGTGAACTCCGGCTCCATGAAGGGACTGGCGGGTGTCCCCGCCTTCCCCCGCAGCTCCCGCCAGGCTTCGATCTCCCGCGCGCTCAGCTCCCCCGGCCTGACAACGCGCACCCGCACCCGCACACCGCTCAACTCCGACCCCCCGGTCTCCCCCTGGGTCTCCCCCGAGCCTTGCTGGAACAGGACGGTACCGGTCGACATCCCCACCGGACAGGGGCAATCCCCCAATTCGTGACCGACCCGTGAAGAACCCCCGCGCCGCCCCTCAACGGTCGATCGCCGCACTTGACGGACAAGTGTGGCGCCGGCACAGGGCTGGGGCAGTCGGGCCGTAAGCGGTGCGGCCGGCAGGCGATGCGTGGTTACGCCGACCGTAACCCGAGGTACGGACAGGGCGCCCGCGTCCTCCGGATCGACGTGCTCGCGTCCCGGTGCCGTGCGTTCCGCGACGGCGAGATGCCCCCTCTTCTTCACCGGGTAAGGACCCACTCCCGTCCAAACCAGCATGTCTCACCTGATCGGGTGAGTAGGTGGCAGAACGGGCGGGCGGCGCGGTAGCGTCACGCCAACTCACAACATCCATAAAAGACTTCGGCCCCCGGCGGGACTGGCATCCCGGTCGAGGGCCTATCACCTGGAAGGCACACTTCCCGATGACTGTTGCGCAGTTTAACGCGCGGCCCTGCCCGCGCGGCGGCTCTTCAGCCGCAGGAGTGACCCACATTCGGCATCGGCACCGCGAGAAGTTCACCGTTGTCGGCAACCACCTCGCCCAGCACCAGGGGCTCTCCGCGTGCGCCGTCGGCATCGGGGTGTACATCCAGTCGCTGCCCGACGGTGCGCCGGTCACCATCAAGGTCCTCGCCGCGCACTTCCGGGAAGGCGAGCGGCGGATCGCCCAGGCGCTCAACGAGCTGCAGGAGGCCGGGTATCTGGAGCGGGAGCGGCGGCGGGTCGACGGGGCTCGGATCGTGACCTTCACCCGGTGGTACGAGCATCCCCATCAGCGGCGGGCCGCCGCCGTCCCGGAGGTGAAGTCGCGGGTCGCGACGCCGCCGACCCCGACCCCGACCCCGGCGCCTCGGCCGGCTGTGCCGCACCGGCCGCCCGCGCCGCTCCCCGACGCCCTGCGGCCCGCCGCCCGCCTCCTCGCCGGTCTCCGTCAGCGCGAGCCCCGCCTCCCTCTCTGCGAGCAGGATGTCCACCGGCTCGCACCGCTCCTGCAGGAGTGGCTCGCGCGCGGGTTCAGCGACAGCGCGGTGTTCCGTACGCTGACCGGCGACCTGCCCTCCGGGACCATCCGCTGGCCCGCGCGCCTCATCGAGTACCGGCTGCGGGAATGGGTGCCCCCGCATGTCCCCGACGACGGACCCGACCCGGGCGGCAGGCCGCTGCCCCTCCAGAACTGCGACCGGTGCGATCACGCCTTCCGAGCCGCCGAACCAGGCGTGTGCCCGGGATGCGCCGCCGCCGCGGGATAGGTTCTCGACGCATGACGACGACTGCGACCCAAGAAGCCTTCCTGCGGTCCTTCCATGCCGAGCGGCCTGCCGTGACGGTCGAGGCCATGGGCCGTGGTCGTGGGCCTCGCGGACTGTCCAGCTACGAGCTGCTGTGCGAACTCGTCGACGGGGCCGGGTCCGTACTCGATCTCGGGTGCGGGGACGGGGCGCTGCTGGAGCTGCTCGGGCAGGACGCGGGCCGGGCCCTCGCCGGGGTCGACCTTTCGGCCGAGGCGTTGGCCCTGGCGTACGGCAGGTCGGCCATTCCACGTGGGGCGACGCTCGTTCAGGGGCGCGGGCAGGAACTGCCCTTCGTGGACGGGGCCTTTGACGCGTGTGTCTCGCACATGGCCCTGATGCTGATGGGCGACGTGGAGCAGGTCGTCGCCGAAGTGGCGCGTGTCCTCGTGCCCGGGGGCGTGCTGGCGTGTGTGGTGGGCGGCGGGCCGGGCGGCGACGGGGAGGCGTACGACGTGTTCCTCCGCCTCCTGAAGCCGCTCGTCCGCGCCCTCCCTGCCGACCGGCGCATCCCGGCGCTGGGCGACAGGAGGACACGCAGCCGCGACGGGCTCGACGACCTCCTCCGGGACGGCGGGTTCGGGCCGGTCGAATGGGAGACGCTTCCACTGCGGCTGTCCGGGTCGGTGGAGGAGGTCTGGACGACTCTGTCGGGCATGTACGACCTCGGGCCCCTCGATCCGTCGGACGTCGCCTCGCTGCGAAAGGGCTTTCTCGGGGAGGTGGAACGGATCAGGACGCCGAGCGGGGACGTGCCCTGCGCCATGTGGATCCACCTTGCCCGGGCGCGGCTGCTGCGGTGACCGGAGATGTCCGCCTCCGGACCGGCTCGGCCAAGTTCGGCTAAGTTCGGCTCAGTTCGTCGGCCGTCGCAGCGTAGTCAGCTCGTGAGGATGCCCGCGCGGGCCACCACCAGGTCGTTCACCGGGGCGGCCGGGAGGTTGCCGGACAGGTCGCGCCAGTGGCGGCCGCCGTCGGTGCCGGCGTGGACGTGGGGCAGGGGCGAGCCGGCGCGGTAGCCGGAGTGGGTGGTCCAGACCCGGTCGGGGTTGCTCGGGTCCACCACCACTCGGGTGGTCCAGGGGCGGTTCTCCGCCAGTCTCGTCCTGGTCGCGCCCGCGTCCCTGGTCGCCGTCCTCGCCAGGGCAGACCGGGGTGAACCGGTTGCGGCGCTTGTACGTCGTCGCGTTCGCGAAGTAGGTGAGAGTGACGGGTGCGTGTCGGTCACCACGCGCGCGGGGCGGCGACGACCTGGACGTCGTCCTCGTAGACGATCCGGCCCGGGTCTCCCGTCTCGACGCGCTCGCACCCGACGCCGTGGCCGGCCAGGACGGTCAGATAGCCGTCGACCCGGCTGATGAGGTGGTGGGCCGTCGACTTGAACCAGGCGACCGCGCCCGGGTTGACGTCCGGGTCGTAGACCGTGGGGTCCGTGTCCGACGGGTTGGGGTAGTTGGTGTCGTACCAGTCGTTGGCCGCGCGCCAGAAGCGGTACTCGTCGCGGCTCAGGCGGCCCTCCCGGGCCAGGGTGTTGGCCAGGGCGAAGACCCCCGGGTAGTGGCCCCGGGGGCTGCGCGTGGTGCCTTGGAACCGTACGTACAGCGGCGGTCGGGTCATCCCGCCGAGCGTACGCCCGCCCGCCAGACGTCCGTCACCAGCGGTACGCCCGGGCGGTACGCCAGGTGGACGTGCGACGGGGCGTCCAGGAGGGCCAGGTCGGCGCGGGCGCCCGGGGTGAGGCGGCCGATGTCGGTGCGGCGGAGGGCCGCCGCACCACCCGCCGTGGCGGACCAGAGGGCCTCGTCGGGCGTCATGCCCATGTCCCGCACCGCCAGGGCGACGCAGAACGGCATGGAGGAGGTGAAGGACGAGCCCGGGTTGCAGTCCGTGGACAGGGCGACGGTCGCGCCGGCGTCCAGCAGGCGGCGGGCGTCCGGCCACTCGGCGCGGGTGGAGAACTCCGCGCCGGGGAGGAGGGTGGCGACCGTCGAGCTGTTGGCCAGGGCGTCCACGTCCGCGTCCGTGAGGTGCGTGCAGTGGTCCGCGCTCGCCGCGTCCAGCTCCACCGCCAGTTGCACGCCCGGGCCGTACGACAGCTGGTTGGCGTGGATACGGGGGTGCAGGCCCCGCGCTTTGCCGGCGGTCAGGACGGCGCGGGCCTGGTCGCCGTCGAACGCGCCCTTCTCGCAGAACACGTCGATCCAGCGGGCGTACGGCGCGCAGGCCGCCAGCATCTCGCCCGTCACCAGGGCGACGTACGCGGCCGGGTCGTCCGTGTGGTCGGGCGGCACGATGTGCGCACCCAGGTATGTGACCTCGTCGGTGTGGCGGGAGGCGATACGGAGGGCCCGGGCCTCGTCCTCGACCGTCAGCCCGTAGCCCGACTTCGTCTCGAAGGTGGTCGTGCCCTGGCGGAGCGCCTCCCGCAGGTAGCGGGTGACGTTGGCCTCCAGCTCGGCGTCGGTCGCGGCGCGAGTCGCCGCCACCGTCGTACGGATGCCGCCCGCCTTGTACGGCTGCCCGGACATGCGGGCGTTGAACTCCGCCGTGCGGTCGCCCGCGAAGACCAGGTGGGAGTGGGAGTCGACGAAGCCCGGGATCGCCGCCCGGCCCGCCGCGTCGAACCGGTTGTCAGTGGCGGGTGCTTTGCTTGATTCACCGATCCAGACGATGCGGTCGCCCTCGATGGCGACCGCCGCGTTCTCGATCAGTCCGAGGGGGGATCTGTCGCCGAGGGAGGGGTCGTTGGTGACCAGGCTTGCGATGTTGGTGATGACGGTGGTCACGGTGGCCGTCGGCGCGACGGCGCTGTTCGTCGTGTCGGGGCCCGCGGTCGCGGGGGGCGTGTTCACGGGCTCGTTGGCGCTGTTCATGGCGAGAGACCTCTCCTTCGGCCGGGTCAGTCGTGCAGGGCGGCGATCGAGTCCGCCAGCGCCCGGGCCGTGTCGGGGACCAGGGCGTGGATTCCGTCCCGTACGACATGGCGGCCGCCCACGACCGTATGGCGCACATCCGCTGCCGACGCGGCGAATACCGCTGTCTCAGCTGCCAGACGCGGTGGCGGCCCAGCCGTCCTGACGCTGTCCAGGGCGATCGTCGTGAAGTCGGCGAGCGCGCCCGGCTCAAGGCGGCCCGCGTCGGGCCGGCCGAGTGCGGCGTGACCGTCGGCGGTGGCCGCGCGGAGCAGGGCGGCGGCGGTCCAGTGGCCACGGGTGCGGGTGCGGAGCCGCTCGTCCAGTTCCATGGCCCGGGCCTCCTCCAAGAGGTCGATCACCGCGTGGCTGTCGGAGCCGAGCGAAAGGGGGCTGCCCGCACGCTGGAGGGCGACTGCCGGGCCGATGCCGTCGGCGAGGTCCCGTTCCGTGGTGGGGCACATGCAGGTGCCCGTGCGCGTGTCGCCGAGGAGGGCGATGTCCTCGTCGGTGAGGTGTGTGGCGTGGACCGCCGTGGTGCCCGCGCCCAGGGCGCCGTGGTCGGCGAGGAGACGGGTCGGGGTGCGGCCGTACGCGGCCAGGCACGCCTCGTTCTCCGCCGGCTGTTCGGACAGGTGGACGTGCAGGGGGGCCTGCCGCTCCCCGGCCCAGTCCGCGACCGTGGCGAGCTGGTCCGCCGGGACGGCGCGTACGGAGTGGATGGCCGCGCCGATCCGTACGCGGTCCTGGTCCGTGTCCTTGAGGGCGGGCAGGGCGGACAGGGCGGACACGCGCTCGGCCCATGCCTCGGCCGTGCCGTCCGAGAAGCGCCGCTGGTGCTCGTTCGGGGGTTCGCCGAAGCCGGACGACAGATAGGCGGTGTCCAGGAGCGTGATCCGGATGCCCGCGTCGCCCGCCGCCGCGATGAGCGCCTCGCCCATGGCGTTGGCCTCGGCGTACGGGGTGCCGCCGGGCGCGTGGTGGAGGTAGTGGAACTCGCCGACGGCGGTGACACCCGCGAGGGCCATCTCGGCGTACACCGCTGTCGCGAGGGCGTGGTATGTGTCGGGGGTGAGACGGGACGCCACCTTGTACATGGTGTCGCGCCATGTCCAGAAGGTGCCGCTGCCGACCTGCACCGTGCCGCGCAGCGCCCGGTGGAAGGCGTGCGAGTGGGCGTTGGCGAGGCCCGGGACCGTCAGGCCGCGCAGGGTCGTCGCCCCGGGGGGCGGGGTGTCCACGCCTGCGCGGACGGCGGTGAGACGGCCGTCCGCCACCTCCAGGGCCACGCCCGGCTCGACGGCCACGCCCGGCTCGACGGCGTCGCCGCCCAGCCAGGCGTGTTCCGCCCAGTACGTCGTGGTCACCGGCATGCGAGGCCCTCCAGTACGTCGGCCAGCGCCCGGACGCCCGCCACACAGTCGTCCTCGGCGGCGTACTCGTCCGGGGAGTGCGAGACACCCGTGGGGTTGCGCACGAAGAGCATCGCCGTCGGGATGGAGGCCGAGAGGATGCCCGCGTCGTGGCCCGCGCCCGTGCCGAGCACCGGGACGGGGCGGTCCCCGCCCAGGATCTTGCCGAGCTCGTCGCGCAGGGCGTGCTGGAACTCCACGACCGGCGTGAACGACTCCCGTACGACGCTGACGTCGACGCCCTGGCGGTCGGCGGCCTCCCGCGCGGCGGCCTCGATCGCCGCCGTCACCGTGTCGAGCGCGGCCTGGTCGGCGGCGCGCGAGTCGAGCCAGCCACGGACGAGGGACGGGATGGCGTTGACGCCGTTCGGCTCGACCGCGATCTTGCCGAACGTCGCCACGGCGCCGGCCAGTTCCGCCGCGCGGCGGGCCGCCAGGACCGTCTCGGCGTACGACAGCATCGGGTCGCGCCGGTCGGCCAGCCGGGTCGTACCGGCGTGGTTCGCCTCGCCCCGGAAGTCGTACCGCCACCGGCCGTGCGGCCAGATCGCGGAGGCGATGCCGACAGGGTCGCCCGACAGGTCGAGGGCGCGGCCCTGCTCGACATGGAGCTCCACGAACGCGCCGATACGGGCCAGCCGCTCGGGGTCCGGGCCGATGGTGGACGGGTCGTACCCGGCGGCCTCCATGGCCTCCGGCAGGCTGATCCCTTCGCCGTCGCGCAACTCGTACGCGGCCTCCCGGGTCAGCTGCCCCGACGTCAGCCGGGAGCCGACGCAGGCGAGACCGAACCGGGCGCCCTCCTCGTCGCCGAAGTTGACGACGGCGACGGGCTTGCTGAACTCCGCCCCCCTGAGGCGGAGTTCGTCGAGGGCGGCGAAGGAGGAGACGACTCCCAGGGGGCCGTCGAACGCGCCGCCGTCGGGGACGGAGTCCAGGTGGGAGCCGGTGACGACGGCGTCCGCGGCCCGGGGGTCGCCGAGCCAGGCCCACTGGTTGCCGTTGCGGTCGGTCTCGTAGGTGAGGCCGCGGGACTCCGCCTGTTCCTGGAACCAGGTGCGGCAGTCGGCGTCGGGGCCGGTCCAGGCGTAGCGGCGGTAGCCCTTGGACTCGGCGTCCCGCCCGATGGGGCTGAGCTCTCGCCACATCTGCTGGAAGCTGGGCGGGGGCCTCTCCCCCACCCCGCGCCGCCCCGTAACCGGGGGCGCCGCGCCCGGACCCCCGCTCCTCGATCGCCGGAGGGGTTCGTTTCGAGCCTGTCCGGCGGTCGCGGACGAGCCCGCGTGGCGATCGGGGGTGCGAGGGGGCCGTACCCCATCGTTCCGGGAAGGGGCGGGCTTGGGGAATGACTCGCTCATTCGGCGCTCTCCCGCATCGGCACCCGCACGCCCTTGGCGTCCGCGACCGCCTCCGCGTCGGAGTACCCGGCATCGACATGCCGGATCACACCCATGCCCGGGTCGTTCGTCAGGACGCGGCGGATCTTCTCGCCCGCCAGGGGTGTGCCGTCGGCGACGGTTACCTGGCCGGCGTGGATGGAGCGGCCCATGCCGACGCCGCCGCCGTGGTGGAGGGAGACCCAGGAGGCACCGGAGGCGACGTTGACCATGGCGTTGAGGAGGGGCCAGTCGGCGATGGCGTCGGAGCCGTCCAGCATGGCCTCGGTCTCGCGGTAGGGGGAGGCGACGGAGCCGCAGTCGAGGTGGTCGCGGCCGATGGCCAGCGGGGCGGCCAGCTCGCCGCTCGCCACCATGTCGTTGAAGCGCTCGCCCGCGCGGTCGCGTTCGCCGTAGCCGAGCCAGCAGATACGGGCGGGCAGGCCCTGGAAGTGGACCCGCTCTCCGGCCATCTTGATCCAGCGGGCCAGGGACTCGTTCTCCGGGAAGAGGTCCAGCATGGCCTTGTCCGTGGCCGCGATGTCCTTCGGGTCGCCGGAGAGGGCCGCCCAGCGGAACGGGCCCTTGCCCTCGCAGAACAGCGGGCGGATGTACGCGGGTACGAAGCCGGGGAAGGCGAACGCCCGGCCGTAGCCCGCGAGCTGGGCCTCTCCGCGGATGGAGTTGCCGTAGTCGAAGACCTCGGCGCCGGCGTCCATGAAGCCGACCATCGCCTCCACATGCCTGGCCATCGACTCACGGGCACGCATCGTGAAGCCGGCCGGGTCCTTCGCCGCGTATGTCGCCATGTCCTCGAAGGCGACGCCCGCAGGAAGGTACGAGAGGGGGTCGTGGGCGCTCGTCTGGTCCGTCACGATGTCGATCGGCGCGTTCATCGCGAGCAGCTGCGGCACCAGCTCCGCCGCGTTGCCGAGGACGCCGATCGACAGTGGGCGGCGGGCGTCGCGGGCCTCCGTCGCCAGCTGGAGGGCGTGGTCGAGGGAGTCGGCCCCCACGTCCAGGTAGCGGTGCTCGATGCGGCGCTCGATCGCGCGCGGGTCGCAGTCGATACAGATCGCCACGCCGTCGTTCATCGTCACGGCGAGGGGCTGGGCGCCGCCCATGCCGCCGAGACCGGCGGTGAGGGTGATGGTGCCGGCCAGGGTGCCGCCGAACTTCTTGGCGGCGACGGCGGCGAACGTCTCGTATGTGCCCTGCAGGATGCCCTGGGTGCCGATGTAGATCCACGACCCGGCGGTCATCTGGCCGTACATGGTGAGACCGAGGGCCTCCAGGCGGCGGAACTCCTCCCAGTTCGCCCAGTCGCCGACCAGGTTGGAGTTGGCGATCAGGACGCGCGGGGCCCATTCGTGGGTCTGCATGACGCCGACCGGGCGGCCGGACTGAACAAGCATCGTCTCGTCCTGCTTCAGCGTCCGCAGCGTGCGGACCATCGCGTCGAACGAGCGCCAGTCGCGGGCCGCCTTGCCCGTGCCGCCGTAGACGACGAGCTTGTCGGGGTGCTCCGCGACCTCGGGGTCGAGGTTGTTCTGGAGCATCCGCAGGGCGGCCTCCTGCTGCCATCCCAGGGCGCTCAGTTCCGTACCGCGCGGGGCCCGTACGGGGCGGGGTCCTGACATGGGGGTTGCCTCCTCGGATGCTCGGCCACCGCCGGCCGCGGTCGGCCGGTCACCGGCCGCTCGGACGACGGTCACGACGACGGTCACTCTGTGAGTGAACTATTCACATCCTGCTCGACTGAATAGTTGTAGTCAACAGCTGCGCGGCCGCATGCCGGGTGTTTGTCTGGGGGCATGGCTTCCGACCCTCGCGATCAGGCCGTCCGTGCGGCCGTCGAGCACGCACTGCTCTCCGACTCCGAACCCGTCGTCGCCCTCCTCGACATCGCCGGCGTCCGCGCCTCCGCCGCCGCCCTCCGCGCCGCCTTCGCCGCGGTGACCGACGCTCCCGTGCTGCACGCGTTCGCCGTCAAGGCGTCCCCGCTCGTGCCCGTCCTGCGCCTGCTGTACGAGGAGGGGCTAGGCGCCGAGGTCGCCAGCCCCGGCGAGCTGGCCCTGGCCCGGGCGGCGGGCGTCCCGCCGGACCGCACCGTCCTGGACTCCCCCGCCAAGACACCCGCCGAGCTGCGCGAGGCCGTGGCGCTCGGGATCGCCGTCAACGCCGACAACCCCCAGGAGCTCGCCCGCCTCGACGCCCTCCTCACCGGGACGGCCACGCCCCCGCCCGTCGGGCTCCGCGTCAACGCCCAGGTCGGCGGCGGGACCATCGAGGCGCTCTCCACCGCGACCGACACCTCCAAGTTCGGCGTCGCCCTGCGCGACGAGGGGGCGCGCGAGTGGATCGTGCGCGCCTTCCGGGACCGGCCATGGCTGACCCGGCTGCACACCCACTCCGGCTCCCAGGGCGTCCCGCTCCCTCTCATGGCCGCCGGGGTGCGGGCGGTGTACGAGCTGGCCGAGGAGATCAACAGGGCGGCCGGGCGGCACCAGGTCGACACCGTCGACATCGGCGGCGGACTGCCGGTGAACTTCGCGTCGGACGACGAGACGCCGACGTACGCGGAGTACGCGCGACTGCTCGCCGCCGAGGTCCCGGGCCTGTTCGACGGGCGGTACGGACTGGTCACCGAGTTCGGCCGCTCACTGCTGGCCAGGCACGGCACCGTGCTGGCCCGCGTCGAGTACACCAAGACGTCCGGGGCGCGGCCCATCGCCGTGACGCACGCGGGCGTGCAGGTGGCCACGCGCACCGTGTACGATCCGGCGTCCTGGCCGCTGCGCATCGCCGCGTACGACGCCGAGGGGCTGCCGAAGACCGGCCCGGCCGTCGACCAGGACGTGGCGGGGCCCGCGTGCTTCGCGGGCGACCTGCTGGCGGTGGCGCGGCCGCTGCCGCCGCTCGCGCCGGGTGACGTGGTGGCGGCGCTCGACACCGGCGCGTACTACTTCGCGCACCACTACGCGTACAACTCCCTGCCGAGGCCGGGCGTGTACGGGTACGCCGTACGGCCGGACGGCACGGTCCGGTTCGCGACCGTACGAGGCCCCCAGTCGGCCGCGGAGATCGTCGCCGAGTCCGGCGGGGACCGACGGGACGCGCTGGTACGGGAGTAGCGCCGACGGGCGGCCGTGACTCATGAGTGACGGCGAACTCTACCGCTCCAGGGGCACGTTCCACTGGAAAATGCCAGAAGTCCCACCTGTGGGCAGAACGTTGCGTAACGTCTCCATCACTGAGGTCGTTGCGACGCCTGCGCCATGGGAGGGGAGCCCGCGTGCCCGGAATCGACGAGTGTCTGCTCGAAGCGATGACCCTGCCGGGTGCGCGCGGGGCGGCTCTCGTCGACTGGACCAGCGGACTCGCCCTCGGCACGGTGGGCGAGTCACCGGTCGGCGACCACGAGACGAGCGCGGCCGAGGCGGCCGAACTGGCCCGGGCCGCGGCGGAGTACGAGTCCTTCGCACCGGACGCCGGAGACGTCGGCGCCCGGAGGGCGGCCGTCGGGGAGACGGGCGACCGGGACGCTGACGAAGGGGCGTCGTCCGTCGAGGACCTCATCGTGAGCACCCGCGCCGGCTACCACGTCCTGCGCTTCGTCGTCACGAACTTCGACAGCAGCCTCTTCCTCCACCTCTGGCTCGACCGCGACACCGGCAATCTGGCGCTCGCCCGATTACGCCTCCGCGACCTGGCCGAACGGCTGGTGCTGTGATGACCGGCGTGGTCTCCCCGATGCTGCGGCGGCTGGCCACGGACGGAGCGACCGGCGCCCTCGTACGCGACCACGGCACGCTCTACCTCGTCGACGGCCATGTCGTGCACGCCGAGAGCCCCGTCGCCCCCGGGCCGGATGTCCTGCTGACGGGCGGCAGCGACCGCCGCGCCCTGGCCCGGTCCCGGGGCGGTCGCATCGGGGACGGCGAGCGCGAGATCTGCCGGCTGGGCGCCCTCTTCGACGCGGCGTTCTTCGCGCTGGCGCCCGGCCGGGGCCCGGCCCGGTTCCGGTACGGCGCCGAGCCGCGACAGGGCGGCGCGGGGCGCCCGGTGCCCGCCGCGGCCGTGGAGCGCGAGACGCTGCGCCGCCGCGAGCTGCTCGACAGCGTGTGGCCGTACCCCGCGCTCGACGGCGCCCCGGTCGTACCGCGCCCCGCCGCCCCCGGCCAGGCGGTCACCGCACGCGGCCGCGCCCTCCTGGCCCGCGCCGACGGCGTCCGCACCCCGGCCCAGCTGGCCTGGGTGCTGGGCCGCCCCGCCTTCCACACCGTCCTCGAGGTACGGCGCCTGGCCGCGGCCGGACTCGTCGAGACACCCCACGAGCCCGGCCCGCCCCCCGGCCCCGCGCCACCCATGCGGGCACGCGCACCCGCACGCGCCCCCGCGCCCCCACCGGCACCCCCAACGGCACCCCTGCCGCCCCCCGCGCCCTGGGCCGAACACCTCGCCGCCGAACAACCCGACATCGCCCTGCTCCGCCGAGTCCGTGACGCTCTGGAGGCCCGCCTGTGACCAGCCGCTGCACCCCCCTGCCCTCATGAGGCGGGTGTCATGAGGCGCGCCCTGCGGCAGCGCGCCGAGAGGAGACAACTGATGACGGCCGAACCGTACGTACTCGGGGAACTGCGTCGGCTACGGGCGCGCGTCCCCCAGCTGACCGGGGCGCTCGCGGCCAGCGTCGACGGGCTGGTCCTGGCCCACGACACCGGGGACACCGAGCCGGACAGCGTCGCCGCGCTGACGGCGGCCGCGCTCGGCGTCGCCGTACGGCTCACCGACGCGACAGGGCGGGGCGGCTTCCGGGAGCTGCTGGTGCGCGGGGAGCACGGCTACGTGGCGACCTACGCGGCCGGGGTCTCCGCCGTACTGACCCTGCTCGCCGAGCCCCGGGTCAACGTCGGCCGGCTCCACCTGGAAGGGCGCCGCTCCGGCGCCCGCATAGCGGAACTCGTGGACGGCGCCCTGGACCCGACGTCCTGACCCGCCCCCATTCCCAAGAACCCCACACCTCAACACCCTGAAATGGAAAGGAAGTGCGTTCATGGCCAACGCGGAGACCGCCCTCAAGGAAGCGACGACCGCCATCGACGGCGCCCTGGGCGCCGCGCTCGTCGACTACACGAGCGGCATGGCACTCGGCACGATCGGGGGCGGCAAGGACCTGGATCTGACGGTCGCCGCCGCCGGGAACACGGACGTGGTGCGCGCCAAGGTGCGCACCATGGAGATGCTCGGTCTCCATGAGGAGATCGAGGACATCCTGATCACCCTGGGAACCCAGTACCACCTGATCCGGCTCCTCAAGGCACGCGGCACCAACGGGCTGTTCCTCTACCTGGCGCTGGACAAGAACCGGGCGAACCTGGCGATGGCCCGGCACCAGCTCAAGAAGATCGAGGCCGAGCTGGAGGTCTAGAGCACGGACGCCGCGTCCGGCGCGTCCCGCGCGTGCGCCGCGCCCGGCGCCCCGGCGCACCCAGCGCCCCGGGCGCC
>NZ_VSRY01000002.1 GCF_008271805.1 Streptomyces sp. TRM49041
TCGGTGGCGCGGAGATGGTCGAACTCGCCGGCTGCGGCGCCGTCGAGGAACTTCGTGAACTCTGCCCGGGTGAAGTACAGGACCGGGGCGCCCGGGTCCTTGTCGTCGGAGAGCGCGACCATGCGCGTGCCGTCCGGGACGTGCGGGTGGGGGTGGTCCTCGGCGGCGGGCGCTGCGGCCACGATGACGCAGTCCTTGAGGATCGGGTCCAGGTCCGTCCGGCTGGACTTGCGCCAG
>NZ_VSRY01000017.1 GCF_008271805.1 Streptomyces sp. TRM49041
GTCGCCGTTGTAGTCGCCGGCGGTGAACTGGCTTGCGGTCCAGCGGAAGGAGCCGGTGCTCTCCCACTTCAGGCTCGGTGAGCCGAAGTCGGTGCCGGTGCTGGTGAAGGTGAACAGCGCGGAGCGGGGGACGCCGTCCGCGCCCTGGCCGCGGTTGTAGAAGACGCCGATGTCGTCCTTGCCGTCGCCGTTGAAGTCGCCGGACGTGACCTTGCTTGCGCTCCAGGTGAAGCCGCCCGGCGTGGTCCATGTCTTCTTCGGTGCCTGGAAGCCCGTGCCGGTGCTGTACCAGGTGTAGACCGACGAGATGTTCTTGCCGTC
>NZ_VSRY01000018.1 GCF_008271805.1 Streptomyces sp. TRM49041
AGGTGAACCTGGACGCGCGTGAGCGCGCCCGCGCGGCCTCCCGCGCCAAGCACGGCTGACACACCGCGTACGACGCTCCGACGGCCGCCGGTTCTCACCGGCGGCCGTCGGGCGTTTTCCGGCCGCTCCGGAGCCCTGAGGGACGACCGGCGGACGGCCTCCGGACGATCGATTCAGGGCAGGCTCAAGACGTGACAGTCAAC
>NZ_VSRY01000019.1 GCF_008271805.1 Streptomyces sp. TRM49041
TGCCGCATCGCCATCACCATCTTGATCACACCCGCGACACCCGCCGCAGCGGACGTATGACCGATGTTCGACTTGATCGAGCCGAGCCACAGCGGATCACCCTCACGCTCACGCCCATACGTCGCCAAAAGCGCTTGCGCCTCGATCGGATCACCCAGCTTCGTACCCGTCCCATGACCCTCGACCGCATCGACCTCCACCGGACTCAACCCGGC
>NZ_VSRY01000020.1 GCF_008271805.1 Streptomyces sp. TRM49041
CCAGCTCCAGACCCATACCAGCCCGCTGAGAACCCTGACCCGTGAACAGAAACGCCGACTTACCCCCGACACCCGACTCCGCCGACACCCCGGCCAGTCGTGCCAGCAGTTCCTCCCGGTCCGAGGCCACGACAACGGCCCGACGCTCCAGCAACGCCCTGGAGGTCACCAGCGAGTACGCCGTGTCCAGCACGGACAGATCCGGCCGCGACACCAGGTGCGTGCGGAGCCGCTCCGCCTGCACCCGCAGCGCCACCTCATTACGCGCCGACAGCACCACCGGCACCGGACCCGCGGACACAGCACGCTCGACGGTCACCGGCTCCTCGGCCGGCGCCTCCTCCACGATGATGTGCGCGTTCGTACCGCTCACACCGAACGACGACACACCCGCACGACGCGGACGGCCATCCGCGGTCCACTCCCGCGCCTCCGTGAGCAGCCGGACCTCACCCGACTCCCAGTCCACGTGCGG
>NZ_VSRY01000021.1 GCF_008271805.1 Streptomyces sp. TRM49041
GCCGGCGCACCGGAGGCGGACCGGGAGCGGATCGTCCTCGAACTGGTCCAGGCCCAGGTCGCGGCCGTACTCGGACATGCCTCGGCCGCGTCCGTCGACCCCGAACGGGCGTTCAAGGAGCTCGGCTTCGACTCGCTCAGCGCCGTCGAACTGCGCAACCGGCTCACGCAGGCCACCGGCGTGCGCCTGCCCGCCACGCTCGTGTTCGACCACCCCACGCCGGCTGCGGTCGCCGACCTCCTGCTGTCGGAGATCGGCGGACGGGAACCGGCCGAGCCCCTCATCGACCAAGAGGTGAGGAAGCTCGAGGACATGCTCGCCGCGAGTTCCGCGGAGGAGCAGCAGCGGGTGGCCAAGCGTCTGCGCACCTTGCTCTCCGGCATCAACGCCGGTGCGAGCGACGGCGCTCAGGGTGACAGGAAGCAGAACGCCAGGGAGCGGATCGAAGCGGCCACCACCGCTGAAGAGATCTTCCAGATGATCGATGTGGAGTTGGGCGAAGAGTGACGGGGGACACAGGAATGACAGAGAACATCGATCAGCAGGAGAAGCTCGTCCGCTATCTCAAAAAGGTCGCGGTCGAACTGAACGAGACCAGGGCGCAGCTCGAAGAGGTCGAGTCCCGGGCGACAGAGCCGCTGGCGATCGTCGGCATGAGCTGCCGCTACCCCGGCGGGGTGACTGCGCCGGAGGAGCTGTGGGAGCTCGTGGCCTCAGGACGTGACGCCATCACCGGGCTTCCCACCGACCGTGGCTGGGACCTGGAGGGGCTGTACGACCCGGACCCGGACCAGACCGGGAAGGTCTACGCCCGCGGTGGCGGGTTCCTGGAGCGCATCGGCGAGTTCGACGCGGACTTCTTCGGGATCAGCCCGCGTGAGGCCACCGCGATGGACCCGCAGCAGCGTCTGCT
>NZ_VSRY01000022.1 GCF_008271805.1 Streptomyces sp. TRM49041
GACCTCGACAGCACCCGCGTCCTGCGCCGCAGCGTCCAGACGATCCTGCGCACCCCCACCGCGACACGCGACGGCGCCGGACTGGCGATGCTGCTGGACGCCGCCCTCATCGCTGTGGCGTTCGCGAAGCACTGGCACCGCACCCACCAGCACGCCCAGCAGGAGGCAGCAGCCCAGCAGGCCCTCGTCCACCTCCAGACCACCTACGCCCAGGTCGCCGTCCCGGTCCTGGACGACCTCGCCCGCCGCACCCCCGGCATCCAGACCAAGCAGCGCTACGCCCGCCACCTCCAGCAGGCCGCCCCCGAACACGCCGACCGCATCCTGAAGGACCCCGCCTGGGACGCCCTCACCACCGTCCTCGCCGACGCCGAAACAGCCGGCCACAACCCGGCCACCATCCTCGACCAAGCCCTCGGCCAACGCACCCTCGACGACGCCCGCAACCCCGCCCGCGCCCTAACCTGGCGCATCCACCGCCTCGGCCAACGCCACACACCCGGCCCCCGCGCCCAGGCAGCCATGGCCCGCAGCACCACACGCCGCCCCACCGCCACAGCCCAACCACCGGCGGCCAGACCGGCCGCTATGCAGCAGCCATCACGTGTTCGCCGGCGTTGATCGGCCGACCTGTTCCGAAACGGAACAGAGCGAGCGTTCCGTCTCGGAACACCCAACTCGTTCCGAAACGGAACAGGCTGCATCCCGTTCATTTTCTGAACAGGGGTCGTGTTCATTCGCGGAACAGCGCCCTGTTCACTCTATTGATCAGAAACTCATGGGGTTCTCGTCCAGGGCGTAGCGGACGTGTGGGCCGCCGAAGTAGCCGCGGACGATGTGTGGCTGACGCTGGCGTCGGCGGAAGAAGCGGCGGGTCTCGGCGGCGAGTTCGGCCTGGTCACGGGCTCGGTGCTGCCGGGG
>NZ_VSRY01000023.1 GCF_008271805.1 Streptomyces sp. TRM49041
CATGCCGCGGCAGGGGGCGCCGGAGTCGGTGAGGCCGACGCGGCGCGGGGTGGTGTGCAGGACGACGCGCGAACCGTCGGGCGCGGTGATGACGCGGGGGGCGTAGGCGCCGGTCGGGCCGAGCGGGCCCCGGCGCTCCCAGGGTCCGTCGAGCCTCGGGGCGGTCCATGCCTCGAAGCCGCGGGTGGCGCCTATGGAGCCGAGCAGTAGCCAGGACCCGTCGTCGAGCCGCTCCAGGACCGGGCACTCCAGCTCGTCGACGTCGCCGGGCGAGATCAGCGGCGGGTGGACCTCCCAGTGCTCCAGGTCGGTGGAGGTGGCCAGTGCGACGCAGCCGCTGCGCTCGACCGGCAGGCCGGCGTCGCTGGCGCAGAGCACCATGGCCCAGCCCGTGTCGTCGTCGCGCACCACGAACGGGTCCCGCCAGCCCATGTGTTCACCGGTGCGGTACCAGCGCGGGTCGGCCTTTACGACCGGTCCTGTGCCGTGCCGCCGCCAGCCGGTGCCGTCGACGCGGTCCGAGTACGCCAGGCCCACTGCCTGGAGCGGCCAGCCGCCGGGGGTCAGACCGCTCATCCCGGTGTAGAACATCGCCATGCCGTCCCCGTGCCGGAGCGGGTGCATGGTCCACACGGCCTGCTGGTCGAAGCGTCCCGGCAGCCCGGTGCCGAACGCCGTGCCCTGCGGCTCCCAGCGCACCAGGTCGGTGGAGGTGGCCCTGCCGTACGAGGTCTCCATCCGCAGATGGTCGAAGTCGTCCGTCCACGGTCCCTGCAGA
>NZ_VSRY01000024.1 GCF_008271805.1 Streptomyces sp. TRM49041
CCAAGTGAATCCCGTCAACTACCTGTATCTCGCCGCCGTGTTGTTCACCATCGGCGCGGCCGGGGTGCTGATCAGGCGTAGCGCCTCGCCTCGCCACGTCGCGCCGCGAGCCGCCGCGCACCACTGCCGCCGCACGCCCAGCCGCACGCCCCGCCGCTCACCCCGCCTTCAGCACCGACGCCACCAGCGGCCCCGCCGCGTCGCCGCCGTGACCCGCCGCCTGCACCACCGCCGCGGCCGCCAGGTCGTCCGCGAACGCCGCGAACCAGCTGTTCGACGTGTCCTGGCCGCCGACCTCCGCCGAGCCCGTCTTGGCGCCCTTGTCGCCGCCGACGCCCGCCATCGCCGCCGCGCCCGTGCCGCCGCTGCGGGCCGTCGCGCGCATCATGTCGCGCAGCTGCCGGGCCGCCGAGCCGTCCAGCGAGCGGGGGGTACGGGCGATCTCGCGGTCGTCCAGGCCGCGCGGCACGATGATGGGCTGCTTGAAGGTGCCCGCCTTCGCCGTCGCCGCGATGGACGCCACGTTCAGGGCGTTCATCTGGACGGTGCCCTGCCCGATGTACTGCGCGGCGGCCTCCCCGCCGGTCTCGGCCGGGACCGAGCCGTCCCAGGAGGGCACGCCCGTCTGCCAGTTCAGGCCGATACCGAAGACGTCCCGGGCCTCCTTGCCCAGCGCGGCGTCGTCCTTCGCGTCGTCGATGAGCTTGATGAAGGCGGTGTTGCAGGAGCGCGCGAAGCTCCGCGTGAACGTTCCGCCGTTGATAGAGAAGTCGTCGAGGTTCTTGAACGTACGCCCGTAGTACGTCGCCGTCGGCGGGCACTCCGCCACCCGGTCCGCGCCGACCAGGCCCTTCTCCAGCAGCAGCGCCGCCGTCATGATCTTCATCGTGGAGCCGGGCGCCTGCTTGCCGAGGAACGCCGCGTTCCAGCCGTCCTCACGGTTGTTGGCGACCGCCCGTATCTCCCCGGTGCTCGGCTTGATCGCGACGACCGACGACTCGGCGTACCGCTTCACCGCCTGCTCGGCTGCCGCCTGCACCCCGGCGTCCAGCGTCGTCCGCACCTCGCCCGGTCTGCCCTCGCGCAGCGTCAGCAGCGTACGGTCGGACGCGTCGCCCTCGCCGGTGATGACCAGCTCGACGCCGGCCGTGCCGCCCGCCTGGCCGCCGTACCGCTTGCGCAGCTCGTCCAGGACCGGGGCCAGCGACGGGTACCGCTCCACCGTCAGCTCCTTGCCGGCGCGGTCGAGGGCCTTGATGGCCGGCGCGCCGGACGCGGTCACCTTCAGGACCTCGCCGTCCTTGAGCTGCGGATGCAGCACCGTGGACTTCCAGTCGACGCGCGGCTGCCCGGTCGTCAGCCCGCGCACCACGGTCAGTTCCGAGCTGTACGTCCACGGGACGCGCTCCCCGTCGTACGACACGACGGCGCTCACCGTGAACGGCACCGTCGCGCCCGTCGCCGTACCGGCCTTGGCCTTCATGCCGCCGACGTGGGTCTCCGTCAGATAGCCGGCCAGGGCGCCCTGCGCGCTCGTCGGGGCGTTGGTGAACTGCGCCGCCTTGGCCGGGTCCCCCTCCGCCCACGCGGCCAGGAAGCCCTTGGTGGTCGCATCGACCTCCTCCGCGGTCACCGGTCCCGTCCTGCGTGGCGTGCCGGAGGCCGACGTGGTGGTGGTCTGTCCACCCGTCAGGCCGTTCCAGACGTTGATCGCCCCGTATCCGACGCCGCCGACGGCGACGGCGAAGACGCCCCCGACGATCGCCACCTTCGTTCCACTGCGCATGCCGCGGATTCCCCCTCCACAGTCACGCCTACTTGAACATGTTCAAGTAGGCAAACAGGAACAACCCTACGGGGCGGCGATGGGGGCGCGTGGGCCTCGTTATCCGAACGGAATCAAACGTAAGTGATCAGATGCAGGGGGTCACACCCACGTGTCGAGCCACATGCGCGCCCGCCAGTCCTCCATCGGGATCGTCTCGCCGGTGTACAGCGGCCAGAAGTAGATGAAGTTCCAGATGATCAGCAGAACCAGCACGCCCGCGCCGATCGCGCCGATCGCGCGCCGCCGCTCGACCGCCCCGTCCGGGTCCACCAGGCCGTCCTCGTCCGGCGGCCCGGCGGCCGGGCCCAGCATCGCGCCGATCATCATCGCGACGGCCAGGCACAGGAACGGCACGAACACCACCGCGTAGAAGAGGAAGATCGTCCGCTCCTGGTAGAAGAACCACGGCACCCACCCGGCCGCGATCGCGCACACGATGGCCCCCGCCCGCCAGTCGCGGCGGAAGAACCAGCGCCACAGCACGTACAGCACCGCGAAGCACGCCGCCCACCACAGCAGCGGTGTGCCGATCGCCAGCACCTCACGCGCGCACTTCTCCGCCGCGTCCGCCGGGCAGCCGTCCTCACCGGCCGCGGGCGACTCGTAGAAGTACGACACGGGGCGGCCCAGGACGATCCAGCTCCACGGGTTCGACTCGTATGTGTGCCCCGACGTCAGATTGACGTGGAACGTGTACACCTCGGACTCGTAGTGCCACAGGCTCCGCCACCAGTCGGGGAAGAGCCACGACCACGAGCTGACCCGCCCGTCGCCCGTCGACGCCCAGGTCCGGAAGTAGCCCTTGTCCGAGGCGATCCAGCCCGTCCACGACGCGACGTATGTGGCCAGCGCGACCGGCACCGTCGCCACGAACGCCGGCAGCACATCCCGCTTCAGCACCGACAGATACGGCCGGTGGGCGCCCGCGATCCGCCGCGCGCCCACGTCCCAGACCACCGTCAGCAGCCCGAACGCGGCCATGATGTACAGGCCGTTCCACTTGGTCGCTGCCGCCAGTCCCAGCATCACCCCGGCCGTCAGCCGCCAGGGACGCCAGCCGAGCCGCAGCGTGTCCGCGACGGCCGCGTCCGGCCGCAGCACCCCGTCCCCGTCGACCGGCAGCGCCGCCGCGAGCCGCCGCCGCGCCCAGTCACGGTCGATCAGCAGACACCCGAACGCGGCCAGCACGAAGAACATCAGCACCTGGTCGAGCAGCGCCGTACGGCTCATCACGAAGTGCAGCCCGTCCACGGCCAGCAGGCCGCCCGCCAGGCACCCCAGGAACGTCGAGCGGAACAGCCGCCGCCCGATCCGGCACAGCATGAGCACCGACAGCGTGCCGCACACCGCCACCATGAAGCGCCAGCCGAACGGCTCGAAGCCGAACCACCACTCGCCGAGCCCGATGACCCACTTGCCGACCGGCGGGTGCACCACATAGCCCGGATCGGCCGGCACGGGTACCGCGCCCGGGTTCTCCAGGATCGTTTTGTCGATGTCCTTGGGCCACGCCCCCTCGTACCCCTGGTTGATCAGGGCCCAGGCGTCCTTGGCGTAGTACGTCTCGTCGAATATCACCGCGTGCGGCGAGCCCAGGTTCCAGAACCTGAGCAGCCCGGCGACCAGAGCCACCAGCAGCGGACCGCCCCACGGCGCCAGCCGCAGCAGTCCGCGCGCCACCCGCGGCGGCAGCCCGAGGCCCCGCCACAGCCGCG
This sequence comes from Streptomyces sp. TRM49041, assembly GCF_008271805.1. Classification (GTDB taxonomy): domain Bacteria; phylum Actinomycetota; class Actinomycetes; order Streptomycetales; family Streptomycetaceae; genus Streptomyces. Next base: position 3,544 of record NZ_VSRY01000024.1, read on the forward strand.
GGGACGGCTTCGGGAACGGCGGCACGAGCCGCTCCCGCAGCCCCGGCACCCGGCGCGGCACATAGCCGAACCGGCGCAGGCGCTGGTCCCAGGAGGGCGGCTCCTGTCCCCCGTCCGGCCCGGCGGCGTGGCCACCGGGTCCGTCCTGTCCGTGCAGGGCCTCTGGCGCAGTACTGGTCACCGCGCCATCGTAGGGAACGCGCCCGCCCGACTCGCCCGGCCGGGCCGCCGGCGGGGCTGCGAGGATGGCACCGTGACTGGAACGCTCGTACTCGCAGGTACCCCGATCGGCGACGTCGCCGACGCCCCGCCCCGCCTCGCCGCCGAGCTGGCGGACGCCGACGTCGTCGCCGCCGAGGACACGCGGCGGCTGCGCCGCCTCACCCAGGCCCTCGGCGTGCAGCCGCGCGGCCGGGTCGTGTCGTACTTCGAGGGCAACGAGTCCGCCCGTACGCCCGAGCTGGTCGAGGCCCTCGTCGGCGGCGCCCGGGTCCTGCTGGTCACCGACGCCGGTATGCCGTCCGTCTCCGACCCCGGCTACCGGCTGGTCGCCGCCGCCGTCGAGCAGGACATCAAGGTCACCGCCGTGCCGGGCCCGTCCGCCGTGCTCACCGCGCTCGCCCTGTCCGGGCTGCCCGTGGACCGGTTCTGCTTCGAGGGCTTCCTGCCCCGCAAGGCGGGCGAGCGCCTCGGCCGGCTCCGCGAGGTCGCCGCCGAGCGCCGCACCCTGGTCTACTTCGAGGCTCCGCACCGACTCGACGACACCCTCGCCGCGATGGCCGAGGTCTTCGGTGCCGACCGGCGCGCCGCCGTGTGCCGGGAGCTCACAAAGACGTACGAGGAGGTCAGGCGCGGTGGCCTCGGCGAGCTCGCGGTCTGGGCCGCCGAGGGTGTTCGGGGCGAGATCACCGTCGTCGTCGAGGGCGCCCCCGAGGCCGGGCCCGCCGATCTCGAACCCGCCGAGCTGGTCCGCCGCGTCCAGGTCCGCGAGGAGGCGGGGGAGCGTCGAAAAGAGGCCATCGCCGCCGTCGCCGCCGAGGCCGGGCTCCCCAAGCGGGAGGTGTTCGACGCCGTCGTCGCGGCGAAGAACGCGGCGAAGACCGCTGGGTAACACCTCTGGCCAGCCCAAAGGCGGGCAAAGAGCTATCGTGAAAGGCAAAGCCCTCACCGGCTGAAGCAAGCCTTTCGGCAGGGAAAGTCCAAGAGCGGCCCATGGTTCGACAGGTGCCGATGCCATCCCGCCGGTAGAGGTGTCCACTGGATGCAGTGGAAAGGAGCCGGCATGAGCGAGACCTCCAGTATCCCGGTCGGCCACGAGGCATATTCCTTCGCCTGTATGAGGTGCGGCTACGGCTGGGAGCAGGCGTACGAAATCGAGCACCACACCGACGTCACCGGCCACGGCTACGTCGTCTACCGCAGCGAGGGCCGACGGGTTCCCTCGCCGCTGTCCAAGCCGACGTGTCCCAACTGCGGACAGCATGTGGTGCGCACCATGCGCTCCGGCCGGGTCTCCACGGTGCTCGACCACGGCGAGCCCTCGGCCGCCCGGCCGGGCGTGCCCGGCGTGGCGCTCCGGCGCGCCGCCATCCCGGTGGCCACGGCAGGGCCGATCGGCCAGGAACTGGAGGAGAAGCCGCTGCCCGAGGGCGGGGCACCGGACCGCCGGCCGGAGGACCGCCGCTGGCACGTCTCCGACCTGCTGCACCCCTTCCAGCGCAGGGAACGGAAGTAGTCGGGAGAGGGCGGGGCCCGGGTTTTCGTACGATCGGGGCATGAGTGCCAAGGACGCCCCGCCGCCGCTGCCCGAGCCCCTGCCCGTGGCCGTGGCCGATTCGCACACCCACCTGGACATGCAGTCCGGCACCATCGAGGAGGCCCTCACCAAGGCCGCCCTCGTCGGCGTCGACACCGTGGTCCAGGTGGGCTGCGACGTCAAGGGCTCCCAGTGGGCGGCGGAGACGGCCGCCACGTACGCCAAGGTCCACGCCGCCGTCGCCCTCCACCCCAACGAGGCCCCCCGCATCGTCCACGGCGACCCCGTCGAGGGGGCGTCGCGAAGCGACTCGGACAAGGGTGGTGGTGGGAGCCGGGCGGGACGGTCCCGGCAGGGCGCCCGCGAGGCGGGCGGGTACACGGCGCTGGACGACGCGCTGGCCGAGATCGACCGGCTCGCCGCCCTCGACCATGTCAGGGCAGTCGGCGAGACCGGCCTCGACCGCTTCCGCACCGGCCCCGAGGGCATGGACGCCCAGGAGCGCTCCTTCCGCGCCCACATCGAGATCGCCAAGCGGCACGGCAAGGCCCTCGTCATCCACGACCGCGACGCCCACGCGGACGTCCTGCGCGTCCTCGCCGAGGAGGGCGCCCCCGAGCGGACCGTCTTCCACTGCTACTCCGGCGACGCCGACATGGCCCGGATCTGCGCCGAGCGCGGCTACTACATGTCCTTCGCCGGGAACGTCACGTTCAAGAACGCCCAGCCCCTGCGCGACGCCCTCGCCGTCGCCCCCCTCGACCTCGTACTCGTCGAGACGGACGCCCCCTTCCTCACCCCCGCCCCGTACCGCGGACGGCCCAACGCGCCGTATCTCGTCCCGGTGACGGTCCGCGCCATGGCGGCCGTCAAGGGCATCGGCGAAGAAGCCCTGGCGACCGCGATCGCCGTCAACACAGCGCGAGCATTTGATTACTGAACGATAGCGGAGGAGGCCGCCACGGGGGTAGCGATACGACGCTCCGTGGTCGAGTCGCTTTGGAGAGTCATCGACCCTCCGCTATGGTCCCGGCCTCGTGAACAACTCGCAGGGCAGTCACCGAGCCGCCGCCCGAGGGCGCCGCGCCGTCGGCCCGTCCGCTTTCCCGGTCCCCGCGCCCCCGCCGGACAA
>NZ_VSRY01000025.1 GCF_008271805.1 Streptomyces sp. TRM49041
CGCTGCGCGTCTGGCGGCCGTGCGGGGGACGGGTACGGGACTGGCTGGTGCGCGGGCGCCGGTCGGGCGGCTGAGCGGCCGGTGGCCCGGGCCACCGCCAGGCGGCGGGCCCCGGGCCGCCGCGGCGCTACTTCAGCAGGCGGGACATGCGGCGGTCGGCGAGCGGTCGGCCGCCCGTCTGGCACCGGGGGCAGTACTGGAGGGACGAGTCGCTGAACGACACCTCGCGAATGGTGTCGCCGCACACCGGGCAGGGCTCGCCCGCGCGCCCGTGGACGCGCAGCCCGCTCTTCTTCTCGGCCTTCAGCTTCCCGGCCTCCATGCCGTGCGAGCGGGCCACGGCTCCGCCGAGTGTGGTGCGCAGCGCCTCGTACAGAGTGGTGATGTCGTCGTCGGTGAGGTTCTGGACGGGCTTGAACGGCGACATGCGCGCGGCGTGCAGGATCTCGTCGCTGTACGCGTTGCCGATGCCCGCGATGAGGCTCTGGTCGCGCAGGGCACCCTTGATCTGCCGCCGCTCCCCGGCCAGCAGCGCCGCGAAGGCGTCCCGGTCGAAGGCGTCGGCGAGCGGGTCGGGGCCCAGCCGGGCGACGCCCGGGACGTCCGCCGGATCGTGGACCAGGTGCACGGCGAGCCGCTTGGTGGTGCCCGCCTCGGTGAGGTCGAAGCCGTCGCCACCGGTGAGCGCGGTACGCAGGGCGAGCGGGCCCTTGCCGGGGCGCGGGGGCCCGGACGGCAGGACGTCCCGCCACTGGAGCCAGCCGGCGCGGGCGAGGTGGATCAGCAGGTGGAGCCCGCCCGCGGTGATGTCGAGGTACTTGCCGTGCCGCCCGACGGCCGTGACGGTGGCGCCGTCGAGGGTGCTCAGCGGCGGGTCGTAGGTCTTCAGGACGCTGATGGCGACCGGCAGGACGTGGGCGATCTCCTTGCCCACGAGGTGTATGTCGAGGAACTCGCGAAGGGCCTCGACCTCGGGTAGTTCGGGCATGGTTCCAGCCTGCCGCAGGAGGGTGCGGTGCGCCTCACCAGCCGGTCACGGGTCTGATGGCCACAGGCCGTGGACGCGGGTGGCGGTGCCCGCGAACACGGCGGCGCGCTCAGCGCCGCTGAGCCCGCCGGTGAGGTCGTGCATCGTGGCGACCGCCTCGTCGTACCGCGCGGCGAGGAGGCAGACGAGCCGGTCGGAGCCGAACATGAACCGGTGGGGGCCGAAGGCGTCGAGGACGGTGCAGGCGTACGGGGCGAGGTCCGCGGTGCTCCGGGCGGCCGGGTCGGCCTCGGTGACCATGCCGGAGAGTTCGCAGACCGTGTTCGGGAGGAGTGGACGGTATCAACCCTCCTATACCGGGTGAATGTTGACCCCCGCGCCGACCGCCGCTCCAAAGTCTCGGCTCTCGCCCGAGCGGTCCGGTAGGCCGAACTCGCACCATACGCACTTGCCGCTGCCGCGCGACTCGACGCCCCACGCGTCGGCCAGCCGGTCCACCAGCAGCAGACCGCGCCCGGATACGCCGTCCTCGCCCGCGTCGCGGCGCCGCGGCAGGGCACTGGAACGGTCCTCGACCTCCACCCGGAGCCGCCGTTCGGGGCCGGTCAGCATCCGCAGGGTGACGATGGCCCCGCCGTCGGTGTGCAGCAGCGCGTTGGTGATCAGCTCGTCGGCGGCCAGCTCGATCTCGTCGGCCCGGTCCCGCCCGGCCCAGGCCCGTACCGCCGCCCCGATCATGTGACGGGCGGAGCGCAGCGCCTCGGGATCGCTCTGGGCCACGTGCTGCTGGAGCCGGCCGCCCGCCTGCGGGCCGTAGCCGCCCCGGCGGCGCAGCAGCAGGATCGCCACGTCGTCGTCGCCACCGCGCTCGTCGACCACGTCGCACAGATGGTCGGCGAGCGTCTGGAGGTCGCTCGGCCCGTTCCGGACGAGGGCGGTGAGCCACTGCATGCCCTCGTCGAGGTCGGTTCCGGGCTCCTCGACGAGCCCGTCGGTGTAGAGGAGGATCGTCTGGCCCGGGTCGAGTTCGAGGACGCTGACCGGATAGTCGAGCGCCCCGAACTCGGCGGACAGGCCGAGCGGCAGGGCGCCCGGGACGGGGACCCTGCGGCAGCTGCCGTCGGCGTCGCGCAGCAGCGGGTCCACATGTCCGGCCCGTACGACCTGGACGACGCCGGTCGCGAGGTCGACGTCCATGTAGGTGCAGGTCGCGAAGCGGTCGGTGTCCAGCTCGCTGAGGAAGACCGAGGCGCGCGCCATCACGGTGGCGGGGGTGTGGCCCTCGGCGGCGTACGCGCGCAGCACGATGCGGAGCTGGCCCATGACGGCGGCGGCGTGGGTGTCGTGGCCCTGGACGTCGCCGATGACGGCGCCGACGCGGCCGCCCGGCAGCGGGATCACGTCGTACCAGTCGCCGCCGATGTCCCGGCCGAGCCGGGCCGCCCGGTAGCGGACGGCGACGTGGGCGCCGGGGATCTCGGGGATGCGCCGCGGCAGCATGGCCTGCTGGAGGCCCTCGGCGAGGTCGTGCTCCTGCTCGAAGAGCACGGCGCGCTGGAGGCTCTGGGCGATGCTGCTGCCCAGCGCGACGAGGACGTTGCGCTCCTCCGGGGTGAAGCCGTTCTTGTCGCTGTAGAGCAGCCCCATGGCGCCGATGGGCCGGGCCTGGGCGATGAGCGGGAGGTACGCGGCGGAGGTGATGCCGAGGTCGGTGATGTGCGGCCACAGGATCGGGTAGGACACGGCGAAGTCCGCGGCCGACTCGATGAAGCGGGGCGCGAGGGTCCGTACGACCTCGCTCATCGGGTACTGCTCGTCCACCCGGGTGTAGCGGGTGCCGGGCACGAAGGAGCCGTCCGGGCCCTCCGCGACGAGATGGATACGGCCCGCCTCCAGGAGGCCCATGACGACGCTGGTCGCACCGAGGTGCTCCAGGCCGTGCGAGTCCTTCAGTACGTCGATGACGTCCTGAACGGTCCGCGCGTGGGCGAGCGCGGCCGTGGTGGACTCGACGACGCTGGTCTGGCGGCGGCGTTCGGAGTCCACCTCCATACGGGTGGTGGACTCGGCGAGTTCCTGGGTGGCGTCGCGGACGATGCCGATGATGCGGTGGGGGCGCCCGGTCTCGTCCCGGCGGATGAACCCCTGCGTGTGGGTCCAGCGCAGTCCGCCGTCGCGGGTGCGGATGCGGAAGTAGGCGCCGTAGTGCGTGCTGCCACTCTTGAGGGCCTGCGCGACCATGCCGTCGAGGCGTACGGACTCGCTGGGCGGCACTCTCCGGGCAAGACTCTCCGGCCTCCCGTCGTACTCGGCCGGATCCAGCTGGAACACGTCGAGTGCGACCTCGTCCATATGCATCAGCCCGGCGTCGAGATCCCAGTCGAAGCTGCCCATACGGTTCAGGGACAGGCTCTGATCCGGGTGGGCGGGCCAGTCCTCGGGAAGCGACAGGGCATCCGCTGCCGGATCAACCATGGAGCCACTCTGCCATCACTTGTCGGGTTTATCGACCTTTGAGATGTCTTATGGAGAGACGAAACGTCTCTTCTGCCCCTCGAAGACCGCGGGCTCCACGACCGGCCCCTCCAGGACCTGGCCGTCGGACAGCGCCCCGTCGGGCATCGGCGCGTCCGGTAGCCCCTCGTCCGGCACCGGCACGCCGGGCACTGCGACCGGCGGAGGGGGCGGCACCGCCGGGACCCTGGGGAAGGCCGGGGTGGCGTTGGCGGCGGGATTCCCGGCCTCCGCCTCCGTCCATGCGCCGCCGTCCGGCACGGGGTGGTCCGCGATATGGCGGTCGCCCGGCTCGTACGCCGGGGGCACGGCGGGCTCCCGGTCCTGCTCACCGCCGGTGCCGACCTCGCGTTCGAGCCAGGTGTCGTTGAGGACGTTCACGATGAGAAGGCTGTCGAGGGCACGCTGAGTGGGATTGACCAGGACGACCCGGTCGGCGCGGTAGCCGTCCCAGGGCTGCCCCCGGTACGCGGTGGGGCGCGTCGCGTCGGCCGGGGTGCGCAGCGGGTTGCCGCACGCGCAGCGCACCCGGGGCGCGCCGTACTCGTCCACGAGGACGGCCGTGCCCGCCTCCAGGACGGCCTGGTACGAGACGGCCGCGCCGTCGCGGTAGCCGTGGCCGGTGACCCGGGTGTCGGCGCGCAGCATCACGGGCGTGAGGCCACGCAGCCAGGCGCCGAGGCCCGCCTGGTTGATCCCGGCTGCCTCGGCGAAGACGCGGGCCTTGACCGCGTCGGAGGTGAGGAACCGCACCTGCTGTTCGACATCGCAGCTGGGGAGGGAGTGCGCACCGCCGTACAGACCGGGGGTCGCGCCGTCGACGGTGCGCAGCGGCTGGTCCGCGGCGTCCGCAGCGGCCGCCGGCGTGCCTGTCACGGCGGGGGACGGCGACCGGCGCCCGGCGCGGTCGGCGGTGAGGACCGTGGAGCCCGTGAAGGGGTTCGGCCCCTGCGCCGCGGCCGGCTGCAGGAGGGGCGTCCGGTCGGCGGAGCGGGTGTCGGCGGCGGAGCGGCCGGTGTCACCGCCGCCACATCCCGCGGAGAGCAGTCCGGCGACGACCGCGAGTGCGGCGAGCACGCCCGGACCGCCGAGGCGACCGGGGCGGCCAGGGCGTACCGAGGGGCGGCGTGTGGGTGAACGCACGCGAATCTCCCGCCTTTTCCAACTGATTTGACCTGATAAGTCCCTTCATGTCTGCCGGATCACAGGGCGCCCCGCAACCGGAAAGGGCCCGCCCGAGGGCACCCCCCTAGGACTTGAACATGTTCAAGTCCCAGCGCTACGCTCCCCATGCCGAATTGAACGCGTTCAACACGCGTGAGAGGGAGTGTCCCCATGTCCGTCCTGGTCGATCTGATCGTGATGCTCGGCATGCTGGTGGTCGTCCCGATGGGACTGCGTCTGATGGACGTTCCCGAGGCGGCCGCCGTCGGCCGGCTCTGGCCGCTGTTCGCCGTGCCGGGCGCGGTGTCCCTGTGGCTGCCGCGCGGCGCGCTCGCCACGGCCCTGGCCGCCTGCTACGCGCTGGGCGCGGTCCTCCTGGCGCTCGCCGCGCCGCGCCGCCTGGCCGGGACCCGGTCCCTGGCGCCTGCCGAGGTGGCGCTGCTCACCGCCCTGGTGAGCCCCTCGGTCGCCGCGACCGCGCTGGTCGCCGAGCGGTGGGGGTACCGGCTCTTCGGGTTCGACCTGGAGATCCTGGACCTGACCGTGCCGCACTTCCACTTCGCCGGGTTCGCCGCCGCCCTGGTGGCCGGCCTGGTCCGGCGCGTCACCGCGGACCGCCGCCTGGGCGACTTCGCCGCGCTGAGCGTCCCGCTCGGCACGCTCCTGGTGCTTCTGGGGTACTTCGTCGACGACTGGGCGGAACTGGCCGGTGCCGTCGTGCTCACCGGCGGCATGTGGGCCGTCGCCCTGCTCACCTGGCAGGACGTACGCCCCCGCACCCTGGACCGGTTCACCGGGAGGCTGCTCGCCCTCTCGGCGGCCGTTCTGGTGGCGACCATGCTCCTGGCGCTGAGCTGGGCCCTCGGCGAGGCGACCGGCCTGCCCCGTCCCAGCCTGGCCTGGATGGCCGCCACCCACGGCCTGGCCAACGCGCTCGGCTTCGCGCTCTGCTCGCTCCTGGCCTGGCGCCGTCTGGCCGCCGCCTCGCACCGCACAACCGATCCGGCCACCGCCCCGACCACCGCCACGGACCGCGAGGAGATCCCCGCATGACCCGGCTGATCCGCAGCCTCAGCAGCGCCGGCACCCCCCGCGCCCCCCGCGCCTCCGGCACTTCCGGCACTTCCGGCACCGCGCCCGGCTCCCAGGCCACCGGATTCACCTATCCGGACGTCGGCGCGACCCGCTCCCCCGCCACCCTCCCGGACGGCTACCACCACCTGCGCCACCGGACGCCGATCGGCCACGGCCGGGATGTCTTCGAGGCCGCGGGCGCGGCCGTCACCACCTGGCGGATGCACCGGGCGTCCGGCGCGCGTGTGCACACCGAGGCCGCGCGTGCGGAGCCCGGCGTCCGTCTCACGGTCGCCGTCGGCGCCGGGCCTCTGGAGTACGGGGTGCCCTGCGAGGTGGTGTGGACGGCGTACGAGGAGCGACGCACCGGCTTCGCGTACGGCACGCTCACCGGCCACCCCGAGAGCGGCGAGGAGTCGTTCGTCGTCGAGCTGCGCCCGGACGGCTCCGTCTGGTTCACGCTGACCGCGTTCAGCCGCCCAGGCCGCTGGTACACCCGAGCGGCCGGGCCCCTCGTCCCCGTACTCCAGCGCCGGTACGCGCGCCGGCTCGGCCGGACCCTGCGGAAGGCCGTCCGGGACTGACACCGGGCCGATACTGGAAGGGATGGAGTGGTTCACCTGGTTCACCTCATCCGACTACTGGCTGGGCCGCCTGATCTTCCAGCGGGGCCTCGCCGGGCTCTACCTCGTCGCGTTCCTCTGCGCCGCCTTCCAGTTCAGGGCCCTCATCGGGGAGCGCGGCATGCTGCCGGTCCCCGAGTATGTGCGGCGGGTACCGGCGCGCCGGGCGCCGAGCCTCTTCCGGCTCCACTACTCCGACCGGTTCTTCGCGCTCTGCGCCTGGGCGGGTGCCGCGCTCGCCCTGGCGCTGATCGCCGGCGCGGGCGACGCGGTACCGCTCGCCGTGTCGATGCTCATGTGGGCCGTGCTGTGGGCGCTCTATCTGTCGATCGTGAACGTGGGCCAGACCTGGTACGGCTTCGGCTGGGAATCGCTGCTGCTGGAGGCCGGATTCCTGGCGGTCTTCCTCGGGAACGACCGGACCGCGCCGCCCGTGCTGGTGATGTGGCTGCTGCGCTGGCTGCTGTTCCGCGTGGAGTTCGGGGCGGGGCTGATCAAACTGCGCGGCGACCCCTGCTGGCGTGATCTGACGTGCCTGTACTACCACCACGAGACCCAGCCGATGCCCGGCCCCCTGAGCTGGTTCTTCCACCGGATGCCGCGCCCCCTGCACCGGGTCGAGGCGGCCGCGAACCATATGACGCAGCTGGTCGTACCGGTCCTGCTGTTCACGCCACAGCCGGTGGCGACCGTCGGGGCCGGACTCATCGCGGTGACCCAGTTCTGGCTCGTCCTGTCCGGGAACTTCTCCTGGCTGAACTGGATCACCATCGTCCTGGCCCTGTCGGCCGTCGACGGCACGCTCGTCGCCGACGCTCCCGACCTGCCCGAGGCGCCGCTGTGGTACGGCGTCCTGGTCATGGTGGTGACCGCCCTGGTCCTGGCGCTGAGCGTGCGGCCGGTGCGCAATCTGCTCTCCCGCCACCAGGCGATGAACCGGTCCTTCGACCCGCTCCACCTGGTCAACACATACGGCGCGTTCGGGACCGTCGGCCGCGTCCGCCACGAGATCGTCATCGAGGGCACCGACGAACCGGCCCTCCACGCGGGGACCGTGTGGCGGGAGTACGCGTTCAAGGGCAAGCCCGGCGACGTACGGCGGCTGCCGCGCCAGTACGCGCCGTACCATCTGCGACTCGACTGGATGATGTGGTTCGCGGCGCTGTCCCCCGCGTACGCGGCCGAGTGGTTCGGCCCGCTCGTGGAGCGGCTGCTGGACGGCGACCGGGACACGCTGAAGCTGCTGCGCCACAACCCGTTCCCGGACACCCCGCCGACGATGATCCGCGCCCGTGTGTACCGCTACCGGTTCACGACCTGGCAGGAACTGCGCTCCACGGGGGCCTGGTGGCACCGCACCCTCGTCCGGGAGTTCCTGCCGCCGACCCGGCTCGAGTCGACACCCATGCGCTGAGTGAAGTCCTGGTCAAAGCTGGTCGGGGCCGGTGGTGCTCCGCTACGTTTCAGCGGCAGTGAGCCGGGCCGAGCGGATGCCGATGACGTTCGGTCCGCTCTTCTGCCCAGTGGTGGCAGTCCCGTCCGGTGTGCTCTCCCGTGTCGGCACCGGGCGGTCAGAAGCCCCGTGCCCCCGCCGTCGACGGCGGAGGGCACGGGGCGAAGGCACAGCGTACGACTCAGTCGACGCCGGGCAGGATATGCGGCTCTGCGAGATCGTCCTCGTACCCGGCCAGGCGGATCGGGGCCGAGCGGGCCCAGACCTCCAGACTGCCGAGTTCGTCCGACCGCGTGGACCGTTCCGGAGACTCCGCCGGGGGCTGCTCCCGGGTCGTCGATTCTGGTGTCACCGCGCACTCCTTAGTGTCGCGAACCTGTGGGACCTGTTCTGCCGTTCGGTCGCGGTGGCGCCGGTAACCGGGCGGGAGCGCGGCCTTGGTGGCAGGCCAGTCCCGTGACCGACCCGAGGGGGTTTCGTGGATCCCTGTCGGCCGGTCGTTCGCTCCAGGTTAACCAAATGAGCGCGGTACCGCTCGATGGAACGCGTCACACCATCGGGTTCCGGCCATAGTGGCCCGGAGTGCCCTATAGAAGGACACTCCGTGTCATCAAGGCTGGTTCGCGGGGCGCCTGTTCACCACTTGCCGGGCGCGTAGTCCTTGAGGAAGCAGCCGTACAGGTCCTCGCCCGACTCGCCGCGGACGATCGGGTCGTAGACGCGGGCGGCGCCGTCGACCAGGTCGAGCGGAGCGTGGAAGCCCTCCTCGGCCAGCCGCATCTTGTCCGGGTGCGGCCGCTCGTCGGTGATCCAGCCCGTGTCGACGGCCGTCATCAGGATGCGGTCGCTGTCGTACATCTCCTGGGCGCTGGTACGCGTCAGCATGTTGAGGGCGGCCTTGGCCATGTTGGTGTGCGGGTGTCCCGCGCCCTTGTAGCCGCGGCTGAACACACCCTCCATTGCGGAGACGTTCACGATGTACCTGCGCTGCGCCGGGGAGGCGGCCATCGCCGCGCGCAGCCGGCTGATCAGGATGAACGGCGCGGTGGAGTTGCACAGCTGCACCTCGAGCAGCTCGACCGGATCGACCTCCTCGACCGTCTGGATCCAGCTGTTGGTGTCCGTCAGGTCGGGCACCAGGCCGCCCGCGTCGATCGCGGTGCCCGCGGCGATCCGGGCGGGCGTCGCCGAGCCGCTGACCAGCGCGAGGTCGGTGACGTCCTGGGCGGTGAGGCCGTCGCCGCCGCGGGCGGAGGGCAGGGCGGCCACGGTCTCGACGGCTCCGCTGCCGAAGGTGCCGATGACCTCGGCGGCCGGCAGCTCACCGGCGGGCAGCGGCGCGGACTCGGCGGCGACCAGCTCGCTGTACGCCCGGCGTGTGCGGCGGACCGTCTGCGCGGCGTTGTTGATCAGGATGTCGAGGGGGCCCGCCGCGGCGACGGAGTCGGCGAGGGCGACGACCTGCGCCGGGTCGCGCAGGTCGATCCCGACGATCTTCAGCCGGTGGATCCACTGGTCACTGTCCGGCTGCGCCTTGAAGCGGCGGATCGCGTCCTTGGGGAAGCGGGTGGTGACGGTGGTGTGCGCGCCGTCGCGGAGCAGCCGCAGCGCGATGTACATGCCGATCTTGGCGCGGCCGCCGGTGAGCAGGGCGCGGCGTCCGGTCAGATCGGCGCGGGCGTCGCGGCGGGCCCGGTTCTCCGTCGCGCACGCCGGGCACAGCTGGTGATAGAACGCGTCGACCTGGACATACCGGTCCTTGCAGATGTAGCAGGAGCGGGGGCGCCGGAGTATCCCGGCGATCTCGCCGGCGGCGGAGGAGCTGGGCAGGAGGCCCTGCGTCTCGTCGTCGATCCGCTCGGCGGAGCCGGTCGCGGTGGCCTCCGTGACCGCACGGTCGTGCGCCGTCTTGGCGGCCCTGCGCTCCTGGCGGCGGCGCTGCTTGACGGTCCGGTAGATGCCGGCCGTGGCGCGCCGGACGGCGATCGCGTCCGGGTGGTCGATCTCCAGCTTGTCGAGCTCTTCGAGCACGCTCAGGCAGACGGCCAGACGCTCTGGGTCGATGCCCGGCCCGTACGCCTGGTTCTCTTCTGTCACCGTCATGGCCGCTGCCGTTCCTCGATCACTCGTTTGCCGCGTTTCAAAAGCCGAACTTTACGGAGCGGACGGCCCGCCCGCCAAACCCGGCCCCGGAGCGGTGCGCCGGGGCGGACCGTGCGGCGGCCGGTCGAAGACGCAGTCGCCGCACAGCCCGCCCCCGGGGCAGCGGTAGTAGAGGCAGCAGGTGCGGCGGCGCAGGGTGGGGAGCTGGAGGGTGCCGGACAGGTCGGGGTGGTCGAGCAGCGCTGCGGCGAGCGCGGCGGCCCGCTCGGCCACATCGGGGCGGCCGTGGCTACGGGCCCAGGAGGTGAGCTCACGTACGGCGCCGCCGAGCGCGGAGCCCGCGTTGCCCCACAGCAGCCGCGCCGAGACGGGTCCGGCGGCGCGCAGAGCCTCGCCGAGCGGGACGAGGTGGCCGTACTGGACGACCTCCCGCAGCGCCTCCGGCGTGCCGGGGCGGGTGGCGGAGCCCGCCCACCACAGGTCGTCGGGCGTGGAGAGGGCCGGGTCCCAGCGCAGTGACGCCGGCGTCACTTCGGGGAAGACGCCGTACAGCGCGGCGGCCCCCAGCGTGACCGACCAGAGCCGCGCGGCGAGCCCGAGCTGCGCGATGGACGCGGCGACCCGGTACTCGGGGACCCGCAGTCGCTCCCCGACCCGCACGACCCGCGCCGACAGGGGCGACATCCGGTCGTCGGGCCAGGGCCCGGCGACCGGGGGATCGGCGGCCCGGGGCCCGCCCTCCGGCGTCGAGGGGGGCGCGGACGGGTGGGTGTACGCGCGGGCGAGTGGGGTGTACGCGCCGGGGGCCGGGGGCGTGGCCGGGAGCACGAAGGCCGCCGATGTCGCTCATGGCCTGCAGTTCGGCGGCGCTGAGCCCCCGTGCCTCCGGTTCCACCGTGCCGTCCTCCCCTGCCGCGCCAGGCCGCCCTGTCCGGGACCACGGTAGCGGTGCGTGGCCCGGCCACGTACTCCCTTACCGCGACGGCGGTACGGGCGGATCTGTGCTCGGGTACGACGAGGTGCGGCGCCCGGCGGGCGGGCCCGCGTGGCGGGGCCGCCCGCCACGCGGGGGC
>NZ_VSRY01000003.1 GCF_008271805.1 Streptomyces sp. TRM49041
GGTCCGGCTGGACACGGCGGTGCTGCGGTCCCAGGCCAGGGCCGGGACGATCCCGGCCGTGCTGCGCGGGCTCGCACCCGCCCCGGCTCGGCGCGTGGAGGCCGGTGGATCACTCGCTCAGCGCCTGGCCGGCGTACCGGAGGCCGACCGTGAACAGGTCGCGCTGGAGCTGGTGCTGGCTCAGGTGGCAGGTGTGCTCGGACACGCCTCGGCCGACTCCATCGATCCCGGCCGTGCGTTCAACGAACTCGGCTTCGACTCGCTGAGCGCTGTCGAACTGCGGAACCGTCTCACGCAGGCCACCGGTGTGCGTCTGCCCGCCACGCTCGTGTTCGACCACCCGTCCCCCGTGGCGGTGGCACGCCTGCTGGTGGCGCAGATCGTGGTGGACTCCGCGAGCGTTCGCACGCGTGCGGCGCGGCCGCGGCGCGTCGACACCGATGAGCCCATGGCGATCGTCGGCATGAGCTGCCGCTTCCCCGGCGGGGTGACGTCGCCGGAGGAGCTGTGGGAGCTGGTGGCGTCCGGGCGGGACGCGATGGGCCCGTTCCCGGCCGACCG
>NZ_VSRY01000026.1 GCF_008271805.1 Streptomyces sp. TRM49041
ACCTGACCCGTCAGATTCCGGAACGCCGTATTGACCGAATCCGTCAGATCCTTCCACGTACCCGCCGCGCCCGGCACCTGGGCCTGGCCCCCGAGCCGGCCCTCGACGCCCACTTCCCGCGCCACACGCGTCACTTCGGAACCGAAGGCGGAGAGCTGATCCACCATCGTGTTGACGGTGTTCTTCAACTCCAGCATCTCACCGGCCACATCGACCGTGACCTTCTGCGACAGATCGCCG
>NZ_VSRY01000027.1 GCF_008271805.1 Streptomyces sp. TRM49041
TGCAGCAGTCGATGACCGTTGCGAGGTAGAGCCAGCCTTCCCCGGTCGCGATGCAGGTAATGTCGCCGACGAGCTTTTCGCCGGGTGCGTCAGCGGTGAAGTTGCGGCCGACGAGGTCCGGCACCTGGCCGGTCGTGACCTGGGTGAGGCTGAACCTCTTCGGCCGCGGCTGACAGGGCTCAAGGCCCAGCTCACGCATGAGCCGGCGGACCAGTTCCAGGCCAGCGGTGACA
>NZ_VSRY01000004.1 GCF_008271805.1 Streptomyces sp. TRM49041
GGACTCCGGCTACCAGGGCGCCGGCGGCACCACCCGCACCCCGATCAAACGCCCGCAGGGCAAGGGCCACAACGGCTGGGAGAAGAAGACGAACTCCGCGATCGCCAAGCTCCGTGCCCCGGTCGAGCGGCCCTTCGCCGCGCTGAAACGCTGGCGGGTCCTCGACCGACTCCGCATCAGCCCCAACCGGGCCACCACCGCAATCCACGCCGTGTTCGTCGTCATGCGCCAGCGAGCATCACTCGCCGGAGGGTAGATCGGAAATGCTCA
>NZ_VSRY01000028.1 GCF_008271805.1 Streptomyces sp. TRM49041
CCCACACCGCCGCCTGCGCGATATCGGGGGACTCGCCATCCACAGCGACCGCCCCACGGGTGGTCACCACCAGCCGCGACCCACCCAGCCACTCGCTCGCCAGCCACCGCCGCACCAACACCAACGCCTCGTTCGCGGCCGCCGTGGCCTCCGGGGCATCGATGGCCGCGAGCACCACCTCGGGTGCACGCGCGCCATCGGCCAGGCCCTTCTCCAACTCGGCCAGATCACCCAGCACCACGACCTCGGCAG
>NZ_VSRY01000029.1 GCF_008271805.1 Streptomyces sp. TRM49041
GATGCGGAGTACTGGGTGCGGCATGTCCGTCAGTCGGTCCGCTTCGCCGATGGTGTGCGCACGCTGTGGGAGCTGGGCGTGCGCCGGTTTTTGGAACTGGGTCCGGACGCGGTGTTGACCGCGATGGCCAGGCAGTGTGTTCAGGATGACACCGAAGCCGCGTTCATACCCGCCCTGCGCGGCAAGCACGGTGAGCGGGACACCTTCGCCGCCTTCCTCGGCCGCACACACACCGCCGGCGTCAGCGTGGACTGGGAGGCGGTGTTCGCCGGAACGGG
>NZ_VSRY01000005.1 GCF_008271805.1 Streptomyces sp. TRM49041
TGAGATCGAGCAAGACGATCTCCGAAGTCGCCCGGGAGCTTGAGCTGAACCCGGAGACGCTACGCGGCTGGGTCAAGAAGCACCAGAAGCAACAGGAACCGGCTCCCGACGCGGAACTGACGGTGAACGAGCGAGCGCGCCTGAAGGAACTCGAGCGACGCAACCGCGAGCTGGAGATGGAAGTTACGTTCCTGAAAAAAGCCGCAGCGTACTTCGCGAAAGATCCCCGGTAGCAAGCAAGTACGAGTTCATCGACGAGATGCGGCTCGACATCGAGGGGTACGCATACAGCGTCGAGTTCATGTGTGGCCG
>NZ_VSRY01000030.1 GCF_008271805.1 Streptomyces sp. TRM49041
GATGGTGAGGGCCGGGCGGCCGCCGTCCGGGCTGTCGGTGCGCAGGACGGCCTCGACGGGCGAGGCGGACACGTCGATGTCGCCGACGGCGTGGAGGACGGGGCGGTCCGTCTCGGTGCCGAGCCAGGCGTCGAGCCCGGGCCACCATACGAGGCTGGGCGCCGCTCCGGGGGGTGTGACCAGCAGTTTCGGCTGCGCGAGCATGCCGCGGCAGGGGGCGCCGGAGTCGGTGAGGCCGACGCGGCGCGGGGTGGTGTGCAGGACGACGCGCGAACCGTCGG
>NZ_VSRY01000031.1 GCF_008271805.1 Streptomyces sp. TRM49041
GCCGACTTACCCCCGACACCCGACTCCCCGCCGGTCAGCTCACCCAGCCGCGCCAGCAACTCCTCCCGACCCGAGGCCACCACCACAGCCCGACGCTCCAACAACGCCCGTGACGTCACCAGCGAGTACGCCGTGTCCACGGCCGACAGCTCAGACCGCGACATCAGGTGCGACCGCAACCGCTCCGCCTGCGCCCGCAGCGCCACGTCATTACGCGCCGACAGCACCACCGGCACGGCGCCGGCCGGCCGGACCTCCTCAACCGGAGCTTCCTCGGCCGGCTCCTC
>NZ_VSRY01000032.1 GCF_008271805.1 Streptomyces sp. TRM49041
TGGCCGGGTTCCGGCGGGCGGCGGGTCTGCCGGCGACTTCGCTGGCGTGGGGTGTGTGGTCGGAAGCCGCGGGCATGGCGTCCCAGCTGGGGCAGGGTGAGTTGGCCCGCCTGGAGCGGATGGGCTCCAAGGCGTTGACGACTGAGGTTGGTCTCGGTCTGTTCGACCAGGCTCTGACGTCGGACGCGGCGCTGCTGGCTCCGGTCCGGCTGGACACGGCGGTGCTGCGGTCCCAGGCCAGGGCCGGGACGATCCCGGCCGTGCTGCGCGGGCTCGCACC
>NZ_VSRY01000033.1 GCF_008271805.1 Streptomyces sp. TRM49041
CGCGGCGGCCGGTACGGCGTGCGCGCCCGGCGGGACCTGGGCGCCGGCCGGGGTGGGCGTGCCCGGCGGGACGGGCGTGTCGGCCGGTAGGCCATGGGCGCCGTGCGGGTCGGGGGTGCCGGTCGGGACCTGCGCGCCCGGTGGGACCTGGGTGTCGGCCGGCGTGGGCGTGCCCGGCGGGACGGCGGCGTCAGCCGGTACTGCATGGGCGCCGTGCGGGACAGGGCCTCCGGTGGGGACCTGGGTGCCCGGCTGAACCGGAGCGCCGTTCGGCACCTGGGCACCGTTCGGAACCGGGGCACCCGGCGGGACGGGGCCGCCGGGCGGGACGGGGAGCGGGTGTGGCTGCGGCGGGGTGTGGTCGGCGCCCGGGTCCGTACGTATGGCGTCGTGGCGGCTCTCGTCGAGTGGTGCGCCGACCCGACCCTGGCCTTCCGCCTGCGGCTGACCCTGTACCTGTACCCGCGCCTGCGCCTGCCCCGCCGGACGGTCTGCCGCTGCGGGCGGCAGCGCGAAGGGCGCCCGGGCCGTGCCCTCCGCCGGTGCGGGGCGCTCCTGGCCGCCCGCGAGCGCGCGT
>NZ_VSRY01000034.1 GCF_008271805.1 Streptomyces sp. TRM49041
ACCTGACCCGTCAGATTCCGGAACGCCGTATTGACCGAATCCGTCAGATCCTTCCACGTACCCGCCGCGCCCGGCACCTGCGCCTGCCCGCCGAGGAGCCCCTCGACGCCGACCTCCCGCGCCACCCGGGTCACCTCGTCGGCGAAGGTGCGCAGCGTCTCGGTCATCTGGTTGATGGTGTCCGCGAGCTGTGCGACCTCGCCGCGCGCGCTGACGGTGACCTTCTGCGACAGGTCGCCGTTCGCGACGGCCGTGGTGACCTCCGCGATGCCGCGCACCTGCGAGGTGAGATTGCCCGCCATCGTGTTGACGGAGTCGGTCAGGTCCTTCCACACACCCGCGACGCCGGGCACCTCGGCCTGACCGCCGAGCTCGCCCTCCGTACCCACCTCGCGGGCGACCCTCGTCACCTCGGACGAGAACGACGACAGCTGGTCCACCATCGTGTTGACGGTGTTCTTGAGCTCCAGCATCTCGCCGGCCACATGCACGGTCACCTTGCGTGACAGATCGCCCTTGGCGACCGCCGTGGTGACCAGGGCGATGTCCCGCACCTGCGCGGTCAGCCGGTACGCCATGGTGTTCACCGAGTCCGTGAGGTCCTTCCACGACCCGGACACCCCGCGTACCTGCGCCTGCCCGCCGAGCTTGCCCTCCGTACCCACCTCGAGTGCGACCCGCGTCACCTCGTCGGTGAACGACGACAGCTGGTCGACCAGGTTGTTGACGGTCCGCGCCACCTTCAGGAACTCGCCGCGCAGCGGCCGCCCCGCGCCGTCCGGGCCCTCCGAGCGCAGCTCCATGCGCTGCTGGAGGTCACCGTCCGCGACCGCGGACAGCACCCGCCCGACCTCGGAGACCGGCCTCGTCAGATCGTCGACCAGGGCGTTCGCCGCCTCGATGGCGGTCGCCCAGGCCCCTTCGCTGGCGCCGACCTCCAGCCGCTCGGACAGCTTGCCCTCCCTGCCGACCACCCTGCGCACCCGGGCCAGCTCGCCCGTCAGGTGCAGCTTGCGGTCCGCGACCTCGTTGAAGACGGCGGCGATCTCCGCCATCGTCCCCTCGCCGGTCACGGTCAGCCGCCTGCGGAAATTCCCGTCACGCATCGCGGCCAGTGCCGCCAGGAGCCGCTCCAGGGCAGCGGCATCCACCTCGACGGTTCCGCTGCTCCGGGACCGTCCGCCCTTCGCGCGCGTGCTACCGCCTCGCGCCGCCACGCCAGACTCCACCGTGTCCCTCCCGCAGGGGTTGACCGTACTTCGGGCTCGTGCTCGGGTATCGCTCCAGGTGCCGGCACGCTCACGGCTGCCGCTGGAAGCATTCCCAGTGTTTCACCGCAAGCCAACCAGGCCATAACAGTTCCGCAGCTTCGCATAACGTCCCCTCCCTCGGGGGACGGAAACAGCGGTGACCACCGCCCGCCCGGACTGCGAAGGTAAGTAACCTGGCATGCGGCTGTCCAACCGCCCCGGTCCGCCCGGCGGGGGCTGTGTGGCACAGCACGAGCACCGGGTACCGGGAGGGGCGGGGCCGATCATGGCGGAGCCGGGCGTCGAGACGCGTATGAGGAGTTCTGTGATCACCGCGCGGGCGGCTGCCACTTTCGAACCGGTGGGGCGGTCGGTCGCGACCGCCCGGGCCTTCGTCCGGGACACCCTCCAAGGCTGGGGATACTCCGACGTCGTCGATGACGCCGTCGTCCTGACCAGCGAACTCGTCACGAACGCGGTGATCCACGCGGGCACCGCCGCAGACGTCCTGTGCCTGCGCACCGAGCACGGCGTACGCGTCGAGGTCGCCGACCGATATCCGGAGCGCGAGGTGCCCCTCCAGGGCGTCGCCCAGCCCGTCGCGGCCCCCGACCGGGAGAACGGCCGCGGACTGCTCCTGTGCGCCGCCCTGGCGACCCGCTGGGGCGTCGAGTACTCCCCCACTCGCAAACGTGTCTGGTTCCAGCTGGACCTGCCCGAACGCCCGGTCGGCACCCGCCATGCGGGCCCCGCCCTCCCCCCGGACCTCCTCCCCGTCGCCGACGAGCGGGTCCGCGTCGCGGTCCTCCAGATCGACCGCGCAGGCGCCATCACGTCCTGGAACGACGACGCGGAGCACCTCTTCGGCTACGCGGCGGACCAGGTCGTCCGCAAGCAGCTGGGCGACTTCGCGGCCTGGCCGCACACGCCCGGCACGGGCACCGGCCTGGCCGAGGCGCTCCAGCTGTCCCGCTGGGAGGGCAGCTACGGCATCCGCGGCACCGACGGCCGCGTCATCCCCGTCTACGCCTCGCACCTGCGTGTACGCGACACGAACGGCGAGCCGTCCACGGTCTGTCTGCTGGTCCGGGACTACGAGCGCGCCGTCCTCCAGACCCCGGCCCGCTCCCAGGGCGGCGACTCCACGGGCGAGGGACGCGCGGTCGACCCGTTCGAGGTCTTCATCGGCTCTCCGGCACCGGACGACCTGGACGGCCTCCTCCAGCGCACCGTGGAGCGCGCCCGGGACATGCTCGACGGCGACGCCGCGTTCCTGCTCCTCGCCACGGACGACGAGACGGAGCTGGAGGTACGGGCCAGCACGGGCCTGCCGTCGGCCCGCCAGCGCTTCGCGCGCGTGCCGGTCGATGCCGGCACCAGCCGCTACGCGTCGGCCCGTATGCCCGCCGTCCATGAGGACCTGCTGGCCGTGCCGGGCTCGGTCCCCCTGCTCAACGGCACCGGGATGCGTTCCGTCGTCACGGTGCCCCTCAAGGTCGAGGGCCGCCTCACGGGCTCCCTGGGCGTGGCCGCCGAGGGCCCGGACCGCTACTCGAACGAGGAGGCCCTGCGTCTCCAGTTCGCCGCGGACCGGATCGCCCTCGCCGTCGAGTCCGCCCGCCTCGGTGAGCTCGAACGGCTCCGCCGCGGTTCCCTCAGCTTCCTTGTGGAGGCGTCCGACCTGCTGGCCGGCACGCTGGACCGGGACCAGACACTGGCGCTGATGGCTCAGATGACGGTCCCGACGCTGGCCACGTGGTGCGCCGTCTACACGATCGCCGACCAGTCGTCGGACCCGTACCTGTCGTACGTCCTGCACGAGGACGAGGAGCGCATCGACGGCCTGAAGGCCCTGCTCTCCGCCATCGCCCCGCCCGACCCGGTCCCGACGCCGGGCGCCCGCATCTGGAACGCCCCCGCGGAGGCGGCCCAGCAGGAGGCTCTGCGCGCCTCCAGGCAGGAGCTCGACCATGCCTCGCCCCTGTCGTCGGGGATCGGTACGACGCTCGCGACCGCCTCGGCGGTCGGCGGTGAGACGGTCGTCCTGCCCCTGGTGGCCCGTAACCGCGTGATCGGCATGCTGACCCTGGGCAAGCCGTCCGACGACCACTTCCGCCAGGAGATCCTGGAGCTGGCCGAGGACCTCTCCCGCCGTGCCGCCCTTGCCCTGGACAACGCACGCCTGTACAGCGAGCGCATGGCGATCAGCCAGTCCCTCCAGCGCAGCCTCCTCCCGCCGGGCCTCCCGCAGATCGCGGGCGTCGAGGTCGACGTCATCTACCGCGCGGCCGGCGAGGGCAACGAGGTGGGCGGCGACTTCTACGACCTGTTCCCGATCCGCGACAAGGCGTACGGCTTCGCCATCGGCGACGTGTGCGGTACGGGGCCGGAGGCGGCCGCTGTCACGGGCCTGGCCCGCCACGCGCTGCGCCTGCTGGCCCGTGAGGGCTTCGGCGGCCCGGCGGTCCTGGAGCGCCTGAACGCGGCGATCCTCGACGAGGGCGCTCGCAGCCGCTTCCTGACGCTCCTGTACGGCGAGATGTGGCCGCAGGAGGACGGCAGCGCGCTGTTGAAGGTGGTCTGCGCGGGCCACCCTCTGCCGCTGCGTCTGCGCCAGGACGGCACGGTCGAGCCGGCCGCCGACCCCCAGCCGCTGCTGGGTGTCATGGAGGACCTGGAGCTGTTCGAGCAGACGGTGACCCTGGATCCGGGCGACGTGCTGTTGTGCGTCACGGACGGCGTCACCGAACGCCGGGAGGGTTCCCGCATGCTGGGCGACGACGGCCTCGCCGAGGTGCTTCGTACGTGTACGGGCCTGACGGCGGGCGCGGTCGCGGCGCGTGTGCTGAGGGCGGTCGAGCGTTTCGCCGCGGAGCCGGCGTCGGACGACATGGCGATCCTGACGATGCGCGTCCCGGAGCCGCACCCGGAGTGAGTGATCTGGATATGCGAAAGGCCCCCCGCCGTGAGGCGGGGGGCCTTTCGTTCTGAGCCCCCAAACGGAATCGAACCGTTGACCTTCTCCTTACCATGGAGACGCTCTGCCGACTGAGCTATAGGGGCCTGTCACTTCTGAGGTTTCCCTCGCGGCAACGGGATAGATCATACCTGATGGTGGGAGTGCTCCGCACCATCGGTTCCTTTGGACGGCAAAGGTAGCCGGACGGTATCCGGGTGTCACGGGCACTCGGCCCGGAAATGCGAGAAGCCCCGCACCAACGGTGCGGGGCTCCCCCATCAAAAATAGTTCGGCGGTGTCCTACTCTCCCAC
>NZ_VSRY01000035.1 GCF_008271805.1 Streptomyces sp. TRM49041
CCCGCGGCACCCGTCGCCGCGGCCGCCGCCCCTGCCCCGGCCGCGCCCGCCGCGCCTCCGGCGACGACGCCCGCCGCCTTCAGGGAGAACCCCGCGGCGAACCAGCCGATGACGGCGACCGGCAGGAGCGCCGGGATACCGGCGTTGACCTGTGCCAGTTCGCCCGCCGCCAGGCGGCACTTCACACACTCCTCCAGGTGCTTGCGCAGCCCCCGTTCGGCCCGCACGCGCAGTCCGCCGCGGGCGTACGCGCCCAGCCGGTCGGCGTACCGGGCGCAGTCGCCGCCCGCTGTGAGGGCCTGGCTCACATGCGCCTGCAGGTACGCCTGCTTCAGCCCCTCCCGCGCGCGGCTGGCCAGCACCGCCGTGGCGTTGGCGGTCAGCCCGAACAGTGGTGCGACCTCGCTCGGTGACTCCTCCTCGACGGTCGTGTGCCACAGCACCGCCTGCCAACGCTCCGGCAGCGACCGGAACGCCTTCAGGGCCAGCGACTGCTCCGCCTCGTACATGGCTCGTACATCCGCGCCCAGGTCGACGGTGTCCCCGTCGGCCAGGTCGGAGGCCCGCGCCGCCTGGGCGGCGAACACCCCGAAGTCCTCGACGAGCCGCTCGCGCTTGGCGGTCCTAGTCCAGGCCGCGGCGACGTGCCGGACGGTCGTCAGCAGGTACGCCCGGACGGCCTGCTCGGGGCCGGCGCCCCGGCGCACCGCCTGCAGGGTCCGTGCGAACACCTCGGCGGTCAGGTCGTCCGCGGTGTGCCGGTCCGGGCAGCAGGTGCGCGCGTACCGCCGTACCGCCGTCGAGTGCCGCCGGAACAGCTCCTCGTACGCAGTGTCGTCGCCGCCCCGCATCCGCTGGACGAGTTCGGCGTCGGCCGGTGGGAGCTCCAGGGGTGGCGGCAGCATCGAGTCCGTGGAGGTCAGGCCGCGGTCGTGGTCGCCGTCGCGTTGGGGCGGGACACCGGTGTCGTCGCGCCGGGGCGCCTGCCGGCCGATCCTGCGACCAGCCCTCCGGCCGCCCTGGCTGGGGACCCGTCGGGGGGATCGGCCACCGGTCGCCCCCGGGACGTCGTCGCCGCCGCCCAGCGGCTCGTCGCGACCGTCAAAGTCCACCGCGACCGCCCCCGCCCCACTGCTCACACCGGAACACCAAGCAAGCGTGCCACAGAGGTTGGCGCGGCCCGTCGCCGCGGCCCGTCCACCACTCATCCGGGGAGATCTTCCGAACGGAGGCTACTGCGGGCCCCTGTTCGGAGTAGTCATCGGTCACGTCGACATGCCCGTCACGCAGGTCACAGCAGGTCACGGAAGTCAGGCAGGTCACGCCGGTCGCGAGCGGAGTCCTTCCAACAGGATCTCCAGCAGCCGCGCGGAAGCGGCGCTCTGCTGGACCGCGTCCGGCAGGGACGGCGCCGCCGTGGCGATGACCAGCAGCACGTCCGCCACCGTCACGTCACGCCGCAGCTCGCCGGCTTCCCGGGCCCGGCTCACCAGCTGGCCCACGACGCCGAGGAGCTCCGAGACACCGGAGTCGTCGAGCTCGGCGGCAGAAGCCGTACGCGGCGTCACCACCCGGAGCCCGGGCTGCGGGGCCGGGCCCCGCTGGTGCGGCACGCGTGTGTCGCCCGGCGCCGCCGGCTCGGGTATCTCCTCCACGTCCACGCCCACCCGCAGCACCTGCGGAGGCAGCAGCCGGCCGGCGCCCGACGCGACGGACGTCCGCAGGAAGCGGGAGAGCGCCGACCAGGGCTCGTCCTCCTGCCCCAGGGCCGCCCGCGCCTGCTCGGTGAGCCGGGCCGTCTCCTCCTCGGCTATCCGGCGGACCAGCACGTCCTTGCTCGGAAACCGCCGGTAGACCGTGCCGACCCCGACCCGGGCCCGGCGGGCCACGTCTTCCATCGGCGCCCCGTAGCCGAGCTCGCCGAAGACCTCGCGCGCGGCGCGCAGAACATGTTCGAGATTGCGCTGGGCGTCCACGCGCAGCGGTGCGGGCCGTGCGACCCCGGCCATCCCGGCGGGCAGGCCGCCGGTCCCGCCCACTCCGGCGACCCCGCCGACGGTGTGCGCGGTCCGTGCCTGCCCATGCGAATCCTGAGTGTGCATGCGTTCCCCCGGTTATTCGATGTCTCCCCCCGGAGACTCCCCGCCCTGACATCCGGGGCACCGACCGACAACGCTCAGGTCATGCGCCACGACCCGACACCCCGACGAGATACGAACATAGTTGAGACGGAGTCAATTCAGAAGGGGCAGTTCCGTCCGGTGCGCCCCCCGATCGGAGCAAGGCCCGGAAGACTCCCGTTTCCGCTCCCCTTCGCCACCCCTCATCTGCCATCTGACCTGCGGATCTGCTCCCTCCGTCGGGGTAGGCGCCACCCCGTGCCTCCCCACTCCGCCGGTCACACAATTCGTCGAGCCTGTGGACAAACACCGGCGCCCGTTGCGTCATGGGATGGTGACGGCTGCAATCTCGCGGGGATCCTCCGCCGAATCCCCGACCCGTGTGCGTGTTCTCGTCGTCGGTGGCGGCTACGTCGGCATGTACACCGCCCTGCACCTCCAGCGGCAGCTCAAGGCCGAGCTGAGGAGCGGCGCGGTCGAGATCGTGGTGGTCACGCCTGACCCATACATGACGTATCAGCCGTTCCTCCCGGAGGCGGCCGCCGGGAACATCTCGCCCCGCCATGTCGTGGTGCCGCTGCGCCGCGTCCTCGGCCGGTGCAAGATCGTCATCGGTGAGGTCAAGGCCGTCGACCACGCCAAACGCACCGCGACCGTCGCGACGCTCGCGACCGAGGAGGAGGCCGCCGGGCCGATCGAGGTGGACTACGACGAGCTGGTCCTCGCGCCCGGCTCGGTCTCGCGCACCCTGCCCGTGCCGGGTCTCGCCGAGCACGGCATCGGGTTCAAGACGGTCGAGGAGGCCATCGGGCTGCGCAACCATGTCATCGAGCAGATGGACATCGCGTCCTCCACCCGGGATCCGGCCATCCGGGACGCCGCCCTCACCTTCGTCTTCGTCGGCGGGGGATTCGCCGGTGTGGAGGCACTCGGCGAGCTGGAGGACATGGCGCGTTACACGGCGCGGTACTACCACAACATCAAGCCGGCGGACCTGAAGTGGGTGCTGGTCGAGGCGAGCGACCGGATTCTGCCCGAGGTGGGCGAGGAGATGGGTCGCTACACGGTGCGGGAGCTGCGCGCGCGGAACATCGACGTGCGTCTGGAGACCCGGCTGGAGTCGTGCGTGGACCGGGTGGCGGTGCTCAGCGACGGCACGCGTTTCCCGACCCGTACGGTCGTGTGGACGGCCGGTGTGAAACCCGCGCCGCTCCTCGCCGCGACCGGTCTGCCGCTGAACGGCCGCGGCCGCCTCAAGTGCACCGCCCGCCTCACCGTGGAGGGTGTCGAACACGCGTGGGCGGCCGGTGACGCGGCGGCGGTGCCGGACGTGACGGCGTCCGAGCCCGGCAGGGAGTGCGCGCCCAACGCGCAGCACGCCGTGCGCCAGGCGAAGGTCCTCGCGGACAACCTGGTGGCGTCGCTGCACGGGAAGCCGCCGCAGGAGTACGCGCACAAGTACGCGGGTTCCGTCGCCTCGCTGGGCCTCCACAAGGGCGTCGCGCACATCTACGGCCGCAAACTCAAGGGCTACACGGCGTGGTTCATGCACCGCACGTACCATCTCAGCCGCATCCCCACTTTCAACCGCAAGGCGCGCGTGATGGCCGAGTGGACGCTGGCCGGGCTGTTCAAGCGGGAGATCGTGTCCCTCGGTTCGCTGGAGCATCCGCGCGCGGAGTTCGAACTCGCCGCTGGCCCTCCGCCGCCCCCGCCGGACAACGACGTCACCGCGGACTCGTCGCCCGACGCCCATGACACCGGCAGCACAAGGGACACAAGGGACAGCAAGGACAAAGGGGGCACGGGAGACGTCAAGAACACCGGCCCCGCCACCGATTGACGCCCTTTGTCAGTGTGTTCGGTCACACTGGACGTGTGACCATAGGTGGGCTCACACCTGCACAGAGTGACTCAGCACGGCAACGACACCACGAGGCATAGAGATCCGTGAACTTCACGCGTTGGAGCGCCCGCTTCCCCGGTACGCAGCGCCGCGCCGCCGCGCGCAGGACCGACCATGGGGGCTCGCCGGCGCAGCGGGGCGAAGGCTCCGTGCCGGCCGCGCGGGGTGAGTACGGGCAGCAGCCGGGCCCCCGCCCCGACGGCGGCGCGGCGACCGCGCCCGGAGCGCCCACCGGGTCGCCCGCACCGGAAGCCTGCCCCACGCCACCCGCCCTGGAGGACTTCTCCGTACGGGAGATCCTCGGCCACCTCCCCGGCCTCGTCGCCCTCACCTACGGTGCCGACCACCGCATCGCATATGTGAACGACGCCTATGCGGCCACGTTCGGCCACCGTCTCGCGGGCAGCGTGGTCGCCGACACCTGCCCCGAGCTGGCGGACCTGGGCCTCGTCCCGCTCATGGACCAGGTCCTGCGCAGCGGCAAGCCGCGCACGGTCAAGTCCCGCCGTACGCACGGCGGCGGCTCGTACACGGTCACGTGCCTGCCCGTCGACGTACCGGGCCACCACGCCCGGCCCGACCAGAAGGGCGGCGGAGTCCTTGTGCACGCCGCCGACGTCACCGACCACGCCGAGGCGGCCGAGCGGCTCCGCGCCAGCGAGCGCCGCCACCGAGAGACCGCCGTCACCCTGCAGAGGTCCCTCCTCCCACAGGAGCTGGAGCAGCCCGACGACCTGCGCGTCGCGGCCACGTACCAGCCGGGCGGCAGGGACGCGGCGGTCGGCGGCGACTGGTACGACGTGATCACGCTGGGCGCCGGACGTACGGCCCTCGTCATCGGCGACGTCATGGGCCGGGGTGTGCGCGCGGCCGCCGTCATGGGGCAACTCCGCACCGCTGTCCGGGCCTACGCGCGCCTGGACCTGCCGCCCCACGAGGTGCTGCAGCTTCTCGACGGCCTGGCCGCCGAGATCGACGCCAGCCAGATCGCCACCTGCGTGTACGCGGTCCACGACCCGAACGAGGGCTGTCTCGTGTACGCGTCCGCCGGGCATCTGCCGATCCTCGTCCGGGACGAGGACGGTTCGATCCGCCGCGCCGACGACCCGACGGGCCCGCCGCTGGGCACGGGCGGCTGGCTCCACACGTCCGGGAAGATCGCTCTGCCGCCCGGTTCCACCGCCGTCCTGTACACGGACGGCCTGGTCGAGCGGCGCGGCGAGGACATCGACGAGGGCGTCGCGTCCCTGGAGCGCGCCCTCGCCGGGGCAACGGGCACTCCGCAGGTCGTCTGCGACCGCCTGCTCCGCTCCCTGGGGGTGACCGCGGAGCACGACGACGACGTCGCGGTCCTCGTCCTCCAGCACCCGTCCCGTACGGGTTCGGACGCCGAGCTGTTCCACAACGCGGCGCTGGACCTGCTGGGCGGTGTGGAGGCGGCGCCACGCGCGCGTGCCTTCGCGTCCGGGGTGCTGTCCAGCTGGCGGTTCCCGGTGGAGCTGCGCGATCTGGGCGTCCTGGCGACGAGCGAGCTGGTGGCGAACTCCCTCCAGCACGGCACACCGCCGATGCGGCTGCGCCTCCGCCGTACCGACCGGCGACTGATCATCGAGGTGACGGACGGTGACGACCATCTGCCGCGCCGGCGCCGTGCCGAAACGGAGGACGAGGCGGGCCGCGGCATCTCGATCATCGCCACGATCGCCTCGTCCTGGGGCAGCCGCCGCACCCCGGGAGGCGGCAAGGCCGTCTGGTGCGAGTTCGCCCTCCCGGGCTAGTCCGTCCCGGTCGGACCGCAGGTCACACGGCCGGTTCGACGGCCGGTTCGACGGTCGGCTCGTCGGCCCGCTCCTCGGGCGCGTGCCGGGCGACGACCCGGGACCGCGCGGCGGCGTACGGATGGTCCTGCGCGGTCGTGAGCCCCCGCCCCAGCCGAAGGGCCAGCACGCTGATGCCAAGCGAGAACAGCACGAACGTCACGATGTACGGACCGTGCAGCGCGGCCCCCATAGGCCCGCCCACCGCGGGCCCGACGGCCAGCGCCAGCTGCTTGACGAGCGCGAACGCCGAGTTGTACTGCCCGACCATCGACTCCGGGGCGAGGTCCGCGACCAGCGGCGCCACAGTCGGCGACAGCATCGCCTCGCCGAGCCCGAAGAGCCCGTACGTGGTGATGAACGCCGCCGTCGCCATGGCCTGGCTGCCGTGCCCGAGCCCCGCGTACCCGGCGACAATCCATGCCACGGCCCAGATGAGGCCCACGCTCGCGATCACCCGCGTGCGCCGTCGCCGCTCCACGAACCGCAGCACCAGGAACTGCGCCAGAACGATCACGGCCGTGTTGGCGGCCAGGGCGATCCCGAGCGTCAACGGCTCGATCCCGGCGGCCTCCGTCCCGTACGCGGCGAGACCCGACTCGAACTGGCCGTAGCAGGCGAAGAAGAGCACGAAGCCCAGCACGCACAGCTGCACCATCGCACGGTGCCCGAGCAGGGCCCGCAGCCCGCCCGTGGCCTTGGCGCCCGCATGTCCGGGCCGGGCGTCGGCGATGGCCGGGGTGCGCGGCATGCGCACGGTGGCGGCGACGGTGGCGAGGACGACGAACATGGCCGCCTCGATCGAGAACAGCAGCAGGAAACTGCCGGGACGGCTCTCGTCGACCAGCTGGCCGCCGATGAGCCCGCCGATGCCGAGGCCGAGGTTCTGCAGGAAGAACTGCAGGGCGAACGCGCGGGTACGCGTCTCGGGCGCCGAGCACCAGACGATCATGGTGGCCAGGGCGGGCTGCATCACGGCCGTACCGGCCCCGAGCAGCGCGGCAGCCCCGACGACGGCCGGCACGCTTCCGGCGGCGCCCATGGCGAGCGCCCCGACCGCGGCGATCAGCGCGGAGCCCACCAGCACGGGGAGCGGTCCGCGCCGGTCGATGGTCCTGCCGGTGACGGGCAGGACGGCGAGAGCGGCCATGGCGAAGACGGCCAGCACGGCCCCGGCCGCGGTGGCGCCCAGGTCCCGCACCTGAGCCACATACACATAGAGATACGGAACGGTGAACCCGAGCCCGAACGCGCTCAGCGCGTTGCCCGCCTGGATCCGGCGCATCGCTGCGCCCTTCGCCTTGGTCACACTCACCCACTTCGAACTCGTAGGACTGAAGCCTGAAGACTTCAATACTAAACTTAGATGCTTAACTGTACACATCGAAGGACTTCGAAGCCAACCAGAGCCGTGGGATACTCCTCCGCATGCCCGAATCCCAGGAGCGGAGCGTCGAACCGAGCCTCGACGAGCAGATCGCCGCCTATCAGCGCGAATACCGCGAACTCGATCCGCAGGTCGAGCAGGTGGTGTCGGCCCTGGGCCGGCTGAACCGCCGGATGAACGTGGCGTACGGACGCCAGGTCGCCGAGCTCGGCATCAGCAACGCCGAGTGGGAGGTGCTGAAGACCCTCGTTCTGTCCGGCGCCCCGTACCGGATGGGTCCGAGCGACCTCGCCAAGCGCCTCGGCCTCACCCCGGCCGCGATGACCCACCGCATCGACCGGATGGCCGGCGAGGGCCTGGTGACACGCGACCGCGACGAGACCAACCGGGTTCGCGTGATCGTGGAGCTCACGGACGAGGGCCGCGCGAAGTGGCTGGAGGCCATGCGCATGGCCACGACGTTCGAGGAGGACCTGCTCCAGGACCTGTCGAGCGATGAGCGCGGGGTCCTCGGAGAGCTGCTGATCCGCCTCCTCCGCCGCGTCGAGGACGCCCAGCCGGACGCGGGCGGCAGGCTCACGGACCTGGACTGACGGACCCGGGTCGCCGGGGGTTGACACGGCCCCGGGGGGTCCGTAAAGTTCTTCGGGTTGTCACGGGACCGGAACGGTTCTGCGGCAGCCACTCAGCCGCTCAAGCGGCAACCCAAACCAAGCAAGATCTCCTCACGGGGTGGATTTCGGCATGCCGTAATTCATTCCAGCGGCTCGATTATGAGCGGCCGGGGAAATCAGCTAGAGTTTGAAACGTCGGAACGGCCCAAGGGCCCGGAAGACAACCCCCTCTGACTGGGGATCAGAGCCGAAAGGATCTGATAGAGTCGGAACCGCCGGAAAGGGAAACGCGAAAGCGGAGAACAGCCCGGCAGCCCGCTCCAGCGGGTGGCAGAAACGGAAAACGGATCTGCTAAGCTGGAAACACGAAAGACCGAAGGGAAGC
>NZ_VSRY01000036.1 GCF_008271805.1 Streptomyces sp. TRM49041
CACCGAGCCTGAAGTGGGAGAGCACCGGCTCCTTCCGCTGGACCGCAAGCCAGTTCACCGCCGGCGACTACAACGGCGACGGGAAGGCGGACGTCTCCGTCTTCTACGACGGCGGCACGTCGGCCGACGGCAAGAACATCTCGTCGGTCTACACCTGGTACAGCACCGGCACGGGCTTCCAGGCACCGAAGAAGACATGGACCAC
>NZ_VSRY01000037.1 GCF_008271805.1 Streptomyces sp. TRM49041
CGCGGTCAGACCATTGCTCGCACCGTCCTGGTTCACCGCACTGCCACGGATCACACCCAGAATGCGCCGCCCCTTGCGCTGCGCGTCCGACAACCGCTCCACCACAAGCACACCGACACCATCCGAAAACCCAGTGCCGTCCGCCGACGCCGAGTACGCCTTGCAGCGCCCGTCACGGGCCAGACCGCGCTGACGGCTGAAGCCGATGAGCAGGTCCGGTGTGGCCATGAGCGAGATGCCAGCGACCAGGGCCATCTCGCACTCGCCTGCCCGCAGGGCCTGGGAAGCCAGGTGCAGGGCGACGGCGGAGGAGGAGCAGGCCGTGTCCACCGACACCGCAGGGCCCTCGAAGCCGAGGGTGTACGCGATACGGCCGGACACCACGCTCATGGTGGTGCCGGTGAGGTGGTAACCCTCCAGCTCCGGGACCATCGTCGCGTGGTAACCCGAGGCGACGGTGCCGCAGAAGACGCCGGTGTTGCTGCCGCGCAGCGAGGTCAGGCCGATGCCGGCGTCCTCGAACGCCTCCCACGACGCCTCCAGCAGCAGACGCTGCTGCGGGTCCATGGCCAGCGCCTCGCGCGGGCTGATCCCGAAGAAGTCCGCGTCGAACTCGCCGATGCGGTCGACGAAACCACCAGCTCGTGTGTAGACCGTTCCCACCTGGTCGGGGTCCGGGTCGTACAGCCCCTCCAGGTCCCAGCCGCGGTCGGCCGGGAACGGGCCCATCGCGTCCCGCCCGGACGC
>NZ_VSRY01000038.1 GCF_008271805.1 Streptomyces sp. TRM49041
GCTCCGGCGACAGCGACTCCACCACACCGTCATCCAGAACACCCGCCGCATGCACCACCGCGGTCACCGGACGCTCCACCAAGCCGAGCACCGAGGCCAGCTGCTCCCGGTCCGACACGTCGCACGCCACGACCCGGACCGCGCAGCCCAGGCCCTCCAGCTCCTCGACCAGCCCGGCAGCGCCCTCAGCCCCCGCACCACGCCGACTGAGCAACAACAGATGACGCACACCATGAGCGGCAACAAGATGACGGGCGAACACCGCGCCCAGACCACCCGTACCACCCGTCACCAGCACAGTGCCCTCAGGGTCGAACGCGGTCACCGACTCACCGGCGGACGCCCGGGACAGCCTGGGCGCCAGGACACGACCGTCGCGGACGGCGAGCTGCGGTTCGTCGGTGTCGAGGAGCACACCCCAGTCCGGCCCATCGCCCTCACCCTCACCCTCACCGTCACCGTCGCGGTCGAGGTCGAGGTCGACCAGGACGAACCGGCCCGGGTGCTCGGACTGCGCACTGCGCAGCAGACCCCA
>NZ_VSRY01000039.1 GCF_008271805.1 Streptomyces sp. TRM49041
CGCGAGCTGATGCGGCTCGCCGGGCCCTGGCCGCCGCCCGCGCCGCCCGCCGAGGAGCTCCGGCGCCGCAGCGGCCCGCTGCACACCAAGCGGCGCGACAAGGAGGCCATCAGCCACCACTACGACGTGGGCAACGACTTCTACCAGCTGGTCCTCGGCCCGTCCATGGTCTACTCGTGCGCCTACTGGACCGAGGGCGGGACGCTGGAAGAGGCCCAGCGCGACAAGCTGGAGCTGATCTGCCGCAAGCTGGCCCTCACGGAGGGGGACAGGCTCCTCGACGTCGGCTGCGGCTGGGGTTCGATGGCCCTGCACGCCGCCCGCCACCACGGCGCCACCGTCGTCGGCATCACCCTCAGCGCCGAACAGGCCACGTACGCCCGCAAGCGCATCGCCGAAGAGGGCCTCACCGACCGGATCGAGATCCGCGTCCAGGACTACCGCGACGTCCGCGACGGGCCGTACGACGCGATCTCCTCCATCGGCATGGCCGAGCACGTCGGCGCCGTCCGCTACCGGCAGTACGCCGACACCCTGTACGGCCTGCTCAAGACGGGCGGCCGGCTCCTCAACCACCAGATCGCCCGCCGTCCCGAGCCCCTGGAGGAGGAGTACCGCGTCGACCCGTTCATCGACCGGTACGTCTTCCCCGACGGTGAGCTGGCTCCCGTCGGCCGCACCACCGCCACCCTGGAGGAGGCCGGGTTCGAGGTGCGCGACATCGAGGCCATCCGCGAGCACTACGCGCTCACCCTGCGCCGCTGGGTGACGAACCTGGAGGACCACTGGGACGAGGCCGTACGCCTCAGCTCGCCCGGCCGGGCCCGTGTCTGGCGCCTCTACATGGCCGCGTCCGCGCTGTCCTTCGAACGCAACCGGATCGGCGTCAACCAGGTCCTCGCCGTGAAGACCCCGCGCGGCGGCGCCTCCGGCATGCCGCTGCGCACCCGTATCTGGAGTGAGAACGGCGGCAGTTGATACGTTCACCCCTTCGAACGCTCGCCGAGGCGGGTGCCGTTCCCAGGTTCCGGAGGAGCGGCGCCCGGCCTCGGTCACGAAGGAAAGAGGGGGAGTTCTTCCGTGCGTCGCCGCACCACCTGGCTGCTCGGCCTGCTGACCGCCGCCGGTCTGATCGCGGGAACCACCGCGGTCCCCGCCGCGGCCGAGCCGGAGGCCGCACCCGTCACCACCACCGCCACCTTCAACGACCCGGCCGGTGACACCGCCGCCCAGAGCCGTATTCGCGACCACATCGTGGACCTCGTCGGGCGCGCCCCGGCCGGCTCCACCATCAGCGTCGCGATGTACACGTTCACCGAGAACCCCGTCACCGACGCCCTGGCCGCCGCCCACGCGCGCGGCGTCCGGGTCCATGTCGTGCTGGACCACACCTCGACGACCATGACCGGCGGCGAGTACAGCCGCCTCGCCGCCGCGCTCGGCACCGACCGCACCCAGCGCTCCTGGGTGTACGCCTGCCCCGCCGGGCGCGGCTGCGTCGGCTCGCGGAAGCTGCCCAACGACAGCGACGGCGCGATCAACCACAACAAGTTCCTGCTCTTCTCCTCCACCGGAGGAGCCGACAAGGTCGTCGTCCAGACCTCCGCCAACCTGACGAACGTGCAGCGCACCGGCCAGTTCAACAACGCGGTGACGATCGTCGACAGCGGCCTCTACGACAACTACCTGGGCTACTTCGACGACCTCCTGGCGTACGGCAGCTCGACCGGCGGCACCGACCACTACTACGACACGCCGACCAGCGCCACGGGCCCGTACAAGACGTACTTCTTCCCGCGCAGGGAGTCGCGGTGGACGTCGTACGCCAACGACGCCTCCACCGACACCGTCAAGCTGATCCTCGACAACGTCGGCTGCGAGGGCGGTGCCACACAGGTCCGCGTGGCCGCCAACCTCTTCACCCGCGACGAGGTCGCCGCCAAGCTCGTCGAACTCCACGAGGCGGGCTGCGCCGTGCACCTCGCGTACGACGGCGGTCCGGGCGCGATGGGCTCCGCCGTGCGGAACGTCCTCGCGGGCGGGCTCACCTCGCAGGCGGCGTGCTACGAGCGGCAGGACAACGGCTCCTACGTACGGCTGCACTCCAAGTACCTGATCGTCGAGGGCACGTACTACGGCAAGACGGGCCGCAAGCTCGTCTTCACCGGCAGCCACAACTACACCTACCCGGCGCTCCGGGCCAACGACGAGACGCTGCTGAAGATCGACGACGCGGCGCTGTACGACCGGTACCGGGCGAACCACGAACACCTGATGAGCTACTGCGCGGACGCCTGACGCCTGACGCCTGACGCCTGACGCCTGACGCCTGACGTCCGGCGCAAGCCGTCCGGCGCATGACGAAGGGCCGGGTTCCCGCTGGGAGCCCGGCCCTTGTGTCTGTCCTCCTGAGAGAGCCTCTCCTACTCCGCCTTGATGGCGTTGAGCATGTTCAGCTTCGCCGCGCTGCGGGCGGGCCACAGGGAGGCGAGGACGCCGACCAGCCCGGCGAGCAGCAGGAAGACCGCGATGCGGTCCCACGGCAGGACGAGGGCGTAGTCGGGCAGGCTGCTCGCGATGGTCTCGCCGATCGCCCAGCCGAGGAACGATCCGAGCGCGATACCGACGACCGCGCCGAACATCGAGATGACCACGGCCTCCAGACGGACCATCCGCTTCACACGGCGCCGGTCGAGACCGATCGCCCGCAGCATGCCGATCTCCTGCTGCCGTTCGAACACCGACATGGCGAGGGTGTTGACCACTCCGAGCACCGCGATGATCAGGGCCATCGCGAGCAGGCCGTACATGATGTTCAGCAGGATGTTGATGAAGCCGCCGAACTCGTCGCGGATGTCCTGCTTGTCCATCACCGTCATGGCCGGGTTGTCGCCGAGGGCGTCGATCAGCGCCTTCTCGTTGGCGGCGGTCCCACCGCCCTCCATCTTGACGAAGATGGCGGGGATGTACGGCTTGACGTCGTGCGGGTCGACGACCTTCCTGTCCACGAGGACGGACGGGAGGAGTTCGCTGTCCTTGTAGACCGCGCCGACGGTCAGCTCGCCCTTCTTGTCGTCGTTGTAGGTGACGGGGAGGGTGCTGCCGACCTTCCAGCCCCGCTTCTCGGCCGTCTTCTCGGCGACGGCGATCTTCCCCTGGCCGAGGGAGTCCAGCGAGCCGCCGACCGCCTCGACGTTCAGGACCTTTTCGACGGCGCCCGGGGTGACCGCGGACGCGGAGGCGAATTCGCCGTCGAGCTCGAAGTAGGCGTCCTGCTGCGGCGAGACCGCCGTGACGCCCGGCGCCTTCTCCAGGGCCGTCAGCGCGGTCTGGTCGAGGTCTCCGGTGCCGGCCATCCGGACCATGTAGTCGGCCTTGATCTGGTCGGTGGTCATCTTGTCGATGGACCGGCCGACCGTGACCCCGAGCACCGACAGACCGGTGACCAGGGTGAGACCGATGGCGAGGGCCGAGGCCGTGGCACCGGTACGGCGCGGGTTGCGGACCGCGTTCTGCCCGGCGAGCTTGCCGGAGATCCCGAACCCGCCGACCATGAGCGGCCGTACGGCGGCGATGAGCGGCCGCGAAAGCAGCGGAATCAGCATGATGACACCGATGAGCGTGAGGAACGCGCCGGCGGCGATGAGTATCCGCCCCAGGCCGCTGCCCTTCACCGCACCGAAGACGATCACGGCGCAGCCGACCCCGGCGAGCACCCCGCCGATGGTGTTCCGCACGATGAGGGACTTCTGTGTGGGCGCCGCGTGCGCGCTGTTCATCGCGGCGACCGGCGGGATCTTCGCGGCGCGGCGGCCCGGCAGCCACGCGGCGAGCATGGTGACGAGGATGCCGACGGCGAGGGCGGAGATCACCGGGGTGGCGCCGAGGACGAGCGGGCCGTCCGGCACCTTCAGTTCGAACGCGGCCATGCCGGAGCGGAGGCCGACGGCCAGCCCGATACCGAGGACGTATCCGGCGGCGGAGGCGATCAGGCCGACGATGGCGGCCTCCATCAGCACCGAACGGGTGATCTGCTTGCGGGACGCGCCGACGGCGCGCATCAGCGCGACCTCCTTGGTGCGCTGCGCGACGAGCATCGTGAAGGTGTTCGCGATGAGGAAGACACCCACGAACAGCGCGATGGCGGCGGCGCCGAGCAGGACCTGGTTGAAAGCGCTGAGCCCCTGCTCGATGTTCTCGGCCTGCCGGTCGGCCAGCGTCTGACCGGTCTCGGCGTGGGCGTTCTCGGGGAGCAGCGGCTCGACCGCGTCGAGGATCTTCCGGTCGTCGGTGCCGGGGGCGGCGGTGACGGTGACGTCGCTGAAGTAGCCCGGCTTGAGGAACAGCCGCTGCGCGACCTCGGTGTCGAACAGCACCAGGCTGCCACCGGCGCTGACGGCGCCGTCGTCGGTGGTGAAGACGCCCTGGAGGGTGTACTCCTTCACCGGCCCGTTGGTGGCGACCCGCACGGAGTCGCCGACCTTGTACGCGCCCTTGTCGGCGGTGTCCTTGTCGAGGGCGATCTGGCCGGCCTCGACCGGGCCGCTCCCCTCGGTGAACGCGTAACGCGCGTCCTTGCCGTCCTTGCCGGGGGAGTAGTTGGAGCCCTTGTTGGACCAGCCGACACCGATCAGCCTGCCGTCCTTGTCGGGCACGCCGGCGAAGCCCTCGACCCGCCCGGTGGCGGAGGCGACCCCGTCCACCTTCGCGATCTTGTCGAGCGTCGCCAGGGATATCCCCGGCTCCTGTGTGGCGTCGTTCTCGTCCGTGTACGAGGTGACGGCGACGGCGACGTTGTCGTAGCTCTTGGCGGACTGGTTGCGGAGGGCCTGGTTGAGGGTGTCGGAGAAGACCAGGGTGCCGGAGACGAAGGCCACGCCGAGCATCACGGCGAGCACGGTCATCAGCAGCCTGGCCTTGTGCGCGAGTACGTTGCGCAAGGCGGTACGGAACATGGGTGTGTGTCCTGGGGTGGGTTCTGGGTGACGTACGGGGGCGGCGGGCGGTGCCCGTATCAGCTGGTCCGGTCAGCGGGCCCGGTCAGCTGGTCCGGCCCTTGGTGTCGAACTCCTTCATGCGGTCCAGCACCCGGTCGGCGGTCGGCGCCTGCATCTCGTCGACGATCCGCCCGTCCGCCAGGAAGATCACCCGGTCGGCGTAGGACGCGGCCACCGGGTCATGGGTGACCATCACGACCGTCTGCCCCAGCTCGCGCACCGAGTTCCGCAGGAACCCCAGGACCTCCGCGCCGGAGCGCGAGTCGAGGTTGCCGGTCGGCTCGTCACCGAAGATGATCTCGGGCCGCGAGGCCAGCGCCCGCGCCACGGCGACGCGCTGCTGCTGGCCGCCGGAGAGCTCCGCCGGACGGTGGCTCAGCCGCCCGGACAGACCGACCATGTCGATGACCCGGTCCATCCACTCCTTGTCCGGCTTCCGGCCCGCGATGTCCATCGGAAGGGTGATGTTCTCCAGCGCGGTCAGCGTCGGCAGCAGATTGAACGCCTGGAAGATGAAACCGATCTTGTCCCGGCGCAGCTGGGTGAGCTGCTTGTCCTTCAGGGCGCCCAGTTCGGTCTCACCGATGCGGACCGAACCGGCGGAGAAGCTGTCCAGCCCGGCCACGCAGTGCATCAGGGTCGACTTTCCGGACCCGGACGGGCCCATGATGGCGGTGAACTCACCCTGCGGGAACGCCACGGAAACCCGGTCCAGGGCGACCACCTGGGTCTCGCCCTGTCCGTAGACCTTGGACAGATCCGTGGCGCGGGCGGCCACCGCGGTGGCGCGGTGTGCGGTCGTCTGGGTCGGGGTGGGGATCACGAGTGGGGCTCCTGTCACACATGGCGTTCTTCGAGGACCCCTCAATCGTCGGCGCCGCCACCCCCGCCGAGCGTCCGTCCGCATGCCCGTTCCTGGGGCCGCCTGGAGTCTGACCGCGGGGCCCGCCCCTCCTCCTGAGGTATGACGGCATCCCCTGAGGCCCCCTGAGGCCACCCGGAGCCCCCTGCGGCCCCGGGGCCCCTGAGCTCCCGAGGGTCCTTCGGCGCGGCCGCCGCCGCTCCCCGACCGGGACTCGCCGTGGACGGGCGGCGACTTTCCGTCATTCCGTGGGAAGAGATGTGCGGCCGCGAACCCCGTGCCACTGCTGCGCAATGCGCCCCCCGTGCGCTGACGCTCCCTCAGACGTCAATAAAATAAGACAACATCGGGCCACTCTGCCGCTGTTCGGGCGACTCGCCCGGATAGGCTCGTGTGCTGACGCGGAGCCGCGCGCCATTGCCCGGATGGTGGAACGCAGACACGGCGAGCTTAAACCTCGCTGGCCTTTGGCCGTGCCGGTTCGAGTCCGGCTCCGGGCACTCACCACTCGGGGAGGTCCCGGTCCGGAACGCGCAGCCGATGCGTGATCGATATCCGGGAGAGGAAAGATCCTCCCCGAGCACTAGGGTGTTTGCTTTGCTCCCCGATTACTCTTGTCCCGAGGCCGCGCCCGGCGGCCATCGGAGGAGTGAGATGAGGAGCAGCAACCCGGTCTTCTCGCGACGGGGGTTCAGCCGCGACAACGGCTACGCGGGCTTCAACGCGCAGCAGCAGGCCGGGGGCCCCGCAGCTGGAACCAACCCGTACGCGACCAACCCCTACGCCCAGCAGGACACCCAGCTGGGTGCCCCGCCGCAGGCTCCGGCGCAGACCGGCGCCATGACCATCGACGACGTGGTGTCGCGTACCGCCATCACGCTCGGCACGGTCTTCGCCACCGCGGCGCTCGCCTGGTTCCTGCTGCCGGTGGACCCGGCCAACCTGGGCAAGTCCTACGGCATCGGTATCGGCGCGGCCCTGGTGGCCTTCGTCTTCGCGATGATCCAGTCGTTCAAGCGCAAGGCGTCGCCCGCGCTGATCCTGGCGTACGCGGCCTTCGAGGGCGTCTTCCTGGGCGTCATCTCCAGCGCGGTCACGACGTACGTCACGGCGGGCGCGGTCCCGCAGGCGGTGCTCGGCACGATGTCGGTGTTCGCCGGTGTGCTCATCGCGTACAAGATGCGCTGGATCCGCGTCACGCGCCGCTTCTACGGCTTCGTGATGGCGGCCGCGGTCGGCTTCGTGCTGCTGATGGCCGTGAACATGCTGTTCGCCGTGTTCGGCGGCGGGGACGGCCTTGGCTTCCGCAGCGGCGGCCTGGGCATCATGTTCGGCATCA
Source organism: Streptomyces sp. TRM49041 (assembly GCF_008271805.1). Classification (GTDB taxonomy): domain Bacteria; phylum Actinomycetota; class Actinomycetes; order Streptomycetales; family Streptomycetaceae; genus Streptomyces. The sequence goes on from NZ_VSRY01000039.1 coordinate 7,199, forward strand.
TCGGCATCATCCTCGGCGCGTGCTTCCTGGCCCTGGACTTCAAGCAGGTCGAGGACGGCATCACATACGGCGCGCCGCGCGAGGAGTCGTGGCTGGCGGCCTTCGGCCTCACGGTCACGCTGGTGTGGATCTACACCGAGTTCCTGCGTCTGATCGCGATCCTGCAGGGCGACGACTGACCGTCCCCCTCGCCGCTCGGCGACAGCGGAAACGGGCCCGTCCGGCAGAGCGCCGGGCGGGCCCGTCCGTCGTCGTCGGGGGTGTTCCTTCCGTCTCAGAGCAGCTTGCGTGCCGCGCGCCTCAGGTCGTACTCGTGGATGATCGCTTTGGCGTGCCCGTAGGCGAGGTCATGTTCGCTCCGGAGCCAGCTCACCTTCTCCTCGAATCGGACGAGGGAGGGGCCTTCCTCGACGGTGCGAAGCCATTCGGCTACTTCACGGCCCGTGCAGTGGGGAATGCGGGAGAGCAGATTTCGATGGGTTTCTTCGGAGAAGACGTGGGACATCGGCGCCTCCGGACGCTTTGCGCGAGTGCTCCTTCACGTCACGGTGCCTGAGCGTTCGCCCGTTGGCAACAGTGCCGCCACGGCGCATAGGGTCGCGGCGTGCACGATACGACTGAACTGACCGAGGCCGTCGGGCATCTCGCCGACCGGCTGCGGGCCGCTCCGCAGAGCCGGCTCAGGCGCGGTGCGGCGGCGGAAGGGCTGGCCCTCGCCAGGGAGTTGGCGGTGCGCGCGCAACGCCTGGAGGCCCCGGCCGCAGCGGGCGCGGAGCCCCGGATCATGCCGGACGCGGGAGTGTTCGCGGTCGGCGACCAGCTGACGGTCGCCGGAACGGATTTCGCCGAGGCGTGGCGGGCGGCCGCGGGCGCCGCCCGCGAGGACCCGTCCCGCCAGGAGGCCCTCCGCGCGGAGCTGGACCAGGTCCTGGACCTGGTCCGCACCGCGGCGTCCCGCGCGGCCCTGTAGGCCCGGGGGAGGGCTGCCCCCAAGGGAGGGCTGCCCCCAAGGGAGGGCTACCGGGACGCGATGACGCGGTCGGCGAGGATGTAGACGTTGCCGTCGATGCCGTCGCCCTCGCCGCAGGAGAACGTCAGGGCGTACGCGCCGGAGACGCCCGAGCCGCCCAGCAGGACGGGCGTGGAGCCGTCGCGGAGGGCCGCGGCGAGCCGCTCGGCGGTCTCCCGGTGGCCGGGCGTCATGCAGAGCGTGGTGCCGTCGGCGAAGACGTACACGTCGAGCGTGCCGAGCGGTCCGGGACGTACGTCGGTGAGCGCGGTGCGGTCGGCGGCCAGCTCCTCGAGGCGGGCCACGGTGCGCTCGTGGTCGGTGACGACCGGCGTCCTGACCGGCACGAAGTCGGGGTGCGAGGGGTGGCGGCGGCGGGCCGCGGCCAGCTCGGGGGAGTCCTCGGCGTACTCGGGGCAGTCGCCCGCGCCCGCGAGCCCGGGCAGTTCGCCGGCGAGCTCCGGCAGGTCGGCCGGCCCCGCGTCGGTGAGATCCGCGGCGTCGGCGTACTCGGCGTCGAGGTCCAGCGCCTCCAGGCCCGCGAAGTCGGCCTGGCGCGGCACGAAGTACGGTCCCTCGTCGCCGGCGGCGCCGAGCGGGCCGGCCGTGCCGCCCAGCAGGGACGCGGGCGAGTCGGCGGCGTCGCGGGCCTCCTGGGCGGCCCAGAACGCGCGGGCCTCGGCCAGTTCGCGCTCACGCTCCTCGGCGAGGGCCTCGGTCACGGCCGCGCGTATCTCCTCGGCCATGTCCATGGTGGCGTCGGTGGACCGGGCGTGCGGGATGGTGGGGGCCTGGCCGGCGCACTCCGCCGCGGTCGCGGCCCGGGCGGCGGTGAGGTCGACGCGCAGGGCGATGATCTGCCGGCGCAGCCCATGGGCCGCGTACAGGGCAGCGGCGCCCACGGCCGTGGCGGTGGCCGTGGTCAGCATCAGGGCGAGAGACATGGCGCTCACTGACTTACTCCCGGTTTCAATCGATCCCCCGCACTTCCTACATCAGCTTGTCCTGGCTGTGGACCCGGTGTCAGTGCATTGCGTCACGAATTGGGTGGATTTCTTCGGCTGATGTTTCCCGCTCCCACGGCCATGACCTGCATAAACCAATCTCCCCCAGAGATAGGTCACATCCTGGGGGAGATTCGGTCACGGCCGGGACGCGGCGCGGTGGCAGACGGCTGGATCAGGAGAGCCGCTCGATCACCATGGCCATGCCCTGGCCGCCGCCGACGCACATGGTCTCCAGGCCGAACTGCTTGTCGTGGAACTGGAGGCTGTTGATCAGCGTGGTGGTGATCCGGGCGCCCGTCATGCCGAACGGGTGGCCGACGGCGATGGCGCCGCCGTTGACGTTCAGCTTGTCGAGCGGGATGTCCAGGTCGCGGTAGGAGGGGATCACCTGGGCGGCGAACGCCTCGTTGATCTCGACCAGGTCGATGTCGCCGATGGTCAGCCCCGCGCGCCGGAGGGCCTGCTTGCTGGCCTCGACCGGGCCGTAGCCCATGATCTCCGGAGAGAGGCCGGAGACGCCGGTGGAGACGATCCGCGCGAGCGGGGTCAGACCCAGCTCCCGCGCCTTCGTGTCGGACATGATCACGAGAGCGGCGGCGCCGTCGTTGAGCGGGCAGCAGTTGGCGGCGGTGACGCGGCCGTCGGGGCGGAAGACCGGCTTGAGGCCCTGGACGCCTTCGAGGGTGACACCGGCGCGCGGCCCGTCGTCCTCGGACACGACGGTCCCGTCGGGGAGTGTCACCGGGGTGATCTCGCGCTCCCAGAAGCCGTTCTTGATGGCCTGCTCGGCGAGGTTCTGCGACCGTACGCCGAACTCGTCCATGTCCTCGCGCGTGACGCCCTTGAGGCGGGCGAGGTTCTCTGCGGTCTGGCCCATCGCGATGTACGCGTCCGGTACGAGGCCGTCCTCGCGCGGGTCGCGCCAGTCGTCGCCGCCCTGCTCGGCGCGGGCGGCGGTGCGGGCCTCGGCGTCCGCGAAGAGCGGGTTGTGCGTGTCGGGCAGGCTGTCGGAGTTGCCCTTCACGAACCGCGAGACCGTCTCGACGCCGGCGGAGATGAAGACGTCGCCCTCGCCGGCCTTGATGGCGTGCAGCGCCATGCGGGAGGTCTGGAGGGACGAGGAGCAGTAGCGGGTGACGGTGCAGCCGGGCAGGTGGTCCATGCCCATCTGTACGGCGACGATGCGGCCGAGGTTGTTGCCCTGCTCACCGCCCGGCAGGCCGCAGCCGAGCATCAGGTCGTCGATGTCTCGCGGGTCGAGCTCGGGGACCTTCGCGAGCGCGGCCTGGATGATCGTGGCGGTCAGGTCGTCGGGCCGAAGTTCCTTCAGCGAGCCTTTGAAGGCCCGGCCGATCGGGGAACGGGCGGCAGAGACGATCACAGCTTCGGGCATCACGGCTCCAGGGTGGGCGGGTGTGCGACTCAGTGGGAAGTTACCCCCACGTACGGCCCGGGTCACCGCTGCGGCGGTGTGACCCCTACCGCATTTCTAAGCGCTCGCTCAGCCGGGTGGGGCGCCTCGTGGCGGGCGCACGGGTCTCGGGCACCGCCAGGGGAAACTCCATGGCCCCTTGCGGGACGTATGCCCGGAACAGCCCCCTCGGACTCCTCAGACGCCGGGCTCGTACGGGGCCGCGGTGTCCGCGGGCTCCGGCGCGGGCGCCGACTCCGTCAGGCGCCGCCGCCGCCGGTGCTTCAGCAGGGCCCACGGGGCGCGTGCCCCCGTGACCTCCGTACCGGCCTCCTGCGCGGCCTCGGCCGCCGCCTGTGCCACCGGCAGCAGGCCCTCGCGCCGCTCCGCCTCCAGCCGCTCGGCCTCCGGCCACACCCCGAGCACCGCGCACACCGAAGGCAGCACCGCCATGGCCGCCGTCGCGTAGCCCTCCGCCGAGGGGTGGTAGTTGTCCGCCCCGAACATCTCCCGCGGGTTCGCCGCGAACTCCGGCCCCAGCAGGTCGCCCAGCGACACCGTACGGCCCCCCTGCTCCACCACCACGATCGTCTGCGCCGCCGCCAGCTGCCGCGACAGCCGCCGCGCCAGCCACCGCAGCGGCTGGTACACGGGCTCGATGGTGCCCAGGTCGGGGCAGGTCCCGACCACCACCTCGGCGCCCGCGTCGCGCAGCCTCCGCACCGTCTCGGACAGATACCGCACGGACTGCGTGGGAGACATCCGGTGCGTCACGTCGTTCGCGCCGATCATGACCACGCAGACGTCCGGGACGCGCCCCGGGTGCGCGAGGAGCAGGGTGACCTGCCTCTCCAGGTCGTCGGACCTGGCACCCGGCAGCGCGACGTTCCGGAGTTCCACGGACCGCTCGGCGACCTGTGCCAGGCCGGACGCGAGCAGCGCGCCGGGAGTCTGGCCGGCCCGCCGCACACCCTGCCCGGCGGCGGTGGAATCACCCAGGAGGGCGAGCCGCAGCGGCACCCCGTCGAAGCCGCGGCCGTACAGGCCGTCCGCCGCCGGGGGCAGCGGCGCGACCCCGCCGCCCACCGTCCGCTTCGCCAGCTGCACCTCCGCGAGCAGCACCCCGACCGCCGCCACCCCGAGCAGGCCGAGGCCGCCGCCCCCGTATGCCGCGCCCGCGGCGATCCGCCGTGCCACTCTCGCCCTCGACATAGGGCTGCCACCTCCTCCATGACGTCTGTGAGCTAACTGCCCCGGAACCGCGTCCGCCTACGCATCGACTGCGCTTACGCTGGCTGGACCATTACGGAGACCCCGGAGACTTACGGTGCAAATCCACGACTCGATGATCAGCCTCGTCGGCAACACCCCGCTGGTGAAGCTCAACAGTGTGACCGCGGGCATCCAGGCCACGGTCCTGGCCAAGGTCGAGTACTTCAACCCGGGCGGTTCGGTGAAGGACCGCATCGCCCTGCGCATGATCGAGGCGGCCGAGAAGAGCGGCGAGCTCAAGCCCGGCGGCACCATCGTCGAGCCGACGTCCGGCAACACCGGAGTCGGTCTGGCGATCGTGGCCCAGCGGAAGGGCTACAAGTGTGTGTTCGTCTGCCCCGACAAGGTGTCGACGGACAAGATCAATGTGCTGCGCGCGTACGGTGCCGAGGTCGTCGTCTGCCCGACGGCGGTCGACCCGGAGCACCCGGACTCGTACTACAACGTCTCCGACCGGCTCGTCCGTGAGACGCCCGGCGCGTGGAAGCCGGACCAGTACTCGAACCCGAACAACCCGCGCTCGCACTACGAGACGACCGGTCCCGAGCTGTGGGAGCAGACGGACGGGCGGATCACCCACTTCGTCGCCGGCGTCGGCACCGGCGGCACCATCTCAGGCACCGGCCGGTACCTCAAGGAGGTCAGCGACGGCAAGGTGAGGATCGTCGGCGCGGACCCGGAGGGCTCCGTCTACTCGGGCGGCTCGGGCCGCCCGTACCTGGTGGAGGGCGTCGGCGAGGACTTCTGGCCGTCCGCGTACGACCGGACGGTGACGGACGAGATCGTCGCCGTCTCCGACAAGGACTCCTTCCAGATGACCCGCCGCCTCGCCAAGGAGGAGGGGCTGCTCGTCGGCGGCTCCTGCGGCATGGCGGTCGTCGCGGCCCTGCGCGTCGCGGAGGGCCTGGGCCCGGACGACGTCGTGGTCGTCCTGCTGCCGGACAGCGGCCGCGGCTACCTCTCCAAGATCTTCAACGACGAGTGGATGGCCGACTACGGCTTCCTGGAGGACGCCGGCCCGTCCGCGCGCGTCGCCGACGTGCTGCACCACAAGGAGGGCGACATCCCGAAGCTGGTGCACATGCACCCGGAGGAGACGGTCGGCGAGGCGATCGAGGTGCTCCGCGAGTACGGCGTGTCCCAGATGCCCATCGTCAAGCCGGGGGCCGGACACCCGGACGTGATGGCCGCGGAGATCATCGGCTCGGTCGTCGAACGGGAGCTGCTGGAGGCGCTGTTCACCCAGCGCGCGTCCCTCAGCGACCCGCTGGACAAGCACATGAGCGCCCCGCTTCCGCAGGTCGGCTCCGGCGAGCCGGTCGAGGACCTGATGGCCGTACTGGGCCGGGCGGACGCGGCGATCGTGCTGGTCGAGGGCAAGCCGACGGGTGTGGTGAGCCGTCAGGACCTGCTGGCCTATCTGGCGCGCGACGGCAAGTGACCGCCGCGGGGGCGGGGTTCGCGCAAACGGTACGAGCGCGACACGTGGCGGCAGCACCCGCTTAACACGCGTCCGGCACATTGGTCGTTGTCGGCGTCACGGACCTCCGGAGCGGCTCCCGGACCTCCCGATACGCCGTCGGACGCGGAGACCGGCCCTGACCCGGGCCCGTGTCCCTCGCGGGGACCGCCGTCGTCCCGCCCCCCGGTGACGGGGGTGCGGCGGTCCCCGCGCAAACGTGCCCGGGGAGCTGGTCCAGCGGACCGGCTCCCCGGCTCTCGCGCGCCGGACCGCCGGCCCCACGGATCTACGGCCCGCGGACTACCGCGGGTGCGACCGACGGGCCGCGGCGTGCCGCAGCTCGCCCTGGTCCGGCAGCAGGCCGGTGATCCGCGTCCAGATCGTCTTGGCGTCCACGCGGACGAGCCTGAAGGTGCTCGCCGGACTGATCCGCTCCGCGGGCACGGGCTCGGTGGGCAGCTCCCGCAGCCAGTAGCCGAGCCTCGCCGCCTCCTCCTCGGCGCCGTCCGGGGACGAGTACGGAGTCACCGTGGACATGGCCCCCCTCCGCTACAACACGACCGGCGTGGCCAAGCAGGTCCGGCGAAGACCCGTCCGATACTCCACCTGAACGGAGACGCACTTCAGAGCTGTCCGCGGTCCTTGTGGACGCCGTCGATACGGTCCATGTCCTCGGCGTCGTCGGTGTCGTGGCCGCGCCGCCGGGGCAGTTCGCGGACCGCCTGGACCGCGTTCACGCCGACGATGCCCAGCCAGGCCACCACCAGCCCCGGGAAGCCGGCGTTCGCCACGCCGATCGCCGACAGCGGCACCGCCAGGACCAGCGAAACGGTCGCGAACCCGAACCGCTCGCCGTAGCTGCCGTTCGCCGGTGCGCCGTCCGGGCGGGTGCCGCGCGCCTCGGCGAGTTGCCGCTCGGCCAGCCGGCGCCGTACGCGGCGGTCGATCGTACGGTCGAGCCGCTCGTCCACCTTCTCCAGGAAGGACTCGACAAGCGCCGACTCGTACTCCGTACCCAGCTCCCGGCGGGCGTGCAGGGTGGCGTCCAGGTCGCGCTTGAGGTCCGTGTCACGGGCATCCATGGCGTTCACGCTAGGGCGCGTCTGTGCGTCCTGTCGGTGGGGCTAGCCCCCGCTTTCGCGCGGGCGCCGCATCTTGCATATGGTCTATTCAGTCGCAGCTGTGACTGAATAGACCAGAGGCGGGAGACAGGGGGACCGGTATGAACGACACCCCGGGCGCACGGTTGCAGGCGCTCTTCGAGGGTCACCGGCTGACGCCGACCCAGCGGCGGATCGCCCACTGGATGGTGCGGCGGGCGGCCGACGTGCCGTTCCTGTCCAGCGTGGAGCTCGCCGAGCTGGCCGGGGTCAGCCAGCCGTCCGTCACCCGGTTCGCCGTGGCCCTCGGCTTCGACGGCTATCCCGCCCTGCGCAAGCACCTCCGCGAGGTCGCCCCCGCCGCCGAGCCCGGACGCCCCGGCAACGGCGACGCCCCGGCCGAGGAGGCGGTGGCCAACGAGTACCAGCAGGCGGTCCATGCCGAGATCGAGAACCTGCGCCATCTCGCCGAGCTGCTCGCCGACCCCGCGCCCGTCGAGCGCGCCGGGCGGCTGCTCGCCTCCTCCCGCCCCCTGCCCGTACTGGGGCTGCGCGCCGCCGCCGCCCAGGCCCGCGGCTTCGCGTACTTCGCAGCCAAGGTCCACCCGGACATCCGGCTGCTCGACGAGGGCGGCTCGATGCTCAACGACCGGATCGACGCCGCCGTACGCGCCGGTGCCTCCGTGCTGCTCTGCTTCGCCCTGCCCCGGCACCCGCGCGAGGTCGTGGACGCGCTCGCCTACGCCAGGACCGCCGGGCTGACCGTGGTGACCGTCGCCGACTCGGCGTTCGCGCCCGTCGCCAGGCACAGCGACCTGCTGATCCCCGCCGCCGTCGGCACCGCCCTGGCCTTCGACACGGCGTGCGCCCCGATGCTGCTCGGCCGGGTCCTGCTGGAGGCCATGTGCGACGGCCTGCCCGACGCGCAGGCCCGCCTCGAGGAGTTCGACACACGGGCCGCGGCACGCGGGCTCTTCGTCGAATGACGGCGGGAGACGGCACCGGACGACGGCCGGACACCACCGGATGACGGTCGGATCACGGATGTACGGGTCTCTCACAGAACTCTCACCGTCCGCCGGTAACCTGCCCCGCGCACACCCGCAGCACAGCTGACGCAGAGGAGGACGGGACGTGGGGCGCGGAGGGCAGGCGCTGGCAAGGGTCGCCGTGGTCGTACGGGCCGGGGCGGCGCCCCTGTGGTGGTCGGGGCTACTCGGGGCCGGTGTGGGGGCGTTGGTGCCCGGCCTGACCGGGCGGCGCATCGGACTACTGACCGGAGCCGCGCTGTTCCTGGTCGCGGCCGCCGTGGTCGCCCTCTCCCGGCGCGGCCGGTACCGGAGGCTGGCGGCCGACGCCGTACGGGCCGCCCGGGCCGACATCCTCCAGGACCGGGCCGTGACGGCACGCAACTGGCGTCGGGCCCGCCGCTGGTGGCTGCTCCTGGCGTTCCCGGCCGCCGTGGGCTCGTCGTTCGCGCTGCCCGGCGCGGGCGGGTTGCTCGTGGCGGGCCTCGGCGCCGGGCTGTGGCTGAAGGCGCTGTGGCTCGGTCACCGGGAGACCGCCGACGACAGGCTCCTGTGGGTCTCGGCCGACCGGCTGGCCAAAGGCGGCGGCCCGGTCGGCAAGCACGTCACCGCGTACCGGTCGACGGGGATCGCCGCGGGCGACGCCGCACCCGGCGGGGCGCGGCGCCGCTGACGCGGGGC
>NZ_VSRY01000040.1 GCF_008271805.1 Streptomyces sp. TRM49041
GCATGCGGCCCAGGCCGAGGCCCACGCCGCCTCGCACGGCCCCCGCACCGGCCCGACGGCCGCCCGCGCCACCTCTCCGCCCGCAGCCGACGCCGCCCCGCCTGGCGGGCAGGCGTTCCGCCCCGTTGCCCACGTCGGCCCGCCCGGCCCACGACCGCCCTCGACCGCACCGCGCCCGGCCCTGCCCGTACTCGCGTACGTCCGGCATGAGCGCGGCGACAGCGAGTCCGCGCTGGCTCTCCTGGATGACGCCTGCCCGGCCTTGACGGCCTGGGTCGACGACGGCGAAGCGTCGCTGGGGCATCTGGTCGCCACGGGGTGGATCACCTTGCACGCCCGTGGCGCGGGTGAGGCCGCCGCGGTGGTGGCAGGGCTGCGTGAGTACGGCGGGGACGGCGGACCGCGGCACCGGATGCACCTTGCCCTGCTGGAGGCGCGGGTCCACCGGGCCGCCGGGCGGGCGGCGCGGGCGGTCGCACTGTTCCGGGAGGCCGCCACCGCCCATGTGCCCGGCGAGTGGTTCGCGCCCAGGGCGTGGCGGCTCGCCCAGCTCGCGGGGGTGCTCGCCGAGCGCGGAGATGCGGCGCAGGCGCTGGGCGTGCTCGACGAGGCTCGCGCGGTGCGGGACGAGGAGTGGGTGACCCCCTTGGCGGCGGACGCCGTCGCCCTGCAGCACGCGCTCGTCGAAGCGTGCCTCGGCGACCGTACGACGGCGGCGCGACGTGCCCTCGACGTCGCGGAGCGCGCCGCCCGGGCGGGCAGGACCACACAGGCGCTCACAGCGCTGCATCTCGCCGCGCGCGCGGGGTCCGCCGCTCGGGCCGCGATGCTGGTGCTCTCCGGCCGGGCGGCCGGTTCGGCTGCCGACGCGGTGACGGCGCGTCACATCCGCGCCCTCGCGGACCACGACGGCGACGCCCTCGACCATGTATCGGAGGACTTCGCCTCGCTGGGCCTGCTGCCCCTTGCGGCGGAAGCCGCCGGGCAGGCGTCCCGGGCTCACCGGGAGGGCCGCGACCGCCGCAGGGCCCGCGCCTCGCAGGCCGCCGGCACGGAGCTGTCGGCCCGCTGCGACGTCCGCCCGCCCGACTGGGCCGTGCCGGACGGCCAGGGCCGCCCCGCTCCCGTCGGGCCCCGGCTGACCAGCAGGGAACGGGAGGTCGCCGTCCTGGCGGCGGCACAACTGTCCAACCAGGAGATCGCCGACCGGCTCGTCGTGTCCGTGCGCACCGTGGAGAACCACCTCTACCGCGCGTACGGGAAGCTCGGCGTCACCACGCGGGCGGAGCTGCCCCAACGCCTGGGCAGCACGGCCGCCCTTCAGGCCCACCGGATCGCCTGACACCCGGACGTGCGGCCGCTGCGACGTCGACGGGTCGACGAGGTGATCGGCAATCCGGTCGCCGGCGTCACCGCCCACCGTCGGGCCCGGGCCCGGTGGCCCGGGCCACCGTCGCCACCCCTCAGGCGGAGCTGTCCGCCTTCGCCGTCACTTCACGCGTGAGCCGCTCGTCCCACGAGGCGAACGTCGGGTTCTCGGCCAGCTCCCCGAAGGTCACCGCCAGGCCCTCGCGACGCCACCTGGTGATCAGGCGCATCATCTGCAGCGACCCGAGTCCCAGGCGGATGAGGTTGGCGTCGTCGTCGATGTCCTCGGGGGCTATGCCGATCAGTTCGGCCAGCGCCGACCGCAGTTCCTCGCCCGTCATGTCCTCTTCGTCCTCTCTGGCGCGCGGCCGGTCACTCGGCGGGTCCGGAGACGATCTCGACGATCGCGCACCCGGCTTCGAAGCCGGGGCTGCCGGTGAACAGCAGGACCTTGTCGCCGGGGCCCACCTGCCGGGTGGTCCACAGGTACTCCAGGCCGATGAAGACGTCGGCCGCGCTGATGTGGCCGACCTTCTTGGTGTGCTCCCAGATGCCGCGCTCCAGCGAGAAGCCGAGCGGGTCGAGCCACTGGTCGCGCAGCGCCTCCAGGGTGGCGCTCGGGTGGCAGACCCGCGTGATGTCGTCGGCGGTCAGTCCGGCGTCCTCGAGCGCCTCGTCCAGGGCCGTCTGCAGCACCTCGCCGGGGTGCGCCATCGGCGGGGTGTTGCCCTTGGCCCACTCGTCCATCCAGAACGTGACACGGGCCTCGTAGTCCAGCTCCCGGCCGACCGTCACGGCGGGCGGGAAGACTGGCTCGGCACCCCGGTGCAGCGCCTCCATCGCGGGCGCGGAGTATGTGCCGACCGACAGCACCTCGGCGAAGCCCCGGTCGCGGCAGACCACGGCGGCGGCGGCTCCGTCGCCGAAGACGGAGAGCCGCGACGTGGTCCACCGGTCGACCAGGGGGGCGGAGTAGTTGTCCGCGGCGGTCAGCAGGACCGCCGACTTCCGCGGTTCCCCGGCGAGGCGGTGGCCGGCGACGGCGAGGGACGAGAGCATCCCCTGACAGCCCTGCTTCACCTCCATCGCCGTGATGGGTGTGCCCAACGTGTTCGCCAGGATGTAGTGCGGAGGCGACCAGCCGTCGGGGCCCTGGTGGTACGCGGAGCTGTGCAGCAGCGCGCCGAAGTCCTCGGGCGCGCGGCCCGAGCGTGCCACGGCGACCTCCGCCGCGCGCACCGCCATGTCCGGGGCCGACAGCGAGCCGGCGATCGCGACGGACTCCAGCCCGGAAGCCTCCCGGGCGGCCGCGTCGTACCAGCCGGACCGCACCGCCTGCTCGGTCGTCACCAGATCCGGCACATAGGTGCCCAGGCCGGCCAGATAGACGCTCTCCATCTTCATCGTCGATTTCCCTCCGACGCATCGCACGGGTACCGGCGTGGCCGCTCGGCCCACCGCCGGATGCCACCCGACCACGGAATCCCGGCGTCCGGCCTGAGTAGCCGGTACTCATCAACGCGGCCGCCGACGGGCCGCACGGCCGGTTTGACGCTCGGCTGACGGGCGCGTGCACAAACCTGACCAAGCTCTGAGCCGACGTGGGTTGAAAGCGAAACCGGCAGAGAACAAGCTTTTGGCCGACGAGCTGCCCCCGGCGGTGAGCGCGGGGGGGCACCTCCGGCGCCGGCGCGGGCCTCTGGCCTCGTCCCACGGCTCCGCGGCCTCGATGCGGACCGATCAGATCCGGCCCATTCCGGCATACGCACGCACCGGTTCCCATCCGCACCCGTCCGCGCGACTTCCGCCGCGAGAGAGGCAGGACCATGGCTCCGCCCCCAGGTCTGCACATGTCCCCCTTGTCGTCGTCCGATCCGCATACGGCGCCGGAACCGCCGTCGCAGGGGCCGCGGCACACGCCGCCCCGCACGCCGGTCGACACGGAGTCGCTGCGCCGGGTGTGCGGGCACTTCGTGACGGGCGTGACCGTGGTCACCAGCGGCCTGGGCGAACGGGCGGCCGGCACCACGGTCAACTCCTTCACCTCGGTGTCCCTGGACCCGGCCCTGGTGCTGTTCTGCCTGCACCGCGCCTCCCGGCTCCGCGCGGTCGTGGAGGAGTCGCGGGCGTACGCCGTGAATCTGCTGGCCGCCGAGCAGGAGCCGTTGGCCAGGGCGTTCGCCGGCCGGGCCACGGCCTCGCTGGACGAGACGCCGCACCACTCGGCGCGGACCGGAGTGCCCGTACTCGGCGGCGTCGTCGGCTATCTCTCCTGCCACCTGGTCAACACCGTCGAGGCCGGCGACCACACGGTCTTCGTCGGCGAGGTCGTCGAGCTCGGCGTGCCCGGCGCCGACGAGGAGCCCCTGGTCTTCTTCCGCGGGGAGCTGGGCCCGCTTCACCGCCACCTGTCCACCACCGAAAGGTTCTGACGTGAACTCCATCAGCAGGGAACCGCAGCACGACACGCGCGGCGAGCGCTACGACGTGGCCGTCCTCGGCGCGGGCATGGCCGGCGGAACGCTCGGCGCGGTGCTCGCCCGAAACGGTGTGAAGGTGCTGCTCATCGACGCCGGGGTGCATCCACGCTTCGCGGTGGGCGAGTCCACCATCCCGTACACCTCGACCCTCACCAGGATCATCGCCGAGCGGTACGACGTTCCCGAGATCGCGCCGCTCGCCGGCTTCCGCGGCATCCAGGAAAAGGTCTCGCCGATGAGCGGCCGGAAGCAGAACTTCGGGTTCGTGTACCACCAGGAAGGCCGGCCCCAGGACCCGGAGAAGGTCAACCAGCTGGTCGTCCCCGAGTGGCAGCGCACCGAGAGTCATCTGTTCCGGCAGGACATCGACGCGTATCTGTTCCACCTGGCGGCGGTGTACGGCGCCGAGCCGAGGCTCGCCACCCGGATTCAGGACATCGAGACCGGCGAGGACGGCGTCCTGCTCCGCTCGGACCGGGGCGAGGAGTTCCACGCGGAGTACCTGGTGGACTGCAGCGGCTTCCGCTCGCCTGTCGCGGACGCCTTCGGGCTGCGGGAGGAGCCCACCCGCGCACGGCACCACTCCCGCACGCTCTTCACCCACATGGTGAATGTCACGCCCTTCGACGACACCGAGGCGGCCTCGGCGCACAAGCAGCCCAGTCCCTGGCACCACGGCACGCTCCACCACGTGTTCGACGGCGGCTGGTTGTGGGTCATACCGTTCGACAACCACGAGGACGCGATGAGCCCGCTGTGCAGCGTGGGGCTCACCCTGGACGAGCGGGTCTTCCCGAAGCCCGACATGCCACCGCAGGAGGAGTTCGACGCGTTCCTGCGCCGGTTCCCGCAGATCGCCGAGCAGTTCACCGACGCCAGGGCGGTGCGCCCCTGGGTGGCCACGGGACGGCTGCAGTACTCCGCGACGCGCACCGTGGGGGAGCGGTACTGCCTCACCGCGCACGCGGCCGGGTTCATCGACGCGCTGTACTCGCGCGGGCTGACCAACACGCTCGAGGTCGTCAACTCCCTTGCCTGGCGGCTGATCGAGGCATCGCGGGACGGCGACTGGTCCACGGAGCGGTTCATGTACATCGACAGCCTCCAGCAGGGGCTGTTCGACGTGCACGACGACCTGGTCTACAGCTCGTTCGTCGGCTTCCGGCACTACGACCTGTGGAACGCGGTGTCGCGGGTGTGGAAGGCGACGAGCATCCTGCCCACGATGACGCTGGAGCGTGCCTACCGCACCTTCGTCGAGACCCGGGACGACGACGTGCTGCGCGAGCTGGAGACGCGTACGACCCCGGGCCTGCCGGACCCCGTGGGCCATGACGTCGGCGGGTTGCTGAGCTACACGCGCCAGCTCTGCGAGGAGGTGGAGTCGGGTGCGCTGCCTCCCGGTGAGGCCGCGTTGAGCGTGTTCGCCCGAATCCGGCAGACCGACGCGCTGCCCGCGCCGTTCGCCCTGGGCGACCCCGACAACCGCTGCTTCGAGGCGACCCCCGACCTCATGCGCAAGACGGCCGAGTGGGGCCGGGAGGAGGCGCCGGAGCACATCAGGCCGCTGTTCTCCTAGCACCGGAGGATGCTTCTACCGCATCACACGGGCGCCGCGTAGGGACTTTCCGGCCGATTGCGCGCTTACGCTCCGGCAGTATCGATTTAGCGTTCAACCAGTGCCTTGAAATCGCTTCCGCGGGCCGGTGGGCCGCTGGTCGGTGACGTGCTGAGGGTGTGTCGCCTCGATGTCATTCTGGCTTGAAGCGCTGATATGAGCGTTTGTTATGCTGCGGAATTGTGATGCGGGGGAAGCGTGCACATCACTCGAGGCTGATCCGCCCCGTGTGAATGTCATCCATCCAGGCTGGCCTGGAATCCATGATTCCAGCGTATGCGCTCCCCGTCGGTCCTCAGTGCGCTATGCGGACTACCGAAAAAGGGGGAGAAGATGAGTGGCTCTGACCTGATGAATTCTCATCTGCCGGTAATGTCCGGTACGGGGAGGTCAGGCATGACCGAAGAGGAGGTGAAGGCGCCGCGCCGACAGGCGGTGCCCACATCACCCGCCGTCTGGCGGGTGCTCGTCGTGGAGAGCGACACGGAGGACGCCGAGTCCCTGGTGAAGGGTTTACAGCGGCACGGTCACGAGGTCCGCCGGGTGGAGACGGGGATCGCCGCACTGCGCGCGTACGACAACGCCGACATCGTGCTGCTCGACCTGGAGCTGCCCGACCTGGACGGTCTGGAGGTCTGTCGCCGGGTCCGCTCGGCCGGCACCACCCCGGTCATCGCGGTCACCGCCCGAGGGGCCGAACTCGACCGTGTGCTCGGGCTGCAGGCGGGAGCCGACGACTATCTCGTCAAGCCCTACGGCTTCCGGGAACTCCTGGCCCGTATGGACGCCGTCATGCGGCGCGTGCAGGCGCACACCGTCGCTCCGCCGGTCATCTCGCACGGTGCTCTGCGGATCGACGCGGCCGCTCGCCAGGTCAGCCTCGACGGCCGTCGGATCGATGTCACTCGCAAAGAGTTCGATCTGCTCTACCTTCTCGCCTCCCAGCCCGACACGGTCGTCCCCCGCAAGCGGATCATGAAGGAGGTCTGGGGCGACGTCTGGTCCCGTCGCACCATCGATACCCATGTCAGCAGCCTCCGCAACAAACTCGGCGCGAGTGACTGGATACTGACGGTGCGCGGTATCGGCTTCCAGCTCGGCGGCGGGTGAACGGATATTCACAAAACCTCCGGGACGTGGTCGTGATGTGCGTCCCCCGTGTTGATACCGGCCCCCGAGGTGCGTCCTCGGGGGCCGGTTCCGTCGTTTTTCTAAAGCTTTGACTTTGCCCGCAGGGGCCGTTTGACGGAACTCTGACACAGGCATGACGGGCCCCCGAATCCCGCGCGTGGACGGCCCTGGATATGACGGAACCTGACCTTGCTCTGAATGAGATTTCCTTGTCCCCGGGTCCCTGACCGGCGAACCTTGTGGACAGGTTCCGGCGCGCTCTTCCACGGCGCTTTCGACGTGAGCTCAGAAGGAGAGAGACCTTGCACAGCACTCTGATCGTGGCGCGGATGCAGCCCGCCGCGAGCGACGACGTCGCCGGGCTGTTCGCCGACTTCGACGCCACGGTGATGCCGCACCGCATGGGAACGCGCCGCCGCCAGCTCTTCTCGTACCGGGGGCTGTACTTCCACCTCCAGGACTTCGACTCCGACAACGGCGGCGAGCGGATCGAGGAGGCCAAGACGGACCCCCGTTTCGTGCGCGTCAGCGAGGACCTCAAGCCCTACATCGAGGCATACGACCCCCAGACCTGGCGCTCGCCCGCCGACGCCATGGCGACCCGCTTCTACCACTGGGAGGCCGGAGCATGAGCGGCCGGCGCGTCGCCATCACCGGGATGGAGGTCCTCGCTCCCGGTGGTATCGGCGTCGAACGGTTCTGGAACCTGCTCAGCGAGGGCCGCACCGCGACCCGCGGCATCACCTTCTTCGACCCCGCGCCGTTCCGCTCCCGGGTCGCCGCGGAGATGGACTTCGACCCGGAGGCCCACGGGCTGACACCGCAGGAGATCCGCCGCATGGACCGGGCCGCGCAGTTCGCCGTGGTCGCGGCCCGCGCCGCGGTCACCGACAGCGGCATCGACCTGGACGGACTCGATCCGTGCCGTGTCGGGGTCACCGTCGGCAGCGCCGTCGGCGCCACCATGAGCCTGGACCGGGAGTACCGCGTCGTCAGCGACGGCGGCCGGCTCGACCTGGTCGACCACACCTACGCCGTGCCGCACCTCTTCGACGCCATGGTGCCCAGCTCCTTCGTCGCCGAAGTGGCCTGGGCCGTCGGCGCCGAGGGCCCCGCCGCCATGGTGTCCACCGGCTGCACCTCCGGCATCGACTCGGTCGGGTACGCCGTCGAGCTGATCCGCGAGGGCACCGCCGACATCATGATCGCCGGCTCCTCCGACGCCCCCATCTCACCGATCACCATGGCCTGCTTCGACGCCATCAAGGCGACCACACCCCGCGACGACGAACCCGAACGGGCCTCCCGACCCTTCGACGCGACCCGCAACGGCTTCGTCCTCGGCGAGGGCTGCGCCGTCTTCGTCCTGGAGGAGCTGGAGAGCGCCCGACGGCGCGGCGCCCACGTCTACGCGGAGATCGCCGGCTACGCCACCCGCAGCAACGCCTACCACATGACCGGACTGCGCCCGGACGGCGCCGAGATGGCGGAGGCCATCCGGTCCGCGCTGGACGAGGCCGCGCTCGACGCCGAGGACATCCACTACGTCAACGCGCACGGCTCCGGCACCAAGCAGAACGACCGCCACGAGACCGCCGCGTTCAAGAAGAGCCTCGGCGACCACGCGTACCGGACCCCGGTCAGCTCCATCAAGTCGATGGTCGGGCACTCGCTGGGCGCCATCGGCTCCCTCGAGATCGCCGCCAGCGCCCTCGCCATGGAACACGGCGTCGTACCGCCGACGGCGAATCTGACCAGCCCCGACCCGGAGTGCGACTTGGACTACGTACCCCTGACCGCACGCGAACAGACCACGGATGCCGTGCTCACGGTGGGCAGCGGCTTCGGCGGCTTCCAGAGCGCCATGGTGCTGGCCCGGCCCGACCGGCCGGGGAGGGCGGCCGCATGAGTACCGGACCTGTCGTGACCGGCCTCGGTGTGGTGGCGCCCAACGGGCTGGGCACCCAGGACTTCTGGGCCGCCGCACGGGCCGGCAAGAGCGGCATCGGCCGGATCACCCGCTTCGACCCGGCCTCGTACCCGTCGCGGCTGGCCGGGGAGGTCCCCGGTTTCGTGGCCGAGGACCATCTGCCCGGCCGGCTGCTGCCGCAGACCGACCGGATGACCCGGATGGCGCTCGCCGCTGCGGACTGGGCGCTCGCCGACGCCGGCGCCGATCCCGGGCAACTCCCCGCGTACGACATGGGCGTCATCACCGCCGGCTCGTCCGGCGGCTTCGAATTCGGCCAGGGCGAGCTCCGCAACCTGTGGAACCGAGGCAGCTGCTACGTAAGCGCCTACCAGTCCTTCGCCTGGTTCTACGCCGTCAACAGCGGTCAGATCTCCATACGCAACGGCATGAAGGGCCCCAGCGGGGTCGTCGTCAGCGACCAGGCCGGCGGCCTCGACGCGGTCGCCCAGGCGCGCCGGCAGATCCGCAAGGGCACGCCGCTGATCGTCACCGGCGCCGTCGACGCCTCGGTCTGTCCCTGGGGCTGGGTCGCCCAGATGACCGGCGGACGGCTCAGCACCAGCGACCAACCCTCCCGCGCCTACCTCCCGTTCGACGACGAGGCGAGCGGCCATGTGCCGGGCGAGGGCGGCGCCATCCTCGTCCTGGAGGACGCCGAGGCCGCCCGCGCCCGCGGCGCCACCGCCCTCGGGGAGATCGCCGGGTACGGCGCGACTTTCGACCCCCGGCCGGGCAGCGGGCGCTCGCCCGGCCTGCGCAGGGCCGCAGAACTGGCCCTCGCCGAGGCCGGCATGGCGCCGTCCGAGATCGACGTGGTCTTCGCCGACGCGGCGGGCGTGCCCGAACCGGACAGGATCGAGGCCGAGGCGATCGGCGCGCTCTTCGGGCCCCGCGGCGTTCCCGTCACCGCGCCCAAGACGATGACGGGCCGCCTGAACTCCGGGGGAGCCCCGCTGGACCTGACGGCGGCCCTGCTGTCGATCCGCGACGGCCTCATCCCGCCCACCGTCAACGTCACCCCCTCGCCCCGCTACGCACTGGACCTGGTCGTCGCCCAGCCGCGCCCAGCCCAGGTCCGCACCGCGCTCGTGCTGGCCCGAGGCCACGGCGGGTTCAACTCCGCCATGGTCGTGCGCGCCGCATAGCGCCCCCCGAGCGGCAGCGCCCCGGACGACATCCCCCCCGCACGGCCCGGGGCGCTGCCGGACCAGACCCGCGTCGCCGTACCCCGGACACACACGGACGCACGACGCGCCCCAGACCCTCGAACGGAACACACGCATGGAAGGAAACGACATGCCCACCACCGAGTTCACCCTGGCCGACCTCAAGCGGATCCTCCTGGAGAGCGCGGGCAGCGACGAGGAGACCGACCTCGACGGCGACATCCTCGACCGCCCCTTCGAACAGCTCGGCTACGAGTCGCTGGCCCTGCTGGAGACCGTCGGCCGCATCGAGCGCGAGTACGGCGTCGGCCTTGACGACACGGCCCTGGCGGACGGCGCGACCCCGCGTGAGCTGATCGACGCGGTCAACGGGCAGCTGACCGCCGCGGCCTGACCGCCACACCACCCACCCACGCCCCAGCACCACCCCCGCACCACCCAGCCCCCGCGACATGTCACACATCGCATGTCGCACGTCATGTGAAGGGAAAACACGAGCATGCCCGAGCGGGAACAGCGGGTCGCCCTCATCACCGGCGCCACCAGCGGTATCGGCCTCGCCGTCGCACGGAACCTCGCCGCCGCCGGCCACCGGGTGTTCATCGGCGCGCGCGGTGCGGAGAACGTCGCCACGACCGTCAAGCAACTGCGCGAGGAGGGGTACGAGGCCGACGGAACCACCCTGGACGTGCGCCGCGACACCGACGTGAAGGCGTTCGTACAGGCCGCCGTCGACCGGTTCGGCACCGTCGACGTCCTCGTCAACAACGCCGGACGCAGCGGCGGCGGAGTGACCGCGGACATCGCCGACGAGCTGTGGCACGACGTCATCGACACCAACCTCAACAGCGTGTTCCGGATGACCCGCGAGGTCCTCACCACCGGCGGCATGCGCAACAAGGACCGCGGCCGCGTCATCAACATCGCCTCCACGGCCGGCAAGCAGGGCGTGGTGCTCGGCGCCCCCTACTCGGCCTCCAAACACGGCGTGGTCGGATTCACCAAGGCCCTCGGCAACGAGCTCGCCCCCAACGGCATCACGGTCAACGCCGTATGCCCCGGCTATGTCGAGACACCGATGGCGCAGCGCGTCCGACAGGGATACGCCGCCGCCTACGACACCACCGAGGAGGCCATCCTCGAGAAGTTCCAGGCGAAGATCCCGCTCGGCCGCTACTCCACCCCGGAGGAAGTGGCCGGCCTGGTCGGCTATCTCGCCTCCGACACAGCCGCGTCCATCACGTCCCAGGCGCTCAACGTCTGCGGCGGCCTGGGCAACTTCTGAGCCGCACCGACCGACCACCCGGGAGAGAGCAGCAATGACAGCGAACGGCCCGCGCGAGGTGGCACACGAGATCACGGTCGACGCCCCGGCCGAGACCGTGTACCGGCTGATCGCCGAAGTGGAGAACTGGCCGCGGATCTTCCCGCCCACCATCCACGTCGACCACCTGGAACGCGACGGCGACCAGGAGCGAATCCGGATATGGGCAACCGCCAACGGCGAGGCCAAGAACTGGACGTCGCGCCGCACACTCGACGCGGCCGCGCTCCGCGTCGACTTCCGGCAGGAGGTCTCCGCACCCCCGGTCGCCGCGATGGGCGGCGCCTGGATCGTCGAACCGCTCACCGCGTCCAGCTGCCGCATCCGGCTGCTGCACGACTACCGTGCCGTGGACGACGATCCGGCCGGGCTGGCATGGATCGACCAGGCCGTCGACCGCAACTCACGCTCCGAACTCGCCGCCCTGAGGACCAACGTGGAACGCGTCCGCACGGAGGAGGAGCTGACGTTCTCCTTCGAGGACGCCGTGCTCGTCGACGGCCAGGCCAAGGACCTGTACGACTTCGTCAACGAGGCCCACCTGTGGCCCGAGCGGCTCCCGCACGTGGCGTCCGTACAGCTCACGGAGGACACCCCAGGACTGCAGAGCCTCCGCATGGACACCCGCGCCAAGGACGGCTCCACACACACCACCCACTCGTACCGCGTCTGCGTCCCGCACCACAAGATCGCCTACAAGCAGGTCACCCTGCCGGCGCTGATGTCGCTGCACACCGGCTGCTGGACGTTCCGCGAGACCCCGGACGGCCGGGTCGCCGCGTCCTCCCAGCACACCGTCGTCCTCAACACCGAGAACATCGCGAAGGTCCTCGGCGCCGAGGCGACCGTCGCCGACGCCCGCGCGTATGTGCACACCGCGCTCAGCACCAACAGCCTCGCCACCCTGGGCCACGCCAAGGACCACGCGGAGAGCGGGCGCTGACCGTGACGGCCGAGACCACCCGTACCCTCACCCCGCAGGTTCTCGTCGTCGGCGGCGGCCCCGTGGGGCTGATGCTCGCCGGTGAACTCCGCCTGGGCGGCGCCGACGTTCTGGTCGTCGAGCGGCGCGACGCCCCGACGACCGAGTCGCGGGCCTCCACCCTGCACGCCAGGACCATGGAGATCCTGGACTCCCGCGGGCTGCTCGGCGCGCTCGGCACCCCGCCGCGCGAACCGCTCGGCCACTTCGGAGGCATACCGCTCTCCCTCGAACTGCCCGGCCCCCACGCCGGGCAGTGGAAGGTGCCGCAGACCCGCACCGAGGAGCTGCTTGAGGACTGGGCGCGCTCGCTCGGCGCCGTGATCGCCCGCCGCCACGAACTCCATCGCCTGACCGTGCGGGACGACCACGTCGAGGCCGGCACCACCGGGCCCGACGGCCCGGTCCGTGTCCGCGCCGAGTACGCCGTGGCCTGCGACGGCGAGGACAGCACCGTACGCCGTCTCACCGGCGCCGCCTTCCCCGGGCACGACGCCCGCCGTGAGCTGCTCCGCGCCGACGTGGCCGGTATCGACATCCCGGACCGGCGCTTCGAGCGCCTGCCACACGGCCTCGCCATCGCCGCGCGCCGCGCCGACGGCGTCACCCGCGTGATGGTCCACGAGTTCGGCTCCACGCCCCGGCAGCGCCCCGGCGCGCCCGAGTTCGGCGAGATCGCCGCGGTGTGGCGGCGCGTCACCGGCGAGGACATCGGGGACGGCACCCCCCTGTGGCGCAACGCTTTCGGCGACGCGTGCCGACAGCTCACCCAATACCGTCACGGCCGGCTGCTCTTCGCCGGCGACGCCGCGCACCGACAGCCGCCGATCGGCGGGCAGGCCCTCAACCTCGGCCTGCAGGACGCCGTCAACCTCGGCTGGAAACTCGCCGCCACCGTCGACGGCTGGGCACCACCCGGCCTCCTCGACAGCTACCACACCGAACGGCATGCCGTCGGGCGACGGGTGCTCGACAGCATCGAGACCCAGGCGGGAGTCCTCTTCGGCGGCCCCGAGTCCGAGCCGCAGCGGGCGCTGCTCGCCGAGCTGATGCCGCTCGAACCCGTACGCCTACACCTCGCCGGAATGATCTCGGGCCTCGACATCCGCTACCCCGCCGACGACGCCGACGACGCCGAAGCCCCCGCGAACCCCCTGGTCGGGACGCGCCTGCCCTACGCGGCACTGCGTACGGACGAGGGCAAGGACAGCGGAGCCGGCAGCACCTTCGCCCTGTTACGCGCCGGCCGGGGCGTCCTGCTGGACTTCGGCGGAGGCGACGGCGGCGCACTGCTCCGGGCCGCCGCGCCCTGGGCATCACGGGTACGGGCGGTCGCGGCCACGCCCACGCGCGCGCCGGCGCCCACCGAGCGGTACCCGACCGGCCTGCCGGACGGAACCGGCGCCGTCCTCGTACGCCCGGACGGACACGTCGCCTGGGCCGCGCCCCGTGCGGAGGCGTACGGGCAGGCGCCGCTCGCCGCGCTGCGTCGCTGGTTCGGCGACCCCGCACCGACACCGGAAGGGACCGGAGGATGAAGGGGATCATTCTGGCCGGTGGTCATGGGACGCGGTTGCATCCGATCACGCTGGGGGTTTCGAAGCAGTTGCTGCCGGTGTACGACAAACCGATGATCTATTACCCGTTGTCGGTGTTGATGCTGGCGGGTGTGACGGAGATCCAGGTGATCGCGGCGCCGGGTGAAGTGCCGGGCTTCCAGCGGCTGCTGGGGGACGGTTCCGCGCTGGGTCTGTCGCTGACGTATGCGGAGCAGGACAGGCCGCGGGGGCTGGCGGACGCGTTCGTGCTGGGTGCGGAGCACATCGGGGACGACTCGGTGGCGCTGATCCTGGGCGACAACCTGTTCCACGGGCCGGGGTTCGGGGAGATTCTGCGGTCCAGTGCGCGGGACGTGGAGGGGTGTGTGCTGTTCGGGTATCCGGTGAGCGATCCGGAGCGGTACGGCGTGGGGGAGGTCGACGGGGAGGGGCGGCTGGTGCGGCTGGAGGAGAAGCCGGCGAAACCGCGATCGAATCTGGCCATCACGGGTTTGTACCTCTACGACAACGAGGTGGTGGAGATCGCCCGTGGTCTGCGTCCTTCGGAGCGGGGGGAGCTGGAGATCACGGATGTCAACCGGGTGTATCTGGAGCGAGGCCGGGCGGCGTTGGTGCAGTTGGGGCGGGGGTTTGTGTGGCTGGACACGGGGACGCACGACGCGTTGACGGAGGCGGGGCAGTATGTGCAGATCCTTTCGCGCCGACAGGGGGTGCGAATCGGCTGTATCGAAGAGATCGCCTGGCGGATGGGCTATATCGACCGCGACAGTTGCTTCCGGATGGGGCTGGCGTTGTCGAAGTCGCCCTACGGGCGGTACTTGATGGAGATCACCGGTGATCCGCGGCACGGGGAGGGCATATGAGGGTTCTGGTGACGGGCGGGGCGGGGTTCATCGGCTCGCACTACGTGCGGTGTCTGCTGGAGGGCGCCTACGGCCCCGGTGAGGTGGGGGTGACGGTGCTGGACAGGCTCACCTATGCGGGCAACCGTGACAACCTTCCGGCCGTTCACGGCCGGCTCACCTTCGTGGAGGGTGATGTGTGTGACGCGCGTCTGCTGGCGGAGGTGCTGCCGGGGCATGAGGCGGTGGTGCATTTCGCGGCCGAGTCGCATGTCGACCGCTCGATCGACGGCGGCGGCGACTTCGCCCGTACGAACGTGGTGGGCACGCAGACACTCCTGGAGGCGGCCGTCCGGTCCGGGGTCGAGCGGGTGGTGCATGTCTCGACGGACGAGGTGTACGGGTCGATCGACACCGGCTCGTGGACGGAGACCTCGCCGCTGCTGCCCAACTCCCCCTACGCGGCCTCGAAGGCGGGTGCGGATCTGGTGGCACGCGCGTACTGGCGCACGCACGGGCTGGATGTGTCGGTGACACGGTGCTGCAACAACTACGGCCCCTACCAGCACCCCGAGAAACTCATCCCCCGGTTCGTCACCCACCTCCTGCGAGGCGACCCGGTCCCCCTCTACGGCGACGGAAGCAACCGGCGCGAATGGCTCCACGTCGACGACCACTGCCGCGCCGTCCACCTGGTCCTCACCCGGGGCCGTCCGGGCGAGATCTACAACATCGGCGGCGGCGACGAACTCACCAACCTCCAGCTCACCCGGCGCATCCTGACCCTGTGCGGCGCGGACACCTCGATGATCCGCCACGTACCCGACCGCAAGGGCCACGACCTGCGCTACTCCCTCAGCGATCACAAGATCCGCACCCAGCTCGGCTACACACCGCGCCACACGCTCGACGAGGGTCTGGCGGCGACCGTCGCCTGGTACCGCGACAACCCCGAGTGGTGGAAGACCGCCTGACTGACAGCAAGAGCAAGGAGACACCCATGGACACGGACGTCATCGTCGTCGGCGCGGGGCCGACGGGGCTGATGCTCGCCGGCGAACTGCGCCTGGGCGGCGCACGCGTCGTCGTCGTGGAGCAACTGCCGGAGCCGACAGGTCAGTCACGCGGCCTCGGATTCACCGCCCGGGCCATGGAGGTGTTCGACCAGCGGGGGCTGCTCGAAGGATTCGGCCCCGACCTGGAAACCAGCCCCCAAGGACACTTCGGCGGCATCCTCTTCGACTACTCCGTGCTCCGCGACGGCCACTTCGGAGCACGCGGCATACCGCAGTCGCGGACCGAGGCGGTCCTGGAGACATGGGCACGGGGTCTGGGCGCGGACATCCAGCGAGGCTGGGAACTGACCGGACTCACGGACCGCGGCGACGCCGTCGAGATCGATGTGGTCGACGGCCAGGGCGGCGGCCGGCGGTTACGCGCCTCCTACCTGGTCGGGTGCGACGGCGGACGCAGCGCGGTGCGCACCATGGCCGGCTTCGACTTCCCCGGCTTCCCGGCTACCCGCCGGATGTACCTGGCCGACGTGGTCGGCTGCGCCATCCGGCCGCGCTTCCTCGGCGAGCGCAACCAAGCCGGCATGGTGATGGCCGCCCCCCTCGGCGAGGGCGTGGACCGCATCATCGTCTGCCCGGCCGGCGATCCGGCGAGCGAACGGTCCGAGCAGCCCGACTTCGCCGAGGTCGCGGCCGCCTGGCAGGGCATCACCGGCGAGGACATCAGCGGCGGCACCGCCGACTGGGTCAGCTCCTTCACCGACGCCGCCCGCCAGGTCTCCGAGTACCGGCGCGGCCGGATCCTGCTCGCCGGGGACGCCGCGCACATCCATCTTCCCGCCGGCGGCCAGGGGCTGAGCACCGGTGTGCAGGACGCCGCCAACCTGGGCTGGAAGCTCGCCGCCACCGTCCAGGGCTGGGCACCGCCCGGCCTGCTCGACACCTACCACGGCGAACGGCACCCCGTCGGCTCCCGGCTGCTGATGAACACCCGGGCCCAGGGAGCCCTCTACCTCGGCGGCGAGGAGCACGACCCGCTGCGCGCGCTGTTCGCCGAACTCATCGAGTACGACGACGTCAAACGCCACCTCGCCGGTGTCGTCAGCGGCCTGGACATCCGGTACGACGACCTGGGGGAGGACGGTACCCACCCCCTGCTGGGACGGCGTCTGCCCCCGCGCCCGCTGGACACCGCCGCGGGTCGGATCACCACCACCGGTCTATTGCACCCCGCTCAGGGCGTACTGCTCGACCTCGGCGACGACGCCGGGGTCGCCGCAGTCGCGGGCGCGTGGAAGGACCGCGTCCTGACAGTTACGGCCCGGCTCGGCGAGACGGCGCCCGACGACGCCCTCGCCCGCCCCGAGGCACTCCTTGTCCGACCCGACGGCCATGTCGCCTGGGCCGGCACCGGCACCACCGGCCTGTCCGAGGCCCTGCACCGCTGGTTCGGTGCACCGGTGGCGCCTTGAGCGCCGCCACGATTCCCGCCGCCCCCGACACGACGAACAAGAGGAGCACCCCTGTGAGCACCCACGTCTGGGATTACCTGCCGGAGTACGAGAAGGAGAAGGACGACATCCTCGACGCGGTGGGGAAGGTGTTCGCGTCGGGTCGTCTTGTGCTGGGTGAGAGTGTGAAGGGTTTCGAGGAGGAGTTCGCGGCATATCACGGTGGCGGTCTGTGTACGGGGGTGGACAACGGGACCAACGCGTTGAAGCTGGCGTTGGAGGCGCTGGGTGTGGGTCCGGGCGATGAGGTGATCACGGTCTCGAACACGGCGGCGCCGACGGTGGTGGCGATCGTGTCGACAGGGGCGACGCCGGTGTTCGTCGATGTCCGTGAGGAGGACTTCCTGATCGATCCCGCCGGGGTGGAGGCGGCGGTGACGGAGCGGACGAAGGTGCTGCTGCCGGTTCATCTGTACGGGCAGTGTGCCGACATGGAGCCGTTGCTCCGTATCGCGGAGCGGCATGGGCTGAAGGTGTTGGAGGACTGTGCCCAGGCGCATGGGGCGCGTCATCATGGGCGGCCGGCGGGGACGATGGGGGATGCGGCGGCGTTCTCGTTCTATCCGACGAAGGTGCTGGGCGCCTACGGTGACGGTGGTGCGGTGCTGACCTCGGACGCCGGGACCGATGCGGCGATGCGACAGCTGCGCTACTACGGCATGGACCGGGTGTATTACGTCGTCCGTACGCCGGGGCACAACGCGCGTCTGGACGAGGTGCAGGCGGAGATCCTGCGCCGCAAGCTGACCCGTCTCGACTCCTATATCGAGGGCCGGAACGCGGTGGCCCGCCGGTATGAGGAGGGTCTGGGGGATCTGGCCGGTCCGGGTGGGCTTCGGCTGCCGGTGACCGGTGCGGGGAACAGCCATGTCTATTACGTGTATGTGGTCCGGCATCCGCGCCGTGACGCGATTGTGGAGGCTCTGAAGGCCTACGACATCCATCTCAACGTCAGCTATCCGTGGCCGGTGCACACGATGTCGGGGTTTGCTCATCTGGGCTGGGAGGCGGGGTCGTTGCCGGTGACGGAGCGGCTGGCCGGGGAGGTCTTCTCCCTGCCGATGTATCCCTCGCTGCCCGAGGCGGTGCAGGACCGCGTCATCCACGCCCTGCGCGACGTCCTCACGGCGGAGGGTAAGTGAGTGCGGTGAAGGTGCAGAAGCTGGGTATCGAGGGCGCGTTCATGTTCACTCCGCCCGTGTACCGGGACGACCGTGGGCTGTTCACCTCGCCGTATCAGGACACGCCTTTCGCGGGAGCCCGTGGCAGGTCGCTCTTCCCGGTGAAGGACATCAGCCACAATCTGTCGGCGCGGGGGGTGCTGCGGGGCATCCATTACACGACGACTCCGCCGGGACGGGCCAAGTATGTCTACTGCCCTTATGGCCGTGTGCGGGACTATCTGGTGGACCTGAGGGTGGGGTCGCCGACGTTCGGGCGGTGGGAGTCCACCGAGCTCGGTGGTGACACCTGCCAGGCGCTGTACATCCCGGTCGGTGTGGGGCACGCCTTCCTCTCCGTGCAGGACGATTCGATGGTCGTCTACGTGATGTCCGAGGGATATGTCGCCGCCAACGAGCTCGCCGTCTCCCCCCTCGACCCGCAGCTCGGTCTGACGATCCCGGACGGCTTCGATCTGGCGCAGTCCGAGAGGGACAAGGCCGCGCCCACGCTGGCCGAGGCACGCGAGCTGGGCCTGCTGCCGGAGTACGAGACATGCCGGAAGGTGGAGGCGGCGCTGTGGCAGTGAACCCCCCACCCCACCGGATCGCGCTGCTCGGCGCCACCGGCTTCGTCGGCTCCGCCGTCCTGCGCGAACTCGCCGCCCGGCCCGTACGGTTACGCGCCGTCTCACGCCGCCCCGCGGCGATACCCGCTGACGGCCGCGCCGAGATCGACGTCCATACGGCGGACCTGACGGAGCCGGGCGCGATGGCGGCCGCGGTCGCCGGCGCCGACGTCATCGTCCTCGCCACCCTGTACAGCGCGGCGACCTCCACATGGCGTATCGAGGACGGTGACACGGCCGCCGAACGCGTCAACGTCGGCCTGGCCCGCGACCTCGTCCACACCCTCGCCGAGCGCACCGGCGGGCCACCGCCGAAGGTCGTCTTCACCGGAGCCGCCTCCCAGGTCGGCCCGACCGGCAAGCAGGTCCTCGACGGCACCGAGGAAGACCATCCGGCGGGTGAGTACGACCGGCAGAAACTCGCCGCCGAACGCCACCTCCTCCATGCCGACGGCCGCGGCGTGCTGCGCGCGGCGTCGCTGCGACTGCCCACCGTCTTCGGCTACAACCCGCACTCCACCGCCCGCGACCGGGGCATCGTCTCCGCCATGGCCCGCCGCGCGCTGGCCGGGGACCCGATCACGATGTGGCACGACGGCACCGTCCGCCGCGACCTGCTCTACATCGACGACCTCGCCCGCGCCGTCGTCGCCGCCATCGACCACACCGACGCCCTCGCCGGGCGCCACTGGCTCCTGGGCACCGGCCAAGGCCAACCCCTCGGCCCCGTCTTCGAACAGGTCGCCGGCCTCGTGGCCGAGCGCACCGGCAAGCCACCCGTACCCGTCGTGTCCGTGGAGCCGCCCGCCCACGCCGAAGCCGGAGACTTCACCAGCGTCACCATCGACGCCTCCGCCTTCCACACCGTCACCGGCTGGCAACCCCGGACGCCACTGCACCAGGCCCTGCGCCGCACCGTCACCTACCTCGCCGACGAGGCGGAACGGGAACAGGGCAGCAGCAAGAGCACAGGAAGCGGAGGCCCGGCATGACCGCCGCCGCGCTCCTGCGCCCCCGCACCGCCCAGGACCTGGCGGCGCGGCTGGCCCGGTCGGCGGCTGCTGTCGGCCACGGCCACCACCTCCGTACCGCCGACGTCCCCGGATGGCTCGCCGAGCGGGCCCGAGCCCACCGGTTCGCCGTACGAAAGGTGCCGCTCGACCGGCTCGACGGCTGGTCCTTCGCGCCGGGCACCGGCGACCTCGTCCACCACAGCGGCCGGTTCTTCTCCGTGAGGGGACTGGCCGCAACGGTCGACGAGGGGCCGTTCGGCAGCTGGCGGCAGCCGATCATCCACCAGCCCGAGGTGGGGATACTCGGCATCCTGGCCAAGGAGTTCGACGGGGTCCTGCACTTCCTCATGCAGGCCAAGATGGAGCCCGGGAACCCCAATCTCCTCCAGCTGTCACCCACCGTCCAGGCTACCCGCAGCAACTACCAGCGCGTCCACGAAGGCGCCGGTGTGAAATACCTGGAGCACTTCGCCGACCCCTCGCGCGGCCAGGTGCTGGCCGACTCGCTCCAGTCGGAACACGGCTCCTGGTTCTACCGCAAGGCCAACCGGAACATACTGGTCGAGACCGACGCGGAGACACCCCGCCACGACGACTTCTGCTGGCTGACCCTCGGGCAGATCGGCGAACTGCTCCGGCTCGACCATGTGGTCAACATGGACGCCCGTACGGTCCTGTCCTGCTTTCCGATGGCGGTGCCCGAGCCGGGGGCCCTGCACTCCGACACCGAGCTGTTGTCCTGGTTCACCGCCGAGCGGGCCCGCCACGACATCGACGCACGCCTCATCCCCCTCGCCCGGGCCGACGGCTGGCAGCGGGACGCGGAGGGCGGCATCGGGCGGCCCGACGGGCGGTACTTCCGCGTCACCGGGGTCACCGTCGAAGCCGGCAACCGGGAAGTCACCGGCTGGTCCCAGCCACTGATCGAACCATGCGGAACCGGCGTCGCCGCGTTCGTGTTCCGGCGCCTGGGCGGCGTACCGCACGTACTCGTCAACGCCAAGGTGGAGGCCGGGTACCTGGACACGATCGAACTGGCCCCGACCGTCCAGGCCACCCCCGGCAACTGGGAGCACCTGCCGCCCGAGGACCGGCCGCCGTTCCTCGACGCGGTGCTGGCCGCCGCTCCGGAGCGGATCCGTTACGAGGCCGTCCATTCGGAGGAAGGCGGCAGGTTCCTGAACGCGAGCATCCGTTACCTTTTCGTCGAGGCGGACAGCCAGGGCGCCGCCGAGGAGGCGACGGCCGTCCCGCCCGGCTACCAGTGGGCGACCGTGGACCAGCTGAACGCGCTGACCGCGCACGGGCACTACGTCAACGTCCAGGCCAGGACCCTGCTCGCCTGCCTCAACGCCCGCGCGGTGCGGCTGTAGCCCGGCCGTGAGCCGCTTCCCGAGGAGGAGTCATGGAGCCCGCGCCACTGTCCGGCGGCGTCCGCCGCATCACCCTGGACGCTGCCGGTACGGCGCTGTCCGCTCTGCTCGCCGAGCCGGCGGGCGAGCCGCGCGCCCTGGTCGTCGCCCTGCACGGCGGAGGCATGAACGCCGGCTACTTCGACGGACAGGCGGACCCGAGCGTCTCCCTGCTCACCCTCGGCGCGGGCCTCGGTCACACCGTGCTCGCCCTGGACCGCCCCGGCTACGGCCGCTCCGCCGAGGACCTGCCCGACGGCCGGTATCTCGCCGACCAGGTCGAGGCGGTCCGTGCCGCGCTCGCCGACTTCACCTCGCGGTATCCGGCCGGCGCCGGTGTCGTGCTGCTCGGCCACTCCTTCGGCGGCAAGGTCGCCCTGGCCGCCGCCGCGGAAGAGGTGCACGAACGGCTGCTCGGCGTGGACGTCAACGGCTGCGGCCACCGGTACGCCGACGGGCCGCCGTCCCTGCCGGAGGCGGGCCCGGCAGGCAGCGACCGCATGCGGCACTGGGGGCCCCTGCGCCTGTATCCGCCGCGTACGTTCTCCACCGTCGCCCCTGTCGTGTGCCCGCTCCCGCCCCGGGAGCGGGCCGAGGCCGTGCGCTGGCCCGACGCCTTCCCGGAGGTGGCCGCACGGGTGCGGGTCCCGGTCCGGCTGACCTTCGCCGAGTACGAGGGGTGGTGGCGCCACGACGAGGAGGCGATCGGGGAGATGATCGAACTCCTCGCCGCGGCGCCCCGCGTCCAGGTGGACCGGCAGAGCGCCGCCGGGCACAACATCAGCCTCGGCTGGACGGCCCGCGCCCACCACCTGCGGGTACTGGCCTTCGCCGAGGAGTGCGCGCTCGGCGTCGCCACCGCGCCCGCCCGGTCCGCCGCCGGGCGGCCTCACACCGGTACGGGGCCGTTCGGGTCGATGTCGACCTTGCCGGGGCGGTAGAGCGCGAAGCACACCACGGCCCCCACGAGGAAGAGCGCCGCCGACCACCAGTAGGCCGTCGCGTAACCGCGCAGCGCGGCCTCCCGTACGGCCTGCGCGGTGGCTTCCCGGCCTGCCAGCCGGTCGGTCGCGGTGGCGGTGGCCACCGTGTTCAGCACCGCGAGAGCGCCCGAACCACCCACCTGGAGCACCATGTTGACGGTCGCCGACGCGACACCGGAGTCGCGGGCGGCCACGCCGTACACGGCCAGGTTGATGGCCGGAGCCATCGCGCCGCCGAGTCCCGCGCCCACGACGACCAGCGGCGGCAGCACACCGGTCACGTAGCCGCTGCCCAGGTCGAGCGTCGTCAGCCAGACGAGTCCCGCCGCGGTCACGGCCATCCCCACCGGGATCACGGGGCGCGGCCCGATCTTCGGGACCAGGCCCGCTGCCACGATCGGTGCCACACCCATGGCGCCGATCATCGGAAGGAACGCCAGACCGGTGTTGAGCGCCGAGTAGCCGAGGCTCAGCTGGAGGTAGTACGTCAGGAAGAGGAAAACGCCCATCAGGCCGCAGCCGACGACCAGGATGGCGAGGAACGACGCGCCCCGGTTCCGGTCCAGCAGGATGCGCGGCGGCAGCAGCGGATCCGACGCCCGGACCTGCCACCCCAGGAAGACCACCAGCAAGGCGGTACCGGCCACCAGATAGCCCCAGGCCGACACCGCGCCCCACCCGCTGCGCTCGG
Organism: Streptomyces sp. TRM49041; assembly: GCF_008271805.1. Taxonomy (GTDB): domain Bacteria; phylum Actinomycetota; class Actinomycetes; order Streptomycetales; family Streptomycetaceae; genus Streptomyces. The sequence continues at coordinate 22,855 of NZ_VSRY01000040.1, forward strand.
CGTTCGCCGAGCCGAAGACCAGACTGAACACCCCGGCGGAGACCGCCACCGTGCCGGGCAGGTCCAGCCGCGGCCGCGACCCGCCGGGCCCGGGCCGGGGCAGCGCCAAGAGGCCCCCGGCGAACGCGGTGAGAGCGAAGACCACATTGACGTACAGGCACCAGCGCCAGTCCACGTACTCGGTGAGTACACCGCCGAGCAGCAGGCCGATCGCTCCGCCGGCGCCCGCGATGACACCGAACACGCTGAACGCCTTGGCGCGCTCACCGGGATCGGTGAACGTCGTGGTCAGCAGCGACAGCGCGGCGGGCGCCAGCAGCGCCCCGAAGATGCCCTGGCCCGCTCGCGCCGCCACCAGCATCTCGAAGCTGACCGCCGCGCCGCCGGCCACCGACGCGGCGGCGAAGCCGATCAGCCCGGTCAGGAAGGCACGCCGGCGGCCGAACAGGTCGGCGAGACGCCCGCCGAGCAGCAGCAGGCTGCCGAACGGCAGCGCGTACGCGGTCAGGATCCACTGCCGGTCGCCGTCGGTGAAGTCGAGGGCAGACTGCGCCGACGGCAGGGCGATGTTCACGATCGTCGCGTCGAGCACGACCATCAGCTGGGCCATGCCGATGAAGACCAGCGCCCACCAGCGCCGGCCGTCGGCCGGGCGGGTGCCGTCCGGGGCCGCGTCGGCGGAGGTGCCGGCGGAGGCGGCGTCCGGACGGATGTCGGGTCGGGACACGGGTGCTTCTCCTCAGGAGGTCGGTCAGGTGCGAGTTGTCACAGGCCCGCGACGCCGATCGCGTGGCCGACCGTGGCCAGGTCGTCCACCACGTCGAGCAGCGCCTTCGCGAGATCCGCGCGGGTCAGAGCGGAGCCGCTGACATTGGCCTCCAACGCGGTGCGGTACCGGCCGGTGCCCGGCTTGTCGGTGAGATACGGGGGCCGCAGCACGGTCCAGTCGGCGGAGCTCTCCGCGAGGATTCGCTCCATCAGCTCCAGGTCGGCGTAGTTGTTCCGGTAGACCGCCCGGACGATCGGCGTCACGGTCGTCCGGAACCAGAACGGCTCGCCCGCGCCGGAGCGCAGCACCGGCTGTGCGCTGATCGCCGCGATGCGCCGCACACCGGTGGCCTCCATCGCCGTCAGAATGCTCCGCACACCGTTCGCGCAGATCTGACCGGTGTCCTTGCGGCTCGGGGCGCCGAGCGCCGAAACGACGGCGTCGGCGCCCGTGAGGGCGGGCTTCAGCGTGTCCGGGGCGAACAGGTCCGCCTGGAGTTTCCGCAGCCGCGGGTGCTCCAGGGGAAGCTTGGCGGGGGTGCGGACGACCGCCCGCACCTCGTGACCGGCGTCGATGGCCTGCTCGACGACGAGCCGGCCGGTGCCGCCGGTGGCGCCGAAGACGGTGAGGTGCATGATCCTCTGACTTCCGGTGTCGGAGGTGATGGCCGAGGAGTGTCCGGCGGCTGCACGGCGGAATCGGGGCCGGGCCCCGCGGCCGGGCCCCGATTCCGGGCCGGGCCCCGCGGCCGGGCGTGATCCGCCGGACACTCCCTAGCCCCGGCGGGTACGGGCGCGTTCGGCGAGCCGCCCGGCGACCGCGAGGGGGTCGGGCATGGCCGCCAGTTCCGCGGCGACGTCCTCGCTGACCGCGCGGAAGCCCGGCTCCCGTACGACCCTGCGGAGCGCCTCGCCGACCGTGGCCGCGGTGCACACGGCCGGGTCGACGGTCACCCCTGCGCCGCGCTCCTCGACGACCTGGGCGTTCGTCAGCGCGTCGCCCTTCGTCGTCGGGACGACCACCTGCGGGACGCCGGCGGCGAGGGCGGAGAACATCGTGCTCATGCCACCGTGGTGGACCACGGCGGCACAGGTCGGCAGGACCGCGCCGAGAGGCAGGAACTCGTTCATCAGACGGACGCGCCCGGACAGTACGCCCAGCTTCTCCGTCAGATCGGAGCCGCCGGAGGTGACGACCGCCTCGGCGTCCAGGGCCTCGGCGCCGCGGACGACCTCGCGCAGCACATCGACCTGGGTGTCGTTGTGCGCGGGCACCGACCCGAGCGTGACCAGGACACGCGGTCGGCCTTCCGGGGCCCTCAGCGCCCAGTCGGGCACCCGGCCGCCGCCGTTGTACGAGCTGGGGCGCATCGTCAGAAGGTCGTACGGCACGGGCTCGCGGGGCGCGGTCGGGTTGATCTTCTCGAGGGACTCGGGACCCAGGCTCAGCTCCGCGTCGGGGCGGCGCGGCAGCTCGGTCACCCCGGCTTCCGCGAGGACCGCCGGCACCGCCTCGGTGAGCAGCGGGAACATCGGGTGGCGCAGACCGATGCCATGCTCGACGGCCAGGGCGCCGGCCGCGCGCGCCGCCGGCAGCCCCACGGGGAGCATCGGCGGATACAGCACCACATCGGCGCGCCAGTCCCGGGCTGTGCGCACCAGGCCGGGCAGCATCATGCCGCCGATCTCACCGAACGCGCCGAAGACCTGCTCCATGACGAACTCGACGGACAGGTCGTCGCCGATGGCGGTCGACGCGAGCCGCACATAGGGCGCCGTGAGGTCCTGGCCCGGAGCCGCGTCGACGGCGGACAGGCCCGCCTCGGTCGCCGCGCGCAGGGCCGGGCCGCCGGCGGCGAAGAGCACCTGGTGGCCGGCGAGGCGGGCCGCGTGGGCCAGCGGGACGAGGGGAACGGTGTGTGAGAAGCCGGGCGTGGTGGTGAACAGGAAGCGCATGCTCGCCGACGTGCCTTTCATGCGGGACCGACGCGACCCCGCACGGGGGCGGCACGTCGAGTCGTACGGAAGAGGTTCGGAGGAGTGCGGTAGGAGTGCGGGAGGAACACAGGACGTACGGGACGTACGTGAAGAGCCGGACCCGTTGCTGTTGCCACCTGTCGGGTAAAGCTTCGGTGATGTCGGGTGCACCAGGCGCCGTCTGTACGCGATTTGGCGGTGAATTGACGCTCGTCTGACAATCCGGGCCCCGCCTTGCGGAAGCCTCGGTGAACGTGACCGAGTCTGACGTCCCGCTGAAACTCTCTTCCTTGTCCGACACCTCGGCGAGCGGCCAGACTTGTGGAAACGGCCCGGTGCGCCGTTCCCGCCGGCCCCGCCACCCTGTCCGGTCCGGGCGCACGCCGAGAGAGCCGTCCTTTCCCTCGCACGTCACAGAGTTGGGAGACAGGCATGTCCGAATCCGCTCCGCACGGTTTCACCGACGAGGCAGAGGTCCGTCGGGCCAACCGCGCGACGGTGGAGAAGTACATGGCCGCCAGGGGCGAGGACCGCCTCCGGCGCCATCTGCTGTTCACGGAGGACGGCCGCGGCGGTCTCTGGACCACCGACACCGGCGCCCCGATCAGCATCAACGGACGCGATCGGCTCGGTGAGCACGCCGTGTGGTCCCTGAAGACCTTCCCGGACTGGGAGTGGTACAACGTCGAGATCTTCGAGACGCAGGACCCGAACCGCTTCTGGGTCGAGTGCGACGGCCGCGGCAAGATTCTCTTCGCGGACTATCCCGAGGGCTATTACCAGAACCACTTCCTGCACTCGTTCGAGTTCGAGAACGGAAAGATCAAGCTGCAGCGGGAGTTCATGAACCCCTTCGATCAGCTGCGTGCCCTGGGCATTCCCGTTCCGGAGATCAAGCGCGCCGGCATCCCCACCTGACCGGAAATCCCTCGTCGCCACCTTGGAGACACCCTGTGGACGAAGTCCTGCGCGACATCAGGGACCGTGAGGCCCTGCAGCAGCCCGACTGGCCCGACCTGCCGCAGATGGAACGGGTGGGGGACGCGCTGGCCTCGAGACCCGCGCTCGTACGGCCGGACGACGTGCGCCGGCTCCGTGCCGCGCTCGCCCGGGTGGCCGCAGGCGAGGCCCTGGTCGTGCAGGCCGGCGACTGCGCGGAGGACCCGGCCGAGTGCACCGCCGGGGACGTCTCGCGCAAGGCCGCGCTCCTCGACCTGCTCGCCGGCACCCTGCGCATGAACGCGCACAAGCCGGTCATCCGCGTGGGGCGCATGGCCGGCCAGTTCACCAAGCCTCGCTCCCGCGCGACCGAGACCGTCGGCCACACCGTGCTACCCGTGTTCCGCGGGCACATGGTCAACGGCCCCGAGCCGGACCCGGACGCCCGGCGCCCCGACCCGTTGCGCATCCTCACCGGCTACATGGCCGCGGCCGACATCATGGAGCACCTGGGCTGGCCTCGCGGCGCGGCCGGACCGGACCCCGTCGCACCCCTGGTCTGGACGAGCCACGAGGCGCTGCTGCTGGACTACGAGATACCCATGCTCCGCGCCGACGACCGCGGCAGGACCTACCTCGGATCGACGCACTGGCCCTGGATCGGGGAACGCACCCGCCGGCCGGAGGGCGCGCACGTCGCGCTGCTGGCCGAGGTGAGCAACCCCGTGGCCTGCAAGGCGGGCCCGTCGACGGAGCCCGCCGAACTGCTCGCGCTGTGCGAACGCCTCGACCCGGACCGGGAGCCGGGCAGGCTCACCCTGATCGCCCGGATGGGCGCCGACCTCGTGGCCGACCGGCTGCCTCCGCTGGTGGAGGCCGTCCGCGCGGCCGGCCACCCGGCGATCTGGCTCACCGACCCCATGCACGGCAACACCGTCACCGCACCCGACGGCAACAAGACACGGCACGTGGACACCGTCATCCGCGAAGTGACGGACTTTCAGGAGGCCGTGGCCACCGCGGGCGGGGTGTGCGGAGGACTGCATCTGGAGACCACGCCGAACGACGTCACCGAATGCGTCTCCCACGAGACCGGACTCGGCCGGGTCGGCGACAAGTACACGACGTTCTGCGACCCGAGACTCAATCCGCGGCAGGCCCTGTCGGTGGCCGCCGCCTGGAACGCGTGACCCGGACGTGTCAGAGGCCCCGAGTCAGTCACTGGAAGGCAAGGCCATGGCCGGCATACCCCTCATCGAGCCCTATGCGTTACCGACCGCGGGCGACCTGCCCGCCAACACCGCCCGCTGGACACCCGACCCGGACCGCGCGGTCCTCCTCGTCCACGACATGCAGCGCTACTTCCTGGCGCGGTTCCCCGACACCCTCCGCGAAGAGCTCTTACGCAACGCCGCCGACCTCCGCGAGCGGTGCGCCGCCGCCGGTGTGCCCGTGGCGTACACCGCACAGCCGGGCAGCATGACCGAGGAGGAACGCGGCCTGCTGAAGGACTTCTGGGGCCCTGGCATGCGCCGCGAACCCGGCGACCGGGCGGTGGTCGACGAACTCGCCCCGTCGGACGGCGACTGGCAGCTGACCAAGTGGCGCTACAGCGCCTTCCACCACTCGTCGCTCCTGGAGCGCATGCGGGACTCGGGCCGCGACCAGCTCGTCGTCTGCGGGGTCTACGCCCACGTCGGCGTCCTGATGACGGCCGTGGACGCGTTCGCCCACGACATCCAGCCGTTCCTCGTCGCCGACGCCGTCGCCGACTTCTCAGCCCACTACCACCGGCTCGCCCTCACCTACGCCGCCGAGCGGTGCGCGAGGGTCGTCACGGCGAAGGAGGTCCTCGCATGAGCGAGCGCCCCGGTGACCTGCTCGACCGGATCCTGACCGACCGCCCGGCCGCCTACGCCCTGCTGCACCGGCCGGAGGCCGCGAGCGGCGGCGACGCCTCCGGCACCCCCGGCACCCCCGGCGCACCCGGCGCACCCGGCACACCCGGGGCCTTCGGCGCCGCCCGGGTTCTCGACGTCCTCGTCGGCGAGATCACGACGCCCGCGACGCTCGCCGGCATTCCCCTGCCGGACGGACCGGCCGGACCCGACGCGGCCGGACGAGACACGGCAGGAGTCGAGGGTCCCCGCCACGAGGTCCTCGCCCTCGTCCCGTACCGCCAGATCGCCGAGCGCGGCTACGCGGCACGCGACGACGGCGCCCCGCTGATCGCGCTCACCGTCACCGAACAGCAGCGGACGCCGCTCGCGGACGCCCTCGCGCGCATCCCGCAGGTCCCCACGGCGCTGAAGGGCGCCCACTTCGACGTGCCGGACGACACCTACCAGGACACTGTGCGCAGGGTCGTCGACGAGGCGATCGGCACCGGCGAGGGCGCGAACTTCGTCATCAAGCGCTCCTTCGTCGCGGACATCACCGACTACGGTGAGCACAGCGCCCTGTCGTTCTTCGCCCGCCTCGCGGAGCAGGAGGTGGGCGCCTACTGGACGTTCCTGATCCACACCGGGGACCGCACGTTCGTCGGCGCGTCGCCCGAACGGCACATCAGCGTCGACGGCCGCACCGCCGTGATGAACCCCATCAGCGGCACCTACCGCTACCCGGCCGGCGGCCCCGCCCTCCCCGAGGTCATGGACTTCCTCGCCGACCGCAAGGAGGCCGACGAGCTGTACATGGTCGTCGACGAGGAACTGAAGATGATGGCCCGCATCTGCGAGACGGGCGGCCGCGTCCGCGGCCCGTACCTCAAGGAGATGGCCCGCCTCGCGCACACCGAGTACTTCATCGAGGGACGCACCCGGCGCGATGTGCGCGAGATCCTCCGCGAGACCATGTTCGCCCCGACCGTCACCGGTTCCCCGCTGGAGAGCGCCTGCCGCGTCATCGACGCGTTCGAGCCGGGCGGACGCGGCTACTACAGCGGGGTGGCCGCCCTCATCGGGCGCGACGCGCACGGCGCGCGGACGCTGGACTCCGCCATCCTCATCCGCACCGCGGACATCGACCGCACCGGCCGGGTGAGCATCGGCGTCGGCGCCACGCTGGTACGCCACTCCGACCCGGCGTCCGAGGCCGCGGAGACCCGCGCCAAAGCGGCCGGCCTCGTCGCCGCCCTGGAGTCCGGCGGCGCCCGCGGCTTCGCCGCCCACCCCGACGTACGGGCCGCTCTCGCCCGGCGCAACGACACCGTCGCCGGCTTCTGGCTGCACGACACCCCCGAGCGGCGGCCCGCCGTCGGCGGCCTCGACGGCACCCGGGTACTGATCGTCGACGCCGAGGACACCTTCACCTCGATGATCGCCCACCAGCTCCGCTCGCTCGGACCGCGGGTGACCGTACGCCGCTTCGACGAGCCGTACGCCTTCGACGAGTACGACCTCGTGTTCATGGGGCCGGGACCGGGCGATCCGGGCGACACCGGCCACCCCAGGATCGCGCACCTGCGTGCGGCCGTACGGACCCTGCTGCGGCAGGGCCTGCCGTTCGTCGCCGTGTGCCTGAGTCACCAGATCCTCTGCCGCGAGCTCGGCTTCGCCGTCACCCGGCTGCGGACCCCCCACCAGGGCATGCAGAAGGAGATCGACCTCTTCGGGACACCCGAACGCGTCGGCTTCTACAACACCTTCGCCGCCCGCGGCCCGGAGGACAAGCGGGACGTCGAAGGCGTCGGCGTGGTGGAGGTCAGCCGCGACCCGCACACCGGAGAAGTGCACGCTCTGCGCGGCCCGCGCTTCGCGTCCATGCAGTTCCACGCCGAGTCGGTGCTCACCCAGGGCGGTCCGCGGATCCTCGCCTCCGCTGTGCGGGACGCGCTCGGCGCATGACCACAGAACAGCGAGACAACCCCATGCACTCCTACGTAGTGGTCGACGCCTTCGCCACCGAGCCCCTCAAGGGCAACCCGGTCGCCGTCTACTTCGACGGTGACGACCTGACCGCCGGCCAGATGCAGCGGATCGCCCGCGAGATGAACCTGTCCGAGACGACGTTCGTGCTTCGCCCCAAGGCGGGCGGCGACGCGCACATCCGCGTCTTCACTCCCGTCAACGAACTGCCCTTCGCCGGCCACCCGCTGCTCGGCACCGCCATCGCCCTCGGCAACCGCCTTCCCGTGCGACAGCTGAAGCTGGAGACGGCCATGGGCACCATCCCCTTCGAGCTCGTCCGGGACGGCGACGTGACCACGGCGGCCTGGATGCAGCAGCCGGTGCCCCTCTGGGAACCCTACGAGCAGCGGGACGAACTGCTCGCCGCCCTGGGCCTGCGCGACACCGTGCTGCCGGTGGACATCTACCGCAACGGCCCGCGCCACGTCCTGGTCTGTCTGCCCGGAGTCGAGGAGCTCTCGGCGCTCGACCCCGACCACCGGGCCCTCTCCCGGTTCCCCGACATGGCGGCCAACTGCTTCGCCGGGTCGGGCACCGAGTGGCGCAGCAGGATGTTCTCACCGGCGTACGGCGTGGTCGAGGACGCGGCCACCGGCTCGGCGGCCGGACCCATCGCGATCCACCTCGCCCGGCACGGACTGATCGAGTACGGGCAGCACATCGTGATCACCCAGGGCGTCGAGATGGGCAGGCCCTCACCGATGCACACCATCGCCCACGGCACCGACGACGAGGTGTTCTCGGTCGAGGTGGGCGGCCACGGCGTCGTCGTACTCGAAGGAACCCTGCGGCTGTGACGGCCGGCGCGCCCCGGCAACCCCTTCCACACCCCCGGTAGACGGAGAACACATATGAGCAGCACCAGGTCGGAATCGCTCACCGGGACCGTGCGGGTCACCTTCCCGCAGTACGCGGAGCCCCCTGCCGAGCCGATCGGGCTGGTAGGGGAGTGGCTCGACGAGGCGGTGGCCCACCAGGTCCGCGAACCCCGCGCCCTGGCCCTCGCCACCGCCGACGCGCGCGGCCGGTCCTCCTCCCGGATGGTCGTCGTCAACCAGGTCACCGACCACGGGTTCGTGTTCCTCAGCCACGACGGCAGCCAGAAGGGCCGCGACATCAGCCGCAACCCGTGGGCGTCCGGCGTCCTGTACTGGCGCGAGACCAGCCGGCAGCTCGTCGTCGCCGGCCCCGTGGCGCGGCTGCCGAGGCCCGACACCGAAGCCCTGTGGTACGCCAGGCCGGTGTTCACCCACGCCATGACGACGGCCTCCCGCCAGAGCGAGCCGCTGGAGAGCATCGAGGACGCGGAGGCGCTGCGCGAGCGGGCCGGGCGGCTGGGGGAGGGCGGACAGCCGCTGGACTGCCCCGACACCTTCGTCGCCTACGAACTCCGATTCGAAAGTGTGGAGTTCTGGGCCGACGGCACGGACCGGCTGCACGAGCGGCTGCGTTACGACCGCGACGGCGACGCCCGCTGGCGCGTCAGCCGCCTCCAGCCCTGACGGGGGCCGGCCACGGCCCGGCCTCCCCCTCCCACGAGACCCTCGAAGCGGAACGCGAGAACACCATGCAGGGATCTGTCCCGCCCTTCCTCCACGCCGGCTTCCACTCCTCCGCGCGGCGCCACCCGGACCGCCCCGCACTGACCCTGGACGGCCGCACCTGGACCTACGCGGAGCTGGACCACCTCGCCCGGCGCTGGGCCGCCGCGCTCACCGCGGTGCGCGGCCGCCCCCGGCGGGTCGCCGTCCTCGGGCACCGCAGCATCGTCACATACGCCGGATTCCTGGCCGCCCTGTACACCGGGGCTACGGTGGTGCCGCTGCACACCAAGTACCCGGCGGCCCGCAACAGGGACATCCTCTGCAGGGCCCGCGCCGAGGTGCTCCTGGCCGACCGGGGAGGGGCCGCCCAGCTGCGGCGCGGCCTCCTCGACGGTCTCGGGGAGGTTCCCGCCGTGGTGCTCCCGGAGACCGACGAGGCACCCGCCGGTCTGCCGGACCGCGGTGTCCGCGTCCTCGCCCGGGGCGACGTGGCGGCCACCGAACCCCTCACGGGGCGGGAGTTCCCGGACCCCGGCGACAGCGCCTACCTCCTGTTCACCTCCGGCTCGACCGGCCGGCCCAAGGGCGTGCCGGTCTCGCACGCGAACGTGTCCGCGTTCCTGCGGGTCAACACCGAGCGGTACGGCTTCACGGCGGACGACCGCTTCACCAACACCTTCGACCAGACCTTCGATCTCTCCGTCTTCGACCTTTTCATGGCGTGGGGCAGCGGCGGATGTCTGGTGCCCCTGGACAACGCGGACCTCATGGCGCCGCTCGACTTCGTCCGCGACCACGCCGTCACCGTCTGGTTCTCGGTCCCGTCCGTGGCCGTGCTCCAGCACCGCAGGGGCCGGCTGAAGCCCGGGTCCCTGCCGTCCCTGCGCTGGAGCCTCTTCTGCGGCGAGGCGCTGCCCGCGACGGTGGCCGAGGCATGGCAGGAGGCCGCGCCCGGCTCCGTACTGGAGAACCTGTACGGCCCCACCGAGGCGACCATCGCCTGCATGGCGCACCGCTGGGACCCGCGTTCCTCGCCGGAGCGGGCCGTCAACGGCATCGTGCCGATCGGGACGCCCTACCCGGGCATGGCGGCCGCCGTGCTCGCCGAGGACGGCCGCCCGGTCGCCGACGGCGAGGTGGGCGAGCTGTGCCTCTCCGGGGCGCAGGTCTTCGACGGCTACCTCGACGCTCCCGGACAGACCGAGAGCGCCTTCCACACCGCGGCCCCGTACGGCGGCGCGCCCGGCCGGTGGTACCGCACGGGCGACCTCGTCCGCAGGGCCGCCGACGGGGAGTACGGCTACCTGGGGCGGCTGGACACCCAGGTGAAGATCCTCGGCCACCGCGTCGAGACCGGCGAGGTCGAGGCCCACCTCCTCCGGCAGCGGGGCGTGGCCGAGGCCGTGGTCCTGCCCGTGCCGGGCGACGAGGACGGGGTGACGGTCCTCGCCGCGGTCCTGTCCGGCGACGGCCTGGACATCCCCGCGGTCGACGACGGGCTGCGCGACTCGCTGCCGCCGTACATGATCCCGCTGACCTACCACACGCTCGACACCTTCCCGCTGAACTCCAACGGCAAGGTCGACCGCAACGCGCTGCGCGCGCGGGTGACCTCCGGAGAGCTCGCACCCTTCCCGCTCTGACCCGCCCGTACGCGCAACACCGGATACACCGGATACACCGGATACACCGGATACACCAGAAAGGTGCTCCCCCTCCATGAACACTGCGGCTGAGCGGTCCCTGACGGACCAGGTGCGCGGTGCGGTGCTGCTGCCGGGCGACGACGGGTTCGACGCCCGCTGCGCGGGCTTCCAGACCGCCTACCGTCACAAGCCGTCCGTGCTGTTACGGCCCGCCGGGCCCGACGACGTCGTGGCGGCCGTCGACCACGCCGCCCGCCACACACTGCCCGTGGCCGTCCAGGCGACCGGCCACGGCCTGTCGGCCGCCCTCGACGGCGGTGTCCTCGTCGACACCGGCACGCTGAAGGGCGTGACCGTGGACGCCCCGGCCCGTACCGCGCGTGTCGCGGCCGGCACCCGGTTCGGGGACGTCGTCGACGCCGCCGCCCGCTACGGCCTCGCCCCGCTGAACGGCTCGTCGCCGGGCGTGGGCGCCGTCGGCTACGTACTCGGCGGCGGACTGGGCCTGCTGGGACGCGAGTTCGGCTACGCCGCCGACCATGTGAGGGCCGTCGAGCTCGTCACGCCCGACGCGCGTGCCCGCCGGGTGACGGCCGCCTCCGACCCCGAGCTGTTCTGGGCGCTGCGCGGCGCCGGCGCCAACTTCGGCGCGGTCACCGCCCTGGAGATCGCCCTGGTCCCGGTCAGCCGTATCTACGGCGGCGAGCTCGTCTTCGATCTCGACCGCACCCCGGGGCTCCTGGAGCTGTACCTGCGCTGGACCGAGACGCTCCCCGAGGAGCTGACGTCCTCGGTGTCGCTCGTCGCCTACCCCGACCTGCCGGTGTTCCCCGCGTACCTGCGCGGCAGGTACGCGGGCCACGTACGCGTCGCGTACACCGGGGACTGCCGTACGGGGGAGCGGCTGGCCGCGCCGCTGCGCTCGGCCGGGCCGCTGCTCTCCGACACCCTCGCGGAGATGCCCTACACCGAGTGCGGGAGCATCTACGACGACCCGCCGGTACCGCACGCGTACCTCGGCGACAATGTCCTCGTACGGGCCGTCGGCCCGGCCCAGGCGGCGACGGTGACCGAACTGGCCGGGCCCGGCGCGCCGGTGCCGTGCGTGGTCGACGTACGCCACCTCGGCGGAGCCCTCGGCCGCCCGCCGGAGGTGCCGAACGCGGTGGGCCACCGCGACGCGCGGTACCTCCTGCGGGTGCTGACACCGCTCATGGGCGTGACCCCGGACGAGGCACGCGCCGCCCAGCGCCGCGTACTCGACACCGTCGCCTGCCACTCAGTGGGCGGCCGGTGCCAGAACCTGGTGTACGGGGAGAGTGTCCCGGGACCCGCCGACGACTTCTGGGAGCCGGCCGACCACCGGCGGCTGGCGGAGCTGAAGGCCCGCGTCGACCCGGCCAACCTCTTCCGCTGCAACCGCAACATCCCCCCGGTCCGCCGCACCTGACGCATCGCCCCGAGCCCGTCCACGGCGCCCCAGGAACCCGGGGCGCCGTTCCGCGTCTCAGCCCAGCTCTGCCCCCAGGCCCCTATGCGGCCGGCGGCTGAAGTGCGAGCCCGAGCCCGGCGAGCGACGACAGCCCGTGCCCGCCCTCGACGGTCGCCTCGATGTCGAACCACTCACGGAACTCCAGCGGGTACCCGATCAGTTCGGCGGCGCTGCGCGGCAGCTTCGCCGCGGCGGCGGCCTCCGCGGACTCCCACAGGAACACCGCTCCCCAGCGGTTCCTCTCCGGATCGGACACCCAGACCTTCAACAGCAGACCCGGAATGTCCGACCACGACTGCTCGGCCTCCTCACGCAGGAAATCCCGCAGCGTTTCGGCCGTGTGCGCGGAATCGGTCAGGTCCCACCAAGCGATCATTGCCCTCATCGCGTCAGTGTACGAACAAGGGGTGATTCGACCGCCAGACCCTCTCTCTCAAAAACCCTGCGGCGCAATGGAATTGAGTAGTCGTTACTCAGGCGTCCCTGGCGATTCCCTTGATCGAATGCCCTGTACACACTCAATTCAGCCCCGAGCCCGTGAGCGAATGGGAGGACGCGTGGCCCGTGCAGAGCTGTCGATCCTGGACCTGCCCCATGATGCGAGTCCTGACCCCGACGACGTCGTCCGGGCCGCGATGGAATGGCACTTCAGCCCCGAGACCGGTTCCCCGTTCTGGCTGCGCCGTATGGCGACGCTGGACTTCGACCCCCTGTCCGACGTCAAGGGACACGCGGACCTGAAGCTCTTCCCGAACGTCGCCAACGAACTGCGCGACGTGCCCGCGGCCGACCTGGTCCCGCGCGGCTACGGCGCACACTTCGACATCGTCGGCGTCTACGAGAGCGGCGGCACCACCGGCGCCCCCAAACGCGTCGTCTGCCCGCGCGACTGGCTGGAGCGGCTCGTCGCCTGGAGCAATGCCAACCTGGACGTGCACGGCTTCCCGCGCGGTGCCGACTGGCTCGGCATCACGCCCTCCGGCCCGCACATCGTGGGGGAGATCTTCCGCCGCTCCGCCCACACCCACGGCCGCCACGGCTTCCAGGTCGACCTCGACCCGCGCTGGGTCAAGCGCCTGATCTCCGAGGGCAAGGGCGCCCAGGCCGACGCGTACGCCGAGCACGTCGTCGACCAGGCCGCGCACATCCTGCGCACCCAGGACATCGGGGTGATGACGGTGACCCCGCCCCTGCTGGAACGCATCGCCCAGCGCGAGGAACTGGTCGACCTCGTCAACGCCAAGGTCCGGGCGATCCGCTGGGGAGGCACCCAGATGGACCCCGACACCGCCCAGTTGTACCGCACCGACATCTTTCCCGGGGCCACTCTCTACGGCCACTACGGCAGCACGATGATCCTCGGCATCGCGGGCGAGCGGCACGGCACCCCGCCGGGCGAGCCGTGCGTCTTCGACACCTTCTCGCCGTACATCACCTTCCAGGTCGTGGACCCCGGGACCGGTGACCCCGTCGCCTACGGCCGGCGCGGCCAGGTCGTGATGCACCATGTCAGCAAGGCGCTGCTGCTGCCCAACAACCTGGAGCGCGACACCGCGGTCCGCGTGCCCGCGCCCGACGGGGCGATCGGGGACTCGGCGGCGGGCATCGCCCCCGTGGCCCGCTTCGACGACGAGACCGTCATCGAGGGGGTCTACTGATGGGCGACCCCGGACTTCCGGTCCTGGACGCACTGGGCCCCTCCGGCCCGTACCGCACCCACACCCGCCAGGAGATCACCGACGTCACCGGCGCCGTCATGGCCGGGATGAGCCTCGCGCCCGTGCTGTTCGTCAACCGCGCCATGAAGGCCCTGCACGCGGCGGCGCCGCTCCCGGCCGCCGAACGGTCCGCCGCGCTGGCCCGCGCGGCCGAGCTGTTCCGGTCCGCCACGCTCGGCGGGCTGACCGTACGGGAGTACGAGCAGGCGGTCACGCGGGTGTCCGGGCTCCCCGTCTCCGTCGTCCGGACCGCCACCAGGACCTGCGCCGAACGGGTCGGCCAGTCCTACCGCAGCGTCCAGCAGGCCCGCCCCTCGGGCGCCGTGAGCGACTGGCGCGACCCGCTGGCCCGTACCGGGCAGGCCGTGTGGAGCCGGCGCGGCGAGGTGCTGGCGGTGCACGTACCGGGCAACCACCCCGGCACCCACGGCTTCTGGCCGGAGGCGCTCGCCCTCGGTTACCGCGTCGCGGTGCGCCCGTCCGCCCGGGAGCCGTTCACCGCCCACCGGCTGGTCCTGGCGCTGCGCGAGGCCGGGTTCGGAGCCGACCATGTGGTGCTGCTGCCGTGCGGGCACGAGGCCGCCGACGCCATCGTCCGCAATGCCGACCTCGCCTACGGCGGCGACGAGATCATCCGTGGCTACGCCGACGACCCGGACGTGCTCTCGCTGCGCCCCGGCCGATCCAAGATCCTCCTCACCGCCGACACCGACTGGCGCGACCACCTCGACATGATCGTCGATTCTGCGGTCCGGCACGGCGGGAGCGGCTGCGTCAACGTCACGGCCGTCCTCGTCGAGGGTGACCCGGCACCTCTGGCCGGAGCCGTCGCCGAGCGGCTGGCCACGCTGCCGAGTCTGCCGCCCCACGACGAGAAGGCATGCCTGCCCGTGCAGCACTTCAAGGCGGCACGCGCGCTGGAGCGGTTCGTACTCGACCGGGCGCGGGGTACACGGGCCTGGCTCGGCGGCACCGGTTTCGTCGACGAACTCGGCGACGGCAGCGCCGTCCTGCGCCCCGCCGTCCACCAGACCGCGGCCGCGGACGCCCCGCAGATCGGCGTCGAGGTCCCCTTCCCCTGCGTCTGGGTCGCGCCGTGGAGCCGCGACGACGGCATCGAGCCGCTCCGCGACACGCTGGTGCTCACGGCCGTCACCCAGGACGACGCCCTCGTCGACGCGCTCGTCGCCGAACCGACGATCAGCAATCTGCACGTGGGCGGCCACCCCACGCACTGGCACCGCCCCGGACTGCCGCACGACGGCCACCTGGGCGAGTTCCTGATGCGCAGCAAGACCGTCTTCCGTCGCTGAGTCCACCGTCAGCCAGCAGCCGCTGCAACCCCGGGGAGCGTTGTGTCCCGTCGTCTCTTCACATCGGAGTCCGTGACCCAGGGTCACCCCGACAAGATCGCTGACCAGATCAGCGACACCGTTCTCGACGCGCTGCTGCGGGAGGACCGACCTCCCGCCAACGAGTACGAGGCCGCCCTGCCGGCCGAGCGCACCGGTCGCGCGCGCGAGGACATCCTCGCCGGCGTCGGCACCTCGGTGACCACCCTCGGGGAGCGCGGCGTCCGCGTCGAACGGCACGGGCGGCCGGAACTGCTCGTGCCCGCCGTGCCACGCGAGCGGGTCACCGATCCGACCGGTGCCGGCGACGCCTTCCGCGCCGGGTTCCTCGCCGCCGTCGCCCACGGCCTGCCCCTCACCCCGGCCGCCCGGCTCGGCTGCGCCCTCGCCTCCTCCGTGCTGGACACCGTCGGCACGCAGGGCTACCCGGCGGACCCGGCGCGACTGCGCGCGAGCGTACGGGAGACATACGGCGCGGAGGCGGCCGCCCAGCTCGCGCCGGCCCTGGAGGCCGTACATGAGCCTGCGTGACGTACTCGCCACCGGCACCCCCTCCTTCTCCTTCGAGTTCTTCCCGCCACGGACGGAGAAGGGCGAGCGCACTCTGTGGGACGCCGTACGCCGTATCGAGGCCCTGGCACCCACCTTCGTCTCCGTCACCTACGGCGCCGGCGGCTCCTCGCGGGACCGCACGGTCGGCCTCACCAAGCGCATCGCGGCGGACACCACCCTGTGCCCCGTGGCCCATCTGACCGCCGTCGGCCACTCGGCCGCCGAACTCCGCCACATCATCGGCCAGTACGCGGACGCGGGCGTCCGGGACGTCCTCGTACTGCGCGGCGACCCGCCCGGAGACCCGCGGGGCCCGTGGGTGCCGCACCCCGAGGGCTTCGCATACGCCCATGAACTCGTCTCACTGGTACGGGCCATGGGCGACTTCAGCGTCGGTGTGGCGGCCTTCCCGGAGCGACACCCCCGCTCACCCGACTGGGACAGCGAGATCCGCCACTTCGTCGACAAGTGCCGGGCCGGCGCCGACTACGCCGTCACGCAGATGTTCTTCCACGTCGAGGACTATCTGCGGCTGCGCGACAGGGTGGCGGCCGCGGGCTGCGCCATCCCGATCATCCCCGAGATCATGCCCGCCACGGACGTACGCCAGATCCGCCGCTTCGCCGAACTCAGCGACGCCGCCTTCCCCGAGGCGCTCGCCCGGCGGCTCGACGCGGCCCGCGACAGACCGGCCGACAGCCACCGCATCGGCGTGGAGTACGCGACCGCCATGGCCGAACGGCTCCTCTCCGAGGGCGCTCCCGGGCTGCACTACATCACCCTCAACCGGTCCACGGCGACCCGGGACATCCACCGCGCCGTGCTGGCCTCGCGGTACGCGACGGCCGCGTCATAAACAACGCTTCTGCCCACCGGGGAGGGTTTTTATTGGACGCCTCCCGGAGGGGAGGCAGATGATTCTCGGGAAGCCGCCGGAAAGTCGCGGCGAAAGGCGCGCAAGGCGAGCCCGAGGGGGAGGAACGGAGTGGACTACGCAGCGGATTCGGCCACCGCGGACATGGTCGCAGAAATCTGGCGCGATGTTCTGGAGCTCTCCGAAGTGGGGCCCGACGACAATTTCTTCGATCTCGGCGGGCATTCCATTCTGCTGCAGCTGGTCCAGAGCCGTGTCGCCGAGCGCACCGGAAAGGACGTCGCACTCATCGAACTGTTCAACCACCCCACCGTGCGGACGCTCGCCCGCCACCTCGACAGCGGGACGGGCGGCGGGACGGACAGTGGCGGCCCGCGGAGTGGGCGCCGGGCGGGCGGACGGGCCAACCGCCTGGGCAGCCGCCGGGCACGGCTCGGCGGCAACGGCTCGCAGGCCCGAGGAGACTTCGGTGAGTGACTTCGACGACCGCACCGACGACAGCGCGTTCATAGCCGTCATCGGTATGGCGGGACGCTTCCCCGGTGCCCCGGACACCGACGCGTTCTGGAGCAATCTGACCGAGGGGCGCGACACCGTCACCCGCGGCACCCCTCAGCTCTTCCCGGGCGGCGCTCCCGACGGCTCCGACCAGACCCATGTCCCCGCCCGGGGGCTCCTGGACCGGCCCGAGTGGTTCGACGCCGGCTACTTCGCGTACTCCGCGAGGGAGGCCCTGCTCATCGACCCGCAGCACCGGGTCTTCCTGGAGTGCGCGGTCGAGGCGCTGGAGAACGCGGGACAGGACCCGGACCGCTTCCCCGGGGCCGTCGGCGTCTACGGCGGCTCCACCGAGACGCCCTACGCACGGACCCTGCTGGCCCAGCGGCCATGGCTCGGCGACCTCACCGAGGACGACGTCCTGCTCGCCACATCACCTGACTTCCTCGCCTCCCGCACCGCCGAGCGCCTGGGCCTGCACGGCCCCGCGGTCGCCGTGCAGTCCGCCTGCGCAACCGCGCTCGTGGCCGTCCACACGGCAGCCCGGGCCCTCCTGTCCGGCGACTGCGACATGGCACTCGCGGGCGGAGTGGCCGTCCACGTCCCGCCGAAGAAGATCACCTGGACCGGTGCGGACGGCACCCTCGCGCCCGACGGCACCTGCCGCCCGTTCGACGCGCGCGGCGAGGGCACCGTGGCGAGCAACGGTGTCGGCGTCGTCGTCCTGAAACGGCTGGCCGACGCCCGCTCCGACGGCGACCACATCCGTGCCGTACTGCGCGGATCGGCCGTCACCAACGACGGCGCCGCCCGGATCGGCTTCACCGCGCCCAGCGTGCGGGGCCAGGCGGCCGCCGTCCGCGAGGCGCAGCTGGCCGCCGGCACGGACGCCAGGACCATCACCTATGTCGAGACGCACGGCACGGCGACCCCGCTGGGCGACCCCATCGAGATCGCCGCCCTGACCGAGGCGTTCCGTGAGGACACCGACAACCGGGGCTTCTGCGCCATCGGCTCCGTGAAGAGCAACATCGGCCACGCCGACGCCGCCGCCGGAGCCGCCGGACTCATCAAGACCGTCCTGGCGCTGGAGCACGGCGAGATCCCGCCCAGCCTCCACCACACCGAGCCCAACCCCCGGATCGACTTCGAGTCCGGCCCGTTCCGGGTCGCCACCCGGTTACGCGACTGGCGGCCCGAGGGCACCCCACGGCGCGCCGGGGTCAGCTCCTTCGCGGTCGGCGGCGTCAACGCCCACCTCGTCCTCGAAGAGGCGCCCGCCCGCCGGGCACAGGACAGCGACCGGTCCGCCCAGCTGTACATCCACTCGGCGCGGACCGAGTCCGCGCTCCGCGCCCGGGTCCGCCGCCTGGCGGAGCATCTGGTCCGCGACCCGGCGCTCGCGCCGGCCGACGTCGCCTGGACCCTGCAGACCGGGCGCCGCGAGCACGCCTACCGCGCCTTCCAGGTCGTGGGGCCGGACGGAACACCGGCAGAGGAGGGCGCGGCACAGCCGGTCCTCTCCGGCGTCGCTCCCGCCCGTGAGCGGCCCGTGGTGTTCCTCTTCCCCGGGCAGGTCGGCCCCGCCGGGGCATGGCGGCTGCACTCCACCGAACCCGCTTTCCAGGAGGCGTTCCAGGCGTGCACGGCGGCCCTGGAGCCCCGGACCGCCAAGTCCGTGAAGGACGTCGCACGCGGCCTCGCCTCGCCCAACGACCCTGTCGTGCACGACACATACGTCTTCGCCCTCGAATACTCCCTCGCGGCCCTGTGGCGGCGCTGGGGGATCCGCCCCGCCGCCGTCCTCGGCACCGGGGCGGGGACACTGGCCGCGGCCGCGGTCGCCGGGGCGTACACCGTGCCGGACGCGCTGCGCCTGGTGGCCGAGCGCGCCCGCGCCGGAGCGGACGCGGAACGGGCCGCGCCCGTGGAGCAGCTCGACGGCACCACGCCGCAGCCGCTCCAGGTTCCGGTCGTCCTTCCCGACGACGGCACATGGCACGACACCGGTACGGTCCTCGGCGCCGCACGCTGGTGGCGGGCCCTGCGCGGGCGGCCGCCGGCGGACGCCGCGCTCGGCACCGTCCTGGCCGGGCCCGACCGCATCCTGCTGGAGGTCGGCGCCGGTACGAGCCTGACGTCACTGGCCCGGCGGCAGCCCGCCCACACCGGCCGCCACCTCCTGCTCGGCACCCTCCCGGACCTGGAGGAGGACGGCGCCGACGTACTGCCCGCCCTGTACAGCGCCCTCGGGCGGCTGTGGACCGCGGGCACGGCCGTCTCCTGGGAAGGCGTCCACGACGGCGAGCACCGCGCCAAAGTGCCGCTGCCCGCCTACCCGTTCGAGCGCCTGCCCTTCCTGCTGCGGCACCCCGACGAAGCGGACGACGAGACGGCCCGCGCCATGGGGTCCCGGACCGCGACCGCCACAGCCCCGGACCCGCGGCCCCTCGGCGGCGCGACGCCCGCCGCCACGGCGGGGCACGGTGAGGTCACCGGGACGGAAACCGCCGGTGGTGAGCCGCCGACGAGCGGCGGCCCGGCGGCGGACGACACATCCCGCCCGGACGCCGGACCGGCCGACGACACGCCCCTGGCCCTGGTCCTGCGCCTCTTCGGGGACGCCCTCGGACTGCCGGACATCGAACCGGACGAGAGCTTCTTCGAACTCGGCGGGGACTCACTGATCGCGGCCAGGCTGCTGGCACAGATCCGCGAGACGTACCCCGTGGAGATCAGGATGCGGTCGCTCTTCTCGTCCGCCACGGCCGCCGACCTCGCCGCACTGATCGAGCGGCAGCTCGCCGACCCCGACCGGGGGACCGGCACGGACGAGGAGCCTTCATGACGGACACCCCGGACCCGGCGTCCGACGCGGTGAAGACCCCCGAGAGCCGCTGGCTCTCCAGCCGACGCCAGAAGACGGACACCGCACTGGATCTGTTCTGCTTCGCCCACGCGGGCGGATCGGCCGGCGAGTTCCTGCGCTGGTCCGGCGGCCTGCCCGGCGTACGGCTCTGGGCGGTGAAGCTGCCCGGCCGCGCCCCGCGCCAGGACGAGCCGCCTTACACCCGGATGACCGCCCTGGTCGACGACCTCGTGGCACAGGTCGAGTTCGGCCGCAGGGACTTCGCCTTCTTCGGCCACAGCCTCGGCGCCCTGGTGGCCTTCGAGGCCGCCCGTGCCCTGCGCAGGGCCGGCCGCCGACAGCCGAGCCGGCTGCTGCTCTCCTCCATGCAGCCGCCGCCCATCACCACCCGGCAGGCCGCACACCGGCTGCCCGGCGACGAGCTGCTCGCCGAGGTGGAACGCCGCTGGGGCGCCCTGCCGCGGGCCATCCACGACGACCCGGAGCTGAGGGAGATCGTCCTCGGCTACTTCCGCGCCGACGCCGAACTCGCGGAGACGTACGCGTACGTGCCCGAGGATCCGCTGGACGTCCCCGTCACCGTGTTCGCCGGCGACCAGGAGGACCGCGACCAGCTCGGCTGGCACGTCCACACCCGGGCGGAGTGCGACACCCACGTCCTGCGTGGCGGCCACTTCTACTTCCGCGACCCGGAGCAGCAGCGCGAACTGCTGCGTCTCATCGGCCGCGCGCTGAGCGCGGAGAAGTGAGGGAGACCGAGCTGTGCGTTACACGACCTTCGGCCGCAACACCGGCCTGCGCGTCTCCGAGTACGCGCTCGGCACCGCCAACTTCGGCACGCTGTGGGGCGGCGGAGCCAAGCGGGACGAGGCCCGCAGGATCTTCGAGCGCTTCTCGGAGGCCGGCGGCACCCTCATAGACACGGCCGACAACTACCAGATCGGCGAATCGGAACGGCTCCTCGGCGAGTTCATCGCCGCCGACCGCGACCAGTATGTCGTCACCACCAAGTTCTCGCTCGGCGCGGGCCGCCCCCGGGTCTCCGGCACCGGCAACAGCCGCAAGAACATCCGCGGCTCCGTCGAAGCCAGCCTCAAGCGGCTGCGCACCGACTACATCGACGTGTACTGGGCCCACCTCCCCGACGGCGTCACCCCCGTCGAGGAGATCCTGGAGGCACTGGACGACCTCGTCCACAGCGGCAAGATCCTCTACGCCGGGCTGTCGAACTTCCCCGCCTGGCGGACCTCCCGCGCGGTGACGACCGCCGAACTGCGGGGCCTCACCCGGCTGGTGGGCGTCCAGTTCGAGTACAGCCTCGCCGAGCGGGGCGCCGACCGTGAACTGCTGCCCATGGCCGAGGGCCTGGGCCTGGGCACGGCCCTGTGGTCGCCGCTGGGCGGCGGGCTCCTCACCGGCAAGTACCGGCAGAGCCGCCGCGGCAGACTCAGCGACTGGGACGGCCTCGCCATCCGCGTGGAGGACAGCGAGCAGCGCACCGAGATCCTCGACACGCTGCTCGCCGTCGCCGAGGAGACCGGAGTGTCCGCCGCCCGCGTCGCGATCGCCTGGCTCCGTGCCCGCGCCGCCCGCTCCGCCACGGCGATGGTCCCCGTCATCGGGCCGCGCACCGTCGACCAGCTGGACGACTACCTCGCCGCCCTCGAACTCACCCTCGACGACGAGCAGGTGGCCCGGCTCGACAAGGCCAGCGCCATCCGCCTTGGCCAGCCGTACGAGCTGATCGCCGGACACCGCGACGCGGCGCTGGGCGGCGTGGCGGACCGCTTCGTCCACCCGGCCACACCTGTGGCGTGAACCCACCACCGAGTACGAGGAGTCGACCGTGAACAGGAGGGGCGGAGCGGCATGACCGCGACGGAACCGGCCGACGGCGAGGCCCATGTCGCCGTCATCGGGATGGCGGTGCGGTTCGGAGAAGCCGCCGGTCCCGATGCGTACCGGGAACAGCTGCGCACACCCGGCGGCGCGGACACCCGCCGGCCGCTGGCCGACCCCTACGCGTTCGACAGCCGGTTCTTCGGCATCTCGCCGCGCGAGGCCACGGTCCTGGACCCGCAGCAGCGGGTCCTGCTGGAGTGCGCGCACCACGCGCTGGAGGACGCCGCGCACGACCCGTCGCGCGAGGACCAGGTCGTCGGGATCTACGCGGGCGGCAGCACCACCTCCCACGCGGCGCTCCTGCGGGAGCGGGCCGACCTGCTCGCGCATGTCGACGACCGCCAGGTGCGGGCCGCGACCGGCGCCGACTTCCTGGCCGCCCGGGCCGCCTACAAGCTGGGCCTGACGGGACCGGCCGTGTCCGTGCAGGCCGCGGGGGCGACCGCGCTCGTGGCGGTGCACACCGCCGTGCAGGCCCTGCTCGGCGGCGAGTGCGATGTCGCGCTGGCCGGAGCCGTCACCGTACGCGCGGACGCCGACGCCCGGGGCGCCACCGGAGGCTGCGCCGTCGTCGTGCTCAAGCCACTGGCGGATGCCCTGGAGGACGGCGACCGGATCCACGCCGTCGTGCGCGGTACCGCCGTCGGCAGGTCCCGCCCTGGGGAGTCCGGCCCGGACGGGCGCGCCCGGATCGCCCGGGACGCCCGGCGCGTGGGCGACGTGGCACCGGGGACGGTCGCCGCCGTCGACACACCACCCGGCGACGGGGTCACGGACGTCGCACCCGCCATGGCCGCCTTCGTACGCGCCGTGCTCTGCGTACAGGACGGCACACCACCGGCGGACGGCACACCACCGCCGGACGCCGACCGGTCGGACGCGGAAGGGTCGGACGCGGAGGGGTCGGACGCGGAGGGGTCGGACGCGGAGGGGTCGGACGCGGAGGGGTCGGAGGCGGACGGGTCCGACACCGGCCGGTCGGGCGCGGGCCGTCCGCGGCGGGCAGGGCTGAGCGTCTCCGCCCCCTTCGGCCTCCACGCCCACGTCGTCGTCGAACAGCCCCCCGCCCCGCGGAGCTACCCGTCCCCGCCGGAGCCGGAGGAGTCCCCGGAGCGCGGCGCGGCATGGCAGCTGCTGCCGCTCTCCGCCAAGACCCCCACCGCCCTCGCGGACACGGCGGCGCGCCTGGCACACCACCTCCAGGACCCCCGGCGAGGCGGCGCCCCGCTGCGCGACGTGGCCCGGACCCTGCAGACCGGACGCACCGCGCACGCCCACCGGGCCTGGGTCGTGGCGCGTGACGCCGCCGAGGCCGCCGAAGCGCTCGCCGGCCTGAAGATCAAGGAGCGGAGCGCGCATGACCCCGGCCGCGACGCGCCCCCCGTGGTCTTCACCTTCCCCGGGCACGGCGGCCAGCACATGGGCATGGCCCGGCAGCTCTACCGCACCGACCCGCTGTTCCGGGCGGACGTCGACGCCGGCGCCCGGCATGCGAGGGCCGAGGCGGGCCTGGACCTGCGGGCCGTACTCGACCCGGAGGGCGAGAAGGCCGAGGAGCAGGCGCGGCACGCGCTGTCCGACGGGGCCGTCGCCCAGCTCGCCGTGTTCGTCCTGGAGCACGCGCTCGCCCGCGCGTTCATCCGCTGGGGGGTGCGGCCGGCGGCGGTCGTGGGCCACAGCCTCGGCGGCTACGCGGCCGCCTGCGTCGCCGGTGTCTTCTCCTTCCCGGACGCCCTACGGATGGTCGTACGCCGCACCCGGCTGCTGCTGAGCCTCGCCCCCGGAGCCATGGCGGCCGTACGCATGCCCGAGGAGGAACTGCTGCCGCTGCTGCCGGCGGGCGTCGACATCGGCGCGATCAGCGGGCCCGACCAGGTCACCATCTCCGGACCGCGCACCCCGGTGGAGCGGTTCGTCGAGGAGGCGACCGCCGAGGGTCTCGAAGCGCGGCTCCTGAAGATCCCCGGAGCCGGACACTCGTCCCTCGTCGAACCGCTCCTCGGCGACTTCGCCGCCTTCCTGGAGACCGTGGAGTTCCACGCGCCGCGCATCCCGGTGATCTCCGACACCACCGGCACCTGGGCGAGCCCCGACGAGATCACCACCCCCGCGTACTGGTGCGCCCACATGCGCAGGACCGTCCGCTACCACGACGTGCTGGAGACCCTGAGCGCCTACGAGCGCTGCGCCCTGCTCGAGGTCGGCCCCGGTACCACGCTCACCGCCCTCGCCCGGCGCCACGGGGGGCTGCGGCACGGCCGGCACGCCATCCTGCAGGCGCTGCCCCACCCGACCGACCCGACGCCCGACATGAAGATCCTGCTGTCCGCTCTGGGCGCGCTGTGGGCGGCCGGAGCCGACGTGACCTGGGCCGCGCTCCCCACGGATGGGACGCCCCGGAGGACCGGCCTGCCGGGACACCCCCTCCAGCGCGCCCAGTTCCCCCTGCCCGCGAACTGACGAGAGACCAGGAGACCAGTGACCATGGGGAAGACGCTGTACGAACTGGGCGAGATGCCGCCCCTCGGCTCCGTGCCGGAGAAGATGTACGCCAGCCTGATCCGCCGGGAGCGGTTCGGCGAACCCCGCAGGGCGTTCGCCACGGAGGTCATCGACACGCCCAGGCCCGGCCGCGGCCAGGTCCTGGTCTGGGTGATGGCCGCCGGCATCAACTACAACAACGTATGGGCCGGTCTCGGCTTCCCGCTCGACGTCATCGCCGCCCGGCAGAAGCGCGGCGAGACGGAGGACTTCCACATCGGCGGGTCGGAGGGCTCCGGAGTCGTGTTCGCCGTCGGCGAGGGCGTCTCAGGGGTGTCCGTGGGCGACGAGGTCATGCTCTCCGGCGGCCAGTGGGACGAGCACTCCGAGGACATCCGCCTCGGCGGCGACCCGACCTTCGCCTCCAGCCTCCAGGCCTGGGGGTACGAGTCGAACTACGGCTCCTTCGCACAGTTCGCCCTGGTCCAGGACTTCCAGTGCCACCCCAAGCCCGAGAACCTGACGTGGGAGGCCGCGGCCGCCTTCATCCTCACCGGCGCCACCGCGTACCGCCAGCTGTTCGGCTGGGCGCCCAACACCGTCCAGCCCGGTGACCCGGTGCTGATCTGGGGCGGCGCGGGCGGCCTCGGCTCCATGGCGATCCAGCTGGTGCGCAACGCGGGCGGCATTCCCGTCGCCGTCGTCTCCAGCGAGGAACGGGGGGAGTACTGCCGTCGCCTGGGCGCCGCGGGCGTGATCAACCGCCGTGACTTCACCCACTGGGGCCGTATGCCCGACCTCGGCGACCCCGCCGCCTACGCCGCCTGGATGGCGCAGGTCCGCGCCTTCGGCCGCAGCTTCTGGGAAGCCGTGGGGGCACGACGCGCACCGAAGATCGTCTTCGAGCACAGCGGCCAGGACACCATCCCCACCTCGATGTATCTCTGCGACACCGGCGGCATGGTCACCATCTGCGGAGGCACCTCCGGATACGCCGCCGACGTCGACCTGCGCTTCCTGTGGATGCGCCAGAAGCGGCTCCAAGGCTCCCACGGCTTCAACCCCGCCCAGTGCCGCGCGATCATCAAGCTCGTCGCCTCCGGACTCGTCGACCCCTGCCTCTCCCGGATGTTCACCTTCGACGAGATAGGGGAGGCCCACCAGCTGATGCACGAGAACGACCAGCCGCCCGGCAACATGGCGGCCCTCGTCAACGCCCCCCGGCCCGGGCTCACCACCCTGGAGACGGACGGCCGGCCATGAGCACCGCGCCACGGCCTCCGGGCGATGCGCAACGACGCCCGTCGACCCTGCCCGCCCTGCTCGCCCGACACGCCGAGGAGACCCCGCACCAGGTCGCGTACGTCTACCTCCGCAACGGCGAGGAAGTCGGCGAGCGGACCACGTACGCCAGGCTCCACACCGACGTCCGGACCCGGGGGACGGCGCTCGCCCGGGCGGCCGCCGGCGCCCGCAGCGCCGTGCTGCTGTACCCCAACGGCCTGGAGTTCGTCCGGAGCTGGCTGGCCTGCACCACCGCCGGGATCATGGGAGCCCCCCTCCAGGTACCCACGCGCCGGCACGCCGTGCGCCGCCTGCGCACCGTCGCCGACGACGCGGGCACCACCCTGGTGCTCACCACCGGGGAGGTCCGCGACCAGGTGCTCGCCGACTTCGGCGGCCTCCCCGAGCTGGCCGGGCTCGACCTCGTCGCCAGCGACGAACTCCCGGCCGACACGGCCCCCGGCACCCCGCTGCCCGAGACCCGCCTCTCGGACGTGGCGCTGCTCCAGTACACGTCCGGCTCCACCGGCTCGCCCAAGGGCGTCATGGTCACCCACGCCAACTTCTGGGCCAACGCCCGGGAGACCGACGAACTGTGGCCGCTCGGCGACGACGGCACCATCGTCTCGTGGCTGCCGTTCTTCCACGACATGGGCCTCATGCTCGGCGTGGTCCTGCCGCTCTGGGCCCGCCGCCCCGCCTGTCTGATGGGCCCCGAGGCATTCATCCGCCGCCCGGCCCGCTGGCTGGAGGCCCTGTCCCGGTACGGCGGAACCCACTCGTCCGCCCCCAACTTCGCCTACGACCTGTGCGTCCGCGGGGACGGTGTCCGCGGCCCGCTCGACCTGTCGCGGTGGCGTGTGGCCATCAACGGCGCCGAGCCGGTGCGCACACACACGGTGCGCGACTTCATCGGGAAGTTCGCTCCGCACGGCCTCGACCCGCGCGCGGTCTCACCGGCCTACGGACTCGCCGAGAACACCCTGAAGGTCAGCGGCAGCCCCGGCGGCACCGAACCGGCGGCGCTCCTGCTGGACGCCGCCGAGCTGGGCCGCGGCAGGGTCGTCCGGCTCCCCGAGGACCGTGAAGACACCGCAGGCGCCGCCACGGTGATGAGCTGCGGCGGCACGGTGGGAGACACCCGGGTACGCATCGTGGACCCGCGTACCCGGAGGGCCGTCGGCCCCGACGAGGTGGGCGAGATCTGGGTGTCGGGGCCGTGTGTGACGGCCGGGTACATCGGACGCGAGGACGAGACCGAGGGCACCTTCCGCGCCCGCGTCGCCGGCGACGAGGCGTCCGGGCCCCACCTGCGGACCGGCGACATGGGTTTCGTCCGGGACGGCCAGGTGTACGTCACCGGGCGGCTGAAGGACCTCATCGTCGTCAAGGGCCGCAACCACTACCCGCAGGACCTCGAGTACACCGTGGAGACCAGTCACCCCCTCCTGCGCACTTCGTCCGCCGCCGCGTTCGCGGTGGACACCGGCGAACGCGAGGCGCTGGTCGTCGTGGTGGAGGGCGACAGCCGGCTGCTGCGCTACGCCGGCGCGGAGGAGGTCACGGCGGCCGTCCGCGACGCCGTACGCCGCGACCACCGCGTCGACGTCGAGGAGGTGGTGCTGATCCGCCGCGGCACGCTGCCGAAGACCACGAGCGGAAAGGTGCGCCGCCGCAGCTGCCGGGAACGGTACGAATCGGGGTCGCTCGCGCACCTCACGCGGATTTGACGTCCACCGGACACGAACGTGAAGGAACGCTGCCGTAAATGACCGCCAATTGTCCGCTCGCGAAGGGATGTTGACGTTCTACGCCGGTACGATGAGGCACATGGAGTTACGCCAGTTGGAGTACCTCGTGGCCGTCGCCGAAGAGGCGAGCTTCACCAAAGCCGCCGCCCGCGTATTCGTGACGCAGCCCTGTGTGAGTGCTCAGATAAGGCGGCTTGAGCGAGAACTCGGACAGGACTTGCTCGACCGCGGCGGCCGGACGGTACAGCTGACGGAGGTCGGTGCCGCGGCCCTGCCCCACGCCCGCGCCGTACTCGCGGCGATGGACGGTGTCCGCAATGCCGTGGACGACTTCACCGGACTCGTCCGAGGGCAGGTCGTCATCGGCTCGGTCGCCTCGTCCCTCTCCGTGGAACTCCCCGAACTCATAGCCGACTTCAGCGAGAAATACCCGGCGGTGGAGATCTCTCTCTCCGAAGGGACCACCGACCAGCTGGCGGACTCCGTACGGGCCGGGCGGACCGACGTCGCGATCATCGGCGTCTCCGCCGAACCCCCGGCCGGACTGGAGACCCAGGTCATCGCCGACGAGTCCCTCATCGGCGCGGTCAGCCACGACCACCCTCTGGCACGGCGGACCAGCGTTCCTCTCGAGGACCTGGAGTGCCACGCCCTGATGTGCCTGCCCGTCGGCAGCGGTCTGCGGGCCGCCGCCGACGCGGCATGGGCAGCCGCCGGCGTCCGGCCCCGGATCGCGTTCGAGGCGGGCGACCCACGCGTGCTGGCACAGCTCGCCTCGCGCGGCCTCGGCGTGGCGATCCTTCCCGAGCGGTTCGTCCGCGGCCACGCGGGCCGGCTGCACCCGGTCGAGATCCTCAGCCCGCGGCTGCGCGGACGGCTGGCACTCGCCTGGCGGTCCGGCGACCGGATCGGCCCGGCCGCCCGGGCCCTGGTGGCGCACGCGCGCTCGGTGCTGGCCTAGGTCGTGTCCGGCACGGACACGCGCCTCCGCGCTCCCCGTACACCTCACCCTGGAAAGCGACCGTGAACGCAGTCGACCTCGCCCGGCTCCAGTTCGCCACCACGGCGACGCTGCACTTCCTCTTCGTCGCCCTCACCCTCGGGCTGGTCACGGTCGTCGTACTGATGCAGACCCGGGCCGTACGGACCCGTGACCCGGAGACGAAGGCGACACGGATGCGCCGCGTCCGCTTCTGGGGCGGGCTCTATGTCATCAACTACGCGCTGGGTATCGTCAGCGGGCTCGCCCAGGAGTTCCAGTTCGGGCTCAACTGGTCCGGACTCTCGCACGTCATGGGCAACATCGTCGGCGCACCGCTGGCCATCGAGACCATCGTCGCGTTCTTCCTGGAGTCCACGTTCCTCGGCATGTGGGCCTTCGGCTTCCACCGCATCCCCGCCCGCGCACACCTCGTGCTGATCTGGCTGGTCACCCTCACCGCCTACGCCTCCACGTTCCTGATCATGGTGGTCAACGGCTTCATGCAGAAGCCGGTCGGCTACGAGACGACCGGTGGGGTCGCCCGCGTCGTCGACTGGGGCGCGGTCTTCGCCAACGAGGCGACCTGGTACGCGGTCGTGCACATCGCCGGCGCCGTGGCCCTGCTCGCCGGCATGTTCCTCGCCGCGGTCAGCGCGTACCACCTCCGCCGCGACCAGGAGGTCGCCTTCTTCCAGCCCACGCTGGCGCAGGGATCGGTGGTGGCGGGTATCGGCGCGTTCGTCACCGTGACCGCGGGCGGCGCCCACCTCGTCGCGCTGAAGGACTACCAGCCCGAGAAGTACGCCGTGCTGATGGGCGAGTCCGGTGCGCGGCTGGACGCGGCCAGGGCCGCCGCGGCGGCCCGGTACGGCCCGGGGGAGTGGCTGCCGCCGGCCTGGGTGGGCATCGCCTCCCTGGCCATGCTCGCCATCGGCGTGTTCCTGCTCCTGCTGGCCTGGATCCCGGCGACCGCCGCGGCGGGCGGGAAGGGTGTACCGCTGTCCCGGAAACGCTTCCGGCTCCGGCTGGCCATGGTCCTGCTGCCGTTCGGGTTCGCCGCCCTGGTCCTCGGCTGGCTCAGCCGTGAGGTCGGACGCCAGCCGTGGATGGTGACCGGCGAGCTCACCGTGGAGAAGGCCGTCAGCGACGTCTCCACCGGCGGGATGCTGCTGTCCTTCATCGCCTTCACAGCCGTCCTGCTCACCCTCGCAGTCGTCGACTGGACGCTGATCTCCCGCTTCGCCCGCCTGGGACCGGACAGCGGATTCATCGGCGACCCCGGCATGTTCCCCGGCCCGGAGCAGCAGCCGGACCCGGACCGCGCCCGGGCGGCCGACCCCACCGACGACCGCACCGACGACCGCACCGACGACCCCACCGACGACGCCGACGCTCCGTTCTCCTACTGACCCGGCCGACCGCGCACAGCCGACAGGACTCGACAGGACTCCGCTGTGGACATCTTCTGGTACGCCCTGATCGGGCTGCTCTTCACCGGCTATCTGGCCCTGGAAAGCATCGACTTCGGCGTGGGCCTGCTCTTCCTCCTCGCCCGCGAGGAGCGGGACCGCGAGCGGCTGCGCCGCGGCGTCGTACCGCTGTTCCTCGCGAACGAGGTGTGGCTGGTCGCCACCGTGGGCCTGCTGTTCGGGGCGCTCCCGCTGCTGGAGGGCGAGCTGCTGCACGCCCTGCGCACGCCCGTCGTCCTGCTGCTGAGCGCCTGGTACCTGCGCGACGCCGCCCTGTGGTTCCGCACCGCGCATCCGGGGGCGGGCTGGCGGCGTACCTGGGACGTGGTGCTGCCCGCCGCGAGTCTGGTGCTCGCCGCCGGGTGGGGCGCCGTCCTCGCCGCGCTGATCCGCGGGCTCTCCACGGACGGCCACGGTCACGCGGTCGCCGCCGCCGGCGATGTGGCGCACCCGCTCGCGCTTCTCGGCGCGGCCTTGGTGGTGGCGGCCTGCCTGCGCCAGGGCACCCTCTTCACCGCCCGGCGTCTGCCGCACGACAGCCCCCTCCTCGGCCGGCTGAACCGGTTCTCCCGGCCGCTCACCCGGTGTCTGCTCGGGCTGGTCCTCCTCGCCGCCGTACGGGCGGCCGGTGTCACCGACGCCCCGGTGACCGTACTGCTCGTCGGTGTCCTCGCGGCCGCCGGGGTGTACGCCTCCGAGCGCTCCGCGGCGGCCGGCCGGCCGGGCACCGCCCTGCTGCTGGGGGCCGCCCCGCTGCTCGCCCTGCCGGTGACGGTGGGCCTGGCCAACGGCACCACCGTGCTGGCCACCCGTTCCGGGGAGGGCGCGCTCGTACTGTCCGACGCGGTCGCCGACCCGGCCTCGCTGACGCTGCTGTCGATGACGGTGCTCCCCGCGCTGATCGCGGTGGCCTTCGGACAGGTGTGGATGTGGCGCGTCTTCGTACGGCCGCAGGTGCGGCAGCGGACGCCGTAGCGGCGGCGGGGAGCCGCTGGGCGAGGCGCCTCCCGGGCCGGGTGCCCCCGGGTGAGGCGCTCCGGGCGAGGCGCTCCCGGGCGGCGGCGCGGGCTTCGGCGCCCGTCCCGCCGCCCGGGATGCCGTGTCAGCCGCGTGTGCCGGTGGCCGACACCTGGTTGGTCGCCACCAGGAGACCCGCGCCGTCGTAGGTGACGGCGGTGCCCGAGCTGGTGAACGTCCTGCCGCCGTGGCACAGGACGGCCTTCTGGCCGATCTCGATGCGGGCCACCAGATTGCCGTCGGCGTCGTGGAACCGCTCCGTCATGCGGAACGTGAACGTGGTCCGCCCGGTGGCCGTCCATGTGCCCGTGCCGCCGACGTTGTTGGCCAGCGTGCCGTCCGCGGCGACCGTCAGGACCGAGTCGATGACGTTGCCGTCGTCACCCGTCGCGCGCACCGACCAGGTCCCCACCGCGGTCGGCGCGGCGGCGATCGGCGTGGCGCGCTGCGGCTGCGCGCCGGCCCCCTCCCGTGCCACCGCGACGCCTGCCATCGGTACGACCGCCAGTGCGGCCGCCGTGGCCGCCCCGAGACCCCGTCTCCACACGGCTGCCCCCAGCTTCCTGTGCGCAGAGGTCAGTTCCATGTCTCCCCCTTGAATTTCCGTCTCCGGCCCCCGTCCGGGGCCACAGGATCGTACGACGGCTGTCCTGAAAAACTCCGTCAGAATTCCCCGCAGGAATGTCGGGAAATGCAAGGTGGAGGACAGAGGAATGCAGCGGATTCGGACCCTCCGGTCCGAGAGCGGCACAATCCGTGGCGATCGTTTCCGGACACGGGAACCGACACCACTTGGACTCGTGGTCCCGCCGCGACATGATGGGGATCATGTCCAACACGGCGGATCGGCACAGCACGGATCAGGTCAGGGCGGCGATCGCCGCCGAGCGGCGTGAGTTCGCGGAGCTGCTGGACGCTCTGCCCGCCGAAAAGTGGGACGCCCCCTCGCTCTGCGGCGGCTGGCGGGTCCGCGAGGTCGCCGCCCACATGACGATGGGATTCCGCTACTCCCTGCCCAAGATGGCCCGCGAACTGGTCAGGGCGCGCGGCAGCCTCGACCGCATGACGGACCACTGCGCACGCGCGGACGCCGCGGCCCACTCGACGGCCGAACTGGCCGCCTTCCTGCGGGACAACGCCCACCACCCGTGGAAGCCACCGGTCGGCGGCATCGCCGCGGCGCTGGGGCACGACGTCATCCACGGCCTGGACATCACGGTCGCGCTGGGCATGGACCGCCGGGTGCCCGAAGACCGGTTGCGCGTCCTGCTCGGCACGGTCACTCCCCGCACGGCCAGGTTCTTCAAGGCTGACCTCGGCGGTGTCCGGCTCCGCGCCACCGACCTCGACTGGTCGTACGGCACCGGAGCGCCGCTGTCCGGCACGGCCCAGGACCTGCTCCTGCTGGCCTACGGCCGCCGCCTCCCCGCCGGCCACCTCGAGGGCGAGCACCAGACACGCTTCACACTGCGCTGACCGGCGGCGTCACGGCAGCAGGGCCCCGGCGGTCAGCGGCAGGACCGCCCCGCCCGCCACGCCCAGCAGGAGCGACACGGCCGCGGCGGTGCAGGCGGTGGCGGCCGACCACGTCCCGAGCACCGTGTGGGCCACGGCGGGCGGTCCGGCGGGCGCCGTCCGGAAGAGGGGCCCGAGCCAGCGCAGGTAGTAGAAGAGCGACGCGACCGTGTTGACGACGGCGAGCGCGGCCAGCCAGCCGTAACCCCCGTCGATCGCGGCGCTGAAGACCAGCAGCTTGCCGAGGAAGACCCCGGTGGGCGGCGTACCGACCAGACCGAGCAGGCAGACCACCAGGACGGCCGCCAGGGCGGGGCGGCGCGCGGCGAGACCCCGGTAGTCGTCCAGGGTCCGGGCGTGCGGGAGTTCGGTGACGACGGCGAACGCGCCGAGGTTGGTGACCGCGTACGCCGCGAGGTAGAACAGCAGTCCGCTCTGGGCCAGTTCGGCGCGCGTGGCGACGGCCACGGCCATCAGCAGATAGCCGACCTGGCTGATGGTGGAGTACGCCAGGAGTCGTTTCACCGACGTCTGGAAGAAGGCCGCCAGGTTCCCCAGCGTCATGGACGCGGCCGCGAGGACCGCCACCAGCAGCGGCCAGTCGACGTCGCTCGCGGGGAGGGCCTGGTGCAGCAGACGGTACGCGGCGATCAGTCCGCCGACCTTCGGCAGCGTGGTGACGTACGCCGCCACGGGCGCTGTCGCACCGTCGGTGACATCCGGCACCCAGTAGTGCGCCGGCACTCCGCCGACCTTGAACAGCAGCCCCGCCAGGACCGCGACGAGCCCGACCGCGACGAGCCCGTACGGGGCGTCCGGCAGCGTGGCGCGGAGCTCCCCGTACAGGGTGGCGCCGCCCGCGCCGTACAGGATCGCCGTGCCGGCGAGCAGGACGACGCCCAGCAGCGCACCCATCAGGTAGTACTTCAGGGCCGCCTCGGTGCCCGCCGCGTCCTTGGCGAAGCCGGCCAGGGCGTACGCGGGCACACTGGCGAGGAGGTAACCGGCGAAGAGCGTCAGCAGATCGTTCGCGCCGATCATGGCGAGAGTGCCGAGGCCGGTCAGGAGCAGCAGTACGTAGTACTCGGTCTCCCGCCGGTCGCCGCGTACCGTCTCCACCGACATGGCCAGGACGAACAGCAGTGCCCCCAGCACGACGAGGCGCCCCACGCTCGTCGCGGTGTCCACGGTGAAGGCGTCGGAGAAGACCGCACGTTCCCGGCCGGTGGCGAGCGTGACCGCCGTGGCGGCAAGGCCGGTCGCACAGGCGGCGGCCGCCAGGACGCCGACGGCCCACTGACGGCCACGCGGCAGCCACGAGCCCGCGAGCAGGCCCCCGACGGCCGCCACGGCGAGAGCGACCTCGGGGATCAGGGGGCCGAGGTCCTCGTTCACCGGGCGACCAGTCCCACCAGGGTGCGGCTGGCCGGTTCGACGACGTCCAGCAGGAAGCGCGGCGCGACACCGATGACCAGCGCCACCGCGAGGAGCGGCGCGACGGAGCCGGTCTCCCGGGCGGCCAGGTCGGTGAAGCCGCCCGACGCGACGCTGCCCGGCAGCCGCGTCGGGCCGAGGAGCATACGGCGCAGGGCGCGCAGGAACAGGGCCGCCGTCAGCAGGATGCCGGTCAGGGCGATCGCGGTCGCCGTCGCCTGGGACGCCAGACTGCCGGTGAAGATCTGGAACTCGGCGATGAACCCCGAGAAGCCCGGGATACCAAGACTGGCGAACGCCCCGACCGCGGTGAGCGCGGCGAACCTCGGCGTCGGCCCGGCAAGCCCGGAGTACGCGTCGATGGTGTATGTACGGCCCCGGTCGTACAGGAACCCGGACAGCAGGAACAGCGCGCCGGTGATCAGACCGTGGCTGACCATCTGCGTCACGGCGCCCGTGACGGCCAGCGAACGCGCCTGGACGTCGGTGCCGGCGAGCACCCCGGCGGCACCCACGGCGAGAATGACGTACCCCATGTGGTTGACGGACGTGTACGCGATCATGCGCTTGAAGTCGGTCTGCGCCATGGCCACCAGCGCCCCGTACACGGCCGACACGGCGCCGACGACGATGAAGACCAGCGCGTACTGGCGCCAGCTCCCCGGCAGCAGCGGCATCGCGATGCGCACGAACCCGTACGTCCCCATCTTCAGCAGGATCCCCGCCAGGATCGCCGACCCGGCGGCGGGGGCGTCGGTGTGGGCGGGCGGCAGCCACGTGTGGAACGGCACCGTCGGGGTTTTGACGGCCAGTCCGACGCCGAGCGCGAACAGCACCAGTCCCGCGTACGCGCCGCGCCCGGACAGCGGATCGTCACGGGCGATGTCGACCATGTCGAACGTATGCGGATCGGCGGCCAGATACAGGCCGATGAAGCCCAGAAGCAGCGCGAGCGATCCGGTGAAGGTGTACAGGAAGAACTTCAGCGCCGCCGCTCTGCCCCGCTCGCCGTGACCCCAGCCGGCGATGACGAAGAACATGCCGACGATGGACAGGTCGAAGAAGACGAAGAAGAGGATCAGGTCCAGGGCGACGAACAGCCCCACACACATGGTCTGCAGGAAGAGGAAGAGGCACACATACGGGCGGACCCGGTGGGTCTCCCGCAGCGAGTAGACCGCGACTGCCAGGAACAGCACGTTCGTCAGCGCGACCATCGGCAGCGACAGCCCGTCCACGCCCACGTGGTAGCCGACGCCCGCGCCGGGGATCCAGCGCGCCCGCTCCTCGTACTGCATGCCCCCGCCCGGATCGAAGCCCGCCCACAGCGTGACGGCCAGTGCCAGTTCGGCCGCCGTCACGGCGATCCACACGGTGAGATACACGCGGTCCGGCAGCGGGCGCGGCACGAGCAGCAGCGCGCCGCAGACCAGGAGCGGCAGGAACGTGACGATGCTCAGCACAGGAGGTCACCCGACCAGGAGCAGGAACAGAGCGAGGAAGGCGAGCCCGAGCGCCGCCTGGACGTAGTACTGGTGCAGCAGCCCGGTCTGCGGACGCCGGGCGAGCAGGCCCAGCCGGCGGGTGCCCGCGGCGACGGCACGGACCGCCCCGTCGACCCCGCTGTCGTCGGCCCGGCCCGACCAGCGCGCGGCCACAAGACCGCCACGCGCCACCTGCCGTACGGCGCCGTCCACGACCCGGTCGTCGCAGCGGCCGGCCCACCGGGCCGCCATCAGCACCCCGCGCGCCACCCGCCGCACCCCGGCGTCCAGCACCCGGTCGTCGAACGCGGCCAGAGCGCCCGCCAGGGCGACGACCGGCCGGACGACCACCGCGTGGACGGCCCGCTCCAGGTGGAGCCAGTCGGCCGGCCACGGCAAGGAGAGCCCCCGTACCGGCCCCCACCACCAGGTGAGCCCGGCAGCGGCCAGGGCAAGCCCTCCGGACAGGGCCGACTCCCAGGCGTGCGGCTCCGGTTCGCCGGGCGCCCCGACGGCCGAGCGCAGCGCGTCCGACACACCGGGCAGCGCCAACACCCCCAGCACGGCGGCGCCCAGGGCGAGCACGACCAGCGGCGGGCGCATCGCCCGGGGTACCCGCCGGGCGCCGCGCCGATGGTCGGCGTCCCCGGCGGCGGCGTCGGCCGGCAGCGGGCGGCGGAGCACGTACCAGAGGGCCTTCATGCTGTAGACGGCCGAGACGGCGGCGGCCGCGAGCCCGACCGCGTACAGTGCCGGGCCGCGTACGAGGGCGGCGGCGAGCACCTGGTCCTTGGTGGCCCACAGCGACAGCGGCGGCAGCCCGGCCAGCGCCAGTGCGCCGACCGCGAAGGCGGCTCCCACCAGCGGGTACTCATGGGCGGCGCCCCGCAGCGCCGACAGGCGTGCGGTGCCCAGCGTCGTCAGCCAGGCGCCCGCGGCGAGGAACAGCCCCGCCTTGACGGCGGCGTGCGCGACGAGCTGCGCGGTGCCCCCGGCCACCCCCTCGGCACCGGCGGCGAGCACCATGAAGCCGACCTGCGCGCAGGTCGACGCGGCCAGCAGCTGCTTCAGGTCGGACTGCGCGACCGCCACCACACCGAGGAGCAGCGCGGTGAGCGCCCCCACCCAGGCGACCAGCGGCAGCGCCCACGCGGTTGCGGCCGCCAACGGGTTCAGCCGCAGCAGCAGATACGCCCCCGCTGCGACCATGGCCGCCGAGTGCAGCAGCGCCGACACCGGGCTGGGGCCCTGCATGGCCCCCGACAGCCAGAAGGAGAAAGGCAGTTGCGCCGACTTGCCCAGCGCGGCCACCACCACGCCGGCGGCCACCACTTGAAGCCAGGGCGACCGCGTCGTCGCCAGCGCGTCCAGCTCCAGGGACCCGGTGCCGCCGGCCAGCGCGGCGCCCGCCGCCAGATAGAGCCCGAGGTCGGCGGCGCGCGTGGTCAGGAACGCGGTGTCCGCCGCCCGTACCCGGTGCGGCTGCCGCCACCAGTAGCCGATCAGCGCCCAGCTGGTGGCCCCCATCACCTCCCAGGCCATCAGCAGCGGCGGCAGCGTGGTCGCGGTGACGGTCACCAGCATCGCCCCCGCGAAGAGCAGCATCAGCCCGAAGAACCTGCCCCGGTTCTCGTCGCGGCCGAAGTCCCCGGCGGAGAAGACCAGTACGGCCGTGGTGACCGCCGCGACCGTCACCACCAGCACACCCGACAGCCCGTCCACCGCCAGACCCGCCCGGACCCCTGCGAACAGCGGCGCGCCCGCCACCGGCCGCACCACCGCCGCCGCGACGGCCAGACCGAGCGTGACCAGCGCCGCGGCCACACCGACGGCGGGCGCGACACGACCGACGCGCCGCCCGGCGCAGCCCAGCGACGCCCCGGTGCCGAGGGGCACGGCGACCAGCGCCCACAGCAGCGCGCTCATCCCTTGAGGTCCTCGGCCATGTCCGTCATGTCGATCCGCCGTGCCCGGTAGATGGCGGTGGTCACCGCGAAGCCCATGGCCATCTCCACCGCCATCGCCACCACAGCGGCGACGATCACCACCTGGCCGCCCGCGGCGCCCGGGGCGAGGAAGTGCCAGAACGCGGCGGCGGCGACCATGACACCGCCGATCATCAGCTCCAGGCCCATCATGATCATCACGATGGACTGCTGGGACAGCGCACCGTACAGGCCCGTGGCGAACAGCCCGGCGGCCAGCAGGAGAAAGGCTTCCAGGATCACCGGCCGACCCCTCCGCCCGCGGGATCCCGCGCCGGACGCCGGTCGAGGCCGTCGCCGAACCGGTCGTAACGGCCCCGGTGGGTGGCCAGGACCGTCGCCGCCACCATCGTGGCGAGCAGCGCGAACCCCAGCGTGATCATCGTGAACATCTGAGCGCTCATCAGGGACTCACCGACCTGGAACGTGGTGTCGGCGGGCGGCGCCCCCGTCCGGCGCGGCCACGGCACGAGGAGGACGCCGACGGCGAGTGCCACGAACACGCCCGCGCCGACGGCCAGCGAGCCGCGCTGGTTGTGCACCATCGACATCGGCATCAGACCGGCCGGGTTCATCATGTAGGCGATCATGAACACGGCCATGACCACCATCTCCATGACCATCATCAGCACGATCACGACCCCGAGATACGGCAGCCCCAGCAGGATCACCTCGCCACCCACGCAGGCCAGCGACGCGAGCAGCGCGAAGGTGACCCGGGCCATCGACCGGCACCGGAACACCAGGACGCCGAAGGCCAGGGCCAGTACGCCGAGGACCCAGAAGAGGACGGTGGACACGGGGAAGGGCGCCTCCTAACGGCTGTCGAGCACGACGAGCGCCGGTACGAGCGCCTGCGCGATGGTCAGGGGGATGAGCACGACCCAGGCGAACTCCACATAGCGGTCGGCGCGCACCATCGGGAACCGGCGCCTCGCCCACACCAGGAGCGCCAGCACCGCCAGGGTCTTGACGAGCGACCAGGCCCAGCCGGGCACGCCGCCCGGCCCGGCGCCGCCGCCCAGGAACAGCGGCACCGCCATCGCGGCCCCCGCCGCCAGCCACAGCCACCGACCCGCCCGGATCAGCAGCCGGTCGGGCCCGGACAGCTCACCGAACACCCCGTCGGCGATGTCCCGCCCCACGGGGTACGCGAACGGCCCGAGGAAGCTGAACGCCAGCACACCCGCCAGATACGCGGCGAAGGCGACCGGCATCCAGACCGCGAACCACAGCCCCTCCTGGGCTGCCACGATGTCCCCGACCCGCAGCGACTCCGCCCCGGTGGCCGCCGAGATGAGCGCGAACATCAGCGGCAGTTCGTACGCCAGCCCCTGGGCGATGTAGCGGTAGCCGCCGACCAGCGAGTACGCGGCGTTCGGGCCCCACCCGGCCAGCCACAGCCCTGCCCAGGTCAGCACCTCCATGGCGTTGAACCAGACCACGCCCACCGACAGATCGGCGACCGCCGTGCCCCCGAAGGGCACCACCAGCACCGCCAGTACGGCGGCGACCGGCACTGTGACCACGCCGATCCGCCCCAGCAGCACATCGGACGCGGGCGTACGTCGCGGCTGGGCCACCAGCAGCCGTGCCACCTCCCGCAGCCGCCCGCCGGCCGCCGCGACGGTGACCGGCCGCCCGGCCTCCGCGGCGGCCAGCAGCGCGTCACCCGCCACCGCGACGACCGCGAACCCCGACAGCAGTACGGGCGCGGCCGCCACCGCCCACCACGGCTCAGCCACGCGCGGCCTCCGCACGGTCCGGCGCCGGGTCCGGGTCCAGGTCCAGGCCCGCGACGATAAGCCGGGCCGCAGCCAGCTCCGCGCCCTCCAGCAGCCGGGGCAGCAGCTCCAGCGGCACGGCCGACGGCGGGCGACGCCCGTCCAGCGGGGCCGGGTCGTCCAGCCGGCCGAGATCGTCCAGCACGGAGCGGAGCCGCGCACGGTAGCGGGCGGGTACGTCCCCCTGGGCCTCGGTCAGGTCGCCGATCCCGCGCGTCAGCCAGTACAGGGTGCGCGACCGGCCGACCCGCCGGGCCAGCCGCTCCGCCCGGGGCCGTACGGCGGCGCCCGCCGCCCCGTCCAGCAGGTCGTCCCGGAGCCGCCGGGCCGCCGTGGC
>NZ_VSRY01000041.1 GCF_008271805.1 Streptomyces sp. TRM49041
CGCGGCCCCGGCGCCGCCCGGTACGGGTGTCCCGTCGCTCGCCGTGCCGGACGTGCGGGCCGCGGCGCTGGCGTTGCCCGTGCCGCATGTGGACCCGGCCGATCCCAACGCGGCGTTTCTCGCGGGGCTCGTGGCGTCCGGGCCCGCCGAGCTGGTGGCCGCGTTGCAGGCCGCGCCGGCCGGGTCGCCCGAATCCCGGTTGCGGGAGTTGCGGGCGCGGCTGGAGCTGGGCGACGCGGGGGCCGCCGTACAGGCGCTGGACGCTCTCGAGCAGTCGCACCCGGACGACTGGCGGGTCGTCTGGTACCGGGGCGTCGTGTCCCTGGCGACCGGCGACAACGGCTCGGCCGCCCTGTCGTTCGACGCGGTGTACGACGCGTTCCCGGGCGAACCGGCGCCCAAGCTGGCCCTGGGCGTCTGCGCCGAGGTGCTCGGCCAGCTGGACAACGCCGCCGAGTACTACGGCCTGGTGTGGGCCACCGACCCCAGTCACGTCAGCGCCGCGTTCGGTCTGGCGCGCGTGCAGTTGGCCACCGGGGACCGGACGGCCGCCGTCCGCACCCTGGAGTCCGTACCGGAGGCGTCGATCCACTACACGGCGGCGCGCGTCGCGGCCGTACGGGCCCGGCTCCGGCAGCGGGACCCGGGGGCGATGCTCCGGGACGACCTGTACGCGGCGGCCCGCCAGGTGGAGGCGCTCGACGGGCTCGGGCTCGACAGCGTACGCAGGGAGCGGCTGGCCACCGAAGTGCTCGGCCTGGCCCTCGACTGGTGGTTGTCGGGCAGCCCCGGCGGCGGGTCGCCGGAACACGCCCTGCTCGGCAGCGGCCTCCACGAGCGCGGACTGCGGCTCGGCCTGGAACACTCGTACCGGGTACTCGCCCGGCTCGCCCAGCGCGGCGGTGAAAGGATCGAACTGGTGGAACGGGCCAACCGTTTCCGCCCCCGGACGTGGGTGTGATCGATGTCGCAGACTCATCAGTTGTCGGCCTGCCCGGGCTGCTCCGAGCCGCTGGAGTCGGGAGACCTCTTCTGCGGCGCGTGCGGGTACGACCTGTCGGCCGTACCCGAACCGCCGCCGGACAGCCCGACCGTGGCCCTGGGCACCCCGGTGCCGGCACCTCTGGCGGCGCCGGCGCCCCCGGGGGCGCCGGCCGCGCCCGCCGGGCCGCCGGAGCGGCCCGTACGACACGACGCACCAGGCGGAGGTCCCGGGGAGGAAGGGGACTTCGAGCTCGCCGCCCCCGACCCCCGCATCGCACCGCCCGCCGCCGGTGGAACGCTCTGCGTCGCCTGCCGGACCGGGCGCGTCGCCTCGGACGGGTACTGCGAGAACTGTGGCCACAAGCAGCCCCGCGAGCGCGACCACATGGAGCGGGAGCTCGATCCGGTCGTCGCCGCGGTCAGCGACCGGGGGCTGCGCCACCACCGCAACGAGGACGCGTTCGCCGTGTCGACGGCTGCCCTCCCGGACGGTTCGCCCGCCGTCGTCGCGGTCGTCTGCGACGGGGTGTCGTCGGCGTCCCGGCCCGACGAGGCGTCGGAGGCCGCGGCGCGCGCCGCCGACGACACGCTGCGGGGATCGCTGGCGCGCGGCACGCATCCGCAGCAGGCCATGCACGAGGCGATCGTCGCTGCCTCCGAGTCGGTCAACGCCCTCGCGGAGGAGCCCGCGGGAGACGGTTCGGGCGGCTTCGAGCACGATGCGCACCGCCACCGCAACGCCCCCGCCTGCACGATCGTCGGCGCGGTCGTCGCGAGCGGCCTGCTCGTCGTCGGCTGGGTCGGCGACAGCCGCGTCTACTGGGTGCCGGACGACCGTTCGGCCCCGGCGGCCCGGCTCACCGAGGACGACTCGTGGGCCGCGCAGATGGTCGCCGCCGGCCTGATGAACGAAGCCGAGGCGTACGCGGACGAGCGCGCCCACGCCATCACCGGCTGGCTCGGCGCCGACGCGTACGAACTGGAGCCGCACACCGCCGCGTTCAAACCGGACCGTCCGGGCGTCGCCGTGGTGTGCACGGACGGCCTGTGGAACTACGCGGAGGCGGCGGAGGAGATGGCCCGCGTGGTCCCGCCGGACGCCGCCGCCCGGCCGCTGCACTGCGCCCGAGTCCTCGTCGGCCAGGCCCTCGACGGCGGCGGCCACGACAACGTAACGGTGGCGGTGGTGCCGTTCGCCGTCCCGCCGCAGGGGGCAGTATCGGCCTGAACAGGGCTTGAGCACCGTTTCGTCCGTCCGTCGTCGTATGGAGCATCAAGGAGCCCGGGAGCCGATCAGATGGCGAACTTCTCCAAGTCGAACGTGCCGCGGTTCTCGGTGGACGTCTACCAGAACGAGTACCTGCCGGAGGGCGGGCGCGAGGTGAACGCCATCGTCACCGTCAGCTCCACCGGCGGCGGTACGACGGGCGGGGCGCCGCTGACGGCGGGCCGGACCGTGCCGGGGGCCGCCGTGGTGCTGATGGTCGACTGCTCCGGCTCGATGGAGTACCCGCCGACGAAGATGCGCAACGCGCGCGACGCCACGGCCGCCGCCATCGACACCCTGCGGGACGGCGTGGCCTTCGCGGTGGTCGCGGGCACGCACATCGCGCACGAGGTGTACCCGGGCGGCGGCCGGCTCGCCACCGCCGGCGCCCGGACGCGCGCGGAGGCGAAGGAGGCCCTGCGGCGGCTCGGCGCGGGCGGCGGCACGGCGATCGGCACATGGC
This sequence comes from Streptomyces sp. TRM49041, assembly GCF_008271805.1. Taxonomy (GTDB): domain Bacteria; phylum Actinomycetota; class Actinomycetes; order Streptomycetales; family Streptomycetaceae; genus Streptomyces. The sequence goes on from NZ_VSRY01000041.1 coordinate 2,715, forward strand.
TGCGGCTCACCGACCGGCTGCTCGCCGCGTCGGGCGCCGGGATCCGGCACGGCATCCTGCTCACGGACGGGCGCAACGAACACGAGTCGCCGGCGGACCTGCGGGCCGCGCTCGACGCCTGCGCGGGCCGGTTCACCTGCGACGCGCGCGGCGTGGGCACCGACTGGGAGGTGAAGGAGGTCACCGGTGTCGCGTCGGCGCTGCTCGGCACCGCGGACATCGTCGCCGATCCGGCGGGCCTCGCCGCGGACTTCACGCGGATGATGGAGCACGCGATGGGCAAGGAGGTCGCGGACGTCGCGCTGCGGCTGTGGACGCCGGTCGGGGCGGAGATCGGATTCGTCAAGCAGGTGGCGCCGACGGTGGAGGACCTGACGGGCCGCCGTACGCAGGCGGGGCCGCGGGCCGGTGACTATCCGACGGGCTCATGGGGGGACGAGTCGCGCGACTACCACGTGTGCGTACGTGTACCTGCGGCCGGTCTCGGCCAGGAGATGCTCGCCGCCCGCGTGACCCTGGTCCTGCCCGACCCGGCCGGCGGGCTGCCGAGCACCCTGGGGCAGGGACTCGTACGGGCGGTGTGGACGGACGACATGGCGTCGTCCACGTCGATCAATCCGCAGGTCGCGCACTACACGGGGCAGGCGGAACTGGCCCATGTCATCCAACAGGGGCTGGAGGCGCGCAAGACCGGAGACGCCCATGGGGCCACCGCGAAACTGGGCCGGGCGGTGCAGTTGGCGGCCTCGTCCGGGAACACGGATACTGCGAAACTGCTTTCGAAGGTGGTGGATGTCGTCGACGCGGCGACAGGTACTGTGCGACTGAAGGCGAAGGTCGCGGACGCGGACGAGATGACCCTCGAGACGCGGTCCACGAAGACGGTTCGCGTGAAGAAGCCGTAACGACGGTCGCAGCGGCGGCCGACCAGGAGAGGGGGAAGGTCCGACATGCCGACCTGCCCGAACGGACACCAGTCGGGCTCCGACGACTGGTGCGAGGTCTGCGGCCACCGCATGGCCGGGGCGGGCGCGCCTGCGGGTGCCGTACCGCCTCCCCCTCCCCCGCCGCCTCCGCCGCCACCGGGTTACGGCTACCCGGGCCCGGCGGGCGGCGACCCGAACGCCACGCAGCAGGCGGAGCTGTGCCCGCAGTGCCGTACGCCGCGTGAGGCGATGGCGCCGTACTGCGAGGAGTGCCGGTGGAACTTCCTCACGAACACGGCGACCTCGTACACCCCGCTCTCCTCGCCGCCGCCCCCGCGCACGGGACCGCCGAGCGGCGGTCTGAACCTCCCACCCGGCTTCACCTCGGCCCCCCGCCCGCCGGACCCGTACGAGTACCAGGGCTCCCGGCCCTCCCAGATGAACCGCCCGGCCGAACCCCTGCCCCCCGACCCGGCCACGCCCCCACAGCCCGGCCAGGGCGGTCAGGGCGGCCAGCCCGGCCACAGCGTCCAGGGCGGTCAGGGCGGCCGGCCAGGCCAGGCCACGCCGCCCGGCCAGGGCCCCGCGACGGGCCCCGGGTCCGGCCCCGGCGGCCCGGCATTCGGCCCGGGACCGGCGTCCGGCCCCGGCGCGGGTGGACCGACTTCCGGTTCCGGACCGGCGACCGGGCCTGGCGCCTCCATGCCCGGTCACAGCCCGGCGAACGGACCCGGCGGCTCCGGGTTCGGGCCGGGATCGGCGCCAGGTGCCGGTACGGGTCCCGGCGCTGGCCCCGCTCCCGGCGGTTCGGTCTTCGGTACAGGGCAGACGCCCGCTCCCGGAGGATCGGCCGACGGTCCGGGGCCGATGCCCGGCCCCGGCAGTGGTCCGGGTTCCGCGCCCGGCCACGGTCAGGCGAACGGGCCCGGTGCGGGTCCGGCGGCCGGCCCCGGTGCGGGTCCGGCGGCAGCGCCCGGCGGTTCGGCGTTCGGCTCCGGGGCGGCGTCCGGGCCCGGTACGGGTCCCGGTGGCCCGCAGTCCGGTCCTGGTACGGCGAACGGGCCTGGGCCGATGCACGGTCCCGGCGGTTCCGGCCCCGGTGACCGTCCCGGCCCCGCTTCGGCGCCCGCGGCCGGGTCGACGCCCTGGCCCACGCCCGACTCGGCGGCCGGGCACGGCGCGCAGGCCGGTCCGCCTCCCGCGCCCGCCGCGCCGCAGGGTTTCCAGCGGCCTCAGGCACCGCGGCCCGCCGGCACCGGCGGCGGTGACGACTGGGTGTTGTCGCCGCCCTCGCAAGCACAGCCTCCACAGCCCCCGCAGCCCGCGCGGGGGCAGGCCCCCGGGCCGTTCGCCCCGGCGGCGCAGCCGCCTGGGCAGCCGCCCGCGCCGGCCGTCGGGTGGACCGTCGTCGTGGGGCCCGACCGCGAGTACTTCATGGCGATGATGCGCCGCAGCGGCCCCGAGGCGGCCGGCCTCAACCTGCCCGCGTACTCGCCGGAGCGGCGCGTACAGCTGAGCGGGAAGCAGGTGACCATCGGGCGCCGCCGGCAGTCGACGGGCGAGGCGCCGGACATCGACCTGTCGGTGCCGCCGGAGGACCCTGGCGTGTCGCACCAGCACGCGGTGCTCGTCCAGCAGCAGGACGGCACCTGGGCGGTGGTGGACCAGAACTCCACCAACGGCACGACCTTGAACGGCGCCGACGAGCCGATCCAGCCCTACGTCCCGGTCACGCTCAAGGAGGGCGACCGGGTCCACGTCGGGGCCTGGACGACGCTCACCGTCCTGCGCGGCCAGGTGCATTGACCACGACCGTCGACAACGCTCGCGATCAGTACACCTGACGCGACCGGCCCGACGCCCCGAGGGACCAGCTGTACGGACCCTCGGGGTCGTCGAGCCACGCCCACTGGCGGTCGCCCCTGACCGTCACGCCGTACCGCTCGCGGTCCGGGCGCCGCTCGCGCTGCCAGAGCGCGTACGCCTCGTACGGGTCGAGGCTGCCCGACGTCAGGGTCAGCAGGAAGCGGAAGAGGTCGGCGTCGAGGGCGCGCCGGGGCAGCCCTCCGGTGCGCGGCTCGGGTGCGGCCGGGGTGCCGCCGCGCAGCGGCACGAAGTACGCGGACGTGTGCAGGAACCGCCCCTCGGCGTGCTCGGCGTCCTGGACGCGCAGCCGCAGGACCCCGGTGGACAGCGGCGCGACGACGCAAGCGTCCGGCCGGCACTGGGCGAGCCACGCCTCCGGTACGGACGGCAGGGCGCACGTCGCGATGATCCGGTCGAAGGGCGCCCGCCCGGGACAGCCGCGCGCCCCGTCGCCGGTGACCACGGCCGGGTGGTGGCCGGCCTCCTCCAGGTGGGCCCTGGCCGCGTCCGTGATGTCGGTGTCGAGGTCGACGGTCGTCACGTTCTCGTCGCCCACCCGGTGGGCGAGGAGCGCCGCGTTGTACCCGCTGCCGGCGCCGATCTCCAGGACGGTGTCCCCGTCCCGTACGTCCAGGGCGTGCAGCATCTCGGCCATGAGGGACGGCTGGCTCGCGGACGACACCAGGTCGCCGTCCCGGAGCCGGGTGCCGAGCGGCCGGTCCTCGTACGCGCCTTCCAGCCACTGCCACCGCCCCTCGGGGTCGGGGTCGTCGCGCCAGAGCCGCTCGTAGCCGCCCATGACGCCGACGTAGTAGTACGGCACGAACAGATGGCGCGGAACCTCCTCGAAGGCGGCCCGCCAGGCCGGGTCGGGCAGCACGCCCGCGGCGGCCAGCTCGGTCACCAGCCGGTGCCGTGCCTCGGCGGCGGCCTCGGCGAACGGGTCCTGACGTTCCGCAGCTGCACCCATATATCCACTATCTCCGGTTTACGGCACCGAAGGGCCGGGGGCGGCGGACGGCCTGGTCCTAGGGCGGGGGTCTTCCGTCGGCGTGTCTGAGACGATGGACGGGTGAATGAGATTCCGCGCGGCACTCTCCAGGAGCAGACGTTCTACGAGCAGGTGGGCGGCGAGCAGACGTTCCGGCGCCTCGTCCACCGCTTCTACCAGGGCGTCGCCGAGGACCCGCTGCTGCGGCCGATGTACCCGGAGGAGGACCTGGGCCCGGCCGAGGAGCGGCTCGCGCTGTTCCTGATGCAGTACTGGGGCGGCCCCCGTACGTACAGCGACAACCGCGGCCACCCGCGGCTGCGGATGCGGCACGCCCCGTTCGTGGTCGACAAGGCGGCGCACGACGCCTGGCTGAAGCACATGCGGGTCGCCGTGGACGAGCTCGGGCTGCCCGAGGAGCACGCGCGGCAGCTGTGGGACTACCTCACGTACGCGGCGGCGTCGATGGTGAACGCCCAGGGGTGACCGGCCGACCGGGGCCGACCGGGGCCGACCGGCCCGGGACCGGCCTGCCGGGGACCGACCCGGCCCGGGACCGGCCTGCCGGGGCCGGCCCTGTCGGCGCCGACCGGCCGGAGCTGAGGCCCGGGCGACCCGGGGCTCAGGGCCTGCGTACGGGCGTGACGCCCAGCTGCCCCAGACCTGCGGCCGTCCGCACGGCGACGGAGCCGAAGGGCGTACGCAGCCGCAGCCAGGGCCCGGCCGCGAGGAGCGTCACCGGCACGTCGTGCGGCAGGGCGCCGGGCGGGGGCAGGAAGCCGAGCGACTGGGCGGCGTGCGCGGCGCGCAGCGGCAGCCCGGTACCGGCGATCGTGCGGGACCAGATCTCATGACCGATCCGGTCGCGCGCCGCCCGGGTGCGACCCTCCTCCGGCAGTTCCTCGTCCCGCTCGCGGAACTCGGCGACGGCCGCGGCGACGGCACCGCGCAGCCCGGCGGCGTCCGGCAGCCCCGGCACCTCGCGCCAGCCGCCGCGCGGCGGCAGCAGCCCGCTCCAGGGCGGTCCGGTGACGGGCGCGGGCACGACAGCCTTGCCCGCCGACTCCTCGATGCCTTCGAGCAGCTCACCGGCGGACACGGTGATGTCCAGGGCCGTCTCGTCGAGGAGCGCGGCCGTGCGGATGGCCAGCACCTCGAAGGACGGCGGCCGGCCGAAAACGGCCAGGGCGCCGCCCCCCGCCTGGAGGCGGACGGCGGCGGCCCGGTCGTAACGGATCAGCCGGGTCAGAAAGGCGGCTGTGCCCGCCGCCTCCCTGGGCTCGGCGAAGTGCAGCGCCGTCATGCGACGGCGCCCTCCGACCGCATCCCGTCGTCCACGTACTCCTGGAGGAAGCTCCGCTCCTCCTCGGTGATGCGGCGCGGGCGCTGTGCCTGGAGGTCGAAGGGGACGACGACCGTGGAGGCCCGTACGTACACCTGTTCGGGGTCCCTGACCTCGTACGCAATGGTCAGCGACGCCGCGGTGATCTTCGTGACCCACGACTCGATGGTCACCGGCTCGTGCCGGTGGACCAGCGGGCGGAGGTAGTCGATCTCGTGGCGGGCCACGACGGAGCCGCCGGAGAACGACGGGGAGCCGTCGCCGGGCGCCAGCCGGAACATGAAGTCGATCCGGGCCTCCTCCAGGTAGCGGAGGAAGACCACGTTGTTGACGTGCCCGAAGGCGTCCATGTCCGACCAGCGCAGCGGGCAGCGGTAGATATGTCTAGCCACGTCGAAGCGCCGCCTCAGCCTCGGGTGAGCTTCTTGTAGGTGGCGCGGTGCGGACGTGCGGCGTCCGGGCCGAGCCGCTCGATCTTGTTCTTCTCGTACGACTCGAAGTTGCCCTCGAACCAGAACCACTTCGAGTCGCCCTCGTACGCGAGGATGTGCGTCGCGACGCGGTCCAGGAACCAGCGGTCGTGGGAGACGACCACGGCGCAGCCCGGGAACTCCAGCAGCGCGTTCTCCAGGGAGGACAGGGTCTCGACGTCGAGGTCGTTCGTCGGCTCGTCGAGGAGCAGCAGGTTGCCGCCCTGCTTGAGGGTGAGCGCGAGGTTGAGGCGGTTACGCTCACCGCCGGAGAGGACCCCGGCGGGCTTCTGCTGGTCCGGGCCCTTGAAGCCGAAGGCGCTGACGTACGCGCGGGACGGCATCTCGACCTGGCCGACGTTGATGTAGTCGAGCTCGTCGGAGACCACGGCCCACAGGGTCTTCTTCGGGTCGATGTTCGCGCGGCTCTGGTCGACGTAGCTGATCTTGACGGTGTCGCCGACCTTGATGACGCCGGAGTCCGGCTCCTCAAGGCCCTGGATCATCTTGAACAGCGTGGTCTTGCCGGCGCCGTTCGGGCCGATGACGCCGACGATGCCGTTGCGCGGGAGGGTGAAGCTCAGGTCGTCGATGAGGACCTTCTCGCCGAAGCCCTTGCTGAGGTTCTCGATCTCGACCACGACGTTGCCCAGGCGCGGGCCCGGCGGGATCTGGATCTCCTCGAAGTCCAGCTTCCGGGCCTTCTCGGCCTCCGCGGCCATCTCCTCGTAGCGGGCGAGGCGGGCCTTGGACTTGGCCTGGCGGCCCTTTGCGTTGGAGCGGACCCACTCCAGCTCTTCCTTGAGCCGCTTGGCGCGCTTGGCGTCCTTCTGGCCCTCCACCTTGAGGCGGGACTGCTTGCTCTCCAGGTAGGTGGAGTAGTTGCCCTCGTAGGGGTAGGCGCGGCCGCGGTCGAGCTCCAGGATCCACTCGGCGACGTTGTCGAGGAAGTACCGGTCGTGGGTGATCGCGACGACGGTGCCGGCGTACTTGGCGAGGTGCTGCTCCAGCCACTGCACGGACTCGGCGTCCAGGTGGTTGGTGGGCTCGTCGAGGAGCAGCAGGTCGGGGGCCTCCAGCAGCAGCTTGCAGAGGGCGACGCGGCGCTTCTCGCCACCGGAGAGGTTGGTGACCTGCCAGTCGCCGGGCGGGCAGCCGAGGGCGTCCATGGCCTGCTCGAGCTGGGCGTCGAGGTCCCAGGCGTTGGCGTGGTCCAGCTCCTCCTGGAGCTTGCCCATCTCCTCCATCAGCTCGTCGGTGTAGTTGGTCGCCATCTCCTCGGCGATCGCGTTGAACCGGTCGAGCTTGCCCTTGATCTCGGCGACACCGTCCTGGACGTTCTCCAGGACGGTCTTGCTCTCGTCGAGCGGCGGCTCCTGGAGGAGGATGCCGACGGAGTAGCCGGGCGACAGGAACGCGTCACCGTTGGAGGGCTGCTCCAGTCCCGCCATGATCTTGAGCACGGTGGACTTACCGGCGCCGTTCGGGCCGACCACACCGATCTTCGCGCCGGGCAGGAAGCTCAGCGTCACGTCATCGAGGATGACCTTGTCGCCGTGCGCCTTGCGCGTCTTGCGCATCGTGTAGATGTACTCAGCCAAGAGAAACCGTCCGGCAATCAGTAGGAGTCGATTCGCGGCTCCGCCGCATGAGGGCAGATACACCCCATCTTGCCGTACCGCCACCCCAGGGCGAAAACGAGTACACGGGAAAGAGGGACGGCCCCGGGTGCGTGGTCGCACTCGGGGCCGCCCTCAGGGGTCACCGCGGCTTACTGGCCTGCCGTGGCGCCCTTCTTCTTGCGGAGGAAGAAGACCGCCGCGCCGCCCGCCAGGAGGAACGCGGCGGCGATGCCCGCGATCATCGGGGTGGCGTTGGAGGCGCCGGTCTCGGCGAGGTCGCCGGTGGTGTCACCGCCGGTCGTGCCGGCCGAGGTGGTGCCGCCCGACTGGGGGCTCGGCTCGGAGCTGGGCTCGTCGCCACCGGTGGGCGGGGTCGTGCTGCTGCTGGTCTTGCAGTCCAGGACGCCCTTGAACGTCTTCTTCACGCCGCCGGGCAGCTCGATGGTGAAGTCGTACGCCTGGTCCTCGGCGACCGGGACGGTCACCGTCTTCGACTCGCCGGCGCCGATCGTGTACTTCAGCTTCATCAGCTCGAAGGTGAACGCCTCGTCACCCTCGTTGGTGGCGGTGATGTCCACGCCGCCCTTGGCGCAGTTCTTCTTCGCGGACAGCGCCGGCATGGCGCCCTTCTTCGCCCACGTGGCGGCGGCGGTCGCGGAGACCGTCGACTCGCTGGAACCGGCCAGGATCTGCGTCTGGCTCTTGGTCACGCTGGAGAAGGCGCGGCCGACCGAGACGGACGTGGTGGCCTGGACGTTGAACGTCGCCGAGCCGTCGGCGGTGCCGGCCGGCACGTCGACATACAGCTCGGTGCCGTCGGCGGCCTCGCTGACCGGCTTGCCGTCCTTGTCGGTCACCTTGACGCCCGGGGCGTCCGGCGCGGTCACCGAGGCGCGCTCGGCGTTGGTCCGCACGGTGATCGGGCCCAGCTTGGTCCCGGCCGGGCCGGAGACCGCCGCGGGGTCCAGGCTCAGCGACGCCTTGGGCTCCTCGAGGTTCTCGGCCTTCTCCTCGAGCCAGTCGGCGAGCTTCTCGGCGGCCGGGTCGAGCGCCTCGACGTCGACACCGTCCGAGTACCGCCAGATGGCGACCTGCGTACCGGCCGCCGCGGTCTCCTTGGTCAGCGCGCCCGCGTCGGCCTTCTTCGCGAGCCCCGCCAGGTCGTCGACCTGCGGGTAGGAGTTCTGGAGGATCCAGCGGATCTTCCCGGCCTCCTTGTTCTCACCGAGCGAGGTCTCGTCCCACGAGGTCTCGAGGTACTTGGCCTTCTGCTGGGTGGGATTGTGGATGTCGATGCAGTACGTCTTGAGCGTGCCGCCGCCGTCGACGGCCATCTCGAAGAGACCGGCCGGCAGTTCCTTGTTCTTGCCGTCGGCGTGCAGCACCGCACGGTGATAGGTGGTCAGGCCGTTGAGGGTGGCGGAGGCGCCACCCTGGTGCTGGGGGCCCTCGTCGGCGGCGGCGACGCCCGCGGCCGCTATGGAGCCTCCTGCGATCAGACCGGAGGTCAGGACCGCGGCGGCAAGGCGGCGACCGAGCCGCTTCCGCCCCTGTACAGAAAACGCAGCAAACACAGATTTCCCCTCTGTGCGAGTTCCCTTGAACGTGCGTCACGATGTGAGACACGTGGGGGGTGGGACTCGCCTGATGACTCAAGTGCCCCGTGAGTACCCGGAATCCTAGAGAGGCGGCCATCCGGAGTCCCTCCTGAGGTCCTCCCTCAACCGTTCCGCAGCAGAATTGTTACGATGAACGAGGCATGACTGGGCACCATTTCGGTCATGCGCGCCCCAGCCGCTCCGTGCCGCCGTGTTCTGCCTAGGAGGGCACCAAGTCCAAGGACTCCTCGGGCTCCTGCGCATGCTCCCTCGTCCGGGCGGGTTTCCCCCCGCGGCGGAACGCGGCCGTGCCACGCGTCAGGTCGTGGCCCACCGCCACCGCGTCGATGTCCACGAACGTTCTGCGCCGGCCGTCCCGCCCCTCGGGCTCCTCGCGCACCCGTAGCCGCCCGTACACCACCAGCGGTTCGCCGACCGCCACGGACGCGGCCAGGTTCGCGCCGAGCTGCCGCCAGGCGCTCACCGTGTAGAAGCTGGTGCGGCCGTCCGTCCACACCGACCGCTCCCGGTCCCAGCGACGGGCCGTGGCGGCGAAGCGGAACCTCGCCACACCGCCCGTCGCGGTGTCCCGGTACTCCACGTTCGTCGCGACGTTCCCCACGATCGTCACCAGGGTGTCGTTCATGATCCTGCTCCTCCCCTTGCGCCGCCGCGCTCCCCTGCGCTCGCGTACCCCTCCATGCTGGCCGCGCCGCGGGAATCCCGCTCGGCCCTGTGGACGGGCCGGCGGGCTGTGGAGAACTCCGTCACCCGGTACGGAGGCGGCGGCCCGACACCGTGGCGTACTGCTGGCGCACCTCCCGGTAGCGCATCAGCTCCGCCGCGATCGGGTCCAGGACCATGGCCCGCCCGCAGGACGCGGCCGCCTCGCGCAGCCGCCGCTCGGTCTCCTGCCCGTACCGGTGCGCGGGGCCGCGGGCCGCCGCCGCGCAGGCCCACTCGACGAGCGGGCCACCGACGATCCCGGCGAGCATGACCAGCACCGGCGGGAGCAGCCCTGGAGACAGTACGCCGATGATCTGGCCCACCAGCCACAGGGCCCCGAAGATCTGAAGCAGGGTCATGGACGCCTGCATCAGCACGGCGACCGGCCACCAGGCGGGGAGGGGCGGCCGCTTGCCGCTCTTCGGTTCACGCGCCTGGACGGCCAGCTCGTCGAGCGCCTCGGGCAGCCCCCGCGCGCCGCGCACCGCCGCCTCGCGCACGGCCTGGGCCCAGGGCGCGGGCAGGCCGTGCGCGGCCTCGTCGGCGACGACCCGGACGGCCTGTTCGACACGCTGCCGGGCCGTCAGCTCGTCCTCGGCGGGCGGCATCTCCGCGCTCTCGCCGCCGCCCGGGGTACGGAGCCGCTCGTACCACCGCCACAGCCGCAGCCACGGCGTGCCGCAGGCGCGTCCGGCGTTGCGCCGCCACTCGCGCTCGGCGGCCTCGCCCGCCGCGGTGGCGCCGACGGCGACGGCGAGGCGGGCGCCGAAGTGCTCCTGGGACCGCTCGCCGAGGCCGGGCCGCCCCAGCCCGACGTACACCGGGCGCAGCCGGAGGGCGGCCGCGTCCACATCGGCGGACAGCCTCAGCGCGGCGGCGGTGCGGTCCTGGACGAACGCGCCGAGGAGTTCGCGCAGTTCCGCGACGCCCTCGCCGGTGAGGGCGGACACGGCCAGCACGGTCGCGCCGGGTTCGCCGTGCTCGCCGAGCGCCATGCCGTCCTCGTCGAGGAGTCTGCGCAGGTCGTCGAGGACCTGGTGGGCGGCGTCCCCGGGGAGCCGGTCGATCTGGTTGAGGACGACGAAGCTGACGTCGGCGTGCCCGGCGAGCGGCCGCAGATACCGCTCGTGGAGGGCGGCGTCCGCGTACTTCTCCGGGTCGACGACCCAGATGACCGCGTCGACGAGGCCGAGGATCCGGTCCACCTGCGCACGGTGGGCGGTGAGGGCGGAGTCGTGGTCGGGCAGGTCGACGAGGACGAGGCCCTGGAGGGCCTCGTCGCCGTCGCCGCCCGCGAGGGGACGGCGCCGCAGCCGTCCCGGGATGGCGAGCCGGTCCAGGAGGCCGGCGGCGCCCTCCGACCAGGTGCAGGCGATGGGCGCGGCGGTGGTGGGGCGTCTGAGTCCCGTCTCGGAGACCGGTACCCCGGCCAACGCATTGATCAAAGTCGACTTCCCGCTTCCCGTCGCGCCGGCGATGGCGACGACGGTGTGCCGGGAGGACAGTCGCCGACGTGCCGACGCCTCGTCGAGGACGCGTCCGGCCTCGGCGAGAGTCGCGGGTTCGAGCCGGGTGGCCGAAAGGCCCACGAGGTCGCGCAGGGCGTCGAGGCGGTCCTTGAGGGTGCCTCCGTAGGTGCCGCCGATCGGCACGTGCGCGCAGTCCCCGCCAGCCGTGTCGCCGTCCGCCCCGGGGTCGTCGTAGACGGCCCGGTCGTTGGCGCGGCGGGCGATGAGCCCGTCGTCCCAGCCCTGTTCCACGGCGCTCACCGGCCGTCACCTCTCCTTCTGCAGTACGGACAACGCGGCGATGAGCTCGGCCTGGGGTTCCGGGGTCACGCCGAGCGCGTCGAGCGGTGCCAGGCGCCGGTCCCGTTCCTCCCGCAGGACGCGGTCGATGTACGTGGTGATCAGTTCGGCGCCCCGGTCGCGGAGCCGGAGGGTGCCCTGGGCGCCGAGTAGCTCGGCGAGCTGTTCCCCCGCACCGCGCGCGCGGGGCCCGCCGAGGAGGGTGGTGGCGAGGAGCGCGGCCACGGTCTCGGGGTCGGGCACGGTGGTGCGCTCGGTGCGCCGGACCTCGTCCTCCGCGAATTCCTCCAGGACGCGTCGCCAGCGGCGTACGGCCATGCCGATACGTTCGCCCGCCTCCCGGTCGAGGCGGGCGTCGGTGCCGCGGAGGTCGGCGGCGGCCGGTTCGCGCCGCCACACCTCCTGGACGCGTTCGTTGGCGGCGGCGACGGCGCAGTGGAGGAGGGCGGCGAGGGACTCGGCGAGGGCGTCGAGCAGCTCGGCGGGGGTGCAGTCGCGAGGGTGGGCGCGCCAGCGGGTACGGGCGTCCCCGGCCAGCACGGCGCCGCGCCGCAGGTCGCGACGGACCCGCTCGCCCTCCTGCGCGTAGGCCGCCTCGACGGTGCCGGTGAGCCGGACGGCGGCGGCGTACTGTGCGGCGACGGCCCCGGCGAGCTCCGGCATGCGTGCGCGGAGTGAGTCGATCACGCCGTTGGCGGTGCGCCCGACGGTCTGCCGGCGGGCGGCCGCGTCCTGGGCGCGGTGGGCGAGCCAGTCGCGCAGGGGCGCCACGGCGGTGTCGGGCAGCAGGCCGCTGCCGCCGCCGGCGGACTCGGGGAGCTCGGGGATGGTGAACCGGGGGACGTGGCCCAGTCCCGCCCGGACGAGGAGCGCCTCGTACTGCCGGGACACCTCGTTGATCACCTGGTGCGGAACCCGGTCCAGGACCGTGATCAGGGTGGCGTCGTACTCCTTGGCGGTACGGAGCAGGTGCCAGGGCACGGCGTCGGCGTACCGGGACGCGGTCGTGACCATCACCCAGATGTCGGCGGCGCAGATCAGCTCGGCGGCGAGCTCGCGGCTGCCGACGACGAGGGAGTCGATGTCGGGCGCGTCGAGCAGGGCGAGCCCCCGGGGCACGGCGTCGGCGGTCTCGACCCGGATGGCCCGGCCCTCGGCGGGCTCCTCGTCGCCGTCCCCCGGGTGGGTGCCCCGCACCCGGGTGAGCTGCGGCAGGACGCGCACCCCGGAGAACCAGTGGTGCTCGTCCGGATGGCAGACGAGCACCGGGGTCCGGGTGGTGGGTCGGAGCACCCCCGCCTCGCTGACCCGGCGCCCGACAAGGGAGTTGACGAGCGTCGACTTCCCCGCGCCGGTCGACCCGCCGATGACGGCGAGCAGCGGTGCTTCGGGTTCCCTGAGCCGGGGCACCAGATAGTCGTCGAGCTGTGCGAGCAGCTCCGCCCGCGTCTGGCGCGCCCGGGGTGCCCCTGGGAGGGGCAGTGGGAGACGCACAGCGGCGACACTGTCGCGCAGGGCGGAGAGTGCGTCGAGGAGCTGAGGCCGTACGTCCAAGGTCACCACATGTGAAGAATGCCCAATTTCACCATCTTTTTGAAGCGTATGACCCTCCCTGCGCGCCGATCAGACACACGGGACACAGGGGATGAGTGGGGCGCAGGCATAACGAGTGCACAACACCCGAGGCGTGAGGCGCGAAAAGCGCTGCGGAAATCGCACCTGCCTGCGATTATCGGGTTCGCTTCACCGAACCTCCACATCGTGCCACGCAGGTGAAGCGACCGGGCCAAGGTGATCGGAGCCCTATCCTTGATCCCGGCAAGGTCACGGACCACCCACCCCGGGCTCCAGAGGCCGCAAGGCCACCACCGGCCCCCGTAGCTCAGTGGATAGAGCAGGCGCCTTCTAAGCGCTTGGCCGCAGGTTCGAGTCCTGCCGGGGGCGCACATACCCTCTCCCTGCTGAAACGCGTGAGGGGTTGTTTCATGTCGGGATGCACATCGCTGTGAGGGCAAGCGCCTTGACTGTCCACGATCGTGGCTACATACCCCGACAACGGGGTCACAGTTCGAGCTGACGGATGCCTGGCTACCGGTCCTCGTCCAGCACCTGGGCAGCCGCACGTGGGTCCATGAGGTTGGACCACGCCTGTTCGGCCGGGAGCAGGTCCCGCTCGGGCAGGGCGTACTCCGGGTACCAGCCATCGGCCTCGCAGCCGGGGACGTTGCGCAGGATCGGCACGGTCAGGTTCGGCGGTACGGAGCCGGTGATCCGGACGGCGAGGTATGTCTCGTGGCCGTCGTCCGCACGCACCTGCAGGCCAAGGGTGAAGGTGTCGAACTCGCGTGCGTGCTCACGACCGTCGCGCAGCGTGGCGTGCGCCAGGTCCAGCAGAGCCGCCCGCAGACGGCGCACGAAGTGAACACCGGCCTCGGCGCGGTACCGGACGTGATCCTCGCGTGCGGGCAGGAGGTGAGCCGTGTGCGTCGCGGTCTTCAGCCCGTCGGAATGTTCCGCGTTGTAGAGAGCCCTGGCGGCGCGGCCGTCGGCCTCCAGGGCTGCATAGAAGTCATCGCCCGAGCCGTCCTCGCGCCGGCCCGCCGCGACCAGCCACGGCAGGTCGGCGTCCAGCCATACCGCGCCGCGCCACCGCTGCACCTTGACCTTGAACAACATGGTCGTCCACGGACCGAATGCGTTCGTGCTTGACGCCCTCGTCCGCGAACCGCTCAGACGCCTTGATCAGGATCGGGTGGTCGATCTCGTCCAGCGGCGCCGTGACCGGCGGCACCGTGAGGCCCAGATCCTCGCGCAGGCAACGCAGCGTCGGGCGAGCCGGGCGCAGCGGGACGGGTCCGCTCATTCCTCGATTCCCCCGACCGCGTCGATCTCCTCCGCGGTCAGCCCGGTCAGCAGCATCACATCCGATTTCAGCGACCCATCCAGCACACTGAGCGCCTCCACCATCCCGGACCGCAGATCCTCACGGCGCGCCTCCAGATACGCCCGGACCGCCTCGGCCACCAGGTCCTTCTTCGTCAACCCCAGGAAATGAGCGCCCTGGCTGATCAATTTGTCCGTCGCCGGGTCCACCTTCAGCGGGGACTGGCGCACCGGCTTCGCCGCCGTCGTCATCGTCAACACCTCCGTAGTCATACTACCTAAATACCTCAGGGTGTAGTCGCTTCCGGGCGCGATCGCCCGGAAGTACCGGTGGTCGAGCGTCGCGACACCGGCGCCCAGGGGCATCTCTCCGTCACTCTTCACGCTCCCCGGCCCGGCGGGCTCCTTGCCAAGAAGAACTGGGACTCCGGGAACCAGGACGACGACGGCAAGCACTCGCCGCGTGGCAACCAGGCGGAGAACAAGCAGTTCAACGATGCCCTGCGGACCGTGGAGCGCGACCTCGGGCGGAAAGTGACCCCTGCCGAACGACGCTCCCTGCACGACCGGATCACCGGTCAGGGGTGCGACTACCATCGCGTCGTCGACAAGGCCAAGGGGTTGTTCGATGGATGCTGACGCAGTGGCGGGCGATGGTTCCGCGGGGGGCCGCGACGCGCCCGGCGGTGAGACCCTGGCGGAGGACGTCCGGCGGCTGCTGGAGGGGGCAGTGATCCGCTCGGTCGGCAGGGCCGCGAGTATGGGCGTCGTCGAGCTCACGGGTCCGCATGGCGAGGATCTGCGGGTGCATATCCAGTGCGCCTTCCGGTTCCTCCGCGACCGGCAGATCCTCCTCGGATCGCGGGACATGACGTACGCGCGCGATGACGCCGGGCCGGATGCGTTCGACACGTTCTCGACTGTGTACGACGCGCGCGGGGCGCTTCTCACACGCGTCCTCGCCGGAGCGCGGCCGCAGGTGGAGCACGTGCGCGTCGGCGACGGGGGCACCCTCGTACTGGAAGCGAGCCGCGGGTTCCGCATCGAGGCGTTCCCCGACTGCTCCAGTCCCGAGGAGGAGGCGTGGCAGGCCTTTGAGCGGGGCGGTCCCCATTATGGATACCCGTCGGACGTGATCTGACGCCGGCAGCGGTGATCGCCCGGCTCCGTTGCGGGAAGCCGCCACGGAGCCGGGCCTTTGCACGTTGCTGCCATCCTCGACGAGCACGGACGGCTCTGCGGCAGGCTCGAACGTCCGCTTGCGTCGGGAGAAGACTGACGAGCGGTGCTTCGATGCGGACCTCGGATTTCGCATTGTGACAAGTCGGGGCACCTACATCGGGTCGGTCCGACTGGACGCCGTCGCTCTTGTGCTCCCTGTTCCGACGTCGGCGCCCTGGGGACGGGCCGGAGCCGTCAGCTGTGCGGTCGTCTCCATCAGGGCGACGGTGAACAGGTGCCGCGGCGAGGTGAGGACCCTCTCCGCGGTGTCCTCCTCGACGATGTCGCCGGCGTCCAGTACGGCGATACGCGTGGCCAGGGCGGCGCTGTGGAGGTCGTGGGTGATCAGGACGAGGGACAGGTCGCGCCTCTCCCGAAGAAGCCCGGCGAGCGTGTCCAGAATGCCGCGTCGGGTCACCGTGTCGAGCCCGGAGGTGATCTCGTCGCAGATCAGCACCCGCGGCCGGGCGAGCAGGGCACGGGCGAGCGCGGCGCGCTGGAGCTCGCCGCCGGACAGCCGTGCCGGCCTGCGTCGGACGAGCTCCTCCGTCAGGCCGAGACCCGTGACGGTACGCACCGCCTCGGCGAGGGCCTCCGCCTCCGTCGCCCCCCGCAGCCGTACCGCCGTACGGGCCACCTGGGCCAGCACCGGGCGGTGTTCGTCGAAGGCCGAACCGGCGTCCTGGAAGACGTACTGCACGGCGGCCAGTTGTTCTCGCGTACGGTCGCGCAGGCTGCGCGGGAGCGGTGTGCCGTCCAGGAGGATCTCGCCGTCGTGGTCCCGGTGCAGGCCGGCCAGACAGCGGCCCAAGGTGGTCTTGCCGCTGCCCGAACGGCCCACCACGGCCAGGCATTCACCGGTTCGGAGGGTGAGCCCGGGCGTGCGGAGCACCGGTGTACGGCCGTGGCGGGCGGTGAGGTGGTGGACCTGGAGGACCTCGGCTCCGTCCCTCGTCGGCTCGATGCGGCCGTCCGGGCGCTCCGCCGCGAGAAGCCGGCGCGTCCAGGGGTGCCGGGGCGCCGTCCACACGCGCTCCGTCGGCCCCGACTCCACCACGCGTCCGTCCCGCATGACCAGAATCTCGTCGGCGAGTGCCCGTACGACCTCCAGGTCGTGGCTGAGCAGGACGACGGCGATGCCCTGCCCGGCGACGGCGGCCAGCTCCTCGACGACGCGCCGCTTCGTCAGCGCGTCCTGCCCTGTGGTCGGTTCGTCGGCGACGATCACCCTGGCGCCGAGCAGCAGCGCCTGTGCCAGGACGACGCGTTGCTGCTGACCGCCCGACAGCTGGTGCGGGTAGCGCCGCAGCAGCTTCTCCGGGTCGGGCAGCTGCGCCGACGCCAGGGCCCGGACGACCCGTTCGTGCGCGGCGGCCCGGCGCTCGCGCCGTGGCAGGTGCGGTACGCGCGTACGGGCGATGTCCCGCAGCAGGGCGCCGATCCGGCGTGCGGGGTTGAGGACGGCGCCCGGGTGCTGCGGCACATAGCCGACCAGGCCGTCCGGGACGCGGACGTCCCCCGTGACGCGAGCGCCGGCCGGGTACGCGCCCAGCAGGGCGAGGCCCGTGGTCGTCTTGCCGCTGCCGGACGCGCCGACCAGCGCCGTGATCTTTCCGGGTGGGACACGGAGGTCCACTCCGTCGACGATCGCCCGGCCGTCGATCTCGACACGCAGATCCGTGATCTCGGCGACCGGATTCACGTTCTCCTCCTCTTCTCCAGTGCGGCGTCGGCGAGCAGGTTGCCGCCCATGGTGAGGGCGACGATCAGCACGGCCGGCACCACCACGGCCCAGGGCTGGACGAACAGTCCGGTGCGGTTGCGGTCCACCATCACCGCCCAGTCGGCGGCGTCCGGTTCGACGCCGACGCCGAGGAACGCCGCGGTGGCCACGAGATAGAGCACCCCGGTGAGCCGTACGCCCGCGTCGGCGGCCAGCGTCCGCGCGACCGACCTGCCGACATGGCCGACGGCCGTCCGCCACCAGGTCTCCCCCTGCATGCGGAGCGCTTCGACCGCCGGGCGGGACGAGACCGCCGCCGCGGCGGCGCGGACGATACGAGCCGCGTCCGGGATGTTCACGAACGCCACCAGCAGGGCCAGGCCCACAGCGCCCGGGGTGAACACCGAGGCGACGAGCAGGATCATCAGCAGTGACGGCACGGCGAGCAGCACGTCCAGGGGCCGCATCAGCACGTCCTCCAGCCAGGCGCGGTGGGTGAGTGCGCTGATCAGCCCAAGAGGAAGGGCGGCCAGGTAGGCGAGCGCGGTCGCGGCGAGAGCGACGAGCACCACGGACCGGCCGCCGAGCAGAATCTGCCGCCAGACGTCCCTGCCGACGAAGTCGGTGCCCAGCCAGTGCCCGCCGCCCGGCGTGAACGAGGCGGCACGTGGACCCGGTTCGCCCGCGAACAGCGGCCCGAGGAGGGCGAGGAGCAGTGGTACGCCGACAATGACGGCCCCGAGTGCGAAGCGGGGCTTCATGCCGCCACCTCCGACCGGGGCGCGAGGCGGCGGGCGACCAGGTCGGCGCCGAGGTTGAGGACGACGGTGGTGACGCCGAGGACGACGGCCAGGCCCTGCACCACGGGGACGTCACGCTCGGCGACGGCGTTCAGCAGGACCGTACCGAGGCCCGGGATCACGAACAGCGCCTCCACGACGATGACCCCGCCCAGCAGCCAGTCGACGGTGCGGGCGAGCTGCTGGACGGCGGGGGTGATGGCGTTGGGCAGTGCGTGTCCGTACCGGACGCGGGCGCCGGGGATGCCGTAGCGGCGGGCCTGGGCGGCGTACGGCGAGGCCAGCGCCTCGATCATGCCTGCGCGCACCAGTCGGGACAGGGAGCACACCGGGCGGGCCAGCAGGATCAGGACGGGCAGGACGAGCGCGGCGGGGTGGGCGAGGAGATCGGTGCCGTACCCGACGGCGGTCGGCGGCAGCCAGCCCAGGCGCAGGGCGAACACCGTGATCAGCAACACCCCGAGGGCGAACTCGGGTACCGCGTACGCGCCGAGTGTCGTGGAGCTGACGAGCTTGTCGACCAGCTTGCCCTCGTGGCGGGCGGCGAGGACGCCGAGGCCGACGCCGACCGGGACGAGCAGCGCGACCGTGAGCGCGGCGAGGAGCAGCGTCGGTCCGAAGCCGTCGGTGATGTACGTGCTGACGGGCCGCCCGGAGACCAGGGACGTGCCGAGGTCGCCGTGCGGCAGACCGGCCGCCCAGTCCAGCAGACGTTCGTGCGCGGGCCGGTCCAGGTCCATGGCCTCCCTGATGGCCGCGATCCGCGCCGGGTCCGGCTGGTCCCCGGCGAGGGCGACGGCGGCGTCGCCCGGCAGCGCCTCGGTGAGTGCGAAGACGAGCAGCACGACGGCTGCCGTCTGCGCCGCACCGAGCAGCAGCCGCCGGGCGATCCAGGACCGTGGTCCGGTCACGCGAGCCATACCTTGTCGAAGCGGGCCCAGTCGACGGAGTTGGCGGGCGCCTTGGTCTCGACGCCCTGGACATTGCGGGCGGTGCCGATGATCCAGTCGGCGAAGCCCCAGATCAGGAAGCCGCCTTCGGCGTGCAGGCGGCGCTGCATGCGCTCGTAGACGGCGGCGCGCTCCTTCTTGTCGCGGGTGGACTGCGCCTGCTGGTAGAGGGCGTCGAAGTCCTTGTGGTGCCACTTGGTGGCGTTGGTGGTGGAGTCGGTGAGCAGGCGCTGGGAGATGTGGGCCTCGATGGGCATGGCGCCGGAGCGGTACGAGGCGAGGGTGCCGTTGTCGAGGATGTCCTTCCAGTAGCTGTCCTTGCTGCCGGTCTTGACGGTGATGGTGACGCCGGCCTTGGCGGCCTGGTCGCGGAAGATCGTGGCGGCCTCGGTGAATCCGGCGGCGACGGGGGAGGTGTCGAGGGTGACCGTGAGGCCGTCGGCTCCGGCCTGCTTGAGCAGCGCCCTGGCCCGGTCGAGGTCCTGCTCGCGCTGCGGCAGCCCGGCAGCGTAGTACTCGTACCCCTTGCCGAAGAGGTCGTTGCCGATCTCGCCCGCGCCGGAGAGGGCGCCGTCGACCAGTTCCTTGCGGTCGGCGATCAGGAAGAACGCCTCTCGCACGCGCTTGTCGTCGAACGGCGGGCGGTCGGTCTTCATGACGAAGCCCTGCATGGCGCTGCCCGGGAGCCGGACGATCTGGATCTGTCCCTTGCCCTCGTGGGCGCGGGCGGTGGTGGGGTTGAGTTCGTGCGCGTACTCGATCTGGCCGCCGAGGAGGGCGTTGACGCGGGCGGACTCCTCGTTGGCGACGACGAACTCCAGCTCGTCCAGGTAGGGGGCGCCGTCCCAGTGGTCGTCGTTGCGCCTGAAGACGGCGGACTTGCCCGGGGCGAAGGAGACGAAGCGGAACGGGCCGCTGCCGACGGCCTTCTTGTCGAAGTCCTGCTCGCCTTCAGGGACGATGTACGCCCCGAACGCGGCGAGCACGTTGGGGAACTCGGCAGTCGGGCGCTTGAGGACGAACTCGACGGTCCGGTCGTCCAGCGCACGGCTGGCCTTCAGGTCGACGGGCTCCAGCGACGCCTTGGCGCGGAACGCCTTCTCGGGGTCGGCGATGCGTCGGTAGCTGTACAGGACGTCGGCAGCGGTGACCGGCCTGCCGTCGTGGAACGCGGCCTCGCGCAGCGTGACCTTCCAGCGGTCCAGGCCCGCGTTCGGCTCCCAGGCGGAGGCGAGACGCGGCTGGGCCGACAGGTCCGGGCCGTAGTCGGCCAGCTTGTCGAAGAGAGCCTTGGCGCGGGCGACATCCGCGAAGAGGCTCGCGGAGTGCGGGTCGAGGGTCTCGCTCGCGCCACCGCCGGCGAAGGCGGCGCGAAGCCGTCCGCCGCGCGTGGGCTTGCCGCCGCCTCCCTTGGCTGCCGGGTCGTCGGCGGAACCGGAACCGGAACCGGCGCAGCCGGCGAGCGTGAGCGCGCCGAGACCGGCCACGCCTCCGGCGGCGGCGAGGAAGCCCCGGCGGCGCAGTCCGGGGAAGCGGGAGTCGAGGACGGCCGCGCTCATGGGTTCGTCGTTGATGCGGTCGTCGTTGACAGGGCCGTCGTTCATGGGGCCGTCGTTCATGGCGGTGTCCTTGCTGTGCGAGCGGTTGTCGGCGCGGGGGGGCGGCAGTCAGGGGCTCAGGCGGAGCGCGTCAGCCGGGCGACGAGGTGCAGCCGGTCGGCGTCGGCCGTCCTGGCCGGCAGGTCGCCCTCGCGCCACGGCGGGTCGGTGCGCGGACCCGGTCCGTCGTACAGGGCGAGCACCTCGAAGCCGTGAGCGGCGAGGAGGTGGCGCAGCTCCTGCGGGAGGAGGAGCCGCCACGCGGAGCGCTGTTCGACCGGCGGCGATCCGTCGTCCGAGGTCCACACCCGGGTGCGGCGCAGGAGTTGCGCGGCCCGGTCGACGTACAGGGTGGTGGTGGCCGTGTAGGCCGTGCCCTCCCAGGTGAAGCCGCCCACGGACGGCGCGTCGAGCAGTTCCGTACGGCCGAGGAAGAAGGCGCCGTTGCGCATCTCCGCGACGAGCAGGCCGCCGGGCGCGAGGGCGGCGCGGCAGGAGGTCAGGAAGCCGTCGAGGTCCTCGTTGGTGTGGCAGTACAGCAGTGCGCTGTCCAGGCAGACCACCGCGTCGAAGGTCGCCTTCAGGTCGAAGGCGCGCAGGTCGGCCCGGACGTACTCCGGGCCGGGGTGGTGGGCGCGGGCGTACTCCAGCATCGCCTCGGAAAGGTCGGCGCCGGTGACCGTACGGCCGGAGGCATGCAGATGGGCGGCGTCCCGGCCGGTGCCGCAGCCCATGTCCAGGACGCGCGCCCCGGCTCCGTACCCGCGGAGGCGGTCCTCCGCCCAGCGGCCCGCGAGCCGTCCGGGGTCGGGGAAACGGGCCTCGTACAGCGCCGGGTTGTCGGTGAGCAGGTTCCTGCTGAGCGAGTCGGTCATCCGTTTCGTCATCCGTGTGTCCTCACGCCGTCGCCGTCGGTACGGGTGGCGACGCGGCGGGCAGGACACGGCGCCGGTGCAGCCGGCCGACCGCGGCCGCGGACACCAGGCCGAAGGCCAGGCAGCAGGCCCAGGGGAGCCACCGCGCGCCCATGCGCTCACCCGCGTCCATGGCCCAGCCGACGACGGTGTTGCCCACGGCGGCGGCGATGCCGGAGACCACGTAGAACAGCCCGAAGTAGGTGCCGGTGAGTTCGGGTCGCCCGAAGCCGGGGATCAGTTCCATCACGAACGGCTGGGCGATCATCACGCCGAGGTGGAGCAGCAGGGCGCCGGCCAGAACGGGCAGCGCGCGCAGCGCCGCGTCCGCGAGGCCGTCGGGAGCCGTCCCGTGCCCCGCCACCGCCAGCGGCGGGACGAAGGACAGCCCCATCA
The DNA here is from genome assembly GCF_008271805.1 of Streptomyces sp. TRM49041. Lineage (GTDB taxonomy): Bacteria > Actinomycetota > Actinomycetes > Streptomycetales > Streptomycetaceae > Streptomyces. The sequence continues at coordinate 24,549 of NZ_VSRY01000041.1, forward strand.
GCGCGAGTCCGGCGCTGATCCAGCGCGCCCTGCTGCCCCGCTTCTTCAGCGCGCGGGTGATGCGCAGCTGCAGCCAGAGGTTGGTGAGGGTACCGGCGAGGAAGACGAGCCCGGCCGCGCCGTCCCAGCCGGTGGCGCGCCGCGCGCCGTCGGGGATCAGCAGGTACAGCTGGTTCTCCATGGTGAACAGGCCCACCATGGCCAGGGCGAAGGCCAGGAACCGTCGGTTCCCGGCGGCCTCCCGCCAGTCCGCGAGGACGCTGTTCCCGGTCGGTGGCACCGTGCGGGCGGGCAGCGCCAACGCCTGGGCGATGGTGAGTACGGCGAAGATGCCGGCCGCGGTGAGCGCGGAGGCACGGAAGTCGACCAGCAGCAGGGCGCTGCCGAGGAGCGGCCCGATCAGCGCGCCCGTGGTGGCGAACACGTTGAACAGCGCGAACGCCTCCGCCTTGCGCTCCCCCGCCTCCAGGGCGAGATAGGCCCGCACGGCGGGGTTGAAGAGCGCCCCGGCCAGCCCGCTGAGCACGGAGGCACCGAGGAGTACGGGCAGGCCGTCGCCCAGGGCGAACAGCCCGAAGCCGACGGTACGCAGCGCGCATCCGGCGATGATGACGCCCCGTGCGCCGAGGCGGTCCGACGCCGAGCCGCCGATGAGGAACAGACCCTGCTGGCTCAGGTTGCGCACGCCGAGCACGATGCCGACGACCGCCGCCGACATCCCCAGGTCCTCGCTCATGTGCAGGGCGAGATAGGGGACGAGCAGGTAGAAGCCGGTGTTGACACCGAGTTGGTTGACCAGGAGGAGCCGGATGGCGAGCGGGAAGCCGCGGATCTCGCGCCATGTCCTCACGTCCGGGCCTCCTCGGAGCGGCGCACTCCGAGGCCGGGGTTCGGGCTCGTCCGTACGGTGCCGTCGGTGCCGCCGATGCCGGTCCACGGATCGTGCGCGAGAAGCAGGTGCCCGTCGAGGTCGAGCCACCGGGCCCGGTCGGCGAGATGGACGGCGGGGGCGATGCCGAGCGTGCTGGCGGTCAGGCAGCCGAGCATCAGCTCGGTGCCGGTGCCCTCGATCAGCTCGGCGATCCGCAGCGCCGCCGCGACACCGCCGCACTTGGCGAGCTTGACGTTGATGCCCTGCACGCGGCCGGCGAGTCGGCGGGCGTCCTCGTGCCCGACCGCGTCCTCGTCGGCGATGATCGGCAGCGGTGAGCGTTCAGCGAGCTTCGCCAGCGTCTCGGGGTCGCCCGGGGCGAGCGGCTGCTCGACGGCCTCGACGCCCAGCCCGGCGAAGAGCGGGAGCAGCTTCTCGGCCGTCTCCTTGTCCCAGGCACCGTTGGGGTCCAGCAGCAGCCGCGTGTGCGGAGCGGCGGCGCGGACGGCCCGTACGCGTGCGATGTCCTCGGACGGGTCGGGGCTCCCGGCCTTGACCTTGAGGACCGTGAAGCCGTCGCGCACCAGGCGTGCCGCCTGGGCCTCGGCCCTTCCCGGCGGGGTGATGCCGATGGTGCGGGCGGTCGCCCCGCGCGGAGGTGCTTGGGTACCGAGGAGTCGGTGGGCCGGGATGCCCGCGCGCTTGCCCACGAGGTCGAGCAGCGCGGACTCGACAGCCGCGGTGACGGCTGGCGGGGTGTCCCGTCGGCCCTCGTGCCGCAGAGCCTCCAGGGCGGTCTCGGGTGTGCCGAAGCCGGCCAGCCACCGGGACTCGGTCCGCATCAGTCGTACCAGGGTGTCCGCGTCGAGGCCGTAGTAGACGCTGGTGACGGCCTCGCCGTGGCCCCGCTGCCCTTCGTGCTCGACGGTGAGCCACACCGCCTCCCGGGCCGCCATCGTGGAGCGGGAGATACGGAGCGGTTCGGTGAGCCGAAGGCGTACGGTTCGCCGGCTGGTCTTCACGCGGTTTCCTCCGCCGTCGTGTCGAGGGGGTCGGTGACGGCACGGCACCTGGCCCATCCGGTGGCCTCCACGGCCCCGGGGTGCGGGATCTCGACCGGGCGGGTGGCCACGGCGGCCTGGGCTAGCCCGTGGGCGGTCATGAAGTCGTCGTCGTACACGCTGCCGAGGTAGCGGTGCGGTCCGTCGGGGAAGACGGTGGCGACCACGGCGCCCGGGTGGACCCGGGCGGCCCAGGCGGCGACGAGGGCGACGGCTCCGGTGCTCCAGCCGCCGCTGACGAAATTGCCGAAAGCCAGTCGGCGGCAGGCGTCGGCGGCCTCGGCCGGGCCGACCCAGTGGACTTCGTCGAAGGCGTCGTAGGCGACGTTGCGCGGGTGGATGCTGCTGCCGAGGCCGCGCATGAGCCGGGGCCGGGCGGGCTGGCCGAAGATCGTGGACCCGGTGGCGTCCACACCGATCAGCCGGAGTCCCGGCCGGCTGCGCCGCAGCGGGCCGACGATGCCCGCGCTGTGGCCGCCGGTTCCCACGCTGCACACCAGCACGTCGAGGTGGTCGAGCTGGGCGGTCAGCTCGGCGGCGAGCGACGCGTAACCCGCCGTGTTGTCGGGGTTGTTGTACTGGTCGGGCCAGTACGCGTCGGGCAGCGTCGCCAGCAGCCCGCGGAGCCTCGCGAGGCGGGCGGCCTGCCAGCCGCCGTCGGCCGCCGGGCGGTCGACCAGCTCCAGCCGGGCGCCGTACGCGCGCAGCAGCTGCCGCATCGACGGCTCCAGCTCGATGTCGCCGACCAGCACGATCGGATGTCCCAGCGCCTGCCCTGCGAAGGCCAGGCCGATGCCGAGGGTCCCGGAGGTGGACTCCACCACGGGGGCGCCGGGCCGCAGCTCACCGCGCTCCCTGGCCCCGCGCAGCATGGAGACTGCGGCCCGCGCCTTCATCCCGCCGACGCCGAGCCCTTCCAGCTTCGCCCAGAATCCCGGCTGAGGGCAGGGCAGGTCGACGGTGACGCGGGCGAGGGGGGTGCGGCCGAGCAGGCCGAGCAGATCCTGGTTGCCCGTCGCGGTCAGGAGGGCGGTGGTCACCGGACACCCCCGTAGCGGTGAACGGTTCCGGGCCCGCCGTCCAGCCAGAAGAAGGGGTACGGCTCCGCGCACACGGCGCTCACTCCGGCGCCGATGAGCCGCGGCAGCACCGCGCTGCCGGTCTGGGCGAACATCACCAGCGGCTTGCCGTACCGCAGCGCGTGCTCCCGCAGGGGCTCGAAGGTGCCGTTGCCCAGGGTCATGCCCGAGGCCAGGACGGCGTCGCAACGCTCCAGCTCCGCGCGGGCGTCGGTGCGCACCGGCTCTCCCCACTCGGTGGTGCCGCCCTTGAGGTCGCAGGGGACGTAGGTCAGTCCGCGTGCCCGCAGCGCCTCCAGCAGCGAGTTGACCACGCCCACGACCAGAACGGCGCTTCCGGGCGCGGCGTCGACCAGCTCCACGACGGCCCGTGCCCTCGCCCGGGACTTCTCCAGCGAAGTGCCCGCGGGCAGGGGGCACGCCCGCGCGCCGCCGGCGGTCCCGTGCGGCAGGACGTGCATCAGGTACGCGTCGAGCGCGGCCACCCGTACCGGCGGCAGCTCGTGGCCGAGGAGCCGGGCGATGTCCGCTCCGACGCAGTCCTCGACGGCGCCGTCCGGCAGCCCGCCCGGCTCCACGGCGCAGGAGCCCACCGCTTCGCCGAGGCGCAGGCTCAGCACTTCGTTGCGGTAGCCGCCGCGCCGGCCGTCGTGGCGTACCGCCTGCCGGGTGGTGAACGCCACCGCGATCCGCTGCCCGCGCGGGTCGGGGCCGATGTCCCCCGCGAGGACGCGCTCGACGAGTTCGTCGTACGAGGACGCCGTGGGCTGGGGGCCGGTGAGGGTGGTCATCGGCTCACCACCCGGGGACGGAGCTCCGCGAGCAGCGCCGCGACGCGGTCGCGGGCGCCCAGTCCCTCCGCGTCGCCGGCCATGACGTGGCCGAGGTATTCGTTGTTGCTGCCCGCCGCCTTGACCTCCTTGCCGGGTTCGGCGAGCCGGAGTTCCAGCAGGCCGCTCGCCGCGGCCACCGCTTCGGCGCCGTCGACGGCCTCCAGCGCTCCGTCGTCGTACGGCACCAGGAAGCCGATGGCGGCGCTCTTCAAGCCGGTGGGCCGACGGCGCAGGTCCGGTTCGCGGCCCAGGGCGACGTCCACGCAGGCGGCGGCGAGGTCGATGCCGGTCACATGGCGTATGAGTTCGGTGATGCGGTTCCCTGCGGGCCGGGGGTTGACCTCGACCACGCGCGGTCCGTCGGCCGTCAGCTTGATCTCGGTGTGCGTCACGACGCCGTCGAGGCCCAGGGCCTTGAGCGCTCGCAGCGCGGTCTCCTCGGCCGCCTCGGTGTCGGCCGGCGACAGGGCGGCGGGGAACATGTGGCCGGTCTCGATGAAGGCGGGCGCCCCGCCGACACTCTTGTCCGTCACACCGACCACGTGGGCCGTACCGCCGTACGACACGGCCTCCACGCTGACCTCGGGCCCTTCGAGGAGTTCTTCGAGCAGGACGACGGGGGCGCGGCGCTGCCCGCGCGCGTTGACGGGGAAGGCCGCCAGGGCGCGGTGGGCGTGTGCGAGGGCGGCTTCGTCGTCGACCCGGCGTACGAACATCCCGGCGCACAGGTCCACCGGCTTGAGCACCAGGGGGTAGCCGATCTCGCGGGCCGCTTCGGCGGCTGCGGACCAGTCCGCGCACACCGCGAAGCGCGGCCCGGGCAGGCCGGCGTCGGCCAGGGCCCGGCGGGTCGCGTCCTTGCGGCACGCCGACTCCACCGCTTCCGGCGTGGGACCGGGCAGACCCAGGCGCGCTGCCGTGCGGGCGGCCGTCGGGAGGTAGTAGTCGCAGGAGGTGATCACCCCGTCGAAGCCCAGGGTCCGATGGGCCGCCTCGACGAAGGGCAGCAGGGTCTCCGTGTCGTTGGTGTCGGCTGTCAGCACATGGCGGGCGGCCAGCAGCGGATGGGCGGTGCCCTCGGGTGCGGAGCGCAGATAGTGGTGCAGATCGCGGGTGAGGAAGGTGAACTCGTGGCCTCCCTCGCGGATCGCCCGTGGCAGCAGTCTGCTCATCGATCCGACCCAGCTCTCGACCATCAGCAGATGAGCCACGACTTCTCCTCTTCCCAGCACGGTTGAGAACTGCTGTCACGTCCGGCTGCCGTTTCGGGGGCATGCCTGTCGGACCGAAGAGGATAGTAACGATAATCGTTTTCATTGTCATCTGATAAGTCATCGCTTCTGTGCCCGCAACACGAACCGCACGGCGCCGGTGTCGGCGCCGTGCGGTTCGGGAACCCGTGCCGGAGCGCCCGCGGGGATGCCCGGCGCTGTCGTCAGAGGGTGCTGCGGAAGACGTAGAGGCAGCTGGTGTAGCGGTAGCCGGACCGGATCTTCACACCGTCGCTGTATGTGCGGACGAAGCCCGCCGTCGAGGCGGTCCGGGCGTGCTTGTAGAGGAAGTGGTACTCGCCCGGGGGCAGCCGGAGGGTGGTCTTCGGGTACGAGGTCGACGTGCTCTTGCAGCCGCCGGTGCGGCCCGCCGTCCTGCTCGGGTACGTCGAACAGCCCGCGCACCCCTTGACGTTGGCGGTGCCGGTGACCGGGCCCGTGTAGAGCAGGTCGACCGCGCCCGGGCCGTCGTTGGTGACCACCAGGGTGAGCCGGGTGCCGCGCGGCACGGTGACCGGCGGAAGGGCGCGGCCCGCGGCGGGGCGGCGGGCCGCGATCTCGGCGGCGATGGCGATGTTCCTGGCGCGGCCGGCGAGCGTGCTGGTCGGGTAGCGGTCGGCGTACCGGGTCATGGTGCGCTTCGCGGAGCTGAACTTCTTGTCCTTGAACTGGTCGACGCCGCACGCGTACATGCCGCGGCGCACGGACGCGTCCGCGTCACCGCGCAGGGCGCGGGCCGTCGCGCCGGGCAGGCGCCCGACGGTGGTGCGGATGCGGGACAGCTCGTCGGAGACCCGGCAGGGTGCCGTGCTGCCGGAGAGCGCGGCGGAGCGGGTCTTGATCCGGCCCCGTATCCCGGACTCCACCTGCCGGGCGTGCGGCGACTCCGGGAAGGTCGTCAGCAGGTCGCGGAGGTGCGTGCCCGCCTCCCTGGTGTCCGACGCCGTGCCGAGGCCCTCCATGCCGCACTCCCGCCACGCGTGCGCCAGCGGCTCGTCCGGCCAGGTCACGAGGTCGCCCAGCAGGGCGCGGTCGACCGTGTCGGGCACGGTCCGCAGATGCTTCAGGGGCGCGACGGCGGCACAGTGCCTGCCCTCCCGGTACGGGGTGGCCACCGTCTCGTAGTACGCGTCGAGGCGCTCGGGGACGAGCTTGCCCGCGCGGGAGGCGGCGTGCTCGGTGCCGAGCTCCGCGTAGGCGCGCAGGGCACGCCGGTACTCGCCCTCGGCGTCGCCGAAGTCCCGCCGCCCGGCGGCCTCGTCGACCAGGGTGTCCGCCGCCGCCAGCCGCGCCAGCAGCTCCTGCTGCCTGGCCTCCTCCCGCGCCCCGCCGTGCGCCCAGGCGCCCGCCACCGGCACGGCGAGCAGCGCGAACGCCACCACCAGCGCCAGGCGCGGCCCCGGCAGCGGCGCGGCCAGGGGCGTACGCAGCCCCCGCCGCGCGCCGTCCACGGCGACCAGCAGCAGGAACACCCCGTACGCGACGAGCACCCCGGCCGGTACGCCGTCGGGCTCGGCCGGCAGCGCGACGAACAGCAGCCCCCCCGTCGCGGCCCAGCACACGGCGGCCGACCACCAGTGCCGCAGCGCTGCGTACCCGAGCCCGAGGCACGAGAGGTTGAGCAGCGCCACGGCCAGCGCCCGCGACCGGTCGGGCGGTCCGACGCTCGGCGCGTGACCGGGCATGGGCGGCGGCCCCCCGGGCGGCATCCCGGGCCAGGTCGGTACGCCCTGCGCACCGGCGCCGCCGGGCCAGGCACCGGGTGCCTGCCCGCCGGGCGATCCCTGGGCACCAGGACCACCAGGCCCGCCGGGACCGCCGGGCCATCCCGTCGCCGCCGGTGGTTCCGGTGCCCATGAGCCGCCGGACACACCGGGCCCGCCCGGTCCGCCCGGCCCGCTCTCGTCGCCCCCCGGGCCTGCCGGCCGCCCGTCCTCCGGCGGTCTTCCCCATGCGTCGTTCATAAGCCCCCCTTGTGCGGCGGCGCGCGGCCCGCGCCGTCCGGTTCCACCGTCGGGATCTCGGACGCGGGTGTCAACGGGGCGTGCCCGGCGCGGTGTTCAGCCGAGGTCGCGCAGGGCGTCCTCGACGGCACGGTGGAAGGTGGGGTACGCGTAGATCATGTGGCGCAGACGGTCGACGGGGACGTCGGCGTGGACGGCCACCGCGAGGCCGTAGAGGACCTCGCCGCCCATGGGGCCCGCGGACGTGGCGCCGACCAGGACGCCGCGGCCCGCGTCCACGACGAGCTTGACCAGGCCGTCGTTGCCCGCCTTGTGGATCCAGCCGCGGGTCGAGGACGGGACGCGGGCGAGGCCCGTGCGTACCGCGATACCGCTCTCGCGCGCGGCGTGCTCGGTGAGGCCGACCGAGCCGACCTCCGGGTCGGTGAACGTGACACGCGGCAGCGCCCGGTAGTCGGCGTCCGGGGCGGGGCTGCCGAGGATGTCGCGGGCGGCGAGCTCCCCCTGGTACATCGCGACATGCGTGAACGCGCCGCGCCCGGTCACGTCGCCGACGCCCCACACCCCGTCCATGGCGCGCATCCGCCCGTCGACCTCCAGGGCCCTCGCGTCCGGGTCCAGGCCCACATGCTCGACACCCAGACCGGTCAGTACGGCGCGGCGGCCGGTGGCCACGAGGAGGCGCCGGCCCGTCAGTTCCGCGCCGTCCTCCAGGCTGAGCCGGAACGTCCCGGCCTCGTGCCGGACACCGGTCGCCCGGGCCCCGGTCCGTACCGTGATGCCCTCCGCGCCGAACACGTCGGCGACGAGCGCGCCCGTCTCCGGCTCCTCCGAGGGCAGCATGCGGTCCGCCGCCTCGACGACGGTCACGCCCGTGCCGAACCGGGCGAACGCCTGCGCCAGCTCGGCGCCGATCGCGCCGCCCCCGAGGATCAGCAGGGACTCCGGGGCCTCCTTGGCGGAGACGGCGTCGCGGTTCGTCCAGTACGGCACCCGGTCCAGACCCGGGACGGGCGGGATCCACGGGCGGCTGCCGGTCGCGAGGACCACCCCGCGTCGTGCGGTGAACGCCTGTCCGTCCACGTCGACCTGCCCGGGCCCGGTGAGCCGGGCGCGGCCGCGTACGAACCGGCCGCCCTTGCCGGTGAACCGGTCCACGGCCACCTTGTCGTCCCAGTCGTCGGTCGCCTCGTCACGGATGCGGGCCGCGACGGGTCCGAAGTCCGCCGTGACCTCCGTACGCCCCGACATGCCCGGCACCCGCCGCGCCTCGGCCAGCAGGTTGCCCGCGCGGATCATCATCTTGCTCGGGATGCAGGCCCAGTACGGGCACTCGCCGCCCACCAGCTCGGCCTCGACACCGACGACGTCCAGACCGGCCTCGGCCAGGCGCCCCGCGATGTGCTCGCCTCCCACACCCATGCCGATCACGACGGCGTCGACGGCGTCGGTGTGCTGCTTCGGGCCTGCCATGGGTGACCTCCTCGGTCGTCGGCCGAGCCCCGGGCGGGTTCCCCTTTCGGCGAGCGTTACGCGTACGGCGTGCCGGGACCGTCGGCGCGCTCGGGGTCGGCGGCAGCGGCCCGCGCGCGGAGGCGGCGGAGTGCGGCCGCCCCGGCGACGGCGGCGGCGAGGAGGGCGGCGGCCACCGCGACCGTGGGGCCGCCGATGCCGTTCAGCGTGTCGGCCAGCCAGGTCTGTACGGCGCCGGCCGCGTCGATCACCGGGTCGGCGACCGGTCCGCCGGTACCGCGCAGGACACGGATCTCGTACCAGCCGTAGTACGCCACGTACGCCCCCGCCAGGAGCAGCAGGGCGCCCCCGAGCCGGGAGGCGACCGCGCCCAGGCCGCGCAGGGCGCCGACGCGGGCGGTGCGGGTGACCGCCACGGTCAGGGCGGCGGCGCCGACGACGGCGCCCATGCCCGCCGCGTACGCCGCGAACAGCAGGGCGCCCTCCAGGGGCGTACCGCTGCGGAACGCGGAGACCACGATCGCCAGGAACGGCGCGATCGTGCAGCCGAGCGACGCGACCGCGTAGGCCGCGCCGAACAGTGCCATCGAAGGCAGGGAGCGGCTCACCTTCGGGGCGCGGCGCAGCTTCGGCAGCAGGGCGGGCAGGGCACGGCCCGCGAGGAGCCAGACGCCGACGCCCGCGAGGGCCAGCCCGAAGACGACCGTGAACCACGGGAGGTGTTCCTGCACCTGGCCCGCGACGGGCGCCACGGCGAGCCCGAACAGCGCGAACACCGCGGTGAAACCGGTCGTCATCGCGGCTGTGGCGAGCAGGGCGCGGCCGACCGCGGCCGTACGGGTCGGCGTGTCGTCGCCGAGGACGAGGAGCGACAGGTACGCGGGGAGCAGCGCGAAGCCGCAGGGGTTGACCGCGGCGAGCACGCCGGCGGTGAGGGCGAGGGCGAGCGGCAGGTCGGTCATCATCAGGTCGTCAGGTCGTCAGGTCCTCAGGTCCTCAGGTCCTCAGGGTCGGCCGACGAGGTCGCCGAGCTTGTCCGCCAGGCCCTTGCCGCCCTTGAGCACGCCGGTGAAGACCGCCTCGCCGTCCTTGTCGAGGACGACATAGGTGCTCTGCTGGGTGATCTCGAACTTCTTCCAGATGTCGCCGGACTCGTCGGAGAGCTGCGGGAAGCCGTCGACCTTGTTGTCGGCGGCGAACTTCTCCATCGCGGCCCGCTTGTCGAGCCCGGCGACACCGACCACGTCGGCGCGGCCCGCGTACTCGGCGGCGACCCTCGCTGTCTCGGCGGACTGGGCCTTGCAGGTCGGACACCAGGGCGCCCAGAACCACAGCACGGTGGGCCGGCCCGCGAGCGTCGCGCCGTCGAAGGACTTGCCGTCGAGCGTGGTGCCGGTGAAACGGAGCGTCTCGGGGACGGCGGGGGCCCCGGTGTCCGGGGTGCCGGAGGGGCTGCCGGAGGAGGCGGTGTCCGCCGGTGCGGAGGCACTCGCCGGGGCCCCGCCCGACGGGGTCGTGGTCGGTGCCTCGGCGTCTCCGGTGCCGCCGCCGCAGCCGGTCAGGGCCACCGCCGCCAGCAGCGACACGGTGGCGGCGAGAGCGCGGGGGGCGGAACGTCGGGCACGCATCATGGACTCCTCCGTCGGGTGGGTGGACTCACCGTAGGACGCCGGACGCGGCGGCGGACCCCATGGACGTCTTACGAATCCGTGACGCCGCGCGGCGCCGTCGCACCGCCCAGGCCACCAGCACCACGGCCGCGGCGACGGCGTACACGGTCGTGCCCACGGCCTCGCGGTCGTCGAAGGCCCGGGCGGTGACGTACCGGGCGGCGCCCGCGACGGCGACCGGGAGCCACTCCCAGCGGCCGTCCAGCGCGACCAGGGCGACGAGGAGGAGGGCGTACCAGGAGTAGCCGGGCGTCAGGAGCAGGAAGGCCGTGCCGGTGACGAGGAGGGCGCCGCTCCAGGGACGTTCCCGGTCGCCTCGCCACAGCACGTACCCGCAGACGGCGGCCATGACGGCGACGAGCGCGGGCACCGCCCAGGCGTCGGGCAGGACCAGCCGCAGCAGCGCGTACCGGTCGCGGGCGGCCGCGTCGCCGTAGCCCTCCTCGTCGACGTAGCCGCCGAGGTAGCCGAAGACGGAGTCGCGGGAGACCAGGGCGTACGGGAGGTAGGTGAGCGCGGTGACAGCGGCGGCGGGCACGAGCACGGCCGCCGCGTCACGCACGCGCCGTACGCCGGACAGTGCGCCGGGCAGGACGACGGCGGGCATCAGTTTGGTGGCGACGGCCGCGCCGATGAGGGCGCCGCCGGACAGCCGGTGCCGGGCCGCGACGAGACCGAGCCCGGCGACGGCGAACAGCACGCCGAGAACGTCTGCGTGGGCGTTGTTCACCGCCTCGATCGGCACGGCCGGGCACCAGGCCCAGTAGGCGGCGGTCGCGGGGTCGCCCCGGCGGCGGCGCAGGATGAGCAGAACGGTTCCGGTGACGGCGACGGAGAGGGCCGCGCCGCCGATCTGGAGCGGCTTGTGGCGGGCGTCGTCGGGGGACAGGAGGTGGACGTTGTAGAAGTACGCCTCGGCGACGGGCGGGTAGATGGTGTGGACGGTGGGGCGGTTGATGCGGGTGCACCGGGCGGTGCCGTCGCTCGCGGGAGGGAGCCAGGCGAGGTCACGGCCCCGGCAGGCGTCGCCGGTCGGGAAGAGCCAGGTGTCGCGCAGTCGGGCCAGCTCGGCGTCGGCGGGCGCGTGGTCGTACGGCGGGACGCCCGCCGCCTGGACGCGGCCGTCCCAGGCGTACCGGAACGAGTCCGTGCTGGTGCGCGGCGCGGCCACCAGTCCGGTCGCCGCGACGGCGGCGGAGCCGGCCAGGACGAGCACCACGACGTGCCGCACCGGGGCGCCGCGCAGCGCCCAGGCGGCGGCCGCGAAGAGCGCCCAGCAGGCGGCGTACCACCAGGACAGGGCGGCCGGGTCGGTGTGGAAACCGGTGTGACGGACGGTCAGCACGAGGGCGGCGGTGAGCGCGGCGAGCAGTACGGCGGCGAGGACGGTGCGGCGCGCGCCGCGCGGGCGGCCGGGCGCCCGGGCGGTGGATGCGGCCGGGACGGTGGATACGGCCGGGACGGTGGATACGGCCGGGACGGCCGGGTCGGTCACGTCGGCCGTGTCGACCGAGTGGGTCACCTCGGCCGTGTCGACCGAGTGGGCCACGTCGGCCACGTCGGTCGAGCAGGTCGCCTCGGACGGGTCGGTCACCTGGGGCCCGGTTCTCCCGGCTGTCGCATCGGTCACGGTGCCCAGCTTCGCAGCGATCACCGCGGGAGAGTGCCGCCGTGCGGTGATGTCCGCGTTTCGTAAGGAGTCAGTACGCCGTTTCGGCCCGTTCCGGCGGTGTGATGGAACGCATGAGAACGCCCCGCCTCCCGCGCCCCAAGCGCCCCGAGCTCCGTGACCGCATTCAGCGCCTCAAGCGCTCCAGGCTCTTCGAGCTGCCCGCGTTCCCGGTCTTCTCCGGGCGGCTGCACGACCCGAGGACGGCGACGTCGATCGGCAGATGGCTCGGTCTCGCCTTCGCGGTCTGCTTCGTCACCGGGCTGATCAGCCACTATCTGCAACGCCCGCCGGACTGGCTCGCCCCGCTGCTGCCGAGCCGGCCGGCGTGGGGGTACCGGGTCACGCAGGGCCTGCACGTGGCGAGCGGAATCGCGGCGATCCCGCTCCTCTTCGCGAAGCTGTGGACGGTGTACCCGCGGCTGTTCGTGCGGCCCGTGGTGCGGTCGGTGCGGCATCTGCTGGAGCGGCTGTCGATCGGAGTGCTGGTGGCCGCGGCGGTGTTCCAGCTGTTCACGGGGCTGCTCAACACGGTGCAGTGGTACCCGTGGCCGTTCAGCTTCGTGCCCGTGCACTACGCGACGGCGTGGGTGGTGGCCGGGGCGCTGCTGCTCCATGTGGCCGTCAAATGGCCGGACATCCGGGACCACTGGAGCCGTCGCTCGCCCGGGACGCTGGAACTGCCCGCCCAGGACGGGCCCGACCGGCGGTCGCTGCTCACGGGCGTCACGCTGGCGGTGGGCGCGGTGACGGTGACGACCGTCGGGCAGTCGTTCACGCCCCTGAAGAAGCTCGACCTGCTCGCGCCGCGCCACCCCGACCACGGCCAACAGGGCCTGCCGGTCAACCGGACGGCCGCCGCGGCGGGCACGACGTCCGTGTCGGCGCGCGACTGGCGGCTCACCGTGGTGGGCCCGCGCCCCTACGAACTGACGCTGGACGACCTGAGGGCCCTCCCCCAGCACGAGGTGGAGCTGCCCATCGCCTGCGTGGAGGGCTGGAGCCGGAACGCCCACTGGGGCGGGGTGAGGATCATGGACCTGCTGGAGCTGGCCGGCGCGCCGCCCGGGGCTGGGCTGCGTTTCGTGTCGCTGGAGCGACGGGGCGCGTACAAGGTGATGGACATGGGCCGTACGTACGCCCATGACCCGCTGACGCTGCTGGCGCTGCGGCTGAACGGTGAGGTGCTGTCGCCCGACCACGGCTTCCCGGCCCGCGTCATCGCCCCGAACCGGCCGGGCGTGTGGCAGACGAAGTGGGTCACGCGGATGGAGGTGACGCTGTGAGGTACGCGATGGGTGCGCTGGGCGTCGGCCTGATGGCGTACGGCGCGTCCCTGGTGTGGAGAACGGGCAGCGCGGCGGAAGTCGCCGTCTGGCTGGTGGGGGCGGTGCTGCTGCACGACGCGGTGGTGGCACCGCTGGTGCTGGGCGTGGGGCTGCTGCTGGGTGCCGTGCCGGCGCGGGGGTTGGTGCGGGGCGCGCTGGTGGTGGCGGGCGGTCTGACGCTGATCGCCCTCCCGGTCCTCCTGGCCCCGTACCGCCCCCGCGCCAACAGGTCGGTGCTGCCGCTGCCGTACGAGCGGAACTGGCTGCTGCTGATGGCGCTGGTGGCCCTGCTCGCCACAGCGTTGGCCGCGGCGCGACACGCCCACCGCCTCTGGCAGAACCGCCACCGCTGAGCCCCCTTGTCCTGTGCGGGGCCCTTGCCTCAGGGGCGAGCCGCAAGGCGGCGCAGCTGGACGAACGTCCGGTCGCCGGCGCGCCAGTGGTCCACCGGGGTCCAGCCCGCGCGGCGGGCGTACCGGGACAGGGCACTCGTGCCGACGCGGGCCCAGGAGAAGGTGGAGCCGCGGGTGCCGTGGGCGTCCTCGACGTGGACCTCCGCGCGTTCGTCCACGTCCTGGGCGGCCGTCTCGGCTATGAGGGTGCCGTCGGGCGCGAGAAGTTCGGCCACGCGGGCGAGGAGGGCCACCGGGTCGCCGCCGATGCCGATGTTGCCGTCGATGAGGAGGACGGTGCCCCACCGCCCCTCCTTGGGCAGCGGGTCGAACACGGAGCGGCACAGCGCCGTGCCCCCGGCCCGTACCGTACGTTCCACCGCGGCCCGGCTGACGTCGATGCCCAGCGCCGGCCCGCCCCGCGCGGCGAGCGCGGCCACCAGGCGGCCGGGCCCGCAGCCGACGTCCAGGACCGGCCCCCGGCACCGCGCCAGCACGGTCGCGTCGGCGTCGTCGGGCGCGGCGCACCAGCGCTCGACGTCCAGGGGCAGCAGCCACCCGTCGCCGCGCCGCAGGTACAGCGGGCCGCGCCCGGTGCGCAGCGCGTCGGTGTACGGGTCGGCCCGCCAGGCGATCGCCGTCATGCGACACCTCCCCGCACCGTCAGGTCGGCGTGCAGCGCCGCGAACCGGCCGTCCGGGGCCTCGGCGGCCACAGCCAGGGCGTCGGCGGCGGTGTCGACGTCCCGCAGGACGGGCAGGTCCCGGACGGTGAGCCCGGCGTCGGTGAGCCTGCGCCGCTGGGCGCGCCCCGTGCCGGGCACCGACATCGGGACGCCGCGCAGCAGCTCCGCGTCGGGCGCTGCCAGACCCAGCGCCCAGAAGCCGCCGTCCGAGGCGGGGCCGAAAAGCGCGCCGGCGCCGTCCCGGAAGTCCAGGGCGGTGGCGAGCAGCCGGGGCGTGACCTGCGGGGTGTCCATGCCCACCACCAGCGCCGGTCCCGGGTGCGTGCGCGCGCTCCACGCGAACGCGGCGGCGAGCCGTTCGTCGAGTCCGCCCGCGCCCTGCGGGATCACCTGGAAGCCGGGCGGCAGCCAGGGCCCGGGCGCCCCGGCGAGTACGAGAACGTGCCGGTCTGCGGGCGTGGCGCGGACGACGTCGAGGGTGTCGGCGAGGGACGCCTCGGCGAGCCGGGCGGCCTCGGCCGGGCTGAAGGGCGGGGTGAGGCGGGTCTTGACCCTGCCGGGTACGGGCTCTTTTGCGATGACCAGCACCGTACTCATGACGCCGTCACCTCGCGGGGACCCTCCACCAGGACCTTCCGCATGTCGCGCACCGCGTGCCAGGTGCCGCGCCAGGTGCCGGTGACCTTGGATCTGCCGGTGCGCGGGAGGTAGGGCACGTCCCGCTCCCGTACCCGCCAGCCGGCGTCGGCGGCGCGGACCACCATCTGGAGGGGGTAGCCGCTGCGCCGGTCGGTGAGGCCGAGGGCGAGCAGCTCCGTGCGGCGGGCGGCGCGCATCGGACCGAGGTCGTGGAGGCGGAGCCCGGTGCGCCGGCGCAGCATCCGTGCGAGCGCGAGGTTCCCGGCGCGGGCGTGCGGGGGCCAGGCTCCCCTGCCCCGCGGGCGGCGGCGGCCGAGGACGAGGTCGGCGCGGCCGGTGGCCACGTCGTCGGCGAACGGGACGAGGAGACCCGGGTCGAGGGACGCGTCGCAGTCGCAGAAGCAGACGATGTCGGCGTCGGCGGCGAGGAGCCCGGCGTGGCAGGCGGCGCCGAAGCCGCGCCGGGTCTCGGTGACGACGGTGGCGCCGAGGGAGCGGGCGATGCCGGGGGACCCGTCGGACGAGCCGTTGTCGACGACGATGGCACGCCAGCCGGGTGGGATGCGCTCGAGCACCCAGGGCAGGGCCTCCGCCTCGTCGAGGCAGGGCAGGACGATGTCAGTGGTGAATGCGGTCACGACCTTCACCGTACGAATCCTGACCGGACATAACGGTCTTCGAGTCCTTACGAAACGCGGACGTCGCCCGCTTCGCCCCTCACAGGGGGCGACCGTACGGCCGCTCCGGTGCGACGCTTGTCGGTATGCAGAACGGCGGAGCGACGGAACAGCGGCAGCACGTCCTGGTCGTGGACGACGACCCGACGGTCTCCGAGGTGGTGTCCGGCTATCTGGAACGGGCCGGCTTCGGCGTGGACCTGGCCGCCGACGGGCCGGGCGCCCTGTCGGCGGCGGGCGGGCGGTGGCCGGACCTCGTGGTGCTGGACCTGATGCTGCCCGGCATGGACGGGCTGACCGTCTGCCGGGAGCTGCGGGCGCGGGGCCCCGTACCGGTCATCATGCTGACGGCCCGCGCCGACGAGGAGGACCGCATCCTGGGCCTGGAGATCGGCGCGGACGACTACGTCACCAAGCCGTTCTCGCCGCGTGAGCTGGTGCTGCGGGTCGAGTCGGTGCTGCGGCGCAGCGCCCTGGCGGCCGCGCCGCGCCCCGGGGCGGTGGCGCCGCTGCGGGCGGCGGGCCTGGAGGTCGACACGACGGCCCGGCGCGCCACCAAGCAGGGACGGGAGCTGGCGTTGACGCTGCGTGAGTTCGATCTGCTGAGCTACTTCCTCCAGCACCCCGGTCAGGTGTGCGCCCGGGAGCAGCTGATGCGGGAGGTGTGGGGATGGGACTTCGGGGATCTGTCGACGGTGACCGTCCATGTGCGGCGGCTGCGTGGGAAGGTCGAGGACGATCCGGCCCGGCCGCGGCTGATCCAGACGGTGTGGGGCGCGGGGTACCGGTTCGACGCGTCCGGGGCCGCGTCCGGCGCGTCCGGCGCGTCCGGCACCGACGAGGAGGGTTCCGGCCGTGAGTGACTTCCTGCTGATCGCGCTGTACGCGTTCCTGGGCGCCGTGGCGGCGGGCCTGCTGGGCTGGCTGGTGCTGCGGCTGTCGCGGCGCCGCTCCGTGGCGGTGTCGCTGACCGTCGTCTCGGCCGTGACGGTGACGGCGATGCTGGCGGGGACGCTCGCGGTGTGTCAGGCGATGTTCCTGTCGTCGCACGATCTGAGCGTGGTGACGACGGTGGTGGCGATGGCCTCCGTCGTGTCGCTGGTGACAGCGGTGCTGCTGGGCCGCCAGGTCGTCGTCCGCTGCCGCGAACTGGCCGTGGCCGCACGGGATTTCGGGGACGGCGGCACCTTCACGGCGCCCCCCGGTCCGGCCCCCGCCGAGCTGGCGGCGCTGAGCCGGGAGCTGGCCGCGACCAGTGCGCGGCTGGCCGCGTCACGGGAGCGGGAGCGGGCGTTGGAGGCGTCGCGGCGGGAGCTGGTCGCGTGGATCTCGCACGACCTGCGGACCCCGCTCGCGGGCCTGCGGGCCATGTCGGAGGCGCTGGAGGACGGTGTCGTCAAGGACCCGGCCCGCTACCACCGGCTGATGCGTACGGAGGTGGACCGGCTCAACACGATGGTCGGCGACCTGTTCGAGCTGTCCCGCATCCACGCGGGCGCGCTGGCCCTGTCCCCGTCCCGGGTGTCGGTGTACGACCTGGTGGGCGACGCGCTCGCGGGCGCGGACCCGGTGGCGCGGGAGCACGGGGTGCGGCTGGTAGGTGACCGGCTGGACGCCGTTCCGGTGGAGGTGGACGGCAAGGAGATGACTCGGGTCCTGGCGAACCTGCTGGTCAACGCGATCCGGCACACCCCGGCCGACGGCACGGTCGCGGTGGCTGCGGAACGCCGGGACGACGACACCGTGGTGCTGTCCGTGACGGACGGCTGCGGCGGCATCCCCGAGGGCGATCTGCCACGGGTGTTCGACACGGGCTGGCGGGGCACCGAGGCCCGTACGCCTCCGGCCGGTGCCGGGCAGGCTCCCGGGGCGGGCGCGGGACTCGGTCTCGCGATCGTACGGGGCATCGTGGAGGCTCACGCGGGACGCGCGCACGTGCGGAACGTGGAGGGCGGGTGCCGGTTCGAGGTCACGCTCCCGGCGGCGTCGACCGCGGCCGCGGCGGCCGCGGCGGGCGTGTGAGGGTCGGGCGGTCCCGCCTCCGTACACAGGATGCCCGGCCTCCGAGGAGGCCGGGCATCCTGTGTGTGTACGGCGCCTGCTACTCGTCGTCCTCGTACGCGTCGCCGTCCGTGTCGAACGGGTCGGCGCCGATCCTCGCGTAGAGGGAGTAGGTGCCGCACTCCGTTCCGCCACGCTCCCAGACGTCACCCGGGGCGTGTGCGTCGCCGGACGTGCCGGACGGGTCGTCCAGGGTGAGCCACTCCGCCCTCAGGCCGAGCCGCCGCAGCAGCGGCTCGACCGTCGCGCGGAGCACCTGGTCCGGCGCCGCCGCCCTGGCGGACGGCAGCACGACGAGGAGCTCGCCGAGGAAGCCCCGGCGCAGTCCGGCCGGGTCCGCCGCCTCGAACTCCACGGATCTCGGCGCCAGCTCGGTGACGAGCGGCAGGCACGCGGCCATGGCGGCGCCGGCGGTGTCCGTGTCCGGGGTGTTGAGCGCGATCCGGACGACGACGTCGGTCGGTTCGAACAGCATCAGTGGGTCACATAGCCTTCCTTCGAGATGTTGGCGTGAGAGTAGTCCTTGCCCTGGTTCTTGCTGCCGGCGAACTTCTCGAAGTTCTTGCCCTTCGGGATCTGGACGTCCCACTCGTCCTTGCCGTCCTTGGCGCGGGTCCAGATGTTGCCGTACTTGTCCGGGAATCCTCCGCCACGCACCTGGGGCTTGCCCGGGTTCCAGTCCTTGCGCGGGACGAAGGGCACCGGGCCGTCCGTGGGCAGGTCGAACTTCTTGGCCGTGGCCAGGTACTTCTTGTTCTTGTACGCCTTGCCCGCGTCGCCCGCGAGCTTGTTCATCAGGGTGAGCGCGTCGTGCCACTGGTTGGGCGACAGATGACGCATGCTCTTGCCCGCGTTCTCCGCCCACTTCAGGTCGGTGGCGTACTTGGCGAGGTTGTCGAACTTCGCAAGGTACTTGGCGAACTTCGCCGGCTTCGCCAGGGCGTCACCGGCGTACGGGATGAGCGCGGCGAGCGAGAGGCCGGCGCCGCTGAAGTCGCCCCGGAAGAGGCTCATCAGGCCCGAGGCGCCGTCGCTGACCGGGGTCGGGTCGAAGATGCCGGCGACGTCGAGGACGAGCTGGGCCACGTCCGCGTTGGACAGGCCGCCTTCGCCCACGAGCTCCTCACCGGTGTCGGGGTAGTCCTGCTCGCCCGTACCGATCTCGGTGTCGGCGTGCTGCTCGGACTCCTCGGCGATCTTGACGATGGCCGCGATCACCGCCTGGAAGGCCTCCAGGGCCGCCGCCGACGCCGACTTGCCGGCCGCGATGGCCGCGGCGGCGGCCACGTCGGCCTGCTCGTAGGCGTAGGCGGCGGACATCGAGGCGCTGACCGCCGACGCGGCGGCCTGGCGCGCCGAGGCGCTGGCCGCGTTGGCGGCCTGGTTCGCGGTGTTCGCCGCCGCCCGGGCCTGGCTGGCGGACTCGGCGGCCCGGGTGGCGGAGGCGTCGGCCTGCGCGGCGGATTCGGCCGCGGCGGTCGCGTACTCCTGCGCCTTGGCGGACGAGTTCTTCGCCTGCTCGGCATACCCCGCCGCCTCGGCGGCGGCGCCACGCGCCTCGGCCGCGGCCTTGGCGGCCTCGGCGGCCTGCTTGTCGGCCAGGTACGCCGACTTGGCGGCGTTGGCGACGATCCGGCGCACCTCGGCGACGTGCATGGCCGTGTCGTAGTCCTTCTTCGCCGCCTTGTACTGGGCGACCTGGACGTAGGCGCGGAGCAGCGTGGGCGGTCCGGCCATGGCGACCTCGGCGGTGGCCTTGGTGTGGGCGCCGCCGGTGTTCATGACGCGCAGGGTCTCCGCGCGGTCGTCCTCCTCGCGGGCCGTGTGCTGGCCGGTCCTGATGAAGTCGCGCAGCGCCTCGGTGGTGCCGGCGTCGACGGCGGCGCTGCCCTCCCGGTTCACGGCGGGGCCGCCCGCCTCCATGATCGCCAGCGTGCGGATCCGGTACTCGTCGGCGAGAACGTCGTGCTGGCCGCTGTCGAGGAACGCCTTGACCTGGGCGTGGTCGCCGGCCAGGGCGGCTTCGGCGGCCGCCTTCATCTCCGCGGAGCCGGTCTGCGCGAGGTGCGTGACCCGGGCGCGGTCGTCCTGCTCCTCGGCCGTCGCCCTGCCGGAGCGCAGCCATTCCAGGACGTCCTCGTCGGTGCCGGACAGGGCGTCCTCGGCCGCCTTCTTCGTCCACGGGCCGGCGCTGTCGGCGGACACCAGGTTCAGGGCCGCCTTGCGGCCCTTGGCGAGGGCGGTCGCGGTGTCGGTGCCGTCGGCCGTGGCTTCCTGCAGGAGCGTGACGGTCTCGGCGGTCCGGCGGGCGGCTTCGGCCTCGTCCCAGGCGAGGGCCTTCTGCTGGGCCTCGTACTTCTGCTTCATCTCCGTGGCGACCTGGACCGCGCGGCTCTTGTCCGCGTCCAGCTCGGCCGTCTCGGCCTCGCGGGCGAGCTGCTCGGTGGTGTGCGCCTGGAGGGCGGCCGTGGTGGCCGCCTTGGACGCCTCGAGCGCCGCGTTGGCGTGCGCGGTGGCCTTCGTGGCCCAGTCGGCGGACTGTCCGGCGGCGTCGGCGGCGGCGTCGGCCGCCTTGGCGGCGTTCTCGGCGTGCAGGGCAGCGCTGTTGGCGGCGGCGTGCGCCTGCTGTGCCGCGGTGGCGGCGCGGTTGGCGAGGGACTCCGCGGTGTTGGCGGCGCGGTTGGCGATGGCCGCGGCGTTTCGGGCCTCGGCCGCGGCGGCGGCGGCACGGGCGGCCTGGGCGTCGGCGACCTGCGAGTGCCGGCCCG
>NZ_VSRY01000042.1 GCF_008271805.1 Streptomyces sp. TRM49041
ATGTCGGTTGCGCTGCCGGTGGAGCGGGTGGAGGAGTTGGTCGCTCCGTATGCGGGTGGTGTGTCGGTGGCGGCGGTGAATGGTCCGGCGGCTGTTGTGGTGGCGGGTGAGCCGGGCGCGCTGGACGAGGTTCTGGCGGTGTGCGAACGGGACGGGGTGCGGGCGCGGCGGGTCAATGTGGACTACGCGTCGCACACCGCGCAGGTCGAGGCGCTGGAGGCGGAGCTTCTGGAGGTTCTGGCCCCGGTGGCGCCGCGGGCGGGGAAGGTCCCTGTGTACTCCACGGCGGTCGGTGCCTTCATCGACTCCGCGACGATGGACGCCGGGTACTGGTACCGGAACCTGCGCGGACAGGTCGGGTTCGAATCCGCCATCCGCGCGCTCGTCGACAACGGCACCGGGTGCTTCCTGGAGATGTCCCCCCACCCCGTGCTGACGATGGCGGTCGAGGAGACCGTGGAGGCACAGGACGCCGTCGGCCGGGTCGCCGTCGTCGGCTCCCTGCG
>NZ_VSRY01000043.1 GCF_008271805.1 Streptomyces sp. TRM49041
ATCAGCCCGCGTGAGGCCACCGCGATGGACCCGCAGCAGCGTCTGCTGCTGGAGGCGTCGTGGGAGGCGTTCGAGCACGCCGGTATGGACCCGACCTCGCTGCGGGGCAGCGACACCGGCGTCTACTGTGGCCTCGGCGTCACCGACTACAGCGTTGCCCCGGAAGGCAGCCTGCCGCAGGTGGAGGGCTTCCAGCTCACCGGTGGCTCGGCCAGCGTCAGCTCCGGCCGTATCTCCTACCTGCTCGGGCTGGAGGGCCCGGCGGTGTCGGTGGACACGGCCTGCTCCTCCTCTGCCGTCGCCCTGCACTTCGCGTCCCAGGCCCTGCGGGCAGGCGAGTGCTCCCTCGCGCTCGCCGGTGGTGTGGCCCTGATGCCCGGCCCTTTCATGCTGCGGGAGTTCAGCCGTCAGCGTGGTCTGGCCACGGACGGCCGGTGCCGTGCGTACGCAGCGTCTGCCGACGGCACGGGGTTCGCCGACGGCCTGGGCCTGGTGGTGCTGGAGCGGCTGTCGGACGCCAAGCGCAACGGGCGGCGCATCCTCGGTCTGATCCGTGGCACGGCGATCAACCAGGACGGTGCCAGCAACGGCCTCACCGCTCCCAACGGCCCTTCTCAGGAGCGGGTCATCCGGCGCGCCCTGGAGAACGCCGGGCTGCGGCTGTCCGATGTGGATGCGGTCGAGGGTCATGGGACGGGTACGAAGCTGGGTGATCCGATCGAGGCTCAGGCGCTTTTGGCGACGTATGGGCGTGAGCGTGAGGGTGATCCGCTGTGGCTCGGTTCGATCAAGTCGAACATCGGTCA
>NZ_VSRY01000044.1 GCF_008271805.1 Streptomyces sp. TRM49041
TTGATCTCCGAGACGGCGCCGACGAACGTGGTCTTGCCCACGCCGAAGCCGCCCGCCACCACGATCTTCGCGCTGGTGGTCGACCTTCCTCCGGCGGCCGCACCGCCGCTAGAGCTTGCGAAGTCCACTGAGCACCCTTTCGAGCAGTGTCACATCCGGCGTGCCGCCGGCCTCTCCGTTTCCTGGCTGGTGGATCGCCACCATGCCCGCCTCCGCCAGGTCGGCGACGAGGATCCGGGCCACCCCGAGCGGCATCGACAGCAGCGCCGACACCTCCGCCACGGACTTCACCTCGCGGCAGAGGTGGCAGATCCGCTGGTGCTCGGGGAGCAGTCCGGCGAGGTGCGCCGGGTCGGCGGTGGTGGACACCAGTGCCTCTATGGCGAGCTGGTACCGCGGCCGGGTCCGGCCGCCGGTCATCGCGTAGGGGCGGACCAGCGGCTGATCGCCTTCATGCCCGTACGAGGCGTCGTCGTGCGACGCGCCGTAGGGATCGTGAGAGGCGGGGGGCGGGGTCATGAATCCTCCGGTCGTGACAGCAGGTGGTCTGCGTGCCGTCTGACTGGGCCGGTGGGGGGCCGGATGGGGCGGCCGACGGTATAGATGGCAAAGGCGAGAGGCGGGTACGGAGGGGCGTACCCGCCTGGCCGTCAGTGGAGCAGGCTTCCCTGGAGCTCCGCGCGGAGATCCGGGGTGAGGACGCTGCCGGCCCGGTCGACCAGCAGCGCCATCTCGTAGCCGACGAGGCCGATGTCGCAGTCGGGGTGGGCGAGTACGGCCAGCGAGGAGCCGTCCGAGATGGACATGATGAAGAGGAAGCCGCGCTCCATCTCCACCA
>NZ_VSRY01000045.1 GCF_008271805.1 Streptomyces sp. TRM49041
TGGTGGAGATGGAGCGCGGCTTCCTCTTCATCATGTCCATCTCGGACGGCTCCTCGCTGGCCGTACTCGCCCACCCCGACGCCGACATCGGTCTCGTCGGCTACGAGATGGCGCTTCTCGTGGACCGCGCGGGCAGCGTCCTCACCCCGGATCTCCGCGCGGAACTCCAGGGAAGCCTGCTCAACTAGCAGACGGACCGTGCGCTTTTCGCCACCGCACCTTAAGGTGCGGTGGCGCGGCTCCACAGGGACATGGACCGCGGACGGCAGTCGGAGGAGGAAACGTGGCAACACCCCCAGGCGGACACCAGCCTTACGACGGTGCTCACCAGGCCCAGGGTGACAACGCCCAGAACCGCTTCAACTTCCCCTCCACGCCGGGCAGACAGGGCGGCTACCAGCAGCCCTATCAGCAGCCGCAGGCACCGCGCAGCCAGCCGGTGCAGCAGCAGCGCCGCCGTCCGGAGTCCAGGTCGGGCCCGACCCATCACAATCCCCTGGTCCGTCCGTACGCCATGACAGGCGGCCGGACGCGACCCCGGTACCAGCTCGCCATCGAGGCGCTGGTGTCGACCACGGCCGATCCGTCCCGGCTGCAAGGGCAGTTGCCCGAGCACCAGCGGATCTGCCGGCTGTGCATCGAGATCAAGTCGGTGGCCGAGATCTCGGCACTTCTCACCATCCCCCTCGGCGTTGCCCGGATCCTCGTCGCCGATCTGGCCGAGGCCGGACTTGTCGCCATCCACCAGCCCGGCGGTGACGAGGCCGCCGGCGGCCAGCCAGACGTGACACTGCTCGAAAGGGTGCTCAGTGGACTTCGCAAGCTCTAGCGGCGGTGCGGCCCGCTCAACCACCAGCGCGAAGATCGTGGTGGCGGGCGGCTTCGGCGTGGGCAAGACCACGTTCGTCGGCGCCGTCTCGGAGATCAA
>NZ_VSRY01000046.1 GCF_008271805.1 Streptomyces sp. TRM49041
CGGGTGGCTCCTCCGCAGTCCTCGCACGACACGATCACCGCGCGCTCGTGGATGAGCGCGACGGTGTTGCGGCCTCGGCACTCACGGCACGGAGTCCGGTTGAACCGCTGCTGTACGTGCGCGAACGCCGCGTTGACCTGACTCGCGTTCACGCGGCCGCGCTGGCGGCCTGCTCCAGCTCCGCGTCGGTGGCGCGGAGATGGTTGAACTCGCCGGCTGCGGCGCCGTCGAGGAACTTCGTGAACTCTGCCCGGGTGAAGTACAGCACGGGGCTGTTCTCGTCCT
>NZ_VSRY01000047.1 GCF_008271805.1 Streptomyces sp. TRM49041
GGCGGCGGTGTGGGGTCTGCTGCGCAGTGCGCAGTCCGAGCACCCGGGCCGGTTCGTCCTGGTCGACCTCGACCTCGACCTCGACCTCGACCTCGACCTCGACGGTGATGGTGAGGGCGACGGGCCGGACTGGGGTGCGCTCCTCGACACCGACGAACCGCAGCTCGCTGTCCGCGACGGTCGTGTCCTGGCGCCCAGGCTGTCCCGGGCGTCCGCCGGTGAGTCGGTGACCGCGTTCGACGCTGAGGGCACTGTGGTGGTCACTGGTGGTACGGGTGGTCTGGGTGCGATGTTCGCCCGGCACCTGGCCGGGACTCGGGGTGTGCGCCATTTGCTGTTGCTCAGTCGGCGTGGTGCGCGGGCCGAGGGTGCCGCGGAGCTCGTCGCCGAGCTGGAGGGCCTGGGCTGTGAGGCGCGG
>NZ_VSRY01000048.1 GCF_008271805.1 Streptomyces sp. TRM49041
GGGACCGGCAGTACCGGCAGGGGCGGGGCCGGCACCCGCGGCGCGCGCCCCTGGTCCAGGGCCGGCGGCCCGGACGACGACGGTGGCGGCAGCGGCCGCGACGACCGCAGGGCCGGCGCGGGCAGCTGGGACCAGCACTTCTGACGCACGACCGTACGACGGGGCGCCCGCGTCCCAAGGGGAGACGTAATGAAGATCTACCAGCCCATGCTCTTCGTCGGACTGGGCGGCACCGGCGGACGGATCGGTTCCGAGCTCGAACGGAGTCTGCGCAGGGAACTGTGCGGCCCCGACGGCACCAAACTCGTCGACGGCGGCCGCCGCGCCCCGTTCCAGCTGCCCGACTGCCTGCAGTTCGTGTACGCCGACTTCAGCGAGGGCGAACTGCTGCGCCAGCCGCAGTTCAGCGCCAAGGGCACGGAGAGGGCCGCCTACGCCCGTACCTCCCGCATCGTCCGCGACCTGCTGCCCGGCGAGTTCGACAGCTCACCCGAGGTGACCCGGATGCTCCGTGTCGCCCTGCACGAGGAGACCCGCGACTGGCTGCCCCCGCAGGCCCGCCAGCCCCGCGTCGCCCCCCTGCACAGCGGCGCGGGACAGCTGCCCACGGTCGGCCGCGCCGCCCTCTTCGCCACCCTGCGCAGCGGGCTGGAACCCGTACTCGGCCCCCTGCGCGACGCCATCAGCACCATCGGCGGCTCCGCGGGCGACCTGCGGCGGCTGGGCGGCAGCCGCATCCGGGGCTGCGACGTCTTCGTCGCCTTCTCCGTCGCGGGCGGCACCGGAGCGGGCATCTACTACGACTTCATCCACCTCATCGGGCACGAGTTCCGCAAGTCCAAGGTGCCAGGCGTGAAGATCTACCCGCTCGTCGTCATGCCGTCCGCGTTTCCGCCCGGGGCGGGCGGCGGCCGGGAGGCCGAACTCAACGCCGCCCGCTCCCTGGTGGACCTCTCACGGCTGGTGGACGACCAGAACGTGCCCGATGCCGAGTCCGACGTCGGCGACGTCGTGCAGCGCTCCCGCATCAGCGTCCGCTACCCCGGGGACACCGCCGTCGCGCTGCGCTCCTCCACCGTGCAGACCGCGTTCCTGTTCAGCAAGCCGTCCGTGATCCGCACCGAGGACCTGCGCCGCTCCGTCACCGCCATGGTGATGTCCCTCGTCGGCACCGAACTCCCCGACGACAAGGGCAACGCCCGCGCCGAGGAGGACTACCAGTCGTTCGCCGAGAGCTTCGTCAACAAGAGCGTCCAGCGGTCCACGCCCGCCCGCTCCGGCATCGGCTACCGGGGCATGTCCACCAGCCTCGCCGCTTCCCTCACCGTCCCCGTCGACGACCTCGCCGAGATCGTCGCCGCCCGGCTCCTCGCCCAGGCCGTGCGCGGCATGGACGAGCGGGCCCGCCAGCCCGCCAAGGACGGCGCCGAGCGCGTCAGGGAGCTCTTCGAACGCTGCGGCATCGGAACGCTGTGGACCAGGCCCGCCCCCGACATCCCGGAACCCGAACAGCCGCCCCGGGGCAGCAAGGCCATCACCACGGCCCTGTACAACCGCCGCGGCGACATGGAGGACGCCCTCCAGCGCCTCGAACGCCGGCTCGCCCGCGAGGTGCCGCGGCTCGTCGACGACTTCAGGCCCGGCACCGGCACCCGGGAACTCCTCGGCGCCATCGGCCCGTTCCGGCTCGAACGGGTCATCGCCGGGCTGCCCGGCCACCCCGAGCGCGTCGCCGAGGCCGGGTTCGCCGGCATGCTCGCCAACCGCCGCAGCGAGCCCGAACGCCCCGCCCACGTCCAGCACTCGGCGCCCCAGGTCCCGCGCATCAAGGGCGGCGCGGCCGGTCTCGTACCGGCCCGGTGGAGCGACCCCGACGTCCAGAACGCCGTCGCCGACCAGGACGACTGGTACCGCTGGCGCGCCAACGCCCTGTGGCACCGTGCCTGGCAGGCCGGCGAGTCGCAGTGGCGGCCGCCGCTGAACCGTGCAGGCAAGGAGATCGAAGAGCTCGCCCGCGCCCTGCGCGCCCACGAGGACAACGAGAGCAAGCTCTTCGCCGACCGCCGACGCGAGCTCTACCGCGACGACCGCAAGGGCGTCTCCTACCTGCTGCCCCCGCAGAACAGCCTGCGCGCCTTCTACGACGACGTCGTCGAACGGCTCGTGCGCAGCGCGAACCTCCCCGAGACCACCGATGCCGCCGGGCTCCTCGCCGAACTGCTCGACCCCGGTGACTGGATGCGCGCCCTGGAGGCCGTGCGCCGTTCCCACGGCGCCGCCGTCAAGGAGATCAAGCAGGTCCTGGAACGGCGCGTCAAGCGGCTCTTCGGCGAGACCGGCGACACCCTCAACGAACGCCCCCTCCTGCCGTCGATGGCGCTGCTCCTGCGGGCGGCGGCGGGCGACGAGACCGCGGCGGCCGCGGTGGACAGCCGCTGGCTGGAGCAGTTCCGCGCGCAGGTCGCCGGGCTCCTCCCGGTCGGTTTCGTCCCCGACGGCAGCGGCCCCCTCAAGGTGCTCATCGCCCACCCGGAGAGCGAGGCCGACGGCCGCGCCGCCGAGTACCTCAAGGAGGAGCTCTACCTGCCGCCGCACGCGACGCAGGAGTTCCAGGCCGTCGACACCGAGTCCATCACCGTCGTGCTGTTCCGCAGCGGCATGAGCCTCACCGACATCTCCGAGGTCCGCGAGGTCCTCAAACTCTGGTCGGACGCCCGCGACGTGGCGGGCAGCGACGACTTCCTGCACTGGCGGCAGCGGCTCGGCCACCGCGACGACTGGCTGGTCAGCACCGAGGACGACCGGCAGCGCATCCTGCACCGCGTGCTGAGCGCCATGTGGAACGGCCTGGTCGTCCACGAGGGTCCCGCCGCCTCCCCCGACATCGTCCGCGTCCGCCTCCAGGACGGCGAGTCCGCCACGCTGGCCCTGCGCCTGGAGCCGTTCGACGGACAGCTGTCCAGCTGGGCGGGGCTCCTGCGGGCGTACGAACGGGCAGCCCTGCTCGACGAGGGCTCCATCATCGAGGAGTTCTGCGAGCGGCTGATGCGCGCACAGCCCACCGGGCTGGCCACCACACCCGTGCCGCCCTCGCCGCTGTTCCTGACGTTCGTCGAGGAGGTCGCACCGCGCCAGCTCGCCCGGATCGAGGAACTCTCCGGCAAGTACGGCCAGGAGGACGAGGAGTGGCTCGCCCCGTTGCGCCACTTCTGGGCCCACACCCTCCCCGGAGCGCTCGACCTGCGCTTCGACGGCGCCTCCCTGCACATCCGACCCACGCTGCGCGTCCTGCACGAGCGGTACCGCCGAGAGGAGGCCGAGCGGCGGGCCGGAGCCGAACCCGAACTCCGGTCCCCGGCGGCCGAGGGCGGCCGGTACGAGGCCGAACCCCGGCACGAGGCGGTCCCCGAGCCACGCCGCACCCCACCGCCTGCACCCGCCCCCTCACAGGCCCCCGCCCCCGCGAACGCCCCCGCCCCCGCGCCCTCCTACCCGTGGGACCTGGACGGTGACGAGGAGTGAACCCCCGCGTGTCCCACGGCCCCGTCCCGCCCCACCGCCTGCCCACCGACGCCGTCACCCTCGACCTGCGCCGCACGCCCGGTGCCGACGCCGTGCGCGCCGCGCTGGAGACGCCGCAGCACGGCGGCGACGAGCGGCGCTTCCTCGTGGTCGACGACGCGGCCCTGCTCGTCACCCACCAGCTCCTGTACGAGCAGCTCTACTCGTACGGCCCCGCCCAGATCGTCTGCCTCGCCGTCGGCAGCGCCGACGACGGGGTCCCGGCCGGCCGGGCGGAGCCGAGAGCCTGGGGGAGCGTCCTGCGCCGCCCCCTCACCCTCCGTCCGCCCGCCGCCGGAGTCCTGTGGCTCCTCGACCCGCGCACCGCGGACCCCGAGGGGCTGCGCCCGCTCCTCGAACTCCTCGCCCAGCCGGATGTGTTCGACGCCGTGCTGCGCTCGCTCGGCGTCATGAACGGGGTCGCCGTCCCGTCTGTACGGGTCGTGGAGCACGACCTGACGGACGAGGCCCGCACACGCGCCTGGAAGCAGGCCCTCGACACCCTCGCCGGCGAGGAGGTGCCGGGCGCGGGACCGGGCGACGCCGTACCGCCCGAGCTGGCCGTGCTGCTGGACGACTCCCTGCCGGAAGGCCTCCGGGGCCACTCTTGGCTGGAGCCGTCGCGCCCGGCCGCCGTCCGCCGCCGCGCCTGCGACGACGCCCTGGAGGACGCCCGCGACGCCCACCGGCTGGTGCGCGGGTCGTCCGGGCTGTTCGGTGCCGCGGCCCGCCGCGCCGACCTGCCCACCCGCCTCGACGACCTGGGCCGCGCGTTGGAGGCGTACCGGGACACCGTCGCCGGGGCGTTCACCGACGCGGACGGGGTACGGCTCAGCCCGGAGCAGCGCGCCCGGCTTCTGGAGCGCGGCATCGTGCTTCCCGACCTGCCCGCCGCGTCCCGCACCCGCGTCGTCCCCGCCCTGCGGGACCTCACCGAGCGGCTCCTGGACCGGCGCCTGCCACTCCGGTCCGCCGCCGCCCGGCTCGCCGCCCTGTCCGACCGCTCCGCCCCCGCCGGCAGCGCCGCCCGCCTCGCCCGTCTGGACGAGCTGTGCGACCCCGCCTACCTGCGCCACCTGGCCGGGCCGCCGCCCTTCCAGGCGGGCGGCACCCGCGCGGTGGCCGCGCTGCTCGCGTTCGTCCCGGCGTTCGTCGCCGGGCTGTGGCCGGGGCCCGGCTGGTTCCTCGGCCCCGCGGCCGGGCTCGTCGCCGCGGGCCTCGCCGCCCTGATGTGGCGTCACCGCCCGAACCGCTCACCCGACGGCCGGT
>NZ_VSRY01000049.1 GCF_008271805.1 Streptomyces sp. TRM49041
GCCCGTGGCTCGACAGGGCGCCCCTGCCCGTCACGCCCAGGAGTTCGGCCTCCGTCAGCGTCCAGGTGGCCAGGCGGGCGCGGAGGCCCGCGACGGGGGCGCCGCCGCGCAGGGGGCGCTCCCAGCGGAGGCGGGCGAGGAGGGCCTGCGGGTCCGGGGCGGCACCGTGCGGCAGGGCGGCGAGGAGGTCCAGTACCCGGCGGCGCACCTCGGGCGCGGCGCCCCGGTCCAGGTCGGGGCCGAGCACGGACAGGGTGCGGCCCTTGGCGTCCTGACCGCCCACGAGCCCGGACGTGCGGGTCGCGGTGAGCCAGGTCGCGGCCAGGTGGGCCCAGCGGCGCGCGGGCGGCAGGTCGAGCCAGTCGTCGCACGCGGGCGTCGGGGCGTACCGCTCGTCGGCCTGGCCGTCCGCGGCGATCAGCCCCGCCCCGTACAGCAGCTCCAGCCAGAACGCGGCGACCGGCTCCGCCAAGTCCAGCTGTACCGCAGTCCGCTTGAGGTCGCGGACGGAGATGCCGCCCGCGCGGAGCACCGCCGGGCCGCCCTCGTTCCACTTCTTCAGGAGTTCCTCGGCGGTCGCGAGCGCCGTGTACGCCTGGCCCGCCGCCGTACTGTCCACAACCTGTGGACGGTACTCGCGGGCGGATTCGACGGCGGGCGGCACCGGCTCGGGCGTCCGGTGGGCCCGCCCGGCCCGCAGATGCAGTGCCACCTCGCGCGGCAACGCCACCGTGCGGGCCGTCGTGGGCAGCAGCAGCCCGTGGTCGCGCAACCAGCGGACGGGTGGTGTCGGGTTGGCGGTCACCTCGCCGTACGGCGGGCCCCACACCAGCCGGTCCAGCACTGCGAGCGCCTCCGCCGGGGCCTGGTCCAGCAGGGTGTCCATCCGGGCGCGGTCGGTGAACAGCCCGGTCAGCGCGGCGACGGCGGACACCGGGTCGTGTGTGCTGGGCAGCCCGGCGGCCTGGAGGATCTCCTGGAGGCGGCCCGGCGACATGCCGGCGGTGGCCTCCGCGACGGTCGGCCCGAGCCCGGTCGGGGACGGGTGCTGCGGCGACGGGGAGAGGATCTCGCGGGCGGTGCGTACGAGCCGGAGGCGGTCGTCGCCGCCCCACACCAGGGCCTGTTCGCGCAGGACCTCGACGGCGCCCGGCAGGGCCGCCTCCACCCGCGGGTCGCCCGCGTCCCCGGCCATGAGGGCGAGCAGCGCGCGGTACGGCGCCGGGTCCGGCGCCACGGCCAGCGCCTCGGCGGTCTGGAGCGTGAAGCGGTCCAGATGCTCCAGGGCCCGCACGACCGAGGCACGGGTGCCGGCCCGGGTGGCCAGCTGGGTCAGGTCGTTCGGCACCGGCGCCAGCAGGTCGGGCCTGGCGCGCAGCAGCGCGGCCAGCCCCTCGTCGCCCCTGGCCCGCAGCGCCTCCGCGAGGGTGCGGGGCGCCGCCGTACCGCCTTGCTCCTCGGGCACGTACGCCTCCCGCTCGGTCTCGCCGGTAGCCATCCGCACCACGTTAGCCCCTGGCTCGGCCGCAGGCGCTAACGTCGGGGCGTCGGCCAGGCGGCGGCGGCCATGGAGGGGCACGGTGGGGATCGAGAGCGACCAGTTGGTCTTCGACTATCTGAGCCGGGTCGGAGACCTGGCCCAGCAGCGGCAACTGCCGTCGAAAGAGCGGATGAGTCTCGTGGCGTCGCTGCGGGACGAGATCGCCCGGCAGCGCACAGGTGGCGGCAGCATGGGCGGCGGCAGCATGGGCGGCGGCGGCAGCGGTACGGCGGACAGCCCCGCGGCGGTACGGCGCATCCTCGCCCGGCTGGGCACGCCCGACGCGGTGGTGGCCGCCGTGGCGAGCGGCGGGCTGACGCTGCCGGGACAGCGGACCGCCCGGACGCCACGGTTCCGCGAGGACGCGGCGACGGCGGCGAGGCCGGCCGGGGCGGAGCCGACGGGCGATCCTGGGCCCGAGCCGGACTGGTGGAGTGTGGTGCCCGGGTTCACGGGTGGCGTGGAGGTGCCGGAGCTGCTGGAGCCGCCGAAGAAAGCGGAGGCGGAGGAGGCGGAGGCGGAGGCCGCGGGGAAGAAGCCCGAGGAGGGTGCCGCGAAGAGCGCCTCCAAGAGCGCTTCCACGCCCGCCGCCACGGCGCGCCGTCTGCCGAGACTGCTGCCGCGCCGCCGCAAGGCCGCCGGGGCCGAGGCCGCGCCGGCCGCCGGGGAGGAGGCCGAAGCCGCCGCCGCACCGCGCAGATTCCGCAACCCCATGCTGCTGGCCGCCGCGGGGCTGCTGGTCGCGGGCACGGTACTCGGCTCGTGGCTCGCGCTCGCGGGCGGCTGGCTCCTGGCGTACGCATCGCGCCGCCTCAGCCGGGCGCAGGCGAAGTGGGCGGTCCTGGGCCTGCCGGGGCTGGCCGTGGCGGGGGGCGTCGTCTGGCTGTGGGGCCGCCTCGACGGCCGCTGGGGCGAGCCCATCCCGGCGGGCGGCGAGGCACTGGGCGAAGCCCTGACGGGCATGTGGCCGTGGACCGTCCGCGCGGCCGCCCTTGCCTCCGCGCTGTATCTGCTCTGGCGCGCGCGCCGCACCTGACGACCACCCCGCCGGCTCACGAAACCGGACGCGGCACAGCACACACGCCGCACCCGACCACCACACCGACCGACGCACGAAGCCCAGCGCGGGGCACCGACCCGGAACGGCCCCCCGGCAGAATGGCCCTCATGGCCATCACCGTGGGATTCGACCTCGACATGACCCTCATCGACTCGCGCCCCGGCATCCGCGCGACATATCAGGAGCTTTCGGCCCTCACCGGGGTGTGGATCGACGCCGATCTGGCGGTGACCCGCCTGGGACCGCCGCTCGAACACGAGTTGGCGTACTGGTTCCCCGAGGACCGGGTCGAGGAGATGGCCGCCGCGTACCGTGAGATCTATCCCACACACGCGATCAAGCCCTCGCTCGCGCTGCCCGGCGCCGGGGATGCGATTCAAGCCGTTCGGTCGGCCGGCGGGCGGAGCCTCGTCGTGACGGCGAAGAACGAGCCGCACGCCAGACTCCACGTCTCCCACCTGGGGCTGGAACCCGACGCCGTGATCGGCCGACTGTGGGCCGAGGCCAAGGCGGAGGCGCTGCGCGAGCACGGCGCGACCGTGTACGTCGGCGACCACCTGGGAGACATACGCGGCGCCCGCGCGGCCGGCGCGCTGGCCGTGTCGGTGGCCACCGGACCGTACGGCGAGGACGAGCTGCGCGCGGCCGGCGCGGATGTCGTTCTGCCTGATCTGACGGCGTTTCCCGCCTGGTGGGCGGCCTACGCGGCGGGTACGGAGGCCCTGGCCTGACGCCGCTGCGCGGCGATGGCCCGGAGCACTCCGGCGGCGGCGACCAGGAACCCGACGCCCATCAGCATGGACACGCAGTAGGCAAGCGTGGGGAACGGTTCCGTCCCCAGGAAGAGCGGTGCCACTGTGACCAGTGTGGCGATCGCGCCGATGATGAAGACGACGGCTCCGACACGAATGAGCCCGTCACCGGGCACGGCGCCGCTCGTGGTGGTTTCACTACGCATTCGGCCAGGGTAGTTCCCAGGCCGGAGGAACAGACCGGCGACGTCTTGTCAGCAGGGGCGGGACCATTAGCCTTGGTATGTGGCGGGTCGCAGCGACCCGCTGCTGTGCTATCCAGAGCCGTTTTCCGGCGACCCGACGAGTACGAGGACGAGGACAGGACGTGCCTACCGGCAAGGTCAAGTGGTTCAACAGCGAGAAGGGCTTCGGCTTTCTCTCCCGCGACGACGGCGGCGACGTCTTCGTTCACTCGTCGGTGCTCCCTGCCGGGATCGACAGCCTGAAGCCCGGACAGCGTGTGGAGTTCGGCGTGGTCGCGGGCCAGCGAGGTGACCAGGCGCTGTCGGTGACGGTCCTCGAACCGGCACCGTCGGTCGCCGCCGCACAGCGACGCAAACCGGACGAACTGGCATCCATCGTCCAGGACCTGACGACGCTCCTGGAGAACATCACCCCGATGCTCGAGCGCGGCCGCTACCCCGACAGGACCCACGGCAAGAAGATCGCCGGCCTCCTCCGGGCGGTGGCCGACCAACTGGACGTCTGACCCTCCACGGGAGAAAGCCCCGGGGCCTAGACGAAGTCCAAGGCCCCCGGGGCGACCCCCGGAACCAGCTTCTCGGCCGACGCGCGGTCCAGGAGCGCGCTCGCCGCCGCGTACCCGGCGGCGCCCAAGTCCTCGGTGTAGCCGTTGACGTAGAGCGCGATGTGCTGATCGGCCACCGACGGGTCCATCTCCTGGGCGTGTTCGCGTACGTACGCCCGCGACACGTCCGGCGCCGCCCAGGCCATCCGTACCGACTCCCGCGCCGACTCCGCGAGGCGCCGCAGCGTCGGCGCGCCCAGCGACCGCTTCGCGATGATCGCGCCCAGCGGGATGGGGTGCCCCGTCGTGGTCTCCCAGTGCTCGCCCAGGTCGACTAGGCGGTGGAGCCCGTACCGCTGGTACGTGAAGCGTGCCTCGTGGATGACGAGACCCGCGTCGACCTTCCCGTCCCGCACCGCGGGCATGATCTCGTGGAAGGGGAGCACGACCACCCGGCCCACCCCGCCCGGGACGGTCTCCGCCGCCCACAGCCGGAACAGCAGATAGGCCGTCGAGCGCTCGCTCGGCACCGCGACCGTCCGGCCCGAGAGTCCCCCGACCTCTCGGTTCCCGGGCTCGCGGGTCAGCACCAGCGGACCGCAGCCGCGCCCCAGCGCGCCGCCGCACGGCAGCAGGGCGTACTCGTCCAGGACCCATGGGAGCACCGCGTACGACACCTTCAGGACGTCCAGCTCGCCCCGCTCCGCCATGCCGTTCGTGATGTCGATGTCGGCGAAGGTGACGTCCAGCTCCGGCGCGCCGGGCACCAGGCCGTGCGCCCACGCGTGGAAGACGAACGTGTCGTTGGGGCAGGGGGAGTACGCGATGCGTGTCATGGGCGGTCCTCACTCCTCCACCGCGCCTCAGGAGCCTCCGGCGTCCCAGGCGGCTTCGGCGACTTCGGCGACTTCGGCGAAACGGGGGACGCCGCGGACTCAGCGGACCCAGCGGGGTCGGCGGGGTCGGCGGGGTCCTGGGGCTCCACGAAGACCGCGGTGCTCAGTGACTCGAACGCTGCCCGCAGCGCGTCCAGCGCGTCCCCGATCCGCCACGCCGCGCGGTCGCGCGGGCCGACGGTGTTGGAGACGGCGCGGAGCTCGACGGCGGGCACGCCGTGCGCGGCGGCGGCCTCCGCCACACCGAAGCCCTCCATCGCCTCGGCGCCGGCCCGCGGGTGACGGGCGGTCAGCTCGGCGGTTCGGGCTGCGGTGCCGGTGACGGTGGAGACGGTCAGCACGGGGGCGAGCAGGCACGGGCGTCCCGCTCCGCGTATCGCCTCCGCGATCCCGGCCGTCAGCTCCGCCGGCGGTGTGTGGACCGAGCGACCGAAGCCGAGGTCCTCGACGGGCACATACCCGTCGGGCGTGTCGGCGCCCAGGTCGGCGGCGACGATGGTGTCCGACACGACGAGCGACCCGAGCGGGGCGCGGGGCGCGAACCCGCCGCCAATCCCGGCGGTGATCACCAGGTCGTACGGGTGAGGGGCGGTGGCCAGCGCGGTCGCGGCGCCGACCGCCGCCGCCGCGGGCCCGACACCCGCCGCGAGGATGTCGACGGCGGGCGCGGCGGACCCGGTGAGCCGGGCCAGGGTCCGCCCGGCGAGCAGGTGGCTCGTCACGGTGTGGCCGCTCGGCAGGGGCCGGGAGGACCGGGCGGCGCAGCCGACCAGCCCTCCGGCGACGGAGTGCGCCTCCGCCGCCACGGCGGTCACGACCAGGACGCGCAGGGTCACACCTTCTTGAGGAGGAAGCGGTAGACGCCGATGGCCTTCTTGCTCTGGGAATCCGTCTCCAGGATCGAGACCCTGATGCTGTCGGCGGCCTCGCCGCCCATGGACGGGCCGGCGAAGAACGCGCTGGCGGCGATCGTCCGGTACGTGTTCTTGTACGGCTCCTGCTCGGCGCGCTCCCCGTCGAGGAAGATCGTCCAGCCGTGGTCGGCGATCTCCGGGTCGACACCGAAGCGGATCCGGTCGTCCACGGACACCTCGACGGCCTTGCCGCCCTTGGCGCTGAGGCACTCCTGGACGCGGGACTCCTTGAGGCCGCCCTCGTCGTAGCAGCTGTCCGCGGCCTCGGTGTGGTACGAGTCGGAGCCGACCGTCACGGTCGCGGTCGGTGTCGGCTTTGCCCAGCCGCACGCGGAGAGGACGATCAGGCCGGCGGAGACGGCACCCAGGGCGACGCCGGCCCGGCGGGCCTTTCCGGAGAAGAACGCAACGGTCATGGGGCGAAGGCTATCGGGCCGGGCCGCCGGTGGCGCATGGGGGGCTCATGCGACGCGCGGACGGCGTGGCGCGCCACCGCCCTGGCGCGCGGACGAGAGGAGCCCGCGCCCGGCGACGACGACCCCGAGGGCGAGGATGGCCGCGGCGACCGACATGCCGAGGGTGCCGTTGAGGGGCAGGGCGATACCGACGGCGCCGCCGACCACCCAGGACATCTGGAGGAGCGTCTCGGAGCGGGCGAAGGCCGAGGTGCGTACGGCCTCCGGGACGTCCCGCTGGATCAGGGCGTCGAGGGACAGCTTCGACAGGGCCTGCGCCAGTCCGGCGACCGCGCCGAGCACGGCGATGACGAGCCCGCCGAAGAAGACGGCCGCGGCGATGGCGGCGGTCAGGACGAGGATCAGCATGGTCGCGATGATCACTTCGGGTGCGCGGGCCTTCAGCCATGCGCCGATCGCCGTACCGCACGCGTTGCCGGTGCCGGCGGCCACGCCGACGATCACCAGCGAGACGGCGGCGCTCTGCCCGCCGACCGGGTGAACGCGGAGCAGGAACGCCAGGAAGAAGATCAGGAACCCGGAGAGGCCGCGGATGGCGGCGTTGGCCTGGAGGGCGTGCAGGACGGCCGGCCCGACGGTGCGCAGGCTGGGCTTCTGCTCACCGTGGGTGAGCATGTGCGCCTTGCGCTCGCCCTTCGCCGAATCCACCTTGTGCGGCAGCGTGAACGCCAGGAACGTTCCGGCGACGAAGAGCGCGCACGCCCCGTACAGCGGCCACTCGGGGCCGATCCTGTGCAGTCCGACGCCGATGGGCGCGGCCAGACCGGTGGCCAGGAGCCCGGCGAGGGTCACCCGCGAGTTGGCCTTCACGAGGGAGAAGCGGGGCGGCAGCAGACGGGGTACGACGGCGGAGCGGACGACGCCGTACGCCTTGGAGGAGACGAGCACGCCGAGCGCCGCCGGGTAGAGCTCGAGGCCGCCCGTGGCGACCGCGCCCGACAGGGTGAGGGCGAGGAAGGCACGGGCCAGCATGGCGCCCGCCATGGCGGCGCGGCGGCCGTGCGGGATGTGGTCGAGGAGGGGGCCGATGACGGGTGCGAGGAGCGCGAACGGGGTGAGTGTGATCGCCAGGTAGAGCGCGACGCGGCCGCGGGCCTCGTCCGTCGGCACGGAGAAGAAGACGGTCGAGGCGAGCGCCACGGTGATCATGACATCGCCCGCGCCGTTGACGGCGTGCAGCTCAATCAGCTTGCCGAGGCCGGACTCCCCCGCACCGTGCGCATGGGTCGCGCGGCGGATGCCGCGGGCGGTGGACGTGAACGGCAGATGCGCTGCGTGGCCGATGCGCCGGCCCGCCGCGCCGAGCCGTCCGGCGCGCTCGGCCCGGCCGGCGCGCTGCGACGGTTTCCGGGACCACCGAGCGGTTGCCACGTCGCCATAGTGCCCCACCCGCCCGGTCCGTGAACGGTTACTTGGGACGGGCATGTGGGCCGCGGGCTGTGAAGGGGGTAGCGTGCGTAGCGCGCCACCGGCGGAAAGTTCTCGGCCGCACGCCTCTTCGGCATCCCGCAGAATGGATGACATGAGGTGTGCCCGAGCACGTCGGGCGCGGACGTCGATGCGGTCCCCGGGTCCGCTCCGTCCGACGCCCGTGCAGTCGCGCATCGGCCGGCGCACCTGTGAGACGGCGTAGGAGAGAAGCGAGACCTGTGAGTGCTGCGACGACGCGAAGCCGTGCCCGGCGTGCCCCCGCTCTGGACCGCCTGTGCGCCGAGGCGGTAGACCTCGCCCGCGAGGCCGCCGAGGAAGCGGCGGCGCCAGGCGTCGTCGGTGAGTACGTGGAGGCGGTGGCCGACGGCGACCGGGTCGTCACGCACTTCTTCGAGTGCGCGGAGCCCGGGTACCGGGGCTGGCGCTGGGCGGTGACGGTCGCCCGCGCGTCCCGCGCGAAGGCCGTGACGCTCGACGAGACGGTCCTGCTCCCGGGGCCGGACGCGATGCTGGCGCCCGAGTGGGTGCCGTGGAGCGAACGGCTGCGCCCCGGCGACATGGGGCCCGGTGACCTGCTGCCCACGGAGGCGGACGACCTCCGCCTGGAGCCGGGCTACACGGGCGAGGACGTGCCGCCGCCGGACTCCGCCGTGTCGGAGGAGCTGACGGACCGGGCCGACGTCGAGGACGCCGAGTTCGTGACCCGTACGCCGTCGCGCGGCTCGATCGCGGCGGTCGCCGAGGAACTGGGCATGCGGCGGGCGCGGGTGCTGTCCCGCTACGGGCTGCATGTCGCGGCGGACCGCTGGGAGGAGGCGTACGGGGCGAAGACCCCGATGGCGCAGGCGGCGCCGGCGTCGTGTGTGTCGTGCGGGTTCCTGATGCGGATCGGGGGGTCCCTTGGGCAGGCGTTCGGCGTCTGCGCCAACGAGTTCTCCCCGGCGGACGGGCGGGTCGTCTCCCTCGACTACGGCTGCGGCGGCCACTCCGAGGCGGCGGTCATGCCGAAGCCGCCCCGTCCGGCGGCGCCGGTCCTCGACTCGATGGGCGCGGACGAGTTCCCCCTGCGCCCGTCCCGCGACAGCGGCTCGGTCCCGGAGACCCCGGACGCGGAAGCCGAGGACCTGGGCCACTCGTAGTCCCTGGTCCCGCCGGCCCCGGGGCGGGGCCGGCGGGAAGGGCCGGGCGCGCCCGGTGGATCAGCCGTCCAGCGTGACGGACTCGCCGCCGCCGTTGCTGAAGACGGCCGCCTGGAGGCGGCTCACTCCCGTGGGGAAGGACTCGCCCAGGGCGATGCGGAGTGTGTGGGTGCGCTCCTCGGACTCCTCCAGTGCGCCGCTCGCCAGGCGGGCCTCGTAGCCGGAGGAGCCGGCGGAGCCGACCGCCTGCCAGCGTCCGTCCGGGCCGAGGCGGGACACCTTGATGTCACCGGCCCCGAGTGCTCCGGCCGCCCCGCCCTCCGGCCTGATCGTCAGGATGTCGGCGGCGTCCTGCACGGTCACGCCGGTGTTGTTGGTGATCGTCACCGTGAACGTGACCGCCTCACCACCGGTGCGCAGCGTCAGGGGCTTGCCGGTCTCGGCGAAGACGACGGTCACCGAGCGGGACACGGGCGGCGCGGTGTCCCGCGAGGACTCCCCGCCGCCGGGCGACACCGGCGCGGCCGGGGTGGCAGGAGGCGGGTCCTCGCTCGCCTCCGGGCGCGTCGTGAGCGACGGCGGCGCCGAGACCTCGGACGGGGTCCCGGCGACGGGGGCCTTCTCCGGGGTGGCCAGCAGGGAGACGGCCGCCGTGCTCAGCAGCGCGACGGACGCCGTCGCCGCGGCCAGTGCCAGGATCAGCGGACCGCGGCCCCGCGCCGCCCAGTTGGGGGCGGGCGGGGCCGCGGGGCGCAGCGAGTGGGCGGTGACCTGCTCCGCGCGGGCCGCCAGCGCGCGGATGAGCCGTTCCTCGGTGTCGTTCGTCATCGGATCGTCCTCCTCGGGGCCCGTGCTACCGGTCCTGGGCCCGCAGGGCGCGCTCCAGCGCGTCCAGGGCCCGGCTGGCGGTGGACTTGACGGCGCCGCGCGACAGCCCGAGCGTCTCGGCTATCCGAGCCTCGCTCAGGTCGGACCAGTACCGCAGGACCAGCACCTCCCGCTGACGGCTCGTGAGGCCGTGCAGGGCGTCCAGCACCCTGCGGTGTTCGTCGCCCAGCAGCGCGTGGTCCTCCGCCGACGGGGCGTCGGCCTCGTGCGGCGGCACGTACTCGCGGGCCGTCCTGCGGCGCCGCAGCACCGAACGGGCCGTGTTCACCACCGACGTACGCAGGTATCCCAGCGCGTTGTCCACGTCGTCCAGGCGCTCGCCGTGCCGCTTGTACAGCGCGACGAACGCGTCCTGGACGACGTCCTCCGCGCTCGCCCTGTCGTCCACCAGGAGCAGGGCGAGCCGCACCATGGACAATCTGTGCGAGTGGTAGAGGTCGGTGACCGTCGGGCGCGGGGAGGGGTCCCGGTCCGTTGCCCGGGCCCGGCCCGGCACCTGTGCCGGCCCCGGCCCCGCATCCGTTCCCGTCCCCGCCCCCACCCCGGGGCCTGGCTCCTGCGGCCTGTCCCGGCCGCCCGGCAGCAGCCGGAACCCCGACCGGAGCAGCCGCTGCCACAGCGGCGGCCGGGAGACGGGCACGGGTGTGAGAGTCGCGGTCGTCATCGCGCTGGTCCCTCCGGAGCGTCACACGGTGCGTGCTGGAGCGTCCGGCGATCCCCACCCCCGTGATCTTCAGCCCCCGCAGGCTACTTCCCCAGGTCACAGGGCCCGACGGCGGGCGATCAGCAGCGCGCCGGCGCCGCCCGCGACGAGCACA
The DNA here is from genome assembly GCF_008271805.1 of Streptomyces sp. TRM49041. Classification (GTDB taxonomy): domain Bacteria; phylum Actinomycetota; class Actinomycetes; order Streptomycetales; family Streptomycetaceae; genus Streptomyces. The sequence goes on from NZ_VSRY01000049.1 coordinate 10,705, forward strand.
CCGGTGGCGCCGATCAGCAGCGGCGTGGTGGTGTCGCTGCCGGTCTTCGCCATCTCGCCGGTGGTGTTCGGGGAGCCGGGGACCGTGGTGGTGGTGACCGGCGTGGCGGACGGCGACGCGGACGCGCCGGACGTCGGGGCCGAAGTCCCCGTACCGGTGGCGCCGTCGACCGCGAAGGGCAGGCTGACGCGGTCGGAGGAGCGCTCGGCGGCCGCCTCGATGTCGAATGTGAACGCCTCCGCCTGCACGGCGTCCGTCGCGGAGATCCGCAGCTTGTAGCTGACGCTCTCGCCGGGGGCGAGCGTCTTCCCGGCCGGGACGGCGGCGGCCCTGAGGGAGCCGGTGGTCCAGTCGGAGGGCGTCAGCGCCAGGCTCCGCCAGCCGTCCGCGGCCGCGTTGACGTACTGCTCGACGTGGATCTCACCGGCCTCGATACGGCGCTTGGCGTCCTTGCCCGCGATCTCGAAGACCGCGTGCAGTTCCTGCGTGATGTTGCCCTTGTTGGTGATGGTGGCGGTGAACTCCCGGGCGGGTCCGCCCGCCTTGAGCCGCGTGACTCCCTTCAGGCCGCCGCTGGTGACGTCGAGCTCGCGGTCGATGTCGGGGTCGCCGGCGGCGGGGGCCTCGTAGGTGACGGAGAAGTCGAAGCCGGCGGAGCCGTTGCCGCCGTTCAGCGTGAACCCGCCGGTGGTCACCGTGCGCGGGAAGAACTTGGTGAGCCCGAGGCGCAGTTCGTACGTACGGGACTCGCCGTTCTTCAGGGCGCCGTGGTCGAGGTTCCCGAGCACCGCCTGATCCTGCTTGCCGAGCCGGACGGGGACCCACTTGCCGGCGGCGTCGCGGCGCTCGACGGTGACGTGCTGCGGGTCGAGGTCGCCGGCGTCGTCCCCGCCGGAGACGAAGAAGAAGTCCTGGAGGTCGAAGTCGATGTCCCTGCCGGTGCTGTTGGTGACCTTGCCGGTGAACGGGACCGGCTCGCCACCCGTGACGAGCTCGGGGCGGCCGTTCGGCCCGCTGATGACGACGTCGGGCACATCGCTCTCGCCGCGATCGCCGAGCCCGAAGCCGGCGCGGTCGATGCCGGTGCCGTCCGCGTTCCCGGCGACGCCGAACTCGCCCATGTCGGCGTCGGCGGGGATCGAGCCCAGGACGGTCACCAGGAACCGTTCCTTCACGGTGGCGCCGGCGGCGAGGTCCTCGGGCAGCGGGAAGGTCGCCTGGACGGCGCCGTTCTCGCCCTTGGCGAGGGTCAGCCGCTCCCAGAGCCCGCCCTTGAGGCGCTCGACGACGATCTTGGAGGGGTCGGCGGTCATCGGCTCCAGCCGCGCGTTCACATGCTTGCCGTAGGCGACCGTGACCAGGCCCTTCTGCCCCTTGAGCGCGGCGCCCGAGCCGTTGGTGATCTCCGCGGAGAAGCCGTTGCGCATCCCCAACCGGAAGCTGCCGGTCATGTCGACGGCGGCGGTCACACCCGCCGTGGCCGCCGCGGTGGCGGTGACCGGCCGGGCGACGGCCGGGGCGGCGGTGAGGGCCACCGGGGTGACGACGGTCAGCAGGACCGCGGCGGCGGAGACCACGGAACGCAGGGCAATGCGGGACGAAAGGTGCTTCTTCATGACGGAGTTCCCCCCAGGAACGGCATGGCTTCGCAAGTGATGTCGGCGTCGCTTCGGCTCTGGTCCCGGTCCCCCCGGTTCCGTCGGCCGTATCGCTGCCTTCACTTGGACAGACGTGCGACCCCCGCGGGGGTTGCAGGTGACTTCGGAAGTTTTTTCCGAGGCGTACGGGAGCGCTGCCGGAGGTCCCTGCTCCCAAGGTCGTGCGGGGGGAGACGGGAGCGCGCGGTACCTTCGGCCCCAGTGGCACGTACGACGAGAAGAGCGGAGCACATCGTGAGCGTGAGGGCGACGGCGGCGGGCGAGGGGGCCGACCCGTTCGGGACCGCGCGGCTGCGACGCGGGGTGCTCGACGCGTGGGGCGCCGGTCCCGCGCGGTTCCGGGAGGACGCCAACGCGGAGGAGGAGCTGAGCCTCGGCGGCTACCGCGACCGGCTGATCGTCGAGCTGGCCCAGAACGCCGCCGACGCCGCCGCCCGCGCCGCCGTCCCCGGGCGCCTCCGGCTCACCCTGCACCCGGCCGACGCGCACGGCCCCGCGGTCCTCGCCGCCGCCAACACGGGCGCGCCGCTGGACGCGACCGGCGTCGAGTCGCTGTCCACGCTCCGCGCGTCCGCCAAGCGGGAGGGCCACGAGGGCGCGGTCGGCCGGTTCGGCGTCGGCTTCGCCGCGGTCCTCGCGGTGAGCGACGAACCGGCGGTCATCGGCCGGCACGGCGGCGTGCGCTGGTCACTCGCCGAGGCCCGCGACATGGCCGCGCGGGCCGCGCAGGCCAGCCCCGGCCTGGGTGACGAGCTGCGCCGCCGCGACGGCCACGTACCGCTGCTGCGCCTCCCGCTGCCCGCCGAGGGCGCCCCGCCCGCCGGGTACGACACGGTGGTCGTCCTCCCGCTGCGCGACGCCGGCGCCGTGGACCTGGTGGATCGCCTCCTCGCCGGTATCGGCGACGCCCTCCTCCTCACCCTGCCGGGCCTGGCCGAGATCGTCGTGGAGACCCCGGAGGGCGCCCGCACCCTCACCCGCAGCCAGGACGAGGCGTACACGCTCATCGACGACTCCGCCCGCGGCATCGCCCGCTGGCGCACCGTCAGCCACCAGGGGCCCATCGCCCCGGAGCTGCTGAAGGACCGCCCGGTCGAGGAGCGGCTCCGCCCGTACTGGTCGGTCACCTGGGCCGTCCCGGTCGACGCGGAGGGCGCCCCCGAGTACCCGGACACGACACCCGTGGTGCACGCGCCGACGCCGACCGACGAGCCGCTGACCGTACCGGCCCTGCTCATCGCGTCGTTCCCGCTGGACTCCACCCGCCGCCACCCGGCGCCCGGCCCGCTGACGGACCACATCGTGGCGAGGGCGGCCGACGCGTACGCCGAGCTGCTCGCCGACTGGCGTCCGGTGACGACCGGGACGATCGACCTCGTGCCGGGCCCGCTCGGCAAGGGCGTCCTGGACGGCGCGATCCGCGGGGCGATCCTGGAGCTCCTCCCCCGGGTCGCGTTCCTGGCCCCGGCCGCCCCGTCCGAGGAGCTGACGGCGCTGCGCCCGTTCGAGGCGGAGGTCGTCGAGGGCGCCGGCGCCGACACCGTACGGGTCCTGGCCGAGGTCCTGCCGACGCTGCTGCCCGCGGGGCTCGAGCGCCGCGCCGAGCTGCGTGCGCTGGGCGTGGCCCGGCTCCCGCTGGGCGACGCCATCGACCGCCTCGCCGGCGCGGAGCGGGCTCCCGAGTGGTGGCACCGGCTGTACGACTCGCTGGCGGGCGTCGACCCCGACCGCCTCACCGGCCTCCCGGTGCCCCTGGCGGACAACCGCACCACCATCGGCCCCCGCCAGGTCCTCCTCCCCCTCCCGGACACCCCGGCGGACCTGGCCCGCCTCGGCCTGAAGGTCGCCCACCCGGACGCCGCGCACCCGATCCTGGAGAAGCTCGGCGCCCTCCCGGCGACCCCGCGCGCGGTGCTCACGACACCCCAGGTGCGGGCGGCGGTCGCGGCTTCGCTGGAGGCGGAGGAGGTCTGGGACGAGAACGCCCTGGACGCCGACGAGCTCGCCGAGACGGTCCTCGCCCTGGTGCGGGACGCGGCCCTGGAGCCGGGCGACGAGCCGTGGCTGGGCGCGCTTGCCCTGCCGGACGAGGACGGGGAGCCGGCCCCGGCGGGTGAACTGGTCCTGCCGGGCAGCCCGTTCGCGTCGGTCATGCGGGAGGGCGAACTGGCCCTGTGCGACGCGGAGCTGGCGGACCGCTGGGGTGAGCAGCCGCTGGCCGCCTGCGGGGTGCTGGCCGACTTCGCCCTTGTACGGGCCACCGATGTCGTCCTGGACCCGGACGAACTGGAGCCGCGCGACACCGACTACGCCGAGCCGGACGACGTGGGCCTGCTGGACGCGGTCGATGTGTGGTGCGAGGACATCCTGGACCGCCTGCCCGACACGCCGGTCCCGCCGGTCGCGACGGAGATCGTCGCCGTACGGGACCTGGATCTGGTCGACGACGACGCGTGGCCGCAGGCGCTGGCCCTCCTGTCACGGCCCCCGCTGCGGGACGCGCTGACGCAGCCGGTGCGGATCCTGCTGCCGGACGGCACGACCGAGACGGTGCACTCCTACACGGCCTGGTGGCTGCGGGACCACCCGGTCCTGGACGGCCGCCGCCCCGCCGGCCTGCGCGCGGCGGGCGCCGATCCGCTCCTGGAGGGCCTGTACGAGTCGGCCGACACGACGGGCTTCGGCGACGCGCAGGTGCTGCACGCGCTGGGCGTCCGTACGTCGGTGGCGGCCCTCCTGGACGAGCCGGGCGGCGCGGCGGAGCTGCTCACGCGCCTGGCGGACCCGGACCGGGAGGTCACCGGGGCCCAGCTGCACGCCCTGTACTCGGCGCTGGCCGACCTGGACCCCGAGCAGGTCACGCTCCCCGACGAGCTGCGCGCCGTGGTCGACGGCGACGTACGCGTGGTGGACGCGGCCGACGCCGTCGTGGCCGACGCCCCTGACCTGCTGCCCCTCGCCGGCGGCCTGCCCCTGGTGCCGGTGGCCCCGTCCCGGGCGGCGGACCTGGCGGAGCTGCTCCAGGTGCGGCGGTTGAGCGAGGCGGTGGAGGCGCCGGTCACGACCGAGGGCGAGGAGCACGACGTCCCCGAGTCGGTCCACGCCCTGCTGGGTCCGGCGACCCCGGCGACGTACGTGGAGCACGAGGAACTGGTCGCCGGCGGCGTCGAGCTGGACTGGCGCCGCGCCCCGGACGGCACGCTCCACGCGGCGACCCTGGAGGGCGTGGCGGCGGGCCTGGCCTGGGCGGCGGGCCAGTGGCCGCGCCGGTTCGAGGTGGCGGCGCTCCTGGAGGACCCGTCGAGGACGGAGGAACTGGCGAGGGACCGCTGGTTCGACTAGGGAGTGTCCGGCGGATCATGTCGGCAGCCGAGCCGGGTTCCCTTGTCCTGCTGGTGAGCGGGGTCTGGTGCGTGCAGGTGCAAGGCGGAGGAGGGCGCCGATGCGTGGGGGTCCCCCCTCCTCGAGCGGAGTCGAGAGCTTGGGGGAATCGACAACCGACGACAACGCCGCAGATGCGCGTGCCAGACCCCGCGGCCCGGGCATGATCCGCCGGACACTCCCCAGGGCATTTCCGGCGGGTCTTTCCCGCCCCGCCCCCTCCCGAAGCGGGGGCCCGGGGGGCAGAGCCCCCGGTTTCGGGAGGGGCGGGGCAGAGGAACGACCCGTCGGACTACGCCCCGGCGACCGGCCGGTAGACGCAGACATTGACGCCCGCGCCGCTGGTGACCGTGGAGACCAGCTCAAGCGTGCGCAGCGCACCGTCGTCGGGGAAGATCTTCTTCCCGCCGCCGAGCAGCACCGGCATGATCATGAGCCGGAGTTCGTCGACCAGTCCCTCGCGCAGCAGGGTCCGGACGAGCGCGGAACTCCCCATGACCACCAGGTCGCCGCCCTCGGCCGCCCGCAGCTCCCTGATCCGCGCGACGGCCTCGCCGCCCGGGATACGGGTGCTGTTCTCCCAGGTCAGCTTGTCGTCGCCGAGCGTATCCGACACGACGTACTTGCGGATCGCGTTCATCCGGTCGGCGAACGGGTCACCGGCCCGCTCGGGCCACGCCCCGGCCATCGTCTGCCACGTACGGCGCCCGAAGAGCAGCGCGTCGGCCTTGCCCAGCGCGTCGTCGAAGGCACCGCCCACCACCTCGGGGTCGAAGAACGGGTGCGTCCAGCCGCCGTGGGCGAAGCCGCCGTCGGTGTCCTCCCCGGGGCCGCCGGGCGCCTGCACGACGCCGTCCAGGCTCATGAACTCGCTGATGACGATGCGCATGGGACCGCTCCTCTTTCTCACTCATCCTGGTACACCGATAGAGACAGCGGGACCGCGCGGAAATCATCGCGCCACCCGGCCTCGCACAAGTGATCTGAACCACACGACCGTACGCCGGACGTGCTTCAGGCGGGGAACTTCCTCCCCACCCACCGCCAGGCGAACTCCAGCAGCGCGGCGCCCACCGCGGCGATACCGACGGCGGCCCACGGCAGCGTCGTACCCACGAGCTTCAGGGCGAAGAAGTCCTGGAGCCACGGCACGACGAGGACCAGCAGGAAGCCGAGGCCCATCGCCGCGACCAGCCCGATCCGCCACCATGTGTAGGGCCTGGCGATGATCGCCAGCACCCAGATCGAGACGAGGAACAGGGTGAGCGTGGCGGCGCTCGTCTCGGCGTCGAGCGCGCCGGGCCCGCTGTAGTGGTGGCCGGCCAGCAGGTACGTACCGAAGGTGGCCGTGGCTGCGATGAGCCCGGCGGGGATGGCGTACCGCATGACGCGGCGCACGAAGTGCGGTTTGGCGCGCTCCTTGTTGGGAGCGAGGGCGAGGAAGAAGGCGGGCACACCGATGGTGAGGGTGGAGAGCAGGGTGAGGTGCCGGGGCAGGAAAGGGTATTCGACCTGGAAGGCGACGACGAGTACGGCGAGCAGCACCGAGTAGACGGTCTTGGTGAGGAACAGCGTCGCGACGCGGGTGATGTTCCCGATGACCCGCCGGCCTTCGGCGACGACGGAGGGGAGGGTGGCGAAGCTGTTGTTGAGAAGAACGATCTGGGCGACGGCCCGGGTGGCCTCCGACCCGGTGCCCATGCTGACGCCGATGTCGGCGTCCTTGAGGGCGAGGACGTCGTTGACCCCGTCCCCGGTCATGGCGACGGTGTGCCCCCGGGACTGGAGGGCGCCGACCATGTCCCGCTTCTGCCTCGGGGTGACGCGCCCGAAGACGACCCCGTCCTCCAGGGCGCCCGCCATCTGTTCGCGCTCGGCGGGGAGTCTCCGTGCGTCGACGGTGTGCTCGGCCCCGGGGAGGCCCAGCTTGGCGGCGACGGCGCCGACGGAGACTGCGTTGTCACCGGAGATGACTTTGGCGTCGACGTTCTGGTCGGCGAAGTAGGTGAGGGTCCCGGCGGCATCGGGCCGGAGCCGCTGCTCCAGAACGACGAGCGCGGAAGCCCGCGCCTTGCGGGCGGTCTCGGGATCGTCGAGCTCGCCGCTGACGCGGGCGAGCAGCAGCACGCGGAGGCCCTGCTGATTGAGGCTCTCGATCCGGTCGAGTACGGGGTCCCCGTCCGGAAGCAGCACGTCGGGCGCGCCGAGGAGCCAGGCACTGGTCTGCCCGTCGCCCTCGCTGAAGGCGGCGCCGCTGTACTTGCGGGCGGAGGAGAAGGGCAGGGCCTCGGTGCAGCGCCAGTCCTCGCTGTCGGGGTAGGCGTCGATGATGGCCTGGAGGGAGGCGTTGGGCCGGGGGTCGGACTCGCCGAGGGCGCCGAGCACCCGCTTGACGTACGCCTCGTCGGAGCCGTTGAGCGCGCGGAGTTCCTTGACGTCCATGCCGCCCTCGGTGAGGGTGCCGGTCTTGTCGAGACAGACGACGTCGACGCGGGCGAGCCCTTCGATCGCGGGCAACTCCTGAACCAGACACTGCTTGCGCCCCAGCCGAATGACCCCGATGGCGAAAGCGACAGAGGTGAGCAGCACCAACCCCTCGGGAATCATCGGCACGATGCCGCCGACGGTCCGGGCGATGGAGTTCTTGAAGTTGACGTCCTTGACGAAGAGCTGGCTGATGATGAGCGCGGTGGCGGTCGGGATCATCATCCAGGTCACGTACTTGAGGATGGTGGAGATCCCGGAGCGAAGCTCGGAGTGGACGAGCGTGAAGCGGGAGGCTTCTTCGGCGAGCTGCGCGGCGTAGGCGGCGCGGCCGACTTTGGTGGCGGTGAAGGCACCGCCACCGGCGACGACGAAGCTGCCGGACATGAGGGTGTCGCCGGCCCGTTTGAGCACGGGGTCGGCCTCACCGGTGAGCAGTGACTCGTCGACTTCCAGACTGTCGGCCTCGGCGACGACCCCGTCGACCACCACCTTGTCGCCGGGCCCCAGCTCGATGAGGTCGCCGAGCACGATCGCGGAGGTCGACACCTCGGTGGCGCCTCCGTCCCGCCGGACGGTCGGCTTGGCCTCCCCGATGACGGCGAGCCCGTCGAGGGTCTTCTTGGCGCGGAGCTCCTGGATGATGCCGATGCCGGTGTTGGCGACGATGACGAACCCGAACAGGCTGTCCTGGATGGGCGCGACGACCAACATGATCACCCAGAGAACACCGATGATCGCGTTGAACCGGGTGAGAACATTGCCGCGCACGATGTCCACGGCGGACCGTGAACTGCGTACGGGTACGTCGTTGACCTCCCCCCGCGCCACCCGCTCGGCCACCTCGGCCCGCGTCAGCCCCCCGGGCCGATAGGGCACTCTCGCGTCTCCGCCGGCTTCCACGGTCATGTCATCGGTCCCGGCCCGCTGCGTCATGATTCCGACGGTACGGCGCGAAGCCCCCGCCCACCCCCCGAGCGACGGAACATCCGACCGGGGTAGGACGCGAATGGTCCCGTAGCCGTACGGCTACCGCTGCTCGGACCGCTCGCGCCGCAACGCCGCGTCGCGCTTGCGGACATACCAGATGCCGATGAGGCCCAGGCCGGCGCCGGCGAGGCAGGTCCAGATCCACCAGTCGAGGTCGCGGTCGGCGAACCAGCCGTAGAAGGGGACCTGCACCAGGAAGAGGACGAACCAGATGATCGTGCCGCCGGTGATGGTGGCGACGACGGGCCCCTCCAGGGGCTCGGGTGCCTCGTACTTGGGGGTCCACTTCGCCATGCCCCACATCGTATGCGCACGCTCGTTCTACGCGCGGAGATAGCGATCTTCGACCTATGTATTCATACTGAAACGGTTTGTCGGCGACCGGTTCCGTTCGTGCGAACGCACGACGTATAACCGCCGTGACGCCGCAGCACCCCCCAAAACCCCCCGCATGACGAGGTTTCCGCATGCCCTCCACGGTCACCGCTCCGCCGGTTGTCCCCGAGCAGCCGTCGGCCGGCCCGGGCGGCAGCGCCCTCGACCGGCTCTTCAAGATCTCGGAGCGCGGCTCCACCATCGGCCGTGAGGTACGCGGCGGTTTCGCGACCTTCTTCGCGATGGCCTACATCATCGTGCTGAACCCGATCATCCTCGGCAGCGCCCAGGACATGTACGGGCACCAGCTCGACGGCGGCGAGCTGGTCACCGCGACCGTGCTGAGCGCGGCGTTCACCACGCTCCTCATGGGCGTCATCGGCAACGTCCCCATCGCCCTCGCCGCCGGTCTCGGTGTGAACACCGTCGTCGCCCTGCAGCTCGCCCCCCGCATGTCGTGGGCGGACGCGATGGGCATGGTGGTCATCGCGGGCTTCATCGTGATGCTCCTGGTCGCGACCGGCCTCCGCGAGCGCGTCATGAACGCCGTACCCGTCGGCCTGCGCAAGGGCATCGCGATAGGCATCGGCCTGTTCATCATGCTCATCGGCCTGGTCGACTCGGGTTTCGTCTCCCGTATCCCGGACGCCGCCCACACCACCGTCCCGCTCCAGCTCGGCCAGGACGGTCACCTCGGCGGCTGGCCGGTCCTGATCTTCGCCGTCGGTACGCTCCTCACCCTCGCGCTGATCGTCCGCAAGGTGCCGGGCGCGATCCTCATCTCGATCGTCGCCATGACCGTCGTCGCGATGGTCGTCAACAGCGTCGCCGACATCCCGTCCTGGGGCCTCACCAACCCCACGTGGCCGGGCAACCCCGTCGCCACCCCCGACTTCGGGCTCATCGGCCAGGTCAGCCCATTCGGCGGCTTCGAGAAGGTCGGCCTCCTCACCGGCTCCCTCTTCGTCTTCACCGTCCTGCTGTCCTGCTTCTTCGACGCCATGGGCACGATCCTCGGCGTCGGCGACGAGGCCAAGCTGATGGACAAGGACGGCAACCTCCCCGGCATCAACCGGGTCCTCCTCGTGGACGGTTTCGCCGTCGCCACGGGCGGCGTGACCTCGTCCTCCGCCACCACCTGCTACGTGGAGTCCACGGCGGGCGTCGGCGAAGGCGCCAGGACCGGGCTCGCGTCCGTAGTGACGGGCGGCCTCTTCACGGTCGCGCTGTTCCTCACGCCGCTCGCCACGATGGTCCCGTCCCAGGCGGCCACACCCGCCCTGGTCGCGGTCGGGTTCCTGATCCTCGCCGGGTCGGTCAAGGACATCGACTGGGGCGACTTCACGATCGCGGTACCGGCGTTCCTGGCGATGGTGATGATGCCGTTCACGTACTCGATCACAAACGGCATCGGCATCGGCTTCATCGCGTTCAGCGTGCTGCGCCTCGCCGCGGGCCGCGGGCGCGAGGTGCCGGCGGCGATGTACGTCGTGTCGGGCGTCTTCGTCTTCTACTACGCGATGCCGGCCCTCGGCCTCACATAAGACCGGGCGTGATGCCTCACATAAGGCCGTAGAACTTCTCGGTCTCGTCGACGGCCGCGCTGAAGCGTTCGTCGAAATCCTCGCGAATGAGCGTCCGGACCACATAGTCCTGGACGCTCATTCCGCTTCTGGCCGCATGCTGCCTGACCCGGTCGAGCAGCTCTCCGTCGATCCGCACGCTGAGCACTGTCGATCCCATGTCGGACAGGGTCGCTGCACACCCTTTGCTCACGTGTCGTTTTTCGGTCGATTCTCACTCCTTCGAGTGATGTATCACTCCGACAATCCCATTGGTCTTTAGGTAGAGTAATGAGTTACGCTAAAGACATGCCTGACCTGTCCCACGGCGGACACGGCGACGAAGCCGACGCCGCCGCCGTGAACGCACTCCGTTCCGCAGTCATGCGGCTGTCCCGGCGCCTGAAGCACCAGCGCGTCGACGAGTCGCTGAGCCCCACCGAGATGTCGGTGCTCGGCACCCTCGCCCGCTCCGGCTCCGCCACACCCGGCGAGCTGGCCCGCAAGGAGCACATGCAGCCGCCGTCGATGACCCGCATCGTCGCCCTGCTGGAGGCCAAGGGGCTGGTCCGGCTGGAGCCGCATCCCGACGACCGCCGGCAGAAGGTGGTCAGCCAGACCGAGCAGGCCGAGGCCATGCTCGATGAGTCCCGCCGCAAGCGGAACGCCTGGCTGGCGACCCTCGCCGAGGGTCTGGACGATGAAGAGTGGGCCAAGCTGCGGGCCGCCGCCCCCGTACTGGAGAAGCTCGCACACCTGTAAGACGAACCCCGGCCGAGGAGGCGAACCCTTTTGAGTACGGGATCCGGAGCAGACTCCGCCCCCGCACACAACGGCGACCACGACACCACCCGCACTCGCATCCGTACCCGCAAGACCGGCGGGACGTTCTCGTCCCTCAAGGTGCGGAACTACCGCCTCTTCTTCACCGGGGCCATCGTCTCCAACACGGGCACCTGGATGGCCCGGATCACCCAGGACTGGCTGGTCCTCAGCCTCACCGGCTCGGCCGCCGCCGTCGGTATCACCACCGCGCTCCAGTTCCTGCCGATGTTGCTCTTCGGCCTGTACGGCGGCGTCGTCGCCGACCGGTACCCGAAGCGGCGCCTGCTGCTGCTCACCCAGAGCGCCCTCGGCCTGTGCGGGCTCACGCTCGCCGGGCTCACACTCTCCGGCCACGTCCAGGTGTGGCATGTCTACCTGGTGGCCTTCCTTCTGGGCATGGTCACGGTCGTCGACAACCCGACCCGGCAGTCCTTCGCGTCCGAGATGGTCGGCCCCGCACAGCTCCGCAACGCCGTCAGTCTGAACTCGGCCAACTTCCAGTCGGCCCGGCTCGTCGGCCCCGCCGTCGCCGGTCTGCTGATCGCCTCCGTGGGCAGCGGCTGGGCGTTCCTGGTCAACGGCCTGTCGTTCCTCGCCCCGCTCACCGCCCTCCTCCTCATGCGCCCCGCCGAGCTGCACAAGGTGGAGCGCGCCCCGCGCGGCAGGGGCCGGCTGCGGGAGGGCCTGCGCTATGTCGCCGGCCGCCCGGACCTGATCTGGCCGATCGCGCTGGTCGGGTTCATCGGCACGTTCGGCTTCAACTTCCCGATCTGGCTGACGGCCTTCGCCGACGGGGTCTTCCACGTCGGCCCGGGCACGTACGGCTTCCTCAACACGCTCATGGCCGTGGGCTCCCTCATCGGGGCGCTCCTGTCGGCGCGGCGCGGCACCTCGCGGCTGCGGATGCTGGTGGGTGCGGCGGCGGTCTTCGGGGTCCTGGAGATCGCGGCGGCACTGTCCCCCGGCTTCTGGCTGTTCGCCCTGCTCCTGGTCCCGATCGGCATGGTGGGCCTGACGGTCAACGTCACGGCGAACTCGTATGTGCAGCTGGCGACCGACCCGGCGATGCGCGGCCGGGTGATGAGCCTCTACATGATGGTGTTCGTGGGCGGTACGCCCCTGGGCGCGCCGCTGCTGGGCTGGATCACCGACACGTACGGCGCCCGTGCGGGCTTCGCGACGGGCGGCGCGGTGTCGCTGGCCGCGGCGGCGGTGATCGGCCTGGTGCTGTCCCGTGCGGTCGGCGTACGGCTGAGGGTGGAGCTGCGGCGTTGGCGGCACCCGCACGTCCGCTTCGTATCGCGGGACGGGCGTGACGGGCGTGACGGGCGTGACGGGCAGGAAAGGCGCGACGGGCGTGAAGGGTACGAAGGGCGTGAAGAGGCCCGGCGTCTGACCGTCAGGGCGTGACAGACTCGCCGTATGAGGCTTTTCGCTGCCGTGCTGCCGCCACGTGCGGTGGGCGACGAACTGGCGCTCCTCGTGGAGGAGTTGCGGGCACTGCCGGGCGCGGACGAGCTGCGCTGGACGGGCCGCCCCGGCTGGCACTACACCCTGGCGTTCATGGGCGAGGTGGACGAGGCCCTGCTCCCCGATCTGTCGGAGCGGCTGGCCCGGGCCGCACACCGTACGCAGCCGTTCCCGCTCCGCGTCCACGGGGGCGGGCGGTTCGGCCGCCGGGCCCTGTGGGCGGGCGCGGCGGGCGGCCTGGACGACATGCGGCTGATCGCCGAGCGCGCGGACGCGGCGGCCCGGCGCGCCGGCGTCTCGATGGACGAGCACCGCCGCTACCAGGCCCACCTCACCCTGGCCCGCAGCCGCGTGGACAGGGACCTGCGGCCCTTCGTGGCCGAGCTGGAACGCTTCAAGAGCAGCCGCTGGGAGGTCACGGAGCTGCACCTCGTCCGCAGCAACCTCCCCGTATCGGGCGTACCGGGCGAGGGCCCGCGCTACGAGACGGTCGGGTCCTGGCCGCTGGGCGGCCGGCGGTGAGGCATCGGTGAGGCCGCGGTGGGCTCCGGTTAACCTCGAAGTGTGGACCCGAAGACCCGAAACCGGATCATGGCCGGTGTACTCGTACTGATGTTCGCGATGATCGCGTTGGCGGCGGCGGTAGGCCAGTAGGCCGGACCGCCCCCGCCACGCGCAGCCATACAGCCCCCGGAACCGCGGCGCCGCAGCTGGTCGGCGGTGCGGGGCGTTGTCGCATGGACGGGCAGCTGCGTGGGCGGCTCTTGCCTGGAGCGGGCTCGAAGCAGTTGGCTTGTGCCTCATGAAGTACACGCAGCTCGGACGCACGGGACTCAAGGTCAGCCGACTCGTTCTCGGCACGATGAACTTCGGTCCACAGACAGACGAACCGACCAGTCACGGCATCCTGGATGCCGCGCTCGACGCAGGTCTGAACTTCGTGGACACAGCCAATGTGTACGGGTGGGGTGAGAACAAGGGCCGTACCGAGGAGATCATCGGCTCCTGGTTCGCCAAGGACCCGTCGCACCGGGACAAGGTCGTCCTCGCCACCAAGGTCTACGGGAACATGGCCGCCGACGGGGACGTGTGGCCCAACCACGACAAGCTCTCCGCCGCGAACATCCGACGGGCTGTCGACGCGAGCCTCAAGCGGCTGCGGACGGACCACATCGACGTCTACCAGTTCCACCACATCGACCGCAGCACCCCGTTCGAGGAGATCTGGCAGGCGATCGACGTCCTGATCCAGCAGGGAAAGATCCTCTACGCGGGTTCCTCCAACTTCCCCGGTTACAAGATCGCCCAGGCGAACGAGATCGCCTCCCGGCGCGGGATGGTCGGGCTCGTCAGCGAGCAGTGCCTGTACAACCTCGCCGAGCGGCGCGCCGAGATGGAGGTCCTCCCGGCGGCGCAGGAGTACGGGCTCGGGGTCATCCCCTGGTCGCCGCTGCACGGCGGCCTGCTCGGCGGGGTCGTCAAGAAGGAGGTCCAGGGCGGCCGGCGGGCCTCCGGCCGGGCGGCCGCCGCGCTGGCCGACACCTCGGTGCGCGCGCAGGTGCAGGCGTACGAGGACCTGCTCGACAAGCACGGTCTGGAGCCGGGCGAGACCGCCCTGGCGTGGCTGCTGACCAGGCCGGGGGTGACGGGACCGATCGTCGGCCCGCGCACGGCGGAGCAGCTGGAGAGCGCGTTGCGCGCCCTTGAACTGGAGCTTCCCGAGGAGGTCCTGACCGGCCTCGACGAGATCTTCCCCGGACCGGGGCCGTCGCCGGAAGCCTTCGCTTGGTGATCAAGTAGTACCGGTGTCGGTGCCGGATCAGTCCTCGGAAAGCGGCGGTCAGTCCCTGGGGAACTCGTCGGTGGTGAGGGTGAGCCCGACGGGCGTGTCCGTGAGGTCGATGGGGTCACCGAACACCGACCGCACCTCGTGGGTGTACTCGCCGTCCTTGGGGGTCGTGTGGGCCACACACTTGCCCGTGTACGGGTCGACGATCAGGTACACGGGCACTCCGGCGGCGGCGTAGGCGTCCTTCTTGGGGCCGTAGTCGTTGAGGCCGGTGCTCCTGGAGATCACTTCGGCGACGAACACGACGTCCTGGTACGCGTATGCGCCCTTGTCGCTCGGACTGGCGCCCTCGGCCACCAGGGTCACGTCCGTCGCGAACCCGTTGAGGTGGCCCGGGTAGTCGATGCGCACATCGGACAGCACGCGCTTCCTCGGGTACTTGGTCCGAAGCTGCTCGACGATGCCCAGAATGGTGTCCCAGTGGTTCGCACGCTGCGGCGTCATGAAGATATGCCCCCCGACGATCTCGGTCTTGATCCCTCCGGGGACGGGCATCTTCTCGAGCCACTCGAACATCTCGTCCAAGGTGCGCTCGTCGCTGCTGTCGGCCATGCAGATCCTGTCGTTCTCTACGACGGTCATGGTGGCGCTCCTCCCCGCCGCCCACGCGTGCGGGCAGCCGCGCACTACAACGCTACTCGCCACAAGAACGACACGCCCGTGGCGACAACTCGCCAGGCCGCCCGGTCGGCAGCGTCTTGAGCCGCTCCGCCCGGGTCTCGGGTTCGAGGCCACGCGGGCCCGTGACGCCCGCGGGGCCGCCCCGGGCGTCACGGGCCCCGAGGGCGAACAGGCGGACGGACCTGACCGGTGCCTCACCCACCGGCCGTCCGTGCCCTTCGGAGATGTGGCGGGCGTCGGCACCGAGCCGTTCACCGGCTATTTCCCCGTCCCCGACCGCGGCGGCTGACGCAGACCGGCCCGGTTCATGGCCCGTACCCGCGCCCGCGCCCGCAGGACCACATCCGGCGGCGCGGGCGTCACCGCGTCCGGCGGGCAGTCCCACTCGCGTCCGCCACCCGGCGGGCGGAGCTGGACGTACCCGCCCACGTGGCCCATCACCTGGCCCACCCGCCCGTCGCGCGTATCGACACCGTACGAACCCACCTCGGACGAAGGGCCCGACACCGCCGTCCTGCCTGCCGCCCTCATGTCCGCGCCCCCTCCAGCGCGGCCGCCAGCCGTACCGCCGTGTCCAGATTGCACCTGCCCAGCTCGACGAGTGGATACGGCACTTCACTGGTCACGGTGACCAGGTCGACCCCCAGCGAAGGCAGGACGACACCCGCCTTCAGCAGCTCGCCCCGCAGCTTCGCCACCGTCTCTTCCGCCGCCCCCAACCGCTCCTTCATGACCACGCACCTCCATACGCTGAGTATCGCGTTCCACACACAGCGTGGCCATAGAGTCGTCGGCCTGAACGGAGTCGGGACCCCAACAACCCCATCTGGCTAACGGGAGTTGCACCATGCATGGTCCCTGTACGGCCTGATCGACCCGCCGCGCGACCACAGCGTTCGCAACATGTCCTGGTCAGACCGGTGGCGTCCCTCGCCGATGGGCGGCAACCGGCCTCGAAGCCTGAACAGGACAGCCAGGACAGCCGGGACAGCCGGGACGGCCGACAGGCCCGGCGCTCAGGAGTGCGCCGGGCCTGCCGAAGGGGGTGTGAGATGTGGTCAGACGTAGTACGGGTGCATGAAGTACGTCTGGCCGTAGATGAAGCTGTTCGGCGAGGACTCCCAGCCCGGCAGCGCGCCGTTGAACATGGCGTCGGGCTTGGCCGTCCAGGTCCACAGGCGGACGGCGCCGGAGGACGAGTCGCCGTACATGGCGCCGAGGTCGTCGCGGCCGTCGCCGTTGTAGTCGCCGACCACCAGCTGCATCGACGAGACGTCGAGGCGGCCACTCAGGGTGAGCTTGGGCGTGGGGCCGAAGGCGGTGCCCGTGGAGAGGAGGGTCCGGACCGTGTCCGTACCGTCCGTGTGGTCGTACCAGAACATCAGGTCGTCGCGGCGGTCGCCGTCGAAGTCACCGGTGCGCGGCTTGGCCCGGTTCCAGTCGAACGTGGTGGCCGCGGGGCCCGTCCACCACGTCGACGGGGTGGTGAAGACGCCCTCCGTCGTGGTGGGGAAGACATACGTCCTGATGCTGTTGTCGCCCTGGCCGTAGAGCAGGCCCACCTCGTCGCGGCCGTCGCCGTCGAAGTCGCCGGTCACGAACTTGGAGCGGGAGGCCAGCCAGGTGCCCTTGGGGCCCGACCACTCGGACGGGATGAGCCGCACGACGCCGCCCTTGCCGTTCGACGTCAGCGTCCACAGCTTGGTGACGCCCGTCGTGCGGTCCACGTTCCAGATCGCCACGTCGTCGTAACCGTCGCCGTTGAAGTCGCCGGCGAGCGGGGTCATGTAGCTCTCGTGGAAGGTGACGTGGTTCGGGACCACCTCCCACGCCTTGGTGGGCTCGCTGTACGTACCGTCGGCCTGGCCGAGCGAGATGAACAGCTTGACGCTGCTGTCGCCGTAGCCCTGGATCGCCATGAAGTCGGCGCGTCCGTCACCGTTGAAGTCGCCGGTGGCGCGCTTCATGTGCTCGTTGCCCCACTGGCCCACGGCCGAGGTGTACGTCTTCCGGTAGCCGCTCAGGCTGCCGTCCGCCTTGCCGGAGAAGGTGTACGTGGCGTCCGTGCCCTGCGGGAAGTCGTACCAGGCGGACATGTCGCCGCGGCCGTCGTGGTCGAGGTCGCCGCGGACGGCGGTGTTGCTGGACCACACGGCGGTGCCGGACGCGTCCCGGATGACGAAGTCGCCGGAGTTCAGTACGGCCGCGCTGCCGCCGGACGCGCTGGTGCCCGACTGCCACAGGGTCGTGCCGGACGCGGAACGGACCACGAGGTTGCCGTCCGTGCCGAAGTGGGCCGTCGCGCCCGCGTTGCCGGCCGTGCCCGTGGACCACAGGACCTTGCCCGCGACGGAGGTGACGACCAGGTTGCCGTCGGCGCGCATGGCCACCCGGGCGGAGGCCGACACCAGGATGTCGCCCGCCCGGAGGGTCTGGCCGGCCGGGAGGGCCGCGCCGAACCGCATGCCGTCCGTGCGGGTCGCCACCGCGTCCGTGCGCGTGTCGGACGAGCCGAAGCAGCCGCCTTGCCAGGAGCGGGTGTTGATGCCGACCAGCTCGAAGCCGCCGCCGGACTTCTGGCGCAGGAGCGGGCCGCCGGTGTCGCCCGCGCAGATCGCGTCGCCGGCGGTGGCGCCGGTGAGGGACAGAGTGCCGTCCGCGACGGCGTCCACGCCGAACGTCGCGGCGTGCAGCTTCTCCGGGCGCCACTCGGTCTTCGTACGGCCGAAGCCCGCGGCCTTCAGGGCCTCGCCCTGCGCCACGGGCGTGGCGGCCAGCGGGACCGGGGTGACCCCGGTCGCCGGGGCCGCGAGGCGGGCCAGCACCAGGTCGGTGCCCTCGCGCGGCGCCAGCTCGACGACCTCGGCGACCTGGCCGCCGGTGCCGAGCAGGTCGTTGCGGCCGACGGTCGCCACCGTCTTCAGTGCGGGCTTGCCCGCAGCCACCGTGCCGCCGGCCACCGGGTCGGCGGCGAAGCACGCGGCGGCCGTGAGGATCCACTCCGCGTCGACGAGCGCGCCCGAGCAGGCGCGCGTCTGGTCGCCCTCACCGATGTGCAGGTTCGCGGTGAACCCGTACGAGGCGTCGGTCACGGCGGCACCGACCACCGCGTTCGCGGGGATCGCGGTACCGAGGAGGCCGGTGGCGACACCGGCGGTGACTATGCCCGCCGTCCACGTGGACCTGAGGGACCTTGGCGATCTGCCAAACACAGACATTCCTTATCGGTTGGAAAAGGTGGTCAGCGGCCCGAACGGGTTCTCAAGGCCGCAGAGCTCCTCGACCGCTGAGCCGAGGAAGCGCAGGGCGTCGCCCGTGCCGACGGCGTCGGCGTGGCGCTCCCAGAGGACCGACCGGCCCTCCGGAAGGGGGGCGACGGCGTGGTCGAGATGGGCGTCGACGGCGACACGGGCCGAGCAGCCCGTGTCGCCGACGGTCACCGCGGCGACGAGATCGATCTCGTGGCTCCGGCCGAAGTCCGGGGTGAGCCCCACCACGAACCGGTGGAGCAGGGTCACCCGGACCGAGCCGTCGTCCCGGGGTTCGTTCCGCAGCTCGTGCGTGAGCTCCCGGTACTCGCCGAGCCCGCCGCTGTGCAGCAGGAGGCCGCTCGCGTGCCCGGCGAGCCGGTTGTCCACGCGGTCCAGCTCCCTCAGGAACTCCACGATCTCGCTGTACGCCATGGGGTTCGGTCCTTCTCTTCGGCGGCTAGCTGGCCATCAGGGTGTAGACGATCCAGGTTCCCTTGTGGCCGTTCTCGCCCTTGTCGACGCGCCGGATCAGCAGTTCGAGAGTGCGCGCGTCCTTGACGTTGCCGCTGCTGTCGGCGACGCGGCCGATCGGGTCCTTGAAGGTCTTCTTCAGGATCCGCTCCGTGCCACGCGGGTTCCTCGCGGCCCACTTGTTGAGGTCGACGCCGTCGAGGACGGCGTCGATGCTCTGCTGGGCGGTGCTCGGGTCGAGGCTGGACGCCTTGCCGCCCTTCAACGTGGGGGCGCGGGTGATGATGTCGTCGTCCGAGAGGCCCACGTGGTCCTTCGCGTGGCCGCCCGCTATGTTGTAGTCCTTGTTGAGGTTGCCGCAGTTGTGGACCAGCAGCGGCGCGTCGCCGGCCAGCGCGTAGTAGGTGTGCAGGCCCTTGACGGACAGGTTGTAGACCTTCTGGACCTGCGTCCAGGTACGGGTGTTGACGACCTCGACGGTGGTGCCGTCCGGGGTGCGCAGCTCGGCGCCCGGGCGGAGGTGGCCGGCGTCGACCCATGCCTTCTGGTCCTGCGCCCAGAACGGGTGGCCGTCGGTCGCCGTGACCGTGCCCGTGGCGTCGCCGCGGTCGCCGTCCGTGTCGACGGTCAGCCGGACGAGGGTCTTGGTCCCGTAACCGACGATGACGTCCTCGACCGGGCGTGCCGCCGTCCGGCCGCTGCCGGGGTCGGTGGCGAGGACCCGGTCACCGATCCGTATGCCGCTGATGGGCGCCGTCGTACCGTCGGCCTTGGCGACCGGGGTCTCCGGGGTGAAGCTGTTGGGCACCTTGCACGGCGGCGGGCTGCTCTTGCCGAAGAGGCCCCGGAAGAAGTCCGTCGCCTTTCCGCCCCACTTGCCGAACTTGACGGCGGAGGCGCCGTACCCGGCGATCGGGACGGCGGAGGCGCAGGACAGTCCGGCGTCGACGGCATCGCCCTCGGCGCCGTACCAGGCGCAGTTGGCACCGTCGGCGATCTCGCCGAAGCCCGGGACCAGGCCGCCCACGTCGAGCAGGAAGTGGCCGGTCTCGGAGAGGATGCCCCACACGTCGGTCTCGTCGGCCTCGGCGTTGGCCGCCTCGATGATGGCGGCGTTCTCCTTCAGCTCGTCGATCCGCCGCTGCTCCTTGCGGGCCGCCTCCTCGCGCCGCTTCGCGGCCTCCTCGGCCTTCCGCTTGACGACGAACGCGGCGTACGCCTCCTTGGACGCCTTGTCGGCGGCGGCCGCGTCCTTGCCGGCGGCGATCGCCGAGGCGCGGGCCGCGTTGGCGGCCGCCCAGGCGTCGTCGGCGGAGTAGCGCGCGGCGGCCGCGGAGTCGGCGGCACGGGCGGCGGACACGGTGGCCTCGCGGGCGGCCGCCTTGGCGTCGGCCTCGGCGGCGCGGGCGGCCTTGGCGGACGCGGCGGCCTCGTTCGCGGACTTCTGGGCGGCGTCCGCGGACTTACGGGCGTCGTCCGCGTACTTCTTGGCCTGGTCGGAGGACGCCTTGGCCTTCTTCGCCCAGTCGGCGGCCTCGGCGGCGGCCTTGCGGGCGAGGGCGGCGACCCGGGCGGCCTCGGCGGCCCGCTGCTGGGCCGTCGCGGCGGAGGCGGCGGCCTGGGCGATGAGCTGCTGGACGGCCGCCTGGTGGGTGGCGGCGAGCTGGTCCTTGCGCTTCGCCTTGTACTGGCCGACCTCGATGAAGTGGTGCAGGAGCTGCGGCGGGCCCTCCAGGGCGATCCTGGCTGCCGCCTTCACCTCGGGGCCGCCCGTGCTGAGCAGCCGGGCGGCCGCGACCCGCTCGTCCTCGGTGCGGGCCGTGTACTGGACGGTGGTGATGAACTCGCGGAGCTTGTCCGTGGAGCCGTCGTTCAGCGCTTCCTGGGCGGCGGCGTTGAGGCCCTTGCCCGCGTCGTCGCTGATCTGCACCACGCGGACGCGGTAGTCGTGGGCGGCGGCCTCGTGCTGGCCGGCCGCCAGGAACGCGCGTACCTTCGCGGCCTCGCCGCCCAGGGTCTGGACGGCGGCGGCCCGGACGTCGGACGACTCCGCCTGGTCGGCGAGGCGCTCGACGCGCACGAGTTCGTCCTGCTCGACGGCGTCGTCGCGCCCGGTGCGTACGTAGTCGACGACCGCGCTGTCCGGCCCGGCGAGGGCGGCCTGCGCGGCTGCGGTGCCCCACGGGCCGCTGTGCTTCATGGTGGCGACGGCGACCTGGCGGCCCTTGGCGGCCACCTCGGCGAGGTCCGTGCCGGGCTTGGCGGCCTCGGCGGCGAGCCGGTCGGCCTCCGCGGTCAGCTTCGCCGCCTCGGCGGTCGCGGCGGCGGCCGTCTCGCGGCGCTCGTCGTCGGCGGCCTTGAGGTCCCGGGCCCGCTCCACGGCCGCGGCGGTCCGGGTTTCGAGGTCCTCCTGCTCGGACCGCCGGGCCAGGTCGTAGATCTTGCGGGCCTGGGCCACGGCGTTGGTCGCGGCGGTGGCGGCCTTCTTCGCCGCGGCGGCGTGTGCCGTGGACTCCTTGGCGGCCTTGGCGGAGTCGCCCGCGTGCTTGGCGGCCTCGTCGGCGGCCTTCGCCGCGTTCTCGGCGTGCTGGGCGGCGTCGTTGGCGGCGTCCCGCGCCTCGAAGGCGGCGGTCGCGGACTCGCGGGCCAGCGCCTCGGCGGCGTTCGCGGCGCGCGTCGCCTCGGCGGCGTGGCGGCGAGCC
>NZ_VSRY01000050.1 GCF_008271805.1 Streptomyces sp. TRM49041
AAGCCCCGGTTTGGTCAGAGGCCAGTACATCAGCGAATGTCTGATGCTGGTTGCTCATGGGTGGAACGTTGATTATTCGGCACGGTTTCCTTCGGGATCACTAGTACTGCTTCGGCGTGGAACGTGAATCGGGAGGGGCCGGGCCGGGCACGCTGTTGGGTGTCTGAGGGTGCGAGCGCTGCTCGCCCTTCTGTGATGCCGGCCCCAGTGAACTCCGGATG
>NZ_VSRY01000051.1 GCF_008271805.1 Streptomyces sp. TRM49041
CACCCACGGCTGATTCTCGGTGGACAACCGACCCGTGAACACCCACTCGTCCCGGTCACCCATCTGCACCGCCGCCGCCAGAACAGGATGCTCGACCCGGTCAAGACCCGCCGCCGCGACATCACCACCCTGAACGGACGGCATCAACCAGTACTTCTCCCGCTGGAAGGCATACGTCGGCAGGTCGACACGCCGCACACCCGTTCCGGCGAACACCGCCTCCCAGTCCACACCGACACCCGCGGTGTGCGCCTGGCCCAGCGACAGCCAGAACCGGGCCAGGCCGCCCTCGTCGCGGCGCAGGGAGCCGACGACGGCGACCCGGCCGACGGCGTCCTGTGCCTCCACGG
>NZ_VSRY01000052.1 GCF_008271805.1 Streptomyces sp. TRM49041
CCACGGTCCCGGTCACGGTCATCCCGCCGAGGAGCACGGTCATCACGCGGGAACGTAGGCCGGTCACCCCCACGCCGGAAACCACCACGGTCATCGCGCCGGTCGTCCCGACGGAACCCGCCACGGTCGTCGTCCCGACGCGGCCCACGGTCCCGGTCACGGTCATCCCGACGGAAGCCGCCCTGATCGTCGCGCCGGTCATCCCGACGGAAACCACCGCGGTCGTCGCGCCGGTCATCCCGCCGGTCGTCGCGGCGGAAGCCGCCGGCCCGGCGGTCGTCGTCGCGCCGGGGTCCACGGAAACCGCCCCGCTCGCCACCGTCCCTACGACGAGGCTCGCGCTCCGGACGGTCGTCGGAGGAGTTGGTGGACATGGGCGTGGCTCCTGTCTTCGGGTACCGCAAGCAATTCTCGCGCAGTCGGCGTTCGACCGCGCTTCGAGCAGATTCAGCAAAACAAAAAAGGACCCGTGGTCCCAGCATGCACGCTGGGACCACGGGTCCTTGAAAGATTGTTCGGCGGTGTCCTACTCTCCCACAGGGTCCCCCCTGCAGTACCATCGGCGCTGAAAGGCTTAGCTTCCGGGTTCGGAA
>NZ_VSRY01000053.1 GCF_008271805.1 Streptomyces sp. TRM49041
CCACGGTCCCGGTCACGGTCATCCCGCCGAGGAGCACGGTCATCACGCGGGAACGTAGGCCGGTCACCCCCACGCCGGAAGCCACCGCGGTCATCGCGCCGGTCGTCCCGACGGAACCCGCCGCGGTCGTCGTCCCGACGCGGCCCACGGTCCCGGTCACGGTCATCCCGCCGAGGAGCACGGTCATCACGCCGGAAGCCACCGCGGTCGTCACGCCGGTCGTCCCGACGGAAGCCACCGCGGTCGTCGTCCCGACGCGGCCCACGGTCCCGGTCACGGTCATCCCGCCGAGGAGCACGGTCGTCCCGGGGGAAACCGCCCCGGTCGTCACGCCGGTCGTCCCGACGGAAACCGCCACGGTCCCG
>NZ_VSRY01000054.1 GCF_008271805.1 Streptomyces sp. TRM49041
CGGAGGCGTTCGCGGCGCGGGCGGCGCCGATGGCCTGCTGGGCGGCGGCCGAGGCCCCGCGTGCGGCGGAGGCGGCGCGGCCCGCGGCGTTGGCGGCCCGCTTGGAGTCCTTGCGGGCCTCCTCGGTCTCCTTCGCCGCCTTCAGTGCGGCTTCCTTGGCCAGCTTCGACGCGGCCACGGCGCGCGCCGACGCCTCCTTGGCGGCCTCGGTCTCCCGCTTGGCCTGCTCACCTGCGGCCTTCGCCTGCGCGGCCAGCTCGGCGACGGACGCCCGCTCCTGGTCCCTGGCCCGTGCCACGTGCTGGCCGACCGTCAGGAACTCGCGTACGTCGTGGATGCTGCCGTCCATGGCGAGCGCGGCGGCCGCCTTGGTGGCGGGCCCGCCGGTGCTCATGATCCGCATGAGCTGGACCCGGTCGTCTGCCTCGCGGGCGCCGTACTGCCCGTAGTCCAGGAACTGCCGGACGTCCTCGATCGATCCGTCCAGCGCGGCCTGCCCGGCCTCGCGGACCCCGCGCCCGCCCTCGTTCACGATCCGCGCGACCTGGACGCGCTGGTCGTCGGCGAGCGGCGCCTGCCAGCCGCTCTCCAGGAAGTTCTCCAGGTCCTCGGGCGTACCGCTCAGCGCCTGCTGGGCTGCCTCGCGGACACCCTTGCCCCCGAGGGAGATCATCTGCAGTGCGGTCACCCGGTCGTCGTGCAGCTCCGCGATCGCCCGCTCACTGTCCAGAAACCGCCGCACATCCGTATCGGTCCCCAGCAGCGCGGCCTCGGCCGCGGCCTTGACGCCGGGTCCCCCGCTCTTCCACAACTCCACGACCCGCCCGCGGTCGGTGTCGGGAATCGAACTCGCCTCGACCACGGCGGCTCCCGCTGCCGACGGCCCGTCAGCGACGGCCGGGCTGACGCCCATGACCCCCGCGGCCAGCGCCATCGAGAGCGTGCTCACGCACAGCGCGCGTAGCCCCCGCCCTCGTCTTCCCCCTGCTCCATGCACGTGTACACGTCCCCTCGTCGAGCGAACCAGACCTGGTCATCGGCCGGTTCACCGCTCTTCAGTTCGCCTGTCGAGCATAACGGCCAAGATCGAAACGCAGACGCGGAATTCGAACATATGACGCGTGGTCATATGCCGGTGAACGAACCCGAGATCCGGGACGCGGGACCCGAGTGCTCTTTCTACGGAAAGGGATCGGGCCTGGGATCAACCCACCCACCCACCCGGCGAGTTGGCGCCCTTATGACTATGCGCGGTCGACTTGCCACGGGCAGTAGCCAGGGCATAGCGTGCGAGAAGACGTGAAAAAAGCGGCCCCCACCGGTGCTGGAACACCGACGGGGGCCTCACCTGCTAGATCGAAAAGAGCCCTTCGATCCATGGCTGAAGCCAACATTAGTGCTGCCGCGCACCCACTCGCCAACCCCGGCTACGGCAAACGGTCTGCCCCCGGCCAACGAACCCGCAGTCACACGGACTTCGCGCACCTGCCGCCCCGCGAAGCGGCCGTCGCGGCGTACATCGACCGCCTGGACGACGGCGCGGACATCTCCATCAAAACGCTCGCCAAGGTCCTCCCCTACGGCCAGTGCGCCCTCGGCACCGCCCTGCGCCGTATCAGCCGCGCCGGCCACCTGCGCCGGGGCAGCGAGCCCGTCGACGCGCCGGACGGCACCCAGAAGTGGATCACCCGCACCTGGTGGACCCGCACACCGCGCGACGACGCCTGGTGGGAGGCGTTCCGGAACGGCGACATCCCGGAGGACCGCGCCCGGGCGACCCGCTCACGCGCGTTCATCCTGCTCGCCGCGCTGGGCCGGACGGCACCCGTCCTGTCCCTGTCGGCAGGCGAGTGCCACGCCCTCGTCCCGCTGGTCGACCAGTGGTTGAGCCGGGGCGCGAACGACCAGTACATCCTCCAGGCCCTGACGGCCGGCCTCCCCAGCCCCGTCCACCACCCGGCCGGCCTGGTCCGCTCCCGCCTCACCAGCAAGCTCCCACCGGAACGCCCCGCCCCGCCGCCCCCACGCCCACCCCTGCGCATGGAGTGCACCCAGTGCGGCATCCCGCGGCCCCCGGACCTCCTCCGCGACGGCGAGTGCGGCCCCTGCCGAGGCGAGCCCACCCCCGACCGCCGCCCGTCCCCACTCCCCCCGGCCAGAGTCCACGCCCGCGCCGCGGAGGCCCGCGCGGCGGCGGCCCTGCACCCCGAAAGGGACCAGAACTTCGAGGAGTCGGCCCGCAGGGCGCCGGAGAGCTGTACCCGAACCGCTTGAGACGGCCCGCCGACGGGCGTCGGTCACCGCCCGGGAGGGCACCGGACACACGTCGCCGCCCCGCCGTCGCCGGCACACGTTCCGCCGTCCCATCGGTTCCCGTCCCGCGTCGCGTCCCGGCAGGTCAGGCGGCAGGAAATCCCAACTCGTCCCACTTCGAACGTCGTACGTCCGCTTCGCTGTTACGTTGCCGAAGCGGATCGAGCACATGCTCGGCCGTGGCCCGGAGCGGGCCGCAGGACCGACCGAACCGAAGCAAGGGGGAACGCATGAGCAGGTCGAGGAACAGGCTGATCGGCGTCGGCGCCGCTGTCGCCATGGCCGGTGGGGCGATGCTGACCGCCGCACCGACGGCCTCCGCCGACTCGGCGTACGGGTGCTCCTGGCCGTACGTGTGCTTCTACAAGACCAAGTCGGACTGGGACGCGCGGAAGCCCACCGCGTCGTTCAAGGACATCACCAGCTACTACCAGAAGCTGGGCAGCAGGAGCCACGGCGCCTACGCGATCTACAACTCCCGCAACGACGACGGCGCGAGCATCCGGTACACCAACGGCTCGACGCTCTGCCTCAAGCCCAACAACTGGCGACTCAACAACTCCTGGACCGCCAACGGCATCAAGATCATGAACAGCGCGAGCTGCTGAAGCCGCACCAATGAGCGGTGCCGGGCCGGATCAGCCGGCCCGGCACCGCTCCACGTGCGCCGAAACAGAGGTCAGAGGTCAGAGGTCAGGCGACGCGCTCCCGCTCGCCCTCCGGGCTGCGGTCCCAGCACTCGACGTTCGTCAGGTCCGGCAGCCGGTCCTTGGTGAAGACCGGGTCCAGGCCCGCGCGGCGCTGCGCCTGGTAGTCCTCCAACAGGCGGAACGCGATGACCGACAGCGGGACGATCGCCGCCAGGTTCACCAGGGCCATGACGCCCATGAAGACGTCCGCGAGGTTCCACACCACGCTCACCGTGCCGAGCGCGCCCAGGAAGACCGTCACCAGGACCAGCATCCGGTAGGCGGGCAGGACCCAGCGCCTGTCCGTCATGTACTCGATGTTCGACTCGCCGTAGTAGTAGTTGCCGATCAGCGTCGAGAAGCAGAGCATGAAGACGAC
The DNA here is from genome assembly GCF_008271805.1 of Streptomyces sp. TRM49041. Lineage (GTDB taxonomy): Bacteria > Actinomycetota > Actinomycetes > Streptomycetales > Streptomycetaceae > Streptomyces. The sequence continues at coordinate 3,382 of NZ_VSRY01000054.1, forward strand.
GGCGGTGAGGACGTGCGCGGCCCAGCCGCCCAGCGTCGACTGGAGGGCCGACTGCGTGAGGTCGGCGCCCTGGCGGCCGGCGAGGGCCGGGTTCGTCGTCAGGATGATGAACGCGGTCATCGAGCAGATCAGCAGCGTGTCGAAGAAGACGCCCAGCGCCTGCACCAGCCCCTGCTTGACCGGGTGGGTCACCTCCGCGGTGGCACTGGCGTTCGGCGCCGAGCCGAGGCCGGCCTCATTGGAGAACATGCCGCGCCGGATGCCGTTCTGGATCGCCGCGCCGATCGCGCCGCCCGCGACCTCGCGGAAGCCGAACGCCCCGCCGACGATCTCGGCGAAGACCCGTGGCACGTCGCCGAGGTTGAGGAGGACCACGGCGATGCCCAGAACGATGTAGACGATCGCCATCACGGGGACCAGCAGCTGCGTGACCGACGCGATACGGCGCACACCGCCGAAGATCACCAGGCCGAGCAGCAGCGCGACCGCCGCGCCGACGGCCGGGGCGAACCAGTCGGAGTCGGCGCCGCCGAGCGAGCCGCCCGCGACCGCGATGATCGTGTTGGACTGCACCGCGTTGAAGACGAAGCCGAACGTCACCGTGATCGTGACGGCGAAGACGAAGCCCAGCCACGGCTTGCCCAGCGCGCGCTTCATGTAGTACGCCGGGCCGCCCCGGTACGTACCGTCCTCGACCCGCTCCTTGTACAGCTGCGCCAGCGTCGACTCGACGAACGCCGACGCCGCGCCGACCAGCGCCATGACCCACATCCAGAACACCGCGCCCGCGCCACCGAGCGTGATGGCGCCCGCGACACCCGCGATGTTGCCGGTACCGACCCGGGAGGCGGCCGAGATCGTGAACGCACCGAAGGAGGAGACCGGCTTGCGGCCCCCCGCCACGCCCGCGGGCGCCGGCTCCTTCAGGACGCGGAACATCTCCGGCAGCAGCCGCAACTGGACGCCCTTGGACCTCTGGGTGAAGTAGAGGCCCGCGATCACGACGACCGGGATGAGCAGATACGTCCAGAACACGTCGTTGATGTCGACTATCAGTGAATCGAGGGTCTGCACAGGATTCCTTGTGGGGGGACGACAGGCCAGAGGCCCCCCCGAGGTGCGGGAGGGCCCGGAACATCTTCACATACGGCTGCCAACCAGCCATTACGTCCGAAGTCACACGCGATCTGTTCCGGCCCGGTCCTTACCGGGACCGCGCGCCCCGGCCGTACCGCGGCCGTACCGCCGCGGCCGTACCGCGGCCGGACATGCCCGAGGGCGGCACCCCTGGGAGAGGGTGCCGCCCTCGGTCGATCAAGGACGGGTCCGATCCGCGAGGATCAGAAGTCCATGTCACCGCCCGGCATGCCGCCCGGAGCGGCCGCGGCGGCCTTCTCCGGCTTGTCGGCGATGACGGCCTCGGTGGTGAGGAACAGCGCGGCGATCGACGCGGCGTTCTGCAGCGCGGAGCGCGTCACCTTGGCCGGGTCGATGATGCCCTCGGCGACCAGGTCGACGTACTCGCCGGTCGCGGCGTTCAGGCCGTGGCCCGGGGTGAGGTTGCGCACCTTCTCCACCACGACGCCGCCCTCAAGGCCGGCGTTGACGGCGATCTGCTTGAGCGGGGCCTCCAGGGCGGCCTTCACGGCGGCGGCACCGGTGGCCTCGTCGCCGTCCAGCTCCAGCTTCTCGAAGACGCTGGACGCCTGGAGCAGGGCCACGCCACCACCGGCGACGATGCCCTCCTCGACGGCGGCCTTCGCGTTGCGAACGGCGTCCTCGATGCGGTGCTTGCGCTCCTTGAGCTCCACCTCGGTCGCGGCGCCGGCCTTGATGACGGCCACGCCGCCGGCCAGCTTCGCGAGGCGCTCCTGGAGCTTCTCACGGTCGTAGTCCGAGTCGGAGTTCTCGATCTCCGCGCGGATCTGGTTCACGCGGCCCTGAACCTGCTCGCTGTCACCGGCACCGTCGACGATCGTCGTCTCGTCCTTGGTGATGACGACCTTGCGGGCACGGCCCAGGAGGTCGAGACCGGCGTTCTCCAGCTTGAGGCCGACCTCCTCGGAGATGACCTGGCCACCGGTGAGGATGGCGATGTCGCCGAGCATGGCCTTGCGGCGGTCACCGAAGCCCGGGGCCTTGACGGCGACGGACTTGAAGGTGCCACGGATCTTGTTGACGACCAGGGTCGACAGGGCCTCGCCCTCGACGTCCTCGGCGATGATCAGCAGCGGCTTGCCCGACTGCATGACCTTCTCCAGCAGCGGGAGCAGGTCCTTCACCGAGGAGACCTTGGAGTTGACGATGAGGATGTAGGGGTCCTCGAGGACGGCCTCCATGCGCTCCATGTCGGTCGCGAAGTAGGCCGAGATGTAGCCCTTGTCGAAGCGCATACCCTCGGTGAGCTCAAGCTCGAGACCGAAGGTGTTCGACTCCTCGACGGTGATGACGCCTTCCTTGCCGACCTTGTCCATCGCCTCGGCGATGAGCTCGCCGATCTGGGTGTCGGCGGCGGAGATGGAGGCGGTGGAAGCGATCTGCTCCTTCGTCTCCACGTCCTTGGCCTGCTCGAGCAGGGCACCGGAGACGGCCTCGACGGCCTTCTCGATACCGCGCTTCAGGGCCATCGGGTTGGCGCCGGCGGCGACGTTGCGCAGGCCCTCGCGGACCAGCGCCTGGGCGAGGACGGTCGCGGTGGTCGTACCGTCACCGGCGACGTCGTCCGTCTTCTTGGCGACTTCCTTGACCAGCTCGGCGCCGATCTTCTCGTACGGGTCCTCGAGCTCGATCTCCTTGGCGATGGAGACACCGTCGTTGGTGATCGTGGGGGCGCCCCACTTCTTCTCGAGGACGACGTTGCGACCCTTGGGGCCAAGGGTGACCTTGACGGCGTCGGCGAGCTGGTTCATCCCGCGCTCGAGACCGCGCCGTGCCTCCTCGTCGAACGCGATGATCTTGGCCATGTGAAGTGGTCCTCCCGAGACTGATGGGGGTCCCCCCTGCTCGAGCGAAGGCGAGAGCTTGGGGGAGGATTGCCTCCGGACCGCGCGCGGCGCCCGCGACGGACGGCCTGCACTCCGTGTGGTTCCTTGCCCCACGCGGCCTGCGGGCCTCACCGACGAGGTCCTTCGTTGTCACTCTCACTCGTAGAGTGCTAACGCCAATGATTAGCACTCGCCCTATGAGAGTGCAAGCGCCCCGGCGCTCGACCCGCCCCCCGGCGCCCCTCCCGCCCGGCACTCGGCCGGCCGTCGGCACCCCTCCCGCCCGGGGGCATGCCTGCGACCCACCGGGCCCGACAGCCGCCGGGCAGCGCGAAGGGGTCCGTACCCCTGCCGGGATACGGACCCCTCCGTTCAGTTGCCGTTGGCCGGAACGCGCCGCGCTCAGACAGCGAGCTTGACCATGTCCGCCTGCGGACCCTTCTGGCCCTGCGAGATCTCGAACTCGACCCGCTGCCCCTCCTCAAGGGTGCGGTAACCATCCATCTGGATCGCGCTGTAGTGGACGAAAACATCCGCACCACCGTCGACCGCGATGAAGCCGTACCCCTTCTCCGCGTTGAACCACTTGACGGTGCCCTGAGCCATGCCTA
>NZ_VSRY01000055.1 GCF_008271805.1 Streptomyces sp. TRM49041
CCCGGGCGGCACCGACGGGGGCGGCGGCGGGCTGGGGCGGCCCCCGCGCCGGTGCTCGATCATGGCGGTGGCGCTGTGGGGCAGCCACGCCGACGCCGTACCGCTGTCGTCGCCGCCGGCGAACAGGTGCGGGGCGAGCTGCGCCTGGAGGTCCGCCGGGGTGGGGCGGTTTCCCGCCTCCATCTGCATGCAGGAGTCGATCAGCGGGCGCAGCTCGCCGGGCAGCCCCTCCAGGTCGGGGCCCTCGCGCAGCAGCATGAAGACGGTCTCGACGGGGTTGGCGCCGTGGAAGGGCGCGTGCCCCGTCGCGGCGAAGACGAGCGTGGAGCCGAGCGAGAAGACATCACTGGCGCCGGTCACGCTCCGCGAGTCACGCGCCTGCTCGGGGGACATGTACGCGGGTGTTCCGACGGCGACGTTGGTCATGGTCAGCCGGGTGTTGGAGACACCGGAGGCGATACCGAAGTCGATGACGCGCGGCCCGTCCTCGACGACGAGGACGTTGGACGGCTTGAGGTCACGGTGGACGAGACCGGCGCCGTGGATGGACTGGAGGGCCTCGGCGATCCCGGCGGCCAGCCAGCGCACGGCGGGCGCGGGCAGCGGCCCGCACTCGTTCACTATCTCCTCGAGGGAGGGCGCGGGTACGTACGCCGTGGCGAGCCACGGCACCGCCGCGCGCGGGTCTGCGTCCACGACGGCCGCCGTGTAGAACCCGGAGACCGCCCGCGCGGCCTCGACCTCGCGCGTGAACCGCACGCGGAACAGCTGGTCCTCGGCGAGTTCGGTCCGTACGGTCTTGATCGCCACGCGGCGGCCGGACGCCGACCGCGCGAGATAGACCAGGCCCATCCCACCGGCGCCGAGCCGGCCCAGCACCTCGAACGGGCCGATCCGTCTCGGGTCGTGCTGCGTCAGCTGCTCCACTTGCCTGCCACCTCCCCGTCAGGGCCATGAGGGTACGACCCTGTGCACCCTGATTCTTCCTGTCCGGGGCGGCGGTTGCGAACCCGGGGGCGGATCGGGGTGTCTCACCCGGATACGGACACCCCTGTGAGGGGCGGGCGAGGCGCGAGCGACGGACGTGCCGTCGATATTCGGCCAGGGTGCGTACGGCCGCGCGGGCGGAGGCGCGTCCGACCGCAAAACCCCTGCAAGACGCCCTGAGGGCATCCGTTCGTCACCCTCCGGACGGCCCGCGGGCTCCGCCCGCCTCGTGCCCGGCGGGAGGGCGCCGGCGGGTGCCGGTCACGCGGCCTTCGGCTCCGCGAGTACGGCGAAGACGGCACCCTGGTTGTCGGCGAGGAGCGCGATCCGGCCGTACGGCGTGTCGAACGGATCCTCGGTGACGCGCCCGCCGAGCCGTACGGCGGAGGCGACGGTGCCGTCGCAGTCCTCGACGGCGAAGTAGACGAGGAAGTGGGCGGGCATCTCCGCGGGGAACGCCTCGCCGATGACGCTGCGCCCACCGATCGCCGTGGCGTCGGTCGGCTCGTCCGTGCCGGGGGGCGACCAGACGCGGAAGTCGACGGACGGGTCGTCGAGGTCGCGGGTGCGGTAGCCGAAGACGGTCGCGTAGAAGGCGTCGACGGCGTCCTTGTCGCGGGCCCGCGTGTACACCTCGGCCCAGCAGAAGGACCCGGCGAGCCCCTGCTTCTCGAAGCCGGACCGCTCCTCGGCCTGCCAGAGCCCGAAGACGGCACCGCCCGGGTCGGCGGCGAGCGCGGTGATCCCGGCGGCGCCCACGCGCATGGGCTCGGTGATGATCTGGCCACCGGCCTCCCTGATGCGGGTGGCGAGGGCGACGGCGTCGGCGGTCGCCAGGTACACGCCCCAGGCGGTGGGCATGCGGCCGTCCCGTTTGGGCGCGAGCCCTGCGACGCGCAGGCCGTCGCTGAGGGCGGTGGCGTAAGGGCCGTAGGTCTCGCCGGCGTCGGCGAAGGTCCAGCCGAACAGCTCACCGTAGAAACGCTTGCCCGCCTCGAGGTCCGGGAGCAGCACGTCGGCCCAGCAGGGCGTGCCCTCCGGCATGACCTCCGGGGTCCCTTCTTCGGTCGCGGCCATGGGCGCGGTTCCTTCCCTGTGCACGGGCGCGCACGGGCGTGCACGGACCGTGTGGTGCCCGTCACCGTCACGCTAATGCGGGTGCGGGTGCGCCGCAGGGGGAGAAAATAGGACGTATATGCGAAAAGAGTTCAATTCGGTGTGCGCTCATGGGCCGCTCGCGCACTTGTCCACCGAAGTTATCCACAGGCTGTTGATAATCCTATTGGGGGTGAAGGGCGCTCACCGACCATTCCCCGGGCCCGGGGAAGGAGGTGGGCGAGGGGGCGGCAAGGAGCTGAGGAAGGAGCCGGTGCGAGGAGCCGGCAAGGGCGGGGGAGCCGGGGGCCGCACCCCGGAACGGGCAACGCGCCGGGGGGGGCCGCCGGCCGCCGCTCCGGAGCGGCCTGCGCACCGGCCCGCACCCCATTTGCAGTCGGCCGAATCGCGCCCAGATCACCCCTCGGTAAGCTGACGGCATGACAGGACAAGTACGCACCGTCGACGGCCGCGTGGCCGGTCGGCGCGGCCAGGCGACGCGGCAGAAGCTGCTCGACTGCCTCAGCGAGATGCTCAGCTCCTCGCCGTACCGGGACGTCAAAGTCATCGACGTGGCCCGGAAGGCGGGCACTTCACCTGCGACCTTCTATCAGTATTTCCCGGACGTAGAGGGCGCCGTCCTCGAAATCGCCGAGGAAATGGCCAAGGAAGGCGCAGGATTGACCGAATTGGTCTCCGGCCGCTCCTGGGTGGGCAAGGCGGCGAGACAGACGTCGGAGGAGCTCGTGGAGGGCTTCCTCGACTTCTGGCGGCGCCACGACGCGATCCTCCGCGTCGTCGACCTGGGGGCCGCGGAGGGCGACAAACGTTTCTACAAGATCCGTATGAAGATCCTTACCTCGGTCACGAACTCCCTGGCCGATTCGGTGAAGGAACTCCAGTCCAAGGGCAGGGTCGACAAGGACGTGAACCCGGCGGCAGTGGCGGGTGCGCTGGTCGCGATGCTGGCCTCGGTCGCCTCGCACCAGAAGGGCTTCCAGACCTGGGGCGTCAAGCAGGCCGAACTCCGGCCGAACCTGGCGCTGTTGGTCCACCTGGGTATCACCGGCAAGAAGCCGGCGAAGTAGGCCGACCGACCGGCGACTGACGGGTATACCGGCGATCGGGAGGCCGCCGGACGGCCCAAACCACCCGGCACCCGGCACCCGGCACCCGGCACCCGACGCTCTCGTACCCCGGCACCAGGGAACGGCACGTCCTGTCACGCCGACGGCGGTCCGTCATGACGACCGTCGTCGGCACTCCCGCGCCCACCCCCGTGCCCGCCGTCGCGCCCGCCGTCGCCCCCGCCCTGGTCCCTCCGCGTCAGCCGGAAGAGGCGGATCCGCCGCTCGATCCGGGCCTGGTACGTCGCGTACGGCGGCCAGAACGCCACCACCGCGCGCCAGGCGGCCTCCCGTTCGGCGCCCTCCAGGAGCCGGGCGCGGACCGGGATCGTGCGCCCTTGCCAGCTGACCTCCGCGTCCGGGTGCTTCAGCAGGTTGCCCGTCCAGGCGGGGTGGGCGTCGCGGCCGAAGTTGGAGCCGACGAGGAGCCAGCCGGCCGCCGCCGCGTCCTCCGGCATGCAGGCGAGGGGCACCCGGCGGGGCAGCCCGGTGGCGGCACCGCGCGAGGTGAGGACGAGGCCCGGCAGCATCCGGGCGCTGAGCAGCACCCGGCCGCCGGTGAGCCGGTGGACGGCCCGGTCGAGAGCGGGGACGACGTACGGGGCGACGCGGGCGAACGTACGGGTCGAGGAGACCTTCTGGACCAGCCGCCGCATCCGGTCCGGCGAGGATGTCACACCGCCACCCCCTCGAAGAGCGCGTCGGACCGTGCCGCGTGGGTGCGCAGCCGGTGTGGCGGGCCGAAGAGCAGCGCGTCGGCGGTGGCCCGCTTGAAGTACAGGTGCGCCTCGTGCTCCCAGGTGAATCCGGTGCCGCCGTGCAGCTGTATCGCGTCGGCGGCCACGGCGCCCAGCGCGTCCAGGCACTGCGCGAGGGCCAGGCCCCCGGCCGCGGGGCCCCAGGCGGCGTAGTAGGCCGCCGAACGGGCCGCCCGGACCCGTACGTAAAGGTCGGCGAGCCGGTGCTGGACGGCCTGGAAGGAGCCGATGGGCCGCCCGAACTGCTCCCGCTGCCGGACGTACGCGACGGTCCGGTCGAGGCTGTACGCCGCGGCGCCCACGGCCTCGGCGGCGAGGACGGCGGCGGCGGTACGCCCGGTCGCGGCGAGGGCGCCGAGTACGGCGCCGGGGTCGTCGTATCCGAGCAGCTCGGCGGGCTGGTCGCGCAGCTGGACGCGGGCGAGCGGGCGGGTCTCGTCGAGGGATGGCCGCCGTACACGGACGGTCCGGGCACCACCGCGTACAGGAGCGTCACCGCTCGCGCGCCCGCCGTCACCGCTCGCACGCCCGCCGTCACCCCGTGCGGAGCCCTCACCGCGCACGAGGAAGAGCAGCGTGCGGGCCCGGGGATAGCCGCCGGTGCGGGCGGCGACGAGCAGCAGACCGGCGCTGTGACCGTCCAGGACCCGGTCGGCCTCCCCGTACAGCAGCCATCCGCCGTCAGGGCCGCCCCGCGGCCTGGCCTGCACCCCGCCCGCGCGCCCACCGCCCGCCCAGGCACCGCCCCGCTGGTCGCCGGTGAGGCCGAGAGCGAGGGGGAGGGCGGCGCCGGGTGTGGCGAGCGTCGCGGTGAGGGTTCCGTCGGCGACGCGCGGGAGGAGGGTCTCCTTCTGCGTGTCGGTGCCGAGCCGGACGAGGAGCGGTGCGGCGAGGGCGGCCGTCGCGAACAGCGGGGACGGCGCGAGGGCGCGGCCGGTCTCCTCGCAGGCGAGGGCGAGTTCACCGGGCGGGCACCCGGCGCCCCCGTACGCCTCGGGAACGGCGAGCCCGGCGAGCCCCAGCTGCCCGCCGAGCAGGCCCCAGAGCCCGGCGTCGTACCCGTCCGGGCCGGCCACGGCGCCCCGCACGTCACAGCGCTCCACGAGCAGGCGGCGCAGGGCACGGCGGAGATCGAACTGCTCCTGGGTGAAGTCGGTACGCATCGGCCGGGGACCCCCTCCTGACGCCTGACCACTCCCCCGGAGCGTACATCTGATGTACCGTCAGATCCATGCTTGGGCGTTCCGTAGCAGTGGTCGGCGTCGCGCTCGCGGACTGCGGCCGCGCCGACACGGCAACCACCCCCTCCGCTCCGTCCGCCCCGCACACCCCGCACACCCCGCACACCCCGCACACCCCGCACACCCCGCACACCCTGCACGCGCAGGCGGCGCGGCGGGCGCTGGCCGACGCGGGGCTGGACCGCTCGCTGATCGACGGCGTGGCGTCGGCGGGGCTGGGCACACTGGCCCCGGTGGAGGTCGCGGAGTACCTGGGGCTGCGGCCCACCTGGGTCGACTCGACATCGGTGGGCGGCGCGACCTGGGAGGTGATGGCGGCCCACGCGGCCGACGCGATCGCGGCGGGGCACGCCGAGGTGGTGCTGCTGGTGTACGGCTCGACGGCCCGCTCGGACATCAAGGCGGGCCGCCGCACCGCGAACCTCTCCTTCGGCGCGCGGGGCCCGCTCCAGTTCGAGGCCCCGTACGGGCACACCCTCATCGCCAAGTACGCGATGGCGGCGCGCCGTCATATGCACCAGTACGGCACGACGCGTGAGCAGCTGGCGGCGGTGGCGGTGCGGGCGCGCGCGTACGCGGCGCGCAACCCGGAGGCGATGTACCGCACCCCGATCACCGTCGACGACGTGCTGTCGGCGCCCCCGGTCGCGGACCCGTTCACGAGGCTGGACTGCTGCGTCCGCAGCGACGGAGGGGCGGCGGTCCTGCTGGCGGCGGAGGACTACGTACGGGACTGCCGGAAACCCCCCGTCTGGATCCTGGGCACAGGGGAGTCGGCATCGCACACGACGATGTCGGAGTGGCAGGACTTCACGGTGTCACCGGCGGCGGTGAGCGGCGACAGGGCCTTCCGGCGGGCGGGGGTGCGACCGGCGGAGGTGGACGTGGCGGAGCTGTACGACGCCTTCACGTACATGACCTTGGTGACCCTGGAGGACCTGGGCTTCTGCGAGAAGGGCGAGGGTGGCGCCTTCATCGAGGCCGGCGGGCTGCCGGTGAACACCGACGGCGGCGGCCTGTCCGCCTGCCACCCGGGGATGCGGGGCCTGTTCCTGCTGGTGGAGGCGGTACGGCAGCTGCGCGGCGAAGCACCGGGCCACCAGGTGCGCCGCGCGGACGGCAGCCTGCCGCGGCTGGCGGTGGCGTCGGGGACCGGAGGATGGTTCTGCTCGTCGGGGACGGTGGTACTGGCCCGATGATGTCTCCATGACGGACAGCACTTTCGAAGCGACCCTCCACACACTCCGGGTCTGGCAGGGACAACTCCCCGCCTTCGCGCCGGACGAAGCCCCCGAAACCCCCCTCCCCCTCTTCCGCTCCTGGTTCGTGGAGGCGGCCCGGGCGGCCCAGCCGGAACCCCACACCACCCAGCTGGCCACGGTCGACGCGGACGGCAACCCTGACGTCCGTACGGTGATGCTGCACGGCGCGGACGAGCGCGGCTGGCACTTCGCGACCCACGCCACCAGCGCGAAGGGCCGCCAACTGGCCGCACACCCGTACGCGGCCCTCCACTTCTACTGGCCCGTCCACGCCCGCCAGATCCGCCTCCGCGGCCCGGTCACCACCGCGACCCCCGACGAGTCCTACGCCGACCTCCACGCCCGCTCGACCGGCGCCCTCGCGGCGGCCCTGGTAGGCCACCAGAGCGAACCACTCCCCTCCCTCTCGGCCCTGACCAGGGCCAGCGCCCGGGCCTGGACCGTCGCCCACTCCGACCCCGCGGCCGACGCCCCCACCTGGACCCTGTACTTCCTCCACCCCGAGGAGGTCGAGTTCTTCCAGGGCGACGAGAAGCGCCGCCACGTCCGCCTCCGCTACCACCGCGAGGCGGACGGCAGATGGTCCCGCGAGCTGCTGTGGCCGTGAGGACCGTCAGGTGGCCGTGAGGACCGTCAGAAGGCAGCCGGCGCGGGACCTCTGACCACGTCGACGTCGAGTGTGGTGAGGGGACGGAAGACCGGGACCGTCGCCGTCGCGTCGCGGCGGAAGGTGACCTCCAGGGGCATGCCGATCCTCAGGTGCTCCGTGGGGCAGTCCACGATTTCCGTCATCATGCGCGGGCCCTCCGCCAGGTCCACCACCGCGGGGGTGTACGGGGTGCGGGCGGTGAAGGGCGGGAGGTCGTTGCGGTGGACGGTCGACCACGTGTAGAGCGTGGCGTGGCCCGTGGACCGCTCCCAGTGGACGGCCTCGCTCCAGCAGTGGGGGCAGAACTCGCGGGGGTAGTGGTGCGCGCGGCCGCAGGTGGTGCAGCGGCGGATCAGGAGGTGGCCTTCGGCGGCCGCGTCCCAGTAGGGGCGGGTGAAGGCGTCCATGTCGGGGGTGGCTGCGTCCATCGGCGGTCACTCCTTCTGATGGAACGTCAGTTGAGCTCAAGGGCAGGGATTTTTCAAGGGCGCCAGGTTCCCCTGAACGCCCAGTCCGCCCCTTCCGTATCCCTCTGCAAGCCGATCGAGGAGGAATCATGTATCCGAACCGACGCGCCCTGCGCCCCAGCATCCCCAGGCCCGCCCTGGCCGCCATAGCCGCCTCCTGTGCCGCGCTTCTCGCGCTGTTCCTGGTCGTGCGGGGCAGCAGTGACGAGGCCGCGGCCGGGCAGGTGGGTGCGGCGGCGCAGCAGAACGGCAGCGACAACGGCAACCACGGTGGCTACGGGAGTGAGTACGGGAATGCCGGGAACGCCGAGAACGCCGGGTCCGCAGCCGGCGCGCAGCAGGGGCCCCAGGCCGTGACGGAGATCGACCGGACGTTCCTGGTCAAGGTGCGGCAGGCGGGGCTGTGGGAGATCCCCGCCGGGCGGCTGGCCCAGACGCACGCGGCCAGTGAGGCCGTGAAGCGTGCCGGCCTGCATCTGCTCGACGGGCACAGCAAGCTCGACCAGCTGGTCCGGGAGGACGCCAAGATCCTCGGGGTGGAGATCCCGAACGAGGCCACGGAGGAGCAGCAGGGCTTCGTGCGACAGCTGGAGGCGGCCCGGGGTGCGGAGTTCGACCGGCTCTTCGCCAACCTCCTGCGCTCCTCCCACGGGAAAATCTTCGCCACCATCGGCGAGGTGCGCGCCTCCACCCAGAACGACCTGATCCGCCGCCATGCCCGCCAGGCCAACCAGACCGTCCTCGACCACCTGGAGGTGCTCGAGGACACCGGGCTCGTCGAGAAGCAGACCTTCGAGGAGGTCGAGGCCGCCGTCACACCCAAGAAGTAGGGAAGGAGCGGGAAGGAGCAGGGAAGGAGCGGGGAAAGAGCCGGGAAGGAGCAGCGAGGGAAGTAGGCCGAAAACCGCCGGGGCGCGGGAGGGCCGGAGGCGCGCCGTCGTGCGCGCCTCCGGCGGTTGGAGGCCAGGGGCGAGCCCGGTTCGTGACCCTTTCGCAACCGATTTCCCCCTTGACCGGGACCCAACAACTGGCAGCGCCCTTTACGCTCAGCGTCTATGGCCCGTGTTTCCACCCCTCGTCCCGATTCCGCCCCCGGCCCCGCTCCGGACCCCGTCCTCGGCCCGCCCGTCTACGTCGTCGGCGGCGGCCCGGGCGGGCTCGCCGTGGCCGCCGCGCTGCGCGGGCGCGGCGTACGGGCCGTCATCCTGGAGAAGTCCCCCTGCATCGCCGCGTCCTGGCGCGGCCACTACGACCGGCTCCGGCTGCACACCACTCGGCGGATGTCGGCGCTGCCCGGACTGCCGATGCCTCGTTCGTCCGGGCGCTGGGTGTCACGCGACGACATGGTGCGATACCTGGAGAAGTACGCCGAGGTGCACGACCTCGAAATCGTGACCGGGGTCGAGGTCTCCCGGATCGAGCGCGGCAGCGGCGACGGCCCGGACCGGTGGGTGTTGCACGCCACCGGGGGCCGGCGTCTCACCAGTCGCGCCGTCGTCGTCGCCACCGGGCACGCCCACGCCCCGCTTGTCCCCGACTGGCCCGGCCTCGGCACATGGACCGGCGAGCTGCGGCACGCCCACGCGTACCGCTCCCCCGGCCCCTACGCCGGGAAGGACGTCCTCGTGGTCGGCGCCGGGAACAGCGGCGCCGAGATAGCCGTCGACCTGGCCGAGGGCGGCGCGGCACGGGTGCGGCTGGCCGTCCGTACGGTGCCGCACATCGTGCGCCGGTCGGTCGGCGGCTGGCCGGCGCAGGCCACCGGGGTGCTGGTGCGGCGCCTGCCGGTGCGGTCGGCGGACGGGCTGCTGCGGGTGCTGGGGCGGCTGACGGTGCCGGACCTGTCGGCGTACGGGCTGCCGCGCCCGGCCGCCGGCCCGTACACCCGGCTCCGGCGCGACGGGGCGGTGCCCGTGCACGACACGGGCCTGGTCGACGCGGTACGGCGCGGGCTGGTGGAGCCGGTGGCGGCGCTGGAGTCGTTCGAGGACAACAAGATCGCGCTGGTGGACGGTACGCGGCTGTGCCCCGACGCGGTGATCGCGGCGACCGGATACCGCGGCACGCTGGAGGGGCTGGTCGGTCACCTGGGCGTACTGGGCGCGGGCGGCCGGCCGGTGGTGCGCGGAGCCCGTACGGCGACGGAGGCGCCCGGCCTTTACTTCACCGGCTTCACGCAGCCGATCAGCGGGACGCTGCGCGAACTGGCGCTGGAGGCGCGGCGGATCGCACGGGCGGTGGCCATGACTCCGATGCCGGCCGAGGCAGCGCGCGGGGTGCACGTGGCCGGGTGCCGCCCCGGGGCGGGCGGCTCCTCGGACAAGCGGTCGGACAAGCGGTCCGACGTGCCTCCGCCCCGGGCGGTCGTACGGCCGGTCAGCCTGCCGCGTTGAGCACGCTCGTCGCCTGATCGTTCTTGGCGTCCGGGTCGTACGGGCACGCCTCGCCCCGGCTGCCGCGCGAGGTGAGGGTGCCGGTGGCGTCGGCGATCTCGCCTGCGGCGGCGTGAACGTTTGACGCCTTTCCGCGGGCGATGCGGAGGCACGAGGGCGTGACACCAGGGACGACGGGCGAGTACGGCCGGAGGGTGCGGGCGTACGGGGTGGGCGGGCCGGACGGGGTGGGCGCCGAGCCGGACGGGGTGGGCGCCGAGTCGGACGGTGCGCGGAGTGTTCCTGAGTTGACGACCCTTCGGTAACCTGACAATGCGTCAGTTACGTGTCGGACGACGACCAGGAGCGGCGGGACGATGCTTGGATCGACGCATGGCACCTTTACCACCGATCTCCGCGCCCGCGTGGTGGCCGGTGGCCGGGAGGGCTCCGGCGGGGGCGGCGAACTCGATGTGAGCGGGCGGCCGCTGAGAGCCGGCGCTCCGGATCTGGACCGGTTCTTCCGGCCCGGGGCCGTGGCCGTCGTCGGGGCGTCCGACGGGGATGGACGGCCCCAGGCCGGGGTGACGCGGCAGTTGATGCGGTGGGCCGGCCGGGTGGGCGCGCGGGTGTATCCCGTGCATCCGGCGCGCGATGCCGTGTTCGGAGTGCCGTGTGTGCCGTCGGTGGGCGACCTGCCTCATGGGGTCGACCTCGCCGTTCTGCTCGTCCGCGATCCCGCGCCCGTGGTGGAGGAGCTGGCCGGGACCGGTGTGCGCTTCGCCGTCGCCTTCGCCTCCGGGTTCGCCGAGAGCGGGGACGCGGGCGCCGAAGCGCAGCGCCGCCTCGTCGACGCCGTCGAACGGTCGGGGCTGCGGCTGCTCGGGCCCAACACCAACCTGAACGCCTTCGAGGACTTCCGGGACGACCTCGACGGGCCCGCCATCGCCCTGATCACCCAGTCCGGGCACCAGGGCAGGCCGCTGTTCGCGCTCCAGGAGCTGGGCGTGCGGCTCTCCCACTGGGCGCCCACCGGGAACGAGGCCGATCTCGAGGCGGCCGACTTCCTCTCGTACTTCGCCGGGCAGCCCGAAGTGGGGGCCGTCGCCTGTTACCTGGAGGGCATCAAGGACGGGCGGGCCTTCCTGCTGGCCGCCGATCAGGCCGCGCGGCGCCGCGTCCCGGTCGTCGCCGTCAAGGTCGGGCGCACCGAGACCGGTGCCCGCACCGCCGCTTCGCACACCGGCAAGCTGACCGGCGCCGACCAGGTCGTGGACGCGGCCATGCGGCAGTTCGGGATCGTCCGGGTCGACGGCCTGGACCAGCTCCAGGACACCTCCACCATGCTCGCCCGCGCCCGCGCGCCCCGCGCCGACGGCGTCGCCGTGTATTCGATCTCCGGCGGGACCGGGGCGCACTTCGCCGATCTCGCCTCCGCCGCCGGACTGGCCCTGCCCGCGCTCGGTGCCGACACGCAGCGCGCTCTCCGGGAGTGGATACCCGGCTATCTCCAGGTCGCCAATCCCGTCGACTGCGGCGGCCACCCCGTCGGCGACCGGCGTGGGCGCCGCATCATCGACGCGCTCCTCGCCGACCCCGCCGTCGGCGTCCTCGTCTGCCCCGTCACCGGGCCGTTCCCTCCCCTCAGCGACAGGCTGGTCCAGGACCTCGTCGACGCCGCGGAGACCACCGACAAACCGGTGTGCGTGGTCTGGGGCTCGCCCGTCGGCACCGAGGCGGCCTACCGCGAGACGCTCCTCGGCTCGTCGCGCGTCATCACCTTCCGGACGTTCGGCAACTGCGTCTCCGCCGTCAAGGCGTACTTCGACCACCACCGCTTCGCCGCCGACTACCACTCCCCCTTCGACGAGGCGCCGCGCATACCGTCGCCCTCGCTGCGCAAGGCGCGCGCCCTCCTCCAGCCGGGCCATCGCCTGAGCGAGCACGCGGCCAAGCAGCTCCTTCGGGCGTACGGCATCCGCGTACCGCGCGAGCAGCTGGTGACCAGCGCGGCGGGGGCCGTCCGGGCCGCGGGCCAGGTCGGCTACCCGGTCGTGATGAAGGCGTCCGCCCCGCATCTCGCCCACAAGACCGAACTGGGTCTGGTCCGGATCGGCCTCACCTCCGCTAGCCAGGTCCGCGACACCTACCGGGACCTCACCGAGATCGCCCGCTACGAGCGCATCGACCTCGACGGCGTCCTCGTCTGCCAGATGATCGAGCAGGGCGTCGAGATGATGGCCGGCGTCACGCACGACGCGCTCTTCGGGCCGACCGTCACCGTCGGCCTGGGCGGCGTCCTGGTGGAGGTCATGGGCGACACCGCCGTACGGGTCCCGCCGTTCGGCGAGGGCGACGCGCGGGCCATGCTGGACGAACTGCGCGGGCGGGCCCTGCTGGACGGGGTCAGGGGCGGGCCGCCACTCGACGTCGACGCGCTCGTCGAGGTCGTCCTGCGTGTGCAGCGCATGGCCCTGGAGCTGAGCGGCGACCTCGCCGAGCTGGACGTCAACCCCCTCGTCGTACTCGAACGCGGACAGGGCGCGGTCGCGCTGGACGCGCTGGCCGTGTGCCGTTGAGACAGGTGGTCGCAGCAGCATGATGTCCTCCCCCGGAGACGAAGCAGAGCCCACCGCCCCCTTCGAATCCGCCGAATCCGCCGAATCCGCCGATTCAGTTGTACTGCGCCGCACTGACAACCACGTCCTGTGGATCACCCTCAATCGGCCCCGCACCCTCAACGCCCTCACCCCCGACCAGCGCGAACAACTCATCGCGCTTCTCGGCGACGCCTCCGCCGACCCGGCCGTCCGGGCCGTCGTCCTCACCGCCACGGGCCGCGGCTTCTGCGCCGGCGCCGACCTGCGCGGGGCGCCGGACAGCGGCGGGGAGCGGGTCGCCGGGGACGTCGCCCGTACGATCCGGCTCGGCGCGCAGCGGCTCATCGGCGCCGTACTCGACTGCGAGAAGCCCGTCGTCGCGGCCGTCAACGGCACCGCCGCCGGGATCGGCGCCCACCTCGCGTACGCCTGCGACCTGGTCCTGGCGGCCCGATCGGCCCGGTTCATCGAGGTGTTCGCCCGCCGCGGCCTCGTCCCGGACGGAGGCGGGGCCTATCTGCTGACGCGGCTCGTCGGGCCACGGCGCGCCAAGGAGCTGATGTTCTTCGGGGACGCCCTGACGGCCCGGGAGGCGGAGCGGCTGGGCCTGGTCAACCGGGTCGTCCCCGACGAGGACCTGGCCGCCACCGCCCGCGAGTGGTCCGACCGCCTGGTCCTCGCCCCCACCCGCGCCATCGCCCTCACCAAACAGCTGGTCAACGCCTCCCCCGACACCGACAGAGCGGCCGCCTTCGCCGCGGAGGCGGCCGCCCAGGAGATCAACATGTCGACGCACGACGCGCGGGAGGGCGTCGCGGCGTTCGTGGAGCGGCGGGAGGTCCGCTTCGAAGGCCGTTGAACCACGGCCGCGGCCGCAGGGGCCTCGCACACCGACGCCCCTCTTCTCTTCTGACGATCCGTCAGTTTCAATGGTGGGGTGATGGGACACGCCGGGATGGCCGCGACGGCCGTCCGCTACCTGAGGTCCACGGGAGCGCGGTACGAGGCTCCCCTGCGCGTGGTGCGCGACGACGAGCGCCCGGCGGTCGCGCCCGCCGACTTCCGCCGCGTCCTCGGCCACTTCGCCAGCGGGGTCACGGTCGTCACGGCGTACGACGAGGAGGGCGGCGGCCCGGCGGGCTTCGCATGCCAGTCTTTCGCGTCACTGTCCCTGGACCCGCCGCTGGTGGCGTTCATGGTGGGCCGTACGTCGACGACCTGGCCGCGCATCGCGCGCGCGGGCGCGTTCTGCGTGAACGTCCTCGGCGCGGACCAGGAGGCGGTGTGCCGCGCCTTCGCGGTGAGCGGCGCCCACGCCGACAAGTTCGCGGGCGTGCCCCACACCCCCGCTCCCACCACGGGCTCCCCCCGACTGCTCGGCGCCCCCGCCTGGCTCGACTGCACGGTCCACGCCGTCCACACGGGCGGCGACCACCTCGTCGTCGTGGGCCGCGTCCACGCCCTGGACGCCACCGACGAGGGCGGCGACCCACTGCTGTTCCACCAGGGGCGGTTCCGGCGGCTCGGCGACTGAGAATCAGCCGGCCGGAGTACCTACAGCTCGCCCGCGCCGGATTCGCCGGTGCACCCATGGAGAGCGACCCGGCCGGGGGCGGGCGGAACACCGCCTTTGAACCGGTTCGAATCTCGCTACCGGTGCCGGTGTGACTGCTGTTACGATCCGGCCACTTGACATCGGGGTCTGGCCGGAATGCCGCAGGCGCGGGGAGGACTCAGCGCACACCGCCGGCAGTGGGGCCGACCCTCCGGGAGGGACTCTTCTTTTGATTCGCCGATTCCGTGACCGCGCACGAGGCGCCGGTCGCCCGGCAACCGCAGTGGTACTGGCCGCCGTCACGGCGGCCGTCGGGCCCGCGCTGCCGGCGACGGCCGCCGACAGCCCCGCCGCCACCGCCGACAGCCCCGCCGGCGCCGTCACCCTGGCGCCGTCGCCGCGGTTCGTACCGCGCGCCACGCAGCTGCTCCACGCCGGTGACACCGGCTTCCTCTTCGCCCAGGAGGGCGACGACCGCCTCCTGTGGACCGACTACGCGACCGGCACCACCACCCAGGTGGGCGACCGGCTGCCGGGGAAGGTCCAGTACGACGTGGACGGCACCGGCTTCACGTACGCCGCGCCCGCCGCCCCGGGCTACTACGGCGCCGGTTCCGAGACGCTCGCCCTGTACAGCGAGTCGCCCGCCCCGCACGTGACCCTCCAGCAGGGCGCGGGCGGCAGTGGCGGCGCCGTCGACATCCCCATACCCGAGGGGCAGGTGTACGCCGGGACCTTCGGTTCCGCCGTGCTGACCGCGGTCATGTCCGGCGAGCAGGTCACCGGCCACCGGCTCCTGCGCGTCTCGGACGGGCAGGTCGTCGCGGAGGACGTCACGGGCCTCCCGGACGGTGCCGTCGCCCAGCGGTGGGCCGAGGACGGGGACGCCCGGTCCGTGATCCTCCGCTACAAGCAGCCCGACGCGGCCGACACATACGACCACTGGGCGCTGGTCGACCTCACGACCGGGGTCGCCACGCCCCTGCCCGATCGTCCCCTGCCGGACGAGCCCTGGACCGTCGGGGGCTTCCGGCTCGGCAAGGAGACGCTGCTGCGCCTGGCCCCCGGCCGGATGCCGGTCCACGTACTCGACCGCGCCGCCCCCGACAGCCCGCCCCGGACGCTGGACGCGAGCCTGGACGGTGCGGCGACCGCCGCGCTGGGGGCGGGCGCCCTCGTCGCGACGGGCACGAACGCCGGGGACAACGAGTACAACGGCGGACCCCTCCTCCTGGTGACCGAGAGCGGCCGCACGACGCTCCTCGCGTCGGCGCGCGCCGACATCGCCATCGCCCCGGACGGCTCCGCCATCGTGGCCGGAGCGGTGACGGAGCCCGCGTACGGCACCAACGACTGGGCGTTCTACCGGATTTCGTGGGGCGCCGACGGCAAGCTGTCCCGGCAGCGCCTCACGGACGTCCAGCCGATGCCCGCCCACATCCACGGCCTGTCCCTCGGCAGCGGCATCCTCACGACCGCCGACACCGGCACGATCTACCAGCCGGGCACCTACATCGGTGGCTACCGCAGCACCTGGCTCTCCACCACGGGCGCCCCCGCGCCCACCGGCGCCCCCACGGTCGACGGGTACGTCCGGGGCGACGACAGCGAACCCTGCGGCGACGAGAACTACTGCGTCGACATGCGGGCGAGCGGCGACGGTTACCACGGACGGCGTCAGCCGACGGACCGCGGGCTCACCATGGTGCTGAAGAACGGCGACGCCTCGCATTGGGGCCCGCGTGTGGACACCGGCGACAGCAGCCCCCGGCTGACGTCCCTGTCCGGGCGGTACGCCGTGGTCGACGGCGCCTCGTCGAAGGCGCAGTACCTCGTCGAGTTCCGCGAGAGCGGCGACAGCACCGTCCTCAAGACGCGCACGAGCGTCGCCGCCACCGTCTGGGGCTCCACCCTGTGGAGCGCGAGCGGGACCGCCGGTGAGGTCACCGCCACGTCGATCCCGTCCGGTGCGTCCCTGGGCTCGTTCAAGACGGCCAACGGCTGCGTGCCGAGCGAGCTGCAGGCAGTGGGCCGCTGGGTGTACTGGCGCTGCTACGACTCGTCCTGGGAGCGCGGCGCGGGCGTGTACGACCGCGTCTCCGGGCGTACGGTGACCGGCCCGGCCGGCGGGAACGTCCTGCTGGGCGACGGCTATGTCGTGCAGGGCACCACGGCCTCCGGGCTCACGCTGTACGACCTGCACAACGGGCTCCCGGCCAGTGGCGCACTCGCGGACGTGCCCAGTAAGCCGCTGGCAGGCGCCGGGCAGTTCGGGCCGCAGGGCGTCCTCGCCCGCAGGACCTGGACCGTCGACCGGTTCGGCGGCCATGTGGCCTACGCGGGCGCCGACCAGCAGGTCCGCGTCGTGCCCACGGGCGTGCCCGCCTCCCCCCTGTTGGTGATCGACTCGAAGCCGGCGCCCGCCGCGCTGGACCTCACCGCCCCCGGGGCCGCCTGGAGCGGCACCTGGTGGCTCTCCAAGCCCGCCGCGTCCTGGCAGCTCGCCGTCCGGCACGTGGCGTCCGGCCTCACCGTGCGCACCCTCCAGGGCGGCGAGGTCCGCGGCAGGCTGACGCCGTCCTGGGACGGCAAGGACGAGCAGGGCCAGGCGGCGCCGAACGGCGAGTACCGCCTGGAGCTGACCGTGAGGCCGGCCGACGGCCAGGGTGCGGACCTCGTCGTCCCGTCGCCGCTGGAGGTCTCCGGCGGCAGCGAGCCGCCCGCGCCCGCCCTCGTCCCCCGCGACCACGCGGGGGCGAACGGCCCGGACGGCGTGGCCGACCTGATGACGCTGAGCCCCTCGGGCGCCCTGTCGTTCCAGCACGGCTCCGCCGACGGCACCTTCTCGGGCGCCACCACGGGCACCGGCTGGGGCACCTCCAACATGGTCGTGCCCTTCGGGGACCTGAACGGCGACGGGTGCAACGACGTCCTGCTGCGGACGGGCGTCGGCCACATGCGCGCGTACACCCCGGCCTGCGGGTCGGCCATGACGGCGGAGACCCCGTACACGTACCGGGGCCGCGGCTGGGAGCAGTACGACGTGCTGACGTCCCCCGGTGACATGACCGGTGACGGGCTGCCGGACCTGGTGGCGCGGCAGACGTCGACCGGCGACATGTACCTGTACGAGAACAACGGCGCCGGCTGGCTGAAGGCCCGCGTGCTGTTCGCGGGCAACTGGAAGCTGTACCGGTCGGTCTTCGGCGCCGGTGACCTCGACGGCGACGGGATCGGCGACCTGCTGGCCGTCGACGGCGCGGGCGCGCTGTGGCGGTACGACGGTCTCGGCAACGGCTACGTCCGCAACCGCGTCGCGGTGTTCGGCACCGGCTGGGCCAACGGCCGTGACGCCTTCGTCGGTGTCGGCGACATCACCGGCGACGGCGTCCCCGACGTGGTGTCCCGCACCACGGGCGGCGACCTGCTCCGCAACGACGGCACCGGCAGCGGCACGCTCCGGGCCACCGTGAAGATCGGTTCGGGCTGGCAGGGCTACGTGAGTCTCTTCTAGAGCCGCTGACGGTTCTGCCGGAGCCGGAGCCGGAGCCGGAGCCCCCTTCGGAGCCCTTCCGGAGCCTTCTCGGAGCCCTTCCGGCCGACGACGGTGCCGGGCCCGCACTTCGCGGGCCCGGCACCGTGCTTTGGACCGTCGGCCCGTGCTCAGAACGTCAGCACCGCCCGCGCCACCCGCCCCTCCCGCGCCGCCTCCGCCGCCTTGGCGAAGTCCTCCACCGGGTACGTCTCCGTCACCAGCTCGTCGAGGAGCAGCCGGCCCTCTCGGTAGAGGCGGGTGTACTCGGGAATGTCGTGGTGGGGGCGGGAGGTGCCGTAGCGGCAGCCCAGGACGGACTTGTCCAGGAACAGGGACGCGGGCAGGAAGCGCGCCTCCTCGTCCGGGGCCGTCATGCCCAGCAGGACCGCCTGGCCCGAGCGGTCCAGGAGGTCGATCGCCCGGCGGATCAGGGCGGTCCGGCCCACGCACTCGAAGACATGGTCCGCGCCCCTCGGAAGCACCTCCCGGACACCCTCCACGGACGTGGTGAAGTGCGTCGCGCCGAACCGCCTGGCCGCCGCCTCCTTCGCGGGGTTGACGTCCACGGCGACGGCCACCGACGCGCCCGCGAGCCGGGCGCCCTGGAGGACGTTCAGGCCGACGCCGCCCGCGCCCACGGCGACGACGGTGTCGCCGCGCCGGACCTTCGCCCGGTTCAGTACGGCCCCGACGCCGGTCACCACCGCGCAGCCGATGAGCGCCGCGGACGCCAGGGGTACGTCCCGGGGGACGCGGACCGCCTGGACGGCGCGGACCAGCGCGCGTTCCGCGAAGGCCGACGTCGCGGCGAACTGGTACAGCGGCTCCCCGTCCCGTACGAAGGGGGTGCCCGGGCGGCCCATCGCCCTCCGGCACATCGTCGGCCGCCCTCGCGCGCAGTCGCCGCAGGTCCCGCAGTTCGCCAGCGTCGAGAGCGCCACATGGTCGCCGGGCGCCACATGCGTCACGCCCGCCCCCACCGCCTCCACCACGCCCGCGCCCTCGTGGCCGAGCACCACCGGTGCCGGGTACGGGATCGTCCCGTCGGTCACCGACAGGTCGCTGTGGCAGAGCCCGGCCGCCGCGACGGCGACCAGGACCTCGCCCGGCCCCGGCGCGCGGACCTCCACGTCGTCGGCGACCCGTACCGCGCCCCGCTCGCCCTCGTACACGACAGCCCTCACCGCGGCTCCTTCGGCAGGCCGAGCACCCGCTCGGCGATGATCGTGCGCTGGATCTCGTCCGAGCCGCCGTAGATCGTGTCGGCCCGGCCGAAGAGGAACATCCGCTGAAGGTCGTCCAGGGGGTACGTCCCGGGGCGCCAGTCCCCCGGGCCCGTCACCGCCTCCGCGCCCCGCACCCGCATGGCCAGTTCGCCCAGCCGACGGTGCCACCCGCCCCACAGCAGCTTGGACACGCTGGGTGCCGCGCCCTCGCCCGAACCGCCCAGCGTGCACAGGGCGTTCCAGCGCATCACCCGCAGCTCCGCCCACTGCCGTACCAAGTCGTCGGCCAGCACCGGGTCGTCCGCCGCCGCGCCGCTCGTCGCCGCCTCCCGCAGCACACGCCCCAGCTCCGCCTCGAAGCCGATCTGCTGCACCAGCGTCGACACGCCCCGCTCCCGCGCGAGCAGCCCCATCGCGACCCGCCAGCCGGCGCCCTCGCCGCCGACCACGTCCCGTGCCCGCGCCTCCGCTCCGTCGAAGAGGACCTCGTTGAAGTCGCTGTCGCCGGACATCTGGCGGATAGGCCGCACCTCGACGCGGCCCGGCTGGTCCATCGGCACCAGGAGAAAGGAGAGGCCCGCGTGGCGCCGGGAGCCGGCTTCGGTCCTGGCCAGGACGAAGCACCAGTCGGCGTCCCGGGCCAGGGACGTCCAGATCTTCCGGCCGGTGATCCGGTACGTGTCGCCGTCCCGCACGGCCGCCGTGCGCAGCCCGGCCAGGTCGGAACCGGCGTCCGGCTCGCTGTAACCCTGGCACCAGAGCGCCTCCCCGCGCGCGATGCCGGGCAGGAACCGGTCCCGCTGCTCCTCCGTGCCGTACGCCAGGAGGGTCGGGGCCAGCAGGTTCTCGCCGATGTGACCGGTCCGGGACGGGGCGCCCGCGCGCGCGTACTCCTCCGCCCACACCACCTGCTGGGTGAGCGTCGCCGTCCGGTTGCCGTAGCGGCCCTCGGGGGTGTCCCAGCCGAGGCCGATCCAGCCCGCGGCGCCCAGCTCCCGCTCCCAGGCGCGGCCCGGTCCGGCGGCCGGGGCCGGGTGCTCGGCGAGCCACCGCCGAGCCACGGCCCGGAACTCCTCGTCGTGCCGGTCGAAGGAGAAGTCCACCGTCGCCGCCTACTCGTCGGACTCGTTGGGGCGGGTTCCGGCCGCCGCCGCCCTGGCCATCTCCGCCAGCTGTTCCAGCAGCGGCATCGGGTCGGTGCCGACCGTGCCGGGCAGGAAGTCGGCGATCCGCTCGGGCGTCCAGCCGCCGCCGTCCGCGTACGCGGCACGCAGCTCGCGCGGCTGCGCCCACACGGCGATCTTGGGCCCGGCGACCGTGTAGACCTGTCCGGTGATCCGCTCGGCCCGTGCCCGCTCGGAGAGCAGGTAGACGACGAGCGCGGCGACGTCCTCGGGTTCGCCGATCTCCTTGAGTTCCATGGGCACGTCGGCGGACATCCGCGTACGGGCCACGGGCGCGACGGCGTTGGCGGTGACGCCGTACTTGTGGAGGCCGAGGGCGGCGCTGCGGACCAGCGAGACGACCCCGCCCTTCGCGGCGGCGTAGTTGGCCTGGGAGACGGAGCCCTGGTGGTTGCCGCTGGTGAATCCGACAAGGGTGCCGGAGCCCTGGCGGCGCATGACGGCGGACGCCGCGCGGAAGACGGTGAAGGTGCCCTTGAGATGGGTGGCGACGACGGGGTCCCACTCCTCCTCGGACATGTTGAAGAGCATCCGTTCGCGAAGGATGCCGGCCACGCACGCGACGCCGTCGATGCGGCCGTACTCGGCGAGCGCGGTGTCCACGACCCGCTGTCCGCCCGCCATGGTGGAGATGTCGTCCGCGACCGCGACGGCCTGCCCGCCGACCGCCGTGATCTCCTTGACGACCGCATCGGCCACCTGCGAGCTGGGCGCGGCGCCGTCGACGGCGACGCCGTAGTCGTTGACGACGACCCGCGCGCCCTCGGCGGCGCAGGCGAGCGCGACGGCCCGCCCGATGCCGCGTCCCGCGCCGGTCACGGCGATGACCTTGCCTGCCAAGAAGTTCCCCATGCCCGGCATCCCCGGCTCCTCTTCAGGACCAGCACTTCCCCAAGTTTCTGACGGTCCGTTAGATTTTATGGGTCGCCGGACAGCCGAGCGCAAGCCCCGGGAGGCCCCGATGTCACTGCCCGACGCGTTCCACGCCATCGCCGAGCGCGTCAACAACTGGGGCCGCTGGGGCGACGACGACGAGCTGGGCACCCTCAACCTGATCACCGGCCAGGTGGTGCGGGAGGCCGCCGCGACCGTACGGACCGGGCTGCGCGTCCCCCTCGCGCTGGACCTGCGGGCCGACGGCGTCCAGACCGGCCTGATCCCCGGGCGGGTGAACCCGCTGCACACGATGGTGCAGATCAACCAGGAGCTGTTCGGCCCGGATACGGTCGCCACCAGCGACGACGTCGTGACGTTCGGGCTCCAGTCGGGCACCCACTGGGATGCCCTGGCCCATGCCTCGCACTCGGGCCGGCTCTACAACGGCCGCCCCGCCGCGTCGATCACCCCGCACGGCGGCGCCTCGTTCGGAGGGGCGGACAAGGCGCGACACATCGTGTCGCGCGGGGTGCTGCTGGACGTGGCACGCGCCAAGGGCGTCGAGCGGCTGCCGGGCGACCACGCGGTGACACCCGAGGACCTGGACGAGGCGGCGGAGTCGGGCGGGGTGACCGTACGGGCGGGGGACATCGTCCTCGTACGGACGGGCCAGGTGCGCCAGTATCTGGCCGGGGACCGGGACGCTTACGCGTATCCGTCGCCGGGGCTGTCCCTGCGCGCCCCGGAGTGGTTCCACGCGCGCGATGTGGCGGCGGTCGCGGACGACACCCTGACGTTCGAGATCTTCCCGCCGGAGGTCGACGGGCTGTGGCTGCCGGTGCACGCCCTCGATCTGGTCGAGATGGGGATGCCGCAGGGCCAGAACTGGAATCTGGAGGAACTGTCCACAGCCTGTGCACAAGAACGGCGGTACACGTTCCTGCTGGCCGCGACACCCGAACCGTTCGTGGGCGCGACGGGCGCTCCGGTAGCTCCGGTCGCGGTGCTGTGAGCGGTGAGTGGGCCGCGGGGGCGCCGTCGGCGGCACGAGCCCTCTTGGGGTGGCGGCGCGCGTATGCGCGCCCCGAGCACGGCACGGCGGCCGCCACCCGGCTCGGCGTACGCGCCCCGTTCCCCTGATCGGGTCGACACCGAACCGACGACTCGCACTCGCCGAGGGCGTCAAGCTCTCGGCGTCCCCTCGCCACGAATCGCTGATCCAAGAGTGATCAGACGGACACCGCCCGTCAACAGGTGGCGGGAGAAATAGCCGTTACGCGGTATTTGTGACAGCGCGCGGAGACTCGTACGCTCCGGGCTCACGCACGACCGTGGTGAGCACCGGCGCGTTCCTGTCGACCTCGCACCAGATGCGCTTGCCGGACCCCTCGGGCTGCCAGCCCCACCGGTCCGCGAGGCCGTCGACGAGCTCCAGGCCACGGCCGTGGGTGTCGGCGCCGTCTGCCCGGCGCTGCTGCGGAGGGCATGCACTGCGGTCCGCGACCTCGACCCGCACGATGCCCGCCCCGGCGCCGCCCGGGCCGAACAGCATTCGCAGGACCGCGGGGCAACCGGTGTGCACGACCGCGTTCGTGACCAGCTCGGAGATGAGGAGTACGAGCGTGTCGGCCACCGGCTCGTCTGCAGTTATGCCCGAGCCGGCGAGCCGTGACCTCGCCCATCTACGGGCCCTCCCCACCTCCGAGGGGTCGGGGCCGACCTCCAACTGAACCTGAAGCACCTGCACCGCTCACACCATCCGAACCGGCGGACACATCGCCTCGCGCCTCACAGCGATCCTTGGGGACAGCATGGTTGACGTACAGTCACCGCAACAAGCGCTTCGGGCATATTCCAGCGCGAAGGAGTACGGTTGGTGGATACTGTGCGACGCACATGCCGCCCAGTCGAACACAGGGCCGCGCAACACAGCGGCGCGCAGCGCCATGTCGGCCCCACCACCGCACCCACGCCACGGAGCGTACCCGAGTGGGCCGCCGTAGCCGGCGAGTGAAGGCTGCCGGGCGGGACACGACCCGATATCGGCATTCGACCGCCCCTCCTTCACCCACGGTCACCTACAGGTGTGCGGCGAGTGTCTCCTCGGCCGCAGCGGCCGTCATCCAGCGCTCGGCCCGCACCCACGCGCGCTTCAGATGGAGATGGACGTCCGCGTCCCAGGTGAAGCCCATCCCGCCGTGCACCTGCAGACAGTCCCGCGCGCCCTGTACGGCGGCCTCGTCGGCCAGCAGCTTCGCGCCCGCCGCGTCCACCGGGTCGCCCGTCACGGCCGCCGCGTACACTGCACCGCGGGCCACCTCCACCCGTACGCGCATGTCGGCGCAGAGGTGCTGCACCGCCTGGAACGCGCCGATCGGCCGCCCGAACTGCTCCCGCTCGCACGCGTACCGCACGGCCAGCTCCGCCGTACGCCCCGCCGTGCCCAGCTGCTCGGCGGCGGTCAGCAACACGGCGACGGGGCACCCGGGGCCCACGCCGTCAGGGCCCGCACCGCCTGCCGCCGCACCGCCTCCAGCCGCGCCCCCCGCCGCCGCACCGCCTCCAGCCGCGCCCCCCGCCGCCGCACC
>NZ_VSRY01000056.1 GCF_008271805.1 Streptomyces sp. TRM49041
CACCCCGGCGGGCCGCGCGGACGGCCCCGTCGCCCCCGACCGCGGGGCCGCGCTGCGCTTCGCGGTGCTCGGCCCGGTCCGCGCGTGGCGCGACGGCGAGCCGCTGCCCTCCGGATCGCCGCAGCAGCGGGCCCTGTTCGCCGCGCTGCTGCTGCGCGACGGGCGTACGGCGACCGCCGCCGAGCTGATCGACGCCATCTGGGGCGACGAGCCCCCGTCACAGGCCCTCGCCGCCGTCCGCACCTACGCGTCCCGGCTCCGCAAGGTCCTCCCGCCGGACGTCCTCGTCAGCGAGTCCGGCGGATACGCCATCCGCGGCGCCACCGACGGCCTCGACCTGAACGTGGCGCAGGAGCTGGCCGGCGAGGCCGAGAAGGCCCGCGCCGCCGGGGACCGCGCCCAGGCCGTGGCGCTGATCAACAAGGCGCTCGGCCTGTGGGACGGCGAGCCGCTCGCGTCCGTCCCCGGCCCGTACGCGGAGACGCAGCGCGCCCGCCTGGAGGAGTGGCGGCTCCAGCTCGTCGAGACCCGTCTCGACCTGGACCTGGAGTGCGGCCACCACGCGGAGACCGTCTCGGAGCTGACCGCGCTGACCGCCGCCCACCCGCTGCGCGAGCGGCTGCGCGAGCTGCTGATGCTCGCCCTGTACCGCAGCGGCCGGCAGGCGGAGGCCCTCGCCGTGTACGTGGACACGCGCCGTCTCCTCGCCGACGAGCTGGGCGTCGACCCGCGCCCCGAGCTGTCCCGGCTCCAACAGCGCATCCTCCGGGCGGACAGCGAGCTGGCCCAGCCGGTCGAGCCGACCGCGCCCGGCCCCCAGGCCGTCGCCCGGCCCGCCCAGCTCCCGGCCACGGTCCCGGACTTCACCGGCCGCACCTCCTTCGTACGGGACCTGTGCGACCTGCTGGCCACGGCCGAGGGCTCGGTCATGGCCGTGTCGGCGCTCGCGGGCATCGGCGGCGTCGGCAAGACCACGCTGGCGGTGCATGTCGCGCACCAGGCGCGGCCGCGCTTCCCGGACGGGCAGCTGTACGTGGACCTGATGGGCGCCGGTTCGCGGGCCGCCGAACCGGAGACCGTGCTGGGCTCGTTCCTGCGGGCGCTGGGCACACCGGACGCGCAGATCCCGGAGACGCCGGACGAGCGGGCCGCCCTCTACCGGTCGACGCTCGCCGGCCGACGGGTGCTCGTCCTGCTGGACAACGCCAGGGACGCCGCGCAGGTGCGACCGCTGCTGCCCGGTACGGAGGGATGCGCGGCGCTGGTGACCAGCCGGATCCGGATGGTGGACCTGGCGGGGGCGCATCTGGTGGACCTGGACGTGATGTCGCCGGACGAGGCGCTCCAGCTCTTCACGAAGATCGTGGGCGCCGAGCGGGTGCAGGCCGAGCGCGAGGCGGCCCTGGACGTGGTCGCCGCCTGCGGCTTCCTGCCGCTGGCCATCCGTATCGCCGCGTCCCGTCTGGCCGCGCGCCGCACCTGGACGGTCTCCGTCCTGGCCGCGAAGCTGGCGGACGAGCGGCGCCGCCTCGACGAGCTCCAGGCGGGCGACCTCGCGGTGAAGGCCACCTTCGAGCTGGGCTACGGCCAGCTGGAGCCGGCCCAGGCCCGGGCGTTCCGCCTCCTGGGCCTCGCGGACGGCCCCGACATCTCGCTGGCCGCGGCGGCCGTGGTCCTGGACCTGCCGCCGCAGGACACCGAGGACCTCCTGGAGACCCTCGTCGACGCGTCCCTCGTCGAGTCGGCCGCGCCCGGCCGCTACCGCTACCACGACCTCGTACGCCTCTACGCGCGTGCCTGCGCCGAACGGGACGAGCAGCCCCG
This sequence comes from Streptomyces sp. TRM49041, assembly GCF_008271805.1. GTDB lineage: Bacteria > Actinomycetota > Actinomycetes > Streptomycetales > Streptomycetaceae > Streptomyces. Next base: position 1,825 of record NZ_VSRY01000056.1, read on the forward strand.
GGCGGAGCGGGACGCGGCGATGTCCCGGCTCCTGGACTTCTACCTGGCGACGGCGGCCCGTGTGTACGCCATCGAACGGCCCGGCGACCGCCTGGTCGACCACCTGGAGCCGACCACGTACGAGGGCCTGACCTTCACCGACCGGCACACGGCGCAGGACTGGCTGTACCGGGAGGCCAACTGCCTGCTGGCCTGCGCCCGTCAGGCGACGACCGGCGGCGGCGCGGCGGGCAGCAGGCTGCGCCGCGCCGTGGACCTGCTGTGGGCGGCGAAGGACCTCACGGAGTCCGGGGCCAACTCCAAGCAGTACGAGTCGGCGGCCCTGGCGGCCCGGGACGCGGCGCACGCGGCCGGCGACGCCCGTACGGAGGGCCGTGCCCGGACGACGCTCAGCAACGTCCACCTGGTGGCGGGCCGGTACGACGAGGCGGACGAGGAGGCCCGTAACGCCCGTGAGCTGGCGGTCGGCGCGGCCGACGCGGCGCCGGTGCCCTGGGCGGACAACGACCGGGGCATCATCGCGATCGTGCAGGGCAGGCACAAGGACGCCGAGGAGCACCTCGTACGGGCCGCCGACGCGTCCCGCGAGGTCGGGAATCTGTCGAGCGTCGCCACCGCCCTGTGCAACCTCTCCCGGGTGCACCTGTTCACCGGCCGGCCCACCAGTGCCATAGACCTCGCCCGGCAGGGCATCGAGATCTTCGACCGGCTGGGCCTCTCGCTGCGGCTGGCGAACGGCCGCTACGCGCTGGGCGTCGCCCTCACGCACGCCGACCGCCACACGGAGGCGCTGGACGAGTTCGCCGAGGCGCTGCGCATCTTCGCGAAGAACCGGCAGCGGCTGTGGGAGGGCGCCACGCACTTCCGTATCGCCGAGGCGCAGCTGAAGTCCCGGCGGCCCGCGCACGCCGCCCAGCACGCCGAACAGGCCCTGGCACTGGGCTGCATCGGCGGCGACCAGATGCGCGGTCACGCCCTGACCCTTCTGGGCAAGGCGCTCCGCGCGCTCGGGCAGAGCGACCGCTCCCGCGCCTGTCTGCGCGAGGCACTCGCCCTGTACGAGCGCCTGGGCGCGCCGGAGGCGGAGGGCGTCCGGGCCCTGCTGGCCCCTTCGGCGGCGGCCTGAGCGGCCCGAGCGGCCCCGACCGGGGCGTTCAGCATTCGTTTATGCGGGTCCGACAATCTACTGGTGAACGGTCCGTCGCGTCGGGGGGCAGACGGTCCGACCGGCGCTCACCGCAGGTGAGCTGTCCTCAACGCCCGTTCGGCGGCCCTCGGGGGAGTCGCCGAGCGGGCGTTGCCAAGTCACACCGTCATCAGGGGGAAGCAGCCATGAGCGAGAAGCAGAACGAAGAGATCATCGCGGCGATGGACAACCACGTGCCCGCCCCGCCGCGGGAGGGCCTCGTCACGATGGACAACCACGTCCCGGCTCCGCCGCAGGACGGCGTCGACGCGGAAGAGACCGTCACGACGATGGACAACCACGTTCCCGCGCCGCCCATGGACGGCGTCGTGACCATGGACAACCACGTGCCGGCCCCGCCGGCACCGTAATCCTGCCCGCACGGGGTGCGGCCGCGGCGGCGCGGAGGGGGAGCCGCCGCGGCCGCTGCATGTGCGCGGCGCACGGCTGGTCCTCATGGCGCCGGGGGCTCCGCCGCCAGGCCGCCGATTCGCGCCAGGCCGCCGTTTCGCGCCAGCCGCCGTTTCGCGCCCCGGTCGCCGATTCGCGCCAGGCCGCTACCCCCGGGCCCGCAACTCCCCCTTGACCACCTTCCCCCCGGCATTCCGCGGCAGCGCCGCGACGAACTCGACCTGCCGCGGCACCTTGTAGTTGGCCATCTCGCGCCGCGACCAGGCGATCAGGTCGTCGGCCGTGAGCGTCGCGCCCGGGCGACGCACCGCGTACGCCTTCGCGACCTCCCCGAGCCGCTGGTCGGGAACACCGATCACCGCGACGTCGGCGACGTCGGGGTGGCCGGCCAGGAGATGCTCGATCTCCGCCGGATACGCGTTGAACCCGCCCACCACGAACATGTCCTTGATCCGGTCCGTGACCCGCAGGTTCCCCGCCGCGTCCAGCACCCCGACGTCCCCGGTGTGCAGCCAGCCGTCCGCGTCGACGGCCTCCGCCGTGGCGTCCGGGTCCTCGTAGTAGCCGGTCATGACGTTGTGCCCGCGCACCAGGATCTCGCCGGGGCGGCCCCGGCCCGGGGACGCGACCCGTACCTCCGTGCCGGGGATGGCCCGCCCGGACGTCGTGGCGACCGTGCGCGGGTCGTCGCCGCGCCGGCACATCGTGACCAGCCCGGTCGCCTCCGACAGGCCGTAAGCCGTGAGGACCGTCGCGACGCCCAGCTCGCCGCGGAGCCGCTCCACCAGCCGTACGGGCACCACCGCCGCGCCCGTGACGACGAGCCGCAGCCGGGACAGGTCGTGGGCGGTCCGCGCCGGATGGTCGAGGAGCGACTGGAGCAGCGTCGGCGGGCCGGGCAGCACCGAGATCCGCTCGGCGGCCAGGCAGGCCAGGACGCTGTCGGCGTCGAACACCGGCTGCGGCACGATCACCGCGCCCCGCATGAGGCAGGCGATGACGCCCGCCTTGTAGCCGAAGGTGTGGAAGAAGGGGTTCACGATCAGATACCGGTCGCCCTCCCGCAGTCCCGCGACGGCGCTCCAGATCGCGTAGCAGCGCAGCGTCTGCCGATGGGTGACCACGACGCCCTTGGGGCGGCCGGTCGTCCCGGACGTGAAGACGATGTCCGACGGGTCCGACGCCTTCACCGCGTCGGCCCGCGTCCGCACCTCGGTGACACGGACCCGGTCGCCCCCGGCGAGGAACTCCCGCCAGGTCGCGTACTCCTCCGGCGCGCTGTCCCCCAGCACCACCACCTGCTCCAGGTCCGGCAGTTCGACGCCGCTGCGGCGCAGGGACGCCACGTACGATGCCCCCAGGAACGTCCCGGTGACGAACAGCAGCCGGGCGCCGCTGCGCCGCAGGACGTGCGCGGCCTCGGCGCCCTTGAAGCGGGTGTTGACCGGCACGAGGACCCCGCCCGCCGTGACCGCGCCGAGCGCGGAGACGATCCAGTCGAGGGAGTTCGGCGCCCAGACCGCCACCCGGTCCCCCGGCTCGACACCCGCCGCGACACAGGCCGCGGCGGCCCGTTCGACGCGGTCGCCGAGCTCGCGGTACGTGATCCGGGTGCGCCCGTCGACGACCGCCTCGGCGCCCCCGTACCGCCGCGCCGCCCACCGCACCAGCCCAGGAACGCTGCCACCCCACTCCATGCCCCGACCTCCCCGACTCGTCCGCCCCAAGTACCTGACTATCCGTCAGATTAGCTGTACCCTGACGCGCTGTCAGCGGAACGGACGCCCGGCGACAGGGGTACGGGATGGCACCGCTCAAGGACGCGACGGCGATCGTCGGCATCGGACAGACCGCATTCGCCAAGCATCTCCCCGAGGACGAGAGGACCCTCGCCTGCCGGGCCGTCCTCGCCGCCCTCGACGACGCCGGCCTCGCGCCCGCCGACGTCGACGCCCTCGCCTCGTACACCATGGAGGAGACCGACGAGGTGGAGCTCGCCAAGTCCATCGGCGCGGGCGACGTCACCTTCTTCTCCCGTGTCGGCTACGGAGGCGGCGGCTCCTGCGCCACCGTCGCCCACCTCGCCGCCGCCATCGCCACCGGCCAGGCCACCGTCGGCGTCGCCTGGCGCTCCCGCAAGCGCGGCAGCGGCCCCCGCCCGTGGACCAGCACCACCGCCCAGCTCCCCACGCCCGCGCAGTGGACCCGCCCCTTCGGCCTCCTCCGCCCCGCCGACGAGATCGGCATGCTCGCCCGCCGCTACATGCACGAGTACGGCGCCACCCGCGACCACCTCTTCAACGTCGCCCTCGCCTGCCGCAACCGCGCCAACCAGAACCCCGCCGCGATCATGTTCGACCGCCCGCTCACCCGCGATATGTACATGAACTCCCGCTGGATCAGCGAGCCGCTCTGCCTCTACGACAACTGCCTGGAGACGGACGGCGCCCTCGCCTGTGTCCTCGTCTCCGCCGAGCGCGCCCGCGACTGCCGCCGCACCCCCGTTCTCGTCCACGCCGCCGCGCAGGGCCTGCCCGCCCAGCACCACGGCATGGTCAACTACTGGAACGACGACCCGCTCACCGGCCCCGCCTGGACCGCCGCCCGGCACCTCTGGAAGCACGCCGACTTCGGCCCCGAGGACATCGACGTCGCCCAGATCTACGACGCGTTCACCGCCCTCGTCCCGCTCTCCCTGGAGGGTTACGGCTTCTGCGCCCGCGGCGAGGGCGCGGCCTTCACGGAGGGCGGCGCCCTGGAGACCGGCGGCCGTCTGCCGCTCAACACGGGCGGCGGGGGCCTGTCGGAGGCGTATGTGCACGGCTTCAACCTCATCACCGAAGGCGTACGGCAACTCCGCGGCACGAGCACGGCGCAGGTCCCGGGCGCGGCGAGATGCCTGGTGACGGCGGGCGAGGGAGTCCCGACATCGGCCCTGCTGCTGAGGACGTAGAGATGCTGCCCGAAGAACACCTGCTGACGCCCGTACCGGACCCCGACGGCACGCCCTTCTGGACGTACACGGCCCGCCGTGAACTCCGCGTCCAGCACTGCGCGAGCTGCGCCGAGCCACGCTTCCCGCCCCGCCCGTGCTGCCCACGCTGCCAGTCGTTCGACAGCGAGTGGCGCAGAACGACCGGCCGGGGCCGCATCTGGTCGTATGTGGTCCCGCACCCGCCGCTTCTCCCCGCGTACGCCGCCCGCGCCCCGTACAACGTGGCCGTCGTCGAACTGGCCGACGCCCCGCGCGTCCGGCTGGTCGGCAACGTCGTCACGGCCCCCGACGCACCGCTCGACTCCCTGGACCCGGCACGGCTGCGCATCGGCGCGCCGGTGCGGGTGGTGTTCACGGAGACCGATGGCGGGCTGACGGTGCCGCGCTGGCTGCTGGAGCGGCCGTGACGGTCAGGGTGGAGCGGGAGGAGAACGGCGTGGCGGTGGTGACCCTGGACAGGCGACACCACCACAACGCGATGGACATCCGGACGGCGACCGAACTGACGGCGGTGTGGCGCGACTTCACCTTCGACGACAGCACCCGTTCGATCGTCCTGACCGGTGCGGGGGTCAGTGCCTTCTCCACGGGCATCGACAGATCGGCGGAGGTGCCGCAGCCGACGTCCCCGTACACGATCGAGGACCCGTTGCTGAGGATCGGCCCGAAGGCTAACGACCTGTGGAAGCCGGTGATCGCGGCGGTGGAGGGGATGGCCTGCGGGGGTGCCTTCTACCTCCTGGGGGAGGTGGAGTTCGTCGTGGCGTCGCGCGAGGCGACGTTCTTCGACCCGCATACGACGTACGGCATGGTCAGCGCGTACGAGGCGATCGGCATGGCGCAGCGGATGCCGTACGGGGAGGTGGCCCGGATGTGTCTGATGGGCACCGCCGAGCGGGTCTCCGCGCGGCGGGCGTACGAGACCGGCCTGGTGTCCGAGCTGACGGAGCCGGGCGGCGCGCTGGCGGCGGCGCGGTCGGCGGCGGCGGTCGTGGCCTCGTACCCGACGGAGGCGGTGCAGGGCACCGTACGGGCGGTGTGGGCCGCCCGGGAGGCGGCACGGGAGCGGGCGCTCGCCCTCGCCCCGCACCTGATCACGCTCGGGAACCTGCCGGCGGAGCGTCAGACGGAGCTGTTCGAGGCGCGGGGCAGGGGCGGGCGAGGGCGAGGGGCGTACCGGCTGCGCTAGGCGTACTGAGCGGGCGGCGCCTACGATCACCACCATGAAGCGGCCCCGCCCCCACTGGCGAACCCGCCCCGAGACCCCCGCCGACATACCGTCGGTCCGTGCCATCGACCTGGCCGCCTTCGACACACCCCTGGAGGCGGACCTGGTGGACGCGCTGCGCGAGGACCCGGCCTGGATCGACGGCCTGAACCTCGTCGCCACCGACCCTCAGGACCGCCCCGTCGCCCATGCCCTTCTGACCCGCTGCCATATCGGCACCACCCCGGCCCTGTGCCTGGCTCCGGTGGCGGTCCTGCCCGAGCACCAGCGGACGGGCGCAGGCACGGCGGCCGTCACGGCGGCACTGCGAGCCGCCGCGGAACTCGCCGAGGCGTACGTCACCGTCCTGGGCGACCCCGCCTACTACCCCCGTTTCGGCTTCACCCGCGCCTCCGCACACGGCATCGGCCTGCCCGTCGACGTCCCCGACGACGCCCTGATGGCCCTCAGCCTGGACCCTGACCGCCCGCTCCCCCGGGGCACGATCCACTACGCCCCGCCGTTCGGCATATAGCGTCCACCAGGCGGGGCCCAGGCCGGGCCGGAGCCGTCAGGCGTCGCCGCTCACCCTGCGGCGCCGGACCACGAACACCGCTCCCGCGCCCAGCGCCACGGCGGCGCCGCCCGCGAGGGTGATCTGCGGCAGGGCGGAGGACGAACCGGTCTCGGCGAGGCTGCCGGACGCGTTCGTGCCCTCCACCGGAGTGCCGGAGGCCCGACCCTGCTCCTTCACATCCACGGCGGCGTCCTTGGCACCCTCGCTCCCCCCGCGCGCGCCCTTGCCGTCCCCGCCCTTGGCGTCCCCGCCCTCGGCGTCCCCGCCCTCGGCGCCCTCGCCCTTGGCGCCCTCGCCCTTGGCGCCCTCGTCCTTGCGGCGCTTCTCCTCCTCCAGGGCCTTCCTGGCGTCGGCGAGCGCCTTGTCGGCGGCCTGCTTGGCGGCGAGCGCCTTCTCCTCCGCGACCTGCAGTGCGTAGTACTTGCGGCCCTCGGCGACGCGTTCGTCATCCCGCTTCGTGCCGGCCTCATCCGCCTTGGCGCGGGCAGAGGCCGCCTTCTCCGCGGCCGCCGTGGCCTCGGTCTCCGCGTCGGTCACCCGCTGCCGGGCAGCCGCCTTCTCCTCCGGAGTCGCGGACTCGCCCAGAGCGGCGAGCGCGGCCCGAGCGTCGGCGAGCTTCTTGTCGGCGGCGGTCCGGTCCGCCTCGGCGGCCTTCGCGATCTCGTCCGCGGCCTTGGCGACCTTGCCCAGGGCGGTCTCCGTGCCGGGCAACTCGTCGAGCACGTCGTGCTGGGCCTTCCTGGCGGCGACGGCCTGCTCGTACGCCTCCTGCGCGGCCTTCGCCGCCCTCTCCAGCTCGGCGATCGACGGCGCGGCCGCCTTCTTCCCCGTCTCCGTCCGCAGCGCGGAGACCGGCGGCTTGTCGTCGGCGAACGCGGGAGCGGCGGAAAGCAGCGCGAACGGCGCGGTAAAGGCGACGGCGATGGCGGTGGAGACGGTGCGGCGACGGTTCACGTAAGCCCTTTGGTCGAAAGGCGGAAGCACAAACGACCATGATCGTATGACCTTGATACCCAGAAGTAACAGTAGATTTCAGCCCACTTCGATGCACTGCACCGCCATGAAACTAGAGCAAATGCCCCCAAAGCAGACAGTTGCCCTAGGTGGGCGGGTTTCTCCTGTGAGTCATGTCATTCATCCACCCGTCGGGCGTCTCCACGCCTCCCGCGCGCGGGCGAGAGCCACGTGTGCACCGCGCCCCTCAGCCCCTCCGGGTCCACTTGCGCCGACCTTTGTCGACGCTGGACTGGAGGCCCCGCCCCACGCGGGAGATGCCCTTCGTGGAGCCGGAGTTGCGACACGCGTGGCCGCCACGCGCCAGCTCCTCGCCGACGTCACACCGACACGTGAGGAGGCGGCCGCCTTGCGGGTGGTGATGCCGCCGCTCGGGGCCGTCGGGGCGCAGCGCGATGCCACGCCCCGCAGCCGCGACGAGTGTCAGCTCTTCACCACACTGGTGGGCCACATGAGCCGTCCGGGAGCGATGGTTCCGGCATCGTCACCCGCGTACCAGTACAGGCCGCCCGTGCCCACACGGCCCAGCAGATCGCCCTTGCCGTCGCCGTCGAAATCACCGGCGAGCACGTGCCGCATGCCCTTCCAGCTGGAGTCGTGCCAGAGCAGCCGCGCACCACCGAGGGTGTGGCGCGCGTTGCCGGGGTACAGGTGCAGCTTGCCGTCGGCCGCGACGGCGATGACGTCGTCGTAGGTGTCCCCGTTGAGGTCGCCCGCGGCGATGAGACGCTTGTTCCACGTCTTGTCGTGCCACAGGTTGAGGCGCTGACCCGTGAGCACGCCGTCGGGCCTGCTCGGGTACCCGTACAGGGCTCCGTCATCCGCCTGAAGGGCGAGGCCGTCGCGACCGGACCCGTCGACCTTGTAGCGGGTGACCGGGCGAGCGCTGCTCCAGGTGTTGTCCTTCCACATCGGCCTTCCGGCGCCTAGCTTGCCGCCCGGTCCTGTGCCGGGGTAGAGGACCAGGGCTCCCCTGGCCGAGATGGCGGCGATGTCGGCATGCCCGTCGCCGTTGAAGTCACCGCCGATCAGCTTTCCGATGTCGCCCCAGCCGTTGTCGTGCCACAGCTCGCGACCGTACTGGAGCGTGCCGTCCGGACGACCGCTGAAGACGTGTAGAGAACCGTCGTCGAGCACCGCAACGACGTCGAGCCGACCGTCCTCGTCGAAGTCTCCCGTGGTCATGACCTCCGACACGTGATCCACGAGCGAGGTGAGGCGCACCTGCTGAATCCACGACTGGACGTCGTCGACCCGGTTCGCGAGGGCGCTGTTGCGGGTCTCGGTCTCGCCAAGGCAACCGCCTTGCCAAGCACGGTTGTTGACGGCGACCAGCTCATACTGGTCGCCGTTCCGGCGCAGTGCCGGCCCACCCGCGTCGCCCTTGCAGATGCTGTCCTCGGCGGTCCTGCCGCTCGTCCTGAGGGAGCTGCCGGACAGCATGTCGAGTGTGAAATCCGCTGTATGAATGCGGTCGGGGACCCAGGATGTCTTGGTTCGGCCATAGCCGGCGACCTTGAGCGTCTCGCCCGAAACCGGAGCGGTCGTGGCCACCGGAACCGGTGCGAGCCCCTTCGCCGGCGCGGCCAGCTGCGCCATGACCAGGTCGCGGCCCGCGTACGGTACGAGGTTGACGACCTCGGCGGCATGCCCGCCGGAAGCCGTGAGGTCAGCACGACCGATGACCGCCATCGCCTTCATGCTCGGCTTTCCCGTGGGGATGGCGAAGTCGTTCCGGAAGTCGGAGCTGAAGCAACTGCTGGCAGTGAGGACCCAATCCGGCGCGACCAGCGTGCCGGAGCACGCTCGAGCGGCGTCACCTGTGCCGATCTCGAGTTTGGCGGTGAACGAGAGGGCGCCGGACTCTGCTTGCGGCCCGGTTATCGCCTGCGCTTGGGGAGCCATGAGCGCACTGGACGCGAGCGCGGCTGCGATGAGCCACCTCGGCCAAGTGGAGCGTCGGTGTTCGACGGCCATGCCGGATTTCCATGTCTTCATCTTCATCATCTGTATCTGAAAGGGGTCAGCCGGTGACGCGCAGCTCCAGCAGGGTGGTCGGTGCCGCTCCGGTGCCCTCGCCGACACTCTCGTAGGCGCCCTTGGGGAGCTCCATGGTCGTGGTCTTGCCGTTGGCAGTGAGGTCGGCACTGATGGGGTGCGACGTGGTCGAGAGGCCCCAGACCTCGGCGATCTCCATGGTGACGAAGCCGGCGCTGGCTGTCGCCTGGAAGCAAACGTCCCCCTTTCGAGTCCACACCTTGATCTCGCCGGTGGCGTCCTTGCATTCCGTGAGTACGACGTGACCGTCACCGCGGAGGAGCTTGATTCCCCGTTCGGCAAGGATCGTCGTCGCACCGGGGTATGTGAAGTCCTCGACCGCCGGAGGGGGAATTTCACCATCCGCGGCCGTCGAGGTAGCGGTGGTCACCAGACGGTCCTGTATACCCTCACCACCGGTGAGGGTATAGCCCCCAAGTGTCGCGGCCAGGGCGCCGAAGGCGCAGACAAGCAGAGATTTGCGTGCACGAACTGTCACGTTACTTCTTCCTTCAAGAGCGAGTCGATGGTCGGGTCGTCTCACCATGGGTGCCGTGGTCAATGGCACGTGCAAGCTACCATCTTGGCCAACGGGGCCCGAGCCGCCGTAAGCTGATGTGGGGTTCGCCGTCCACGGAGGGGCTGCCTCCGCTCTGGGTGGTGAGCGAAGAACCCGGAAGTTCTGATTCCGGACTATGGATTGGCGAGGAGCAGACTTCGGTTGCCTCTCTTGTGAGGTGCATGGCGGCGAAGTTGCAGATATACATCCTGCTGTGCCGAAATCCGGCAGCTGGCAACCACGGTTGCCAGTCAGCGAGATGAGTGTGTTTCTTGCAACTGAATTATCAATCGAGAGGCAGAAGACGGAGGGCGAGAACTGCCCTCCGTCGGCTGAGCCTGGGCGTCCTGCCCCTGGCGTGTGCAGCCGGGCTGCTCGGCCAGGCACCGCCCGCCAGGGCCGACGAGGCCACGAGCCCCGCGGCGGTCAGCGGGGCCGTGTCCCCGACGCATCGAGCACTGGTGGTCGACCTGTGGAAGCGGGGCGGCCCTGGTGTCAGGGCAGCGGCGGAGGCGGCCCTCACCGGAAGCGACGATGATGTCGTCCGTTTTCTCGCCCGCTCCGGTGACGAGGAGTTCCAGGACCAAAGGGTCGCCGCCGCACAGATAGCGAGTGTGGGCGGTCGGGCCACAGTGGCCGCCGCCCGAGAGGCGCTGAACGGCAGCCCGGCGGACCTTCGGGACTTTCTGAAGGAAGGCTGGAAGGCGCCGGTCGTGGAGGATGAGCGGGTACGCGTCGCCCAGATCATCTCCAACGGTGGGCGGGGAGTCCGCGAAGCCGGCCTGGCCGCGCTGAACGGCACCCAGGAAGACATCAGGAAGTTCCTTGCCGAGGGCCAGTACGTCCAGCGCCAGCAGGACGAACGGGTCCAGGTCGCCCAGATCCTGAGCGCCGGAGGACCTGCCGTGCGTGCGGCCGCCAAGGTCGCGCTGAACGGTTCCCCCGAGGACATACGCGAGTTCCTCGAAGTGGGCCAGTTCATCGCCAGGAGCCGCGATCAGGAGTACTCGACCGTCGCCCAGCTCGCCGACCAGGCCCGGGCGGCGGGCCGTCGGGCCGCTGCCGAGACAGCTGCGGCCAAGGACGCTTCGGCGCGTGCCGTCGAGGCGTCGAAGTTGGCCAAGGCGGCGGCACTTGAGGCCGCGAGCGAGGCCGAGAAAGCGAAGGACGACTCGAAGAGGGCGGCCAGCGCGGCGAGCCGAGCCGCGCAGGCCGCCAACCAGGCCGCGGCCGCGGCACAGCAGGCGATCGACGCGGCCCAGGCCGCCAACAACTCTGCGCGCTCAGCCGCGAGCGCCGCCGCCCAAGCCGCAGCCGCCGCGGCAGGGGCGGCCAACGCCGCCTCCCACGCGCGCAGCGCCGCGGCCGCCGCGGCCACCGACGCGAAGAACGCTGCAGCCGCCCGCAAGGCCGCCGAGAACGCCCGCGCCGCCGCCAAGAGCGCCGCGGACGGCGCCGCGGCGGCCAAGCAGGCCGGTGCCGCGGCCACCGCTGCAGGAGAGGCCGCCCAGGCAGCAGCCAGCGCCGGGGGGAACGCGCTGGCCGCCGCCAACGCCGCCATTCAGGCGAGCAACTACGCGGGACAGAGCGACGCCCGCGCCGCCGAGGCCCGGGCCGCCGCCGCAGCGGCTCGTCGCCACGCCGAGGAGGCGAACCGTGCCGCCTCGGCGGCAGCGGCTCTGGCCAGGAAGTCCGCGGCGGCCGCAGCCGAGGCACATGACGCGGCGATCTCGGCGGCCAACCACGCCAACGCTGCGGCGAAGGCCGCCGACGAGGCCGCTGACCAGGCCGGTCAGGCGGCGACTGCGGCGGCGAAGGCCACGGCGCACGCCAAGTCCGCGCAGGAGGCAGCCGACGTTGCGACGGCCGCCGTCGCCAAGGCGAAGGCCACCTTCGACCTCGCACGCGACGTCGAGGCTGCCGAGCTGCTCACTCGTACGAACGCCGGAATCGAGCGGGCACGCGACGTCAAGGCCCACTACGCACAGCGCAAGGCCGACGAGGAGAACCTGCGTCGGCAGGAGAAGGAGCGCGCGGACGAGGCGCGTCGGCTCGCCGCAGAGACCACCGCACCCGGAGCGGATCCGGGCATGGTGGCCGCACAGGGGCGCAAGCTGGCCCTGCTGACGATGCGGGACGGCGGCCCCGTAAGCCGTGCGGCTGCGGCAGCCGCCCTGGCCCGCCCCGACACGGACGTCATCGAGTACGTCCGTACCGGCTGGAAGTCGGCAGCCCAGGAGGACGAGCGCGCGATGGTTGCGTTGCTGTCGACCGACAGTCCGCTGCGGTCCGTTGCCGACGCGGCGGACGAGGCGCTCAACGGCGACGCCTCCGTCATTTCGGCCTTTCTCAAGACTGGACAGTACAAGACGGCCGAGCAGGACTACCGCGTGCTCATCGCCCAGACCGTCTCCGCCGGTGGCCGCGGCGTCCAGGAGGCAGGTCGCGCAGCCCTGCAGTCGGGATCCCTCGAGAAGTACCGGGAGTTCCTAGCCACCGTTCGGTACGCCGAGCGCTACGAGGACGAGCGGGTCCGTGCCGCGCAGCTGATCAGCAACGGTGGACCTGAGGTCAAGTCGGCGGCCCGGATCGCCCTGGACGGCTCGCCGGAGCTGCTGCACACGTTCATCGAGTACGGGCGGTACAGCGCTCAGCGCAAGGACCTGCTGACCGCCACACACGTGGCACGAGTCCAGCAACTGATCTCCGAGGCGGCCGGCGTCGCCGCCACCGCGCAGAAGAACGCCGCCGAGGCGAACAGGGTCGCAGCCGTCGCCCGCAAGGCCGCCAAGGAGGCAGCGTCCTACGCCAAACAGGCCGAGGACTCCGCCGCGAGCGCCAAGAACCACGCCGTTGAGGCCGCCCAGTCCGCCAAGGAGGCCGAGGCCTCGGCCGCACGCGCAGCCGAGGCGGCCAAGACCGCCCGCCAGGCCGCGTCGAACGCCCGCAGCGCGGCGAACAGTGCGGCAGCCTCTGCAGCCCACGCCACCGTCTCATCCGAACTCGCGCACGCCGAGGCGGCCGCGGCCTGGGCCGCCGAGCGCAACGCCCGCCGCTCCGCCGCAGCGGCGGGCAAGGATGCTGACGCAGCGCGCCAGGCCGGCGAAGACGCTCTGCGGACCGCTATCGACAAGCTTCGTGCCGAAGCCGAGACCGAGCGCGCCGAAGCCCGGCGAAAGATGCACGAGGAGCAGGCAGAGGAAGGGAGGTTCAGCTTCTCCCGGTTGCAGCGTTGCGGAATTCTGGACTGCCCGAAGAAGAATGACGTCTTCGGGTGCGACAAGAAGCCGCCGACGGACCCCTTCTGCATGACGCTCGGCATGGGGAAGGTCGCCTCGCCGTACATCACGGTCATTTGGGAGATCGGCAAGACCCTCGCGGGCCTCGACTCCCTTGAGGACTGCCTTGACTACGATTTGTGGGCATGCGCGGACCTCATGACCGACGTGACCATCGGCAACAAGTTGAAGTTGCTGGGCAACGCGTACGAAGCGCTGCGGAAACTGGACCAGGTGACCGAGTGCTTCAAGTGCTTCCCCGCCGGCACGAAGGTGCTGATGGGCGACTCCTCGACGAAGAACATCGAGGACGTCCGCGTGGGCGAAATGGTGCAGGCATCGGACCCGCTCAGCGGGAGGACGGGGGCGCGCAAAGTCACACGCCTGATCGTCACGGAGGACGACAAGCTCTTCAACGAGCTGACGATCAACGGCCCGCGCGGTCCGGGGAAGATCACCGCAACGCACGAGCACCCGTTCTGGAGCCCTGCGGAGAAGCGCTGGCTCACCGCAGGTGAACTCACGGCGGGAACCGTCCTGCTGAGCGCCGACGGCAGCGCCGTCGAAGTGACGGCGAACCGCTCCTTCACGCAGCACGCCCGCACCTACAACCTCAGCGTCGACAGCCTGCACACGTACTACGTACTGGCGGGCTCGACGCCGGTGCTCGTGCACAACTCCAACTGCGGGACGATGGTGCTCGGAATCAACGAGCACTCGGAGGACCTCGTGCGCAGGCTGGAGGATGGATACACGTTCAACGGCGCCGACTATCGGGAAGTCATCGGTCAGGTGAACGGCAAACCGTTCGCCAAATGGCAAGCGGAAGTCCTGAATGTACTCCGCGGGAACCGCAAGGTGGCCATCTCCTTGAAGGGCTTCGATGGCGATACTCCCCAGGAGCAGTTCCTGAGGGCCTACCATGCCGGTCGGGGCGACAACTGGCGTTCCACTGAATGGGAGATGGGGCAGGTAGGCATCCAGGTCCAGTTGGGAAACATCGAATGGAAGAACATCACCTTCTATGATTCGAACGGCAAAATCGTTGATGTTCCAGAGCCGAACTGGTAGGTACAGCAGTGACCGATGACCCTAAGGACGAGCTCTACCGCTCCGACCGGTACTTCAAGGTGTGGCAGTACACCGTGGGCCACCGGCGACTGCTCCTGCGCAGCACTAGGGACAGGCCGCCCTTCACCCGCATCGACGTCCACTTCGGCGCGGTGGGGCTCATGCTGCTGCGCCCCGTCTATGACGGGCTGCTGATCCGGCGCGCCACCGATGAGGAGTGCGCACGAGTGAGCCGAGAATACGGTGTGGAGATGGAACCGGGGCAGCATCTCTTCGCGCTGGCGGAGGACCTGTCCAGCTTCGTGATCTCCGCCCAGCCGCAATGGCACGAGGACGAAGGCGGAGTGGACGATCCCTCCTGGTTCGGGCACATGGTCGGAACTCGCTGATCGCTCCATGAGTAAGGGCGGAGGCACCACCGGTTCGTATGGCGCCTCCGCCCCCGTTTGTCCGGTGGCCCGGGTGGCCGATCAGGGTGGAGCATCAAGGGCATGGACGCCCTTCTGAGGACCGAGCCGCCCAGATGCTGCGCTCCGGTACCGACGAGCCCGGCGGCACCTGTTGTTGGAGACCGTCTCAAGGCCAAGGGGCTTTGCGGCTCGTACACGACCTTGCTGCAAGAACCGATACCACCGGGCGGCTGGTACAGGCCAGGACCACATACATGGGAAACGCATTGGAGGATTGCAGGCGTCAAGGCGACGCATGGTCAGCTGCCTGAGCCGCCCAGGTCTTGACGGACTGACGGTGCACATCTGGACAGAGAGGCAACGACCGGAGTGTCAGGCCCATGGCCGGTGCCTCTGCCGTTCCGGTGTGCCTACATCAGTCGGCGACGACTTCCAGGAAGTAGTCGTACGCGTCAAGGTCGTAGGTGATGTCCACGTGTGCACTTAGTGCGGCCCTGTGCCGCCCATCCAGCGGGTATACATCGACCAGACCCTCGACCGGGACACCCATCAGCTCGGCAAGCCTCTCGCCGCCCACCGAGGAGACGTCCGTCTCCTGCTCGACGGCCTCGGACAGCTTGCCGTACGCAATGACAAGGTACTGCATGGGCTACTTCTGCACCTTCCGTGTGGGGTCGCCGGGCTTTGTCTGCTCACCCGTGCTCGGGTCGAATTCGCCGATGTGCTTGCCCTGCTTGTTGTACTTCTCCACAGTGCCGTGCTGCGAGTCCCACTCATAGATCTCGCCGCTCTTGGGGTCCTTCCAGCGCTTGCGTAGACCGCCGCCGCCCTGGACGGGGGTCTTCGGCGTCGCGCGCTGCGCGTTCGGGAAGGCTGGCAGGCTCTTCGGCGCGGGCTTCGGGCCGGAGTACTGCGATCCGCTGTTCCGCAGCGCGTACAGCCTGCTCTCGGCGTCCTGAATCGCGCCCTGGAGGCCCTGGCCCATACGGCCCGCGCCGTCAGCGGCGGTGTAAGCGCCGCTGACAACCAGTGTCGTGCTGGCGGCGATGGCCGGGGCGCCAGCCAGGCAGCCCACACCGGTGAGGCAGACCGCCCCGCCCGCCAGGTCACCGCTGCCACCCGCGACCATCATGACTACGCCCAGCGCCGACTCGGCAGATCCGGCGATCACGTCCGGGTTGGTGAGGATCGCCTCACCATAGACAGCAACGGTGTTGCTGGTTTCACGCAGCCAGTCCGGGATCCAGCTGTCCTCCCCCTGCACAGCCTCCTGTTCCTGCTCCTGGAACTGTCGCCAGTCCTCCTCGGTGGCGCGCCACTCCGCCTCCTCCTCCTTCTGAAGTTTGATGGCCGCCTTGAACGCCTCCACCTTCGCCTTCTCGGCGAACTTCACGTCCTTACCGGCCGCGTCAGCCGCGCGCTTGGCGTTGCCCGCGAGTGCCCACGCGGTATTAGCGAAGCCTCGCGCGAGACCCGCAGAGGACTGTGCCTCGGTCGCCGACCTGATGGCCCGAGTGGCAGCGGCCGTCGCCTTGGTCTGGGCAGCGCTGGCCGTCTTCGCGGACTCGGCCGCCCGTACGGCAGATACCGCGGCCTGGTTGGCCGCCCTGTCAGCCTGGGCGGCGTAGCCCTTCGCCTGGTCCGCCGCTGCCTGCGCCTGCTTGGCATAGGCACCGGCCTCAGCAGCGGCCTTGCGGGCGACGGCGGCGACCCGGCCCGCTTCCGCGGCGTTCCTCTGCGCGGTCGCCGCGATCCCGGCTGCCTCGGCAATCAGCCGCTGGACCT
Organism: Streptomyces sp. TRM49041; assembly: GCF_008271805.1. Lineage (GTDB taxonomy): Bacteria > Actinomycetota > Actinomycetes > Streptomycetales > Streptomycetaceae > Streptomyces. The sequence continues at coordinate 18,355 of NZ_VSRY01000056.1, forward strand.
GCGCCACGTGAGTGGCAGCCAACTCGTCCTTGCGCTTGGCCTTGTACTGGCCGACCTCGATGAATGCGTGCAGCTGGGCCGCCGGTCCCTCCAGGGCGATCCTGGCTGCCGCTTTGACCTCTGGTCCCCCGGAGGAAATCAGTTGCCCGGCCCGCACCCGCTCGTCCTGAGTGCGGGACTCGTACAGGCCGGTGGTCAGGAAGTCGCGATACTCCCTGACCGACTGCGACTCCAGTGCCTCCCTTGCCGCGTTCTTCACTCCCGGCCCGCCGACGGAGTGCGCCTGGGCGATGAAGACCCGAAGGTCCTGTATCACAGCCTCGTACTGGCCGGTGGTCAAGAACGCGCTGATGGCCCCGGCATCACCGTCGAGCGCATGAGCCGCTGCGGCACGAAGCGTGCCCGACCGGGGCGTCAGCGCGAGCTGCGCCACCTGGGCACGCTCATCCATGCGTGTCGCTTCCTGCCAGCCGTCGCGCAGGTACTCGACCATGTCGACGTCCGAGCCTGCGAGGGCGACCTCGGCGGCCGTGCGGGCCCACGGGCCGTGCACGCGTAGGGACTTGACAGCGGCCTTGCGCCCCTCGGCCGCAAGGGCGGAGGTATCGACGCCGGACTCGGCAGCCCGAACGGCGAGGCGGCGGAACTCGACGTCAAGGCCCTCGGCCTGTCGGCGCACGCGGGCCTGCGCGGCCGCGCGCTGTTCCTCCAGCGCCTTGAGATCGCGGGCTTGCTCGATGCCCTGGTTGGTACGGGCGACCAGCCCGTCGGCCTCTACCTGTCGGGCCAGGTCGTGGGTAGTCTTCGCCTTTTCGACCGCCGAGACCGCGGTCTCCGCGGCTTCCTTGGCCGCCTTGGCGTGGGCGGTAGCGGCGGTAGCAGCCTTGACGGTATCGCCGGCGTGGTCAGCCGCCTCGTCGGCTGCCTTGGCGGCTGCTCGCGCATGGGATGCCGCGGACTTGGCCGCGTCACGAGCCTCGTTGGCGGCGCGCGCCGCCTTACGGGCCAGCGCCCCTGCGGCGTTGGCGGCACGAGTGGCCTCCGCCGCGTGACGGCGAGTGGCTGCGGCTGCCACCGCAGCCGTGGCCGAGTGCGCACCCGCTTGGCCGGCGTAGCCGCTAGCGGCTGTGGCTGCGTCGGCGGCCGCGGTGGCGTTGGCACCCGCGGCCGCCGCCGCCCTCGCGGCATCACCGGCAGCCGCTGCCGCGACACCGGCCTGTTCGGCGGCCTGAGAGGCTATGTCGGCGCCCTTGGCCGCGACACGGGCATCCTCGGCTGCCCTGCGGGCGGCGGATACCTTTCCGGCGTCGGTGGCCGCAGCGGCGGCCGCACCACGGGCACGTGCGGCGGCGTTGGCGGCACCCGCGGCGGCCGACGCGGTCTGGGCCGCGGCATTGGCGGCGACACGGGCGGAGTTGTTGGCGGCGCGCGCGGCGCCGATGGCCTGCTGGGCCGCGGTCGCGGCCTGACCGGCGGCCGATGCGGCGCGGGATGCCGCCGCAGCGGCGCGCACCGAGTCCTTCCCGGCAGCCTCGGTCTCCTTGGAAGCCTTCAGTGCTGCTTCCTTGGCCAGCTGGGACGCGGCAACCGCACGGGCCGACGCGTCTTTGGCGGCCTGGGTCTCCTTGGCCGCCTGCCGTCCCGCCTCCCGGGCCTGCCCTGCGAGCTCCGCGACGGTGGCGTACTCCTGGTCACGGGCGCGGGCCACGTGCTGGCCGACCTCCAGGAACTCGCGGATATCATCCGGCGAGCCCTCTAGCGCAATCCGGCCGGCCGTACGCACGTTGGTGCCACCTGTGCTGATGATCTGCGCCGATTGGACACGCTCATCCTGCTCGCGACTGTCGTACTGGCTCTCACTCAGGAACCGGCGAAGGTCTTCGGGCGTCCCTTCGAGCGCGGCGCGACCTGCTTCCTGGACGCCACGACCTCCGGTGCTGATGATCTGCGCGACGCGGACCCGCATATCCTGCGTGAGCGGCTCCTGCCAGCCGTCTTTGAGGAAGTTCCGCAGGTCCTCCGGGGTTCCGTTCAGGGCGTTGCGCGCGGCTTCCTGGAGGCCGCGCCCGCCGATACTGTGGATCTGCGCGACGGCGACCCGGTCATCCTGCAAGGCGGCACCGTCAGCCACTATGTCCAGAAAACGCCGTACATCCTCATCGCTGCCCGTGAGAGCAGCCTCGGCTGCGGCACGTACTCCGGGGCCGCCGGTCTTCCAGCGCTCGACGACCTTCCCCCGGTCAGTGGGCGGGATGGCTGCCAGCGCACCCTGTCCCGCAGACTGGGTGATATCGCTGACTGCCGCGCCAGAAACAGCGGGCACGGCGGCCGCAGCGGCCGGGCTCACACCGAGCAGGCCCACCGTAAGGGAAGTGGACAACAGACCCGCGCTGAGCGTGCGTAGCGTCACTCGGGACTTCCCCTTGTTGCCCCTGAAGAGCTCTGTTGGTCTCAAAGTCACTCATCTCGTAGTCCGGTCACACATGCCTTGGAGAGCCGTGTGCTGAGTTGACGAGGTGAGAGTAGGCACGAGATCACAACTGCTACTTCATGATTTGTCAGCTTCTCGCCATGGCGAGCGGGATTATGACTGGCAGGCGTACGCTGGCGCAGCGAGCAGCTCCCCTTCCGGTAGTCCGCAGTCAAGACCGTCCGAACGGCCAGGCCGCTATGCGGGTTGCTGGAGCGTCGGTTCGCTGGGCTTGGCCCGCTATCAGGAGCGCACTGGCTCGGGACCGCGATGGGCGCCGATTCGAGGGTGTCTGTTCCGGGCCCCACCGATGTTCGAGTGGTGTGAACCGCCCAGCTGAGAGCGGTGCCGTCGCTGCCATCACGGGCGTACCGCAACGGAGGTTTCATCCCGATATGCCCAGCCAACCCCCTGAGAACTCGCCGGGTTCATACCCTCGGGCGCCAGGTGGGTACGGGGCGGCGCCTTCGACCGCGAAATGACGGGCGGGACGTACTCCGGCACGTTCTATCTGGATCCAGTCACGGACGCCACCTACTTCGACACGACCAATCCGAACGTTCCGTCAGATCCGGGCCGTGATCGAGTCCTGCGGTTTCCCTGCCGAGCCAAGGCGAGGGTGCCCAAAAGATCGATCATCCAGGACAGCTCATGGTTCGGCGTCGCTTGACCTTCTGACCGGACTCAGGGGCGGTGTCGCGGAGGACCCGATTCACCTCCTCGACACCGCTCTGTCCGCGGTTGGTGCAGCGGCCGGGAAGCCGGTGCGGCTCAGGTGTCTGACGCGATCCGGTCGCCGTAGACTCGCGGGCGTGGACACCATGAAGTGCACCCAGTGCGGCACGGTCGGGCTGGAGCCCGGGTTCGTCGAGGACGCCGGTGAGTCCTCCCGGGGGTACGCCCGGTGGGTCGCCGGGGCGCTTGAGCGCGGCATCTTCGGTGGGGCCAAGCGCATGGGGCGGCCCCGGTGGCAGATCGATGCGGGGCGGTGTCCTCAGTGCGGGCATCTGGAGCTGTTCGCGCGGCAGCCTGGGTGAGCGGCGCGCCAACCGGCTTATCGGGTATCCAGGTTGGCGGCAGCTCGTCGCCATGCGTGGACATGGCTGGGCTGCTGGTGCCGGACGGGTGGCGGAAGATCTTCCAGACATGGCGCCGAAGCCGCCGGTACGGACGCGGGGCGGGGCGGCGGCGGCCCGACTGCCGCATCGTGCCTCGCATCGATCGCGACAGTCGGGCCCTGGTGCCATTGACGGGGCATCCCGCCGATCCGCTCGCGTTGCGGTCCCCCGCGCCGCCGCCCGGCCAGGCTGCACGCGGACAAGGGCGATGACTTCGACGACCTGCCGCCGCTGGGCGGTGGAACGGACGATGACCCGGCTCAGCGGCTGCCGCCATCCGCACTCGCCGCTACGAGCGCGGGGCCGAGCACTCCCACGCCTTCGTCGGCATCGCCGGCGCCCTCATCCGCCACCGCCGCCCTGGGTCAGCTCATGGTGCGGTTGGCGCTGCTGACGACGCACTTGCTGTACTCGGAGCCGTTGCCCGTGCCTGTGTAGGGGGTGCCGGCCTCGGTGGACTTGGAGCCGTTCGCCGTGACGGCGAGGTCGTTGACGCGCGCGGTGGCGACGGTGACACCCTGTCCGGCGTCGCCCTTGAACTGGACGGTCACGTCGTAGTCGTAGTCCAGCGAGCTGTCGTTGGTGACGGTGAGGCGGGCGACGAGGTTCTTGCCGGTGGCGTCCAGCTTGCACTCGTCGATACGGATGTCGCGGATGGCCCTGTTGGAGCTGGAGCCGCCACCGCCGGAGACGGAGCCGCCGCCACTGCTGCCGGAGCCGCCGTTGTCGGTGTCGCCGCCGTGGTTGCCGCCGGAGCTCGAGCTGGAGCTGCTGGAGCTGGAGCCGCCGCAGCTGCCGCCGCCGGAGCCACGGGCGCCGGTGAGCGCCACGAGAACGACACCGAAGACGGCCACAGCACGAACATGACGCATTTTCATGTTTCAACCCCCGTTGAAAGTGGAATACTGGCCCGCTCATTTGGCGCGCGCACGTCACCCTAGCAGCGAAGGGGACGACGTATGGATGTCAGGCGGTTCCCGGCCCGCGACCTGGGTACCCGGCGGCTGAACGGAGACCCGGAGCAGGACAAGGACCAGAGCGAGGAGGCCGAGGATGATCCGCAATGTCATCGGCGCGGTGCTGGCCGTCGTGGGAGCGGCCGCCGCTGTGTGGAGTCCCTTCGTCGCCTGGTACGAGGGCCGCCTCGGCAGGTACTACGAGATCGATGACCCGTTCACGGGGATCACGGCGGAGAGAGCGGACCTGTGGACCTCGTTGTTCCTGGTCATGGCCGTCGCGGGCGTAGTGACGCTGGTGGGACTGCTGCTGCGGTCCCGGCTGACGGTGCTGCTGGCCGGGATCATCGTGCTGGGCTTCACGATCCTTTGGATGGTCCGCCAGGGCCAGGCGGCCGGGAACCTGACGGTGACCGGTGACGACACAGGCGTCGGCTGGGGTGTGGCGCTCGCCCTGGGCGGCGGGCTGCTGTTGCTGCTGGCGGCGGCGGTGATGACGGGCAGGGTGCGACGCGCACCGGCGTACGTCGAGCACGAGCACGGGAACCACAACGTCGGCGGCCCCCGCCACGCACGCTCCCGCGACAACACCCGGCACGACGTCATCCCGGGCCCCGACCGCCCCGAATACCCGGGCTACCCGGACGAGCCGCCACCGGACGAACGGCGCACCTGAGCCACCCGAGGGGGTTTTCGGCCACCACCCGGGGTCAGACGCCGGCAGGAGACCTGGGGCCCGCGCCCCCAGGCGTCAGCGGGACGGCGTGCGGCCTGTCGCCGTGCCCTTCACCGCGTCGAGCGCGTACACGCACCGGTCCTTGCTGCACGCGTACACCACACCCGCCCGCGCGACCGGCGACCCCGTGATCTCGCCGCCCGTCGTGAGCTTCCAGCGCAGCTGGCCGCCCCCCGCGTCCAGGGTGTAGAGGACGTGGTCGGCGGAGCCGAAGTGGATGCGGCCGTCGGCGACTACGGGCGCGCCGATGATCTCGCCGGCCGCGGCGAACCGCCACTTGGGCGTACCGGTCACCGCGTCCAGCGTGTACAGCGCGCTGCCGCTGCCGACATGGACGTTGCCGTTCGCGACGAGGACGGGCTCGATCGACTGGCGCGACTCCGTCGCGATGCGCCACCTGTCCTTGCCGGTCGTGGCGTCGAGGGCGTACACCGTGCCCAGGTAGTCGGCCAGGTAGACACCACCGCCCGTCACCGCGGGCCCGGGTGCGAAGGCCGGCGGGGAGAGGAAGACCGCCGGGGACTCGAAGTGCCACCGCACGTGTCCCGACATGATGTCGACCGACAGGACGCGCGTCCCGGCCGCCACATACACGTACCCGTCCTCCGCCGGCGTGACCCGCACCGGCACACCGCCGCAGGACGCCGGGTCGCCGATGGGGTACGACCAGCGCTCGGTGCCCGTGCGGGCGTCGAGGGCGCGCAGCCGGGCGTCCTGCCAGACGTACACCGTGTCGCCGTGGACGGCGGGACCGGCCTCGGGCGTCTCGAAGTCGCTCTGGGCGCCGCCGAGCTCCCAGAGCTTGGCACCGTTGGACGCCTCCCATGCCTGTACGCCGCCGCCGCGCGTACCGGTCACCACCGTGCCGCGGTCGGCCTTGAGGGAGTACACCCAGGCGTCGGTCTGGAGCCGCCACAGCTCCCCGGCGTCGGCGGCGTCCAGCGCGTACAGCGTCGGGCCGTCGGAGGCGTGGATACGGCCCGACGCCACGGCCATGGACCAGGCCACGTCCCGGGTCTTGAACTGGCGGCGGCCGGTCGCCACGTCCAGGGCGTGGACCTCGAAGGAGGTGACGTAGAGAAGGTCGCCGTCGACGACGGGGGTGCCCCACACGTCGTTCGACATGCGGAACCGCCAGGGGCGCCAGTGCCCGGGCGCGGCCACCGTGGGGCCGCCGTCCGGGCCGCCGGTCGCCTGGCCGGGCACGGCGGGCGCGGACCCGGCCGGACCGCCGGGGCCACCGGGACCGTTCGGCCCGGTGCCGGGGAGCGGGTGGCCCGTGGGGGGCGGCAGGGC
>NZ_VSRY01000057.1 GCF_008271805.1 Streptomyces sp. TRM49041
CGGGCGCCCCGGCGCGCATATGTCAGAGGGGTGACCGCGTCCGCGGTCACCCCTCTGTCAGGTCTGTGGTTGTACTGGCCGGTCAGTGGCCCTGCTCGTCGCGGCGGTGCTGCCAGCGCTGCTCGATCCGCTGCATCATCGAGCGGCGCTGCCGGTGCGGGCGGCCCTGGTCCTTGCCTCCCGCGGTCTGCTGCTCGCCGGGCTTCGGTGCCTTGCGCCAGCCGGTGACCGCGAGGACCGCGCAGCCGAGCATGACGAGGAACCCCACCACGCTGATCCAGATCTGCTGGGCGACCATTCCGGCCATGAGGAGCGCGATACCCACCAGGAATCCTGCGACCGCCTGGTAGACCCGTCGTCGGGTGTGTGTACGCAGCCCGCTTCCCTCGAGCGCTGTCGCGAACTTGGGATCTTCGGCGTACAGCGCTCGCTCCATCTGCTCGAGCATTCGCTGCTCGTGCTCCGAGAGCGGCACGGAGTCCTCCTCATCGTCGGTCGCGGGGGCGACCGGTATGCGGCCCTTTCAGGATAGGCAGGGAATCGTCCCCGTGAAACCCGCCCTGAGTGCCAATTCGCCGATCGGGCCGCCATGCCGGTTCGGCTGGTGAGGCGTTGATTCCCCATCGTCCGAACCGTCATGCCGGATGGTGTCCCTCGATCATACGGGGATACTGACGCGATCGGGGCGCCTGTGGCGTACTCCATCCGCCGCTGCGTCCCTGATCAGGCCCCTCCGCCGGGTCAGTCCCGCCTTTCACCCAGCACGTGCAGCTGAGAGGCGACCGCGTGGAAGGCGGGCAGTTCCGCTGCGGCCGCCTCCAGCTTCAGGAGCGCGTCCAGAGCGCTGGGTTCCGTGTCCACGAGGACGCCGGGGACCAGGTCGGCGAAGACCCGCACGCCGTGCACGGCGCCGACCTGCACACCGGCCGCCTCCACGGCCTCGGTGAGCTGCTCGGCGGTGAAGCGGCGCGGCACCGGGTCGCCCTCGCCCCAGCGGCCCGCCGGGTCGGTCAGGGCGCGGCGGGCCTCGGTGAAGTGCCCGGCGAGTGCCCGTGCGAGGACGGCGCCGCCCAGGCCGGCCGCGAGGAGGCTGAGCGCACCGCCCGGGCGCAGCGCCGCCACGGCGTTCCGGACGCCCTCGGCCGGGTCGTCGACGTACTCCAGGACGCCGTGGCAGAGCACCGCGTCGTACCCGCCGCGCTCGACGACGTCGAACAGGCCGTGGATGTCCCCCTGGACGCCCTGGACACGGTCGGCGACACCGGCTTCGGAGGTGCGGCGCTCCAGCGCGAACAGGGCGTTGGGGCTGGGGTCGACCACGGTGACGCGGTGGCCGAGGCGGGCGACGGGCACGGCGAAGTTGCCGCTGCCGCCGCCGGTGTCGAGGACGTCGAGGCTCTCTTTGCCGGTCGCCTTGACCCTGCGGTCGAGGGCGTCCTCGAGTACGTCCCACACCACGGCGGTACGAAGGGAGGCGCGGGGGCGCTGCGGGTCCGACACGGCAGTTGACTCCTCGGTGACCGGTTACGAACCCTGCCAGCCTATGGCCTCGGGCGCCGTCCTCGGCCGCGGCGTGGGCCGGAGGGTGAGCAGCCGCTCCACCAGGCGCAGGAACATCGCCACGTCGCGCATCAGGTCGTCCGCGTCACGCGGAGTGGCCGCGCCCTTTATGCCCGCCTCCGCACGGGCTCTGCGGGTGGCCCCGGCGGCGAACAGGGCGCTCCACTCGGCGAGCTCGGGCGCTGTCTCCGGCAGCACGTCCCACGCGCTGCGGATCCGGCGCCGTCCGCGGGGGCCGGTCTCGGGGCGGCCGCGCACGGCGAGCACGGCGGCGGCGGTGCGGAGGGCGGCCAGGTGGGCCGTCGCGTACCGCTCGTTGGGGCTGTCGAGGGTGCTCGCCTCGGCCAGGCCGGCGCGCGCCTGGGCGAGCAGGTCGAGGGCGGCGGGCGGTGCCGAGGAGCGGCGCGGCACGGGGTGGACGTCGCTCGCCATGACGGACCTCCTGTCGTCGTGTGACGGCGCTGCGGCCGTATGGGGTCCATCGTGCAAGCCACCACTGACAGTCGGCTCTGAGCTGCGATTTCACGCCGATGACCAGATTTCTCGCCCCGTCGTCGCTCCTGCGGTTTGCCTGGGACCGCGGCCACCTTGTAGCTTTTGAACTGACTGGTCAGTACAGAAGAGTTGGGGGAGGTCCGTGGAGAGCCCGGAGAACGACGAGGCGACCGCGCCGCGGAGCGGGGCGGGAGTCAGCGCCGAGGGGTTCGGGATGAAGGGACCGCGCGGCTGGGCCTTCCGCGGGGTGAGCGTGGACGCCGCCCCCGGCAGTCTCGTCGCGGTGGCGGGGGCGTCCGGGTCCGGCCGCACCTGCCTGCTGCTCGCCCTCACCGGGCGGATGAAGCCCGGCGAGGGCCACGCCGAGGTCGGCGGGGCGCGCCTGCCGCGCAGGATGGCCGCCGTACGGAGGATCAGCGCCCTCGCGCACGTACCGGGCGTCAGCGAGCTGGACCCGGCGTTCACCGTCGGCGAGCACCTGCGCGAACGGGCGCTGCTGCGGCGCCGCTTCGGCGGTTCACCGCTGGCCCTGCTCCGACCGCGCGGGGAGCGCGCCGCCGAGAACGGCCGCCGGATCCGGACCGCGCTGGAGGCGGCCGGACTGGACCCGGACACCCTGCCCAAGGGCGAGCGCACATCGGTGCGGGATCTGGAGCGGCTGGAGGCGCTGCGGCTCTCCGTGGCGCTCGCGCTGATCGGCGAGCCGCGGCTGCTCGCCGTCGACGACACGGACCTGAAGCTGAACGACGCCGAAGAGGCGGCCGCCTGGTCGATGCTCCGCTCGGTCGCCGACAGCGGCATCACCGTCCTGGCCGTCTGCACCGAGGTGCCCGAGCAGGCCGACGCCGTGATCCGCACGGACAGGAGCGTCGACGCAGCCGAGGGCACCGGCGAGGACGCCGCCGAGGGCACGGACGAGGACGCCGCCGAGGACGACGACGCGGCCGGCGGCAAGGAAGCCGGCGACAGCCACGCCGACGACGACAGCGAAGACGACACCGACAACGAGGAGGGGGCGGCCGATGCGCTCGCCGAAACTGGCCGCGCTTGAGCTGAGGCGGTTCGGCCGGGGCAAGCTCCCGCGAGCCGCGCTCGTCGCGATCCTGCTGCTGCCGCTGCTGTACGGCGCGCTGTACCTGTGGTCGTTCTGGGACCCGTACAGCAGGCTCGACCGGATACCCGTCGCGCTCGTCAACGCGGACAAGGGCGCCACCGCGGACGGCAAGAAGATCAACGCCGGAGACGACATCACCAAGGGGCTGCGCGACAGCGCGGTCTTCGAGTGGCACGAGGTGAGCGACGCCGAGGCGCGCGAGGGCGTCGAGAACGGCACGTACTACCTGTCGCTCACGATGCCCGAGGACTTCAGCGCCCGCATCGCGTCCAGCTCGGGCGACGCCCCGGAGACGGGCGCCCTCCAGGTGCGGACGAACGACGCCAACAACTACATCGTCGGCCAGATCTCGCGCACGGTGTTCTCCGAGGTGCGTACGGCCGCGTCGACGAAGTCTTCCCGCTCCTTCCTCGACAAGATCTTCATCTCGTTCTCCGACATCCACGACGCGACGGAGAAGGCCGCCAAGGGCGCCAACGACCTCAAGGACGGCGTCGGTGAGGCGAAGAAGGGCTCCAAGAGTCTCGCCGACAACCTGAAGAAGGCCAAGAACGGCAGCACCGACCTGGCCGAGGGCCTCAAGAAACTCGACTCGGCGGCCGGCAAGCTGAAGACCGGCAGCCGCAAGGTCGCCGACGGCACGCAGCAGCTCGCCGACCGGGTCAACGGCGTCGCGCCCAAGGTCCGGCCGTACCTGCGGGACAACGGCAAGCAGATCGGCGACGCCGCCCGGCTGGTCTCCGACACCTCCAAGGCGGCCCGCAACAGCCTGGAGTCGATCGTCGAGCACGGCCCCGGCGTCCGCGGCGGTGCCCACAAGGCGGCGGACGGGCTGGCCGCCCTGTACGCCAAGCGGTGCGAGGGGCAGCTGCCGGCCGATGCCGAGCTCTGCGCCGAGCTGAAGAAGGCCAAAGTCGCCGCCGCCGACGTCGCGGTCATCGCCGACGACGTCCACGAGCTGGCCAAGGACAGCGACGGCGACCTGAAGAAGCTGGACGCCCAGCTGGCCGATCTGCAGACCAAGGCCGACGCCCTGGCGCAGCGCGCGCCGACGCTCAGCGACGACGTGGACTACGCGATCGCCCGGATCAACGAACTGAACAGCGGCGCCGGCCAGGTCGCCAAGGGCATGGCCGAGCTGCACAAGGGCATCACCAGGAGCAAGGACGGCGCGGTCAGCCTCGACTCCGGCGTCGGCAGGATCAAGAAGGGCGCCAACGACCTGGACGGCGGGCTGTTCAAGCTGGCCGACGGCTCCACCGAGCTGGCGAGCGGCCTCGACAAGGGCGTCGAGCAGATCCCCGACTACGACAAGGACGCCCGGAACCGCCGTACCGAGGTCATGGCCGACCCGGTCCAGCTCGCCTCCCAGTCCATGCACAAGGCGGCCAACTACGGCACCGGATTCGCCCCGTACTTCATCCCGCTGTCCCTGTGGGTGGGCGCCATGGTGGCGTACATGCTGATCCAGCCGATGAACCGGCGGGCCCTCGCCGCGGGCGCCTCCGCCTGGCGGATAGCTCTGGCGGGCTGGCTCCCGGTCGCCGCGATCGGTCTGCTGCAAGTCGGCGCGCTGATGTCCGTACTGCACTGGGGGCTCGGCCTCGAGATGGCGCGCGCCGCCGGGACCGTGGGCTTCCTGGCCCTCGTGACCTGCTGCTTCGCCGCGATCATCCAGTGGCTGAACGCCCGGTTCGGGGCGGCCGGACGGATCCTCGTGCTGGCGCTGCTCATGCTCCAGCTGACCTCGGCCGGCGGTACCTACCCCGTACAGACCAGCCCGGGCTTCTTCAACGCGATCCACCCGTTCCTGCCGATGAGCTACGTCGTCGAGGCGCTGCGCCGGCTCATCACGGGCGGCGGTGTCGGCCCGGTCTGGGAGGCATGCGCGGTCCTGGCCGCCTTCACCGCCGGCGCCCTCGCGCTGACGGCGCTCACCGCCCGCCGCAAGCAGGTGTGGACATTCGACCGTCTGCACCCCGAGCTCAGCCTGTAAGCCCGAAGGACCGGAGAGACCTGTGAGAATCGACGCCATGGACACCCAGAGCACGCGACGGCAGGCCACCCGCACCAAGCTCTACGAGGCAGCCGTGACCCTCATCGCCGAGCAGGGCTTCTCGGCGACGACGGTCGACGAGATCGCGGAGCGCGCGGGAGTCGCCAAGGGCACGGTCTACTACAACTTCAAGAGCAAGACCGAGCTCTTCGAGGAGCTGCTGCGGCACGGCGTCGGACTGCTCACCGCCTCGCTTCGCACCGCCGCCGACGAGACGGCGGCGCGCGGCGGGACGCGGGTCGAGGCCCTGGACGCGATGATCCGGGCGGGTCTGGTCTTCATCGACCGCTACCCGGCCTTCACCCAGCTGTACGTCGCCGAGCTCTGGCGCACCAACCGGGCCTGGCAGTCCACCCTTCTGGTGGTGCGTCAGGAGGCGGTCGCGGTCGTCGAGACGGTGCTGCGGGACGCCGTCGCGAACGGCGAGCTGAGCGAGGACATCGACATCCCGCTGACGGCGGCCGCGCTGGTGGGCATGGTGCTGGTCGCGGCCCTCGACTGGCAGGCGTTCCAGCGGGAGCGGTCCATCGACGACGTGCACGCCGCGCTGTCGCGGCTGCTGCACGGGCGCGTGGGCGGCCGCCGGGACCCGGACAACGGAAGCCGCTGAGGGCGGGAAACGCCGAAGGGCGCCGGTCCGGCGAGGCTCGATCCCCCCGAGCCCCGCCGGACCGGCGCGGTGTTCCCCCCGTACCCCCGTACTCCCCCGCCCCCGTTCGGTCAGGTGCGCCGCACCGGTTCCGCCGCCCCGTGTCGGCGGGTGCCGGCGCCGCGCCCCTTCCGTGTGCACCACTCTTCCTTCCGGGCGGGCGGGATCCCATCCGCGCACCTACTCATCCGGGCTCCTGAGTACGGATACTCAGACGTCCGTGCGGATCCCCACGCGCGCGTGGACCGCCTGGATACGATCACGTCCGTGTCCGTACTCCCTCTGGTCTTCACAAGCGGCTGGGCCAGCGGGATCAACGCCTACGCGGTGGTCCTGCTCCTCGGCATATTCGGCGCGACCGGTGTCGCCGACGACGTCCCGGAGGCGCTGCAGCGCCCCGATGTGCTGATCGTCGCCGGCGTCCTCTTCCTCTGTGAGGCGGTCGCGGACAAGATCCCCTATGTGGACAGCGCGTGGGACTCCGTCCACACCGTCGTCCGGCCGGTGACGGGTGCGGTGGTGGCCGCGCTGCTGGCCGGGGAGAGCGGCTCACTGCCCGAGCTCGCGGCCGGGGCGATCGGCGGCTCCACGGCCCTGCTGAGCCATCTGGTCAAGGCCGGCACGCGTATGGCGGTGAACACCTCGCCCGAGCCGGTCAGCAACATCGTCATCAGCGTCGCGGAGGACCTGGGTGTCGCCGGGATCGTGACGTTCGCGATCTTCAATCCGGTCGCCGCCGCCATCATCGCCGGGGGGCTCCTGGCGCTCGGCATCGCCGTGGTCGTCATCCTGATAGGGCGTATCCGCCGGTTCCTGCGGCGGCGGGCGCAACGGCGCGAGGAGAAGCGGATCGTGACGGCGGGCGGCGCGCACCGGCCACCGGGCTGAGGCGCGCGCGGGACTGTCTCCGCGGCGGACGGCGACGGACGGCGACGGACGGCGACGGACGGCGACGGGGCTGTCGGTAGGGGCTGTCGGTGGGGGCTTATAGAGTCCCTGACATGGCACGGATTGCGGTGATCGGCGCCGGGATGGGCGCCATGGCGGCGGCCGCGCGGCTGGCCGTGGCAGGCCACCGGTTGACGGTGTACGAGCGGGCGGAGACGTACGGCGGGGCGGTGCGCCGCTTCGAGCACCAGGGCTTCGGCTTCGACACCGGGCCCGGACTGCTGCATCTGCCCGCCGTGTACCGGGACTTGTTCGTCAAGACGGGCAAGGAGCCGCTGGAGCGGTGCGTCGAGCTCACGCAGGTCGACCCGGCGAGCCGGCATGTGTTCCCGGACGGGACGGCGGTGGCCCTGCCGAACGCGTCGCGGGCCGGGGTCGTCTCGGCCCTGGACGACGCGCTGGGCGGGGGCGCGGGCGAGCGGTGGGCGGCGTTCCTGAACCGGGCGCGGGACGCCTGGGACCGCTCGCGGCGGCCGCTCCTGGAGGAGCCCCTCCCGGCCGATGTGTCGCCGTTCACGCGCGACCCGTACCCGGCGCTCAGGACCGGGCTGCTGCGCCGGACCGCCACGACGCTCGCCGACGTGGGGCGCCGTGAGCTGGGCGACGGACGGCTGGCCGCGCTGCTGGAGGGGTACGCGCTGGCGTACGGCTTCGACCCGGCGACGGCTCCCCCGTCGGCGGCCGTCCTGCCGTACATGGAGCAGACCTTCGGGACCTGGTATGTGCGCGGGGGCCTGCGGGCGCTGGCGGACGCCGTGTACGAGCGGTGCCTGGCGCGCGGGGTCGACTTCGTCTTCGGCGCCGGGGTGACCGGCGTGGTGGAGAAGGACGGCCGGGCCGCCGGGATCGCGCTGGCGGACGGGCAGGTCGTGGAGGCCGACCATGTGGTCGCCGGGGCCCCCGTGCCGGCCCTCTACCGGGACCAGGTGGTGGCCTGGGAGCGACAGGACGAGTGGCCGCGATTCCAGGCGGGTGTCCGGACCGGGCGGGTGACCGTGTGCCTGGCGCTGCGCGGTGCGCGGGAGGCGGGCGCCGCGCACCGGACCGTGGTGCACTCCGCGGACCGGGCGGACGAGCTGGCGGCGCTGGCCCATGGCGGGCGGCTCTGCGCGCGGCCGACGGTGGTGGTGCTGCGCCCGGACGACGAGCTGCTGCGGCCTGACGGTGACCACGAGGCCGTCACGGTGACGGCGACGGTGCCGGCGGGCGGCCCGCTGTCGTCGGAGGACCTGTGGGGCGACGGTCCGGGGCAGCCCGTCGTGGAGTTCGCCGACCGGATGGTGGAGGCCGCCGAGGCGGCCGTGCCGGGGCTGCGGGAGCGGCTGCTGTGGCGCGGGATACGGACCCCGGCGGACACGGACGGGGAGACGGGGACCTGGTGCGTGCCCGGCCCCGCCCTGGCGGGCGCGGGCGGCACGCTGCTGCCCGCGGCCAACCCGGCCCCGCTGCCGGGCCTGTTCTTCGCCGGGGGCTGGTCGCATCCGGGCGGCGGGCTCGCGCACGCCGGGATGTCCGGTGCGCTGGTGGCGGGCCTGATCGTGGAGGGCGCGGACTTCCGCGGCTCGCGGTAGCCGGGCCCGCCGGGTCCCGGACCCGCCGGGCGGCCGGCCGGCCGTTCAGTAGCGGTACTGCTGGCCGCTCTGGTCGTAGCCGTACGGCGACGGGGGCTCCTGCGGGGGCGGTGGGTACTCCTGCTCGCCGTCGCGCTGGGGCGGGACCCATACGCCGCCGGGCGGGGTCTCCATGCCGTACTGCGGTGCGTAGGGGTCGGCGTACTGCTGCTGGCCGTACGTGTCGTACGCGCCGTACTGCTGATCGCCGGGGGCCGGGGCGGTGGGACCGGTGTACGGGTCCGAGTAGGCGGCGTACTGCTGCTGCCCGCCCGTCCCGTAGTCGTACGCGGTGGCGTAGGCGCCCGTGTCGTACGTGTGCTGGTCGCCGTACGCGGCGTGCTGCCGCACCGGATCGCCGCCGTAGACCCCGTACTCGCCGGTGTCGTCCGGCAGCGGCTGGGGCTCGTGGACGGCCGGGTACTCGGCCGGGTATTCGGCCGGGTCCTCGTCCGTGACCCGGTCCCGCGGCTCCTCGTACTCCAGGTCGGAGACCTCCAGGTTGGGCCCCGCGTCCTGCTGGGCAGCCCCCGTCCTGCGGCGACGGCTCGCGCCGGGTTTGCCGCCGAGCGCCCATCCGGTGGAGAAGCCGCGCAGGAACGACAGCGTGACGAACAGCTGGCCGACGCCGAAGGCCACCGCGCCGGCGACGATCAGCACGATGCTCGACAGCAGTACGCCGGCCACCACGCCCAGGAAGCCGAAGAAGGCGAGCAGACGCCAGCGCAGCCGCGCCTTGTACTGCAGGAGCACTTCGCCGAGAAGCCACAGCGCGACGATTCCGAACGCGATGTAGAGGACCGTCCACCAGCTCAGGTCCATGCCCGCCCCTCTCCTTCGACCGCCGCCTCGGGATGTGACGGGTACGGCCGGTCAGGACTGCGGGTGCAGTCCGAGATTCTCGTAGATCTCGAGTGTCGCCGTGGAGTTGTTCAGCGTGATGAAGTGCAGTCCGGGCACACCTTCGGACAGCAGCCGCGCACAGAACTCCGTCGCGAACTCGATGCCCAAGGAGCGTACAGCGGCCTGGTCGTCCTTGACCGCGAGGATCCGTTCTTTGACGGCGGGAGGGAACTGGGCGTTGCTGAGCTGCGGAAGCCGGTCGAGCTGTCTGACAGCGGTAACCGGCATGACCTCGGGGATGATCGGGGTCTCACAGCCGGCCGCGGCGACCCGGTCGCGGAGCCGGAGGTAGTTCTCCGGGTCGAAGAACATCTGCGTGATCGCGTAGTCCGCGCCGGCCCGGCACTTGTCGACGAAGTGACGGACGTCACTGTCCCAGTCGACGGACCGGGGGTGCATCTCGGGGAAGGCGGCGACGCCGACGCAGAAGTCCCCGGCCTCCTTGATGAGCCGGACCAGGTCCGCGGCGTAGTCCAGACCCTCGGGGTGGCGGACCCACTCGCCCATCGGGTCGCCGGGCGGGTCGCCGCGCAGGGCGAGGATGTTACGGATCCCGGCGTCGGCGAACTGGCCGACCATGTTGCGCAGCTCGGCGACCGAGTGACCGACGGCCGTCAGATGGGCGACGGGCGTGAGGGTGGTGTCGGCCGCGATCTGCTCGGTGGCCTTGACGGTCCCGGCCCGGGTGGAGCCGCCGGCGCCGTACGTCACGGAGACGAAGCTCGGGGCCACCGCCTCGACCCGGCGCAGGGCGTTCCAGAGGTTCCGCTCACCCTTCTCGGTCTTGGGCGCCCAGAACTCGAAGGAGTACGTGGTGTCGGACGCGAGCAGATCGCGCACCGTCCGTGCGTGATCTGTCCTGGTGGAGGGTGTGCCAAGGGCCATACGGGCAGGTTAGCCACCCGGGGACCGTCCCCCAACCGGAGCACCATGTTTTAGGCATTTTGTCCGAATCTTGTCCACCCTTCGGACGCCTACGGGGCTGAAATGCCTGTTGGCGCATGAAATCGTCCCACCATGTGGACTCCCGTCGGCTCCCGGGTCAGGGCTCTACGACCGCCCGGCGGGGACACCGGCGTCGGCGTCGGCTGACGCGGTGGCGCGCTCGCGTATCCGGCGGGCGAGGTCCGCCGTCGCGGCCGCCGGATCGTCGGCCTCGGTGACGGCGCGGACCACGACGATTCTGCGGGCACCCGCGTCCAGGACCTCTTCGAGGTTGCCCGCGTCGATGCCGCCGATCGCGAACCAGGGCCGGTCCTGGGCCAGCGACGCCGCGTACCGGACGAGGCCGAGCCCGGGCGCGTAACGGCCCGGCTTGGTCGGCGTGGGCCAGCACGGCCCCGTGCAGAAGTAGTCGACGCCCGGCTCCGCGACGGCGGCGTCCACCTCGGCCTCCGCGTGCGTGGACCGGCCGATCAGGACCCGGTCGCCGAGGATCGCCCGGGCGGCCGGAACCGGCAGGTCGCCCTGGCCGAGGTGCAGTGCGTCGGAGCCGGCGGCATGCGCCACGTCGGCGCGGTCGTTCACGGCGAGCAGCTTGCCGTGCCGGCGGCAGGCGTCCGCGAACAACGCGAGGTGCTCCAGCTCCTCGCCCGCCTCCATGCCCTTGTCGCGGAGCTGCACGATGTCGACCCCGGCCCCGAGGACGGCGTCCAGGAAGTCGGGGAGGTCACCCTGTCGCTTGCGCGCGTCCGTGCAGAGGTACAGCCGGGCGTCGGACAGCGGCGCGCGGGCGGTGATGGACATGAGGTGCTCCCCCCGTTGGTGCGGCGGTGCGCGGAGCGAGGCCCGACCGGGCCACGACCCGCGCACCGCCCGGTGTCGGCATGCCGACTTCAGAACCAGGACGACTCAGACTCAGACTTGGACGCATGGCGACATGCGACATGCGACATGCGACATGCGACATGCGACATGCGACATGTACGACTTGGATGCCTCCGACGGCTCAGACGGCGAGCGCCTGGGCGCGGCGCTTCACCTCCGTGCCACGATTCTCGGCCAGGGCCTGCGCGGGCGTACCCGGCAGGGACGGGTCGGGCGTGAAGAGCCACTCCAGCATCTCTTCGTCGGTGAAGCCGTCGTCCTTCAGGAGCGTCAAGGTACCGGAGAGGCCCTTGACGACCCTGCCGTCCTTGATGAAGGCGGCGGGCACCTGGAGCGCGCGGTTCTCACCGCGGCGCACAGCGATCAGCTGGCCCTCCTTGACGAGCTGCCGCACCCGCGTCACTTCGACGCCGAGCAGCTCGGCGATGTCGGGCAGGTACAGCCAGTCAGGGACGAGCGCATCGATCTTCGTGTCAATCTCGGTCACATCACTAGCCTGCCATCCCGCACCGACAGCCGGTAGCCGGGCCCGGCCGTACGGGCGGACGCTCAAGCCAGGACGGCGGACTTCAGCGGCACCGACGGGTCGGCGACACGCGCCGGGTCGAGCGGGGCGCCCGACTCGATGAGCCTGCGCCCCTGCGCCAGATCGCGGGGGCGTCCCACCGCGAGCAGCGCGACCAGGGCGCCCTCGCGCAGCCAGGCCACGGACCAGGCGTGGTCGGCCGGGTCGCCGCGCCGGACCAGCGCGTCTGCGGACGCGTGGTGCCCGGCGTACTGGACGAAACGGCCGAACTGCTCGGACCAGAAGTACGGCACCGGATCGTAGGCAGGCGCACCGTCTCCGATGATGTCGGCCGCGACCGTGCGCGGCCCCTGCAGGGCGTTGTCCCAGTGGTGCACGAGGAGCCGCGCCCCGTAGCGGGCCGAGGGGAAGGACGCGCAGTCGCCGACCGCGTACACATCGGGGACGGAGGTCCGCAGCCGGTCGTCGGCGACGATCGAGCCGTCCGCGCCCAGCGCGACACCAGAGCCGGTGAGCCAGCCGGTGGCGGGCCGGGCCCCGATACCGACGACCACGGCTCCGGCGGGCAGGACGCGGCCGTCGTCCAGGATGACGCGCCCGGGCTCGATCCGGTCCACACGCGCGTGGGTCAGGAGCCGTGCGCCGCTCTCCGCGTACCACTCGGCCATCGGCGCGGCGACCTCGTCGGGCAGGGCGCCGACGAGCGGGCGGCCCGCGGCCTCGACGACGGTGACGGCGCAGCCTGCCTCGCGGGCGGCCGTGGCGAACTCGGCGCCGATCCAGCCCGCGCCGACGACCACGACCTCGTGCCGCTCGGCGAGGACGGGGCGCAGCCGCTCGGCGTCGTCCAGGGTCCGCAGCAGGTGGACGCCGGGGACGCCCTCGGAGCCGGGCAGTGTGACCGGTACGGCACCGGTGGCGACGACGAGCACGTCGTACGGGACCGGGCCGGCCTCGGTGTCGACCTCGTGGTCGTCGGGGCGCAGTCCGGAGACCTCCACGCCGAGGCGGAGTTCGATGCCGAGCGACTCGAAGTCCACCTCGAACGCCGAGCCCTCGGCCTTGCCGAGCAGGAACGCCTTTGACAGCGGCGGCCTGTCGTACGGCTGGTGGGGTTCCGCCCCGATGAGCAGCACCGGCCCGGCGAAGCCCTGTTCGCGCAGGGCCACGGCGGTCTGCACGCCGGCCATCCCGGCGCCGACGACGACGACGCGCCGCTCTTCCGGATGCCCCTCTGCCGTCTGCTCCCGCTGCTCGCTCACGCGGTCACCTTACTTACTGCCGCCGGAGGCGTGGGGTTAGTCTGTGCCCGCCAGAACATCGCGGGAGCCCGGCGCACCGGGCTGAGAGGGAGGCTGGGCGGCCTCCGACCGTACGAACCTGATCCGGGTCATGCCGGCGAAGGGAGGGGCTGGACGCCCATGTCGCGCGACACATCAGACGTCCTCGTCATCGGGGGCGGCATCATCGGCCTGGTCACGGCCTGGCGGGCGGCGCAGCGCGGGCTGCGCACCGCCGTGGTGGACCCGGAGCCGGGCGGAGGCGCCGCCCAGGTGGCGGCGGGGATGCTCGCCGCGGTCACCGAACTGCACTACGGGGAGGAGACGCTCCTCGGCCTCAACCTCGCGTCGGCGGAGCGCTATCCGGACTTCGTCGCCGAACTGGAGGCGGAGACCGGGCTGGACGTCGGCTTCCGGACGTGCGGCACGCTGGCCGTCGCCCTGGACGCCGACGACCGCGCCCATCTGCGGGAGTTGCACGCGCTGCAGCGGCGCTGCGGGCTGGCCTCCGAGTGGCTCACCGGCCGTGAGTGCCGGCGCCTGGAGCCGCTGCTGGCACCGGGCGTGCGGGGCGGGCTGCGCGTGGACGGCGACCACCAGGTGGACCCGCGGCGGCTGTCGGGCGCCCTCGTGGCTGCCTGCGAGCGGGCCGGGGTGGCCTTCCACCGCACCTGGGCGGACCGGCTGTCGTCCGTACGGGAGCGGGCCGCGGGCGCGGTCCTCGCGGACGGCACGGAGGTGGCCGCGGAGCAGGTGGTGCTGGCCGCGGGCAGCCACAGCGGCCGACTCGGCGGCGTACCGGACGAGGTGCTGCCGCCGGTGCGGCCGGTGAAGGGTCAGGTGGTGCGGCTGACGGTCCCGGAGGCGTACGCGCCCTTCCTGAGCCGCACGGTCCGGGCCGTCGTCCGGGGCAGCCATGTGTACCTGGTGCCGCGCGAGAACGGCGAGCTGGTCGTGGGCGCGACGAGCGAGGAGCTCGGCTGGGACACCACGGTCACGGCGGGCGGCGTGTACGAGCTGCTGCGCGACGCCCACGAGCTGGTGCCGGGCATCACGGAGCTGCCGCTGAGGGAGACCCGCGCGGGGCTGCGGCCCGGCTCGCCCGACAACGCGCCCCTGCTCGGCCCGTCCGCGCTGCCCGGGCTGCACCTGGCCACCGGGCACTACCGCAACGGGGTGCTGCTGACCCCCGTCACCGGCGACGTGATGGCCGCGCTACTGGCCACCGGGGAGCTCCCCGAGGTCGCCCGCGCGTTCACGCCCGCCCGTTTCGCCCCCGTAGGAGTGTCATGACGAACCAGGTACGCGCCGCCGTCTCCGTCTCGGTGAACGGCGTGCCGCGCGAGCTGACCGGTCCGACCACCCTCGACGCCCTGGTCGCGACCCTCACCATCGCCCCCTCCGGGGTGGCCGCCGCCGTCAACGAGACCGTCGTCGCGCGCGGCCGGTGGGCGGCGACCGCGCTCGCCGACGGCGACCGGGTCGAGGTCCTCACCGCCGTGCAGGGGGGCTGAGCCGTGGGTGACGACCGTCTCACCATCGCCGGGACAGGCTTCGACTCCCGGCTGATCATGGGTACGGGCGGGGCGCCGAGCCTCGACGTACTGGAACGCGCGCTCGTCGCGAGCGGCACACAGCTGACGACGGTGGCGATGCGCCGTATCGACCCGACCGTCCACGGGTCCGTGCTGTCCGTCCTGAACCGGCTGGGCGTCCAGGTGCTGCCGAACACGGCGGGCTGCTTCACGGCGGGCGAGGCCGTGCTGACCGCCCGCCTCGCGCGCGAGGCGCTCGGTACGGACTGGGTGAAGCTGGAAGTCGTGGCCGACGAGCGCACCCTGCTGCCGGACCCGATCGAGCTGCTGGACGCGGCCGAGACGCTGGTGGACGACGGTTTCACGGTGCTGCCGTACACCAACGACGACCCCGTCCTGGCCCGGAGGCTGGAGGACGCGGGCTGCGCGGCGATCATGCCGCTGGGCTCGCCCATCGGGTCGGGGCTCGGCATCCGCAACCCGCACAACTTCCAGCTGATCGTCGAGCACGCACGCGTGCCGGTGATCCTGGACGCCGGCGCCGGGACGGCGTCGGACGCGGCGCTGGCGATGGAGCTGGGCTGCGCGGCGGTCATGCTGGCCTCCGCGGTCACCCGGGCCCAGGAACCGGTCCTGATGGCCGAGGCGATGCGTCATGCCGTCGAGGCGGGCCGCCTGGCCCACCGCGCCGGGCGCATCCCCCGCCGTCACTTCGCCCAGGCGTCCTCCCCCGCGGAGGGCCGCGCCGCCCTCGATCCGGAGAGGCCCGCCTTCTGACGGACCCGGCCGACGCAGCCGCCCCGACGGACCCGGCCCGGGCGTACCGGCCCCTCGCGCGCGTGGGGGGGGTGTCCGGTGTCACAAGTTGGCTGCACTGCCGGTCCGGTCATGTACAGGGCGACGGACGGGTCCGTGGGGACTCGTAGACTCGAGCGCGTGGATACGACCCTTCACGACCCGCTCGTCGGCCGACTGCTCGACGGCCGTTACCGAGTCGACGCGCGCATCGCCGTCGGTGGCATGGCCACGGTCTACCGGGCCGTCGACACCCGTCTCGACCGGGTCCTCGCCCTCAAGGTGATGCACCCGTCCCTGGCGACCGACGCGTCGTTCGTGGAGCGGTTCATCCGTGAGGCCAAGTCGGTGGCGCGGCTCTCGCACCCCAACGTCGTCGGTGTCTTCGACCAGGGCGCCGACGGCGCGTACGTGTATCTCGCGATGGAGTACGTCGCCGGCTGCACGCTCCGTGACGTGCTCCGCGACCGCGGGGCGCTGTCGCCGCGGGCCGCCCTGGACATCCTGGAGCCGGTGCTGGCCGCGCTCGGCGCGGCGCACCGGGCCGGATTCGTGCACCGGGACATGAAGCCCGAGAACGTACTGATAGGTGACGACGGCCGGGTCAAGGTGGCCGACTTCGGGCTCGTCCGCGCGGTCGGCACCGCCACCAACACCACCGGCTCCGTACTGGGCACCGTGTCGTACCTCGCGCCCGAGCAGATCGAGCACGGCACCGCGGACACCCGCACCGACGTGTACGCGTGCGGTGTCGTGCTGTACGAGATGCTGACGGGCGGCAAGCCGCACGGCGGCGACACCCCCGCGCAGGTCCTCTTCCAGCACCTGAACAACGACGTACCGGCCCCCTCGGCCGCCGTCCCCGGGCTCGCGCCCGAGCTGGACGCCCTCGTGGCCGCCGCCACCGCGCGCGACGCCGGGACGCGCCCGCACGACGCCGTGGCGCTGCTCTCGCTGGCCCGCCGGGCCCGCACAGCGCTCGGCGACGAGCAGCTGGACCTGGTGCCGCCGCAGGCCCGTACGGAAGCCGGGCCCGACGGGGAGGTGGACCCCGAGGACGTCACCAGCGTCATCGTCCGTCCCCTCCCCGGTGAGCAGGACGTCCTGCACACCAGCCGTCTGGAGGTGCCGCCGGAGAGCGGCACCCGGCCGCAGCCGCGCCCCGAGCCGCCCGCCGGGCGACGCCGCGCGGTCCTGGCCCTGGCGGACCCGCGGCGGGGCGTCCTGGCCGCCGTGGTCGCCGTCCTCCTGATCCTGGGCGTCGGCGCCGGTGTCTGGTACATCAACTCCGGCCAGTTCACCCGCGTCCCCGCCACCGGCGTGCTCGGCAAGACGCGGGCGGAGGCCGAGCGGCGGCTCACGGACGCGGGCCTGGACGTCGGGGCGACGCGCGAGGAGTTCAGCGGCGCCTTCGAGCGCGGCACCGTCATGGCGACCGATCCCGCGCCCGGTGAGCGCATCCGCGGCAACGGCTCGGTGGACCTGGTCATCTCGCGCGGCCCGAAGATCGTGAAGGTCCCGGATCTGAAGGGCATGCCGCTCGCCGCGGCCAGGGACGAGCTGCGCCGGGCCGGCCTGGCGGCGGGGGTCGTCACCGAGGAGTTCAGCGCCGAGGTGGCCCAGGGCGCGGTCATCAGCAGCGACCCGCCCGCCGGCACGGAGCGCGGCCCGGACGCCGCCGTCTCCCTCGTCGTCAGCAAGGGCGCACCGATCGATGTCCCGGGTGTCGTCGGGCAGCCCGTGGACCGGGCGCGGAACGCGCTGGTGGACGCCGGGTTCACGGTGGAGATCGCCGACGAGCGCGTGAACTCCGCCCAGCCCGCCGGGGCCGTGGCCGCCCAGTCCCTCGCCAAGGGCGCCCGCGCCGCCAAGGGCGACACGATCACGCTGACCGTCTCCAAGGGCCCGCGCATGATCGCGGTGCCCGATGTGACGGACAAGAGCATCGACGACGCGACGCGCGAGCTGAGGGCGGCGGGCTTCGAGGTGAAGGTCGAGAAGTCGTTCCCGTTCCTCAGCGACACCGTCAGCAGCCAGTCCGTACGCGGTGGGGACACCGCCCCCGAGGGCTCCACGATCACCATCAAGACCAAGGGAATCTAGTCACCCATGCGCAACCCCGTCGGCGGCCATGTCCACGTGGCCGGCGGCCTGGCCAGGACCGGCCTCGCCTACGCCCGCGAGATCGGCGCCGAGACCGTCCAGGTCTTCGTCGCCAATCCGCGCGGCTGGGCGACCCCTCCCGGCAACCCCGCGCAGGACGAGCTCTTCCGCGCGCGGTGCGCCGCCGAGGGCATACCCGCGTATGTCCACGCCCCCTACCTGATCAACTTCGGCTCGCACACCGAGGCCACCGTCGAGCGGTCGGTGGAGTCCCTCCGCCACTCGCTGCGCCGCGGCCGCGCGATCGGCGCCCTGGGTGTCGTCGTGCACACCGGCTCGGCGACCGGCGGGCGGCCCCGCGAGGAGGCGCTCGCCCAGGTACGGGAGCGGATGCTGCCGCTGCTGGACGAGCTGACGCACGACGACGACCCGTTCCTGCTGCTGGAGTCGACGGCCGGGCAGGGCTCCTCGCTCTGTTCCACGACATGGGACTTCGGCCCGTACTTCGAGGCGCTCGACGCCCACCCCAGGCTGGGCGTCTGCCTGGACACCTGCCACATCTTCGCCGCGGGCCACGACCTGACAGGCGCGCACGGGATGCGCAAGACGCTGGACCTGCTGGTGGAGACGGTCGGCGAGGGCCGGCTGAAGCTGATCCACGCCAACGACTCCAAGGACGTGGTCGGCGCGCACAAGGACCGGCACGCGAACATCGGCGCCGGCCACATCGGCGAGGAGCCGTTCCGTGAGCTGATGCGTCACCCCGCGACCGAGGGCGTACCTCTGATCATCGAGACCCCGGGCGGGAAGGAGGGCCACGCTGCGGACGTGGCCCGGCTGAAGGGCCTGCGCTGACGCCCGCCGACGCGGTGCCGGGCAGCGGCCAGGGCTCGTCGTCCGGGAGTCAGAGCTCCGGGCCGTCCCCCGGCTCCTCCTGGTACGAGTAACGCTGCTCGGACCAGGGGTCGCCGATGTTGTGGTAGCCGCGCTCCTCCCAGAAGCCGCGGCGGTCGGCGGTCATGTACTCGACGCCGCGGACCCACTTGGGGCCCTTCCAGGCGTACAGGTGCGGCACGATCAGGCGGAGCGGGAAGCCGTGTTCGGCGGTGAGCAGCTCACCGTCCTTGTGGGTGGCGAAGATCGTGCGCTCGGAGGCGAAGTCCGTCAGCCGCAGGTTGGCGCTGAAACCGTACTCGGCCCACACCATCACATGGGTGACGTTCGGGGCCGGAGGGGCGAGTTCCAGGATGGTCCGCGCGGGGACGCCCCCCCATTCGGCCGCGAGCATGCTGAACTTCGTGACGCAGTGCAGATCGGCCACGACCGTGGAGAACGGGAGCGCGGAGAACTCCTCATGGGTCCAGCAGTGCTTCTCGCCGTCCGCGGTGGCGCCGAAGACCCGGAACTCCCAGCGTTCCGGCCTGAACTTGGGGACGGGCCCGTAGTGCGTGACCGGCCAGCCGCGCTGCAGACGCTGTCCCGGTGGAAGCGTGGACTCCCTTGCTGCCCGGTGTTCCTCGCTCTCCGGCTGACCCATGACTCAATGGTGACAGACCGGGAGGGGTGGTCACGACCGGGGCCCAGACCGATTCGGGCAAGTCCTACTAAGCCTGCACTTACTGGACGGCCTTCCGTCGCGGTGCGAGGATGCGCGCATCCCGCCCCTTCACTGACGTGGAAGGAGCCTCTGCCATGCAGGGCGACCCCGAGGTCATCGAGTTCCTGAACGAGCAGCTGACCGCCGAACTGACCGCGATCAACCAGTACTTCCTGCACGCCAAGATGCAGGACAACTTCGGGTGGACGAAGCTCGCGAAATACACTCGCGCGGAGTCCTTCGACGAGATGAAGCACGCCGAGGTGCTCACCGACCGGATCCTGTTTCTGGAGGGGCTGCCGAACTACCAGCGGCTGTTCCACGTCCGGGTGGGGCAGACCGTGACGGAGATGTTCCAGGCGGACCGGCAGATCGAGGTCGAGGCGATCGACCGCCTGCGGCGCGGCATCGAGCTGATGCGCAACAAGGGCGACATCACGTCGGCCAACATCTTCGAGTCGATCCTGGCGGACGAGGAGCACCACATCGACTACCTCGACACCCAGCTGGAGCTCGTCGACAAGCTCGGCGAGGCCCTCTACATCGCCCAGCTGATCGAGCAGCCGGAGGGCTAGGCGGCTTCGGAGAGCGCGGCGGCCTCGGAGAACTCCGGGACGTCCGCGAGCCCGGACAGCGCCGGCTCACCCTGGTCCAGCAGCTCACGCCGCGGGCAGGCGCCCCGGCCGAGGATGGCCTGGATGCGGCGCACACACGAGCCGCAGTCGGTTCCCGCCTTGCAGGCCGACGCAATCTGGCGGGGGGTGCAGGCACCGGCGTCCGCGTGTTCCTTGACCTGCGTCTCGGTGATACCGAAGCACGAGCAGACGTACACGCGGGTCACCTCCCTGCAGGTCCTGGGGCCGACACCCCTCCGTTGGCCGGTGAGGCAAACCTAACCTTACCCGCCAACCGGGGGTCGCGAAAGCCCGGGCGCCCGCGAAAACGACGATGGGGCGCGGATCACATGGATCCGCGCCCCATGCGCGTATCAAGGCTCTTTCAAGCCAAGATCACTGGTCCCGGTACATCTCCGCCACCAGGAAGGCCAGGTCCAGCGACTGGCTGCGGTTGAGCCGCGGGTCACAGGCCGTCTCGTACCGCTGATGCAGGTCGTCGACGAAGATCTCGTCGCCTCCGCCCACACACTCGGTGACATCGTCGCCGGTCAGCTCGACATGGATGCCGCCCGGGTGCGTACCCAGCGCCTTATGGACCTCGAAGAAGCCCTTGACCTCGTCCAGGACGTCGTCGAAGCGCCGCGTCTTGTGGCCGGAGGCCGCCTCGAAGGTGTTGCCGTGCATCGGGTCCGTCACCCAGGCGACCGTGGCACCCGACGCCGTGACCTTCTCGACCAGCTCGGGCAGCTTGTCGCGGACCTTGTCGGCACCCATACGGACGACGAAGGTCAGCCGGCCGGGCTCCCGCTCCGGGTCCAGGCGGTCGATGTACGTCAGGGCCTCGTCGACCGCAGTGGTCGGGCCGAGCTTGATCCCGATGGGGTTGCGGATCTTCGACGCGAACTCGATGTGCGCGTGGTCCAGCTGCCGGGTGCGCTCACCGATCCAGACCATGTGGCCGGAGGTGTCGTACAGCTCGCCGGTGCGGGAGTCCACACGGGTGAGCGCCGACTCGTAGTCGAGCAGCAGCGCCTCGTGCGAGGCGTAGAACTCGACGGTACGGAACTCGGCCGGGTCCGTGCCGCACGCCTTCATGAAGTTGAGGGCGTTGTCGATCTCGCGGGCCAGCTGCTCGTAGCGCTGGCCGGACGGCGAGGACTTCACGAAGTCCTGGTTCCAGGCGTGGACCTGGCGCAGGTCGGCGTAACCGCCGGTGGTGAAGGCGCGCACCAGGTTCAGCGTCGACGCCGACGCCTGGTACATGCGCTTCAGCCGCTGCGGGTCGGGGACGCGGGCCTCTTCGGTGAAGTCGAAGCCGTTGACGGAGTCGCCGCGGTACGTCGGCAGCGTCACGCCGTCGCGGGTCTCGGTGGGCTTGGAGCGCGGCTTCGAGTACTGGCCGGCGATCCGGCCCACCTTCACGACGGGCACCGAGGCGGCGTACGTCAGCACGGCGCCCATCTGGAGGAGCGTCTTCAGCTTGGCGCGGATGTCGTCGGCGCCCACGGCGTCGAAGGACTCGGCGCAGTCGCCGCCCTGGAGGAGGAACGCCTCACCCCGGGCGACAGCCCCCAAGCGGGCGCGCAGCTGGTCGCACTCGCCCGCGAAGACGAGCGGCGGATACGACTCGAGGTCCGCGATCACATCGCGCAGAGCCTCGGCATCCGGGTACTCGGGCTGCTGCGCCGCGGGCAGGTCTCGCCAGGTCGCCTTGGCGGCGACGGCGTGGGTATCAGCGTTCACGGTCACCTCGACAACATTACGCGGTCCGGACAGATGTCCATGTACCGGCTCAGAAAGTGAGACGAGGGCCTCCCCTCACCCGGGTGCCGTAGCGGGCGGGGACCCGGTGACGGTGACGCACCCCACGTTTGGTAGGGTCACGCGCTCTTCAAGCTTCAAGATAGAACTACATACCAGGGGTGGGAATTGAGCGCGGGCCATCGAAGAGACCGCAAGAAGAAGTTCCTCATCTACGGAATCGCCTCCGTCGTGGCCGCCGCGACGACGGTCGGCACCCTGGCTGTGGCATCGCCCGACTTCCTGGGCTCGTCCGAGCCCAAGGCGGTGCCGCCGGCCGCCGAGCTGCAGACGGACTTCGAGAAGGCCGCACGGGAGTTCGACGTCCCTCAAAGCGTCCTGATGGCGGTGTCGTACCGGCAGACCCGCTGGGAGAGCCACGACGGACTGCCCAGCACCACCGGCGCCTACAACGTCATGGGCCTCACGCAGGTCGACCCCGAGGACCTCGCGGACGGCCACGACGGCGAGGACGACGAGCACCGGCTCGAGCACATGAACCGGAGCGGCGACCCGAACGTCGAGAAGCACTTCGACGCCGAGAAGGCGCTGAAGTCCGTCCGCGAGAAGCCCGTCGACACCGACGACCCGCGGCTGCACACGCTGGACGAGGCCGCCGAGCTGATCGACGCGTCGCCGGAGTCGGTGCGGACCGACCCCGGGCAGAGCATCCGCGCGGGCGCGGCGCTGCTCGCCAAGTACCAGCGCGAGGCCACCGGCTCGCTGCCCGACAGCCCGGGCCAGTGGTACGGGGCCGTCGCCCGTTACAGCCAGGCACCCGACCGCAAGGGCGCCGACCTCTTCGCCAAGCGCGTCTTCGAGTCGATCAGGACCGGTGAGCGCCGGGTCACCGTGGACGGCCAGCAGCTCTCGCTCCCGGCCGACCGGTCCGTGAAGCCGGTCAAGCCGTCGAAGGTGCCGCTCGCCGCGACCTTCGCGAGCACCACCGCCGTCCCGGCCCCCGACTGCCCGACCGGCCTGAACTGCGACTTCCGCCCGGCCGCGTACAAGCAGAACAGCGGCCCGGACGACTGGGGCAACTACAACGTCGCCGGCCGCCCGGCCGGCGGACACGACATCCGTTACATCGCCATCCACGACACGGAGGGCAGCTACGACGGATCGCTGGCGGTCTTCCAGAACTCCAACACGTACGCCAGCGCCCACTACATGATCCGCGCCTCCGACGGTCTGGTCACCCAGATGGTGGAGAACAAGAACGAGGCGTGGCACGCGGGCAACAAGACCCTCAACATGCACTCGATCGGCATCGAGCACGAGGGCTACGCCATCAAGGCGGGCAGCTGGTACACCGAGCCGCAGTACGAGTCCTCCGCGGCGCTGGTGAAGCACCTGGCGGCCAAGTACGACATCCCGCTGGACCGTGAGCACATCATCGGCCACGACGAGATCCCGGGCGTCCTGGACACCAAGGTCCGCTCCCAGCACTGGGACCCGGGCCCGTTCTGGGACTGGAACCACTACATGGAGCTGATCGGCGCACGCACGGGTGCCGACGGCGCCGGCGGCCCGCTCAGGGCCGGGCAGCTCGTCCGCGTCGTACCGCCGTTCACCACGGCGAACCAGCCGAAGCTGACGAACAACGGCGCCGCGGTCGCCACGCAGCCCGCGAACTTCGGCTACCTCTACACCTCCCCCTCGACCGGCTCCAGCACGCTCAGCGACCCTTACCTCGGTACGCAGACCTGGACCGAGGGCTGGAACTGGGCCAACAAGGTCGTCGCCGGCAGCACGTACGTCGTCGCCGAGGCACGGAACAACTGGACGGCGATCTGGTACGGCGGCCAGAAGGCGTGGTTCCACAACCCGGGCGGCCAGTTCACCGCGCCCGTCGGCACCGGATCGCAGACCGTGCTGAGGGCGAAGGCGGGCGTGGACGTCAAGGTGTACGGGCGCGCCTACCCGGACGACGCCGCGTACACGGGCACCGGGGTACCGGTCCAGAGCCAGAACACCGCGTACCTGACGAAGTACGACCTCCCCGCCGGACAGCTGTACACCAAGGCCGGCCCGGCCGTGCCCGGCACGTACTACTACGGCGGCCTGTACGACGGCAGCGGGGAAGGCTCCCGCACGCTGGTCCAGGGCAGCAACTCGTTCTACCCGATCCGCTACAACCACCGGCTCGCCTGGGTCAAGGCGTCCGAGGTCGAGCTCGTGAGCAGCACCGCACCCGACCCGGGCACGAACCGCTACAACACACTCGCGCGTGACTCCTCGGGCGTGCTGTGGCAGTACCAGGGCACCGGTGGCGCGACCTCGCCGTTCTTCACCCGCTACCGCGTCGGCAGCGGCTGGGGCGCGTACGACGCGATCACGACCCTCACGGCGCTGCGCGCCGACGGCACCGGCGACATGGTCGCCCGCGACGGCTCCGGCTACCTCTGGTACTACAAGGGCAGCGGCAACCCGTCCGCGCCGTTCCAGCGGCGCGCCGTGGTGGGCCGCGGCTGGCAGATCTACAACATGCTCAGCGGCGCCCGTGACCTGACCGGCGACGGCGTCGCCGACCTGATCGCGCGCGACGGCTCCGGCTACCTGTGGCTCTACAAGGGCACCGGCAGCACCTCGGCGCCCTTCGAGGCGCGGGTGTCCATCGGCCGGGGCTGGCAGATCTACGACGCCCTGACCGACACCGGGGACATCACCGGCGACGGCAGGCCGGACCTGGTCGCCCGTGACGGATCGGGCTATCTGTGGCTCTACCGGGGCACCGGCAACGCGTCCGCGCCGTACGCAGCGCGCACGTCGGTCGGCCGGGGCTGGCAGATCTACGACATCCTGCGCGGTCCGAGCGACCTCGACAAGGACGGCCGGCCGGACCTGATCGCCCGGGAGCCCGACGGTGACCTGTGGTTCTACCACGGCACCGGCAGCGCGACCTCGCCGTTCGCGGCCCGGTCGTACATCGGGCGGGGCTGGCAGATCTACGACTCGCTGATCTGACCTGCCCACTCACACCGCACCGCACCCGCACCGCACCGCCCGCGGCACCGCGGCCGTCCTGTTCCACGGGACGTGCTGCGGCGCCGCGGGCGGATGCGTTAGGGTCGGCGCCATGTTCGCGCAGACGACCCAGAACCGGTGGTGGACCGCTCATCCGGCGGCCCACTGATCGACGCGCGCACACGACACGCGAAGGCCGCCCGAGGGGCGGCCTTCTCCCGTTCGGTACGGGCCGTTCCTCCCCACCACGGAAGGAACACCACGGATGCACCTCAGCACACTGCTGAACCCCGCCTGCCCGCCCTTCGCCCTGCTCCGCCGCCGTACACCGGGCCGCGACCACGACACCGTCGAGGTCCTCGTCGGCGCCGTCCACGAGGTGGAGAGACTGGCCGACCTCCCCGTCGGGGAACGCCCCGCGCTGGCCCTCGTGCCGTTCCGGCAGCTGCGGGAGCGCGGCTTCGACGTCCGTGACGACGGCACCCCGCTGTCCGTGCTGATCGCCGACGAGTCGTACGAACTGCCGCTCGCCGAGGCCCTGGAGCAGCTGCCCACGCACGACGTACGGGTCGAGGACGGCGGTTTCGACGTGCCGGACGACGCGTACGCCGGAATCGTCCGGCGGGTCGTCGAGGACGAGATCGGGCGCGGTGAAGGGGCGAACTTCGTCATCCGCCGTACGTACACCGGGCGTGTCCCGGGCTTCGGGCGGGCCGACGCCCTGGCGCTGTTCCGCCGGCTGCTGGCCGGTGAGCGGGGCGCGTACTGGACGTTCGTCGTGCACACCGGCGACCGCACCCTCGTCGGGGCCAGCCCCGAGGTGCACGTCCGGATGTCGGGCGGCACGGTCGTGATGAACCCGATCAGCGGCACGTACCGCTATCCGGCCGGCGGCCCGACACCGGAGGACCTGCTGACGTTCCTCGGCAGCCGCAAGGAGACCGACGAACTGTCCATGGTCGTCGACGAGGAGCTGAAGATGATGTGCACCGTCGGCGACATGGGCGGTGTCGTGGTCGGGCCCCGGCTGAAGGAGATGGCCCACCTCGCGCACACCGAGTACGAGTTGCGCGGCCGGTCCACGCTGGACGTAAGGGACGTGCTGCGCGAGACGATGTTCGCGGCGACCGTCACCGGGTCACCCGTGCAGAACGCCTGCCGCGTCATCGAGCGCCATGAGCCTCTCGGGCCGGACGGTGTCGGGCGCGGCTACTACGCGGGCGCGCTGGCCCTCCTCGGTACGGACGCGGGCGGCGCGCAGACGCTGGACTCGCCCATCCTGATCCGTACGGCCGACATCGACGCCGACGGCGGGCTGCGGGTGCCGGTCGGCGCGACCCTGGTGCGCCACTCCGACCCGGCGGGCGAGGTCGCCGAGACCCATGCGAAGGCGGCGGGTGTCCTGGCGGCGCTCGGAGTACGGCCGGGGCGGCCGCGTGAGGAGTCCGCCCGGCCGCCGCGGCTGGCCGACGACCCGCGGGTGCGGGCGGCGCTGGACGGCCGGCGCGCGGATCTGGCGCCGTTCTGGCTGAAGATGCAGGAGATGCCCGCCGAGCCGCACGGGCACGCGCTGGTGGTCGACGCGGAGGACACGTTCACGTCGATGCTGGCGCATCTGCTGCGCTCGTCGGGTCTGGAGGTCACGGTACGGCGCTTCGACGAGCCGGGGCTGCGCGAGGCGGTGTCGGCGCACGAGGGCCCGGTGGTGCTGGGGCCCGGGCCGGGCGACCCCGGGGACCCGGCCGACCCGAAGATGCGGGCCCTGCGGGGGCTGACCGCCGATGTCCTCCGCGGCCACCGGTACGGCGTGCTGGGCGTCTGCCTCGGGCACGAGCTGATCGCGGCGGAGCTGGGCCTCGAGATCGTGCGGAAGCAGGTGCCGTACCAGGGGGCCCAGACGAGCATCGATCTCTTCGGGCGGACGGAGACCGTCGGCTTCTACAACAGCTTCGTGGCGCGCTGCGACGACGAGGCTGCCCGGGAGCTGGCGGCGCTCCATGTCGAAGTGGGCCGGTGTCCGGCGACGGGCGAGGTGCACGCGCTGCGCGGTGCGGGTTTCGCGTCGGTGCAGTTCCATCCGGAGTCCGTGCTGACGCTGAACGGTCCGGCGATCGTCTCCGAGCTGCTGGCACCGTCGCCGCTCCGTCCGGCGTGACCCTCACCCACCCGCGAGACCCCGCCCGCACGGCGCGTGCTCCCCCCGGCTGCGGAAGCAGTCGGCTTCAGCCGGCCGGGACCAGCACGTTCTCGTTGCGGCGGCCCTCGGCGTAGTCGGTGATGTTCCGCACCGTCGTCGCGACGATCTCGCCGACCGCGTCGGCCGTGTAGTACGCCTGGTGGCTGGTGACCAGCACGTTCGGGAAGGTCATCAGCCTGGCCAGGGTGTCGTCGCCGATGCCCACCAGGGACTTGTCGAGGTAGAACAGCCCGGCCTCCGCCTCGTACACGTCAAGGCCCACCCCGGTGAAGCGGCCCGCGCGCAGCTCGGCGACGAGGGCGTCGGTGTCGATGAGGCCGCCGCGGCTGGAGTTCACCAGGATCGCGTCGTCCTTCATCGCCTTGAGGGCGGCCGCGTCGATGAGGTGGTGGGTCGCGGGCAGCAGCGGCACATGCAGGCTGATCAGGTCGGCGGCGGCGAGGAGTTCGTCCTTGTCGACGTACTTCATACCGAGGTCCAGGCACGCCGGGTTCTGGACGATGTCCCAGCCGAGGAGGCGTGTGCCGAAGCCTTGCGCGATCCGGGTGAACGCCTCACCGATCTTGCCGGTGCCGAGCACGCCGACGGTAAGGCCCCGCATGTCCCGGCCCAGCAGGCCGTCGAGGCGGAAGTCGAAGTCGCGGGTGCGGTGGGCGGCTCGGACGATGCGGCGGTTCACCGCCATGGCGAGGGTCCAGGCGAACTCGGCGACGGAGTACGGGGAGTAGTACGAGACGCGGGCGACGGTGAGGCCGAGGTCGTGGGCGACGTCTAGATCGATGTTGTTGAAGCCGGTGGAGCGCTGGGCGACCATCCGGGTGCCGCCGGCGGCGAGGGTGCGCAGGACGCCGGCGCCCAGGTCGGCGTTGACGCTGGTGGAGATGGCCTCGTGACCGGCGGCGAGGGGCGCCGTGTCCTCCGTCAGGAAGACGTCCAGGCAGTGGAGGTGGTGCCGGTCCTTGAAGGCGCGCTCCAGGAGCGGCTTCTCGTCGGCCTGTACGCCGAATGCGAGGACGTCCACGGGGGCCTCCTGGTCTGTGGGGCGTGCCGGTACCGCGAATATACGGCGGTAGCGGGCACCCCGCCCCGGGCCGGAGGTCCCCCGCCGGGGGCCGACAGACCGGTTACGCCTCGTCCAGGCCGCGCTCGATGGCGTAGCGGACGAGCTCGACGCGGTTGTGGAGCTGGAGTTTTCCCAGGGTGTTCTGGACGTGGTTCTGCACGGTGCGGTGGGAGATGACCAGGCGTTCGGCTATCTGCTTGTAGCCGAGGCCCTTGGCGACGAGGCGGAGGACCTCCGTCTCGCGGTCGGTGAGGCGGGGGGCGTCGGGCTCGGAGGCGCCCGGCCCGGGCGCGGGCTCGGCGGCCAGGCGGCGGTACTCGCCCAGCACCAGTCCCGCGAGGCCCGGCGTGAAGACGGGGTCGCCCACGGCCGTACGGCGTACCGCGTCCAGCAGCTCCTCCGTGCTGGCCGATTTCAGCAGATAGCCCGTCGCGCCGGACTTCACGGCCTCCAGGACGTCGGCGTGCTCGCCGCTCGCGGAGAGGACGAGGACCCGCACCCGCAGGTCGCCGCCGCCGACGAGTTCCTTGCAGACCTGGACGCCCGGCTTGCCCGGCAGGTTCAGGTCGAGGACCAGCACGTCGGGCGTGGTGGCGAGGGCGCGGCGTACGGCCTGGTCGCCGTCGCCGGCCGTGGCGACCACGTCGAACCCGGCCTCGGCCAGGTCGCGGGCGACCGCGTCACGCCACATGGGGTGGTCGTCGACCACCATCACCTTGATCGGCTGTTCCGTCATCGTTCCGCCTTCCCCCGTGGGACCTTCAACTCGACTTCCGTGCCCTGGCCGGGGACCGAGACCAGGTCCGCCGTCCCGCCCAGATCCCGCAGCCTTCCGCGGATGGACTGGGCGACCCCCAGCCGCCCCTCGCTCTCCGCCTGGGCGAGGCGCCCCTCCGGGATGCCCGGACCGTCGTCGCGTACCGTCACGACGACCTCGTCCGGCCAGTCCTCGACGAGGATCCACGCCCGGGCGTCCGGGCCCGCGTGCCTGCGTACATTGTCCAGGGCTGCACCGACAGCGGCTGCCAGCTCGGCGGCGGCGGGGCGGGGCAGCAGCACGGGCGCGCCCGGTTCGGCGAAGGTCACGCGGGATCCGGCGTGCGGGGTGAGCAGGGTCCGCAGATCGTGCTGCCCGTCCTCCTCGGGTTCGTCCACCATCCGTACGACCGCGCCCTGCGACTCGTCCTCCGACACATGCGACGGGCGGCTCAGCCCGCCGGCGACGAGGGAGCGCAGGGCGACCTCCTGCTCCCCGGCCATCCGCCCGAGCTCGGCCGCCTCGCCGCCGAGGGCGGTGCCGCGGCGCTGGACCATGGCGAGCACCTGGAGGACCGAGTCGTGGATGTCGCGGGCCAGCCGCTCCCGTTCTCGGGTGGCGGCCTCGATCTCCAGGGCGCGGGCGAGGGTGCGCTCGGAGGCGCGGGCGACCTCGACGACGTAGCCGATGGCGATGGAGGCGACCCACACGAGGAGGACGTTGTGGAGGGTGTCGCGGCTGGGCTCGCCGCGCTCGACGATGTTGGCCGCGGCGACCAGGGAGGAGGCGGCCGCGGCCCAGCGCCAGCCGCCCTTGATGGCGTACGCGAGGACCGCGCCGGCCGTCCAGATCGTCGGCAGGGTGGGCCCGTCCTGGAGCTGGGCCTGGGCGTCGGCGAGCGGGGTGAGGAGGATGCCGGTGAGGGCGATGGTGAGGTCGGCGACGAGGAAGCGCTTGGTGCAGCGGGCGGCGCCGGACACCTTGGGGAGGGTGGCCAGCGTCCACACGCTCAGCACGGCGAGGAAGCCGACACCCACCCAGGGCCGCTCGAAATCGCCGCTCTTGAAGGCGAAGAGCAGATCGGCGTAGACCATGGTGAGGACGCGGTACGCGGTGAGCGCGCGCCAGAGCGGCTGCTCCACGGACATGCGGACCACTCGCTCGCGTCTGGCCATCTCCCCCAC
The DNA here is from genome assembly GCF_008271805.1 of Streptomyces sp. TRM49041. Classification (GTDB taxonomy): domain Bacteria; phylum Actinomycetota; class Actinomycetes; order Streptomycetales; family Streptomycetaceae; genus Streptomyces. The sequence continues at coordinate 29,584 of NZ_VSRY01000057.1, forward strand.
CCCCCACGCGCACATACGGCGCGCGCCGTGCGCGCACCGGTCCGTGCGAGTCGCTACTCGGCCTTGCCCGCCGCCTTGGCGGCCTTCTCCGCCTCGGCGATGCGCCGCTTGGCGACCGTGGCGTAGATGTCGACGTACTCCTGGCCCGAGAGCTTCATGATCTCGTACATCACCTCGTCGGTGACGGAGCGCAGGATGAAGCGGTCGCTGTCCATGCCCTGGTAGCGGCTGAAGTCCAGGGGCTTGCCGATGCGGATGCCCGGGCGCATCAGCTTCGGGACGACCTTGCCGGGCGGCTGGATCTTCTCGGTGTCGATCATGGCGATCGGGATGACCGGCGCGCCCGTGGCCAGCGCCACGCGCGCGAGGCCGCCGGTCTTGCCGCGGTAGAGCCGCCCGTCCGGCGAGCGGGTGCCCTCCGGGTAGATGCCGAACAGCTCACCGCGCTCGATGACGTCGATGCCGCTGCGGATGGCGGCGTCGCCCGCTCCCCGGGCACCGGAGCGGTCCACCGGGAGCTGGCCGACGCCCTTGAAGAACGCCGCGGTGAGCTTGCCCTTCACACCGGGCGAGGTGAAGTACTCGGCCTTCGCGATGAAGGTGACCTTGCGGTCGAGGACCGCCGGCAGGAAGAAGGAGTCGGAGAACGACAGGTGGTTGCTCGCGAGGATCGCCGGCCCCTCGGCGGGAATGTTCTCGAGGCCCTCCACCCAGGGCCTGAAGGCGAGCTTCAGCGTCCCTCCGATGGAGAACTTCATAGCGCCGTAGATCAACTCGTGTTCCTCCTGTGTTCCGTCGATCAGACCATAACCCGTGCGGCGCCCGCTGATCCCTTCCGTCCGCTCCCCGGCCGCTGTTACGGGGGTGACGGCCCTGGTCGGTGTCAGTCCGGTCGCGTACGGTGAAGTACACATGTCCGCAAGCCCCACCGAACCCGAACAGGAGACCCCCGTGCCGGTCCTTCCTGGAGCCGAGCCGTTCCGCCACGAGGGCGGAGACGTCGGCGTACTCCTCTGCCACGGCTTCACCGGTTCCCCGGCCTCGATGCGCCCGTGGGCCGAGTATCTGGCGGAGCGCGGACTGACCGTGTCGCTGCCGCTGCTGCCCGGGCACGGCACACGCTGGCAGGACATGCAGGTCACCAGCTGGCAGGACTGGTACGCGGAGGTGGACCGCGAGCTGCGCGCGCTGCGGCGCCACTGCGAGAAGGTCTTCGTCTTCGGGCTCTCCATGGGCGGCGCGCTCACACTGCGGCTGGCCGCCCGGCACGGTGACGCGGTCTCCGGCATCGTCCTGGTGAACCCGGCGAACAAGATGCACGGCGTCGCGGCGCACGCCCTGCCGGTCGTCCGGCACCTCCTCGCGTCGACGGCCGGCCTGGCCAACGACATCGCGAAGGAAGGTGTGGACGAGGTCGGCTACGACCGGGTGCCGCTGCACGCCGCGCACTCGCTGCGCCAGTTTCTGCGCGTCGTGGACGGTGAGCTGCCGCAGGTGACGCAGCCGGTGGTGCTGCTGCACTCCCCGCAGGACCATGTGGTGCCGGCCGCCGACTCGGCGCGCATCCTGAGCCGTATCTCCTCCACGGACGTGACGGAGATCCTGCTGGAACAGAGCTACCACGTGGCGACGTTGGACCATGACGCGGAGCGGATCTTCGAGGAGAGCCACGCGTTCATCGGCCGCTTCGCTCCGGGGTACGGCCCGAGCGCCGCCCAGGGCAGGGACAAGGAGGGGAGCGCGACCGGTGGCTGAGCAGCACGACGCGGACCGCGGGGAGCACCGGGACCGGCAGGACGGTCCCGAGGGCCGGCGGGACGCCCAGCGGCGGCCGGACGGCGCCGGCGGCCTTGACGGGCAGGCCGGGCAGGGCTCCTCGGAGCGCCCCGGCGAGGGCGAGGAACGGCGGCTCGACGAGGACGCGGCCTGGGCGGCGATCATCGCCGGGTACGGCGATGAGCCGCCGGACCCGCCGGGCGCGAAGCCGTTCCGGTCGGTCGAGGACCTGGCACTGCTGGAGGAGGCGGCGCCCGAGGCCAAGCCCGACAAGTTCAGGACCAGGGCGAAGCGGGAGGAGGTCGCCGAGGTCGCCGCCGATGACGCGGGCGACGACGGCGGGACGCCGGAGAAGGACACCCCGGAGGGCAGGCCCGCGCTGGGCAGCTCTGTGGTGTTCGCTCCGGGCGTCGGTGCGACCCGCGGCCCGCGTGACTACGAGCTGGCCGAGCCCGCGGACGACGACGCCGGTGCCGGTGCCGGCACCGGCAAGAACACCGGCAAGGGCAGGAGCGAGGAAGAGGACGACGAGGGACACTTCGTACCGCCGGAGCCGCCGCCGCTGCCCGAGGCGGACTCGGCGACCAGGTTCGCGTGGCTGGGTGTGGTGGGCGGGCCGGTGCTGATGCTGGTCGCCGTGCTCCTCCAGTGGGAGATGACGTGGTGGCTGACCACCGTGTGCGTCGGTGGATTCCTCGGCGGCTTCGCCACGCTGGTGGCCCGGATGAAGGACGGGGACGACGACGAGTACGACGACCCCGGGCGGGGCGCGGTCGTCTGACACCCGCGCCCTGAGGCTCAGGGTGCGGGCGGCAAGCGGAGGGCGGCGAGTACGGGCAGATGGTCCGTCGCCGCCCTCAGGTCCGTGTCCGTGACGCCCGGCAGCCCGGCCGGCACGCCGCAGCCGAGGACCTCGATGCCCCGGGTGGCGAAGACGGCGTCGATACGCTGACGCGGGTCGTCCGGTGTCGAGGTGCACTCACCGCCCCAGGGGCGTGCGGCCCAGCAGTCCTGGAGTTCGGCGGCGAGCCGCCGGAAGGCGTGGCCGCCGGGCCGCTCGTTGATGTCGCCGGCGGCGACGGCGTACGGCGCGTCGAGCGCGGCCAGCCGGTCGAGGAGCATGCCCGCCTGCGCGTACCGCTCGTCGGCACGGAGGCTCAGATGGCAGCTGAGCAGCCCGAGCCGGGCGGCCCCGACGCGGACGACCGCCGTGGCGAAGCCCCGCCGATGCAGACCGGGCGTGAGCGGCAGCAGCACGTCCTCGGTGCGCTCGACCGTGACGCGCAGGGAGCACAGCAGCAGCGGCCCGGACGCGGGGGCGCCGCCCGCCAGCATCACCAGCTCGCTCTTGGCGGCGAGCCGCGCCGCGTGGGTGCGCCAGCGGAAGAAGCGGGGCGCCTCCTGGACGAGGACGACGTCGGGCGCGCACGCCCGGATGACCCGGGCCAGGGCCTCCTCGTCGTCGCGCATCGACCGGATGTTGTAGCTGAGCACCCGGACCACGGCCGAACCGTCCGGCTCGGTACGGGAGTCGGGTAGTGCGGTGAGCGGCGCCATGCGGGCACGATACGACAGCGCCCGCCGCGTCCGGTGGGGGCGCGGCGGGCGGGAGCCGGTTGCTTCTCAGCCCTGGCGGGCGAGGTCCGCGGCGCCGACCAGGCCGGCCTTGCCGCCGAGCTGGGCGGCGAGGACCTGGGCGTGCGGGCGGTACTTGCCGCCGACGAGCCAGCGGCGGAAGGACTTGCGGATCGGGTCGAGGACCAGCTCGCCCTCGTCGGAGACGCCGCCGCCGACGATGAACGCGGACGGGTCGAAGAGGGAGGCCAGGTCGGCGAGGCCCGCGCCGGCCCAGCGGGCCAGCTCGCGGAACGAGTCGACGGCCACCTTGTCGCCCCGGCGGGCGGCGTCGCTGATGTGCTTGCCCTGGATGCCCTCGGGGGTGCCGTCGCCCAGCGACAGCAGGATCTCGGCGTTCTCGGGCGTGGCGTTGGCACGCTGCTTGGCGTACCGGACGAGGGCGCGGCCGGAGGCGTACTGCTCCCAGCAGCCCTGGCTGCCGCAGCCGCACAGGAGGCCGTCCGGGACGACCCTGATGTGGCCGAACTCGGCGGCGACGCCGAAGCGGCCGCGGCGCAGCTTGTTGCCGATGATGATGCCGCCGCCCAGGCCGGTGCCGAGCGTGATGCAGATGACGTCGTCGTGGCCCTGGCCCGCGCCGAAGCGGTACTCGCCCCAGGCGGCGGCGTTGGCGTCGTTCTCGACGACCACGGGCAGGCCGGCGCGCTGCTCGACCTTGTCCTTCAGCGGCTCGTGCCGCCAGTCGATGTTGGGCGCGAAGAGGACGGTCGCGCGCTTGTCGTCGACGTACCCGGCCGCACCGATGCCGACGGCCTCGATGTCATGGCCCTTGCCCGCCTCGGAGACGGCCGCACAGATCGCGTCGACGATGCCCTCGGGTGTCGACGGGGTGGGCACCTTGTGGGTGTCGAGAATGGTGCCCTCTTCGTCGACCACGCCGGCCGCGATCTTCGTGCCGCCGATGTCGACGCCGATGGTGAGTCCCATGTGTCCCTCAGTTTTCGGTCGAGCCCCGCTATGCCCAACCGTACCCGAGGGCGGGCGCCCCTCTGGTCCTCAAGGGGTCAGTCCAGGTCGATGTGCTGGCTGCCCGCGGTGCCCCCGTCCTTCTTCCCGCCGTCGCGGGTGGTGTCGTCCCCGGTGCCCCCGGTGTCCCCGGTGTCCGCGGTGTCCCCGGTGCCCCCGGTGTCCGCGGTGTCCCCGGTGCCCCGGGTGTCCTCGGGGCCGTGGGTCCAGCGGTGCTCGTGGCCCTGGACGGCGGAGCGGTACGCGGCGAGGAGCTCGCCGCCCGCGGCGGCGAGGTGGTCGAAGACCTGCGGGTTGCGTTCGACGACCGGCTCGATCGCGGACTTCGCCTGGGCGACGACCTGCCGGACGGCGCTCTGGGCGCCGGCGCCGAGCAGGGGCGTACCGAGGGAGGAGACCTTGTCGGCGACCGCGTCGACGAGCTTGCGCAGCTCCTCGGCGGCGGAGCCGGGCGGGGGGCCACTGTGGCCGCGGCGGCGGGCGCGCTCGGCCGCGAGATCCTCGGCGCAGGCCTGCGCCCAGACGTCTTCCTCGGGGCCGGGCCGGTCGGTGGCATCGCTCATGGCATCGACGTTACCCGAACGGTGGATGACTGTTCAGGGAGTACGGGGCCACAGTCCCGGGTCCGGGGCGAACCTGACGCGCAGCTCGCCGTCGCCGAGAGCAGCCCCGGCGACGGTACAGCGGCGCAGCGCGGACGGGAGCGGCGCGACGCGGCGGAACGGGCCGACGGTGAGGACGAGTTCGTCGCCGCGGCGGACGAGGCCCAGGTCCCGTTTGGCGGCGCCGGGCAGCGGGATGCGCCAGACCAGGACGCCGTCGGTGGCGCGGTGGTCCTCGACGGTCCACTCCGCGGCGGGGGCGGGCGTGCCGGGGCCGGGGCCGGGGCCGTCGAGGAGGGCCAGGTCGTCGGGGGTGCGCGGGTCGCGGCCGAGGTGGGGCACCTCCCGTACGGAGGGCGCGGCGCCCTCGTACAGCTCCTTGAGGTGGGTCTGCTGCTGGGCGGCGAGGGCGGCGAGCCAGGGGTCGGGGGAGGTGGTGGGCAGCACCCGGTTGGCGACGACCGGGTCGAGTGCGACGCGGTGCAGGGCCAGGCCGGCGCGGGCGGTGCGCAGCGCGTCGGCCGCGGCCGGGCCGGGCTCGACGACGAGGCGGACGCTGGTGTCCGGGGTGTCGATCAGGTCTTGCACGGCGGCCAGCTCGGCGTCCCAGCGGGCGGCGGTGCGGTAGAGCCAGTCGGCGGGCATGGGGACGCCGGCGAGCTGGGCGAGCATGGGGCGCAGGGCGCGGGCTGCCTGGCGCTCCGGGGGCAGGAGCCGGCGGAGGTAGCGGCGGAGCTGCTCGGGGAGGGCGAGGAGGGCGATGGCGTCGCGCAGCGGGGGCAGGTCGGCGACGAGGAGGTCCCAGTCGCCCTGCGCGGCGTCCCGGAGGGCCTTGAGGTACGCGAAGCGGTCGCTGCCGGGGAGTTCGGTGAGCTCGTCCTCCTCCAGGCGGGCGGCGCCGAGGAGTTCGAGGGCCGGGGCGGCGTGGTCCTGGAGGGCGAGGAGTTCCGCGCGGAAGTGGGTGGCGGGGTCGAGTCGCCGGACCGTGGGCGTCGCCCCGTCGGCCGGGTCCAGGTGGCCGACCGGGTCCGCGGTCAGAAGCAGCACCTTCCGGCCGCGGCGGGCGGCACCCAGGGCTGTGGCCGCGGCGACGGTGGTTCGGCCGGCTCCGCCGGGGCCGGTGACAAGGAGCGTACGCATGGGATGCACCGTACCGGTGGGCACCGACACCTCTGCCGGGCGCCGCCTGCCCGGGCCCGGTGCTCAGCGCGCCGGCCGGTCCCGCCCCGGTCGCGTCAGGCGAGGGTGGTGGATTCGACGCGCTTCTTGAGGCCGGCCAGGGCTCGGTCGATGATCACCTTTTCGGCCTTGCGCTTGATCATGCCGAGCATGGGGATCTTGACGTCCACGGTGAGCTGGTAGGTGACCTCGGTGCGGGTGCCGTCGCCGAGTGGTGTGAGGGTGTAGGAGCCGTCGAGGCCGCGGAGCATCTGGGACTTGACGAGGGTCCAGCTCACCTCGTGCTCGCCGGTCCAGGTGTACGCCAGGGTGTGGTCGTCCTTGATCGCGCCCGCGTCGAGCAGCAGGCGGACCTGTTCGGCGCGGCCGGAGTCGTCCTTGGCGAGGACCTCGGCCTCCTTGACCTCGCCCGTCCACTCCGGGTAGCGCGCGAAGTCGGCGATCACTCCCATGACCTCGACCGGTGCCGCCTCGATCGTGATGCTCGAACTGGTGTGTTCCGCCATCGCTGTGGCTCCTCCGGAGGGCTCGATACGTGGGGGAAGGCTATCGCGTGCCCCGTACCTCACCATTCCAGGGCCCAGGGCGTCCCGGCCGCCGCGAAGTGGCCCACGTTCACGCACTCCGTCGCGCCGACCCGCATGCGCCCCGCCAGCGGCTGGTGGACGTGGCCGAAGAGGGCGTAGCGGGGGCGGACCCGGTGGATGGCGTCGAGCAGGGCGCCGCTGCCCCGCTCGAAGCGGCGGGCCACCGTGTCGTATGTCAGCTCCGGCACGTCCGGTGGGATGTGCGAGCACAGGACGTCGACCTCGCCGAGCGCCTCGACCTTGGCCGCGTACTCCTCCTCGGGAATCTCGTACGGGGTGCGCATGGGTGAGGGGAGGCCACCGCCCACGAAGCCGAAGACGAGGCCGCCGATCTCGACACGCTCGCCGTCGAGGACCGTGGTGCCGGGTCGGACGTACTCGGGCCAGAGAGCGGGGACGTCCACGTTGCCGTAGGTGGCGTACGTGGGCGTCGGGAAGGCGGCGAACAGTTCGGCGTACTGGGTGCGGACGGCCGACTCGATGGCGGTGGCCCGGTCGACGCCCCGCCGGGCGAGCTCCGCCCAGAGGTCCCGGGCGAAGGCGCGCGCCTCCTCGAAGCGGCGGGCGGTGCGCAGGGCGACGATCCGGTCGGCGTTCCCGACGCCGAACAGGTCGGGGAAGATGCCGCGGGAGTGGTCCGCGTAGTCGAGGAAGAGCACCAGGTCACCGAGGCAGATCAGGGCGTCGGCGCCATCCCCGGCCTTGGCCAGGTCCTGGGCGTTCCCGTGCACGTCACTGACCACATGAACTCGCATGCCTCCCCACCTTACGGCCCGTCGCGGGGGGTTGGACCTGCGGTTACTTTCTAGTCGCGACACGAGTGGACTACTGTGCGCGAAGCAGTGCAAATGATGTGTGACGCAGAGAACATCTGGCCAGGACCCCCTATCGGGAACGGGTACTGGTGGGTAACGTCCGGGCAGTCCAGTCGTACTCACCCCACTGGGTACGTGCCCGTATTGGACCGCAAACCGGCGCATCACACAGAGCCGTGGCGTCGGCGCCCGATGAGGAGCAGCAGTCTTGCGCGAGTTCAGCCTTCCGGCCCTGTACGAGGTCCCCGCGGACGGCAATCTGACGGATCTGATCAGCCGCAATGCCGCTCAGCACCCAGACGTGGCCGTGATGGCCCGCAAGGTCGCTGACGCCTGGGTGGACGTCACCGCGACGCAGTTCCTCGCCGAGGTGCGGGCGACGGCCAAGGGCCTGATCGCCCAGGGCGTGCGGCCCGGCGACCGGGTCGCGCTGATCTCCCGCACCCGCTACGAGTGGGTGCAGTTCGACTTCGCCATCTGGAGCGCGGGCGCGGTGACCGTGCCGGTGTACGAGACGAGCTCGCCCGAGCAGATCCAGTGGATCCTCGGCGACTCGGGCGCGGTCGCGGCGATCGTGGAGAGCGGCACGCATGCCGAGTCGGTCGCGTCCGTGCGGGACGCGCTGCCGGCGCTGGAGCATGTGTGGCAGATCGAGGGCGGCGCGGTCGAGGAACTCACCGAGGCGGGCCGGGACGTCGCCGACGAGACGGTGGCCGCGCGGAGCGCGACCGCGAAGGCGGACGACATCGCGACGATCGTGTACACCTCGGGCACCACCGGCCGGCCCAAGGGCTGTGTGCTGACCCACCGGAACTTCTTCGCGGAGTGCGGCAACCTCGTGGAGCGGCTGAAGCCGCTTTTCGCGACGGGCCGGGCGTCCGTGCTGCTCTTCCTGCCCGCCGCCCACGTCTTCGGGCGGATGGTGGAGGTCGCGTCGGTGCTGGCGCCGATCCGGCTCGGCTGCGTGCCGGACATCAAGAACCTGACGGACGAGCTGGCGTCGTTCCGGCCGACACTGATCCTGGGCGTGCCCCGCGTCTTCGAGAAGGTCTACAACTCGGCGCGGGCGAAGGCCCACGCGGACGGCAAGGGCAAGATCTTCGACAAGGCCGCGCAGACGGCGATCGCGTACAGCCGGGCGAAGTCCACGCCGGGCGGTCCCTCGCTGGGACTGCGGCTGAAGCACAAGCTGTTCGACACGCTGGTGTACAGCAAGCTGCGCGCGGTGCTGGGCGGGCGCTGCGAGTTCGCCATCTCGGGCGGTGCGCCGCTGGGTGAGCGGCTCGGTCACTTCTACAGCGGCATCGGCTTCACGGTCCTGGAGGGTTACGGACTCACGGAGTCGTGCGCGGCGACCGCGTTCACCCCGTGGGACCGGCAGAAGATCGGCACTGTCGGGCAGCCGCTGCCGGGCTCCAAGGTGCGGATCGCCGACGACGGCGAGGTGCTGCTGCACGGCGAGCACGTCTTCAGGGGCTACTGGAACAACGAGGCCGCGACGGCCGAGGCGCTGGCGGACGGCTGGTTCCACACGGGCGACATCGGCACGCTCGACGAGGACGGCTACCTGGCCATCACGGGCCGGAAGAAGGAGATCCTGGTCACCGCGGGCGGCAAGAACGTCGCTCCCGCGGTGATCGAGGACCGCATCCGCGGCCACGCCCTGGTCGCGGAGTGCATGGTCGTGGGCGACGGGCGGCCGTTCGTGGGCGCGCTGGTCACCCTGGACGAGGAGCTCCTGGCCCGGTGGGCCGCCGACCACGGCAAGCCGGCCGGTTCGACGGCGGCGTCGCTGCGCGAGGACCCGGAGCTGCTGGCCGAGGTGCAGCGGGCGGTGGACGACGGCAACTCCGCCGTCTCCAAGGCGGAATCGGTGCGGAAGTTCCGCATCCTGCCCTCCCAGTTCACCGAGGAGGCGGGCCACATCACGCCGTCCCTGAAGCTGAAGCGGAACGTGGTGGCGAAGGACTTCGCCGACGAGATCGAGGCGATCTACCGCGGCTAGGGATTGTCCGCGAGTGCGCGGTCCATGGTCCGCTCCGCGAGGGCCGTGATCGTGAGGAACGGATTGACACCGATGGAGCCCGGGACGAGGGCTCCATCGGTGACGTACACGCCGGGGGCGCCCCGTACTTCACCGTGGTCGTCGGTCGCGCGGCCCAGTACGCAGCCGCCGAGCGGGTGGTATGTGAAGTCGTCCGCGAAGGCCCTGTTCCCGCCGAAGAGGTCATGGCGGTAGACGGTGCCGTTCGCCGCGTTGACGCGGTCGAAGAGCCGCTTGGCGGCGGCGACGGAGACCTGGCTCTGCTCCCGCGTCCAGTTGAGGCGCGCCGTGTCGGTGGCGGCGTCGTAGGTGAACGTGCCGCGTTCGGGGTTGCGCGTGATGGCCAGGTAGAGGCTGATCCAGTGCTCCAGCCCGGTCGGCAGCGGGGCTATCTCGGCGAAGACCGGGTTGCCGGGATCGGCGCGGCCGTCGATGCCGAGGACGGGGATGGTCGACTGGTGCGCGCCGACCGTGTCCCAGAGGTGGTTGGCGCGGGCCGTCATGACGTTGCCGTTGGGCCCCCAGCCGGTGCCGATGTGTTCGCTCAGGCCGGGCAGGGCGCCGGTCTCACGGGCACGCAGCAGCAGCTCGGTGGTGCCGAGGCTGCCGGCGGCCAGGAACAGGCGCCGGCAGGAGAGCTCGCGGGTGGCGACGGTGCGGCCGGTGTGGTCTACGCGGTCGGCGGTGACGACGTATGTGCCGTCGGGCCGCGGGTGGACGGCGCGGGCGCGGTGGAGGGTCTCGATGGTGACGTTGCCGGTGCCGAGCGCGGCGGCGAGGTATGTACGGTCGAGGCTGCGCTTGCCGTGGTTGTTGCCGTAGATGACCTCGCCGGCCAGCGCCGACCGCTCGGCGGTGCCGTCCGCCTCGCGGCGCATGTGGCCGAAGTCGTACACGTTCGGTACGAAGGTCGTGGCGAGGCCGGCACGCGCGGCGTGGGCGCGGGAGACGCGGGCGTACCGGTACCACTCGGTCGTCTCGAACCAGCCGGGGTCGACGGTGTTGACACCGAGCGTGCGGCGGGCGCGCGGGAAGTAGGTGCCGTACAGGGTGTCGGCGTCGACGGACGGCAGCACCCGGGTGAGGTGGCCGCGGTCCGGGGTGACGGCCATGCCTCCGTTGACCAGGGAACCACCGCCGACGCCGCGGCCGACGTACACGGACATGGCGGGATGGTGGACGCGGTCGAGGACACCCGGGTAGGGGGTGATGTCCTTGTTGACGACGTCCAGCCAGAGGAACGTGGCGAGCGGCGCCTCGGTGCGGGTGCGGAACCACATGGACCGGTGGTCGGGGGTGGTCATGGGGCAGAAGATCCGGCCGTCGGGGCCGGGCCGGTTCCACAGGGCGCCCATTTCCAGGACGGTGGTGGGGATGCCCGCCTCGCCGAGCCGGAGCGCGGCCACGGCTCCGCCGTAGCCGGAGCCGATGACGAGCGCGGGCGTGTGGTCGGCGGCCAGGTCCCCGGCGGAGCGGGAGCCCACGCCGATACGTGTCAGGCCGAGCAGCGCGGCGGCCTGGAGGGCGCCGTACCCGATGAAGTGACGGCGCGTCAGATATGAGGTCATGGGCGCAGCATGGGCGGAGGCAGGCGTTCTGCCCATAGGGCGCGCACGACCGAAAACGCGCGGCGCCCGGTTCGGCGCCCGGCGCCTCCTACAGCAGCTTCTCCAGCCTCTCCGCCAGAAGGTCCCAGCGCCACTTCTCCTCGACCCACTGGCGGCCGCGCTCGCCCATGCGGCGGCGGAGATCGGGGTCCTGGAGCAGGGGGACGATCCGGTCGGCCGCCTCCTGCGGGGAGCCGCCCCGGACGACCCAGCCCGTCACACCGTCCAGGACCGCGTCCGGGGCGCCGCCCGAGTCGCCGGCGACCACCGGAAGGCCCGTCGCGGACGCCTCCAGGTACACGATGCCGAGTCCCTCGACGTCCAGGCCGCCGCGTCGCGTACGGCACGGCATCGCGAAGACGTCACCCGCTCCGTAGTGCGCGGGCAGCTCCCCCCACGGCACGGCTCCCGTGAACCGCACGGCACCGGCCACGCCCGTCTCGCGCGCGAGACGGTGCAGGTCCTTCTCGTACGGGCCGCCGCCCACGACCAGCAGAACGGCGTCCGGCACGGCGGCGAGGACCGCGGGCATGGCCCGGATCAGGGTGTCCTGCCCCTTGCGCGGCACCAGCCGGGAGACACACACCACGACCGGCCGGTCCGCGAGCCCCAGCCGGCCGCGCACCTCGTCGCCGCCCGAGCCGGGGTGGAAGGTCTTCTCGTCGACGCCCGGCGGCAGCTGCACCATGCGCGCGGCGGCCTCCGGGGTGAGCGCGGTGGCGATCCGCGAGCGCGTGTACTCGCCCAGGTATGTGAGGGTGTCCGTGCCCTCGCCGATGCGCCGCAGCAACCGCCGCGCGCCCGGCAGCTGGGCCCACCCGGCCTCATGACCGTGCGTCGTGGCGACCAGGCGCGTGGCACCCGCCCGGCGCAGCGCGGGCGCCATCAGCCCCAGCGGCGCCGCTGCCCCGAACCAGACCGACGTGCAGCCGTGCTCCCGCAGCAGCGCCGCCGCCCGCGCGGTCACCGCGGGCGTGGGCAGCAGCATCGTCGTACGGTCCCGGACGACCTGGAACGGCTGCTCCGCGTCGAACTTGGCGGTCGCCTCCGCGCCCTCGCGCCCGCGCTTCCACGTGGAGGCGTAGACGACGACGCGGTCGGGGTCCAGCCGGAGCGCCATGTTGTGCAGGAACGCCTGGATCCCACCGGGTCGCGGCGGGAAGTCGTTCGTTACGATCAGCGTCTTGTGCATCGTGGCCGACAGTACCGAACGGCCCGGCGGCACCGCTCGCGCACCCGTACCGCCCCAAAGTCGCATATCACCACGAAACCGGACGAGGTACCGATGACGAACACGAGCGGATCAAGGCTGCCGCTGGTCGCCTTCTGGCTGCTCAGCAGGGCTGTCCTCCTGCTCTACACCTTCAGGGTCGTCTTCGTGCCCGGACCGGACGTCACCACCGACGTGTCGGTGATCTACCACAACTGGTACGAGGTGCTGAGCGGCGGAACGTATCCGCTGGACGACGTCACCTGGCAGTACCCGCCGGCCGCCGCCTTCGCGATCCTCTCGCCCGGGCTGCTGCCGTTCCTGGAGTACGCGCACGCGTTCTTCGTCCTCGCGCTGGTCTGCGACGCGGCCGTGTTCGGTCTGCTGATGTACACGGGCGGGCGGCCCGGCAAGAGCTACGCGGGCGCCTGGGTGTGGCTCGCGGGCATCCCGCTGCTCGGCCCCACGGCGTACTCCCGCTACGACATCATGGTCACCGCCGTCGCCGTCACCGCGCTGCTCGCCGGTGTCCGCAACCCGCGCACGATGGGCGTCCTGACCGGCGTCGGCGCCCTGCTGAAGGTGTGGCCGGCGCTGCTGCTCGTGGGCACAATGCGCGGCCGGGTCACCCTCCGCTCATGGGCGGCCGCGGCCGCGTCGGGCGCCGCGGTGCTGGTGGCGTGTGTCCTCGCGGCACCGGGCGCGCTGGCGTTCCTGACCTTCCAGCGGGACCGGGGCACCGAGGTGGAGTCGCTGGGCTCGCTGGTCTTCCACGTGGCGCGGTACTTCGGCGCCTGGGACGGCGAGGTGCGGCTGAACTACGGGTCGGTGGAGTTCCTCGGCCCGTATGTGCCGCTGGTCAGCCAGGTGGCGCTGGCGCTGACGGTGCTGGCGTTCGGCTGGCTGCTGCTGTGGCGGGTGCGGGCACGGGAGTTCGCCACGACGACGCTGTGCGACTCGGCGTTCGTGGCGGTGCTGCTCTTCACGACGACGAGCCGGGTGATCAGCCCCCAGTACATGCTGTGGCTGGTGGGCCTCGCGGCGGTGTGCCTGGTGTGGCGGCGCAGCCGGATGCGGGTCGCGGCGACCCTGGTGCTGGTGGCGACGGGGGTGACGCTGCTGGAGTTCCCGATCTGGTTCTCGCACGTGGTGACCAGCGACGGGCTCGGCCTGACCCTGCTGTTCGTACGCAACGGGCTGCTGGTCGCGGCGTCGTTGGTGGCGGCCCGGGAGCTGTGGCGGCAGACGGTCACCGAGCCGCGGCTGCGTGCCGCGGGCGGGGCGGGTACGCAGATGCCGGCGCAGGCCGGTCAGCGGGACGGGGAGCTGCTCAACTCCTGACGGAGGTGCTCGCGCCAGTCTCGGGTGAAGTCGTCGGGCGTGGTGGAGAGCACGTCCCGGAACGCCCGTTGCGCGCCGGACACGCCGACCGCCCGGTAGAAGGCGATCAGCTTGTCCTCGCCCCACCGCCGGGCGATCAGCTCGCAGGCGAGCCAAGCGCCCTCGTACGCGCGCGCCACGGTGCCGGCGTCGCCGCCGAACGTGAAGTCGGCGTCGCGCGGGAGTGCGGCCGGCGGCTCGCCCGCGCGCACGGCCCGCCCCAGCTCGGGCGCGCCCTCGGCGGCCGTGCGGCCCGTGCCCCGGTACGCCACCCGGTCGGCGAACCCCTCGGAGAGCCACAGGGGCGTGGCCACGGAGGTGTGGGCCCGGGTGGCCACGTGGACGATCTCGTGGGCGAGGACGAAGCGCTGCCCGAAGTCGCCGAGGGTCCGGTACGCCTCCGGGTTGACGACGACCCGGTCGGCGGGGGTTCCGGCCGCTCCCCCGGCCTGGCCCTCGGCCGACGTGCCGGTTCCCTCTCCGGCGCTCACCCCGGCGCGATCATCGGCGCGGTCACCGGCGCGGTCACCGGCCCCTCCTCCGACGCGCCCCGTGGTCACCGCGGCGATGCCCCGGTAGGAGGCGGCCGGCTCCCCGAGCAGCGCGCTCATGCCCTCCAGCGACGGGGGCACCAGCACCACGGCCCGCCCGGCCCACGGCTCCGGCCACGCCTCCGCGACGGCCGGCACCGCCCGGTCGGCCACGGCGGCGACGTCCCGGAGCCACGCGGGGTCGTGGCCGACGCCGAGGACGAGGCTGCGTGCTCCCCGAACGACCTCCACCCGCCCCTGCTCCCAGATCCGGGGTGCCGCCCCGGCGGCGGCCCGGTCACCGGTCACCCGCCACGTCCCGTCCCGCCGGGCCAGGTCCAGCACCCGCTCCCCGGTGACGGCGCCGGAGTCGTACCCGTCGATGGTGTACCCGACCTCGGCCCGCACGCTGGCCCGGGCGCCCTCCCGCTGTGTGGCGAGGACGCGGTACGACCAGGAGCCGAGCGGCACGTCGCGCAGGTTGCCGAACTCCTTCGCGGCGGGGTCGTCCTCCGGCACGTCCTGGGCGAGCACGGCGGCGGCCCGTCGGTCCAGCGCGTCCTGGATCCCCCGGTCCACCGTGGGTGCGGGGCCCGCGCCCACGCATCCGGCGAGCAGCCCGAGCACTGCCAGAGCGCCCAGGCCGTGCCGTACCCGCCTCGCCGCTCCACGTCCCAGCATCACCACGCCACGATCGTAGGCGCACGGGAGCCGGAGCCGCGGCCCGTACGTTTGTGCCCGCCCTCCCCCGGTGGAAGGTCCGCCCGCGGCTGTATCCGGCCTCAGACGCGTGTGACCGCCGAGATGGGCATCATGCCGACCGGGTCGTAGCGGACCGCGGCGCCCGGGTACGGCGCGTGGACGACCTGGCCGTTGCCCATGTACATGGCCACGTGGCTCGCGTCCGAGCGGTAGGTGACGAGGTCACCGGGGCGGGCCTCGGACAGGGAGACATGACGGCCCGCGTTGCGCTGGCCCTGGGAGGTGCGGGGAAGCCCTACGCCCGCCTGGGCGTAGGACCACTGCATGAGCCCCGAGCAGTCGAAGCTGTTGGGCCCGTTCGCACCCCACACGTAGGGCCTGCCGACCGCCGAGCGGGCCGCCTGGACGGCGATGGCCGCCCGGGACGACGCGGCCTCGCCGGACACCGGCGGCAGGGAGCCGCCGTCGCGGCCGGAGCGGGAGGCGCGGTCGAGGGCGTCGCGCTCCTCGGACGGCAGGGAGTTCAGCAGGGCCCGCGCCTCGGCGAGCTTCTTCTCGACGGCACGCTTGTGGCGGAGTACCTCGGCCCGGCTGCGTTCGAGCTCGGCGAGGGTGCGCGTGGCCTCGGCGCGCTCCTGGTTCAGCCGGCGCTGGGCCCGGCGGAGTTCGGCGAGGGCGCCGGCCTGCCGTTCGCTGATCCGGTCGAGTGCGGCGGCCTTGTCGAGGTACGTGTCGGGGTCCTCGGACAGCAGCAGCGCCAGCGACGGGTCGATGCCGCCCGACCGGTACTGCGCGCCGGCCACCGAGGCGAGCGCGCCGCGCATGCGGTTGATGCGCTCCTGGCCGCGCGCCACGCTGTCCTGGGCCGTGGCGACCTCCTCGCGCAGCCGGTCGGTGCGCTCGTCGGCCTTGTTGAAGCCCTCCGTCGCCTTCTCCGCCTCGGCGTAGAGACGGTCGACATGGGCGCGGGCGGTCTCGGCGGGGCCGGCCGGGTCGGCGCTCACCGGGGTGGCACCGAAGGCTGCCGCCGCCGTGGCCGCCGCGGCGGACAGAACGGTGACCTTGGCGCTCCGGTTGAGGCCCGGGTGTGAGGGACGGCGATGGGACGCCACGGACCGCGCTCCCTTCAGCTGTGCAAAGACTGCGGGCTGTTGCGCGGCCGACAGTAGCCGGGTGATCACGGCCCGGCCAAAGACCTCAGGATGCGCACAAAGGGACGCCCCGCCGGGAAACACAGGTCACCAGCGGGGCGGAGCGTCAGCTTCGGGGCGGGGAAATCCCCCGAACGGGCGGGCACGGCGGGCGGTTCGGCGGTCTGCCCGGCGTGCCGCGTATATCAGATGCCCGGGCTCAGATCCGGACGCCGAACTGGAACGTGCCCAGGTAGTTCATCGACTCGTACCGGACGACGGTGCCGGGCTTCGGCGCGTGCAGCACCGTGTTGTTGCCCGCGTACAGGCCGACGTGCGAGAGATTGTTGAAGAAGACGAGGTCGCCCGGCTTGAGCTGGCTGCGCCCGATCCTCACACCGTCGTTCTGCTGGGTGTACGTGGTGCGGGAGATGCTCACACCCGCCTGGCGGTAGGCCCACTGCGTCAGGCCGGAGCAGTCGTACGAGTTGGGGCCCTCGGCGCCGGACACGTACGGCTTGCCGACCTGTGTGGCGGCGGCGTTGAGCGCGGCGCCGCCGCGCTGCGAGGCGGGGACCTCGTTACCGAGGTTCACACGCTCGCCGGCGGCGCGGCTGGCGCGCTGCTCCTCCTCCTGCATCTTCCGCCGTTCCTCGGCGGTGAGCGTGTTGAGGAGCTTCTGCGCCTCGGCGAGCTTGGTCTGGAACTTCTTCTTCTTCTCGCCGAGCGTCTTGCGGATGTCCTCCAGGTCGCCGAGCTTCGCCGTGGCCTCGGCGCGCTGCTGGGCGAGGGTGCGCTGCTTGGCCTGGATGGTGGTGAGCGCCTCCGCCTGCTTGGCGGAGAGCTGGTCGACGGCGGACGCCTTGTCGAGGTAGTTGTCCGGGTCGGAGGAGAGGAAGAGCTGCAGCGAGGGGTCCATGCCGCCGTTGCGGTACTGGGCGCTGGCGACCGAACCGATGCCGTCGCGGAGGGCGTTGAGCTCCTCCTGGCCGCGGGCGACCTGGTCCTGGAGGGCGCTGATCTCCTTCTGGAGCTTCTCGCGGCGCTCGTCGGCCAGATTGAACTGCTCCGTGGCCTCCTCGGCCTCGTGGTGGAGCTTGTCGACCTTCTCCTTCACCTGCTCCTTGGTCGGCTGCGGCGCGGCCGAAGCGCTCTGGGAGGTAAGGGCGACGGCAGCGGCGGCGGTCGCGGTGAGCACGGTCACACGGGCGCGGCTCGGCTGCTTGGGTCGACGGTGGGACGCCACGGAGGCGAGCTCCTTCTTCCTCGAAGCCGCCTGCCGGGCCGACGGTCAACTGCCCCGGCTCCGTGCATCGCGTCCGGACATCCCCGCGAAGCACGTCCGAACTGCACGATTCAGGCGGTGCCTTCGCTGTCACCCCGGATGGGCGATCAACCGCGCGAAGGTTCGAGCCCAGACCCTAGTGACCAAGTTGTGATCAGTTCAAATCCTCATAGGAAAAATCTCGCCCGGCAGGCACTTTCTTTACTTCCGCCCCACACTGTGTCATGGGAAGTTGACGGTACGTTCCACGGCCGCACCACCAAACCGGGCATCCCGCCCAGGAGTTACGAGAGCCGCGAAAGCCGCTTCAGCAACATGACGGACGCGACCGGGCGGGCGCCGGACTTCGCGACACCGTCGGCGACTTCACGGTCGCTGGACACCACGACGACCGGCCGGCCGACGGGCTCGGCGCGGACCAGCTGGCGGATCAGCTCGTCGGCGGTCACGCCCGGCTTGGAGAAGAGCACCCGCACCCCGCGCGGCGGCGCCAGCAGCACCGGGGCGGCCAGCTCGGCCCCGTCGAAGACGCATGTGACCTCGGCGCCGGACCGGGCGGCCAGCGCGGCGAGCCCGCCCAGCAGCCGCAGCCGCTGCTTCTCCAGGGGCATCGTCGGGTAGCCGGTCTTGGTGACGTTGTAGCCGTCCACGACCAGATGGGCCTGCGGCAGGGCGAGGAGCTGGTCGAGGAGCGCCGGGTCGGTCTCGGACAGCGCTCGGGCGGCGATGTCCTTCGGCGACATCCGGCCCGGTTCCACGGCGTCGACGGAGTCCGCGGGCCGTACGGATACGGGCGGCAGGGCCAGTTCCCGGCGGATACCCTGGGCGGCCTCCAGGACGGTGTCCAGCAGCAGCCGGAGCCGTACGTCCTCCACGGACCGGCCCTCGCGGGCGGCCCGGCGGCTGGCCTCCAGGGCCGCCTCCGTCTCGCCGAGCCGCGCCTTGAGGCGGCGCGACTCGCTCTCGGCCGCCGACACCCGGGCCGCGGCGTCCGCCTTGATGCCGTCGATCTCGGCGTTCGTACGGCGCAGAGCGGCCTCGCCGCGCTTCACGTCGCTCTGCGCGCTGCGCAGCTTCCGCTGAAGCGATTCGGCTTCCTTCCGTGCCGCCTCCAGCTCGGAGCGGAGCCGTTCGGTCTCCGACCTGGTGTGCGCGCGGGCCTCGGTGAGCTCCTCGCGCAGCCGCTCCAGTTCGCGGCGGCCCGCCTCGTCGGCGCGCTCGGCGTCCGCCCGCTGCACCTCCTCGCCGGCCGCGGAGACCAGCTTGACCCAGCCCGTGGGGCGCAGCACATACGCGGCGGCGGCCACATCGACCGGGTCCGCGGCCGCGGGGACCGAGCCGGACTCGACGGCTCCGGCCAGCTCCGGCTGGGCGGCCTTGAGGCGCTCGCCGATCCGCTGCCGGAACAGCGCGTCGCCCTCCAGGGCCGCCGCCATCGCGTTGCCCGCGAAGCGGGCCCGCCGGGACGGGGTGAACCGGGCGTACTGGCGCAGCTGGGCCGGCAGCTCGGCGACGGTCAGGCCGCCGAACGCGTCGGACACGAGCCCGACGACCCGGCGCCGCACCGCCTCGGGCAGCGGGCGGTCGAGCGCCTCGGCGGCGTCACCGGCCGCACCGGCCGACTCAGCGCCGCTTGCGGGCTGCGCCACGATCCGTCACCCCACTACCCGTCCGTTCTCACTCTGCCGGGCCGCCCGTCGCTCCGGGCCGCCGCTCAGGAGCCGGCGCCCGGCCTGTCCACCAGCTCGATCTGGTCCACCGCGTTGCACCAGCGGCAGCGGACCGATTCGATGGTCTCACTGACGACCTCGCGCTCCTCCACCGTCGGCTCGCCCGCCAGGTCCAGATGGACGTACTCGACGACCTTCGAAGAGCGCGTGACGTCGAAACGTGTCAGGTTGCCGCAGAGCGTGCAGCGCCAGCGGGTGTCGGCGGTCGGCTGGGGAACCGTCGTCATGGTGCCGTCCTTGTCGTGGTCCGGTCGTGCCAGATACTTCTCGCCGCGGTGCGCCGTCGAACCGCCGGTGCGCGGGGAGCGGCCCCGGCACGCCCGTAACCCTACGGCCTCGGAGGTCGCCCCTGCTCGGGCGGAGTGGGTGGCTCCGGGGAGGGTACCCGCGCCCCGGCGAGGCACTCTGTCCCGCTCGCACCCTTTACGTCATGATCTGTGCATGATCGATTGGCGGGGAGCGGTCCGAAGTGCCGTCACCGGGCCCTCCGTGACATACGGCGTCATCGGTGTGTGCGCGCTGGTCTTCGTGCTCGGCCCGGCCTCCGGGCTCACCACCTCGTACGGGCCCGGGGACGCGCTGGTCGCCGCCCAGAGCGGGTACTTCCGGCGCTGGGGTGTGATCCCGGAGGACCTGCTGAGCGGCTCTTCCTCGGCGCTGCTCACCCCTCTCAGCGCCCTGTTCGTGCACGGCAACTGGCTGCACCTGCTGGGCAACATGCTCTTCCTCTTCGTCTTCGGCGCGATGGCCGAGGAGCGGATGGGGCATGTGCGGTTCGCCCTCTTCTATGTGGGGTGCGGCTATCTCGCCCTGTTCGGGTACGCGCTGGCCCACTCGGGCAGCGGGCAGACGCTCGTGGGGGCGTCGGGCGCGATCTCGGGCGTGCTGGGCGCGTTCCTCTACCTCTTCCCCAAGGCCAGGGTGACCAGCCTGTTCCCCTTCCTGTTCTTCCTGCCGCTGCGCTTTCCGGCCTGGATCGTGCTGGTCTTCTGGTTCGTGCTGCAGTGGCTGGCTGCGCGCGGCGCGGGCAGCGGCCCCGGCGTCGCCTACCTGGCGCACCTGATCGGCTTCGGGCTGGGGTTCCTGTACGCGTGGGCGTGCTACCGGGGCATTAGAGTGAAGGCCCCAGCAGCGGCCACCGAGGGAGAGGGACAACCGTGATCACCGCGATCGTGCTCATCAAGACCAGCGTGGACCGCATCCCGGAGATCGCGGAGGCGATCGCCGCACTCGACAGTGTCAGCGAGGTCTTCTCCGTCACCGGCACCTACGACCTGGTCGCCATGGTGCGGGTGGCGAGCCATGACGACCTGGCGGACGTCATCCCCGGCCGGATCAGCAAGATCCCCGGCGTCGTGGCGACGGACACGCATGTCGCGTTCCGCACGTACTCGCAGCACGACCTGGAGGCGGCCTTCTCGATCGGCCTCGACGCCTAGCCAGGGCCCCAAATCACCCGTTCGGGTGATCCAGGCATCAGCCACGGTCGGGCACGCAGCGCCCGTCCTCCGTGCGGTAGCTCCACCGGGCGCCGTCGCGGACCAGCTCCCGCACGGCCCGGACGAACCGGTCGACGTGCTCGTCCGGCGTCCCCGCGCCGAAGCTGACCCGGATCGCGTTGAGGGACCGCTCCCCCGGCCCGGCCTCCGGCGCGCCGCACTCCCCCGGCTCCTGCGGGGCGCCGCCGAGCAGCGTCCGGACGAGCGGGTGGGCGCAGAACAGGCCGTCGCGGACACCGATGCCGTACTCGGCGGAGAGCGCCGCCGCGAAGTGCGAGCTGTTCCAGCCCTCGACGACGAACGAGATGACGCCGACGCGCGGGGCGTCGTCCCCGAAGAGCGACAGCACCCGCACCTCGGGCACGCCGGCGAGCCCCTCGCGGACGCGCGCGATCAGCTCCCGCTCACGGGCCACGAGCGCGTCGAACCCGGCCTCGGTGAGCGCGCGGCAGGCCGAGGCGATGGCGTGGGCACCGATGACGTTGGGCGAGCCGGCCTCGTGGCGGGCGGCCGTGGTGTGCCAGGTGACGTCCACCCCGCCGTCCGCCCGCCGGGCCACCGCGCGCGAGGCGCCGCCGCCCGCGAGGTACGGCTCGGCCTCCAGCAGCCAGTCCGCCCGCCCGGCGAGCACTCCGGCCCCGAACGGGGCGTACAGCTTGTGCCCCGAGAAGGCCACCCAGTCCACGTCCAGGGCGGCGATGTCCACCGGGTGGTGCGGCGCCAGCTGGGCGGCGTCCAGCACGATCCGCGCCCCGTGCGCGTGCGCGGCGGCGGCCAGCTCCCGTACGGGCCACAGCTCACCGGTCACGTTGGAGGCACCCGTCACGCACACCAGGGCCGGGCCGTAGGGGTCCCGGGCGGCCAGGGCACGCTCCAGCGTCTCCACGGCCCCGCCGGGCGTCCGGGGCGCGTTCAGGTACGTCACGCGGGCGTCCCGCCAGGGCAGCAGTGACGCGTGGTGCTCCGTCTCGAAGACGAACACCTCGCAGTTGTCCGGGAGTGCGCGGGCCAGGAGGTTCAGCGAGTCGGTCGTCGAGCGGGTGAACACCACCTCGTCGCCCCGCCGGCAGCCGAGGAACTCGGCGACGGTCCCGCGGCTGTTCTCGAAGAGGTCGGTGGAGAGCTGCGAGAGGTACCCGGCGCCCCGGTGCACGCTGCCGTAGTACGGCGCGTACGCGGCGACGTCGTCCCACACCCGCTGGAGCGCGGGGGCGCTGGCCGCGTAGTCGAGCGCGGCGTAGGTGACCTCACCACCGGTGACGAGCGGCACGGTCACGTCCCGCCCGAGAACGGGCAGCTGAACGGGGTTACAGGTGTCGGCGGTGAGGGCGTCGGCGGTGTCGGCTTCGGCGGTGTTCGGGTACGCGGACATGGCGGTATCTCCCGGCAGGACAAGGCGAATGGGGTGAAGGCCCGCAGGGCGGCGGAACGGCCGCGCCGTACACGGGTGTTGCCTCGACGCGCGACGACGACGCGTCACGCGGAGGACGAGAAGACGGGGCCGACGGCCCTAGCGCATTCGCTTGCTCACGAGTCTGCTCCCTCGGGACCAGGACCCCAGGGTGTGCAGGGGTCCGCGCTTGCCGCGGACCTCTCTGCCCGCGACCTGGTCTTCACCCGGGGCACCCCGCCACGGACGGAGGGTTGCCGGACAGCGGGCCGGGGCCGTGGTCGCTGTCACTCATGACCTTGGTGCAGCATCTTGCCATACGGACGGGACGGCGCAAGTCGGGTCCGCATACGGGACGGTGCGGCGCTCGTCCTCGAACCTGCGGCACCCCGCCGGACGGGCTGAGGGTCAGCCCTTCCGGCGTTCGAGGAGCGGGGATTCGGGGGCGCAGCCCCCGCCCAGACCTACCGGTTGCTCGCTCGCACCCATCGCTCCAGCGCCTCCCGGGCCGCGCCCGAGTCGATGGACTCGGCGGCCTTCGCCATGCCCGCCCGGATCTGCTCCGGCAGCGTCGCCTCCGACGGCTCCAGCGCCACCAGCGCCGCCGCCGAGTTGAGCAGCACCGCGTCCCGGACGGGCCCGGTCCCGCCGGCCAGCAGCCGGCGGGCGACGTCCGCGTTGTACGAGGCGTCCGCGCCGCGCAGGGCCTCCACCGGCACCAGGTCGATGCCCACGTCGCGCGGGTCGAAGGCTTCCTCGCGGACCGCGCCGTCCCGGACGACCCAGACCCGTGACGTCGCCGTCGTCGTCAGCTCGTCCAGCCCGTCGTCACCGCGGAACACCAGCGCCGACGAGCCGCGCTCGGCCAGGACGCCGGCCATGATGGGGGCCATCCGGGCGTCCGCGACACCCGTCGCCTGGGCGCGCACCCGGGCCGGGTTCGTCAGCGGGCCCAGGAAGTTGAACGTCGTGCGGATGCCGAGCTCCTTACGGGCCGACGCGACATGCCGCAGCGCCGGGTGGAACTTCACCGCGAAGCAGAACGTGATCCCGGCCTCCTCGGCCACCTCCGCCACCCGCTCCGGGGTCAGCTCCAGGTTGACGCCGAGCTTCTCAAGGACGTCCGAGGCACCGGAGGCGGACGACGCCGCGCGGTTGCCGTGCTTGACGACCTTCGCGCCCGTACCGGCGACGACTATCGCCGACATGGTGGAGATGTTGACGGTCTTCGCGCCGTCGCCGCCCGTGCCGACGATGTCGACGGACGGCCCGGGGACGTCGATGGTCCTGGCGTGCCCGTACATCGTGCGGACGAGCCCGGAGATCTCCTCGACGGTCTCGCCCTTGGCGCGCAGCGCGACGGCGAACCCGGCGATCTGCGCGTCGGTGGCCTCGCCCCGGAGGATCCGGTCCATCGCCCAGGCGGTCGCGTCGGCGCTCTGGTCCCGCCCGTAGAGGAGGGCGTCGAGGACCTCGGGCCAGGAGCGGCCCGCAGTGGTCGGTCCTCCAGCGGGTTGCACAGCGCTCATGGTCGCTCCCAGGTCCGTGACGGATGAGACGGTGACCAGCCTATCGAGCCGCGGGGACGGCGAAGAGCCCCGTCCGATGATTGGACGGGGCTCTCGCCGTGGCGACCTTCAGGTCGGAGGATCAGTGGTGGCCGTGGCCGCTGCTGATCTCCTTGTACTCCTCCGACGTGGCCTTGGGGATCTGGTTCCCCACGCCGAAGTAGCCCTTGCTGAGCTTCGCGCGGAGCTTCTCCTTGCGGGTCGGCTTCCGCTCGACGCCGTTCTCGTCGACCGTCGGGCCGATCTCGGCGGGCGTGTACTGCTCGTGCGCGGTGAGCGCGTGCAGCTGGGCCTGGCTGAGCGGCTCGTGGACCTCGACGAACTCACCGTGCGGCAGCCGCTTGATGATGCCGGTCTCGCGACCGTGCAGCACCTTCTCGCGGTCGCGCCGCTGGAGACCCAGGCAGATCCGCTTGGTGGCGACGAACGCGAGGATCGGTCCGACGAAGAAGAAGATCCGGACGAACCAGGTGACCGCGTTGATCGACAGGTGGAAGTGGGTGGCGACGATGTCGTTGCCACCGCCGATCAGCATGATCATGTAGCCCGTGACCCAGGCGACACCGAGCGCGGTGCGGGTCGGGGCGTTGCGCGGACGGTCCAGGATGTGGTGCTCGCGCTTGTCCCCGGTGATCCAGGACTCGATGAACGGGTAGAGCGCGATCGCGGCCAGCATCACACCGAAGAGCACGAGCGGGATGAACACACCCAGGACGAGCGTGTGACCCCAGACGTTGATCTCCCAGCCCGGCATGGCACGGACCAGACCCTCGGCGAAGCCCATGTACCAGTCGGGCTGGGCGCCGGTGGACACCATGTCCGGGCGGTACGGGCCGAGGGCCCACACCGGGTTGATGGTGAACAGCGCGGCGATGATCGCGACGACACCGAAGACCAGGAAGAAGAAGCCTCCGGCCTTGGCCATGTAGACCGGCAGCAGCGGCATGCCCACGACGTTCTTGTTCGTCCGGCCGGGACCGGGGAACTGCGTGTGCTTGTGGTAGAAGACCAGGATCAGGTGCGCCACCACGAGGCCGAGCATGATGCCCGGCAGCAGCAGGATGTGGATCGAGTAGAACCGGGCCACCATGTCGTGGCCGGGGAACTCCCCGCCGAACAGGAACATCGAGATGTACGTGCCGACGATCGGCACGGACAGGATCGCGCCCTGTGTGAAGCGGACACCGGTGCCGGAGAGCAGGTCGTCCGGGAGCGAGTAGCCGGTGAAACCGGTGAACATGCCCAGGACGAACAGCAGGAAGCCGAACAGCCAGTTGATCTCACGCGGCTTGCGGAACGCGCCGGTGAAGAAGACGCGCATCATGTGCACGAACATGCCGGCGAGGAAGATCAGCGCGGCCCAGTGGTGGATCTGGCGGATGAGCAGACCACCGCGGACGTCGAAGCTGATGTCCAGCGTCGACGCGTAGGCCTCCGTCATCCGGATGCCCTGCATCGGCACGTACGAGCCGTGGTACTCGATCTCGTTCATGCTCGGGTGGAAGAACAGCGTCAGATACACACCCGTGAGGATGATGATGATGAAGGTGTAGAGGCAGATCTCACCCAGCATGAAGGACCAGTGGTCCGGGAAGATCTTGCGCATGTTGGCCTTGGCCAGGGAGTAGATCCCGAGCCGGCCGTCCGCCCAGTCGGCCACCCGCTCACCGGCGGGTGCCTTCCGCTGCCCCGGCGCGCTGGCGCCCGACGGATTCGTTGTTGCGGTGCTCATCCGCGCTCCCAGAATGCAGGACCGACCGGCTCCTCGAAGTCGCCGAGCGCCTCGAGGAAGCCCTCGTCATTGACGCCGATCCGCAGCTGCGGAAGGGCGTGACCGGCAGGGCCGAAGATGACGCGGGCGCCGTCGGAGAGGTCGAAGGTGGACTGGTGACACGGGCAGAGGGCGTGGTGGGTCTGCTGCTCGTACAGCGAGACCGGGCAGCCCACATGGGTGCAGATCTTGGAGAACGCGACGATGCCCTCGTGCGACCACTCGAGCTCGCGCCGGTCCTTGATGTCCTCCGGCTCCAGCCGGACGATCATCAGGGCATCCTTGGCGATCTTGGTGTTGAAGTCGTGGTCCTCCTCGCTCAGGCCCTCCGGCATGGCGAAGGTGAGCGAACCGACCGTGAGGTCCTCGGGGCGCAGCGGCTCGTTCGTGTTCATGTTGATGAGCTGCTTGCCCCTGGCCCACGAGGTGTGGAAGAGCTTCTTCTCGGGCAGCGGGCCCAGCTCGCGCAGGAGCACGACACCGGAGAGCGGCACCATGGCGAGCGCGCCGAACATGGTGTTGCGGATCAGCTTGCGGCGGCCGAGCGCGGACTCCTGGGCGCCCTCCGCGAAGTCGGCCATGACCTTGGACCTGACCTCGGGCGAAGCCTCGATCGGGTGACGGTCGTCGGCGACCTCCACGTCCGACATCAGCGTGCGGGCCCAGTGGACCGCGCCCGCGCCGATGCAGAACAGGGAGATGCCCATCGTCATGCCGAGCGCCACGTGCAGGATGCTCACGTGGCCCAGCGGCCAGATGTAGACGATCTTGTCGACGTCGAAGGCGACGAACGAGGCGATGAAGCCGACCGTGGCCAGCATCGACACCGTGAAGAGCAGGGCGACCGTGCGCTCGGAGCGCTTGGCGGCCCGCTCGTCGATGTCCTGGACGCGGGGCTTGTGGGGCGGCAGCCCCGGGTCGGCGAACGGGTTCTCGGCTACCGCCGTGCCGTGCGCGGTGTCCTGCTCGCTCGGCAGGCTCTCTTCGGAAATCTCTTGGCTACTCATGACTTCTTGGCCTTAGCGGTGTGGGCGGCGACCCAGACGGCGACAGCGATCAGCGAACCCAGACCGAAGATCCAGCCGAACAGGCCTTCGCTGACCGGTCCGAGACCGCCCAGACCGAAGCCGCCGGGGGACGGCGTCTCGTCACCGTTCACGGCCTTGACGTACGCGATGATGTCCTTCTTCTCCTTCTCCGGCATCACCGTGTCGGGGAAGGCGGGCATGTTCTGCGGGCCGGTCTGCATGGCCTCGTAGATGTGCTTCTCGCTGACGCCCCCGAGGTTCGGCGCGTACTTGCCCTCGGTGAGCGCGCCGCCCTCGCCGGTGAAGTTGTGGCACTGGGCGCAGTTGTTGCGGAACAGCTCGCCGCCCTTGGCGATGTCCGCGCCTTCCACGCTGTACTGCTTCTCGGTGGGCGTGATCGGTCCGGCGCCGAGCGACGCGATGTATGCCGCGAGCTGGTCGATCTGGGCCTGGTCGTAGACCTTCGGCTTGCTCGGGACCTGGGCGCCCGGCTGCTGCGCGGGCATACGGCCGGTAGCGACCTGGAAGTCCACGGCGGCCGAGCCGACGCCGATCAGGGACGGGCCGTCGGAGGTGCCCTGACCGCCGGTGCCGTGGCAGCTGGCGCAGCCGACGGTGTAGAGCTTCTTGCCCTCCTCGATGGCGAGGGACTGGGCGGTCTCATCGGCCTGTGCCGTGCTCGCGGGCGCGAACGCGGCGTACAGCCCCCCAGTGGCCGCCAGCGCGAGAAGTAGGACGACGACCGCCGCCAGCGGATGGCGTCGTCGTGCGGAGAGCTTTTTCACGGATTACCCCGGTGTCAGGATCTTCTGCGTCGATGCTTGCTGGATGTGTCGGGCGGTGCGCCCGATTACTTGATCATGTAGATCGTGGCGAAGAGGCCGATCCAGACGACATCGACGAAGTGCCAGTAGTAGGACACGACGATGGCGGCGGTTGCCTGCTCATGAGTGAACCGCTTGGCTGCGTACGTCCGGCCGAGGACCAGCAGGAAGGCGATGAGTCCGCCCGTCACATGCAGTCCGTGGAAGCCGGTCGTCAGGTAGAACACGGAACCGTACGGGTCGGAGGAGAGCGAGAGACCCGCGTCCTTGACCAGCTCGGTGTACTCGAGGACCTGGCCGCCGATGAAGATCGCGCCCATGATGAACGTCACGATGAACCAGGTGCGCAGCTTCTTCACGTCGCCGCGCTCGGCGGCGAAGACGCCGAGCTGACACGTGAGGGAGGAGAGCACCAGGATCGTGGTGTTGGTCGCCGAGAACGGGAAGTTCAGGTGTTCGGCCTGCTGCGCCCAGTATTCGGCACCCGTTACCGATCGCAGGGTGAAGTACATCGCGAAGAGGGCCGCGAAGAACATCAGCTCGGAACTCAGCCAGATGATGGTTCCGACGCTGGTGAGGTTCGGCCGATTGACCGACGGGTGCGCGTGCCCGGTATCTACTGTCGTTGCTGTCGCCACGACCGACATTATGTCGGTCGCTTATCCCGCCCTCACTCCGGGGGGTGCCGTTCGGAGTGTCCCCGCCCTCGGCCAGCGGCGTCGGCTGACCCGGACGGCCCATCGAAGCGGTGTCCGAACCGGTGTTGACCGGCGGTGGGACGGAGTAGCATCCGCCGCATCGGTTACCGAGCACTGCCACGTACGAACTCGGAGGAACCATGCAGTCCAGCGCCACCGTACTGGTCTACAGCGACGACGCGAACACCCGCGCGCAGGTGCGGCTGGCTGCCGGGCGGAGGCCCGCTGCCGACGTTCCCCCGGTCGAGTACATCGAGTGTGCGACGCTCCCGGCGGTCCTGGAGCGGCTGGAGAAGGGCGGCGTCGACGTCTGTGTGCTGGACGGCGAGGCCGTGCCGGCGGGCGGGATGGGCGTGTGCCGGCAGATCAAGGACGAGGTGTTCCAGTGCCCGCCCGTACTGCTGCTGATCGGGCGGCCGCAGGACGCGTGGCTGGCGACGTGGAGCCGGGCCGAAGCGGCGGTGACGCTGCCGGTCGACCCGGTGGAGCTGGCGGAGTCGCTGGCGGGGCTGCTGCGGAGCCATCTGTCGGTGGAGGCCTGAGGACACGGCGCCGCCGGCCCCGCGCCGCGGAGCGGGCCGCTACAGGGCCTTGGGCCGCAGGCGGGCTCCGTCCGCGGGAGTGCTGCCCTCGCGGGTACCGGCCAGGACCGTGCTCCCCTGGCGCCACTCGGGCCAGGCCATGTTCCATTCGCCGAAGCCGTTCCCGAACGGGGTCATCTCGCTGCCCATGCTGTTGACGACCTTCACGATGTCCCCGCGCTGGATGTTCTCGTAGAACCAGGCCGCGTTGCTCGTGGACATCCCCACGCAGCCGTGGCTGACGTTGGCGTACCCCTGCGAGCCGACGGACCAGGGCGCGGCGTGCACGTACTCACCGCTCCAGGTGACTCGCGTCGCGTAGTAGACGGGCAGGTCGTACGAATCGCTGGTGCCGTCGGGTATGCCGACGGTGGTGCTGCGCATACGGACGAAGTACTGCTTCTCCAGGACCACCTTGACACCGTTTCGAGTGGCGAAGCCCGGTTTGCCGGAGGTCACCGGAATGGTATTGATCACTTCTCCGTTGCGCAGGACGGTCATGCGGTGGGCCGCGGCGTCCGTGATGGCCTCGACGCGGTCACCTATGGTGATCTTCAGCGGCGCGGTGGTGGTGCCGTAGAGGCCCTTGGCGACGCGGACGCCCGCGAGATTGCTCGTCAGGGTGACGGTGGCGCCGGTCGGCCAGTACTCCTTGGGGCGGTAGTGCAGCTGCTTGTCGTCCACCCAGTGCCAGGCGCCGGTCACCGCGGGCTCGGAGCGGACCTTCAGGGCACGTTCGACGGCCGCCCTGCCCTCCTTGGAGGTGACGGGGGCGCTGAGTTTGGCGGTGAGGGGCTGCCCGACGCCGTACTTGCCCGCCTCCGGCCCGAGTTCCACCTTCAGCGACTGCTTGGCCGGTGCCGTCTCGAAGGTCAGCGTACGGACGCCGGGGGCGCCGTCGCCGTTCTCGGTGGCGACCCTGACGGTGTAGCGGGCGCCGGCCGCGAGAGCGCCTGTGGAGCGCCAGCGGGTGCCGTCGGCGGCGAGTCGACCCGCGAGGTAGTGGCCGGCCTCGTCGACAGCGGTGACGTCCGTTATGCGGGCGTCCTCGCCCTTGGTGGTGATGGCGAGGGGCTTGTCGAGTGCCGCCTTGCGATTCTCCGCGGGTCCGTTGAAGGCGACCTGCTGTGCCGCGTCGTAGGGCTGCGCGGAGAGCGGATGGCCGTCCGGTCCCCCGCAGCCGGCCGCGCCGGCACCCGCGGCGACGACCAGCAGGGAGCAGCTGAGGGCTATGCGGAAACTCGGCGTGTGGCTCATAAGCACACCGTAGGAAGAGGTGTCCAGCGCGGCACGCCGGATTAGTGCAAACGAGAGGCCCGGCGGACTCCGTTCGGAGTCCGCCGGGCCCTTCACCGCTGCGGGAGCCTTACTGGTTCTGGTTCTCGCCCCGGTAGTACTCGAAGACCCAGCCCCACACGCCGATCAGGATGACCGGCAGCGCGAAGAACATCAGCCACCAGTCGAGGGCGACGCCCAGGAAGGCCAGGGCACCACCGATCCCCAGGGAGAGCGGCTGCCAGCTGTGCGGCGAGAAGAAGCCGAGCTCGCCGGCCTCGTCCGCGACATCGGCCTCCTTGTCGTCCTGGGCCATGGCGTCCACTCGCCGGGCCGTGAAGGCCAGGTAGTAGCCGACCATGATCGCCAGACCGAAGGCCATGAAGAGCGCCGTGGTGCCGACCGGCTCCTTCGACCACAGGCCGTACAGGACGGCCATGGCCAGGATGAAGAAGCTCAGCCAGATGAACATCTTGCCCTGGATCTTCACTTGCCGGCCTCCTTGCCACCGACCAGCGCGGTGTCCGTACGACCCTGGTTCTCGAGCTGGTCGAGCGCCGCGATCTCAGGGTGGTGCAGGTCGAACGCCGGGGATTCGGAGCGAATACGCGGCAGCGTGAGGAAGTTGTGGCGCGGCGGCGGGCAGGACGTCGCCCACTCCAGCGACCGGCCGTAACCCCACGGGTCGTCGACCTCGATCTTCTTGCCGTACTTGGCGGTCTTCCAGACGTTGTAGAAGAACGGCAGGATCGACAGGCCGAGCAGGAACGAGCTGATCGTGGAGATCGTGTTCAGCGCGGTGAAGCCGTCCGCGGCCAGGTAGTCCGCGTAGCGGCGCGGCATGCCCTCGGCGCCCAGCCAGTGCTGGACGAGGAACGTGCCGTGGAAGCCGATGAACAGCGTCCAGAAGGTGATCTTGCCGAGGCGCTCGTCCAGCATCTTGCCGGTGAACTTCGGCCACCAGTAGTGGAATCCGGCGAACATCGCGAACACCACGGTGCCGAAGACGACGTAGTGGAAGTGCGCGACCACGAAGTACGAGTCGGAGACGTGGAAGTCCATCGGCGGCGACGCGAGGATCACACCCGTCAGACCACCGAAGGTGAAGGTGACCAGGAAGCCGACCGTCCAGAGCATCGGCGTCTCGAAGGAGAGCGAGCCCTTCCACATCGTGCCGATCCAGTTGAAGAACTTCACACCGGTCGGGACCGCGATGAGGAACGTCATGAAGGAGAAGAACGGCAGCAGCACGCCGCCGGTGACGTACATGTGGTGCGCCCACACCGTCACGGACAGACCCGCGATCGCGATGGTCGCGGCGATCAGGCCGATGTAGCCGAACATCGGCTTACGGCTGAAGACCGGGACGATCTCCGAGACGATGCCGAAGAACGGCAGCGCGATGATGTACACCTCGGGGTGACCGAAGAACCAGAAGAGGTGCTGCCACAGCAGGGCACCGCCGTTGGCCGGGTCGAAGATGTGCGAGCCGAACTTGCGGTCGGCCTCCAGCGCGAAGAGCGCGGCGGCGAGGACCGGGAAGGCCAGCAGGACCAGGACACCGGTCAGCAGCACGTTCCAGGTGAAGATCGGCATCCGGAACATCGTCATGCCGGGTGCGCGCATGCAGATGATCGTGGTGATGAAGTTCACCGAGCCGAGGATCGTACCGAAGCCGGAGAAGGCCAGACCCATGATCCACATGTCACCGCCGACGCCCGGCGAGTGGATCGCGTCCGAGAGCGGGGCGTAGGCGAACCAGCCGAAGTCGGCCGCGCCCTGGGGGGTGAGGAAGCCCGCCACGGCGATGATCGAGCCGAAGAGGTACAGCCAGTAGGCGAACATGTTCAGCCGCGGGAACGCCACGTCGGGCGCGCCGATCTGCAGCGGCATGATCCAGTTCGCGAATCCGGCGAACAGCGGCGTCGCGAACATCAGCAGCATGATCGTGCCGTGCATCGTGAACGCCTGGTTGAACTGCTCGTTCGACATGATCTGCGTGCCGGGGCGAGCGAGCTCGGCCCGCATGAACAGCGCCATGACGCCGCCGACGCAGAAGAAGACGAACGAGGTGACCAGGTAGAGCGTGCCGATCGTCTTGTGGTCGGTGGTGGTCAGCCACTTCACGACGACATTGCCTGGCTGCTTGCGCCGTACGGGCAGCTCGTTCTCGTACGGCTCCTTCGAGCCGTCAGCTGCCTCGGCGGCACCCTGAGGTTCGTTGAGGATGCTCACAGTTGGTTCTTCTCCGCATTCCTGGCCGGGTCCGTCTGCTCAATGCCCGACGGGATGTAGCCGGTCTGCCCCTTCTCGGCCAGCTCCTTCAGGTGCTGCTGGTAGCGCTCCGGGGAGACGACCTTGACGTTGAAGAGCATCCGGGAGTGGTCGACGCCGCAGAGCTCGGCGCACTTGCCCAGGAAGGTGCCCTCCTGCGTGGGGGTCACCTCGAAGGCGTTGGTGTGGCCGGGGATGACGTCCTGCTTCATCAGGAAGGGGACCACCCAGAACGAGTGGATGACGTCACGAGAGGTCAGGACGAACCGGACCTTCTCCCCCTTCGGCAGCCACAGGGTCGGGCCCGGGTTGCCGGTCTGCGGGTTCCGCGTCCCGGGGATACCGGCGTCGTAGACGCCCTCGGCACCCGCGGGGAACTGCTTCTGCCACTTGTCCGGAATGGCGCCGAGCTCCTTGGGGACCTCGGTGCCCGTGGCGGCGTCGCCGTCCACGTTCTCGATGTAGTTGAAGCCCCAGCTCCACTGGTAGCCGACCACGTTGATGGTGTGCGCCGGCTTGTCGGAGAGGGCCAGGAGCTTGGACTCATCGCGCGCGGTGAAGTAGAAGAGCACCGAGACGATGATGAGCGGGGTGACCGTGTACAGCGCCTCGATGGGCATGTTGTACCGGGTCTGCGGAGGAACCTCGACCTTGGTGCGGCTGCGCCGGTGGAAGATGACGCTCCACAGGATCAGACCCCACACGAGCACGCCCGTGGCGAGCGCTGCCGCCCACGAGCCCTGCCAGAGGGAGAGGATCCGCGGGGCCTCTTCCGTCACCGGGGTGGGCATACCGAGGCGGGGGAAGTCCTCCCAGTTGTACGAGCAACCGGAGGCGGTAGCCAGGATCAGGCCCGCAGTCAGCACCTGCGGCAGCTTCCGCCGCATCGGGCGCCGCGACGAGCGGTCGGAGCCGTTGGGACTCACGTAGCGCCTTCCCGAGAGTCTCGCCCGCGGGTCGGCTGCGGCCGTCTCGCTGGTCGGTCGCCGGCCCTGACGCGGGCAGGGGTTTGGATGTTTATGCGGACCAAACCCTACTGGACGCTATTTGGCGTCGCGCGGGGAGGGTGCCCAACGCGCCGCCGCACCCCTCTTTCGGGTTGACTGCGCAGGTCGGAGGCGTCTGGAAGCTCTGACTCCGGGAGCCGCGGCGGCCACTCGCCGCCGCTCGGACACAACGGAGTTAGCGTGGGCCCGTGGTCTATTTCGACGTCGCCTCCTCAGCTCCCCTCCACCCCGTCGCCCGGCAGGCGTTGCAGGCGTCGCTGGACGAGGGCTGGGCCGATCCCGCTCGGCTGTACCGGGAGGGCCGCCGTGCGCGGATGCTGCTGGACGCCGCCCGGGAGGCCGCCGCGGAGGCCGTGGGATGTCGCCCCGACGAGCTGACGTTCACTCCATCGGGGTCGCATGCGGTCCATTCCGGGATCGCGGGGGCGCTCGCCGGGCGGCGCCGGGCGGGGCGCCACCTGGTCGTGTCGACGGTGGAGCACTCGTCGGTGCTGCACGCCGCGGCCGCGCACGAGGCGGCCGGCGGGGCGGTGACCGAGGTGCCGGTGGAGCGGTCCGGGGCGGTGGCCCCGGAGGCGTACGCGGCGGCTCTGCGCGGTGACACGGCGCTGGCGTGTCTCCAGTCCGCCAACCACGAGGTGGGCACGGTGCAGCCGGTCGCCGAGGTGGCGGGGGCGTGCCGGGCGGCGGGGGTGCCGCTGCTGGTGGACGCCGCCCAGTCGCTGGGGTGGGGGCCCGTGGCGGGTGACTGGTCGCTGCTCGCCGCCAGTGCGCACAAGTGGGGCGGGCCCGCGGGTGTGGGGCTGCTCGCCGTACGGAAGGGTGTGCGGTTCGCCACTCAGGGGCCCGCGGACGAGCGGGAGTCGGGGCGGTCGGCCGGGTTCGAGAACATTCCGGGCATCGTGGCGGCGGCGGCCTCGCTGCGGGCCGTGCGGGACGAGGCGGCGGCCGAGTCGGCGCGGCTGCGCGGGCTGGTGGAGCGGATCCGGGCGCGGGTGCGGGAGTCGGTGCCGGACGTGGAGGTGGTGGGCGATCCGGAGCTGCGGCTGCCGCACCTGGTCACGTTCTCGTGTCTCTATGTCGACGGGGAGACACTGCTGCACGAGCTGGATCGTGTGGGTTTCTCGGTTTCGTCCGGTTCGTCCTGTACGAGTTCGACGCTGACGCCCAGCCATGTCCTGCGCGCCATGGGCGTGCTCTCGGAGGGGAACGTCCGGGTGTCGCTGCCGCTGGGGGTCGCAGAGGCGGAGGTGGACCGGTTCCTGGAGGCGCTGCCGGGTGTGGTGGCCGGCGTACGGGAGCAGCTCGGGGCGCCGGCGTCCGGCCCGGTGGCGGCTACCGACGAGGGCGGGGCGCTGGTCGTCGACGCGGTCGGGAAGCGGTGCCCGGTCCCGGTGATCGAGCTGGCGAAGGTGATCGGCGACGTGCCGGTCGGCGGGACGGTGCGGGTGCTCGCCGACGACACGGCGGCGCGGCTCGACATCCCGGCGTGGTGCGAGATGCGGGGCCAGGAGTACGTGGGTGAGGAGCCGGCGGACCGGGGGTCGGCCTATGTGGTCCGCCGGCTGAGGTGAGACGTCGCGTTACGCGGCGTCTCGTTACGCGAGGTGGGTCCGGACCTCGGCGGCGGCCTCGTCGCCGTACGTCTTGGTGAAGCGCTCCATGAAGTGGGCGCGGCGCAGGGTGTACTCCTGGGTGCCGAGGGTCTCGATGACCAGCGTGGCGAGCATGCAGCCGACCTGGGCGGCGCGCTCGTGGCCGACGCCCCAGGAGAGGCCGGAGAGGAAGCCCGCGCGGAACGCGTCGCCGACGCCGGTCGGGTCGACCTTGGCCTCCTCGTCCGGGCAGCCGACCTCGATGACCGGCTCGCCGGCCCGCTCGATGCGCACACCGCGGGAGCCGAGGGTGGTGACGCGGTGGCCGACACGGGCGAGGATCTCCTCGTCGGTCCAGCCGGTCTTGGTCTCGATGAGGCCCTTCTCGTACTCGTTGGAGAAGAGGTAGGTGGCGCCGTCGAGGAGGGTGCGGATCTCGTCGCCGCTCATCCGGGCGATCTGCTGGGAGAAGTCGGCGGCGAAGGGGATCGCGCGGGTCCGGCACTCCTCGGTGTGGCGGAGCATCGCCTCGGGGTCGTCGGCGCCGATGAGGACGAGGTCGAGGCCGCCGACGCGGTCGGCGACGGACTTGAGCTCGATGAGGCGGGCCTCGCTCATGGCGCCGGTGTAGAAGGAGCCGATCTGGTTGTGGTCGGCGTCGGTGGTGCAGACGAAACGCGCGGTGTGCAGCACCTCGGAGATCCGCACGGAGCCGGTGTCCACGCCGTGCCGGTCGAGCCAGGCGCGGTACTCGTCGAAGTCGGAGCCGGCCGCGCCGACGAGGACGGGGCGGGTGCCGAGCTGCCCCATGCCGAAGCAGATGTTCGCGCCGACGCCTCCCCTGCGGACGTCGAGGTTGTCGACGAGGAAGGAGAGGGAGACCGTGTGCAGCTGATCGGCGACGAGCTGGTCGGCGAATCGGCCGGGGAAGGTCATGAGGTGGTCGGTGGCGATGGAGCCGGTGACTGCGATACGCACGGCGGGATGCTCCTGCGGGGAGACGGCGTTGACGGTTCACGCTACCGGGTCCTGCGGCGCATGCGAACAGCGGAAACTACCCGATAGTAGGTCTTCTCGGGTCCGGTGGGACGTGCGTACCGTGCCGTTATGTCGAACCTCATCACGTCACGTGAGCGGCCCGAGCCGGACTTCACTCTGGACGAGCTGCGCGGGGACTCCGCGCGGATGGCGCCGCACTGGGCCGTTCCGGCGGAGGGCGCGCCCGTGCCCGTACCGCCTTCGCTGATCCACGGGGTGGTGGTGGAGCCCTCCTCGGTCCGGCTGATCGACGCCACGGCCGAGTACGGCGGCTGAGACACCCGGAAGGCGTACGGAACCGCTCGCCCGTCCGCTCCGTCCCACCCGTGCCTCCCGTCAAGGGGATACGACGGGGGACGTGGACCGACGAAGGAGCGTTGCGGTGAGCGAGACGGAGACCACAGACGTACGTCCGGAGCGGCGGCGCTCGCCTTTCGCCGTCTCCTTGATGGCGGCGGCGGTCCTGGTCGCCGGGGGCGGCGGGACGTATCTTGCCGTGGCCTCGACCGACCGCGCGGGCGGCGGCGAGCGGACGGCGACCGCCGCCGACGCGCGCGGGGGCCCGGCGCTGTCGCCGTCGCCCGGCGGCACGGCCCCGGGCATCGCCCCGGGCGAGCCGGACCCGAACGACGGCGGGCGCTACCGGGTGGCCGGCGAACTGCCGCAGGGGCCGGACAAGGCCCACGCGTACCGGCCGCAGGGGACGGTCACCGCCGCGGACGTGGAGCGCCTGGCCAGGGCGCTCGGCATGAGCGGGTCCCCGCAGCGGGACGACGTGTTCGGCTGGCGCGTCGGCCCGGACAAGGACGGTTCGGGCGCGATCCTGCGGGTCTACGACAAGGCGCCGGGCCGCTGGGAGTACGAGGCGAACGGGCCCCGTTCCGACGACTGCCCGAAGGGCAAACCCTGCGGCCACCAGGGCGCCGACGGCGAGCCGGTGAGCGAGGAGGCGGCGAAGAGGGCCGCCGCTCCGGTGCTGAAGGGCCTCGGGCTGGGGAGCGCCCCCGTGGACGCCACGGAGGTCGTGGACGCGCTGCGGATCGTCACCGCCGATCCGGTGGTGGGCGGGCTGCCCACGCGGGACTGGGCTACCAGGATCACCGTGGACGGGGGTGGCGGGGTCTCAAGGGCGAGCGGGTATCTGACGGAGCCGGCCCGGGGTCCCGAGTATCCGGTGATGAGCGCGGAGGAGACGGTGAGGGCGCTCAACCGGGCGGTCTCCGCACCGCCGCGCGGCGGGTTCGGCGGCTGTGCGACCCCGGTACCGCTGGAGGGCGGCGATGCCCGGGCGGACGTGGACGGCACCGCCGGTGCGGGTACGGACCCGAGCAGGGCGGCCGACCCCTGCGATCCGCGGTCCGGAACGGCCGACCCGGGGAAGCCGGCACGGGCCCCCGAGGAGGTCGTACTGATCAGGAAGGCGGTCTTCGGCCTGGCCGGGCAGCAGGAGAAGGGACGCGCCGCCCTGGTGCCGTCGTGGCTGTTCGAGGGCGAGCGGCGCGGCGGCGAGCAGGTCCGGTTCGCCTTCCCGGCGGTGCCGGTCGAGCGGCTGGCGCCCGAGCCGGGCCAGGACGGGGTGGCGGGGCCGACGGCCACCGGGTACTCCGTGCACGACCGGACACTGCGGGTGCACTTCTCGGGCGGGGTGTGCTCCTGGTACACCGTGCGCGCCGAGGAGACCGGCACTCAGGTGAAGGTGCGGGTGTACGAGACGCCGTTCCGGCTGGGGGCGGCCTGCATCTCACTCGCCGTCGACCTGAGCGGGACGGTGACGCTGGAGCGGCCGCTCGGTGACCGTGAGGTGGTGGACGCGGGCACCGGCGAGCCGGTCGCCCGGAACGGCGCGGCGAAGTGACGCGAAAGGCGGCGGCCCCTGGACCTGGAGGGTCCGGGGCCGCCGCCTCGCTCGCACGACCTGGTGGTCAGCGGGTCAGCTGAAGGAGTCGCCGCAGGCGCAGGAACCCGTGGCGTTCGGGTTGTCGATCGTGAAGCCCTGCTTCTCGATGGTGTCGACGAAGTCGATGGAGGCGCCGCCGAGGTAGGGGGCGCTCATGCGGTCGGTGACGACCTTGACGCCGTCGAAGTCCTTGACGACGTCGCCGTCGAGGGAGCGCTCGTCGAAGAAGAGCTGGTAACGCAGGCCGGAGCAGCCACCCGGCTGAACGGCGACACGGAGCGCCAGGTCCTCGCGGCCTTCCTGGTCGAGCAGGGCCTTGACCTTGGCCGCGGCGGCGTCCGACAGGATGATGCCGTCACTGACAGTGGTCTTCTCGTCCGATACGGACATCTGCTTTTCTCCCGGGTTGTACGGAGACTGCTTGCCGACGGTTGCAACCGGCGGGGCCGCCGATTCATTCCGGGCCGCGTGCCCGGTCTCATCCCTTTCATGCTCGCACACCACCGTGTCCGCAAGCACCGACCTGTGGAGAGCGAATTCGTCACATCGACACTATGGACATCGTCAAAGTGACGTGAACCGGTTATGATAGATAGCGTCAATTAGACGAAAAGGCTCAGAAGAAAGGGTGCGTGACGTGACCACCGCCCAGCCCCTGGATGTCCAGCCGACGCCGCTCGCCCTGCTGCTGCTCGGCCGCGAGGCCGATCCCAAGAGCGAGCGTGGCGTGGACTGCCCCGGCGATCTCCCCTCGCCGTCCGACCCGGACCTGGTGGAGCGCGCCCGCGCGGCCAAGGAGAAGCTCGGGGACAAGGTCTTCGTCCTCGGCCACCACTACCAGCGCGACGAGGTCATCCAGTTCGCGGACGTCACCGGCGACTCCTTCAAGCTCGCCCGGGACGCGGCGGCCCGGCCCGAGGCCGAGTACATCGTCTTCTGCGGTGTGCACTTCATGGCCGAGTCGGCGGACATCCTCACCGGAGACGCCCAGAAGGTCGTCCTGCCCGACCTGGCCGCCGGCTGCTCGATGGCCGACATGGCCACCGCCGAGCAGGTCGCGGAGTGCTGGGACGTCCTGACGGAGGCGGGCGTCGCGGACGTGACCGTCCCGGTCTCGTACATGAACTCCTCCGCCGACATCAAGGCCTTCACCGGCAAGCACGGCGGCACGATCTGTACGTCGTCGAACGCCAAGCGCGCGCTGGACTGGGCCTTCGAGCAGGGCGAGAAGGTCCTCTTCCTGCCGGACCAGCACCTCGGGCGGAACACCGCCGTCCGTGACATGGGTATGACGCCGGCCGACTGCGTGGTCTACAACCCGCACAAGCCGAACGGCGGGCTGACGGCCGGGGAACTGCGCGCCGCGAAGATGATCCTTTGGCGCGGCCACTGCTCGGTGCACGGCCGGTTCTCGCTGGACTCGGTGAACGAGGTCCGTGAGCGCGTCCCCGGCGTGAACGTCCTCGTCCACCCGGAGTGCAAGCACGAGGTCGTGGCCGCCGCGGACTACGTCGGCTCGACGGAGTACATCATCAAGACCCTGGAGGCGGCCCCGGCCGGCTCGAAGTGGGCGATCGGCACGGAGCTGAACCTGGTCCGGCGGCTGGCGAATCGTTTCGCGAGCGAGGACAAGGAGATCGTGTTCCTCGACCGGACGGTGTGCTTCTGCTCGACGATGAACCGGATCGACCTGCCGCACCTGGTGTGGGCGCTGGAGTCGCTGGCGGACGGGAAGCTGGTCAACCGGATCGAGGTCGACCGGGAGACGGAGAGCTTCGCGAAGCTGGCGCTGGAGCGGATGCTGGCGTTGCCGTAGCCGGTCGCGCGCCGCGCGTGTACTGAGGGGCGCCCCCGGTGGGGGCGCCCCTCGTGCGTCAGTCCGCCCTGGGGCGCACCAGCCCGGACTCGTACGCGACGACGACGAGTTGTGCGCGGTCGCGGGCGCCGAGCTTGGCCATGGCGCGGTTCACATGTGTCTTGACGGTGAGCGGGCTGACCTCCAGGCGCTCGGCGATCTCGTCGTTGGTGAGGCCGCCCGCGACATGGACGAGGACCTCGCGCTCGCGGACAGTGAGCGCGGCGAGCCGCTCGGCGTGGACGCCGGAGTCGCCGCCGTCCGGGCCGGAGTCGCCGTTGCCGCTCTGGGCGAGGAACTCCGCGATGAGGCCCTTGGTCGCGGCGGGCGACAGCAGCGCCTCGCCGGCGGCGGCGATCCGGATGGCGTTGAGGAGCTCGTCGGGTTCGGCGCCCTTGCCGAGGAAGCCTGAGGCCCCGGCGCGCAGCGACTGCACGACGTACTCGTCGACCTCGAAGGTGGTCAGCATGACCACATGGACCCGGTCCAGGGCCGGGTCGGCGGTGATCGCGCGGGTCGCGGCGAGGCCGTCGGTGCCGGGCATGCGGATGTCCATGAGGACGACGTCCGGTGTGGTCGTACGGGCCAGGGCGACCGCCTCGGCGCCGTCCGACGCCTCCCCGACGACCCGCATGTCCGGCTCGGACTCGACGAGGACCTTGAACGCGCTGCGGAGCAGGGCCTGGTCGTCGGCGAGCAGCACCTTGATCGGCTCGGTCGTCGTCATATGGCCGGGGCCTCCCCAGAGCGTGTGGTGAGAGGCAGTATCGCCTGCACGCGGAAGCCGCCGCCGTAGCGGGGGCCCGTGGTGAGGGCGCCGCCGAGGGCGGTGACGCGCTCGCGCATGCCCACGAGGCCGTGCCCGCCGGGTGCCCCTCCGGCAGCCCCTCCGGCGGTCCCGCCGGTGGTCTCGCCGGGGGCCCCTCCGGCGGTCTCGCCGGGGGTCGCGCCGGGAGTCTCTCCGCCGATCCCCCCGGTCGTCGCCTCGGTGCCGTTGTCGAGGACGGTGACCTCGATGGTGCGGCCGACGCGCAGGACGCTCACCTCTGCGGTGGCGCCGGAGCCCGCGTGCTTGCGGACGTTGGTGAGCGCCTCCTGGACGATGCGGTACGCGGCGAGGTCGACGGCGGCCGGCAGCCGGGTGTCCTGGTCGGTGCGAGCCAGCTCCACGGGGAGGCCGGCGTGGCGGAAGGTGTCCAGCAGGTCGTCCAGGACGGCGAGGCCGGGGGCCGGCTCGGTGGGCGCCTCCGGGTCGCCCGACTGGCGGAGCAGGCCGACCGTGGCGCGGAGCTCGTCCAGGGCGGAGCGGCTGGCGTCGCGGACATGCGCCAGGGCTTCCTTTGCCTGGTCGGGGCGCTTGTCCATGACGTGGGCGGCGACGCCGGCCTGGACGTTGACCAGGGCGATGTGGTGGGCGACGACATCGTGCAGGTCGCGGGCGATACGGAGGCGCTCCTCCGCGACCCGGCGGCCGGCCTCCTCCTCGCGGGTGCGTTCGGCCCGTTCGGCGCGCTCGCGCATCGCGTCCACGAAGGCGCGGCGGCTGCGGACCGCGTCGCCCGCCGCGGCGGCCATGCCCGTCCAGGCGAAGACGCCCAGGTTCTGCTGGGTGTACCAGGGGGCGGAGCCGAAGAACACGGCGGCGGCGGTGAGGACGGTCATGGTGACCAGGCCGAGGCGCCAGGTGGTGGGGCGGTCGGTGTGCGACGCGACGGTGTAGAGCGCGACGACGGCGCTCATCGCGACCGGCGCGGGCGGGTCTCCGGCCACGAACTCGGCGACGGTCACGGCCCCCGTGAACGCCAGGACCCGCTTGGGCGCCCGGCGGCGGCGCACCAGCGCGGCCGCGCCGAGCGTCATCAGCACGACGCTGCCGGGGCCGGGGGTGCGGGTGCCGAACGCGGGGCCGGTGCGGCTGCCGTGCGGGTCGGCGAAGGAACCGATGATCATCGCGGCCAGCACGGCGACCGCGAGCGCGGTGTCGAAGGCCAGCGGATGGTCCCGCAGCCAGCCACGCCCGCGCACCAGCGCGTTTCCGATGGACGTCACAGACAGCGAGGGTAGGCCAGCGGGGCCGGCAGCCGTCCCGTCGTGCGACGCCCACCGGCGCCCACCTGCGGCAACCGCGCTACGCCGATGGGAACAGGCCGTCGTCGGAGAGGAAGGACCGGACGTCCTCCAGGGTTGCGTCGGGGGCCGGGAGGATCAGCTCGGACGGCTCCAGGGAGTCGTCGGGGAGCGGCTCGCCCAGTTCGCGGACCTTGTCCAGGAGCGCGTGCAGGGTCCGGCGGAAACCGGTGCCGTCACCGGTCTCCATCTCCTCGAGCAGCTCGTCGTCGAGCTTGTCCAGTTCGGCGAAGTGGCTGTCGGCCAGCTTCACCTGGCCCTCCCCCATGATCCTTACGATCATGACGCGCCGTCCTTACTGCTTGTCGAACCTCGGCTGCGACTGCTGGCGGCTCTGGTCCTGCTGCGTGCCGTTGCCACCCTCGATCTGCTGCTGGGGCGTCGTACCGCCCGCCAGCTCCGCCTTCATGCGCTGGAGCTCCAGCTCCACGTCCGTGCCGCCCGACAGGCGGTCCAGCTCGGCCTGGAGGTCGTCCTTCGCCAGGCCGGACTGGTCGTCCAGGGCGCCGGAGGCGAGGAGCTCGTCGATGGCACCCGCACGCGCCTGGAGCTGCGCGGTCTTGTCCTCGGCGCGCTGGATGGCGACACCGACGTCGCTCATCTCCTCCGAGATCCCGGAGAACGACTCCGCGATCCGGGTCTGCGCCTGCGCCGCCGTGTAGGTGGCCTTGATGGTCTCCTTCTTCGTACGGAAGGCGTCGACCTTGGCCTGCAGCCGCTGTGCGGCGAGCGTGAGCTTCTCCTCCTCGCCCTGCAGGGTCTGGTGCTGCGTCTCCAGGTCCG
Source organism: Streptomyces sp. TRM49041 (assembly GCF_008271805.1). Lineage (GTDB taxonomy): Bacteria > Actinomycetota > Actinomycetes > Streptomycetales > Streptomycetaceae > Streptomyces. The sequence goes on from NZ_VSRY01000057.1 coordinate 71,975, forward strand.
TGACCTGCTGCTGCAGGGCGGCGCGCCGCGACAGCGCCTCACGCGCCAGGTCCTCACGGCCCAGCGCCAGCGCCTTGCGGCCCTGGTCCTCCAGCTTGGTCGACTGGCTCTGCAACTGGTTCAGCTGGAGCTCCAGGCGCTTGCGCGAGGTCGCCACGTCGGCAACGCCGCGGCGCACCTTCTGGAGCAGCTCCAGCTGTTTCTGGTACGAGTAGTCGAGGGTCTCGCGCGGGTCCTCGGCCCGGTCCAGGGCCTTGTTCGCCTTCGCGCGGAAGATCATCCCCATACGCTTCATCACACCGCTCATGGGCTTCGCGCGCCCCCTTCTTACCGACTCGGCTGCAGCACTCCGACAGAACCCACACTACGGGCCCTGCTTCCATTACCGCACTGTTCGAGCGCCGATGCGCTCATCCCCAAGAACGACTGCCGTCGTCTCCCTCTCCAGCCCAAGGAGTAGACGGAGATCGGGGACCCTGCTGTCTCAGGGGACGCAGGCTGTTGCCGGATCGTTCCCCGCCGGGGTGGGGTCCATGCGCGGTACCCCGTACCCTTGGGCTTTGTGTTCCGTAGCCGTTCGAAGGAAGAGAAGGCCCCCACCGGCAAGGTGACGGCGGACCTCTCCAAGCAGCCCCGTGACCCGCAGGCCCCGAAGGGTCGCCCTACCCCGAAGCGGAGTGAGGCCCAGTCCCAGCGCCGCCGGGCGGTGACTCCCGCGCTCGACCGCAAGGAGGCGATGCGCCGCCAGCGTGAGGCGCGCCGTGCCGACCTGGCCCGCCAGCGCGAGGCGCTGGCGGGCGGCGACGAGCGCTTCCTGCCCGCCCGTGACCGTGGGCCGGTCCGCCGGTTCGTACGGGACTTCGTCGACTCGCGGTTCTTCATCGCCGAGATGTTCCTGCCGCTGGCCGTGGTCATCCTCGTTCTGTCCCTGATCCGGGCCGGGCAGATGCAGACCATCGCCACGCTGCTGTGGATGGGCGTGATCGTGCTGATCGTCATCGACTCGATCGGTCTGGCGGTCCGGCTGAAGAAGCAGCTCAAGCAGCGCTTCCCGAACGAGCCGAAGCGCGGCGCGGTGGCCTACGCCCTGATGCGCAGCCTCCAGATCCGTCGGCTGCGGCTGCCGAAGCCGCAGGTCAAACGGGGAGAGCGACCCTGAGCACTGAGGTCTCCGGATTCGGAGGCGCATCGGCCGTCTGGCCGGACGGGCTCGGAGGACTGCGCAACACGGTCCGCCAGGAACTCGTCGCGCGCCAGCTGGATGAGCAGATAGCGGCCCGCTACCCGGTGGGCCAGCGGCTGCGGATACTCGACGTCGGCATGGGCCAGGGCACGCAGGCACTGCGACTGGCCAGGGCCGGCCACACGGTGACCGGCCTGGAGGCCGACGCCGAGATGCTGAGGACCGCCCGCGAGGCGCTGGCGACCGAACCCGCCGGCATCCGCGAGCGCGTCCGGCTGATCGAGGGGGACGGCCGGGAGACCGGTGTCCACTTCCTGCCGGGCAGCTTCGACGTGGTGCTCTGCCACGGCGTCCTCATGTACGTGGAGGAGCCGGACGCCATGCTGGCCGGGCTGGCCCGGATGCTGGCGCCCGGCGGCCTGCTGTCCCTGGTCGTACGGAACGCGGACGCGCTGGCCCTGCGGCCGGGGCTGGCCGGGGACTGGTCGGGTGCCCTCGCGGCGTTCGAGTCCGACCGCTACACGAGCGGCCTCGGGCTGCCGGTGCGCGCCGACCGCCTTGAGACGCTGACGGCCACCATGGCCGGCATCGCCGCGCCGCTGCAGGCGTGGTACGGCGTACGGGTCCTCAGCGACAACGTTTCCAAGGACCAGGGGCTGCCCCCGGCCGAGGACCTGGAGCGGCTGCTCGCGGCGGAGGACCGGGCGGGGCGCACGGACCCGTACCGCAGGGTGGCGGCGCTGCTGCACCTGTGTGGCGTACGCGGCTGACCCCGGAGGGGCCGAACCCCTCATCCCCCTGATCGGATGCGCTGTACGGGCCGGGACAGGGGGATGAAAGGGATACTCCGGGCATGGATGCCCTTGCCCCGCTGCGTGCGCGCGCGCTGCCACCGCCGCTGCCCGCCGTCGCCGCAGTCTGCGTGGCCGCCCTGCTCGGCGGCTGCTCGGCCGTACCGCACGCCGGCCCGGCCATGGCGGAGCCGCGTGCGACGACGGCGAAGGCCGTGGCACCGAGGCAGGCGGACGACCTGCAGAACGACTACCAGAACGTGATCAAGAACGTGCTGCCGTCGGTCGTGACCATCGAGGCGGGCGACAGCCTGGGGTCCGGGATCGTCTACGACGGGCGGGGGCACATCGTGACGAACGCTCATGTCGTCGGCAGCGCACGGAGCTTCCGCGTCACGGTGGCCACCCGGGAGCAGCCGGTGAGCGCTCGGCTCGTGTCGAGCTACCCGGAGCAGGACCTCGCCGTCATCAGGCTGGAGGGCGACCCGCCGGCGGGCGTGCGGCCCGCGAAGTTCGGCGACGCGTCGGAGGTGGCGGTGGGGCAGATCGTCCTTGCGATGGGGGCGCCGCTCGGTCTGTCCGGCAGCGTCACACAGGGCATCGTCTCGGCGATCGGGCGCACCGTCAGCGAGAGCCGCACGGGCGGGGGCACGGGCGCGACGATCGCCAACATGATCCAGACGTCCGCGCCGATCAACCCCGGCAACAGCGGGGGCGCGCTGGTCGACCTGGACAGCGAGGTCATCGGCATCCCGACACTCGCGGCGGTCGACCCGCAGGTGGGCGGGGGTGCCGCGCCCGGGATCGGTTTCGCCATCCCGGTGTCGACGGTGCGGACGGTCGCCGACCAGATCGTGAAGTACGGGCGCGTGAGGGACTCCGGGCGGGCGGCTCTCGACATCTCCGGGCGGACCGTGCTGGACGCCGACTACCGGCCGACGGGCGTCTCGGTGGTGCGGGTGCTGGAGGGTGGGGCGGCGCAGGAGGCGGGGCTGCGGGTGGGGGACATCATCACCCGGTTGGGGGATGCGGAGATCACGACGATCCAGTCGCTTCTGGAGGCGTTGGCGGGGCTGCAGCCCGGGGACGAGGTGAAGGTGACCTTCGTTCGCGAGGGCAGGTCCCGCTCCGTCCAGGCGACACTGGGCGAGATATAGCCGCCACTCCCCGGCCGGACCACCGGCGCGCCGCCGGGCGGGGCACTGTCCCGTTGTGCCCACCCGTTCCCGTCGGCGGAACGCGTGCCCACAACGGGACGACGTCGGTTCAGCCTTCGGCGTTCAAGGGCATGGGGCCGTAGATCTTGGTGTCGTCCTCGTAGAGGGTGACCTGGTCGGCGCCGCCGTCCAGGAGGTCACGCCACTGCTCGCCGACCCAGGACTCGGCGTCGCCCTGGGTGGTGAACTCCTCGGGCGTCACCGCCGGCTCCACCTCCGTGCCGTCGGACTTCTCGAACCGCCACGTCCATGCCATGTGCGCCTCCCGGGTCCTACCACCTGTGCGGTTTCCTGCCCGCAGCGTAGCCGGGCGCGCAGTCGTGCGGGGCACGCGGGAGGATCAGTACGTGGAACTGACTCTGCTCGGCACCGGTGCCCCCACCGGGCTCCCCAGACCCGGCTGCCCCTGCGCCGTGTGCGCCACCGCCCGGGGCCCGCACGCGCGTGCCGCGACCTCGCTGCTCGTGGACGGGGCGCTGCTGCTCGACCTCACCCCGGGCGCCGCCCTCGCCGCCGCGCGGGCCGGCCACACGCTCTCCGGGGTGCGGCAGGTCCTGCTGACCCACCCGCACGACGGCCCCGCCGTCGAGCTCCCCGCCGGCCTCCCCACAGCGGGCCGCGTGCCGGACGGGCGCGAGCTCACACTGATCAGCGGCCACCGCGTACGCGCCGTGCCCATGGACGCCCCCGGCACCGGGTACGAGGTGACCTCCCCGGAGGGCGTCCGCCTCCTCCACCTGCCGCGAGGGGGCGCCCCCGCCGGGGCGGCGCGGCAGCGGCGTCCTTACGACCTCGTCGTCGCCGACGTCGTCGGCCGACCCGACGCGCTGGCCCGGCTGCGGGCGGTCGGCGGTGTCGGCCGGGACACCGACGTGCTCGCCGCACACCTCGACCACGACGTACCGCCCGGGCACGAGCTCGACCGGCGGCTCGCCTCCGCCGGCGCGCGGGCGGTGCCCGACGGGACGTCGCTGACGGTCGGCGCGTACCGGGAGGCGCCGCTCCTGCCGCGCCGCACGCTCGTCACGGGCGGCGCCCGGTCCGGTAAGTCCCTGGAGGCGGAGCGGCGCCTGGAGTCGTTCCCCGACGTCGTCTACGTGGCGACCGGCGGCAGCCGGGACGGCGACGCCGAGTGGGCCGCCCGGGTGGGCGCCCACCGGGACCGGCGGCCGGGGTCCTGGCGTACGGAGGAGACCTGTGAGGTCGCTCCGATGCTCGCCGCGAGCGGGCCTCCCCTGCTGATCGACTGTCTCTCCCTCTGGCTCACGGATGCCATGGACAGGGCCGGCGCCTGGGACGACGACACCTGGGAGCACACCGGCGAGAAGGCGTTGCGCGAACGGGTCGCCGAACTCACCGCCGCCGTCCGCGCCACCTCCCGTACCGTCGTCGCCGTCACGAACGAGGTCGGCGGCGGTGTCGTGCCCGCCACCCCGGCCGGGCGGCGGTTCCGGGACGAGCTCGGGAGGCTCAACGCCGCCTTCGCCGACGAGTGCGAGCAGGTGTTGTTCGTCGTGTCGGGGCAGGTTCTCGTGCTGCGCGGGTGACCGTCTTCCGGGGCCCGGTACTGTTCCGCGAATGAGCAGGCTGAATCTCGACGACTTCTCCGATCTGATCGAGCGCCCCGACAGCGGCACACGCAGGGACGCCGAGGAACGCCGGGAGCGGCTGGCCGTCCCACCCGGTGCGCTCGGCCGTCTTGACGAGCTCGGTGAATGGCTGTCCGCCGCTCAGGGCGCCGTCCCCGTACGGCCGGTGGAGCGGCCGCGCGTGGTGCTGTTCGCCGGCGACCACGGCGTGGCGAAGCTCGGTGTGTCGGGACGGGACGCCGGGACGGCGCACACCCTCGTACGGGCCGTGCTGGACGGGGCCGGTCCGGTCGCCGTGCTGGCACGGCGCATGAACGTGCCCGTACGGGTCGTGGACGCCGGTCTCGACTGCGAACCGGAGCTGCTGCCCGAGGATGTCGTACGGCACCGGGTGCGGCGCGGCAGCGGGCGGATCGACCTCGAGGACGCCCTCACGGCGGAGGAGGCCGAGCGGGCCGTACGGCTCGGCATGGCCGTCGCCGACGAGGAGGCCGACTCGGGCACGGACCTGGTGGTGCTGGGCGACCTCAGTGTCGGCGGCACCACCGCCGCCGCCACGCTCATCGCCGCGCTGTGCGGCACGGACGCGTCGGTGGTGACCGGGCGCGGTGGCGCGGGCATCGACGATCTGGCGTGGATGCGCAAGTGCGCGGCGATCCGGGACGCGCTGCGCCGGGCGCGGCCGGTGCTCGGCGACCAGTTGGAGCTGCTGGCGGCGGTGGGCGGCGCGGACATCGCGGCGACGACCGGGTTCCTCCTCCAGTCCGCGGTGCGGCGGATGCCGGTGATCCTGGACGGGGTCGTGTCGGCGGCGTGTGCGCTGGTGGGTCAGCGGGCCGCGTTCCGGGCGCCGGACTGGTGGCTGGCAGGCCAGGTGAGCGGGGAGCCGGCACAGGCGAAGGCACTGGACCGGATGGCACTCAACCCGCTGCTCGACCACGGCGTCAGTGTGGGAGAAGGAACCGGGGCTCTGCTCGCCCTCCCCCTCGTCCAGGCCGCCGCGGCGCTCGCGGCGGAGCTGCCGGAACGGCCCGACCAGCCGGACCGGGCGGACGGGACCGCGGAGGGCGGCTCGGACTGACGTCTCCGGTGCGGTCACCTCCCGTTCTCGACGGAGGTGCGCCGCACCGGCGTCCGCCGTGACACGCGATGCCCCATCTGATCGCGTTTCATGGGAGAGGTCCTGGTTGGCTGCCGAACGAACAACCCTGTCGCGGCGCGCCGCCGCGTTCGCCGTCCGGTGTCCGCGCGCCGTCGCGTCCGTCAGACTCCTGAGCGCGGTCCGGTTCTCGTTCGGCCAGAACCCGCGCCGGCACAACACGGACGAGTGCTTCGACACCCGGAACGGAGTGTCGCCGGGGCTGACCGCCGCCTTCGTCGCGGCGCCGCTCGCCGGGCGGCGGGAGTTCCCCGACGTGGCGGCGCCGCTGCCGCGCGGGGTGCGTCTGTCCGGGTGGGCGGGCCGGCCGCGGCCGGGGGGTACGCGGTGAGACCGGGGGTGAGGGAGTTCGCGCGCCACGAGTGGGGGCCGCTGTTCGGGACCGTGAGGGCGGCCCTGGCCGAGCGGGGGTGGCCCTCGGTCGCGCTGACGCTGGGCGCGGTGTGTCTGACAGCGCTGTTCCAGCTGGTGCAGAACCAGTCGTGGGGCTATGGGCCGATACAGGCCATCGGGTCGGTGCGGGCCGAGGACCCCTTGTGGGTGGCGCTGCTGCGCACGCCGCTGTCGCTGTTCGTACCGGCTCTGCACCTGCCGGTGTGGGGCGCGCTCGCCCAGATACTCGTGGTGTTCGGGATCTCCGAGATCTGCCTGGGCCGGGTGCGGACCCTGCTCATCGCGTACGCGGCGACGCTGGCCGGGACGATGTACGCGCGCGTGGGTATCGCGCTGGGCCCGGACAGCCCGCTGGGGCTGCCCGCGTCGGACGCGCGAGTGGTGGACACCGGCCCGTCGGCGGCGGTAGTCGGCCTGGCGGTGTTCGTGTGCTGGCGGTACCGGGCGTGGCTGACGGGCTGGCTGGTCATCGTCGCCATGGTGGTCGAGGTGATCGTCAAGCCGAACCTGGCCGGCAAGGAGCACCTGGCGGCCATCGCCGGAATCCTCGTCGTGTACGGGGTCCTGGCGTGGCGTCAGCGCCGGTCGCCGTCGCCTGGCTCCCGGGGCGGTACGGGGTGGGGGGCGCCGCCGATCAGGTCCTGAAAGCGCCGGCCGAGGCGGACCCAGCGGCGGTCGTGGTGGTAGGCCCGCAGCCCGGCCCGGGCCCGCGCGCGGGGGCGCCTCCGGTAGACGCGCCGCGACCAGAGGGACCCGGGGCGGGCCAGCCGCAGCGCGCCGACGATGGCGACGAACGGCACCAGCGTGCCGAGGATGGCCATCCGGAACTTGCCCTTGAGCAGGGCGATCACCACGAACAGGAAGTTCAGCCCGAGGGTCAGGACGAAACCCGCCCGGTTCTGCCGCTCCTCGGGGGTGAGCGCGTCCACCCCGAGCGGGGAGAAGCCGCCCAGGACGAGTACGACCAGAGCGGTGGTGAGGACGACCACCTCCACGCTCTGGCGGCCCTGTTCGGTCCAGTACACGTCGTCGAGGTGGAGAATCAGGGCGAACTCGTCGAGGACCAGCCCGGCACCCATGCCGAACAGGACGGCGAAGACGATGGCGGCGGGTCCGCGCAGCCCGGCACCGACCGAGCCGAACCCGCCGACCACGGTGAGGACGACTCCGGGCACCACATGATGGATGTGCACGCCACCGGGCGTGACATTCCGGAAGGGGCCCTTGCCGGCGCGGATGAGCCGGGTGACCGTCCGGGTCGCGAGGAAGGTGAGCACGAAGGAGCACAGCGCGATGAGCAGCGGCAGCTTGCCGGGCTCGACGATGTTGCGGTAGAACCAGTGACCCATGCCACCCCTGTCCTAAATCGGGCGTTATGGGCAATTTACCGCCCGATGGGGGCGGGTGGCAGCGACTAGTGTGCGCGCGGTGACGACTTCCGACGAGATTCCGCGCCTCCACGGCCTGCGTTTCGCCTTCGGCACGCTCACCGTGCTGCCCGCGCGCGTCACACACTGGGACCGCGACGCCGCCCGCTCCGGGATGCTGTGCGCGCCCGTCGCCGGGCTGGTCGTGGGCCTGTGCGCGGCGGCGGCCGGCGGGCTGCTCCTGCTGCTCGGCTCGGGCCCGCTGCTCGCCGCCGTCGCCTCGGCGGCCGTGCCCGCGCTGCTGACACGGGGGCTGCACCTGGACGGGCTGGCCGACACGGCGGACGGGCTCGGCAGCGGGAAGCCCGCCGAGGACGCGCTGCGCGTCATGAAGCAGTCGGACATCGGCCCGTTCGGTGTGATCACCCTGCTGTTCGTACTGCTCGCCCAGGTGGCGGCGCTGTACGAGCTGTACACGGACGGCTGGGTGCGCGGCGCCGTCGCGGCCGCCCTGGCCGGCACGGTCGCCCGACTGGCGCTCACCCTCGCGTCCCGCACCGCCGTCCCGGCTGCCCGCCCCGAGGGCTTGGGCGCGGTGGTCGCCGGCACGGTCCCGGAGCGCGCCGCGCTCGGCGCCGCCGTCCTGGTCCTGGGCGCGTGCGCGGGCGCGGGGGCGTTGTCGGGGCCGTACGACGCGGTGCGCCACGCGCTGGCCGCGCTGCTGGCGCTGGGCGCGGCCGAGATGCTGCTGCGCCGTTGTGTGCGCCGGTTCGGCGGGGTTACGGGTGATGTGTTCGGCGCGGTGGCGGAGACGGCGGCGACCGCCGCGCTGCTGGCCCTGACGCTCGGCTGACGGCAGCTCGACCGGCCACTGGGTCGGCGGGCAGGGTGCTCAGCAGGGCTCGCGCCAGACCCCCAGGTCGTACTTCTTCAGTATCGAGCTCATCCCGGTCTTCCTGGCCGGCGGGCAGAACGCGCGCGTGGGCAGCTCGTACTCGGCGTGGAAGACCGCCTTCCCGGCCTTGAGGAACGGCTTGAGCGCGTCGCACTCGTCGTACTGGGCGCACTGCTCGTTGACGGCGAAGTCGAAGTCGCCGACGAGTTCGGGGATCTGGTCCAGGTCGTTCTTGAGGCCCACGGACATGCCGCGCTCGTGGGCGAGGCGGGCGATGAGGCGGTTGTAGCGGAGCTGGTCGGCGCCCGTCAGGGGGAAGCCGGTGTCATTGGCGTAGCCGTCCATGTTGTCGGGCTCCACCGCGTCGAAGCCCTTGTCACGGCACATGTCGATACGGGCGGCCATCAGCGGTTCGAGGACGTCGGTGCGGCGGATGTCCAGCCAGCGCTCGCCCTCCCAGCCGTTGCCCTTGCCGAGGACCGCCTTGGGGAACTTCGCCGCGTCGGGCCGGAAGTCCTCCCAGGCGCCGGTGGACAGGTAGCAGATCACCTTGCGGCCGCGCCGGTGCAGATCGGCGACGGCGGACGCGGGGTGGTCGAAGCCGTCGATGTCGTACACCGGTACGTCCACGGCCGGGTCGAGCCCGCCGCTGAGCTGCCACTGCCAGGCCACACCCGGCTCCGGCCGCCAGACACCGCCCGAGGGGCTCGGGGCGGGGCTGGTGCCGCCGGGCGGTGGTTCCGGGTCGTCGGGGGTGGCGGTGCATCCGGCCAGCAGCAGGGCCAGGGCGGCCGTTGCCACTATCGGCAGGGGCGGGCGTCTCATCAGTGGTGCTCCAGTACGTGCGGAAGGGTTCCCCAGGGGTGTGTCCCGTCGCCGGGTACGGCGCACCGGACGGGCGCGGTGAGGTGGGCGTCCGGCGGCGCCGCGTACACCAGGTGGCAGTGGTGCTCGGCGACCGGCCGGTCCTCCACCAGGTCCCGGTAGGTGTCCCAGGGGCCCTCGAAGGTGACCAGCAGGTCGGCGAGTGGGGCGTACGAGAGGTGGGGCGGCGCGCCGTGGTTGAGGACCAGCGTGGTGGCGCCCGCCGCGCGTGCGGACACCGCCAGGCGCCGGTAGTGGGCGAGCAGTTCGGGACCGGTCGCCGCCTGGTCCAGGAAGGCGCCGTCCGTGCCGTACCAGTCGCGGTGGCGCAGCAGGTCCCGTACGACGCCCGCGTGCGGGCGGCGGCCGTAGTCGGTGTCGGCGTAGCCGAGGACGCGGACGCCCGCCTCGCGCAGCCGGGCGGCGACGGCGGCGAACGCCGGATCGGGTGCGGCGCCGGGGCCGCTGGCGGGGTTGAGGACGACGCCGTACAGGAGGGGCGCGGACGCGATGAGCGCCTCCCATTCGGCGGGGCGGTGGTCGGGGTGCTCGTAGTACGGCACCAGCAGGTTCATACGGGGCGGTCCTTGCGGGGTCTTGTGGGAGGGGCTTGTGGGGCGGGTCAGTACCGGTGGGCGGTGGCGCGGCCGAGCAGGAGGCCGCAGAGCGTGGCGAGCACGAGGGCCGCCGCGCCCGCCACCACCACGCCCGCCGCGCGCGGGTCGGCCGCGCCGGTGGCCAGGGCCACGGTCTGCGCGCCGGCCGCGGCCGTGCACACGGCGGCCGGGCTGAGCACGGCGCCGAACGACTGGAGCAGCAGGGCGGTCCACAGGACCGTACCGATCAGCAGCAGCGTCAGCAGCCGTACGCCCCCGAGGGCCGGCGCCCCCGGAATGAGCGCCGTCCCGGCCGCGGCCAGCACCAGCAGCACCGTCAGATACCCGGCCAGGCAGAGCGCGAGGACCCCGCCGGTGGCCCGGCGGAAGGCGCCCGGGCTGGTGGAGGCCCGCAGCCCGGCGAGGCTCTCGCCGCGGAACCGGTACAGCAGCCACTCGGCGGGCCCCATGGACAGGGTGAGCGCGACGGCGGACGCGACGGCGGGCGCGGCGCCAGCCGCTCCGGTGGAGCCGGAGCTCGCACCGGGGGCGGCGGCCGGGCCGTACGCGAGGACGTCACCGATCGCGGTGTGGAGCACCAGCAGGCCCGTGCCGAGGCCGAACAGCCCGTACGGGAGGGAGGCGGCGAGCCGGGGCGCCGCCCTGCTCCCGGTGCTCCCCCCGGCCGCGCCGGGGGAACCCTCGGGCACACCCGGCGAGGTCTCCACCGCCAGGGCGCGGGCCGCCAGGCCCATCGCGGCGAGGAGGGAGACCAGCAGGAGCGCGATCCGCACCGGCGGCGGCGGCGCCGACCAGAGCGCGGCCAGGGCGCCGGCGCCCAGCGGCAGCAGCGCCCCGAACAGCGCCTTCTCCCGGTCGAGTACGAGCAGCGCGGTCGCGGCCGCGAGGTACAGGGACTGCCCGGCGGCGAACGCGACCGCGCCCCACTGGCCTGCCTGGGCCGCCGCGGCCGCGACGAGCGCCCCCAGAAGCGCGCCGGGCGGGGCGCCGGCCAGGAGTGTGCGGGCGGCTGCGGACCGGTCGCCCAGGCCGAGCCAGGCGTACGCGCGGTGGGACAGCGCCTGGTTCCACACCCAGCCGGTGATGGCGCCCGCGAGCAGCGGCACCGTCCCGGCGGGCAGCCCCAGCGGGCCCGGCGGCCCGGCCAGCAGGGGCGCGCCCAGCACGTACGCGAGGCCGGGGAGGGCGAAGACCAGGCCGCGCAGGACACAGCCGCCGAGTCCGGTGTGCCAGGGGTCGGCGGGCGGTACGGCCGGTTCGGGGTACCGGCGGTCCACGCGCGCGTAGAGGTCCTCGGCGAGCGCGAAGGAGTTCTCACGGCCGTAGTTGAGCCGTATGTGGTCGTCCGTCATGCCGTCGGACTCCAGGATGGCGGCGATCTCGTCCGGGTGGACGGCCTGCGCTATCAGGGGCTCCAGCCGGATGGTGAGCTCGTCGACAGGGTCGGCGGCCGCCCAGGCGGGCCGCTGCCCGGGCGGCCTGGGGATACGGGTGAGGGTGTCGCCGCCGGAGCGGTGGGTGCCCGAAGCGGGGGTGCCGGGACCCGCGGTGCCGTGGGTTACGGAGGCGCCGGGCGGGGTGAGCCAGAGGGAACCGCTCATCACACCGACCCTTCGGCGACCGGCTCGCTGTACCAGGGGTCGGTGATCCGGAGCTGGAGGGTCCAGTCGCCGGTCTCGACGGTCGCGGGCTCCGGCTCGGGGAACCCGGCCAGTTCGAGGTAGACGCGGCGGAACTGGTCGACGGAGCGGCGGAGCGTGAACTGGTCGATGACGCGCTGCCGGGCGCGGCGGCCGAGTTCGGCACGGCGCCGGCCGTCGCGGAGGAGGGTGAGGGCGGCCTCTGCCATGACGGCGGGTTCGCGGGGCGGGACGACGACTCCGGTGTCGCCGACTGCCTCACGTACGCCTCCGACGTCGGTGGAGACGGTGGCGCGGCCGCAGGACATGGCCTCGATGAGGGAGAAGGGGAAGCCCTCGCTGATGGAGGAGAGCATCACGAGGCTGCCGGCGGCGTAGGCGCGGGCGACGTCCTCGACGCGGCCCTCGTAGCTGATGCCGTCGCCGACACCGAGTTCGGCGGCGAGCTTCTCCAGGGTGGTGCGGTAGTCCTCGTTTCCGGCCGGGACGGGGCCGAAGAGGCGCAGGCGCAGCTCGGGGAGTTCGGCGCGGGCGATGGCGTACGCCCGGATGAGGGTCTCCAGGTCCTTGATGGGGTCGATGCGGCCGCACCAGCTGAGCGTGGGTATGTCCGGGTCGGGTCCGGCGAGGGGGAAGGCGTGCGGGTCGACGCCGTTGTAGACGGTGCGGATGCGGTCGGCGGGGGCGCCGCCGCGTTCCTCCCAGCGCCGGTTGTACTGATTGCAGGGGGTGATGAGGTCGGCCTTGCGGTAGCCGAGGGAGTTCAGCTCGCGGTAGAAGCCGAGGACGAGGGCCTTGACGGGCCACCGCTGGGCTTCGGTGCGGTAGCCGAGGTAGCGCTCCCGCAGGTAGATGCCGTGCTCGGTGAGCAGGAACGATACGCCTTCGAAGTGCTGGGCGACGAGGGCGGGGAGGGTGGCGAGGCCGCTGGAGACCGCGTGGGCGACGCAGTCGTCGGGTATCCGGGCACCGAGCGGGCGCAGGGCGTGTTCGAGGAGGTCGGTGGCGGTCAGGGCGTCGTGGACGGTGGGCCGGGCGGCGGCGGTGTCCAGATGCGGCATGGTCCAGATCCATATCAGGGACCGCAGGACGGACTCGGAGCGCAGGGCCGCCGAGAGGCGTCCGCGGCGGGCGAGTTCGGCGAGGTCGAAGAGGCCATCGGCGAAGTGGCTGCGGGGCGCGGCGGGGTCCAGGATGGCGAGCAGGAAGCGTTCGTACGTGTCGATGAAGCGGCGGCGCTCCCGGCCGACCAGGGGCCGGGAGCGGCCGGGAGCGGGCCCCCACAGGGGGAACGAGGTGTGCCGGTAGACGTTGGGCGGCAGCTGCCAGGTGACCGGTTCCCGGCCGCTGCCGGTGAGGGCGAGGATCTGGAAGTCGACTTCGGGCATGCCGCGCACGAGCTGGTCGCACCAGGTGCTCACGCCCCCGTGGGCATGTGGATAGGTGCCTTCGGTGAGCATGGTGACATGGCGGCCGCTGCTGAACATGGTGTTCCCCCGGTGTGGATGGTCAGGCCGGTGCGGAAGGTCGGGCCGGTGCGGAAGGTCGGGCCGGTGTGGTCAGTCGGTCGTCGGCAGCGTGAGCGTGATGGCGGTCCGGAACGCCCCAGGAGTCTCCCAGGCGGAGCGGGCGCCCGCGTAGGGGGCGCCGAAGGCGCTCGAACCGAGGAGCGTGCGCTTCCGTGTGCCCTCGGGCGCCGTGACGGGGGCGGTCACACCCCTCGGCGCCCGGATGGTGACGGTGTCGCCGACGCGGTACGCGGTGACCTCGCCGTCGGCGACGGCGCGGTCCCAGGCGGCGCGGCGCTGGAGTTCCGTGCCGATGTCGCGGTGGCGGGGGTTGACGAGCGGGGTGTTGTCGGCGAAGAGGGCACGGTAGTCGGCGAGGATCCGGTCGAGGACGGGGTAGAGGAGGCGCTCCTCGGCGAGGTTGGACTGGTGGACGTAGTGGGGGCGCGGGTCGCCCGTCAGGACGTGCCCGAGGGCGATGCGGGCCTCCTGCGGGACGATGTACGAGGCGTAGCCGGTGGCCGGGTCGAGAGGGGCGCCCAGACAGGTGGAGGCGGGGTTCGTCTCGCAGACGCCGCTGCCGCCGTCGGAGCCTCTGGTGTAGATCCAGTTGTACTCGTCGGTCATCTCGGCGGCGGTGCCGACGTTGTAGTACACGTTCATCGGGTGGCGCGGGACGGTGCGGGCGGTGCCGACGGGTCGCTGGGCGGGTTCGCGGGAGTTGTCGCTGCCGATCCAGCGGATGCCGTTGTCGGCGAGGGCGCCGGCGAGGTGGGGGTTGTCCTGGGGCTGCTGGGGCAGGGTGGCGAGGCCGGAGTGCTCACCCGTGACGAGCTCGGCGCGGTCGACGGAGAGCCCCTTGGTGACGGCCCATCTGTGGTTGTCGCGGATCTGCGCGGAGATCTCGGCGCGGCTCGCCCACAGGGTGTCGCCCGAGGCGTCGGTGGCGCACTTCCAGGGGACGGTGGAGGTGTCCTGGACGCAGCCGAGGAAGGGGTGCGTGTAGGTGTGGTTGACCCAGCGGTAGGCGTTCCTGTCGGCGAGGAGCCGGTCGGTGAGGGGGTCGCTGCCGCCGTGTTCGGTATTCCACTCCTCGCCCGCACCGGCGTTGTAGACCATGTCGAGGGTGAGGCCGGCGGTGCGCTGCCACGCGGCGGCGTAGCGGGCGTCCGCGGCGGTCATCCGGATGGGCCTGGTGCCCTCGCCGTCGCCGCCGGGGCAGTCGAAGTCGCCCGGGGTGCAGTTCCGTTCGGTGTCCCAGCGGGAGTCGGGGGCGAAGACGTCGTCGACGTGGACGGCGAAGTGGTACCGGCTCCGCCCGAGGTGGACGCCCTGCGTGACCCACTCGACGATGCCGCGGGCGACGGCTCGGAACTGCCGCTGGTACTGGTTGTAGGCGAAGGTGACGACCAGTTCGCGGCGGCCGTCGTGGGCGTACTCGCCGATCAGACTGGCGCGTCCGCCGCCGTCGACGGGGACGTCGAGGAGGCTGGTGTAGCCGTCGCGGGGGCGACCCGCGTAGCCGTAGCTCTCGGACACGGCCGGGTCGTTGTCCTCGAAGGTGACCGGCCCGTCGAGGTAGCCGAAGGGCCCGGCCTTCCCGGCGGCGGTGACGGCGGCCGGTCTGCCGTCCAGGACGCCCGAGTAGCCGCCCTGGTCGGTGTAGTCGAGACCGACGCCGGGGTGCGCCCAGGTGTGGGCGTCGACCTGCGGGACGGCGTAGGTCTGCTCGTACATGGTGAGTGCGGCCCGCTCCTCGGCGCCGAGACCGTACGGCGCCTCGTCCGGCAGGATCACGCCCTGGTACTTGGCGCGGGGGCGGCCGGTCGCCCCGTCGCGGGGTTCGGCGAGGAACGCGGCGTCGATGACCGGCCGGTCCGGGTCGGTGAGGGCGACACGGCGGTACGGCACGCCGGAATCGCGGAGTTCGGATGTGAGGGCCGCGACCGCGCCGCCCCCGTCGTCGACGACGAGGACGGTGAGGTCGACGCGCGGCACGGCGTCGGCGGCGGTGGTCGCGGCGCCGGCGGCCGAGGCCGGCGGCAGGCCGGTGAGCAGGGCCGCGGCGAGCAGGGTTCCGGCCGTTCTCAAGGCCCGGATTCCGTGGCGGTGCATGGTCTTTCCCCCCTGACGGGTACTCCCGTGCGACGCGCCCGCACCGGGAGGATCTGTGGAGATGATGCAAACGGGTACGTGGTCACCTCGCTTGATTGCCGGGAGTGTGATGCAGCTCTCATGTTCTGATCCGGCAGACATCAAAGACACGGCCCGGACGGGTGAACGGCCGCCACCGTGAGCGAACCGCACACGCGCGCGTAGGCTCGTGCGTGACGCTCCAACGGGCCGAATTACCATGCGGCGGGCACGGTCGGCCCACCCCTCGACCGCGACAGAACTCAACGGAAGCGAGATTTCACCACCGTGACTGCTCTCACTCTCAGCACCGCCGGCGTCGCGACGCTGCGCGCCGACGCCCTCGTGGTGGGCGTCGCCAAGGCCGCGAACGGCGGCAAGGGGCTCGTCGTCGCGCCGGGCGCCGAGGCCGTGGACGCGGCGTTCGACGGAAAGCTCGCCACCGTCCTGGAGACCCTCGGCGCTTCCGGAGCCGAGGGTGAGGTGACCAAGGTGCCGTCGCCCGGCGGACTGAAGGCCCCGCTCGTCCTCGCGATCGGACTCGGCTCTGCCCCCGAGAAGGACGAGACGTACGGCACCGAGGCGCTCCGCCGCGCCGCCGGTACCGCCGCCCGCGCCCTGGTCGGCTCCAAGAAGGCCGCGTTCGCCCTGCCCGTCGAGGCGGTCGAGGACGCGGAGGCCATCGCGGAGGGCGCGCTGCTCGGCGCGTACGCCTTCACGGCCTACCAGGAGCAGGGCAAGGACGCCAAGCGCCCCCTCGCGGAGGTGGCGTTGCTCGGCGCCAAGCCGCGCGACAAGGCGTACAAGGCGGCCGCCGAGCGGGCACTCGCGTTGACCGAGGAGGTCAACCGGGCCCGCGACCTCATCAACACCCCGCCGAACGACCTGACCCCCGAGGCGTTCGCCGCCGTCGCCACCGCGGCCGGCAAGGAGAACGGCGTCAAGGTCCAGGTCCTCGACGAGAAGGCGCTCGCCAAGGGCGGCTACGGCGGCATCCTCGGCGTCGGCGCCGGCTCGCAGAACCCGCCGCGCCTGGTGAAGCTGGCCTACACGCACCCGGACGCGGAGAAGACCCTCGCCCTGGTCGGCAAGGGCATCACCTACGACTCGGGCGGCATCTCCCTGAAGCCGGCCGGCCACAACGAGACCATGAAGTGCGACATGAGCGGCGCCGCCGCCGTGTTCGCCGCGGTCGTGGCCATCGCCCGGCTCGGCCTGCCGGTCAACGTCACCGGCTGGCTGGCGCTCGCCGAGAACATGCCGTCCGGCTCCGCCACCCGCCCCGGTGACGTGCTGCGCATGTACAGCGGCAAGACCGTCGAGGTGCTGAACACCGACGCCGAGGGCCGCCTGGTCCTGGCCGACGCGCTCACCCGCGCCTCGGAGGACAACCCGGACGCCATCGTGGACGTGGCGACGCTGACCGGCGCGATGGTACTGGCGCTCGGCAACCGCAGGTTCGGGATCATGGCGAACGACGACGCGTTCCGTACCGCCGTCCACGAGATCGCCGAGGAGGTCGGCGAGCCGTCCTGGCCGATGCCGCTCCCGTCGGACCTGCGCAAGGGCATGGACTCCCCCACCGCCGACATCGCCAACATGGGTGAGCGCATGGGCGGCGGCCTGGTGGCCGGCCTGTTCCTGAAGGAGTTCGTCGGCGAGGGCATCACCTGGGCCCACCTGGACATCGCGGGACCGGCCTTCAACGAGTCCGGCCCGTTCGGCTACACCCCGAAGGGCGGCACCGGCTCGGCGGTCCGCACCCTGGTGCGGCTCGCGGAGCGCACCGCGGAGGGCGAGCTCGGCTGACGCCCGGCCCCGGGGAGGGCTGCCGGCCCGTCGGGCCGGCAGCAAAGGGGCCAGGCGGCTACGGCCCGCCGGTGAGCACGAGGCCGGCACCTGAGCCGGCACACGCGTACGGCCCCGGACGTCACCCGTCCGGGGCCGTCGCCGTTCCGTTCGCTGACGACGAAATCCGTACGTTCGCAGACAGCGGCGACCTCGGGCCGTGGATCATCGTCCGTCTCAGGAACCGGCCCCGCGTCCCGGACCGCGGCGACAAGTGCGAAGATGGGTTCCCGGCAGGACAGGGCCCCCACCACAGGGCCGAAGAGACAGCGGCCGAACACCAGCCGACCGACCGGTCATCCCCCCGAAGGGGACAAAGGGTCCGGCGACCGGCGCTCATGCATGGAGGACGTGACGTGGCGAACGACGCCAGCACCGTTTTCGACCTAGTGATCCTCGGCGGTGGCAGTGGCGGTTACGCCGCGGCCCTGCGAGGTGCGCAGCTGGGCCTGGACGTCGCACTCATCGAGAAGAACAAGCTCGGCGGCACCTGTCTGCACAACGGCTGCATTCCCACCAAGGCCCTGCTCCACGCCGGTGAGATCGCGGACCAGGCCCGCGAGGCGGACCAGTTCGGTGTGAAGACCTCCTTCGAGGGCATCGACATCAAGGGCGTCCACAAGTACAAGGACGATGTGATCGCGGGTCTCTACAAGGGCCTGCAGGGTCTGGTCGCCTCCCGCAAGGTGACCTACATCGAGGGTGAGGGCCGCCTCTCCTCCCCCACCTCCGTCGACGTGAACGGTCAGCGGGTCGAGGGCCGCCATGTCCTCCTCGCCACCGGTTCCGTACCGAAGTCGCTGCCGGGCCTGGAGATCGACGGCAACCGCATCCTCTCCTCGGACCACGCCCTGACGCTGGACCGGGTCCCGGAGTCCGCGATCATCCTGGGCGGCGGCGTCATCGGCGTCGAGTTCGCCTCGGCGTGGAAGTCCTTCGGCGCGGACGTCACCGTCATCGAGGGCCTGAAGCACCTCGTCCCGGTCGAGGACGAGAACAGCTCGAAGCTTCTTGAGCGCGCCTTCCGCAAGCGCGGCATCAAGTTCAACCTCGGCACGTTCTTCCAGAGCGCCGAGTACACCGACAACGGGGTCAAGGTCACCCTGGCCGACGGCAAGACCTTCGAGGCGGAGGTGCTGCTGGTCGCGATCGGCCGCGGCCCGGTCTCCCAGGGCCTGGGCTACGAGGAGCAGGGCGTCGCCATGGACCGCGGCCACGTCCTGGTCGACGAGTACATGCGCACCAACGTGCCGACGATCTCGGCCGTCGGCGACCTCGTCCCCACGCTCCAGCTCGCGCACGTCGGCTTCGCCGAGGGCATCCTGGTGGCGGAGCGGCTCGCCGGTCTCACGCCGGTGCCGATCGACTACGACGGCGTGCCCCGGGTGACGTACTGCCACCCCGAGGTCGCCTCCGTGGGCATCACCGAGGCCAAGGCCAAGGAGATCTACGGCGCGGACAAGGTCGTCGCTCTGAAGTACAACCTCGCGGGCAACGGCAAGAGCAAGATCCTCAAGACCGCGGGCGAGATCAAGCTCGTCCAGGTCAAGGACGGTGCCGTGGTCGGCGTCCACATGGTCGGTGACCGCATGGGCGAGCAGGTCGGCGAGGCTCAGCTGATCTACAACTGGGAGGCGCTGCCGGCCGAGGTCGCCCAGCTGGTGCACGCCCACCCGACACAGAACGAGGCGCTCGGCGAAGCGCACCTCGCGCTGGCCGGCAAGCCCCTTCACTCCCACGACTGACCCTCAGTCACCGGGCGCGACCACTTACCGCACAAGTTCGTTAGGAGCAAGTGAAACCATGCCGGTTTCCGTAACCCTGCCGGCGCTCGGCGAGAGCGTCACCGAGGGCACCGTCACCCGCTGGCTGAAGGCCGAGGGTGAGCGCGTCGAGGCCGACGAGCCGCTGCTCGAGGTCTCCACCGACAAGGTCGACACCGAGATCCCCGCCCCCGCCTCCGGCATCCTGTCCAACATCAAGGTCGCCGAGGACGAGACCGTCGAGGTCGGCG
Source organism: Streptomyces sp. TRM49041 (assembly GCF_008271805.1). Classification (GTDB taxonomy): domain Bacteria; phylum Actinomycetota; class Actinomycetes; order Streptomycetales; family Streptomycetaceae; genus Streptomyces. Next base: position 91,193 of record NZ_VSRY01000057.1, read on the forward strand.
CCGAGCTGGCCGTCATCGACGACGGTACGGGCGCCCCCGCCGCGGCCCCCG
>NZ_VSRY01000058.1 GCF_008271805.1 Streptomyces sp. TRM49041
CGGGCGGCCGGGCGGTCGGGCGGTCGGGCGGTCGGGCGGCCGGGTGGCCGGGCGGGCGCCCTGATCCCCGTGACCCGGCGGCGTTACGCTGCGGGCATGACGAGTGCCGCTACGCCCGCCACGCCCGCGTACCGACGGCTCAGCGTCGAGGAGCGGCGCACCCAGCTCCTCGCCGCCGCGCTGTCGCTCTTCGCGCACCACGCGCCGGACGAGGTGTCGCTGGACGATGTCGCCGAGGCGGCGGGGGTGTCGCGGCCGCTCGTCTACCGGTACTTCCCGGGCGGCAAGCAGCAGCTGTACGAGGCCGCCCTCCGCTCGGCCGCCGACCGGCTGGAGCTGTGCTTCGCCGAACCGGCCGAAGGCCCGCCCACCGAGCGCCTCGCCCGCGTCCTGGACCGCTACCTCACCTTCGTCGACGAGCACGACGCCGGGTTCAGCGCCCTCCTCCAGGGCGGCAGCGTCGCCGAGACGTCCCGTACGACGGCGATCGTGGACGAGGTGCGACGGGCCGCGGCCGAACAGATCCTCGTCCACCTGGGCGTACCCGAGCCGGGGCCGCGGCTGCGCATGATGGTGCGCACCTGGATCGCGTCCGTCGAGGCGGCGTCCCTGATCTGGCTCGACGAGGACAAGCGCCCGCCCGCCGCCGAGCTGCGCGGCTGGCTCGTCGACCACCTGGTGGCCCTGCTGGCCGCGACCGCAGCGACCGACCGGCAGACCGCGAAGGTGGTGGCGGCACTGCTTGCCCTGGAGACGGCGGACGGCCCGGTCGGCACGCTGGCCCGCCGTGTGGTGCCCGTGGTGGGCGACGCCGCCCACCTGCTGTGACACTGGTCCCGTGCGAACCGAGAACACCCCCTTCTCCGGCGGCCCCCTGGACGGCCGCGTCCTGCCGGTGCTGACCGGCCCGACGGGCCACCCGCCGAAGTGGTACGAGGTCCCCGTCCCCGACGAGGACGGCGGCCCGCCCACCGTGTACGCCTACCGTCGCGTGCCCTCCGGGTACACGCGGCGGCTCGGGCTGCGGCGCGGCTGGAAGTACGCGTACGAGCCGGGCGGGCGCGAACGGCGCGGCCTCAAGTGGCCGTGGTCGAAGCCGGACCGGGCGGGCCGGTCGTCGTAGCGCGCCGCCCGGGCGCCCCCGGTCCCCCTACCCGGTGACCGCCTTGACCCGGTTCGCCCAGTAGTCGTTTCATCGGCCTGCCTGACGCCCCATCATTGCTCCGTGACGGGAGGTGGTGGCATGTCATTCCGCAGGGCGGCGTCCGCCGTGGCGCTCGTGTCATCGCTCGTACTGGTGACACCGGCACCGCCCGCGACGGCGGCCCCCGAACCGACGCCGGAACCGACGCCGGAGCCGGCCCTCGCGGAACCGACGCCGGAGCCGGCCTCCCCGGAACCGACGCCGGAGCCGGCCCTCGCGGAACCGACGCCGGAAGCCGCTCCCGAGCCGGCCTCGGGGTCGGGGGCGTCGCTGTCGGAGCTGCTGACCCGGCTGCGGCAGCTGTACCGGGACGCCGAGGCCGCCGGGGAGACGTACAACGCCGCCCAGGAGGAGCTGAAGGCGCAGACCGCCGAGGCCCGGAGGCTCGGCGGGGACCTGGCGCGCACCCGGGACGCGCTGGCGGACGCCCGGGCCGTGGCGGGGCGGCTGGCACGGGCCCAGTACCAGGGCCGTAGCGACCTCTCCCCCACCCTGCGGCTGCTCTTCGCCCGCGACCCGCGCCACGCGCTGGACCAGGGGCAGGTGTTCCGGCGCGCGGCCCGGGAGCGGGCGGCGGCGGTGGCCCGGCTGGAGAGCGGCGAGACGCGGGCGGACGCGGTGGCGACGGCCGCCCGCCGGGCCCTGGACCGGCACCAGACCCTGATCGCCACGCGGCAGGCGGCCCGGGACAGCGCCCTGGCACGGCTGCGGCAGGTCGAGGAGGTGCTCGCCGGGCTGTCGTCCGAGCAGCTCGCGGAGCTGGCCGCGCTGGAGCGTGCCCGGACGGCCGAGGCCCAACGGGATCTGGAGGCCACCGGGGCGCCGGTCGGGCAGCGTGCACCGTCCCGGGAGGGCGCCGAGGCCGTGGCGTACGCGACGGAGCAGCTCGGCAAGCCCTACGAGCTGGGCGCGGCGGGCCCGGACTCCTTCGACGACTCGGGCCTGACGTCCCGGGCATGGGCGACGACGGGCCGACGGGTGCCGCGCACCAGCCAGGGCCAGTGGCGCACCCTCCCGAAGGTACCGCTGCGCTCCCTGCGCCCCGGCGACCTGGTGGTGTACTACCCCGAAGCCACGCACGTCGCCCTGTACATGGGCGACGGCCGAGTGGTCCACGCCCCCCGCCCCGGCGCCCCCGTCACGGTGTCGCCACTGGCGGCACACCCGGTGCTCGGCGCGGTCCGCCCGGACACCGGCACCCGCGCCCTCCCGTCGTACACCCCACCACCGCTACGGGACGCCGGGTCATAGCGCCGGGTGCGTTCACGATCAGCCCGTTCGCGCGGGGGGCGCCGCCGCGGATGCGGTCAGGACGGGGCTACGGACTCCAGGTAGGCGGCTGTCTTGTCCGGGTCGTAGAGGTAGCTCTCGAAGTCGGACGGGTCGTTGAAGCCGTTCGCGAAGCGGTGGGCGACCGCCGGGTTCTGTCCGGCCGCGCCGATCAGGTTGAGGACGTGCTGCGGCGGGGCGCCGAGCATGGCGTTCGTCCACTTGGTGACGTGCTGGGCGGTGTCCCAGTAGCGCTCGAAGGCGGCGCGCATCCACTCCTCGTCGAACGGGCGGTCGCCGTGCTCGGTGATGGCGGTGAGGTAGGACGCGGCGCACTTGGCGGCGGAGTTGGAGCCCTGGCCGGTGACCGGGTCGTTGGCGACGACGACGTCCGCGACACCCAGCACGAGGCCGCCCCCGGGAAGGCGCCCGACGGGCTTGCGGACGGTGGGCGCGTACCGGCCCGCGAGCGTGCCGCCCTCGTCGGTCAGCTCGACCTTGGTGGCGCGCGCGTACTCCCAGGGCGTGAACCGCTCCATCAGCTCCAGCGTGAGCGCCAGGTGCTCGGCCGGGTCGTTGACGCCCCGGAAGACGTCGAGCGGCCCGCCGGGGATGCCCTCCCAGAAGAGGATGTCCGCGCGGCCGCTGGTGGTGAGCGTCGGCATCACGAACAGCTCGCCGACCCCCGGCACCAGATTGCAGCGGACCGCGTCGTAGTCCGGGTGCTCGGGGCGCGGGCCGAGCCCGTGGACGTACGAGACGGCCAGGGCGCGCTGCGGCTCGGTGAACGCGGAGCGGGCCGCGTCCCGTTCGAACATCGACACCAGCTCGCCCTTGCCCGCGGCGACGAGCAACAGGTCGTACGAGCGGGAGAAGTAGTCCAGGTCGGACACGGCCGCGCCGTGGATGACGAGCTGCCCGCCGCGCTGGGCGAAGGTGTCCATCCAGCCGGCCATCTTGACCCGCTGGTCGACGGACTGGGCGTATCCGTCCAGCCGGCCCACCCAGTCGATGGCCCGCGAGCTGTCGGGGGCCGCGACCGAGACGCCGAGGCCCTCGATACGCGGTGCCTGGGGCTCCCAGAAGTTGATGCCGAGATCCCGCTCGTGCTGGAGCGCCGTATCGAACATGCACTGCGTGGACATGACACGCCCATAGCGGATCTCGTCAGCCGTGCGGTTCGACATCAGGGTGACCTCGTACCCCTGTGCCTGAAGCCCGAGGGCGAGCTGGAGCCCGGACTGGCCGGCTCCGACGATGAGTATCTTCCGCATCGAGAAGGGGCCTCTTTCCTTGGTGTTGGCTGGCTACGCGGGGGTCTTCTCCAGGGCGCGCGTGACGAGCGCCAGGAGCGACTCGATGACGGTGAACCGTTCACGCGCGTCCATGATCACGATGGGTACGTCGGGCGGGACCGTGAGCGCGTCCCGTACGTCCTCGACCTCGAACAGCTCAGTACCCTCGAAGTGGTTGACCGCCACGACGTAGGGAAGACCGCAGCTCTCGAAGTAGTCGAGCGCCGCGAAGCAGTCGGTGAGTCGCCGGGTGTCGGCCATGACGACGGCGCCGATCGCGCCGCGCACCAGGTCGTCCCACATGAACCAGAAACGCTTCTGCCCCGGGGTACCGAAGAGATACAGGACCAGGTCGTCGTCGAGCGTGACACGGCCGAAGTCCATCGCGACGGTCGTCGTCAGCTTGTCGGGCGTCGCGGAGAGATCGTCGGTGCCCACGCTGGCCTGGGTCATCAGGGCCTCGGTCCGCAGCGGGGTGATCTCGGAAACCGATCCGACGAAGGTGGTCTTGCCCACCCCGAAGCCGCCCGCGACGACGACCTTCGTCGCGATGGGCGCACGGGTGTGGTCGAGCTGCCAGGCCGGCGGCGTCTCCTCGTCGGGCAGGTCAGAGACGGCGAAGTCCACTCAGCACCCTTTCCAGCAGTGCGCGGTCGGGCTGACCGGTGCCATGCCCGGTCCCGTACACACGGAGCTTTCCCTGGTCCGCCAGGTCGCTGATGAGCACCCGGACGACACCGAGCGGCATCCGCAGCAGCGCGGAGATCTCGGCGACCGTACGCATGCGGCGACAGACCTGGACGATGGCCCGCATCTCGGGCATGAGCCGCCCGACGGCACCGGCGGGCCGGCTGCCTTCTCGCGCTTCCCTGGCTCCCCTGGCCTCCCTGCCCTCCGGGGCTTCCAGCGCGGCCACGAACGTCTCGACGAGCAGGACATGCCCGAAGCGGGTACGGCCGCCGGTGAGCGAGTACGGGCGGACACGGGCGGGGCGGCGGCCCTCGCCGCGCACGGGGAGCTTGGCCGACAGCGCGGTCACCGGTCACCCTCCATCGATTTGCGCAGCTCGCTGCGGAGTTCCGGAGTGAGGACGTGCCCGGCGCGGCCCACGAAGAGGGCCATGTGGTACGCGACGACGCTCATGTCGCAGTCGGGCGCGGCGTGCACACCGAGGAGCGAGCCGTCGCTGATCGACATGACGAAGACGCTGCCCTCCGCCATGGCGATCATGGTCTGCTTGACGTTGCCGCCGTCCATGAGGCGGGCGGCGCCGACGGTGAGGCTGGCGATGCCGGAGACGATGGTGGCGAGGTCGGCGCTGGAGCCACGGGGGCCACGCGGCCGCTCGGCGCCGCTGTCGCGGCCCTGCTGATCCGGATCGGAGGAGAGCAGCAACAACCCGTCCGACGACACGACTGCGACCGACCGGGCCCCTGGCACCTCCTCCACGAGATTGCCCAGCAGCCAGTGCAGATTACGTGCCTCGCTGCTCAGTCCTTGGGTGTCGGTGCCGGTCGTCGCACTCAACTGTGTGCCTCCTCGACTGTGTCCCCCGTTCCTGATGCCGCTTCTTCCGTATGTACGGCCCGTACGGCCTCTGCCTCCGCCTCGGCGTCCCGTCGGCCGTCCTTGGCGCCCTGGTGGAACCCGCCGAGTCTGCGGCGCAGTTCTTCGGGGTCGATGCCGCCGGTCCGCTCGGCCGGCGCTCCCCCGGCGTCGACCAGCTGCGGCGTCCGCTTGGGCAGCCCCTTGTCGGTCACCCGCTCCCACTCGGGTCCGTCGCCCTCGGCGCGCTCGTGCGCGTCGCCCTCGGCGAGCGGCAGGCGCACCTGGAGCGTGGTCTCCCCCTCGGACCGGCCGATCAGCTCCACATCGTCGGCGGCGGCACTGTGGTCGGGCGCGTCGCCGGAGGCCGGGTCGGGGGCGGTGTCGGTGCCGGGGGCCGGGTCGGGGTCGGGGTCGGCCTTGTCCGCCGTTCCCTCGTGGGCGGGCACTCCGCCCTCAAGGGCTTCCCCCGTGGCCGCCTCGGCCGGCAGCTCGGTGTGCTCCGGCCGTACGCGGCCCTGCAACGCGTTGGAGTTCGCCTCGGCCACCGAGCCCGGGAGGCTCACCGCCGGCGCCCCCTCCCCGATGCCCGCCGACGAGGGCGCGGCGGTCGGCGGGGCGTCCGGCAGGAGGTTCCGGGGCAGGACGACCACCGCCGTCACACCACCGTGCTTCTCCTCGCGCAGCTCCACCCGCACCCCGTGCCGCGCCGCCAGCAACGCCGCCACGCGCAGCCCGAGCCCCTCGCCCTCGGGCTCGTCCGCCGCCTCGCCCGTCGCCCCACCCGCCAGGGCCAGGGCGCGGGCCTCGGCGCGGGACGGGTCCACGAGGCGGGCGTTCAGTTCGGCGAGCCGGGCGGGGGTGATGCCGATGCCCTGGTCCTGCACGGACAGCATCACGTCGCCGCTCTCCAGCAGCCACCCGGACAGCTGGACCTGCGCGTCCGGCGGCGAGAACGACGTCGCGTTCTCCAGCAGCTCGGCCAGCAGGTGGCTGACGTCGTCCGCCGCGAACCCGGCCACGTACGAGTGCGGCGGCAGCGACTGGATCGCCACCCGCTCGTACCGCTCGATCTCGCTGACGGCCGCGCGCAGCACGTCGACCAGCGGCACGGGCCCCTGATGGGCGTGGCTGTGCTCGTGGCCGGCCAGGATCAGCAGGTTCTCGCTGTGCCGGCGCATGACCGTGGCCATGTGGTCCAGCTTGAACAGCGTGGCGAGCCGCTCCGGGTCCTGCTCGTGGTCCTCCAGCTTCTCGATGACGGTCAGCTGGCGTTCGACGAGGCCGAGGGTCCGGAGGGACAGGTTGACGAACGTGTGGTGGACGGTGTGCCGCAGGCGCTTCAGCTCGGCCGTGAGGCGCTCGGTCTCCGAGCGCAGCTCCGCGTGGACAGCGGCCAGCTCGGCCGCCTCCGCCTGCCGCTCGCCGTCCAGGTCGGCGCGGGCGCCGAGGGCGAGGAGCTTGCCGTGCAGCGTGTTGAGCGACCGTACGACCTGGGCGAACTCGTCGTTGCGGCCGGTGAACCGGACCGGCTCCTCGGTCTCCGGCGCCTCCGCGACCCGCGCGGCGCCGATCCTGAGCACGGCCAGCGGCCGGGTGAGCGTACGGGCCACGGCCGTCGAGACGCCGATCGCGATGAGCAGGCAGCCGCCGAGGAGGGCGATGCGCAGCTCCAGGGCGGTGACGTCGTCGTCGCGGAGCTCCTCCATGCGCTCGACCTGGCGGGTGGCGAGCGCCGACTCGACGCCGCGCATCTGCTCGATACGGGCTGTCAGCGCGGCCGCCAGCTTGTCCGGGTCGGTCTTCTGCTCGCTCTTGCTGAGCTCCGGGCGGTCGGTGAGGTCGCCCAGGTATGTCTCGGCGGCCTTGACCTCCGGGCCGGTGACGGTCGCGGCGAGCGAATCGCGGGTGGCGGGGTCGGCGGCGGCGGCGAAGTCGGCGAGGGCGACCTGCTCACGGACGCGGGCCCGGTGCGCGGCGGCGCTCAGCTCGTCACGGGAGCGCCCGGCGGCCTCGGCCTCCGGGTCCTTCTTGGTGACGTAGCGCCCGCTGACGGGGTCGAACACAGTGCGTTCGGCGCTGGACGCGACGGGCAGGGCGAGCGCGGCGAGCAGCAGTCCACGGGTGGCGGATGCCTGCTCGACGGCCTGGCCGAGTTCGGCGGGGGCGCGCCCGGGACCGTCGGCGGCGCGGGCGGGGGTGCGGTCGGCGAGCCGGGCGGCGAGGGCCCGGAGCTGGTCGATGACCTCGGTGTAGGCGCGGTGGGCCGCCGTCGCGGTGCCGTCGCCGGTGAGGGCGGTGCGGCGGAGGGACGGTACGTCGGCGAGGGCGCGGCGCAGGTCGTCGGGGGCGGCGGCGCGGATCTCCTCGATCTGGCGGTCGACGCGGGCACTGTGGGTGCTGGAGAGGGTGGGTGCGGCGCGGCCTGCGCCGTCATCGGTGCTGCCGCCGGCGCCGCCGTCCTCGCCGTCGGCGTCTCCGCCGCCCTCGCCACCGTCCCCGGAGGCCGCGCCCCGGCCCGCGGCGATGTACGCCGTGACCTCGTCGCGCTCGTCGGAGAGGGAGTGGGCGAGGGTGACCGCCTGCCGGTTCAGCTCGGCGAAGGTGACCAGCCCCTGCGACTCCGTCAGGTCGGCGGAGGTGGTGAGCACGGCCGGGGTCCCGGCGCCGATGACGGTGATGCCGACCAGGGCGACGCCGACCACGAGCCGGTTCCGTACCCGTACGCTGCGGCCGCCCGGAACGTGGGGATCGCCGGGAGTGTCACTGCGCTTCTGCACCGGTGCTCACATTCTTGAACTCGTTCGCCCATGAAGCAGAGGTGACGACCGGTCACACATGGAGAGCGCTCCCACCCCTGGTACGGGTTCCGACCATTCCAGCCCTTTTCGGAAGGGAGCTCCCGTAGGCCACTCCGCCACCCGAACGAGTGAACAACACTCTGGAGTTGGCGAACAACTCCCGCCTCCGCGCGCGGAGGGGCCGCGAAGGGGGCCGGGTTGGACCTTCCGCGCGGGCTTTGGCAGTATGCGCGCCCGCATGTCGCACGGCGGGCCCGAGTGGAACGCGACCCCCGCCCCCGGCGCTTCCCTGACCTCCTGGTACAGGCCAATCACCGAGTCATGTGCGCAGCGTGAAGGAGTCATGCAGACTGAGGTCCATGCATGCTGAAACCGCTTCTCTGCCCGGCGACCCGGAACTCCCCAACGAGGACTGGGCTGCCATGGCGGTTCCGGCGTCGGGGGTGGGCGGTGTGCTCGTGGTTCTGGACGGCGTGACGCCGCCCGCCGGGGACGATGGTTGTGTGCACTCGGTGCCCTGGTTCACGGCACGACTCGGGGGCGCCCTGACCGAACTGTCCGCTTCGCGGCGGGACCTGACACTGACCGACATCCTGGCGGACGCAATCCGGCGCACCGCGGACGCCCACCGCGCATCGTGTGACCTTTCTCACGTGCGCACTCCTCAGGCGACGGTGGCTCTGGCGCGCTGGGACGCGGAGGCCGTGGAGCATCTGGTGCTGTCCGACTCGGTGCTGCTCCTCGAGTCGCCGGAGGGCGCGGTGCGCGCGGTGCTCGACGACCGGCTGGACCGTATTCCGCAAGAGGTCCTGCGCTCGCACGCGGCGACGGACCGGCTCCGCAACGCGGAGGGCGGCTTCTTCACGGCGGCGGCCGACCCGTCGGTGGCGGCGCGGGCGGTGACGGGCGTGACGGCGCGCTCCCGGGTACGGGCGGTGGCGGCCCTGACGGACGGCGCGTCGCGGTGGGTGGAGTTGTTCGGGCAGGGCGACTGGGCGGACTGCCTCGCCGTGCTCGGGAAGGAGGGCGCGCGGGGTCTGCTGGACCGGGTGCGGACCCTGGAGGCCCGGGACGCGGAGGCGGGCGGGGTGCGCCGCTGGAAGCTCCACGACGACGCGACGGCTGCGTACGCGGAGCTTTGAGGGGGCGAGGGCGGTGGGGGCGCTTGTGCGGGACGTCCGAAGCGGGACGTCCTAAGCGGGGCCTCCGGCGCGCGGCCTCCGGCATGGGGCGCCGAGCTAGCGGCCCTCGGAGTGCGGACCGCCCGGGACGTTCGGGTCGCGGCTTTCCGCCCTCGTGTTGAGCTGGTGGAGAAGGCGGGCGAGCTCGGCGACCTCCGCGCGGTCCCAGTCGGCGAGCTTGCGGACGTAGCGGGCGCGCCGGGCGTCGCGTACGTGCCGGAAGCGGGTGCTGCCCTCGTCGGTGAGCCGTACGAGGGAGGCGCGGCCGTCGGCGGGGTCGGGCTCGCGGACGATGAGCCCGAGGTCCTCCAGGGCGCGCAGCTGGCGGCTCATCGTGGCCTTGCCGACGCCGAAGTACCCGGCGAGCTCGGTCGCCCGCTGGGCGCCCGCCTCGTCGAGCCGGACGAGCAGCCCGTACGCGGCGGGCTCCAGCTCCGGGTGGACCTCGCGGGCCATCTCGCCGGACGAGGCGCGGGCGCGGCGCAGGAACACCGCGAGTTCGCGTTCGAGGGCGAGGAACTCCTGGTCCGCAGCGCCGGGACCGGAGGGCCCTGGTCCGTTCCCCGTACCACTTCCGTGCATGTCCGCACCCCTCGCGCGCTGTTCCGCCGTGACGATGTCCTCGCGCCGCGGGCGGTGGCCGCGGCACGGCAAGTATTTCGCAGGCGGCGTTCCGCTTGTGGCCCCAGGTCGTGTCCGAGGCGGCCGTCGGCGCAGGCCGACGGGGTCGGCGGGGCCGACGACGGGTCGGCGGGGCCGGCGGACGGGCCGGGCCGGGCCGGCGGACGGGGGCCCGCGGGTGTGAAGGCGTGCTCCCAGGGGCACCGGAGGGGCCCGACCCCGATGCCGGTCCAGCCTGTCTGCTCGCGCGGTTCACGCGGCGCCCCCGGACGGCCGTCGTCTCGCCCGGTTCCTTGGCGCCGCCGGGAAAGGGCCGGTGGACGCCGCCGCCTCGCCGTCGTAGCGGAAGACGAAGACGACGCCGTCGTGGCCGAGTACGGCGGCTCGGGCGGCTTTCCCGGGTGTACGGGTACGGCCTGGGGCCGGTGCGCGACGGGACCGCTCCGGCGCACCGCGCACCGCTGCCCCGGTGCCCGCGGTACGCCGGAGCTTCACCGACCGGTGCCGTTCCACGGACGTACGGCCGTGGAAGTTCCCCCTGGCGGCCGGCGAGGCTGGTCGTACCCCACCGGCGCCCGGCTGCCGCCCATCCTGCCGTGCGGCCGCGTGGCGCGTAACCGCCGGTCGGCCCCCTCCGACCGGCGGGTCGTCACAGCGGCAGAACCGCCCGTACGACGAAGCCGCCCTCCGGGCAGGGGTGCGCCGACAGACAGCCTCCGAGCAGCTCGGCGCGCTCCCGGAGCCCGACCAGCCCGTGCCCGCCGCCGGGCAGGCCGCAGCCCGACAGTACGGTTCCCCGCGGTGCCCCCGGCGCTCCCGGGACCGGCGTGCGCGGGGCCGGGAACGGCCCCTTCGCCTGCGGGTCCTTCCGCTGCGGCTCCCTCGGCGGCGGGTCGTTGCGGACCTCGACCGTCAGGGACTTCCGGTCCGGTGCCGGGGTGACCCGGACGGTGACATGGGCGTCCGGAGCGTGTTTGCGGACGTTGCTCAGGGCCTCCTGGACGATGCGGAAGACCGTCGACTCGACGTCCGTGTCCCAGCCCTCCTCCTCGGGTCCGGTCAGATGGACGGTGACGTCCAGGAGGCTGTCGGCCGCCAGTTGGCGGAGGACGGCGAGGCCGGGGCGGGCCGCGGGGGCCGACGCGTCCAGGTCGGAGCCGCGCAGCACACCGACCATGTCGCGGAGCTCCTCCAGTGCCTGGACGCTGTGGCGGCGGATGCTCTCGGCGGTGTCCCGCTTCCAGGCGTCCCCCGTCTCGGCGGCCCGCAGCGCGCCCGACTGGACGGCGATGATGCCGACGTGGTGGGCGACGGTGTCGTGCATCTCGCGGGCCAGCCGGGCGCGTTCCCCGGCGACGGCACGCTCGGACTCCAGGCGCCGCTCCCGCCCCTGGGTGGCCGTGAGGTCCGCGAGGCGGGCGCGCAGTTCGACGCGGGTGGCGGCGAGGAGGCCCAGCGCGGTGGGGCCCACGCTCAGCAGCCCCGCGGCCTCGACGGACGTCAGGATCTCCTCGCGGGTCATCGTCGCCAGCTCCATGACGGGCCAGGGGCACACCGCCGCCGTGAACAGCAGCGCGCAGGCCACCCCCGTCCGGCGGCGCGACCGGCCCGTCGCCACCTCGAACATCGCGATCATCGGCGGCAGCCACAGGTGCCCCGTCAGGATCGACGGCAGCGTCGCGCAGAGCGTCACCATCGGCAGTCGGCGCCGCAGCGGCAGGGCGAGCAGCGCGGCCGCGCACACGGCGAGCGGCACGGTGCTGAACGCGTCGGCGACGGTGAGCAGTTCGGCCAAGGCGACGACCACGACGACCCGCTCGGCGGCCGAGCGGCGGGACCTCATCGCACAAGCCGCAGCTGATGCGCGCGTACCGCCGCCTGCACCCTGTTCGTCACGCCCAGCTTGCCCAGCAGTGCGCTGACGTGGTCCTTGACCGTGGTCGTGCCGATGTGTAGGCGCTGCGCTATCTCCGTGTTGGACAGGCCCTCCGCGAGCAGGGCCAGCACCTCGCGCTCCCGTGCGGTCAGCTCCTCCGCGAGCGCGCGTTCCCGCGCGCCGAGCGGCGGCGGGTCCGTCAACTCCCCGCTCTGCGCGCGTAGATAGCCGTTGACGACCGTCCGGGCCACCTTCGGCGCGATGACGCTGCCGCCCGCCGCCAGTTCCTGGATCAGGTACTCCAGCTGCTCGGGGGCGGTGTCCTTCAGCAGGAACCCGGCCGCACCGCCGCGCAGGGCCGCCGACAGGTGCTCGTCCGCGTCGAAGGTGGTCAGCATGGCGACGACCGGCGGCTCGGGCAGCGCCCGCAGGTCCGCCAGGACGCTCAGCCCGTCCCGGTCCGGCATCCGTACGTCCAGGAGGACGACGTCCGGCCGGTGCAGCAGCACCTCACCGACCGCCGCCGAGCCCGTACACACAGCCACGACCTGTGCGCCGTCGAAACCGTCGACAATGCGTCGCAGTCCCTCTCTGATCAGGACCTCGTCGTCGACGATCATCACGTGCACTGCTGGACGGTTCATACGGCCGGACCCCACTCAGGCGTTCTGGAGCGCCCTCAGCATAGGCGCTGCGGGCACCGCCGGGCCCCCGGCACCGCTCGGGTGCCGGGGGCCGTCGACGCCGGTGTGTCAGCCGCAGTTGCCCGCCGGACGGTCACGGGTGACGAGGTTCGTCCAGCCCGTGGTGCCGTCCAGCCAGACGACCCGCTTGCCGGAGTCCGCCGCCGGGGAGAGCTGCATGCCGCGGTTGCAGGACAGGCGCTGGGTGCGCGAGCCGTCCGTGGTCAGCTGCCAGATCTTCGGCAGGGTGGCGTTGCGGAGCTGTTCCGAGCCGTCGTCGGCCGGGTGGGCGCTCACGGTCACCGCCGTGTCCGACACCGTCAGGTCCGAGGCGACGAGGGCACCCGGCTTGTACTCGCTGCTGATGTCGTACGTGCCGGTGCCGTCGATGCCGGTCCTGCGGATGGTCAGCTGCCCGTCGTCCGCGGTGTTCTCGTCGTTGAGCCAGAAGACATGGGTGGCGTTGACGCCGGTGCGGCCGAGGGACTGCGGCTCGCCGAGCTGCTCGGCGAGGACCGTCTTGCCGGTCTTCAGGTCGAGGATCTCGACACCGAGCCGGTAGTCGTCTTCACCGGGGTAGAGCTTGGCGTAGGCGACGCGGCCGTGGCCGATGGACGGCAGGCCGGTGAGGGTGTCGGCGCGGGCGCCGTCGACGTACGTCGGTGTGGGGTCGCCCGGCCGGAAGAACCCGACGTGACGGCCGTCGCCGAAGAGGTCGTACAGGTCGAAGACGGTCACGCCGCGGTCGACGCGCAGGCTGAGGATGTCGGCCTGGGTGGACAGCAGCTTCTTGATGGGACCGCCCGTGACGGGCCGGGACAGGACGTCGATGCTGTCGGGCCCGTACGCGGCCCACACCACCGTCCTGCCGTCGGTGGCCGGGTTCACGTGGAAGCGGCCGTCGTTGGGGCTCATCAGCTTGGGTGCGCCCTTGCCGTCGACGCGGCCGGCGTAGACGGAGTACGGCTCGGAGCCGTCGTCGTTCGACGTGGCCGCGACCCACCAGCCGCCGCCGGCCTGCACCTCGGTGCCGTCGGTGTTCACCTTGCGCAGAAGGGTGTCGGAGTCGACGCCGAGGGCGTTCTCCCAGCCGGGCACGATGCCGTGCGCGTTGAAGGACCGCTTGGCGGCGTTGATCTGCCGGGCGTTCGCGCCGAGGTTCCTGGCCGCGGCGACGATCGCGGCGCGGCCCTCGGTGAAGCCGTCGAGCGGGGTGAGGTACTCGGTCAGCGCCTTGTAGACGATCCGGTCGGCCAGCTCGGGGCCGAGGTCCTGGCGCAGGTCCCACAGGGCGCCGGAGAAGATGGTGGAGTTGAGGTGGACGCCGCCGTTGTCGATGCCGAAGGTGACACCGAGGAAGTCCTTGGAGGTGGTGGCTCCGTCGTCGAGGTCGCGCAGCGCGCAGTCACGCGGCCCGGCGGTGCGGCAGAGATCCTCGCCGATGAGGCCCGCGTCGGGGTCGTCCATCGAGAGGCCGGAGCGGTCGACGTCGATGGCGTTGCCGAAGTAGTCGGCGACGGCCTCGTTGAGGGCGCCGGACTGGCCCGCGTAGACGAGGTTCGCGGTGTTCTCGACGACGCCGTGGGTCATCTCGTGCCCGACGACGTCGAGGTCGGCGGAGAGCGGCTTGAACTCGTCGTCGCCGGAGCCGTACACCATCTTGGTGCCGTCCCAGAAGGCATTGACGTACGGCTGGCCGAAGAGTGTCACGCCGACGAGCGAGTTGACGGTGGAGCCGCGTCCGTCGAGGCCACTGCGGCCGTGCCGCTCCTTGTAGTAGTCGAAGACCTCGCCCGCCGCCCAGTGCGCGTCGACCGCGCCGGACTCGGTGGCCTCACGGCCGAACGCGGGGGTCGGCGACGCGAACTCCTTCATGTCCCCGGGCCACGTGCCGAGGACCTCGAACACGTCCTTGTCGCGGGCGTCCCAGGTGGTGAGCGTGTTCTCGCTGCTGTCGGCCATGCGGGCGTGGTCGGCGAGGACGTACGGGCCCTCGGCGGACGGGCGGTGGATGTTGAGGGCCACCTTGCTGCCGTCGAGGCGGACGCCGCTGCCGGAGGCGCCGTCGGCCGTGTCCGTGGAGGCCGCCTTGCCGGACTGCCCGGCCTTGCCCTGCTTGCCCGCGCCGCCTGGCCTGCCCGCGCCGCCTGCCGTGGTGGGCGGGGCGATGGTCTTGATGCCGGTGTACTGGAGGACGGGGTACCCGGCCCGGGCGTCGACGTACACGTGCTGGAGGACCGGCTCGCCGGTCGTCGGGTGGGTGCCGCGCACGGTCACGTGGTACGCCAGGACGCCCTCGCCGCGCGGGATCACCACCAGGCCGCCGGAGCTGCCCCGGAACGCCCGGCCCTCGTCGGAGCCGCCGCGCCGGGCCTGGCCCGTGCCCGGCTTGGCGAGCCGGTCGCCGCCGAGCCGGGAGTGCGTCGCGCTGACGGCGCGGCGCACCGCGGTCTCCTCGCTGACGGACGGCTTCGTACCGACCGTCAGGCCGGTGAAGTACTTGCCGGACGTGCCGGTGACGGCCCGTGCGCCCTTCCCCGTCTCCATCCGGACGACGTACTGCCCGCCGAGCACGGGAACGCCCCGGTGCTTCTGCTGGAGCCGTACGGTCTCCTCCGCACCGCGCTTCAGGGTGTGCACGGGGGCGAGATCACGCCGTGGTTCGGGGATCTTGTAGCGGCTCTCCTTGGCGGCGAGGTGACCGCGCGCCGCGTCGGCGGCCGAAGCCCTGGCGTCCACCGGTTCACGGAGGCCGTCGACGAGGGACGGGGTGTCCGTCTCGGGCAGCGGGATGATGTCGGTGCCCGGTCCGCCGGGCCGGTCGTCGCCCGGCCTCGCGGCGGTGGCCTGCGGGTTCGCCGCCGTCCTGGTGGCCTCGGCGGCCTGGGCGGCGGGCACCGCGGTGATCAGCAGTCCGGCGGCGAGGAGTGCCGCGCCCCCGGTCGCGGTCGCCCCCTTCCGTATGCCGGTTCCCGCCGAAGTCGTCCTGGGTCTGCGCACAGTACGTACCCCTCCTACGTGCTTGGTCAGAGCCGTTCGGGTGGTCGGGGACATGCAAGCGGCGCGGTTCGCCCGGGGGCAATGAGCCAAGTGTGCGGAGAAGTGGACATGCACACTTGTGTGTCCGGTGAGGGCGCGGTGAGAATCCGTCACATGATCAAGGGGGAATTGCCCCCACTTGGCCTGGGCGAGGCCGAGGAGCGGGCGTATGAGGCATTGCTACTGGAACGGGCCGATCGGGTCGAGGAGTTGGCGCACCTGCTCGGCCTGCCGCGGGAGCGGGTGCACGCCGCGCTGGACCGGCTCGTCGAGCACGGGTTCGCCCGGCCGGCGGACCCGGACGAGAGGGGCGGGCTGCCGCATCCGGCGGCGCCGGCCGCCGCGATCCGTACGCTGATCGACCGACGTCAGGCGGAACTGCACCGCCGGTCGGCCGAGTTGGAGCGGCTGCGGCTGACGGCCGAGCGGCTGGCGGCCGAGCGGGCCGCCGGGACGGGCGCGGCCGGCGTCGGCGGGGTCGAGACGGTGACCGGGCGGCGGGCGGTCGACGAGCGGGCCGGGCGGCTGCTGGCCGGCGCCGAGCGTGAGGTGCTGGTGATGGACCGGCCGCCCTACGCGGGCCTGGACGTGGGCGGGTTGCTGGCCCGAGGTGTCGAGGTGCGCGCGGTACTGGACCGGGCGGGCCTCACCTGTCCGGCGCGGGCGCGCGCGGTGGCCGCACTGGCGCGGCGCGGACTGCGGGTGCGGGTGACGGCGGGGGTGCCGACGCGGCTGGTCGCGGTGGACCGGCGGGTGACGCTGCTGCCCCCGGCGGACGCGGCCGACCCGAGGGCGTACGGGCTGGTGGTCGCGGACGCGCGGCTGCGGGAGGTGCTGGTGCCGCTGTTCGAGGCGGTGTGGGAGCGGGCGACGCCGCTGGACGGCCGGCCGCCGTCGGAGCCGGCCGACGGCGCGGAGGAGCAGGGGGGCGGCGAACAGCGCGAGCTGCTGCGGCTGCTGGCGGCGGGGCTGAAGGACGAGGCGATCGCGCGCCGGCTGGGCGTCCATGTGCACACGGCGCGGCGCCGGATCAGCCGGCTGCTGGAGGCGCTGGACGCGCGGACCAGGTTCCAGGCCGGGGCGCGGGCGACGGCACGGGGTTGGCTGGAGTCCTGATGCCGGGCGGGAGCGTGCGGGCCGTACGGGTCGGCCCGCGCGGCGGCCGCCCGGCCGCCGCGCGGTCGGCCGGCCGCCCGGGACGCACGGGTCAGGCCACCGTCGCCACCTCGACGTCGGCGGTCGCGGGCGACAGGGCGATGTCGAGCACCTGCCGTACGTCCGTCACGGTGTGGACCTCCAGCTTGTCGAGGACCTCGGCGGGGACGTCGTCGAGGTCGGCCTCGTTCCGCTTGGGGATCACGACGGTGGTGATCCCGGCGCGGTGCGCGGCGAGCAGCTTCTGCTTGACGCCGCCGACGGGCAGCACGCGCCCGGTCAGCGAGACCTCGCCGGTCATCGCCACGTCCGTACGCACCAGCCGGCCGCTGAGCAGGGAGGCCAGCGCCGTGGTCATGGTGACACCGGCGCTCGGGCCGTCCTTCGGCACGGCGCCGGCCGGGAAGTGGATATGGACGCCCCGGTCCTTGAGGCCGGTCACGGGCAGTTCGAACTCGACGCCGCGGGAGCGGAGGAAGGAGAGCGCGATCCGCGCGGACTCCTTCATGACGTCCCCGAGCTGCCCAGTGAGGGTGAGCCCCGCGGCACCGGTCTCCGGGTCGGCGAGGGACGCCTCGACGAAGAGCACGTCGCCGCCCGCCCCGGTAACGGCGAGTCCGGTCGCCACGCCGGGTACGGCGGTACGGCGCTCGGCCGGGTCCTGAGCGGACTCGGGCACGTGGTGCGGCCGCCCGACGAGCCCGCGCAGATCGCCCTCGCCGACGGTGAACGGCAGCTTCCGCTCACCCAGCTCGGCTTGGGCGGCCACCTTGCGGAGCAGCCGGCCGATGGCGCGCTCCAGGTTCCGTACACCGGCTTCGCGCGTGTAATCCCCGGCGAGCTTCCGCAGTGCGGCCTCGTCGATCGCCACCTCGTCCCCGCCGATCCCGGCGCGCTCCAGCTGGCGGGGCAGCAGGTGGTTCCGGGCGATGACGACCTTCTCGTCCTCGGTGTAGCCGTCGAGCCGGACGAGTTCCATGCGGTCGAGCAGCGCTTCCGGGACGGCCTCCAGCACATTGGCGGTGGCGAGGAAGACGACGTCGCTCAGATCCAGCTCGACCTCCAGGTAGTGGTCCCGGAAGGTGTGGTTCTGCGCGGGGTCGAGGACTTCCAGCAGGGCCGCGGCGGGGTCGCCCCGGAAGTCGGACCCCACCTTGTCGATCTCGTCGAGGAGAACGACGGGGTTCATGGACCCGGCCTCCTTGACGGCGCGGACGATACGTCCCGGCAGGGCTCCGACGTACGTACGCCGGTGGCCGCGGATCTCGGCCTCGTCCCGTACGCCGCCGAGGGCGACGCGGACGAACTTCCGCCCCATGGCATGGGCGACGGACTCGCCGAGGCTGGTCTTGCCGACACCCGGGGGCCCCACCAGCGCGAGCACGGCGCCCCCGCGCCGGCCGCCGACGACCCCGAGGCCGCGGTCGGCACGGCGCTTGCGGACGGCGAGGTACTCGGTGATCCGCTCCTTCACGTCGTCGAGCCCGGCGTGCTCGGCGTCGAGGATCTCCCGGGCGCCCCGGATGTCGTACTGGTCCTCGGTCCGCTCGTTCCAGGGCAGTTCGAGGACGGTGTCGAGCCAGGTGCGGATCCAGGCGCCCTCGGGCGACTGGTCGCTGGCGCGTTCGAGCTTGTCGACCTCCTTGAGGGCGGCGGCACGGACGTGCTCCGGCAGATCGGCACGCTCGACCCGCCCCCGGTAGTCGTCCGACTCGCTCTCGCCGTCCTCGCCGTCGAGCTCCCGGAGCTCCTTCCGGACGGCCTCGAGCTGCCGCCGCAGCAGAAACTCACGCTGCTGTTTGTCGACGCCCTCCTGGACGTCCTTGGCGATGGACTCGGCGACGTCCTGTTCGGCGAGGTGGTCGCGGAGCTGTTCGGTGGCGAGCCTGAGGCGGGCGACGGGGTCGACGGCCTCCAGCAGCGCGACCTTCTGTTCGAGGGTCAGGAAGGGCGAGTACCCGGAGTTGTCGGCGAGGGCGGAGACACCGTCGATCTGCTGGACCCGGTCCACGACCTGCCAGGCGCCGCGCTTCCGCAGCCAGCTGGTGGCGAGCGCCTTGTACTCCTTGACGAGCTCGGTGACGGCGCCGGGCAGCGGCTCCGGCAGCTTCTCCCCCACCGCGGTCCCCTCGACCCACAGCGCGGCCCCGGGCCCGGTCGTCCCGGCCCCGATCCGTACCCGGCTGACGCCCCGGATGAGCGCCCCCGGGTCCCCGTCGGAGAGCCGCCCGACCTGCTCGACGGTCCCGAGGACGCCGATCCCCGCATACGTCCCGTCCACCCGCGGCACCAGCAGCACCCGCGGCTTGCCGCTCCCGTCCCGCGCCGCGGCCTGAGCCGCTTCGACCGCCGCGCGTACGTCGTTGTCGGACAGATCCAGGGGCACCACCATCCCCGGCAGCACGACCTCGTCGTCGAGCGGCAGCACGGGCAGGGTGAGCGATGCGGACGTCGAAGCCATGATCTCCCCTTCGGCAGCCAAGTTGAGCTATATCGACTCAATGCAGCTGAGCCGCCGAGTGTTCCCCGCTACTGTTCGCTGGGAGCGATCAAGCCTGTGTGTTTGATCGTGCCGGACACAGTCGTCATCGACGGCGGGAAGGTGTTCATCTCCGACACGTTCATCCGGGCCTGTGACCGGCTCGGGATCTCAGTGCAGCGGGCTCGCCCGCGCACGCCGACCGACAAGGCCATCGTGGAGGCGACGTTCTCGGCGATCAACACGCTGTTCGTCCAGCATCTGGCCGGGTACACGGGAGCGAACGTCTCGCGTCGCGGCGATCGGGTCGAGGAGCGGGCGGTGTGGACGATCCCCGACCTCCAGGAACTGCTGGACGAGTGGATCCTGGCCGGGTGGCAGGCCAGACCGCACGACAGTCTGCGCGATCCGTTCCGTCCGAAGAAGTCGGTGTCGCCGAACGACAAGTACGCCTCGCTGGTCGCGGCCTGCGGCTATCTGCCGCTCGTGCTACGCGGTGAGGACTACCTGGAGCTGCTGCCGGTGGCCTGGCGGGCGGTCAACGACTACGGCATCCGGATCAGCTACCGCACCTACGACTGCGCTGAGCTGGGGCCGTACCGGCGCCAGCACTCCGGCATCACGGCCAAACGCGGACTGTGGGAGGTGCACTACGACCCCTACGACCTGTCGCAGGTGTTCGTACGCACCCAGCAGGGCTGGATCACGGTCCCCTGGGTGCACCTGCCTCTGGTGAACGGGCCGTTCGCCGACTTCACCTGGCAGCATGCCCGCCGCCTGGCCGCCGAGGCCGGGCTGGACGACACCAATGAAGCCGCGGTCGCCCGTGTTCTGGACGAACTGCTCACCCGCGGCGAGCACGGCCCGGACAGGAGGTCGACAAAGGTGGTGGGCCGCACCCGTGCCTCGCTCCCCGTACCCATGCCGACCACGACACCCCGGATCGAGACGGAACCCGAGCCCGAAGCTGCATCAGAGGCTCCGGTCTCCGTGGCGGATTTCGGCGTCTTCGACGCCCACGCCGAAGCTGAAAGATGGATATGAGCAAGCGTAAGACGACCTCCCCGGCCCGCACCGTGAACTTCGATGGCGACGATTCGGCGCCGCCGGACAACCCGCTGATCACAAAGGAAGGGTGGGGCCATTTCGTCGGGCACGAGCCAGTCCCGCCCCGACTGCTGACGGCGGCCGAATGGACGGCACTGACCCCGCGCGAGCGCCTGCGCGAGCAGGAGCGTCGCCGTGAGTATCACGCCGACCTGCCGATGGTGAACACCCCGACCATCCGCAAGGTCGTCGCCACCTCGCGGCTGCTGATCCAGCTCAACCGCAACCAGATCTCCGCCCGTCGCGGCGTGTTCCTCTCCGGCGCCTCCGGCACCGGCAAGACCACGGCCCTGACCCAGTTGGGCCGGGCGCACGAACTGGCCGTCCGCAAGCGGTACCGCCGCGACGTGAACCGGCTGCCGGTCGTCTACGTCACCGTCCCGCCCGCGGCGACCCCGAAGATGCTGGCAATGGAGTTCGCCCGGTTCTTCGGGCTGACCTTCCCCAGCAGGGCGAACGTCACCGACATCGTGGACGCGGTCTGCGCGACCGCCGCCCATGTCCACGTCGACCTGGTCCTCGTCGACGAGCTGCACAACCTCAACCTGGCCACCCGGTCCGGCGCCGAAGCCTCCGACCAGCTCAAGTACTTCGCCGAACGCCTGCCCGCCACCTTCGCCTACGCGGGCATCGACATCGAATCGGCGGGGCTGTTCGCCGGCACCCGGGGGCGTCAGATCGCAGGACGGTTCGTCGTCGTCCCGGCCACGCCGTTCTCCCATGCGACCGCGACGGAGCAGGAGGAGTGGCGAGCGCTGGTCGGCACCCTGGAGTCCATGCTCCGGCTGCGCGAGCACCACCCGGGAACGCTCACCGGGCTGAGTGAGTTCATCTTCCACCGCACCGGCGGCATGATCGGCAGCCTCTCCCAGCTCATCCGCGGCGCGGCGGTCCTCGCCATCGAGGACGGCAGCGAACGCATCACCGAAGAACTCCTCACGCTCGTGCCGGTCGACTACGCCGCCGAACAGTCCGAGAAACGCACCGCCCCCGCCAAGCCCACCACCCGTCGGAGGCGCGCGGCCTGATGCTCCTGCGCCGTCTTCCCGACCCTGTCCCTCCCGCCCGGCACGAGATCCCCGTCTCCTACATCAGACGCCTCGCCAACCTTCATGGCCTGGACGTCAGCGACCTCTGGGTCCAGGTCACCCAGCGGGAGAAGTCCGGCGGTATGCGTCGCGTGGTCGTCCCCGAGCGGCTCGTCGCCCTCACCGGCCGCAGCGTCCACGCCCTTGCCGGCGCCATGCCGGAGCTGCGCAATCCGCAGCCGGACTGGCGGATGTTCCGCCACACCCCGCAGACCGGCTGCCGCCGCTGCGACGCCCGGCACCCCGGCGGCGTGGTGCTCCGGCTCCTGCCCCACCACCGCTACGTCTGCCTGCGCCACCACACCTGGATCGGCCCTCCAGACGCGGACTGGCCCGCGGCCGACCTGAGCGAACTGCCCGACATCGTCCACGCCCAGCGCCAGCACCTTCGCCTCCTGCACCGCCGCGGTGTGCCGTTGACGTTCGACGCGGTGCTGACTGCCTTCAGCTTCTGCGGACACATCTGGAACTCCGCCGACGACCACCCCAAGCAACGCGGCCCCGACCACATCTGGCACACCTGGGACGCCCGCACGCGGGTCTTGATACCGGAGGACGACGAGGCCGTCATGTACGGCTCGTACAGCACATCCAAGCTGTTCGCCGCCGTCTACCCCGAGGCCGTGAGCCTGGCCGTCATCATCGCCTCGCCCTACTGGCGCCGCGTCGCGGACGCGAGATCACCACGGGAGCGTGAGCGCTTCTTCCAGGAGATCAGCCGCCGCATCACCTACCCCTACGACGACGCCTCCGTGTTCGGCGACGCCATAGCGCACTGGAGCAACACCGACTCCTGGCGCCCACCCTCCCAGCCCCTACGGACCTACTCACCCGCGAGAGCGACAGGCTCTCCCCCACCACTCCACAGGGCCCAGTCCCGACGGGACGAGAAAAGCGCCGCCTGGTTCAGCATCAGCAAACGCAGGGTCGGGGCCACCCTGCTCCGCCACAACCACATCAGACCCGTCATCACGCGCGAGTGGCGACCGGACTACGAACGGATCGACGGCGCCATCTGGCACAGCACACGCGTCGACGAGGACTTCCAGGCCGAAACAGCCCGTGAGAGAGCCGCCCTGGGCGAATACCTTCTCAAGATCCGCGCCGCACAGGCCAAAGCACGAGCCGACGCAGCAGGCATACACAACTGATAACCGATGCAGGCACGTGACTTCGGACCCCGGCGACGAGTATCGGAGCTCCGCGGCGCGCCTGAGTGCTGCACCGCAGCAGGACCGGATGACCGACCTGAGCAACCAGGCCGGTCAAACAGTCCCGTACACGCTTCAAAATTACTCGCCGGTATGCCATACGAAGGATGCCGCCCCGCCGAAGACAGCAAGCCATTCGACAGCAGGTTCGAGACAGAACGATCAGGCATCGCGACGCCCTCATATCCGGAATGAAGTGCTCCCAATCTCGGTTCCACCTGACATTTCCCAGACTGAATGAGACCGTCGAGCCATCCAAACGTGAAGCGAGTCACATGCGACGGGTCACGTACACGACTTAGGGTGACAATGTCGATCACGGGCCAAGGGGTTCCCCTCCCACCTCAATGTGGGCGTGTGCGATGCTCCAACTGATAGGCCCATTTGCGAGTAGACCCACTACCAGGGATGCCGAGGTGTTGGCGTGCAAAGAAGCATTCCGAAAGACCGGATTCTCATCACCGGAGGCGCCGGATTCATCGGTGGCCACCTTGCCCGCGCGCTGGTGGCATCCGGGGAAGAAGTAACAGTCCTGGACGACCTGCGTGTGCCGCCGATGATCCCTCCGGAAGGCACCGGAAAGTTCTTAGAAAAACCCGTCCTGGAGTTAGAGGAGAGGGACCTCTCTGACGTACGCCTCGTCTACCACCTGGCGTCGCACAAGAGTGTTCCTCGCTCCTTCAAACAGCCACTCGACTATCTCGACAATGTGGACTCGGGGCGCCACCTGCTGGCTCTCTGCACGAGCGTTGGCGTGCCGAAGGTAGTCGTCGGGAGTACGTGCGAGGTCTACGGCCAGGCCGACACACTACCGACACCCGAAAGCAGCCCTCTGTCCCCGCGCTCGCCCTACGCCGCGAGCAAGGTCGGGCTGGAGATGGTGGCCAGGGCCCACCAGCGCGCCTCAGTCGCTCCCGAGGTGGGCATCGTTCGCTTCTTCAACGTCTACGGCCCCGGCGAGCGGCCCGACGCCCTCATACCCCGGCTCTGCGCCAACCTCCTGACCAGGAACGAACTGCCTGTCGAGGGCGACGGCGAGCAGCGTCGCGACTTCACCTACATCACGGATGTCGTGGGCAAGCTCATCGCGCTGGCGAACCGACCGCTGCCCTCAGTCGTCAACTTCGGTTCCGGCCGGTCCCTCTCCGTGAACGACGTCATCCGGATCCTGCAGGCGACCTCTCCGGCCGCCGAGGTCGCGCGGAAGCAGCCCCGGCCGAACGAAATAACGGAGTTCCGGGCGGACACCGCCTTGCAGACCCGGCAGATCGGAAAGAGGTCCGGCGGGATCGGAATCGAGGAAGGCATTCGCCTCACTCTCGAATGGTGGCAGTCGCGGGACCTGGACGACATACGCCAGCGCATCTTCCAAGAGGAGGGGTCCGACTGATGGCCGGCTACACCGCACCTGTACGCGCCAGTCTGGATGTCACTTACGCATGCGACCTGCGCTGCATCCACTGCCGCACGAACACCGGGGAGATCCCCGTCCACATCCGCCGCAAGATGCTGTCCATCGAGCAGTTGCAGGACATCATGCTCCAACTGGACCGGATGGGGACATTCGAGATCACCCTCACCGGCGGGGAACCGACGATCCGCAAGGGCTTCTGGCAGCTTCTGGACGTCGTTCCGAAACTGCGGCATTCGACCGTCACCCTCATCACGAACGCGGCGGCACACACACAGGAACAGCTCGACCGCATCGTAGACAGCGGCATCTCGTCCATCCGAGTCAGCATGGACGGTACGCGGGAGACGTTCGCCGCCGTACGGCTCATGGACGTGTTCGACACCGTTATGGAGAACTCGATCTACCTCCGCGACCGTGTGCGCAGCTTCAAGGTGCTGACCACGGTCATGAAGACCAACCAGCACAACGTGTTCGACCTCGCGCACTACCTACGAGCCCACGGCTTTCGGCGCCAGGACCTCATCCTGGTCCGGGCGCACGGCCGCGGTGGCCGCAACCGGCTGCTCCTGACAGAGGAGGAGACCATGGCGGTCCACCGCAAGGTGACCGAGTTCAAGCAGGACGTGCCGGCCACGGACTTCGACCTGAACCTCAACGCGCCCTACCTGGTCCCGGGCGAGAAGCTGCGCCCCTTCCAGGACGTCGTCATGTTTCCTTACCTGGTACGCGACAGCAGCATCGCGATCTCCGCCACAGGCGACGTGACCATGAGCCGCCTCTACAGTGCCGCGCCCTTGGGAAACACCAAGGATGCTCCCGTGCAGGAGATCTGGACGCAGGGGCAGCAGCAGCTCGTCCAGGAGCAGGAGGAGTACACCGAGGAGCGTCTGCGCGAGATCTTCTGGGACTTCGCGACCGGTGATGGACCGGACGGTCCCCCGCTCACCTCGCTGCTGGACCGGCAGATCTTCGAAGGCGCGGAGGTGAGGTAGGCCTTGTCCAGGGAGGCCCTCATACGCCTGTACGACCTCACACCGTCCCAGCCTCTGCTCGACGCTCTGAGCTCTGCCACCGCATCGCGGAATATCGCTCCTGTCGTTCCCCGGTTCAAAGGGGCCGCTGGACCGCGAGCCCAGTCCTTCGTCGAACTGCACCGGGAAGAGACGCTTCTGGGCCGGTGTGGCATCAACGTCAAGGGCCCGGGCACAGTCGGCGCCTGCGAGGTGGCCGCCGTGGTCGCCCCGGCGGAGCGGGCGGGCATGCACTGGCTTCTCGTCCATATCGCACTCGAGCGGCTTCAGTGGCTGGGGTATGCCTACGCGATGACGGAAGTCAGCGAATACGCGGACCACTTCCCGTCGGTGCTGCGGCAGGCGGCGTGGTGGATTCCCGATTCCAGCGAACGCAAGAGCGCGGCAGCGCGGGACGACAAGAGCCTGGAATGGGCGGATCTCTTCATCGACTTCCGGACCTGGACGCCGAGTTCTACTCCCACGTCTCTTACGGTCAACGGCCGAGACCTGTGGGTGCGTCGTCCCGAAGCGAGTGAGGAGCTGCTGATTGTCGACTGGCTCAGAGAGACCTTCGGCGGAGGCTGGGCGAGCGAGATCCACCGGTCATTCTCACGGGACCCGATCTCGTCTGTGATCGTGGTCGACCGGAACAAGGAACTGCCGCCCAAGGACCGCTTGCTCGGCTTCCTTGCCTACGACACTGCGCGGCTCGGGATGCTGTCTGCGATTGCGCTCGTGCCCGAGACACGCGGTCGCGATCTGTCCTTGGCGACAGCGCTCATCGAGGAGTGCCTGCGCGAAGCGCGAGCCAGCGGCATGACCTATGCCGTGCTGGGAGGCGTAGGCAACGCCCGCTTGGCGGCTCTTCGCGCATTCAGCGCTTTATGGACCATCCCTGGCTCATGCCCGGGAATCTTCGGGAGGGGTGTTCGGAACTAATGGAGATCATCTTCACTGTCTCCGATCAGGTATGGGGCGGCAAACACCGCTACATGCACGACATGGCGCTCGGGCTGGCGCAGGCAGGCCATACGGTCACCGTCCTCGCGGAGGAGGGTGGAGCCATGCTTCAGCAGTGCCGTGCCGCCGGTGTAACGACCGTGAGTGTGCCGGCGTTCGCCAGCGACGACGCGGCCGAGGCGGTTCGCAAGGCGCTGCGGCATCGTCGTCCTCATATCGTGTGTGTCTCCGGCCGCGCGGACGCCGCCGCAGTCCACCACGCCCAGTCGCAGGGCGCGACTGATGCCGCCGTGTGCCTCTTCCGGCACTCGGCGTTCCCTCTGGGAACCACCGACGAGGTGCGCGACCTGCTCGCCGGCGTGAACCTGGTCTTCACCACGTCACGGGAACAGCGGCAACGCCAGTTCGAGCCGCTGATCAACGCCGGTGTCTTGAAGGACGAACAGGTCGAGATACTCACCAGTGGCCTCGGGGAACCTCTGCTCGCGGCTCTGGACGCCGCCGACCGCGGCGCCGCTCGAAAGGAACTCGGAGCCGAATTGGACCAGTTCGTCTTCCTCGTGCTGGCCCGCCTGGCCTGGGAGAAGGGCATCGACCAGGTGATCGATGCCTTCGCTGACCTGGAGCTGCCGCCGGACGCCGCGCCCCCGCTGCTGGTGGTCGCGGGTGAGGGGCCGCTGGAGGCAGAACTACGAGGCCAGACCATCGAACGGGGTGTCGCCGAACGGGTCCGATTCCTCGGCCACCAGGACCACGTCGCCCCGGTGATCAAGGCCAGTGACGCCGTGGTCCTCACCAGCACGGTTCCCGAGACCGGCCCGCTCGCGCTCAAGGAGGCCATGGCCGCCAGCCGCCCCGTCATCGCCTCTGTCCAGGGCGGCATCCCTGAGTTCGTCGAGGACGAGCGACACGGTCTGCTGGTCATCGACGACGAGGACCTGCGGCAGGCGATGCAGCA
This sequence comes from Streptomyces sp. TRM49041, assembly GCF_008271805.1. Taxonomy (GTDB): domain Bacteria; phylum Actinomycetota; class Actinomycetes; order Streptomycetales; family Streptomycetaceae; genus Streptomyces. The sequence continues at coordinate 26,900 of NZ_VSRY01000058.1, forward strand.
GCTCCTGAGCGACCGCGAAGCCGCCGAGACCATGGGAGCCGCCGGATCCGAGTCGATTCGCGGCGGACATCGTGCAGTACGACGCGTGGAGTACCTCGTCCACCGTCTCGATCTCCTGGCCCTGGAACAGCTCGCCCCGGAGACGGTCCTTCACGAGGTGGTGTGGGACGACGTACGGCTGCGTGAAGAGACACAAGGCGGCTTCGTCTTCGTACCGCGTACATCGCACATCATGGAACTGGACAGCGCTACGTACGCTGTCGTGCACACCGCGGTCGAAGCCGGTGACCCACTCCAGTTGATCAAGCTCCCCGAAGAGACGCTCGGTGTGCTTGCACACCGGCTCTACGCCATGGGCGCGCTGGTCCGGCAGGATGGTCAGGCGACGCCTGCGGCCCGCACCGCGGACGGCGAACGCCCGGTTACGGAGCCCGCGTGAAGGTCCTTGTCATCGCCGCACACCCGGATGACGAGGTTCTCGGTGCCGGGGCCACGGTGTCGGCATTGAGCCAGCAGGGCGCAGTGGTCCAGATCCACATCCTCGCCGAAGGTATCTCGTTGCGGCATTCGGGCGTGAAGATCGAGGAGGCGCGGGAACGCTGCCGGGTGGCGGCCAAGGAGCTCGGTGCGGCCGAGGTGTCGTTCGGCGGTCTGGCGGCCGACGGACGCCTCCTGGCCGACCTCCCTCAGCGACAGGTCGTCGATGCGGTTAGCCACGCCCTTCGTGAGGCAGAGCCCGAAGTGGTTTTCACTCACCACCCGGGCGACATCCACGCGGACCACCGCAGCGTCGCCCATGCAGTGGGGTACGGCACCCGCATCCTCGGGTCCGGCTCCGTTCGGCAGGTGCTGCACTTCGAGGTCCTCTCTTCCACGGAACAGCAAACGGGCCTGGTGGCGCCGTTCACCCCCAACCTGTTCTACGACGTCACCGGGCACGTCGAAGCCAAGTGCCGGGCACTTGCCGCCTACCCGTACGAGCTGTACGACCCACCTCACCCGCGCTCCCTGGCGGCCGTTCGGACGCTGGCCTCATACCGGGGGACGCAGGTGGGGGTGGAAGCGGCTGAGGCATTCATGATCGGACGAGAACTACGCGGCCCCATGGCAGCGGTCCCCAGTGGAGTTGATGTGCGATGAGAGTGCTCGTGACTGGGGGTGCTGGGTATGTGGGCTCCTTCACCGTACGGCGCCTCCTTGCGGCCGGCCACGAGGTCGTGGTTGTCGACAACCTCAGCACGGGCCGCCGCGAAGCAGTCCGGGGCTGCCGCCTGCACGTGGTGGACATCCTCGATATCGCCGGCATGGGCACGGTCTTCGAGGAGTTCCTCCCTGAGGCCGTGATCCACTTCGCGGCCCTGAAATCCTCTGAAGAGTCGCTGCGTGACATCAACACGTACTTCTCCGTCAACCTGACGGGGACGCAGAATGTGCTCGCCCTGTGCGCACACACCGGGGTGGAGCGCTTCGTCTTCTCCTCCTCGTGCGCCGTGTATGGCACCCCGCAAATCTGCCCGGTGGATGAGACCGCGCCCGTTCGGCCCGAAAGTCCGTACGGAGAGACGAAGTACCTGTGCGAGCGCGTGATCGCCTCCTACGCGCAGGCCACCGGGATGCGCTACGCCAACCTGCGGTACTTCAACGCGGCAGGTGCGGCTGACGACGCTTCCCTGGGAGAATACGCGGGCCCGGCAGCAACCCAACTCCTACCAGTGGCCATACGCGCAACCCTGGGCCTGGCGCCCACCCTGCGGATCTTCGGCAACGACTACCCGACGACCGACGGGACGGCTCTGCGCGACTACATCCACGTCGAGGATCTCGCCCAGGCCCACGTGCGGGTCCTGGAGGGCCTGCAAGAGGGCAGTCAGTGCGGTCCGGTGAACCTGGGCCGCGGCCAGCCCGTCAGCGTGCGCGAGCTGATCGATGTCTTGCACGACGTCTCCGGGAAGGAGACCCCGGTTGCCATGGCGCCCCGCCGTCCAGGGGACCCGGGGCTGTCCTGGGCCGATCCGAGTCTGGCGCTGAGCCGATTCGGCTGGCGAGCAGAACGCGACCTTAACCACATCGTTCGTACGGCGTGGAACTGGCACACCAGTACTCCCGCGTCGCTGGAGTGACATGCACCTCTACCTACTGCGCCACGCCGAGGACCGTTCCGGAAAGTTCGACCCGCACCAGGATCGCCTGACCGAGCGAGGACGCCGACAGACGCAGGCAGCGGCTCATTGGCTGGCTGAGCGGCGTCCCACAGAGCTTCGCACCAGTGTGCTTCCCCGCGCCCAGCAGACCGCCGACATCGTCGCGGCGCACACCGGCCTTACCGCACGGGAGGATCCGCGCCTCAATGAGATCGCCTGGTCGCCGGTCGCGGGTGAGTTCCTGCCGAACCCGCGAGAGGACCGGCTCCATCCGCCGCCACCGGGGGCGGAATCATGGAATGTGTTCATGACGCGGGTCGCCACATGCATGAGCGAGCTGTGTCATCAGGCGTCGGAGGACCAGCGGATTGTGTTGGTCACCCACAGTGGCTTCTTCGACGCTGTCAATGAACTGCTGTGTGGCGGGACCGGCAGGGTAGAGCTGCTGGTTGCGCACGCTGGGATCACACACTGGCAGTACCGTCCCGGAGACTCGGGTGGTGCCTGGCTTCTGCACCAACACAATGTCACCTTCGCCCCACAGACCCTGATGGATCACGGATCCTTGAGCACAGCGGAGTTGAGCGCATGAGCGGGCGGCGCAGGCGTATGGTCATCATCTGTGTCGACGGCGGGCTTCCCGGGATCATCCGCGAGCACGACTTCTTCAATCTGAGCCGGGCCCTGCCGACACTTCCCGGCACTGCCGTGCACGAGCTGCACAGCATCTACCCCTCGTCAACAGCGCCCTCCCACGCGTCCTTTCTTACCGGGACGTACCCGAGCGGGCACGGGATCGTGGGGAACCGCTTCTGGGAGCGGGAGAGTGTTGAGGAGATCCGCCGGCGCTCGGACGATCCGCTTTCATCGTTTCACCCCTACGAGGAAAGCTCGCTCACCGCACCGAGCCTGCTCGACTGGTTTGCCCGGCAAGGGGCGTCGGCCGCCGCCATCCATTTCCCGCAGACCTTCTCCCGCAACGCCCAGCTCGCGATCCCCAGCTGCTACTCCTTGTACGCCCCAGCCCGGAACCTCGTCGTCCCGCTCGGACCGACCGTTGACGGGGCGGCCGAGGGCGTGGTGCAGCTCTCCTACCTGGGACACGAGGTGGCCTTGTATCTCCGGGTCGATCAACAGACGAACGTGATCACGGTGGGAAGCCACCGAGAGACCGCTGTCGTGGCCGACGGCCTCCGGCCCACGCGGCTGGACATCCCCGTGTCTTCGGGTTCCGTGTCCGTGGCGGTCTCCTGCCACAGGCTCGACGAAGGCCAGATCGAGGTGCGTCTGGGAACCGCCGTTATCACCCTGGGATTCGGCGGGCTCGATATGCCGGACCGCGCCGGTGACGGGCCCGCGTCCCTGTACGTCGAATACACCGCCAATCCAGGCCACACGTTCCACGAATCGCCTCGCACCGAGTGGGTGGAACAGACCGCCCTCGACGTCCTGAAGCGGCATGACCCAGATGTCCTGTTCGTGCGCTTCAACCAGGCCGACCATGCTCAGGAGTTCCTTTACTGGCATGCGGTCCGAGGCAGCTCCGGTGAACGAAGTCGCGCATGGCAGCAGATCCTTGACGTCTACGCCCGGATCGACGCTTGCGTGATGCGGCTCGCCCAGGCCGCCGGTGAGCACACGGAGTTCCTGTTCTTCTCCGACCACGGCATCGACTACGTCGAGACCCACCTGCGCCCGAACCACGTGCTGGCGGACCTCGGCCTCGCCGACCGCATGGTTTTCCAGGGTGACAGCAACTGCGCCTACCTGTACGCCGACACACCTGTGCCACCAGCGGAGAAGAAGCGCCTCGAGCAGGCCCTGCGCGCACTCGATCCTTCCATCGGCGTGCTCACTCCAGCCGAGCAGGACCGGTTGAAGTTGCCGGCAGGGAGCCCGAGGCTGGGCCGTCTCACGGTGACCTGCGGCCCGCACACCGAATTCCAGTACAGCGACGCGACACCGAGGGAGAGCGTGGCCTCCGCATCACACGGTTACCTGCCCAGCGACTCGGCCATGAGCGGCTTTTTCCGCTGCTTCGGCCAGGTAGCAGCGCAGCTGGCTCCCCCCAGCGACATCACGAGGGCCGCAACCGTGGTCCGCAGCATCTGGCGCCAAGCGGCGCGGGAGATGTGAGCATGCCAGAAAACCCTCCTTACGCATATGAGGTCGAGGGCCTGCACAAGCAGTTCGACGGAGCCCCCAGGCCGGCCAATGGCGAGATCTCCTTTCAAATAAAGCAGGGCGAATTCTTCGGGCTTCTGGGCAGCAATGGTGCGGGAAAGACAACCCTGATCAAGCAGATGATCGGTCTGGTGCGACCGGATGGGGGGACGGTGAGGCTGCTGGGGCGCGATGTCTTTACCCATCCTCGCTTCACGGCGGCCACGGTTGGCTACATGCCGCAGACCGCCTTCGCCCTCAACAGCCTGACCGTCAAAGAGGCCGTCTACTTCAGTGCGCACCTACGCGGTGTCGCCGCCAAGGCGGCCCGCCGGGAGCGTGACGCCCTGTTGGAGCTGCTTGGTCTGACCCACCTGGCCGGCAAGGTCGCCCGGCAGCTCTCCGGCGGAGAACGCCGACTGTTGCAGATCGCGGTGACCCTGATCGGATCACCACCTGTGCTGATCCTGGACGAGCCCACCAACGAGCTGGACCCGTCGCGTCGCCGCCAGATATGGCAGCTTCTGAGGGAGCTGAACCAACGCGACGGTCACACGATCATCCTCATCACCCACAACGCCATCGAAGCGGAACAGGTGATCGAGCGTGTCGGAATCCTCAAGGAGGGGCGGCTGGTCGCGCTGGGCGCTCCCGCCGAGCTGAAGTCTTCCCTCCGCTCCCAGGTACGCCTGTCGATCACGCTAGGCGATACACAAATGCACGGGCTGCCTGACTATGTCCGCGTGCAGTCCGACCACCGCGGCAAGGTCGTGGCCCTCGTCGACTCTGCCGACCTGCCCCATCTGACCAAGGACGTAGATCTCACCCAGTTCCCCGAGTTCACGATGCACACCGCGACCCTGGAAGACGTGTATGTCAGCTACGCGTGACAAGAAGCTCGGACTGAGCTTCCTTGGGCAGGTCTGGGACCTGTTCAGGATTCAGCTCACCAACTGGCGGTGGTCCTGGCCTCAGATGGTGCTCACTGGTGTGCTTGCCCCTTTGGTCAGCATCGCCGCCTTGGGGCTCTTCGCCCGGAACTCTGGCCACGCCGCGACCGAATATGTCCTGACCGGCAGTGTCACCATGGCGATCCTGTTCGAGACTCAAAACAAAATCGCCAGCAACTTCGCGTTCATGCGCGGAAACGGCGCCTTCGAGTACTACGCCGCGCTGCCTGTCCGTCGCGAGGCTCTCATCTTTGCCACACTCGCAGCCTTCTCCATCCTGTCGCTGCCCGCTATCGCGGTCACCCTGCTGCTCGGCTCGGCCCTACTCGACGTCCCGCTCACGTTCTCGCCACTCGCCCCGCTGTGCCTCCTGCTCGCCCTGCTTCCTTCAGCCGGACTGGGGGCCTTCATCGGCAGCAGATCCGGAACCATCGAACAGGCGTCCTCTCTCAGCCTGGCCACCACGCTCCTCATGATGGCCGCAGGCCCGGTGGCAGTCCCACCAGAACTGCTGCCCGACGCACTGATCTGGATCGGCAACCTCAACCCGGCGGTCTACGCGGCCGACAGCCTGCGTCACTCCCTAACGGCACCCGACGCCTCCCGGGCCCTTGCTGACATGGCGATTCTTGCCATCTTCGCCGGCGCGGTGTGGGGCCTGACCAGCACACGTATGCACTGGCGTGCCCGCTACGGGCGCCGCGCCTCGTGACGCAACCATCGATCACTCATCACGAAGGGAAACACATCCATGACCGAGCAACAGTTCCTTGCCGTCCTCGCACCCCTGATCGAGGAAATTACCGGGAACGCCTTCTCCCAGGAACAACTTGACGTCACCTTCGGCGATCTGGACATCGACTCCCTCAACCAGATTGAGATCATCAGCCGTATCGAGGACGAGTTCGACTGCCAGATAGAGGACAGCACCCTGCGGACGATCCGTACGCCCCGCGGACTGCTGGACCACATTTCGAAGTCCACCAGCCCCGCATGATTCGAAACCACCCCGGCGACCAGCCTCGGTCACTGGCATGGTTCGCGTGGTGGGCAGCGGTCCACGCCGGTCTGCTACTCGTCCTCGTCACCTTCCGGTGGGACGAACGGCTGAGCGAGACGCTCTGCGCCTGGACGAGCAGCAGCGCGTCCAGTGCCCGGCTTCTCGAGACACTGACCTCGTGGGGCAACCCGTGGCCCGTGACCATCATTGCCGCCGGATCCGCGTGCTTCGCGCTGATCCGGCGGAACGTCACAGCTGCCGCAGTCCTCCTGGTCATTCCGTACGCCGCCACAGTGAGCTGCAACCTGATCAAGGGATGGGCTGAACGACAGCGTCCGGCCTCGGATTGTGCTTCGATTCAAGCCGACGGCTTCAGTTTCCCCAGCGGACACGCGGTCGGTGTGACAACCGGATTCCTGCTGGCCGCGCTCTGCTTCAGTTCCCAGATGCCACGAGCCGTCTCCGCACTGATGCTGTTCCTTGCTGGGCTGAGCGCCGAACTCGTCGCGTGGAGCAGGGTCCTTCTCGGTGCGCACTTCAGCGTCGATGTGCTCGCTGGGCAACTCTTGGGCGCCGGCTGGCTGGCCGTCGCCGCCCTCGTGCTGCACCGCCAGTCAGTCCGCCGCTTGCAACGCGAGGCCCGTCAAGCGGGGTCGAACTCCCTGGACGAGCCCGTGTCATGATGACGCCGTGCCGTTCAACCACAACGATCATTACCATGACCTGTTACTTCGTGAACTCCCCGAATCATGCCGAAGGGCCCTTGAGGTGGGCTGCGGCACAGGGAGGTTTGCACAGAAACTAGCGCTTCGAGGAATCGAAGTAGATGCCATTGACGTAGATAATCACGTCGTCACCGCCGCACGAGAGGAGAATTCTACTCTCGATCTCCCCAGGCAGATCCGCTTCGAGCGGGCGGATATCACACACCTAACCTTGACACCGGACACGTACGACTACATCGCATGCTTGGCCAGCATCCACCACGTCCCCTTTGAGACAGTGCAGAAGCTGCGCGCATCGCTCACCACGAACGGCGTCTTGGTGATCCTCGGATGCTACCGAGAAGCAACGCTACGGGACCACGCCATAAGCCTTCTGGCCGTCCCTGTGAACGCTATTTGGCGTGCTGCGGTGTTCTTCCGAGAGAGCTGGTCAGGAAGCCGTCCCGATCGGTGCACGCAGTCTCCTTCAGCTCCTGTGGCGCCCCCTTCGATGTCGCTTGCGGAGATCCGAGAAGACAGTGCTGCATATCTTCCAGGCAGGCGGATTCGGCGCCTCCTCTTCTGGAGGTATCTTCTGGTCTTTCACAACATGAAGGCAGGGCTGGGAAGTGATTAGCAGCCGGACACACATGATCTCTCAGCCACCGAGAAGATATGCCCTGGGGGCCACCTGCGTTGCGTTCAACGACGTGGGACGTGTCCTTATTGCGCGCCGCCGCTCCCCGGAACGCTGGGAGCTGCCCGGCGGCTTGGTGGATCCGGGCGAGGCATTCCATGATGCCGCCACTCGCGAGACTTACGAGGAGACCGGGGTCCACGTCAAAGTCCACGGCCTGGTGGGTGTCTACCAGCATCCGAGCCGGGGCATCCTCGCAGGCATCTTCATCGCGACAGCCGTGTCGGGGGAACCTCGTCCAACAGCGGAATCCAGTGCCGCCGAGTGGGCGGACGTGGAGGATGCTCTCACGCGACTGCACCCCCTCTATCGACCGCGCCTTGAAGACGCCCTCACAGCCAGGGCTTCCGTGACGCTCCGCGTCCATGAAGGAACGGAGGTCCTCTCACTCTTCGAGGCCACACACGTCTGACGGAACCGCGCGCCGCCGGGCTGCGATATCGAGAATCACCTGCGTCTCCTCGGCGGACCTCGCGAGGCCAGGGGTCGGCCGCCAGCCGTTCGACGCAACGCTCTCTGGCCATCGGTGGAGTCCACATCAGACTGAAGTGACAACCAACCCGAAAATGCAAAGTCAACCTGCGCAGATCTGGGCCGCACGGACCAACACGTTTCTTCATCCCGCAGCTCAGAGCGGGGTCCCGATGCAGCAACAATCGGGACGGGACATGTGTGTATTGTCCTTCGACGCGGATCTCAGGCCCTCGGCTTGAGGGCGGCCGCGACGAAGTCCTTCGTCAACCGGGCCGCCGACTGGATCGGCACGGCCTGGCCGTCCGGCGGGAAGAAGTCGAGCACTCCGGCCGCCCCGTAGTTCGCCCAGAAGCACGTAGTCATCGGAAAGGTGTCGCTCACGTTCTGCCGGCACTTGAGGAGCAGGTCGCTGCTCGTGACCTCTTGCAGTTCGCCCGTGAAGTTGCGGCCGTAGCTCTCCGAGAGAATCACGGAACGCTCGAAGATGGTCTTCAGCGAGGTGACGGGGTCCGCGATCTGCTCGTACAGATTCGTCCTGGCGGTGAAGACCGGCGCGGACGCCGACATCGTTCCCTTGCGCAGGGTGATCCGCGGGCTGCCGAAGCACGAGATCGTGTCGGCGACGTCCTCCCCCGCGACTTTGAGCTCCTTCAGGCCGTCGTCCCCGGTGACGTACATGTCGAGGTCGCCTCCGAAGCGGAAACCTCCGTCGCCTTCATCACACACGAGTCCCTCAAGGACTTCCGGTGCCTTGACGCCCACGTACCGAGTGCCGGAGTCGGCGGCGAACTTCTCAGCGGCAGGCGCCGACGGCGAGGCACTCGCACCCGGCCCGTCGGCCGATGCCGAGCTCCCGCCCTCCGAGTCGCCGGATCCGCAACCGGCGAGGAGGGTCCCCACGGCGATCACCACCACAGCCGTACGCCATCTGGGCATGCGCCAACTCCCCTCGCGAATTCCACCGATGATCACGGTGATCATGTCATCGTTGATCGACTTCAGGACCACGAGGAGGCGAACGAGCCCTGCCCGGTGCCCGAGAAGGCATTCTGAGGTTGACGCCGCCGACGCCTGTGGACGAGCGACGTGATCCGTCTGCGCGGCCTCAGTTCGTATGCCAGGTCACGGCATTCGCGGGCTCCGCGCGGGTGGTACGGAACGAGTTGACCGGGTGGTCGAGGTCGGGGTGGCCGAAGGAGATGCCTGCCACCACGCGTCGGCTCTCGGGGATGCCGAAGTGGTCGCGCAGAAAGGGCGCGTAGGACGCGAGGGCGGCTTGGGGCGCGGTCGCGAGGCCGAGGCTGTGCGCGGCGAGCAGGAAGGTGTTGATGTACAGGCCGCAGTCGACGGCGCCGTAGACCCCGAGGTCGGCCTCGGTGGTGATGATCGCGACATGCGGCGCGTCGAACAGTTCGAAGTTGCGCAGCAGTTGCCGCAGCCTGCCCTCGTGGTCGCCCTTGGCGATGCCGAGGCTGCCGTACAGCTGGAGGCCGCACTCACGTCGGCGCTGCCGGTAGGCCCCGGCGTACTGGGCCGGGAAGGGGAAGTCCGGAGCGGCGGGGTTGCTGTGGACGTGGGCCAGGAGGCCGGTGCGCAGCCGCTCGGTCGCGGCGCCCTCGGTGATGTGCAGCTGCCAGGGCTGGGTGTTGCACCAGGAGGGTGTGCGCTGGGCGAGGTGGAGCAGCCGCTCGATGGTGTCCCGGGGGACCTGGTCGGGCAGGAACTGGCGGCAGGTCCACCGGTCGGTGAGGATCCGGCTCAAGGCTTCATACAGGTCGGTGCCGGTGCCGGGGTGGGTGCTGGTGGGGTTCGAGATGGGACACTCCTCCGCCGAGATGGTCTCGTTTCGAGACCACACGTTAGCCGGGTCGGTCTCATTTTGGAACCGCCCGGGTAGAGTCGTGGTGTGCGTTACGAAGACCTCGCCGACCTGCCGTGCTCGATCACCCGCCCGCTGGTGGTCCTCGGTGACCGCTGGACGCTGCTGGTCCTGAAGGCGTCATTCGCCGGAGTCCGCCGGTTCAACGAGTTCCAGGGCGCGCTGGGCATCTCCCGGAGCCGGCTGCAGGACCGCCTCGGCCGACTGGTCGACCACGGCATCCTGGCCCGGCGCAAGGCGGCCGACGGCGAGCATCCGGAATACCGCCTGACCCGCAAGGGCCACGACATCTACCCGATCCTCATGGCCATCAGGGACTGGGGCGACACCTACATGGCACCCGACGGACCACCCGCGCTCTACCGGCACCGCGACTGCACCGGCGAGGCGCACGTACGGCTCAGCTGCGACACGTGCGGCACCGACGTCACCGCACACGACATCACACCCGAACCCGGACCGGGCCTGGCGCCTCACCTCAACCAGCCCTGAGACCGCACGTCGGAACAAGCCAAGAGGCGGAGGGATCCGGACGATCCGGCTGTGATGCGGCCGTCCACCTACGGGGCTGTGGTGAGCGCCGTATCGTTCTGCCGCGTGGGAGACGCTCCAGGCACGGCTACCCGTCCTGCCGACGGCTCGGCGTCCTTGCGGGGGCGGCACGGTCTGCTGCTGACACTGCTCGCCGGTCAGCTCATGGCCAACGTCGACAGCTCCATCGTGAACGTCGGCATTCCCGCCCTGCGGGCGGATCTGCACACCGACGGCGCCCAGACGGAGTTGATCGTCGGCGTCTACATCCTCTTCTACGCCCTGCTGCTGCCCGCGGGGGCACGGCTCGGCGGCATGCGCGGCTACCGCAGCGCCTACATCCTGGGCGTGCTGATGTTCACCGCGTCGTCCCTGGTGTGCGGTCTCGCCCCGAGCGCGCCGGTGCTGATCCTGGCCCGTGCGGTGCAGGGGGCGAGCGCCGCGCTGATGGTGCCGCAGATCCTCACCGGGATACAGCTCGCCTTCACCGGGGCCGCCCGTACTCGCGCGCTGGGCCTGTACGCCGTCACTCTGTCGGCCGGGGCCGTCCTGGGCCAGATCCTCGGGGGACTGCTGGTCAGCGCCGATCTGGTCGGCCTGAGCTGGCGGCCCGCCTTCCTCGTCAACGTTCCGATCGGTGTGGCGCTGGTGTTGGCGAGCCGGCGGCTGCTGCCGCCCGGCGGGCACCGCGAGGCCGGACGCCTGGACGTGCGGGGCATGACGGTACTGGCCGTGGCGATGGTGCTGTTCGTGTGCCCGCTGGTCTTCGGGCGGGAGCAGGGGTGGCCCCCGTGGTCGTGGCTGAGCCTGCTGGCCGGCGGCCCGGCCTTCCTCGTCTTCGTCCGGCTGGAACGGGCGGTCGCGGCCCGGGGCCACAGACCTTTCGTGAATCTGGACGTGCTACGGGCCCCCGCGGTCGCCTGGGGGCTGATCTGCGTCGCGGCGGGTCAGACCACGTATGTGGCGATGATGTTCACGCTGCCGCTGCACCTGCAGAGCGGCCAGGGGGTCAGCGCCCTGTGGTCGGGCACGGTCTTCGCCACATGGGCCGCGCTGTTCGGCGTCGCCGGCGTGTACTGGCGGAAGATCCCCGCCTCCGCGTGGCACCTCGCCTCCCCCAGCGGCTACGGCCTGCTCGCGGTGGCGTACGCGGCGATCGCGCTCGCCGTGGCCGGCGGTCTGTCGGGCCCGGCCGCCCTGATGCCGCTGCTCGGCCTCGGCGGACTGGGTCTGGGGCTCGGATTCCTGCCGCTGGTGTCCGCGTTCACCGACAGCGTGTCCCGGGACCAGTCGGCCGACCTGAGCGGCATGATCAGCACCGTGCTCCAGCTGTCGGGGGTGGTGGGTGTCGCCACCTTCGGAACGCTCTATCTGGCGCTCGCCGCCCCTGCCGCGGCCCCCGCCGCGGCCGCGTACCCGTTCACCGTGACGTCGACGGCCTTCGCGGCGGTGGCGGCGTTCGCCACGGTGGCGGCCGCGCTGTCGATGCGCGGCAGATTCCCCGCCGTACCGAGGAGGTAACCGCTCCATGATGCAACCAGGCATGTCGGAGTTCGTGGCAGAGTTCGAGCAGCACATCCCGGGGGACTTCCACACGCGGCCGATCGCCGAACAACGGCGGCTCTACCGGTCCCTGCCGGGGATCTTCCGCTACGAGCGCCCCGCCGGTGTCACGGTCCGGGACTCGGTGGTGCCCGGCCGGGACGCGGCGGTGCCCGTGCGGATCTACACGCCCCCGCGGGCCGAGCCCGGCGTCCTGTGTTACGTCCGCGGCGACGGCTTCGGCCTCGGCACCCTCGACACCCATGACACCATCGCCGCCGAACTGGCCGACAAGACCGGTCACGTGACGGTCTTCGCGGACGTCCGCGGCGCCCCCGAGCACAAGTTCCCCGCGGCCCTGCACGATCTGCGCGCCGTGCTCGGGGCGGCGGCCTCGGATCCGGGGAGCTTCGGCGCCGCGCCCGGGCCGCTGGGCGTGGTGGGCGACAGCTCGGGCGGCAATCTGGCGGTCGCCAACTGTCTGATGGCGCGGGACGAAGGAGGCCCGGACATCGCCTGCCACGGCCTCGTCAGCCCCGTGCTCGACCTGTCCCGGTGGGTGAAGGGCGGTACGGACGCGCCCATCCTCAGCGCCGGGGAGATGGCCTACCTCGCCGAGAACTACGTAGCGGACCTGGACGACCTCCTCGACCCACTGGTCTCACCGCTGCGTGCGACCGACTTCGCCGGTCTGCCGCCCGCCACGATCCTGGCCACCGAGCTGGACTCGCTGCGCGACGACGCCGTCACCTACGCCCGCCACCTGGCGGAAGCGGGTGTCCTGGTCACCCTCACCGTCGAGCCGGGCCTGGTGCACGCGCCCCTGCGGTCGCGCGGCATGTGCACTGCGGCGGCCCGCGCCTGGAGCGGCTTCTGCACCTCCCTCGCACATCTGATGGAACGCACGGGTTCCTGAACCAACCCCTCGACTACGTCTACGTCACCGGCTACCGATCCGGTCGTTCCCGCCGTGCGTGTGACCGCGCCGGCACCGGTACCCGCGGGTGCGGTGTTAACCCCTGGTGTCGGCACCCCGCCTTGCTATGTAATAGACACATGGACAGTTCAGCCATTACCTCCGCCTGGGTGCGGGGCTGGGCACTCTCCCGTGCCACCCCGCCCCCCGTGGACGAGCCCTGGGGCTATCGCATCGACGTCGGCCTCCCCCGGCACATACTCCGGCACATCGTTCCCGAGCCAGACGAGCCCACCGTCCGCAAGCTCTGTGAAACCGTCACCCAGCCGTACGCCTGGCTGAAACTCCTCGCCGAACCGGAGGACGTCGCCCGCTGGATCACCCCCGGCTGGACCGTGCCGGACGACCCCGGGTTCATGATGTACACCGAGCTCCGCCCCGGCCCCGCCCCCACGCTGCCCGCCGGTTACGCCCTGCACACCGAGCACCGCGACGGCGTCCACCGCGTCCGCGTCCTGGCCGCCGACGGCTCGCTCGCCGCGCGTGGCCAGATAGCGCCGACGGGCCGTACGGCGGTGGTCGACCAGGTCGAGACATACGCCGGCCACCAGCGGCGCGGCCTCGGCAGCGCCGTGATGCGCGCCCTCCGGACCGCGGGCGCCGAAGCCGGGGCCACGACAGGCATCCTGGCCGGCACCGTCCAGGGCCGGGCCCTCTACAGCGCGCTGGGGTGGCGGTACCAAGGGCCGCTCACCGGCGTCGTACGCGACGGCGGCAGCGGCGACGAGTGAAGGCCCCGACACGCGCCGCGTCCTACGCCACGCCCCTCCGCGCCGCCCTCCGCACCAGCGGCCAGCCGCAGACGCCGATCAACAGCGCCAGCGGATGGCCCCAGTTGGTGAGCGGGTCCTCGAAGGCGATCAGGTCCTGGAGCAGCATCAGCGACACCCACGCAAGGACCGCCCAGCGCGCCGGCGGGCTCAACAGCCCTGCCAGGGCGCCCACACAGGCCAGCAGCCCGAAGCTGATGCCGTAGTCCAGGCGGTGCAGGGAGGTTTCGGGCAGATGGCCCGCCACCACCGACACGGCCACGGGGATCTCCGTCACCAGCGTCGCCCCCACATGCCCGACCACGAACACCGCGGCCGCGCGCCACGCCCCGATCCGGCGCTCCAGCGCGGTGAGGACGACGACGAGACCGACGGCGTACGGCGACAGCAGCCCGCCCGCCACCCACAACGCGCTGGCCACCAGCACGAGCAGCGGCGTACGGGCAAGATGGGCCACATCCGTACTGGACGCGTGGAGCAGCGCCGTGACCGTCTCCGGGTCGCCGAACTCCGCGAACAGCGAGGTCGCGACGAGGACCAGGGCGTACGTGAAGGTGAACGGCGTCCCGGTCGGCGTCGGCAGCACCAGCGCCGCCCTGCGCCCCCAGGCCCGCCAAGCAGCACTTTCAGGGCTCACCGGGCTCACCGGGCTCACCGGGCTCACCGGGCTCACCGGGAGCGTCGTCTCGGTCCGACGGGCCTCGCCCACAACCGGGTTGGCGGCTTCCACCGGCCGCACCGCGGCCTGCGGCGTCCGCTGCGCGGGGACGCCGCCCAACAGCCGCTCACTCCCGTCACACGTCTCGCGCGGCTCAAGCTCCAGGCGCACGGCGAAGGCCCTTCGTTTCGGCCCCCCGGCACTCCGGCAACCCCCCGGTCCACCGTGCCCACCCAACGCGATCAACGACACGCGCGTCCATGACGCACGTCACACCGCATCAGGTCGCACCGCCCGCGCATTGCATAGGGTGGAACGCATGCCTGTGACGCTCGACCGACGTGAAGGCCCGTACGGTGAAGTGGTGCTGCGGCAGCGCGACGACCACTTCGAGATCATCGCCAACGGCACCTTCCTCATGGACACCTCCGACGGGCGCTCCGAGCGGCTGCTCATCGACGCCGCGTCGCAGGCGCTCGGCGGTTCCCGCCCCTCCCCCGCCGTCCTCGTCGGCGGCCTCGGTGTGGGCTTCTCGCTCGCGCACGCCGCCGCCGACCCGTCCTGGGGCCGGATCGCCGTCGTGGAGCGGGAACAGGCCATCATCGACTGGCACCTCGACGGCCCCCTCCGCGCCCTCTCCGGCGCCGCGCTCGCCGACCCCCGGACCGTCCTCCTCCACACCGACCTGCTCGCGTACATACGCGATCCGGTGACATCCGACACGTATGACGCGCTCTGCCTCGACATCGACAACGGCCCCGACTGGACGGTCACCGAGGGCAACGACGGTCTGTACTCGCCGTCCGGTCTGGCGGCCTGCGCCGACCGCCTCAACCCCGGTGGTGTACTGGCCGTGTGGTCCGCCCGGCCGTCCGCCGATTTCGAAGAGTCATTGCGCAATGCCGGATTCAGCGCGGTACGGACGGAAGAGATCCCGGTTGCCCGGGGCGTACCGGACGCGGTCCACCTCGGGGTTCGCCCCGCGTAGCCGCGACACGGTCGCTGCCTTTATGTTGTTGACGGTACGCACGGATCTACACGCTCGCGCAGGACGCGACAGGGGCGGGGCATGGAGCACGCACACACCAGCCACACCGGGAACGCGGTCACGCCGGGTACCCAGCGCCGGGTCCTGGTCATCGAGGACGACACGACCATCGTGGAGGCCGTCTCCGCCCGGCTGCGGGCCGAGGGCTTCCTCGTGCAGACCGCGTCGGACGGTCCCGCCGCGGTCGACGCCGCCGAGGCGTGGCAGCCGGACCTGATGATCCTGGACGTCATGCTGCCCGGCTTCGACGGCCTGGAGGTCTGCCGCCGCGTGCAGGCACAGCGCCCGGTACCGGTACTGATGCTGACCGCCCGGGACGACGAGACCGACATGCTCGTCGGCCTCGGCGTGGGCGCGGACGACTACATGACCAAGCCGTTCTCGATGCGCGAGCTCGTGGCCCGCGTCCATGTCCTGCTGCGCCGCGTCGAGCGCGCCGCCCTGGCCGCGGTCACCCCGCGCAGCGGCATCCTCCGGCTCGGCGAGCTGGAGATCGACCACGCCCAGCGCCGCGTCCGCGTCAGGGCCGACGACGTGCACCTCACCCCGACCGAGTTCGACCTGCTGGTCTGCCTGGCGAACACGCCGCGCGCGGTGCTGTCGCGGGAGCAGCTGCTCGCCGAGGTGTGGGACTGGGCCGACGCGTCGGGCACCAGGACCGTGGACAGCCACATCAAGGCGCTCCGCCGGAAGATCGGCGCCGAGCGGATCCGTACCGTCCACGGCGTGGGCTACGCCCTGGAGACCCCGGCGCCGTGAGCCGCGGCCGCACCGGGGGCCGTGAGGCGCGGAGCAGCGGACGCGCGAGCGGACCCGCCGGGCGCGAGGGCCGGAGCGGGAGACCCGCCAGGCCGCGCTCGCGGCTGGGCTCGGTGACCATCTCGATCAAGACCAAGCTGGGCACCCTCGTCGTGGTGTCCGTCTTCATCACGACCGGGCTGCTGCTCGTGGCCCTGCGGACGGAGACCGAGCTCCGGTTCATCACGGTCTTCTCGGTGATCGCCACACTGCTCCTCACCCAGTTCGTGGCGCACGGCCTGACCGCGCCGCTGGACGAGATGAACACCGTCGCCAAGGGCATATCGCACGGCGACTACACCCGCCGGGTGCGGGGCGCGGGCCGGCGCGACGAGCTCGGCGACCTCGCCTCGACGATCAACCGCATGGCGGACGACCTGGAGGCCGTCGACCGGCACCGCAAGGAGCTGGTCGCCAACGTGTCGCACGAGCTGCGCACCCCGATCGCGGCGCTCAGGGCCGTGCTGGAGAACGTCGTGGACGGCGTCTCGGCCGCCGACCCGGAGACGATGCGTACGGCGCTGGCGCAGACCGAGCGGCTGGGCCGCCTGGTGGAGACGCTGCTGGACCTGTCGCGGCTGGACAACGGGGTCATACCGCTGCGGTCCCGCCGCTTCGAGGTGTGGCCGTATCTGTCGGGCGTCCTGAAGGAGGCCAGCCTGGCCGCCTCGCAGCGCTCCGTGGGCTCCGGGGCGGGCCCCCACATGCGTACGGACGTCCATCTGCACCTGGACGTGTCGCCGCCCGAGCTGACCGCGTACGCCGACGCCGAGCGGCTCCACCAGGTCGTGGCGAACCTGATCGACAACGCCGTGAAGCACTCGCCGCCGCACGGCCGCGTCACGGTACGGGCGAGGCGCGGGCCGTTCTCGGAGTCCCTGGACCTGGAGGTCGTGGACGAGGGGCCCGGCATCCCGGAGTCGGAGCGGCACAAGGTCTTCGAGCGGTTCAACCGGGGCAGCGTCCCGGCGCCGCACGGCCCGGGCAGCGACGGCGGTACGGGCCTGGGCCTGGCCATCGCCCGCTGGGCGGTCGATCTGCACGGCGGCCGCATCGGTGTGGCCGAATCGGCACGAGGCTGCCGCATCCTCGTCACCCTTCCGGGGATCCCCCCGCAGCGCGGTTGACATAGGGTTCGAACCGGAGTCGTTCCGCGTCCGTGTACCTGTGCGGGCGGGGCGCGGAGCCGGTCAGGGGTACGGACCGTCGAGGTCGGTAGCCCCGTCGAGTGCTACCCGGTCACAGCCGGTCATCGCTGAACCACGCTTGTTTCCCGCCATTTCTTCCCGTGAAACCCGCCGTTCGATGTGATGTACGCGACGATGGCACGCCCGGCCTGCACCTCTCGCCTATAGAGGCGTAGCCTTTATTTCCGCTGTCCATCACCTTGTGAAGCGGAAGAGGGCGGTTGCCGCCGTGTCGTCTCAGTCCCCCAGTAACTCGAGCATCTCGACCGACCCAGACGGGCGGGGCAAGAGCCCTGCTGCCGCCTTCGGTGCCAATGAGTGGCTCGTCGACGAGATCTACCAGCAGTACCTCCAGGACCCGAATTCGGTCGACCGTGCCTGGTGGGACTTCTTCGCCGACTACAAGCCGGGCACAGCCGGCTCGGCGGACAAGCCCTCCGGCACCGTGACGCAGCCGGCACCGGCCGCGGGGGCGCCCACCGCACAGGCCCCCGCCGCCCCGGCCGCGCCCGCGCCCGCCGCTCCGGCCGC
>NZ_VSRY01000059.1 GCF_008271805.1 Streptomyces sp. TRM49041
GAGACGAACGAGGACCAGGCTGATCGGTCGAAGGCGAGGGCGGGGCCGTCCGGGGTTTTGCTGTCACGGACGGGGACGACAGCGGGGATCGCGGGGGCAATTTCTATGCAGTCGCCGCCGTTTGTTCCGCTGTAGCTGCTCTTGATCCACTCCATGGCGGCCACTCAGGCGTTGAACTGGTCGCGCTGGATCGCCGAGACGAACGAGGACCAGGCTGATCGGTCGAAGGCGAGGGCGGGGCCG
>NZ_VSRY01000060.1 GCF_008271805.1 Streptomyces sp. TRM49041
CCGACACCCGACTCCCCGCCGGTCAGCTCACCCAGCCGCGCCAGCAACTCCTCCCGGTCCGAGGCCACCACCACAGCCCGCCGGTCCAGCAACGCCCGTGACGTCGCCGCCGAGAAACCGATGTCCGCGACCGACACATCCGCATCGACGGCCACGCGGTCCCGCAACCGCTCCGCCTGCACCCGCAGCGCCACATCATTACGCGCCGACAGCACCACCGGCACGGCGCCGGCCGGCCGGACCTCCTCAACCGGAGCTTCCTCGGCCGGCTCCTC
>NZ_VSRY01000061.1 GCF_008271805.1 Streptomyces sp. TRM49041
GCCCGACGCTCCAGCAACGCCCGTGACGTCGCCGCCGAGAAACCGATGTCCGCGACCGACACATCCGCATCGGCGGCCACGCGGTCCCGCAACCGCTCCGCCTGCACCCGCAGCGCCACGTCATTACGCGCCGACAGCACCACCGGCACCGGACCCGCGGACACAGCACGCTCGACGGTCACCGGCTCCTCGGCCGGGGCCTCCTCCACGATGATGTGCGCGTTCGTACCGCTCACACCGAACGACGA
>NZ_VSRY01000062.1 GCF_008271805.1 Streptomyces sp. TRM49041
CCCAGCCGGATCGGCGACATCGCCCGAGCCGCACTCGTCCTCAACGGAATCTGGAAGTGATCACCGTTGAGAAAACCTCACTGATCGCACTATTCGACGGTGGGTCGCCGACTACCGCCGACACGGTGAGGCCGGCCTGGTCCAGCGGACAAGTCCCCAGGCACGGTCCTTCGGCAGGGCCGATGACCGATGGGTGGAGACCGCGCTGGAAGTCATGGTCGAGCACACCGGAGAGTCGAAGCCATCACGCAAGATGGTCATAGATCGGAATCAGGCCCGGGTGATCGCGCGGTTCGGTCCTGAAGTCGTACCCCAGCCCAGCCAAGCCACGGCCTACCGGGTGCTCACAGAGTTGGAGCGGCGACACCCGCTGTTCCGGCTGAGTACGAAGCGCAACCGGGATATCGCCGATCGGCCGGAGGGTCCGTACGGCAAGCTGCGGCCGACGCGGCCGGGCGAGTACCTGCTGATGGACTCCACCCGCCTGGACGTCTTCGCGTTCGACCCGCTGACCCTGAAGTGGGTGCAGGCCGAGCTGAGTGTCGGGATGGACTGGTACACCCGCTGCATCACGGGGATCCGGCTCACGCCGGTCTCGACGAAGGCGGTGGATGTCAGCGCAGTGCTGTTCCAGTCATTTCGGCCGCGGCTTGCGGGGCGGGACTGGCCGCGGCACGCGGTCTGGCCCGAGCACGGCATCCCCCGCACCGTCCTGGTCGACGTCAAGGGCGCCACCGGGCCGGGGCTGGCCTCGCCGCCTTTGGTTCCCGAGACGCTGGTCGTCGACCACGGCAAGGTCTATGTCTCGGAGCACCTGACCAGTGTCTGCCGACGGATGGGCATCTCCATCCAGCCGGCCCGGCTGCGGACGGGCCGCGATAAGGGGCCGGTCGAGCGCTACTTCCGGACTTTGCGGGAGGGGCTGCTGCAGGTGCTGCCCGGCTATAAGGGCCCCGACATCCACTCGCGGGGTGAGAGCCCGGAGGACGACGCGTTCTTCTTCCTCGACGAGCTTGAGGCGATCATCCGGGAGTGGACCGCGGCGGTCTATCACTTCCGGCCGCATTCCAGTCTGGTCGATCCGGGTCTGCCGGGTCTGCGGATGTCCCCGGTGAAGATGTTCGAGCACGGCATGGCGCGGGCGGGTTACATCGAAGCGCCCTGCGACCGGGACCTGGCTTACGAGTTCCTGCAGACGAAGTGGCGCACGGTCCAGCACTACGGGGTCGAGATCGGCCGCCGCCGTTACAGCGGCCCCGGCCTGCCCGAGCCGGGAGTCCGTAGCCCCTACGACAGTCCGGTCAAGAACGGCTGGCCTTTCCAGGTGGACCCCGACGACATCACCCGGATCTACTTCCGCGATCCGGCTACTCGGGCCTGGCGCACGCTGGTCTGGGAGCACGCGCCGTCGGCCGAGATGCCGCTGAGCGAGGACGCGTTGACGTTCGCCCGGCAGCTGGCGGCCTCGAAGTATCGCTTTCCTGACGACCGGCTTGCCGTCGCTGATTTGTTGGAGCGGTGGAATCTCGGGCTGGGCACCACGATCGCCGAGCGGCGCATGGCCCTGCGGCTCTCGCGCGAGCAGGCCGCCATCGAGCTTCCGGAGAGTGAGGCGGAGACGGTCGTCTCGCTTCCGTCCGTACGCAAGGCCCTCGGCCAGGACGAGCAGACCGCGGAACTGCGGGAGCCCGACGTGGTGACGGAGACGGGGGATGACGACGAGGCCGATCTGGAGGACCTCGCCGGGGAGGACGACTTCTACGCCGATGCCCTGGAGGACGTGTGAACGACGGCAGCGTTCCGCATCCGGGCAGTCTTGCCTTGTCGCGGAAGGAGGACTTCAAGGCGTTCGCAGAGAGCCCTCGCCGCAGCCGGCCCGACCTGCTGACCCGCAAGCAGCTGAAGTCCCTGCCCACACAGGCGCGGGCGGACTACGACCGTCAGCGCCGGCAGTGGCACGCGAACATCGGCCCGGTCAAGACGCCGCAACTGACAGAGCTCCATGAAGACCTATGGGACATCGTCGACAGCAACGAGCAGGACGGCGACAAGGCCAAGGGGGCGGTGGCCGTCGACGCGTTCCCAGGGCTGGGTAAGACGACCTCGGTGCTTGCCTTCGCCCGCGACTTCCACCAGCGGGAGATCGAAGAGTCAGGAGCCTTCACCAGCCAGGGGCACGAGCGGATCCCGGTCTGCCGGATCGGGCTGACCGGGAACACCGGAATGAAGGATCTCAACCGGGCCATGCTGGAGTTCTTCGGCCACCCCGGACAGATGCGGGGGACCACCGCCCAGTTCGGGCGGCGGGTGCTGGACTGCGTGCTGTCCTGTGATGTCCGCCTGGTGGTTCTGGACGATCTGCACTTTTTGAAATGGGGACAGAAGAGCGGCATCGAGGTGAGCAACCACCTGAAGTGGATCGCCAACGAGTTTCCGGTGACGTTGCTGATGGTGGGGGTCGAGCTCGCGAAGAAGGGCCTGTTCGGCGAGGGAACGAACGGGCGCGACACCGCTCTGGCCCAGACCGGCCGCCGCACCACCCGCCTCGGGCTTCGTCCGTTCACCATCGATATGGAGGCCGGGCGCCGGGAGTGGCGGCAGATGCTGCTGGCCCTCGAACAGCGAGTCGTGCTCACCGACAAGCATCCCGGCATGCTCGCGGACGACCTGTCGGACTACCTCTTCGCCCGCAGCACCGGACACATCGGCTCGCTGATGACGCTGATCAACCGCAGCTGCCAGCGGGCGGTCCGCACCGGCGCCGAACGTCTTGACCAGGAGCTCATGGACCGGGTGAAGAACGACGAGGCATCCGAGGCCGCCCGCCTCGAACTGCAGGCCGCGCTGGAGAAGAAACGGCTGACCAGCCGCCCGCGGCCCCGGAGCCTGCGACCCGCATGAGAACGCCGGTCCGCACCCTGCCGATCCGGCTGCCTCCACTGCCCGGCGAGGCTCTGGACTCATGGCTGGAGGCGATGGCCAGGCGGATGGACACCGCGCTCGGTGATGTCCTGCTGCACTTCGGCTTCCCGGTCCGGCACCGGGCCGGAAACCAGTTCAGGGGCATCCCGGCAGACTGGACGATCGTCCTCGACGAGCAGCAGACCAATGCCGTCGCGCACGCCACCGGGACGTCCCCGGAGACAGTCGCTGCCCTGACCCTGGCTCATTACGACGGACGGGCCCTCCACCTGAGTGCCGGGGGCCGGGCCGTGTCACGGCACGTCCTTTGGGGCCGCGGAGGGGGATCCCGGTTCTGTCCGGAGTGCCTTCATGCCACTGGTGGGCGATGGCAATTGTCCTGGAGGCTCGGTTTCTCCTTCGCCTGCACCCGGCACCGCAGGCTGGTGGCGGACTGCTGCCCGCACTGCGGGAGGGTGCTGCGGCAGCGGCCCCGTTCCGGCCGGTCCGTCCCCCGGCCTGAACTCTGCGGCAATCCACCGACCCGCCCCACCCGCCCGTTCTCGGCGGGCTGCGGCACCGATCTGACCCGCGCTTCGACGCTCCTCCTGCCTCCTGGCCATCCGGTTCTCACGGCGCAGGACCGAGTGATGGAGATCATCGACGGGGCAACGGCAGCTTTCGGCCCCTACCGAACCTCTCCCCAGCCGGCCTCGGCGGTGCTGGCCGACATCCGGGCCCTGGGCATACGCGTCCTGAGCGACCTGCCCGCAGCTGTCCTACGAGAACAGATCCCGGCTGACATCGCAGAAGCTCACCTCAGCACCGATGCGGTCTCCCCGCACACCGGACAGGCCATGGAACGTCCGGGGTTCATGGCCCCGCCCCGAGCCGCGGACACGGCCGTCGCGGTCACCATGGCCCTGAGCATCCTGGAGCAACCAGGAATCCACCCGGCCGGCGAGGCCCTGCGGAGCCTGCTGGAAGCAGTACGCGAGGAACTCACGCAGATCTCGGCGACCAGCATCGACAGCTGGGGCAGGGGCATCAGCCCGGTGCTGCAGTCCGTGCACCTGGCGGCCCTCGCCCCTTCCCTCCGCCCCAGCGAATACGTCCGCTACCGCATCATGACCGAGACCCCCCGCCGGCCGACCCGGACCACTCGGGACATCGAGCAGCGAGCCAGGAAGATCCCCACGATGTTCTGGCCGCCCTGGACGATCCGCCTCGCACCACCTGAAGGAATCCATGCGCGGGCTCTGGCTCCCGTTCTCGCCTCCCTGTTGCTGATTCCCGACAGCCGCACATCCCTGGACCAGGCAGCCGGGTTGATCGGTGACGTCATCGACGGCACTGAGGTGTCACGCCTCCTCCAGGAAGTCGACGACCTTCCGCAATGGCCGGACATCGCCACTGCTCTGGACCGGCTCGCGGACTACCTCGGTGCCAACAGCACCCCCATCGACTACGGTCGGCGCCGACTCCTCGACTACACCGGCCTGCTTCCTCATGACCGCTGGCTGGAGATCTGCCGCCACACCGGAACACCACCGGGAACCGGACGGCGCGAACGCATCGCACGCAGCCAGCTCTTCCAACGTCTCAGCGGCCTGCCCGCCGAGTCTGCCCCCGACGACCTGGGCGGGCCCGACAGTGCAGAGTTCCGGGCGACGTCCCTGCGGTTCACCGCGCTTCAGACCCCTGAACTCGCGCACGCCCTCCAGCAGGAAGCCCTCAACTTCCTGGCCTCACACCACATCCACGACGAGCCCATGACCTGGCAGCCGCCCGCCACCCTGCTGGCAGGGCTCTCCCTTCCCGGCCCCGACCCGGCACACGTCGACCTACCCCGCCTGCACCAGCTTGTCCGCGAACGCCAGCACCCTGTTCAGCACGCCGCCCAGGTTCTGGGCACGACCGTCGAGGCCATCCGACATGTTCTCGACGAACATCCAGCCCCTGCACCCCCGCTGACGAAGAGCACCGCCAGGGCCGCCGACCGCATCCGGCAGCAGGCCCGGCAAGCCATTCCGGCAGAGCGCTTCACCCGGCTCTACCTTGACGAACACCGGTCCCTCCAGCAGATCGCCACCCTCACCGGCTTCTCCCGCAGAGTGCTGACCGACCTTGCCAAGGAGTACGGCATCCCGCTCCGCGAGGGCCCCAAGGACTACAAGCGCCGCGGCACCGTCGAACGGGCCTGGCTCATCGAGCAGTACGTCCACCGCCGCCGGACCCTGCCGGACCTCGCCCGAGAAGCTGGCATGAGCACCGCGAACATGGCCCGCTGGGCCAAGACCCACAACGTTCCGCTGCGACCACGCGGAGGATCCAGTCACAGCCAGGTACTTCGGGCAATCGACCAGGCCAGCCGAGCACCAAGCATCCTTCGGCCGGCACTCGGCGGCCAGGGGGCCAGCGAACGGTTGAGCCGATTCGCGGCTGCATCTGCCTACCCCAGCCTCGGTGCCGCAGCGAGCGGCCTCGGCCTCAACACGTTCACCCTCGTCGCACAGATCAACCGGATCGAACGAGAACTCGGCGGACCACTCCTGGTCCGGGCGGAACGCGGTAGGCCCATGACGCTCACTCCCCTGGGGAAGAAGGTGCTCAAGGCCATTCGAAAGATGCAGGACAACACGATGCCCTGAGACGCGGCATGATCATTCCGGGTCGGCAATGCGTCGAAATACCCCGTCGAACTCGCCGGATGCCACGAGCCCGGCAATCACGCGCACCATGCTGCCGATGCCGGGATTCCGCACGATCAGCCCGTCCGCGCAGAAGAAGCACTGCCCGGAGACCGCCTCTCCGCTCGCCTCCCAGCTCCGCATGAGCCGATCCACCTCGGCGAGAGTGAAGATCGTGGAACTCCAGCGCGACCCGTCGGCAAGATGAACCTCGGCATCGACGTTGCAGACCTCTTCGATCGCCTCGTCCGGTTCCACGAGGAAGAGCACCTGGAAGCCGGCGGCCCGAACCCGGTAGTAGGGAGCCTCCCAGTCGGCATCAGAAGCCCGACCCTCGGACGCCGGGCCCGCCTGTTGCGGCATCGACGCCGTCACTGAAGCTCCTCACCCGGCGGTATGAAGGCGTCGGCGCTGTCGGCGTCCTCCACATGCCCCTGAGCATCGACTGTGATGGCAGTCGCCCGGCCCTGCGAAGTGATCAACCAGGCCAGCACCTGCTCCGTGAGAGGTGATCCACCCGGCCCTTCATCCGTCCAGTGTGCCCGCCATCCCCCACCGGGTATCGCGGCGACCACCTGATCGGCCCGCTCCAAGTGGGAGAAGTCCACGTAGTCCGTGACCTGGCGCAGTGCCCCTCGTTGCGGGTCGACCACCAAGGCTGTCCCGGTTGCGGGATCCCATCCCTCCACGCGCACCATGCGACCGATCTCGGTCTTAGTGCCATTGAAGATGGCGGTCCATCCGGTCTGATTGAAGTATCGGAGTTGCGTGGCGTCATGATCCCGGAGGTCCGGCGACCTGCTCGACCTCCGTGTCGTGGAAGCCGTGGTTATCAAGAAACCGGCAGGCCGGTGATACTGATGTCAAAGACCCGACGGACTGTGGAAGCGGACCCAGACATTCCTGTAGGGCTCACGGAGCTTGTGGCCGACCGGCGGGCAGCCGGGCCAGCGTTGCTGCCACAGATCCGTCAGAAGCACCCGCACATCTCCAGTCAGTGGAGCCGCGACTGGCTCCCCAAGCAGGGGAGGCCGCCGAGTAGGCGGGAGAGAGTGCGGTCAGTGGATTGCTGCTTTTCTATGCTGGTGCACACATTCACTCGTTGGGGGACTCCGTTGCCAGCGGGATACCGCACCGCCAGCAGTCGTTCGCGTGGTCGTCCTGGCAGACGTAGCCGATGGCACCATCCACGCACCATTCGGCGGCCTCCTCGGAAAGCAGGTCGGGCCCGGCAAGGAGCAGCCGACGAAATTCCGTGGTGTCCGCAATGTCGGCCGGCCGGTTGGTGAACCACTCGTCGAACCAAGGCTTGTCCCGGTATATGCGCCAGTGCGCATTCTCCCGGTCGTCGACAGCCGTAAGGAACCGATCGACGATGCGCCCCCAACTCGGTGCTCCGAACCAGCCGTTGTCGGACGCACAGAAGGATTCGATCAGGGTTCGCAGGCCGAACTCCTTCTCGTGAAGGCAGTACCTTCGCCCCCATGAGATCGCGACCTGCGCCATCTCCGCGAGTTCTTCTCGCGGATCAACCTCGTGCGCCGGGTCGTCAGGGTTGTGGCAGGCCAGCCCGAGCTCGAGTACGGACTGCCCTGTCGGTAGAACCCGGGACGGGTTGACGATCGCGAGACCGAGACCGATCCAGTCGACATGGTCGAACGACAGCATCGAGCGCACGAGTCGGGTGGTTGCCGTGTTGATCCGCATCATTGTGCCGTCGTGGAGCGGACTCTTCCCGGCATGCCAGTTCTCGACAGGTGTGTTGCGCCACACGGCGAGCGTGATGCGGGTGGCAGCGAGCCACAACAGGGCGTCGTCGTCGAGGTGCCCGAACCGCTTGGCACACTCCTGGGCGCCGTAGGTGATCAACTCTTCCGGTTTCGGCCACCTGTGGCTGTCGGGCCCTTCAGGCGCGTACTCATAGTCGTCGGCGTACTCGTCGAGGATCGCACTCAACTCGGTTGCGCTGTAAGCCTCGCTGTACTCGGAGCTGTCCGGCTCCTCGACGGTGTACATGTCGTGGTCCCAGGAGACGTACAGGTCGCCCCAGAGCACGACGTCGTCGCACTCGCTGGCGTTGTCCGTCACAACCGGCCTGATGGTGATCGGGGCAGTACGCCCGTCGGTTCGCTCGCCGTCCTTCTCGGCGGCCCATGCGGTGATGATCTTGAGTGGCTTCGGAAGGAGAGGGCCGACCTCGGTGATGCTGAAGGGTTCGTCGTCGTCATCGGTGTCGAACCGGCTGTTGACGAACGCGACCGCCTCGGAGGGCGTGCTGACGATGGACTGGGTACCGCTCTCGTTGTCAACCACTCGCCACAACGGGCTGTTCTTCAAGGTGCTCTCCGATCGCGGTGAGTGCACCCGGGGTGGGTGCGATGCGCCGGGTCGCTCGGCACTGACACCAACTTATGGGCTGATCAACCCATCCGTAGTCCCGAAGGTGCTTGTCGGCGATGACGTTCGGTACGTTCGCGTGCAACCTGCTTTTCGCGACCGCGGCGACACAGCACAGTCCAACAGCGGAGGAGGCGAAGATGGCGCTGAACAAGAAGGGTTCCCGGCGCATAACCGTTGACGGGATCGAGTACCGCTGGCGGATCCGCAGGAAGCCCTCCTACATGCAGGGACTCTGCTGGACACCGAGACCTATGCAGTTGAAGCGGCCAGCGGCAGCCAGTCGGGCGCGACCTTGATCGTCACCAGCGGCCAGGCCCATCCCAGCAACTGGGTGGGTGCCGAGGCAGTGCCCATCCGCCCAGCCCACGTTGCTGCCAGCATCCGAGAAGCACGGGACCGAGGCTGGGAACCAACCAAGGCCGGATCTCCCTTCCAGCTCGACCGATCCGCAGGGTTCATCGCCCAGCCATGAGACAAAGCGAACAAAAGCAGTCTATATCGGTCGAACTGCCGCAGAGGCTCCAGGCCTGGTTCTCCGAGCATGAGGAACGCCTGTAATCCTGCGGAATCACGGGTGCGGTCCAGCAGTCGCCCGAGGGCGGCCGAACCAAGAACAGCACCTGGATGACGCTCGAAAACGATGACTTCGTCGCCGTGCTCATCGTCTGGAGCAGCGGGGAAGCCGAGCTTGAGTACGGGGACATGGCAACAGGCTAGGTCCGACAACAGCACCGGGATCTCTGCACCTTCCAGGACCTCCTCGACGCCATCGAGACCATCCACGAATGGATCCGCATAAAGGGCGAGCCGTCCGTGGAAGGGTGACCTCCGGCGAGTTTGAGAAAGCCTGGGCCGAGTTCCTTGACAGATTGCAACCCGATCCCGCCGACCTCTCGGTGTTCCGAGGACTTCTTGGCATCATCGCGACATGACCCCGACCCTTCCCCGCACCATCCGAGCCGTCGACAGCGCTCAGCTGCTGGACCTGGCCCAGGAGGCCGCCATGCATGGCTTCAGCCAGCGGCTCCCGGTCGACTGGCTACGAGAGCACCTCGCCGCAGAAGCGACGCATTACCTGTTCCCGACGCTCGTGCAGCGGCTCACGCACCGTCCCGAGGTGCCGCTGCAGTGGAGGTGCCAGCAACTGCTGACCGTCAGCACCGGCGAGCAGATCTGGGGTCTCCTCGACGTCCTTCCCGACACCTTCGACAAGATCCCGGAGACCTTGGATACGGCGTCCAAGAAGGACATCGTCAACCGCATCGAGCAAGCAGTGAAGGTGCGGGAGTGGATGGAACGGACGGCCGCCGATGCAGGTTCATGAGGTCCGGCGCAGCCGGCTGGGCAGTCTGAGGAAATGACATCGATTTGAGACAGCCGCCTACGACACGTCGTGAGACTGGAGGGGAACGTCCAGGTCATAGCGTCGGCACATGACACCGAAAGTGAGAACCTACAGCACATGTGGGTTCTCAAATCCCGTGTCCTTTTCCCATCGGCGATGTCCACCGCGTGGCCAATCGGACAGGGGAGTGGGAGCCAGGCTGCCCTGACGCGCCGAGGCTGTCAGATTCCCAGTAGTTCTCCTTCGTGGCGTCCGCTCTGGCTCCAGTGGCTGGTCAGGACTCCAGCGGATCAGAATCCAGGTGCGTATGAGTTGATTCGCACTCGTATACTCGTGCGAGCTCTTGGAGGGGGAGGTGGAGACAGTGAAGCTTGCTGAGGCACTGGCAGAACGTGCGGAGGCGACGCGGCGTGTAGAACAGCTGCGAGCGCGCGTCGTCAGCAGTGCGCGGTACCAGGAAGGGGAGACACCCGCCGAGGATGCAGCTCAGCTATTGGCTGAGGCCGGTGAGGTGCTGGATGCTTTGGAAACGTTGATCCGGCGGATCAATCGGACCAATGCCACCGTGGAGATGGGTCCAGATGGGACGCTCACCGATGCCCTCGCACGCCGGGACGTCCTGCGGTTGCGTCACTCTGTGGTCACTGCGGCGGCGGACGCGGCAGCGGGTAAGGGCGAGCGGGGATACGGTCGGCAGCTTCGGTCCGAGCTGATGATGCTTTGCGCGCTTCCGGTCGCGGAACTGCGCGGTCAGGCGGATGCAATCGCCCGAGAGATCCGCGAGGTCGATGTGCGGATCCAGCGTACGAACTGGGAGGTCGACCTGCTGGACTGAGTAGTCCAGCAGGCTGGGACGATGTGGAGTAGGTAGCTGCTTCGGAGGCGTGCACACACCGAGGGCTGGCGGTTTTCCAGCCCACTCCTGGCGCGTGAAGAGCAACGCGGGGGTTCGACTCCCCATATAACAGTGCAGCTCAGCACCGCGTACAGGTAACAGTGCACATCGCACAGCACATCACCACGTGCAGATCCAGGCGGCGAGGGCGGGTTCGGGGCTTCCACATCGCAGCACCATGGAGAACGGCGATTTCCGGCGGACGCTGTTGGCGACTTCAGCGGTTCTCCTGCATCTTTCGCGAATGAGACTTCCGCGAAAGCCGGGTCGTCTGAGAGCGCTGGCTACCGGCGATCTCAAAGGACCTGGCAGCCGCGCAAGTCAGCAGCCCGCCAAATGCCACACGCCAGACGCAGTGCAACAGGACACATGCGGCGTGAACGAATAATTCCCCTCTTCGTGTACGGGACCACTCTGATCGTCGTCTTCGTGTGTACCAGGGGCAGGACCTCGGCGTTCGGCGGCTGAGAGGGCCGCTTCCGGAAACCCGAGGTTGGTGGGTCCGATGAGTACAGCGGTGGCCGCGCCGGTACGGCTGAGTGTGCGGCGTGGTGACGAGGCGGTGGTGAAGGACCTGGAGTGGCCGTCAGTGCCGCTCGGGCTGCTGCGGGAGGCCCGGCCGTGGCGGACGTTCCGAGGGCCGGGACCGCGCCTCCACCCGCCAGTGCTGTCTCAAGTGCAGTGCCTTGACGAGCCGTTCGGTCATGGGGCCGGTCATACGACTTCCTTTCTGTGCGGGCCTCTGGACGCCCAGTTCTGGTGCACCCCCCCCATGTTCCACCGTGGTGGGGACCGCAGGGTCGCTCCGCTCTCGGCCCCCGCCTCCCTGGTGACCGTCGGCAGCAGCGGCTTGCCGAGCCCGCTCGCCGCGGCCGTACCGGCGACGTCGACCGCGAGCACTGCCCACCCGCCCGGGTCGCCACGAGGACGTGCAACCGGGAAGGGAGATCGTGGCGGCGCGGAAGGATCCGGGGAGCACGGGCACCGCTGGCCCGGGCGCGGGACATGGCCGACCCCCGGGGCCCAGCCACCTGGCCGGGCTCCTGGTGGCCCCGCACTCCCTTGCGGGTGAGTGGCCGCGGTGGAGGCGGAGGGCGTCTTCGTCGCGCCCGGCCCAGAGGGCGCCCGCGCCCTCTTTCCGGCCCTCGACAACACCGAGCGAGCCACTGTCCGGTGAGGAAACGACACGGTCCTGAGATCCGAGGAACCTCGTCATCCACCGAGATCGGCTACAGAGCCGCTGGTCAGGAGCGCGTCATGTGAAGCGGTCGGTGAGAACCCACAGCGCGGAAATGGGTTGCCAGGCAGGGGTGGCCGTTCGCAGGATGCGGTTCATGACGAAGACCTGTGCCCGCCCGCTGCTGCCGACCTCCGCCGTACGTTGTTCGCGGCGTCAGCAGCAGGTCGGCCGGCGGTGGGGGTCGACGCGCGTGTTCGCGTGATCACCGCGCTGGTCGCGGGGCTCCTCGCCGGGTACGGGATCGCCGTGCCGGTGGGGGCCGTGGGGACCTACTTGGTGGCGCTGACGGCGCGCACGTCCTTGCGGGTCGGTGCCTGTGCGGCGCTGGGTGTTGCCACCGCCGACGGGCTCTACGCCCTGGTCGCCGCGGCCGGAGGGTCCGCGCTCATTCCGGTCCTTCAGCCCGTCATGGGGCCGCTGCGCTGGGTGTCCGGGATGGTGCTGATCGGGCTGGCGGTACGGGGCGGGGCCGCGGCGATCCGGCAGTACCGGCGGCGGCATGCGGTCGCAGCGGGATCGGACCGCGCGTCTCTCGGGCCGCTGCGGGCCTATCTGGTCTTCGTGGGCATCACGTTGATGAACCCCATGACCGTGATCTACTTCGCTGCCCTGGTGCTGGGAAGCCGCTCGGCCGTGGAGCCCAGCGTGCTGGAACAGGGGGTGTTCGTCGCCGCCGCCTTTGCGGCGTCCGCCAGTTGGCAGCTGTTTCTCGCCGGGGGCGGCGCGCTTCTCGGGCGGGCGCTGACCGGTGGCCGGGGGAGGCTGCTCACCACGTTGGTGTCCAGCGCCCTGATCACCGGTCTCGCCGTTCATCTGCTGCTGACGGCGGACTGATCTCCGTCAGGCGACGGTGCTCGCGATGGTCGCGGCGGTGACCGCGGCCATCGCCGCCTGCATGTCGCGGATGGCTTTCCGGACGCTCGCGCCCGCCCACTGGCCTTCGGCGATCTCCGCCATGCGGGGCTCGACCCGCCTGCGGGGCACGTCCGGGAACGTGATGCGGTGCAGCCGGGCACCCTGCAGCAGGGCGATGAGCGCGGAGGTGCGTTCGTCGGGACGGGCGCCCTCCAGGACGACCCGGGCCAGCCGGTCGCGCAGTTCGCGCTCCACCGAGCCGTCGGCCTCCGGGTAGCGCCGTACGGGGAAGAGGCCCAGCGTACGGTGCCGCTCCTCCACGACCAGGCCGTGCTCGCAGAGGCTCCGCACCGTCGCGCGCACGGCCGTCGTCTGGTCCTTCGCCAGCCAGTCGGTGACCTTCCCGCGACGGTTGCGGTGCGCCCAGTCGGTGAGCCGGCTCAGTCGCTCGTCGAGCAGCGGGACGCCGGTCGGTGAGTCGTCAGCGACTCTCGGACGGCCGCCGGTGACGGCTACGCGGTGCCTCAGGGCGAGTTCCAGGAGGGTGCCGCCCGCGACGGCCCAGCCGGCGGAGGAGCGGTCCTTCGCCACACCCGACACGTCGTCCAGCGACAGCAGCATGACTTCCTCGCTCAGCGTCACGGACTTGTACAGCTGCGACATACACGGCTCCCCTCGATCACCACGGTCACAGAGGTCGACGCCACGGTCCGGGCGGAGGTTGCGTGCCGGGGGATGGATCATGGGGCCCATGACCTCATCACTCGAAGCGCTTCTCCCGGGGACGGAGCGTGCGCTGCTCCACCGGATCGCCGTCGGCCAGTCGGAAGGCCGGGCACCTTCACTCGTCGGGGCCGTCGCCAGGGGCGGCCGCGTGGTGTGGACGGGCTCGTGCGGAGATGTCGGTTCCGCCGTCGATACGCAGTACCGGGTCGGCTCCATCACCAAGACCTTCACCGCCGTGCTGGTGATGCGGCTGCGTGACGAGGGGCTGCTCGGCCTGGACGACCCGCTGGAGATGCATCTGCCGGGCACCGGCGTGGGGGAGGCGACGATCGCCCAACTACTCGGCCACACCGGCGGTTTGGCCGCCGAGTCGCCAGGTCCCTGGTGGGAGCGTACGCCCGGTTCGCTGCGCCCGGAGCTCGCCGACGTGCTCGGCGAGCGGCCGTTGGCGCATCCGCGCGGGCGCCGCCACCACTACTCCAACACCGGTTACACGCTGCTCGGTTCACTGGTCGCGGCGGTGCGGGGCGTGTCCTGGGAGGAGGCCCTGAGCGCGGAGGTCCTGGAGCCGCTGGGGCTATCCCGGACGACGGCACGGCCTGTCGCGCCGCACGCAGACGGCTGGGCGGTGCACCCCTGGGCCGATGTGCTGCTGCCCGAACCCGTCGAGGACCTGGGGTTGATGGCTCCTGCCGGTCAGCTCTGGTCGACCGCCGCCGACCTCTGCCGGTTCGCGAACTTCCTCGCCGAGGGCGATGAGCGGGTGTTGTCCGCGGAGTCCGTCCGGGAGATGCGTACCCATGCCGTGCCGCCCGCTGCCGGGGACTGGGACAGCGGCTACGGGCTCGGGATGCAACTGATGCGGCAGGACGGCCGTACCCTCGTCGGTCACTCCGGCTCGCTCCCGGGCTTCGTCGCCGGCATGTGGCTGAGCGTGGACGACGATGTCGCCGCTGTCGTCCTGGCCAACGCGACCTCCGGGCCGCAGAGCGCCGTGCTCGCCTCCGACCTCGTACGGATCGTGGCCCAGGCCGAGCCCCGGATGCCGGCGCCGTGGAGGCCGCTGCCCGCGGCCGATCCGTCGCTCCTGGCCCTGACGGGCCCCTGGTACTGGGGCACATATGCCTACGCCCTGCGGGTGATCGAGGACGGCGGTGTGGAGTTGCAGCCGCTGCGCGGTGCCGGGCGGGGTTCACGGTTCCGGGCCCGCCCGGACGGCACCTGGGTCGGACTCGACGCCTACTACGACGGAGAGGTGCTCCGGGTCGTCCGGCGCGAGGACGGCACGGTGAGCCACCTCGACCTCGGCTCCTTCGTCTTCACCCGCGAGCCCTACGAGCCGGGTGATGCCGTGCCGGGCGGGGTCGACGACGCCGGCTGGCGGGGCGCCCGTTGATGTTTCACGTGAAACGGCCTCAGAGCGCCATCTTGAAACCCACATGCGAGGCCGTGAAGCCGAGTCGCTCATAGAAGCGGAGGGCATCGGTACGGGAGGCGTCCGAGGTCAGCTGGACCAGCACGCAGTTCCGGCGGCGTGATTCGGCGATGGCCCACTCGATGAGCCGCGTACCGAGCCCGCTGCCGCGTGCCTCCGCGTGGATCCGTACCGCCTCGATGAGCGAGCGGGTCGCGCCGCGCCGGGACAGCCCCGGAATGATCGTGAGATGCACGGTGCCCATGACCTGGCCGTCGCGCACGGCGACGACCAGGTGCTGGTGAGGGTCGGCGGAGACGCGCTCGAAGGCGGCGAAGTAGGGCGCGAGGTCATCGGGCGATTCCCGCTGGGCGCCGAGTGGGTCGTCGGCGAGCATCGCCACGATGGCGGGAACGTCGGCCGGTGTCGCGCGCCGAATCTCAAGATCGCTCATGGCGCGGAGACTACCGCCGTCGCAGACGGCGGCCCCTGCGCGTCAGCCCCGGGTGTGGGACAGGCCCAGCCGGCCTCATGGAGACGGCGACGTGGACGGCGAGGAGCGCCCGGCGAACGGGGCGCTTGAGTGGTTTCACGTGAAACACCGTGCCGCCGCACCAGCTCCTCCGGTGATTCCATGTCCGGTACGGCGTTGTTCACGCGGCGTTCATGGCAAGGGGGCCGTGAAGCCCGACCCCGCGGTGCTCGCGACTACCTTCGCCACCTCGGCCGCGGCCGCCGGCCCGGCATGATCCGCAGTGGTGTCGACGTGCTGCGGGGTGTCGGCGTCCTGTGCGAGCGTATCCGCCACGACTCGCTCGACGAGCTGGTGGCGGCCGCCGGACAGGGTCGCTCACCCCAGATCGGGTGCGTGCATCGCCCGTACGCCCTCGATGTTGCCGTCCAGATAGTGCCGCAGCGACAGCGGAACCAGATGCACCGCGGCGATACCGACCCGGCTGAACGGCACCCGCACGATCTCGTACTCGCCGACCGGCTCGTCCACCTCTGGGCCGTGTCGTTGTCCCGGGTCCATGGATTCCATGCGGCACACGAAGAAGTGCTGCACCTTCACGCCCGATACGCCGCCGTCCACGATGTGCTCGACCGTGTCGACGAAACACGGCACCACATCGGTGATCTTGGCGCCCAGCTCCTCGTGGACCTCCCGGTGCAGGGCGTCGACCACGGTCGCGTCCCCGGGCTCGACCCCGCCGCCCGGGGTGAGCCAGTAGGGGTCCACCCCGGGTTTGGTCCGCTTGATCAGGATCAGGTCGTCCCCGTCGAGCAGGATGGCGCGTGCGGTGCGCTTGACCACTGGACGTTCGGTCATGGCATGAAAATGGCCCATGTCGTTCCGCTTGAAACGCGCGGAGGGACTCCGACCCCACACGGTCACCACTCGGCCGCTGCCCGCAGCAGCGTCTCGTGGGCCCGCGCGATGTGCGCGAGGGCCAGGGTGCCGGTGCGGACGATCAGGAAGTACGTGCGCAGCGGCGGGACGGGCGGGTCGAGCAGCTCGACCAGACGGCCGCTCTCCAGGGCCTCCTCGCACAGATAACGGGGGAGCACGGCGAGCCCGGCGCCCGAGGCGGCGGACTCCAGGACGGCCCGCAGGTCGGGGGCGATGACCGTGCCGGAGGCGGCGGGCTTCGACTCGAAGATCGCGGCCCAGTAGCGGGCCACGAAGGGCAGCGACTCGTGCACCTCGACCACGGGCAGCTGGTCCAGGACCACGGCTCCCCTGTCGAGCAGCACATCCGGCGCCAGCCGCGCGGCCCAGCGCGGTGCGGCCACCAGTACATGCTCCTCGTCGCACAGTGGTGTGGCGGTGAGCAGCCCGCCGCGTGGCTGTGCGGTGGCGACGGCCAGGTCGTGGCGGCCGGCGGCCAGCCCGTCCAGGCTTTCCTCGGCGGCGCGGAAGAACGATGTCCGCAGCGTGAGCCCCTCGGAGACGAGCGGCGTCAGCGCCGGTAACGCCCGTAGGGAGAGGAATTCGGGCGGCCCTGCGAGATGGAGGGTCCGAGCCCCGACCCGCCCGTGCAGACCGCTCTCGGTGATCTCGACGAGGGCGTCCAGGTGGGGGGCGGCCCGGTGGGCGAGCTCGTCGCCGACGGTGGTGGGTGTGACGCCACGGGCCTGCCGGAGGAACAACGGACGGCCGAGCTGGCGCTCCAGCGTACGGATCTGGCTGGTCACGGCGGGCTGGGAGAGCCCCAGAAGGGCGGCGGCGCGGGTGAAGGAGCCGGATCGGTGCACGGTGACGAAGGTCCGCAGCAGGCTCAGATCCATGCCCCTCCCTCTTCCTGGTCGGCGCCTCCCCCGAGCCGTACAACTATAAATATGTCGATAGGTCGCTGTCGCTAGCGTGATTGGATACTGACGTAGGGTCAACTAGCCTGGTTCAGGCCGGTTTCGGGCACATGAGGCAGGACGGTCCGAGCCATGAGGGGGGAGGCTCGGACCGTCCGTTTCGCGTAGCTGTTCCGGTGCGGTGGCCCGTCGGCCCGCCGCCCCGCTCCGCTAGCTCCGCCCCGTCGACATGTCCAGGGCGTGCAGCACGTCGGCCACGAGATCGCCGGGGTCCTCCGCGCCGACCGAGAAGCGGATGAAGCCCGGGGGCACCGCGTCGCCGCCCCACCGCCCGCGCCGCTCCGCTGTGGAGCGCACACCGCCGAAGCTCGTCGCGTCGTCCACCAGCCGCAGCGCGTCCAGGAACCGCTCCGCGCGGTCCTTGTCGGCCAGCACGAAGGACACGACCGACCCGAACCGGCGCATCTGGCCCGCCGCCACCTCGTGCGACGGATCGCCCGCCAGCCCCGGGTAGCGCAGCCCCGTCACGTCTTCGCGGCCCGCCAGGACCTCGGCCAGCGCGAGGGCGTTGGCGCACTGCCGCTCGACGCGCAGCTGGAGCGTGGCCAGGGAGCGATGGGCGAGCCACGCCTCCATCGGCCCCGGAATCGCTCCGGTGATCTTGCGCCAGCGCCGTATCCCGGCGATGAGCCGCGGGTCCCGGCAGGTGACATGGCCGAGCAGGATGTCGCCGTGCCCGGTCATGCCCTTGGTGTCGCTGGCCACCGAGAAGTCGGCACCCAGCGCCAGGGGGCGCTGCCCGAGGGGCGTGGCGAGTGTGTTGTCCACGGCGACCAGCGCTCCGGCGTCGTGCGCCGCCGCCACCAGCCGCCGGATGTCGCACACGTCGAGGCCCGGGTTCGAGGGCGTCTCGAGCCACAGCAGTTTCGCGCCGTCGAGGACGGACAGCTGTGCGTCGCCGCCGGTCGGCGCGGTCCGCACCCCGATCCCGTACGCCTCGAGCTGCTCGCGTACGAGGGGCAGCGCCTGGTAGCCGTCGGACGGCAGGACGGCCACGTCCCCCGCGGTGAGCTGCGAGAACATCACAGAGGAGGCCGCGGCCATGCCGGAGGCGAAGACCACGGTCTCCACCGCGCCGTCCCCTGGCGCCTCCAACTCGCCGATGGCCCGTTCCAGCAGCGTCCAGGTCGGGTTCTCGTCACGCCCGTACGTGTACGGGCCGGTCGGCTCGCCGGGCAGGTGGTAGTGCGCGGCGAAGACCGGTCCGGGCAGCGTCGGCTCGTACTTCCGGGGCTCCGGCAGCCCCGCCCGTACGGCGCGGGTGCCGTCGCCCCAGTCCTGTTCCGCCCCCATCAGCCCCGGCCGTCGGGGAGTACGAGGTTCAGCGCCCACGACACGACCGAGATGATCAGGCCACCGAGCACGGCGGTCCAGAAGCCGTCGACATGGAAGCCCAGGCCCAGCTGGTCGGCCAGCCAGGAGGTGAGGAGCAGCATCAGGGCGTTCACGACCAGCGTGAACAGGCCGAGCGTGAGAACGAACAGCGGCAGGGTGAACAGCTGCACCAGCGGCTTGACGAGGAAGTTCACCACGCCGAAGACCAGGGCGACCAGGATCAGCGTCCAGGTCTTCCGGCCGGTGCTCTCGCCCGTGAGGGTGATGTCCTGGAGCAGCCAGATCGCCACCGCCAGGGCGCCGGCGTTCGCGAGCGTCTTGACTACGAAATTCATCATGTGTCTGATCGTGGCAGACGTGATCGGAACTAGGCAGGGGCGTACAGGCGATGAAGGCATTCCGGCTGGACGAACTGGAGGCGGAGCGTGCCGCCAACAACGGTGCGTACCTCCAGTTCCTGCGCGAACGGAACGTGTCGGTGGGGCTGTACGCGCTCGACGCCGGGCAGCTCGATCCGCAGCAGCCGCACAAGGAGGACGAGGTCTACTTCATCGTCAGCGGCCGGGCCTCGATCACGGTGGGCACGGAGACCGAGCAGGTCGGGCGGGGAAGCGTCGTCTACGTACCGGCCGGGGAGCCGCACCGGTTCCACCACATCACCGAGGACCTGCGGGTGATGGTGGTGTTCTCTCCGCCCGAGAGCTGACCTGGAGACCCCGGCTTCCCTAGGGGGCACCTCAGGGGACTTCAAGGGACGCGGAGCCCCCGCGGGACACCTTCCCGCCCATAGCATCGAAGGCGTTCACCGTTGTAGGACGCACAGAGAAGAGGCAGGGCAATGGCGGTAAAGGAACTTCTCGCGGGGCTGCCGTGGTGGGTGAAGTGGGTGGCCATACCGGTCATCGCCGTGGTGGTCTTCGGCGGCATGATCGCGAACGCTGTGTTCTTCGTGATCGGTCTGCTCTTCAAGGTGCTGGTCTTCGTCGCGCTCGTCGGCGGACTTATCTACGTCGTACGGAAGTTCACCGGTTCGTCGTCCTCCTCGTCTTCGTCCTCGTCCTCGTCGCGTGACGAGTGGTGAGTCGGCTTCTCCGTTAGCCCGCTTGGGGGAACGGCCCTGGCGGAACCCACCCCCGAACGGAGGCTGCCATTAGAGTGGCAGGGCTTCCGCAGCCCTTGGAAACAGGGGCTGACTGAACGCCTTACCAGCGGTTTGTACGACTGTTGCGACTGTATGCGCCGGAAAGTTCAGCGACGGACAGGAACGCGCGCAGGGGTGTCAGCGGCGATCGCTCGTGGGCACATGCCCTGGGGGTGACCTTTGGTCATGGCTTCGACTACCACTGCCCCAACTCTGATCGGCTCGGTGCAGCGGGCGCTCAGACTGCTGGAGGCCGTGGGCTCCCATGCGGGTGGAGCCCCCGCCAAACAGCTCGCGCGCGAGACCGGGCTGCCGCTGCCCACCGCGTACCACCTGCTGCGCACCCTCACCCACGAGGGCTATCTGCTCCGTGACAAGGGTGTGTTCACGCTGGGCGAGGCCGCCCGGCGCCTGGCCAGGGCAGGATCGCTGCAGAATCGTCGCAGCAAGATCGAGGACTCGCTGGCGCACTGGCGGGACGCCATCGGCGTGCCCGTCTACTTCGCCGTGTACCGGGACGGCGAGATCGAGCTCGTCGCCGTCTCCGACACGCCCGCCGCGCCCGCCGTCGACGAGTGGGCCGACTTTCGCGAGACCGGTCACGCCCACGCCATCGGCCAGTGCCTGCTCAGCCAGCTGGACAACCGGGCCCGCCAGGACCACCTGGACCGCCACCCCGTCGACGCGATCACGCCGTTCACCGTGCGCGACCGGCGGACGCTGCTGGAACGGCTGAACCGTGCGCAGCCGCCGCGGACCTTTGTCGAGCGCGAGGAGTACGCCCTCGGCACGGTCTGCGCCGCGATTCCGATCACCGCCGGCGCAGCCGCCGCGGCGATGGCTGTTTCTCTCCCCCTGCACTATGAAGAGCGATTGCTTCCCGCGGTCGAGGAGCTACGGAGTGAGATCGGAAGGCTGCTCAGCTCGTTCGCCTTCTCTATCAGTATCTGAAAACTCACTCCTTGTGATCTGCTAGCGCGTGCAGGACGATTACGTCAAGAGGGCCAGGAGGGGTCAATCCTGGCCGTTTTGTCATCACCAGTGCTTTCAGAACTGCATCGAGAACATTCATCTACAGCGGGGTACATGATGCGCGAGTCGGTTCAGGCCGAGGTCCTGATGAGCTTCGTCGTCTCGGAGGAGCTCTCCTTCAGGATCCCGGTCGAGCTCGGGTACGAGACGAGGGACCCCTTCGCGGTCCGGATGACGTTCCATCTGCCCGGCGACGCCCCGGTGACCTGGGCCTTCGGCCGTGAGCTGCTCGTGGACGGGATCAACAGCCCCGCCGGGGACGGCGATGTGCGGATCGAACCGGCCGGCGACGAGGAGCTCTCGGACATCCACATCCGGCTGCGCGTCGCCTTCGACCAGGCGCTGTTCCGCGCGAGCGCACCGCCGCTCGTCGCGTTCCTCGACCGCACCGACAAGCTGGTGCCCCTGGGGCAGGAAAACACGCTCGGCGACTTCGACGAGGGCCTGGAGGAGGCCCTCGGGCGCATCCTCGCCGAGGAGAACGCGGGCTGAGCGGACGTCCAGCCGCCTTTGCCGCCGTACTGCTCTGCCGCACCGTTCTGCGTACCGCCTCGCCGTATGCCCTGCCGGACCACCGGGCCCGGGCCCCGGGGGCGGGGGGTCCGGGCCCGGTAACGCCCGCTTCAACGCCCGGCGTCACTTCCTGCGGCGGCGCCCTCGCCCGGAGCGCCCGGGAGGGGTACCGGGAGGGGTACCGGCGGCGGGCGCGCCCGCCGCCGGCCGGTCGGCAGAGACGACCAGCGCCGCCAGACCCGTCGTCACCGGCACCGACGCCACCAGGCCGATCGAGCCGACCAGCGTACGTACGATCTCCTGCGCCACCAGTTCGCTGTTGGCGACGGTCCCCACGCTGCTCTGCGCGATCGAGAACAGCAGCAGCAGCGGCAGCGCCGCACCCGCGTACGCCAGCACCAGCGTGTTGACCACCGAGGCGATGTGGTCGCGCCCGATCCGGATGCCCGCCCGGTACAGCGCGCGCCGACCCATCCGCGGATCCGCCTGGTGCAGCTCCCACACCGCCGAGGTCTGGGTCACCGTCACATCGTCCAGCACACCCAGCGAACCGATGATGACACCGGCCAGCAGCAGACCGGACATGTCGATGTCCGGATAAAGCCCGTGGATAAGGCCGGTGTAGTCGTCCGTGTTGCCGGTCAGCCGCGCCCAGCCGATGAACAGAGAGCCCAGCACGCCGATCAGCACCAGCGAGATGAGCGTGCCGATCACCGCGACGGATGTCCGCGCACTCAGGCCGTGGCTGAGATAGAGCGCGATGAGCATGATCGCGCTCGCTCCGACCACAGCCACCACCAGGGGATTCGAGCCCTCCAGGATCGCCGGGAGGATGAAGAACGTCAGGAAGGCGAAGCTGCTCCCGAGCGCGACCAGTGCCATCACGCCGCGCAGCCGCCCCACCGCGACCACTGCGAAGGCGAAGAGGGCCGCGAGAACCACCAGCGGGAACTTCCGGTTGACATCCGTCACCGAGTACTGGAGGTCCTCCGGCGCGTCCGGCGCGTACGCCACGATCACGCCCTGGCCCTGCTCGAGTTGGCGGGGCGCGTCGGGCTGCACGATCTCCGTGAACGTACGGCCCTTGTTCTCACCGGTGGTGACCTCGATGGTCACCCGCTTGCACTGCCCCTGCTGCGCGTTGACCGCCTCCCGCCCCTGCGGTGTGCTGGTGTCACCGGTCGGCGGGACCTGCGCGGCGTTCACGTCCTTGCAGTCGACCTGCTCGACGCGGACGACGTCGCCCTGCTCGGTCTGCCGGTCGAAGCCGACGCCGGTGCGTTCGTGAGCGGGGGCTCCGTCCGGCCACAGGACGGCGAGGCCGACGAGCACCGCCGTGGCGAAAGGAATCAGCACTGCGGTGATGACCTTGCGCAGATGCTTGGAGACGGGCGCGGCCGGCCCATGGGCGTGCGTGTGGACGTGCGCGAGCGCGTCGGGGTCCGGGTGGCCGGATTCAGGGCCGTGTCCGTGGCCGTGCTCCGGGCCCTGCTCCGACCCGTTCTCCGGGTGCTGATGCGAGGAAGTCACCGACCGATCATCGCAAGAACGGTAGGGGCCCCCTGTTCAGCGTGGCCGGAATGGCGTTAGCGTGGTGGCACATTTGCACACGCGGGAGCTCGGAGCACCGGGCTGAGAGGGCGCTGACCTCCGTCCCCGCGATGTTTCATGTGAAACATCGCCGACGGAAGCCGCTGCGTCGACCGCCGAACCTGTTACCGGGTAATGCCGGCGTAGGGAGTAGGTCAGGATGACCGTTCAGGACGCACGCACGCCTGCCTCCAGCACCGAGGAGAGCGGGAAGTCCATCGGCTGGCACAAGGGGTACGTCGAGGGGTCGCGCCCCGACCTCCGCGTGCCGGTCCGCAAGGTGCACCTCACCAACGGCAAGGACGTCACTCTGTACGACACGTCCGGGCCCTACACCGATCCGAATGTCGAGACCGACGTACGCCGCGGGCTGTCGCCGCTCCGCGAGAACTGGATCGTCGCGCGCGGCGACACCGAGGAGTACGCGGGCCGTCCGGTCCGTCCCGAGGACGACGGCATCAAGCACACCTCGCCACGCGGGGGCCTGCGCAACCTCGACGCCGTCTTCCCGGGCCGGCCGCGCCAGCCGCGGCGGGGGCGGGACGGCCAGGCGGTGACGCAGCTCGCGTACGCCCGCCGTGGCGAGATCACGCCGGAGATGGAGTACGTCGCGCTCCGCGAGAACGTCTCCCCCGAGGTCGTACGCGAGGAGATCGCGGCCGGCCGCGCGGTGCTTCCGGCCAACGTCAACCACCCGGAGATCGAGCCGATGATCATCGGCAAGCGGTTCCTGGTGAAGGTCAACGCCAACATCGGCAACTCCGCGGTGACATCCTCCATCGAGGAGGAGGTGGAGAAGATGACCTGGGCGACCCGCTGGGGCGCCGACACGGTCATGGACCTCTCCACCGGCCGCAACATCCACACCACCCGTGAGTGGGTGCTGCGCAACTCCCCCGTCCCGATCGGCACCGTGCCGCTCTACCAGGCACTGGAGAAGGTCGATGGCAGGGCCGAGGAGCTGACCTGGGACATCTACAAGGACACGGTCATCGAGCAGGCCGAGCAGGGCGTGGACTACATGACCGTCCACGCGGGCGTGCTGCTGCGGTACGTGCCGCTGACCGCCCGCCGCAAGACGGGAATCGTCTCGCGTGGCGGCTCCATCATGGCCGCGTGGTGCCTGGCGCACCACAAGGAGTCGTTCCTGTACGAGAACTTCGAGGAGCTCTGCGAGATCCTCGCCGCGTACGACGTGACGTACTCGCTCGGTGACGGCCTGCGGCCCGGCTCCATCGCCGACGCCAACGACGAGGCGCAGTTCGCTGAGCTGCGCACGCTCGGGGAACTCAACACGATCGCCAAGCGGCACAACGTACAGACCAT
Source organism: Streptomyces sp. TRM49041 (assembly GCF_008271805.1). Lineage (GTDB taxonomy): Bacteria > Actinomycetota > Actinomycetes > Streptomycetales > Streptomycetaceae > Streptomyces. Next base: position 23,774 of record NZ_VSRY01000062.1, read on the forward strand.
GATCGAAGGCCCGGGCCATGTCCCGATGCACAAGATCAAGGAGAACATCGACCTCCAGCAGGAGATCTGCGAGGAGGCGCCGTTCTACACACTCGGCCCGCTGACCACGGACGTCGCCCCGGCGTACGACCACATCACCTCGGGCATCGGCGCCGCGATGATCGCCTGGTGGGGCACCGCGATGCTCTGCTACGTCACGCCCAAGGAGCACCTGGGCCTGCCGAACCGCGACGACGTGAAGACCGGCGTCATCACGTACAAGATCGCGGCGCATGCGGCGGACCTCGCCAAGGGGCATCCCGGCGCGCAGGAGTGGGACGACGCGCTGTCGGACGCGCGGTTCGAGTTCCGCTGGGAGGACCAGTTCAATCTGGCTCTCGACCCGGACACGGCCCGTGAGTTCCACGACGAGACCCTCCCGGCGGAGCCCGCCAAGACCGCGCACTTCTGCTCGATGTGCGGCCCGAAGTTCTGCTCGATGAAGATCTCGCAGGATATTCGGCGCGAGCACGGCGGCGATCTCAAGCAGGACGAGATCGAGGCCGGAATGGCGGAGAAGTCCAAGGAGTTCGCCGAGGCGGGCAACCGGGTGTACCTGCCGCTCGCGGACTGATGGTAGGTGGGCGGTGCCCCGGTCGGTCGACTGCGGGCACCGCCCCCTCGTCTGAGGCCGTCTCACTCTGTCCCGGTTCGGGGACGTCGACCGACGGCCGTTGCCGGGGCGAGGACACGGTTGAGCTGCGGATCGGTGACGCTTTGGCCAGGAGCCCCAGTTGCCTTGATCATGCGACCGGCGCATGGATAAGTTTCGGCCGCTTGGCTGAAATTTGATGCGCTTCTGACAAGGGGCATGGGGAGGGAACCGAGTGAGCTGGTACCTGGCAGTGCTCAAGAACTACGCCGGATTCAGCGGACGTGCACGCCGCACGGAATACTGGATGTTTATGCTCTTCAGCATGATCTTCACGATCGTCCTGGCGGGCATCGGCGTAGCCATCGAGACGATGATTCCCTACGCGCTCTACTACGTCGCGGTCCTCGTTCCCTCGATCGCCGTGACGGTCCGTCGCCTGCACGACACCGGACGCTCGGCCTGGTGGCTGCTGATGTACTTCGTGCCGCTCGTCGGCGCCATCGTCATGCTTGTCTTCCTCGCCACCGACGGTCAGCACGAGGAGAACAAGTACGGCGTGAACCCCAAGTTCTCGCCCGCCGTCTGAGCCGACGTCCCGGCCGTGGCCGGAGCGCGAACAACGGGCCGGACCAGCGTCGAGCTGTCCGGCCCGTTGTCATGCCGACGGGCCAACGGGCGCTCCGACACGGCGGGCCAACGGGCGCTCCGACGCGGCCGGTCAGTCCGTGCGGGGTTCCGGGCCTCTCAGGTCCGGGCTGGTGAAGCCGGTGCCCGGCGGGCGGGCGAGTCGGCGTGGCGGGTCCGGGACGGCCGGGGCCGTGCCCGGTTCGGCCAGGGCCTCGCGGAGGAAGGGCAGGATGCCGCGCTCCAGCAGGGCGTGCCGCCAGGCCTCCCGTGCACGGGAGATCTCGTCGGGCAGGTCACCGCCCGGCTCCTGTGGTGCGGGCACCTCGGTCGAGCGGTTTCGCAGGGCCGTGACCAGCAGTCCGATGGCTGCGGCCAGGATGCCGGCGGCGGTGACGGCGGCGAAGAACCAGCCGGCGGCGAGTAGCGGATCGGCGATGTCCGGCGGCGGGTCGAGCACCTTCAGCAGGTAGCCCACGAGCAGGAAGATGATCGCCGCGGTGCCCGCCAGGATCGGCGCCAGGACCGTGACGACGACACCGAACCCGGCGCCGGGTGTCGTCTCGTCACCCGAGCCGCCGAGTACCGAGGCCATCACGGACACGCCCGAGGGTCTGCGGTGCTCTTCGCGCACGCGTACGAAGTGGTCGTACTCCGTCGCGGCGGCCGTGCTGATCAGCGCCGAGGCGTCCAGCGCCATGGTGCGGAGCTGCTCGGCGTTGAGGCGCTCGCCGAGCGCGTCCAGATCCGGTCGGTCGGGCGCGGTGCGCAGCGCCTCGTCGAGGATTCGCTCAAAGTCGGCGCGGTCCTCGGGCAGCAGGTGCGGAGCGCTCTTCATGGTGCATCCCCCGATACTCCCGTTGGGCATGGAACCCGCGTAGAAACGGCAGTTGGGCACGCCGATGGTAGAGCCGTTACGGCGAGGGGTGACAGAGGTTTCCGCAAATCGCCTGCCCCGGCTGCGCTCAGTTATGCAGCGGGAGCCGGCGAACCAGCAGCTTTCCGGCCATGGTCACGCCGCCGTCCATGGCGATCGCGAGCCCGTCCGCGTACACGTGCGGGCCCTCGACCGTGGGACCGGTCGCCTCGCCGTCGGCGGCGTCCTCGGTGCCGACCTCGCCGAGCAGGTACGGGATCGGGCTGTGTCCGTGTACGACGCGCTGCCCGCCGTACGCCGCGAGCAGTTCCCGGACGGCGCCGGAACCGCCCTCGTCGCGGAACGCGAACCGCTTGGTGAGCTTGCGGAAAAGCTCCCAGCATTCATCGGCGTCGTTGCGGGTGAGTACCTCGTGGACGGTGTCGTTGACGTCCTCGATGCTGGTTCCGTAGTCCAGGTAGGCGGTGGTGTCGGAGTGCAGGAGGAGGTGGCCGTCCTCCTCGACGATCGCGTCGAGCCGGGACATCCACTGGAGGTGCACGTCCTGGAGGCGGTCCATGTCGCTCTTCTGGCCACCGTTGAGCAGCCAGGCCGCCTGGAAGGTCGCGGTGCCGGCACCGGAGTTGACGGGAGTGTCGCCGAACCGCTTCGCGCCGAGCAGCAGCAGTTCGTGATTGCCCATCAGGGCCTTGCAGTAGCCGCCGGCGGCGGCAGCCTCCGCGGACAGGCGCATGACCAGGTCGATGACGCCGATGCCGTCGGGGCCGCGGTCGGTGAAGTCGCCGAGGAACCAGAGGCGGGTGTTGCCGGCCGCCCAGCGCCCCTCGGCGTCGATGAGGCCCTGCTCGTGCAGCGCGGCGACGAGTTCGTCCAGATAGCCGTGGACGTCGCCGACCACGTACAGCGGGCCGGGAGTCGCGCCGTGGGTGCCCTGCGGGGCGGGAGCCGTCGCGGGGACCTCGGGCGGGGCGACCGGGACCTGGAGCGTGTCGCCCCGGTTGATCACCGGGAGGTCGCGCTCGGTGGGGGTGTACCCGTCGGGGTATTCGTCCTGAGAGTAGGCGTCGCCGGGGTGGGCGCCGACGGAGTGCGGCGGCTGCGCCTGCGGAGCCTGCGTCGCGGGATGGTCCGCCTCGGGCTGCTGCGGGTGAGGTTGCGTGGAATGACCCTGTACGGGCACCTGGGCGTACGGCGGTACGCGGAAATCACGCAACGTCGCCGTCCGCACCACGGGTCCCTGACTGGCCCCCTGAGTCATCGACCCCTCCACCACCGTCGCGACGCCCTCACATCGCGGACCGGCCTGGTCGGGGCGGCCCGCGGTGTCGTGCGCCCATCATAGGAATGAGGCTTGTGCTGTGTGACGCACCAGGGGTGGTGAATCAGGGTGCACACCCGGTTCATCGGCCGTTTCGCCCTAATTGAGAAGGTTTGGACCGGGGGAGACGGGGTTCCTGGCAGGGTGCCGCCAGGAACCCGTCGGCTTCTTGCGATGTTATGCCCCGTTGTTACCGGGCTGTCATTCTACGTCCGCACGCGTCCTCAAGTGTCCTCAAGCCCCCGGACCGTGCGCGTCCGCGTCCTACTCCTGGTGCGGAGAGCGCGGTGCGCTGACCGTCGTGCGGGGCGACCTCCGCTGTGACGACGTCCGGATGATCAGCTCCGTCGGTATCACCTGCTCGACCGGCCGGTCGTGGTCGATGCCCTCGATCGCGTCGATGAGCAACTGGACCACGGCGGTGCCGATCCGGCGCGGCTTCAGCGACAACGTGGTGATCGGCGGCTCGGTCGTGGCGTACACGGTCGACTCGCTGCAGCAGACCAGGAGCAGGTCCTCCGGGACGCGCAGCCCGTACCGCCGCGCTGCGGCCAGCAGGTCCGTACCGTTCGGGTCGAACAGGCCGTACACGGCGTCGGGCCGGTCGGGACGGGCCAGCAACCGGTCGGCGGCGACCGCGCCGGCGCACGGGTCGTGGGCCGGGTACGACTCGTACACGGGGTTCTGGCCGACGCGCTCGCACCAGTTCAGATACGCGGTGGTGGACAGCCGGGTGTACGTGTCGGTGGTCGTCCCGGTGAGCAGGCCGATCCGGCGGGCGCCGGCCTCGGCGAGGTGGTCCAGCAGGCCGACGACGGCGGCCTCGTGGTCGTTGTCGACCCACGCGGTGACCGGGAGGGTGCCGGCGGGGCGGCCGTCGGAGACGACGGGGAGGCCCTGGCGGACCAGTTCGGTGACGACCGGGTCGTGGTCGGAGGGGTCGATGACCACGGTGCCGTCGAGAGCCACGTTCGACCAGACGTCGGCGGGGCTGCGGCGCGAGGTCGCGGGCAGGATGACCAGGGCGTAGCCGCGCGCGAGTGCGGCGGAGGTGGCCGCTCTGACCATCTCGGCGAAGTATGCGAACTCGGTGAAGGTGAAAGGTTCATCCCCGTATGTGGTCACCGTCAGGCCGATGAGGCCCGATTTGCCGGTACGGAGGGTTCGGGCGGCCGCGGAGGGCCGGTAGCCCAGCCGGTCGGCGACCTCGCGGACGTGCCGGCGGGTGGCGTCCGGGAGCCGGCCCTTGCCGTTGAGCGCGTCGGAGACAGTCGTGATGGAGACGCCGGCCGCGGCGGCCACGTCCCGGATGCCCGCGCGCCCCTGCCGGCTTCCCCGGGTCTGTGCCCGGCTCACCTGGTGCTTCCCTGCTGCTGTCATGGCGAGCCGATAGTAGGGCGATGGCGGGCGGGTGGGACGGTCGCATATTCACTCGTTGACAGGCACGTTTCTGCATGGTCTCGGCCCGTCAACGGCATGGAATCCCAAGGAAGTTGGCAGGTCGTGCGGTGGGTCGCCGGTCGTTCATGCGTATGGGCCCGCCTTCTGGACGAGGTTTCGAAGAGCTTTCAACTCACCTCTACGGGGGATGCGCGCCACGGCGCGAGCCACCGGCGCTCGCCATTCGGCCGCGCGCTCCCCCGGGTGTGGCGGAAGGTTTCGGCCGCGTTCCGGACGTCCTCCCGATCGCCGTCCTTCGGCCATTCGCAGGGGCGCGGAATCCTCATAAGGTGTGCAGTATCGGTGGTACATACGGTCGAGGAGGACCACAGTGAGCGAGACGACCCCCAAGCTGCGCGCAGCGCTGGACGACATCCCCACCTACAAGCCGGGCAAGCCGGCCGCCGCCGATGGCCGGGTCGCGTACAAGCTGTCCTCCAACGAGAACCCCTATCCGCCGCTCCCGGGTGTGATGGAGAGTGCGCTGGCCGCCGCGGCCGACCTCAACCGTTACCCGGACATGGCGTGCACCGGCCTGATGAACGAGCTCTCCGATCGCTTCGGGGTGCCCCTGACACATGTGGCGACCGGTACCGGGTCGGTGGGTATCGCCCAGTCGCTGGTGCAGTCCACGTCGGGGCCCGGCGACGAGGTGATCTTCGCCTGGCGGTCCTTCGAGGCGTACCCGATCATCACGCAGATCAGCGGCGCCACCGCCGTGAAGGTCCCGCTCACCGAGGGCGGGGTGCACGACCTGGACGCGATGGCGGAGGCGATCACCGAGCGCACGCGGCTTATTTTTGTCTGCAATCCCAACAACCCCACGGGCACGGTCGTGCGCCGGGCCGAGCTCGAGCAGTTCCTGGACCGTGTGCCGTCCGACATCCTGGTCGTCCTTGACGAGGCGTACATCGAGTTCATCAGGGACAACGAGGTGCCGGACGGGATCGAGCTGTACCGGAACCGCCCGAACGTGGCGGTGCTGCGGACCTTCTCCAAGGCGTATGGTCTCGCCGGTCTGCGTGTCGGGTTCGCGATCGCGCATGAGCCGGTGGCGTCCGCGCTGCGGAAGACGGCGGTGCCGTTCGGGGTGACGCAGGTGGCGCAGGACGCGGCGGTGGCCTCCCTGCGCGCGGAGGACGAGCTGCTGGGCCGCGTCGGGTCGCTGGTCTGCGAGCGCGCGCGGGTGTGCGAGGGGCTGGCGGCTCAGGGCTGGACCGTGCCCACGACGCAGGCGAACTTCGTGTGGCTGCCGCTGGGTGAGCTCGCCGCGGAGTTCGCCGCGGCCTGCGAGCAGGCGGGTGTGGTCGTACGGCCGTTTCCCGGGGAGGGCGTCCGGGTCACGATCGGCGAGGTCGAGGCGAACGACATCTTCCTGCGGACGGCCGAGGCGTTCCGCAAGGAGAAGTTCTGACCCGGCTGTGCCGGCCTGGCGGTGCCGACCGGGCTGTCCTGCCCCGACCCTTCTGACCAGACCGTTCTGAAGCAGTCCGTTCTGAAGCAGTCCGTTCCGACCCGGCCGCGGGCTCCGAGCCGCGACGGTCACTCGTCGCCCCGGGAGATCGGCGTCGGCCCGTAGGGCAGAGCCGGCGCGTCGCCGTCGGTCCAGAAGGCCACGGTGCGAGGACCCCCGCGAGCGCCTTGCTCGTGGGGGTCTCTTCGATGGTCGCGGTCGTGTGGCCCGCGGGCCGGGAGATGTGTATCCGCATGGCCGAAATTCAACGGTATGTTGAAGTTTGTTGAAAGGGGGACCCCGGTCCTGGCTGCGGATTCCGTGTAGGCCATAATGTTTGTGATTGTGAACGCATTCACAAGCACGCACGATTCCTCCCAGGATCAACCGGAATCGGCGGGCGAACGGAAGGCCGTGGGGCTGCGAGGCCACAGGGCTGCTAGGCCGAAAGGAGAAGATCGTCGTGGACCTGGCTCTGGCGCCGGAGACGCTGGCGCGGTGGCAGTTCGGTATCACCACCGTCTACCACTTCCTCTTCGTCCCCCTGACCATCTCACTCGCCGCGCTCACCGCAGGACTCCAGACGGCGTGGGTGCGCACCGGTAAGGAGAAGTACCTCCGGGCGACCAAGTTCTGGGGCAAGCTCTTCCTGATCAACATCGCGATGGGTGTCGTCACCGGCATCGTGCAGGAGTTCCAGTTCGGCATGAACTGGTCGGACTACTCGCGGTTCGTCGGTGATGTCTTCGGTGCCCCGCTCGCCTTCGAGGCGCTGATCGCGTTCTTCTTCGAGTCCACATTCATCGGCCTGTGGATCTTCGGCTGGGACAAGCTCCCGAAGCGGATCCACCTCGCCTGCATGTGGATGGTCTCGATCGGCACGATCCTCTCCGCGTACTTCATCCTGGCGGCCAACTCCTGGATGCAGCACCCGGTCGGGTACAAGATCAACCAGGAGTCGGGGCGGGCCGAGCTCACCGACTTCTGGGCGGTGCTGAGCCAGAACACGACCCTGACCCAGGTCTTCCACACCATGGCCGCGGCCTTCCTCACCGGCGGCGCGTTCATGGTCGGTATCGCCGCCTTCCACCTGGCACGCAGGAAGCACATCCCGGTGATGAAGAGCTCACTGCGGCTGGGCCTGGTCACCGTGGTGATCGCGGGCATGCTGACCGCGATCAGCGGCGATCTGCTCGGCAAGGTCATGTTCAAGCAGCAGCCGATGAAGATGGCCGCCGCCGAGGCACTGTGGGACGGCGAGGGGCCCGCCCCGTTCTCGGTCTTCGCCTACGGCGACGTCGACAAGGGGCACAACAAGGTCGCCATCGAGATCCCGGGCCTGCTCTCCTTCCTCGCGAACGACGACTTCTCCTCGCACGTGCCCGGCATCAACGACACCAACAAGGCCATGCAGGAGAAGTACGGCCCCGGCGACTACCGGCCCAACATCCCCGTCGCCTACTGGTCGTTCCGCTGGATGATCGGCTTCGGCATGGCCTCCTTCAGCCTCGGGCTGCTGGGGCTCTGGCTGACCCGCAAGAAGTTCCTCCTGCCGGGCCACCTGCGCGTCGGTGACGACGAGGTGCCGCATCTCGTCCTCTTCAAGAAGCCCCTCGGCCACAAGCTCACCAAGCTGTACTGGCTGACCGCCCTGTGGACCCTGGCCTTCCCGCTGATCGCCAACTCCTGGGGCTGGATCTTCACGGAGACGGGCCGCCAGCCCTGGGTCGTCTACGGAGTGCTGCGCACCCAGGACGCGGTCTCCCCCAGCGTCACCCAGGGCGAGGTCCTCACCTCGATGATCGCCTTCACTCTGCTGTACGCGGTGCTCGCCGTGGTCGAGGTCAAGCTGCTGGTGAAGTACATCAAGGCCGGCCCGCCCGAGCTCACCGAGGCCGACCTCAACCCGCCCACCACGATCGGCGGCCACGACCGCGACGCCGACCGGCCCATGGCCTTCTCGTACTGAGGAAGGGGACCGAGGCATGGAACTGCCCACCATCTGGTTCGTACTCATCGCCGTCCTCTGGACCGGCTACTTCTTCCTCGAAGGCTTCGACTTCGGGGTCGGGATCCTGACCAAGCTGCTCGCCCGCGACCGGGCCGAGAAGCGGGTCCTCATCAACACCATCGGACCCGTCTGGGACGGCAACGAGGTGTGGCTGCTGACCGCCGGCGGCGCCACCTTCGCCGCCTTCCCCGACTGGTACGCCACCCTCTTCTCCGGCTTCTACCTGCCGCTGCTCCTCATCCTGCTCTGCCTGATCGTGCGCGGCGTCGCCTTCGAGTACCGGGCCAAGCGGCCCGAGCCACGCTGGCAGCACAACTGGGAGCAGGCCATCTTCTGGACCTCCCTCATCCCCGCGCTGCTCTGGGGTGTGGCCTTCGGCAACATCGTCCGAGGCGTCGAGATCGACGCCTCCAAGGAGTACGTCGGCACTTTCTTCGACCTGCTCAACCCCTACGCGCTGCTCGGCGGACTGGTCACCCTGAGCCTGTTCACCTTCCACGGAGCGGTGTTCACCGCACTGAAGACCGTGGGGGACATACGGGAGCGGGCCGGGAAGCTGGCGCTGACCCTCGGCCTGGTCGCCGCCGTCCTCGCCCTCACCTTCCTGGTGTGGACACAGGCCACCCGGGGCGACGGGACGAGCCTGGTCGCGATGGTCGTCGCCGTGGCCGCGCTCCTCGGGGCGGTCGGCGCGATCAAGGCCGGACGGGAGGGCTGGTCCTTCGCGCTGTCCGGCATCACGATCGCCGCCGCGGTTGCGATGCTGTTCCTGACGCTCTTCCCGAACGTCATGCCGTCCTCGTTGAACCCGGACTGGAGCCTGACCGTGAGCAACGCGGCCTCCAGCCCGTACACCCTGAAGATCATGACTTGGTGTGCGGTGATCGCCACGCCGCTCGTCCTGCTCTACCAGGGCTGGACCTACTGGGTGTTCCGCAAGCGGATCGGCACACAGCACATCGCCAAGACCCACTAGGCCACCGGCAGGGGATGTTTCACGTGAAACCGATCGACCCGCGTCTGCTCCGGTACGCCCGGGCCACCCGTCTGTTCCTCATGGCGCTGGTCCTCCTCGGCCTGGTCGGGGCGGCGCTGGTGGTCGGTCAGGCGATGCTCATCGCCGAGGTCGTCGTCGGGGCGTTCCAGCGCGGGCTGGCCGTCGACGACCTCACCGTGCCGCTGGTGCTGCTCGCCGTGGTCGCGGTCGGCCGCGGGCTGGTGTCCTGGCTCACCGAGCTCGCCGCCCACCGGGCCGGCGCGGCGGTGAAGTCCGAGCTGCGGCGGCGGCTGCTGGAGCGGGCCGCCGGGCTGGGTCCGGGGTGGCTGAGCGGGCAGCGCACGGGGTCGCTGGTGGCGCTGGCGACGCGTGGTGTGGACGCGCTGGACGACTACTTCGCGCGCTACCTGCCGCAGCTGGGTCTTGCCGTGGTCGTCCCGGTGGCCGTGCTGGCCCGGATCGTCACCGAGGACTGGGTGTCGGCGGCCATCATCGTGGTGACGCTGCCGCTGATCCCGATCTTCATGGTGCTCATCGGCTGGGCCACCCAGGCCCGCATGGACCGGCAGTGGAGGCTGCTGTCCCGGCTGTCGGGCCATTTCCTCGACGTGGTGGCCGGACTGCCCACCCTGAAGATCTTCGGGCGGGCGAAGGCGCAGGCGGAGTCCATCCGCGCCATCACGTCCCAGTACCGGCAGGCGACGCTCCGGACCTTGCGGATTGCGTTCCTTTCGTCGTTCGCCCTGGAGTTGCTGTCGACACTGTCGGTGGCGCTGGTCGCCGTCGGCATCGGCATGCGGCTCGTCCACGGCACCCTCGACCTCTACACGGGTCTGGTCATCCTGATCCTCGCGCCCGAGGCTTATCTGCCGCTCCGGCAGGTCGGTGCCCAGTACCACGCGGCGGCGGAGGGCATCTCGGCCGCCGAGGAGGTCTTCGCGGTGCTGGAGGCCCCGGTACGGAAGGGTGGCACAGGCGTTCTGCCCGACGGCCCCGTCCGGATCGAGCTGGACGCGGTGACCGTACGTCATGCCGGGCGGAGGCACCCGTCGCTGGACCGGGCATCGCTGGTCGTCGAACCCGGTGAGACGGTGGCCCTGGTCGGGCCGAGCGGTGTCGGCAAGTCGACGCTCCTGGACGTGGTGCTGGCCTTCACCGCGCCGGAATCGGGTTCCGTACGGGCCGGTGGCGTGGACGTCGCGTCGCTGGACCCGGAGCGGTGGCGGGAGCGGATCGCCTGGGTGCCGCAGCGGCCGTACCTGTTCGCCGGGACCATCACCGAGAACGTCCGCCTCGCCAGGCCCGACGCGGACGACGACGCCGTACGGGCGGCTCTGCGCGACGCCGGTGCCGACTTCGTCGACGACCTGCCGGACGGCGCCGCAACGGTGCTCGGCGAGGAGGGCGCCGGTCTGTCGGCCGGCCAGCGGCAACGGCTGGCGCTGGCCCGGGCGTTCCTCGCCGACCGGCCTGTGCTGCTGCTCGACGAGCCGACCGCCGCGCTGGACGGCGCGACCGAGGCAGCGGTGGTGGAGGCGGTACGCAGGCTGGCCGCCGGGCGGACGGTTCTGCTGGTCGTGCACCGTCCCGCGCTGCTGGCCGTGGCGGACCGAGTGGTCGCGCTGCGGGAGGAGGAGCGGGCCCTTCCGACCCCGGCTCCGGCCGGGGCCGGGGAGCCGGAGCAGGGCCAGGGGCAGGGGCCGGAGTCGGCGACGGGGCCGGGTCCGGGTCCGGGGCAGGCCGGCGCGGCCCATGTCGGCGCGGACATGGTCGACGACGCCTTCGGGGTCGTGGGCGGTCTGCACGGTGCCCACGCGGCGGCCGCACGTCCGGTGCCCACCGTGTCCGACCCGCCGGCCCCGCTGCCCGGGCGGCGCGTGCTGGCGCGGGTCCGGGGCATGGCCGGGGAGTTCCGGGGGCGGCTCTCGCTGGCGCTGCTGCTGGGCAGCCTCGCACTCGGGTCGGCCGTCGGACTTATGGCCGTGTCCGGCTGGCTGATCTCCCGCGCCTCCGAACAGCCGCCCATCCTGCACCTCATGGTCGCGGTGACGGCCACCCGCGCGTTCGGCATCGGCCGGGCCGTGTTCCGGTACGCCGAGCGGCTGGTGTCGCACGACGCGGTGCTGCGCATGCTCGCCGACCTCCGGGTGGCCAGCTACCGACGCCTGGAGCGGATCTCCCCGGCGGGGCTGCGCCGGACCCGCCGCGGCGACCTGCTGTCCCGGCTGGTCTCCGACGTGGACGCCCTCCAGGACTACTGGCTGCGCTGGCTGCTGCCGGCCGGTACGGCCCTGCTGGTCGGCGCGGGCGCCGTCGGGTTCACCGCGTGGCTGCTGCCCGAGGCCGGCGCCGTGCTCGCGGCGGGCCTGCTCGTCGCCGGGGTCGCCGTCCCGGCGCTGGGCGGCGTCGTGTCCCGCCGTGCCGAGCAGCGGCTCGCCCCCGCCCGGGGCGCCCTCGCGGCCCGGGTGGTCGACCTGCTGCGCGGCTGCGCCGAGCTGACCGTGGCCGGTGCGCTGCGGAGCCGTATCGCCCGGACCCGCGAGGCCGACGCGGTGCTCACCCGGATCGCCGCGCGCCAGTCGGCGGCCACCGCGCTCGGCGGCGGGCTGACCGCGCTGTCGGCAGGGCTGACCGTGGCCGCCGCCGCGCTGGTAGGCGTTCAGGCCGTACGGGACGGGCGGCTCGGTGGCGTGGCATTGGCGGTCGTCGTCCTCACCCCGCTCGCCGCGTTCGAGGCCGTCATGGGACTGCCGCTCGCCGTCCAGTACCGACAGCGCGTACGGCGCAGCGCCGAGCGGGTCTTCGAGGTGCTCGACGCGCCCGTCCCCGTACCGGAGCCGGAGTGGCCAGCGCCCCCGCCACAGAGCCCGTTCCCGCTGGAGCTGCGCGGCGTCACCGCGCGTCACCCCGGGCAGGACCGGGACGCGCTGGTCTCCTTCGACCTGCGCCTGGAGGCCGGCCGGCGGGTCGCCGTCGTCGGTGCGTCGGGGGCGGGCAAGACCACCCTGGCGCAGGTGCTGCTGCGGTTCGTGGAGACCCGGGCCGGTGCGTACCGGCTGGATGGCACCGACGCGACGGCGCTCGACGGGGACGAGGTACGCCGGTTCGTGGGGCTCTGCGCTCAGGACGCCCACCTCTTCGACAGCACCATCCGCGAGAACCTGCGGCTCGCCCGGACCGGTGCGAGCGACGAGGAACTGCGCCGGGTGCTGGCCGAGGCCCGGCTGCTGGACTGGGCCGACGCCCTGCCCGACGGCCTGGACACGCTGGTCGGCGAGCACGGTGCCCGGATCTCCGGCGGCCAGCGGCAGCGCCTCGCCCTCGCCCGGGCGCTCCTCGCCGACTTCCCGGTCCTCGTCCTCGACGAGCCCGCCGAGCACCTGGACCTCGCCACGGCCGACGCGCTCACGGAGGACCTGCTCCGGGCGACGCGCGGCCGCACCACGGTGCTGATCACCCACCGGCTGCACGGTCTCGACGCGGTCGACGAGGTCGTCGTCCTGGAGGACGCCAGGGTCGTCCAGCGCGGCCCGTACGCCGAGCTCGCCGCCGTCGACGGGCCACTGCGGCGGATGCTGGAACGGGAGCGCGCAGCCGACCTCCGCGTCGAGGGCCCGGAAGCGTCGGGCGTCTCCGTACGGCGCCGATAGTACGGGGGCGGGCGTACGCAGGGCGGGCCTCCGCCGCCCGGGCGGACCGGCGCCGCCCGGCCGACGGCGGGGCGGGGACCGGCCGACGGCGGGGCGGGGACCGGCCGACGGCGGGGCGCCGGACAGGTCGGCGACGGGGGTGTGGCCGGACAGCGGCGTGCGGGTGGGCCGGACGGCGGTACTGCTGTAGGCCGGTCGGCGGTACGGCGCCGGGTGGGACGGCCAGATGCGGGAGAAGCCCTGTCCGAAGAGCGACTATCCCAGGATGCGCCTTCCCCACGGTCGGCGGTCGCTGCTCGGGCCGGTGCTGTCCGCGCTGATCGTCCTGCTCGCCCCCCCGTCCACGGCCGCCGCCGCTCCGGTGGCCGGGCCCGACGGGCCCGCGGTGAGCGCCGAGGTGGCGCGGCTCTTCGAGGAGGCCGGCAAGATCACGGAGGCGTACGAGCGGGGGCTCCGCGCCTCCGCCGCGCAGCAGGCCAAGGCCGACCTGCTCCAGAAGAAGCTGGACGAGAAACGGCGCGAACTGGCCGCCCTGCACAACCGGGCGGGTGAGGTCGCCCGCGCCCAGTACCGGACCGGCAGCTCCTTCGCGGTGACCGCGCGGCTGCTGCTCGCCGACAACCCGGAGGACGCGCTGCGCGCCGAGCGGGTCGCACGCCAGGCGGGCCAGGTGGTGCACCAGTTGATGAAGCACACGGGCCGGGCAGAGCGGCGGCTGGCGTCCGCCGAGAACCAGGCGAGATCCGCGTGGCGGGACCTGGATGTCGGCCGGGCGCGGCTGGCGGAGGTGAAGCGCGATCTGGAGACGCGGCTGGAGCGGGCACAGTGGCGGCTCCAGGCGGAGGCGGACCGCAGTGCGGCGGCGGGCAGCTGCCCGGGCGCGGCGCGCCTCGACCAGCCGGACGGCCGGTGGGACGAGGGCCGGGCCTGGGTGGCGCCGGTCTCCGCGAAGCACGGGTACGAGCTGTCGGCGGGCTTCGACAGCGCGGGGAGGCACTGGGCGCACCGGCACACGGGGCAGGACTTCGCGGTGGACATCGGTACGCCGGTGCGGTCGATCGGAGCGGGGCGCGTCCAGTCCGTGTCGTGCGGGGGCCCGTTCGGGATCGAGGTGGTCGTACGGCACACGGGCGGCTGGTACTCGCAGTACGCGCATCTCGCGTCGGCCGCGGTGGACCAGGGGGAGGCCGTCGCCGCCGGGCAGTGGATCGGCCAGGCAGGGACCACGGGGAACTCGACCGGGCCCCATCTGCACTTCGAAGTGCGGGTCACCCCGCACCTGGGCTCCGGCGTCGACCCCATGCGCTGGCTGCGTGAGCACGGGGTCGAGCTGTGAGGCGGGTCCCGGTGACCGGCTCAGTAGTCGGCTCAGTAGTCGGCGAGGATGCCTTCGATGACCGCCGCCACGCCGTCCTCCTGGTTGGCGACGGTCCGGCCGGAGGCGGCGGCGACGACGTCCGGGTGGGCGTTACCCATCGCGTACGACGTGCCGGCCCAGGTGAGCATCTCGATGTCGTTGGGCATGTCCCCGAACGCCACGACCTCGTCCGCGGAGATGCCGCGCTCGGCGCAGCACAGGGCGAGCGTGCTGGCCTTGGACACTCCCAGGCCGCTGACCTCCAGCAGCGCGGTGGGGCTTGAGCGGGTGATGGTGGCCCGGTGGCCGACGGCCGCACGCGCCAGGGCGAGGAAGCCGTCGGGTGTGAGCTCGGGGTGGAGCGCGAGCAGCTTCAGCAGGGGCGCGCCGAGCCCGGCCACGTCCTCGTGGAGGAGCTTCTCGGCGGGGCCGATGTCGAGGGCCGCGTCGAGGTGGAGGGGCGGGTAGTCCGGTTCGTGCCGGATGCCGTCGGCGAACTCCATCGCGAAGGCCGTGCTGGGCGACTCCATGCGCAACGTCTCGACGACGTCGAGTGCGGTCTCCCGCTCCAGGGACCGCACGTCGATGATCTTCCGTCCGGCGTGCAGATCGACGACGGCCGCCCCGTTGGAGCAGATCGCCAGCCCATGGCCGTGGACGTGGGCGCTGACGACGTCCATCCAGCGGGCGGGCCGGCCGGTGACGAAGAAGACCTCGATCCCCGCCTCCTCAGCGGCGGCCAGTGCCGCGACCGTGCGGTCCGAAACGGACTTGTCGTTACGCAGAAGCGTTCCGTCAAGGTCGGTGGCGATCAGCCGTGGACGCGCCTTGGACATCGGACGGGGGCGGGGGAAGGTCGTCGGTGAGGTCACCCGTCCATTGTCCCGTACCAGTCACCCACCAGGTGCACGAACGTGCGAAACCGTGCGCATTTGAGCCGCACGCTTGTGCGCAGGCGAAACGGGTGAAACGGCGGAAACGGGGGTGGTGGATGGGGTGACCGTCAGGCGTTCAGCTGGGCGAGCCCCTCGGTGGCGATCCGCTCGAAAACGGTCTCGTCGGTGGCGAAGACGGAGTCCGGGATGGGTGCGTGCACCACGATCTCGTCGAATCCGAGCTCCGCGTGCCGACCGGCGAAGTCCACGAACGCGTCCACGGACTCCAGTGGGCGGTTCCCGTCCGGGGTGAAACCGGTCAGCAAGATCTTGTCCAGTTCGGCCGCGTCCCGGCCGGCCCCGGCGCACGCCTTGTCCAGTTTGTCCAGCTGGTCGCGGAGAGCGAGCCGGGACTGCTCGGGCGTGCCCGTCTCGGTCAGCTTCGGATCGCCGGTCGTGACCCACGCCTGGCCGTGCCGGGCTGCGAGCCGCATCCCGCGCGGGCCGGTCGCCGCGACGGCGAAGGGCAGCCGGGGCCGCTGGACACAGCCGGGAATGTCGCGGGCCTCGTGCGCCGAATAGTGAGTGCCCTCGTGGGTGACGCTGTCCTCGGTGAGGAGTCGGTCGAGCAGCGGGACGAACTCGGCGAACCGGTCCGCGCGCTGCCGGGGCGTCCACGCCTCCTGCCCCAGCGCCGTGGCGTCGAAGCCGTTGCCGCCCGCGCCGATGCCGAGCGTGATCCGGCCGCCGGAGATGTCGTCAAGGGAGATCAGCTCCTTGGCCAGTGTGACCGGGTGCCGGAAGTTCGGCGACGTGACGAGGGTGCCCAGGCGGAGTCGTCGGGTGGCCGTCGCGGCGGCGGTCAGCGTCGGCACCGCGCCGAACCAGGGGCCGTCGCGGAAGCTGCGCCATGAGAGGTGGTCGTAGGTGTACGCGGCGTGGAAGCCCAGTTCCTCCGCCCGTGTCCACTGGTCTCGGCCGCCGTCGTGCCAGCGGCGTACGGGCAGGATCACGGTGCTCAGGCGCAGAGTCATGCCCCGAGCCTACGTCCGCCCCAGGACTGTCCCCCTGCGCGGAATGGCCTCAGTATTCCGACCTGGGTGCTGCCATCTCCAGGCCATACCGCCGCCGTCGGCGCGGTCACAGCCGTGACAGCGGTCTGTCTCCTGTGGGTGACCGGCAAGGGCGCACGGTGTCGAGTGGAGGGCCGTTCTGACACATCGTGTCCGGCGCCGAGGTCACTCTGTCGAGTGGCTTTCCGGCAGAGCCGCTCCATAGATGGCGTGGATTCAGCAGGAAAGGGTCACGAGGTGACCTCTGGCGAAAGAATCCAAAGACTTCCGGCATCTTCGATCACGGATTCGGCGGAGCTGACTACCGTGCGATTCCGAGGGCTGGATGACCCACGGCACCCTCCGTGGATGTCCTGTCGGAATTCAGCCGCTGACAAGGGGTGACCGTGCTCGACATCACCATGCCGGGACATCGGACGGCTTCGGTCTTCGCCGCCCCGGAGACCCGCCGGGCCGTCATGGACGTGGCTGTTTCACGATCAGGAGCCGAATGGTGATGCATCCCGATTTCCCCGGAGCCCCTTGGGCATCACCGGCACGGTCGCTGCCGTCGCCGTCGGACCACGCCGCCGAGGAGCTGGCCCGGAACCTGGTCCGTGCTCGTCACGAGCGGCTCTCCGGCACTCTGGTGGTGGTGGGCGACCCGGGCGGCACCTTTCATCTGGCGAACGGCGCCATCGTCGCGGTCGAGTCGCCCGGAGCCCCGACCGTGGAGACCCTGTTGCTGTGTTCCGGGCGTCTCGGGACGGCCGAGTGGGCGGCCGCCTACCAGGCCGGTGCGGCCGATGGCCGGATCGGAACAGAACTGATCGACCGGACGCTGGTCGGAGCGGCCGAGCTGCAGTTGATATGTCACATGGCAGCCCTGGACGGCGCCCTCTCCGTCTGCATGGGCCGCATCGACGAGTGCCTCCTCGAACCCGGCGGGGGCCATCACCTGACGGCACCCCAAGCCATCGAACCGGATTGGCTGCTCCCGGAGGTGAGCCGTCGTATCAAGGCACTCGCTTCGCTCCGGGTCTCGCTCTGCCCTTTCAAGGACCGGTTGACTCCGACGTCCGCGGGAGCCGCACTGCTGAGCGGTTCGACGTCCGGTACGCGACGGGAGATCCTTCTACGCGTCAACGGACGCCGCAGCGCACGGGACCTCTCCTTCCTGCTGGCGCGGGGCCTCTACGCGGTCACGGTCGAACTCACACGCATGCTGAGCGAGGGTCTGGTCGCGGTGGTGTCCTCCCGTACGGCCGTTCCTGTCGGCGAGCCGGCCGAGGCAGCCGATCGGATGCCGAACGCCTCCCGCCTCCCTCACCGCCCGGCCGACGCGAGCGGCCTTCCTCAGCGCCGACGCGGCATGAGCGGAATCCACGACGTCCTCCCTCTGCGGCCGGTGACGGATTGCCGGTAACCGATGTCCCTTCCCGCGGGGAGCCTCAGTCCCACTGCGGGCCAGGGCATGCGACGCCAGCCCCCGTCGTGGTCCACAAGGGGGGCGGAACCCCTGGCCTCATCCGGGACGGACGATCAGGCGCGCTACGCGTCGAAGAAGCTGCACAGCCGGCCGGGAGTGATCCCGGCTTGAACACACAGGAGAGTTGTGACTATCAAGAATGACGAGCTGACCGCTGAGATGCGTGCACTCCGCGATCGGGTCGTCGGTGTCACGGACGTGGTCGTGGCTTCGGCCGACGGCCTTCTCATCACTGCTGAGGCGGACGACACGGTGGACGGAGAGTGCCTGGCCGCTCTCACGGCAGCGGCACTCAGCATCGCCCGCCGCACGGGCGCCGCCACAGGCAAGGGACTGGTCCAACACACCGTCTCACGGTTCAGCGGCGGTTATCTGGTCGCACAGGCGATCGGCGACATGGCGTTGATGGCGGTGCTCGGCGACTCGGGCATGGACGTGAGGCGGTTCCACGCCGAGTCGCAGGTGAGCGCCGACCGGATCGGCCTGCTGCTGACTTCCGAGACCGGGACCACTCAGGTCGGCTGAGCCGGACGCCCTCTGCGAAACAGGGCCCAGGACTGCACGATCGCCCAGGGTGGGAGCCGGCTTCGGTCCTCACCCGACACCGAATCCATCAGAAGGAACACAATGAGCGCAGCGGGAACCTCAGGCCACCAGAGCATGTCCGGCCGAGTGGTCAACATTGTCAAGACCCTCCGCACGGAGGTGCCGGAGTGCGTGGCCGCCGGGATCATCGACATGTCGACGGGCATGTTGTTGTCGGTGGAGACCAGTGACTCGCACCCGCCGGAGGTACTCGACATGCTGGCGGCGGCCACACTCGAGCTCTTCCAGGGCCGCAATGTGGTGATGATCGAGAACATCTTCAAGGAGCGCCGCGGAGTGGTGTCCGACCGGCACTACTTCCAGGAGATCCTTGTCAACAGCGACAACCTGGCGCACCTCTTTCTGCGTGTCGACAGCGCCGACGAGGTCGTCGCGGTCGTCGTGTGCCGAAAGTCGGCGAACGTGGGGATGCTCTTCGCCCAGGCCCGAAGGGTCCTGAAGGACAACGGACCGCTGTGACGGGCCCTCCTGCCCGGATGGGCCGGAGCAATGCTCAAGGTCCACCCGTCAGGCCGCTAGGGGCGACCGAGGTCTGACCGAGGTCTGACCGAGGTGACGAGGGTTCCCAAGGACATGCCGTGTGTCACCGTCGTCGCAGCCGTGCCCGTGGGGACCGCGCGGAGCAGCGGTCCGCCACGGAACGAACGCCGGGAAGATCGAGCAGGGACGGGCAGCGGATACAGGAGGACCGGGCCGCGTTCAGGGGCTTCTGCGACGACGAACCGGTCCTTCCGCCTGCCTGAGCCGAAGACTTCCGGGTGGTGCGTCCGGAACGTCACCAGTCCACGAGGCGTGGCCCCCGGACCCGCCTGGTCCTCCCCTTCGGTCACCCGAACAGGTGGCGATGACGCCACGTCATGGTGTCCGACCCTGTGGCGTGCCGCCCCCTGGCACCGTGAGCCGCGTCGTCGACGTGCTGTGACCCGACCGGCGGAGCGCCCGGCGGCCTCATGTTCCTGCCCCGGAAAGGGAACTCTCGTGCGTCTTCGCAGAGCTGCTCTGCTCACCGCTCTCCTGGTTCCACTCACGTTCGGGGCCTCCCATTCGGAGGCCACCGGTGGACCGCCCCCGGGACACGGCACGCTGGAGCAGCACGGCGTCGTGCGCAGCGGCAGCCGGCCCATCGCCGCCGCCGAGGTGACGCTGTTCCAGGCCGGTGGCCATCCCGGCGCCGGCGCCCGTCCGCTGGCCCGCACCCGCAGCGACGCTCACGGCCGTTTCAGCCTCTCGTACCGTGCTCCGAAGGCCCCGGACGCCGTGCTGTACCTGACCGCGGACGCGAGACCGGCCGGCCACGGGCACTCCCGGGCCGCGCACCGGGTGCGGCCGGTACGGCTGGTCACGATGATCGGCACCGGCCGTCGCACCGGCAAGGTGGTACTCAACGAGCGCACCACGGTCGCGGCGGGCTTCGCGATGGCGCAGTTCACGCAAGGGGGTGAGGTGGCAGGACGCAGCCCCGGGCTGCAGAACGCGGCGGCGGTCTCCCACAACCTGGCCGACATCGACGACGGGGCGGTGGCCGAGGCACTCGCCACCGCCCCGAACGGCGAGCAGACGTCCACTCTGCGCGCCTTCAACACGCTGGCCGACATTCTGTCCGGCTGCACCGCGGGACAGACCTGCGACACCCTCTTCGAGCTGGCCGGACATCCCGGGGCACCCGCGCCCCGGGAGACCTTCCAGGCCGTCGCGGACATCGCCCGGCTGCCCGGCAACCACGCAGCCGAACTCTTCGCGCTGGCAGAGGGCCGCACCGACTACCTGCCAAAGCTGACGAAGGCCCCCGACGCCTGGACCATCGCGTTGCGCTACGTGGGCAATGGTCACGAGCTGGACGGGCCGGGCAATGTCGCGTTCGACGCCGAAGGCACGGCATGGATCGGCAACAACTACACGTACGGCGCCGACCCCCGCAGGTCCGTCTGCGGATCCCGCATCCTGTCCCGGCTCACCCCGACCGGCCAGGACGTCCCGGGTGCCCCGTACCGCGGCGGTGGACTGTACGGGGTGGGCTTCGGTACCGCCATCGACCCCGACGGTCATGTCTGGGCGGCCAACTTCGGCTTCCAGGGAAGCGACTGTCCGCTCGACGCGAGCCGCCTGTACCGCAGTATCTCGGAGTTCACCCCCGATGGCCGGCCCCTCTCGCCGCCGCGTGGCTGGCGGCGCGGTGACATCGTCCAGCCGCAGGGCACGGTGTCGGACCGGGAGGGAAACATCTGGGTCGCCAACTGCGGTGGCAGGAGCGTGACCCGAATCCCGCAGGGGGACGCGCACCGGGCCCGGAACATCGCACCGGGCGGTGACAGCCTGATCAAGCCGTTCGGCGTCACGGTGGACACCCGGGGGCGTGCCTGGGTGACCGGAAACGGAAGCGACAGCGTGACGTTGCTTTCCCCGCAGGGCAGGCCCCTGCGCTCGATCACCGGCGGTGGGATCAAACGGCCCATGGGCGTCGCCTCCGACACTCTGGGCAACGTGTGGGTGGCCAACGGCGGTGCGGTGGTGGCGCCCTGTGAGGGCACCACACCCGCCATGGTCGCCGAGGCGGTCGAGGACGTCGTCGCCCGACACGTCGACGCGTCGGTCACGCTGATCCGCCCCGACGGCACCACCCCGGCCAAGCCGTTCGTCAACGACGGCCTGTTCCTGCCCTGGGGCATCGCCGTCGACGGCAACGACACCGTCTGGGTGGCGAACTTCGGCGGTCACCGCCTGGCCAACCTGTGCGGTGCCCGCGTGTCCGCCTGCCCGCCCGGACTCCGGACGGGCGACGCGATCTCGCCGGCCGGCACCGGGTACACCAGCGACGGACTGGAACGGAACACCGCCGTCCAGATCGACCCCTCCGGCAACGTCTGGCTGGCCAACAACTGGATGACCGTGCCGCTGCAGACCAACCCCGGCGGGCACGAGATGGTGGTGTTCGTCGGGCTCGCGGCTCCGGTGCGGACGCCACTGCTCGGACCGCCCCGCCATCTCTGACCGGTGAGGGGCCCGGGGCGGTACCGCCGGATCTTCACTCGGCGTCCGCTCCCGCCCCCGGGCGGGGCTGTTCCAGGGCTGCGGGGATCGCTTCCGGACGCTACGACCGCAGCGATCCCCGCCGGGCGTCCGGACCGTGACGGTCCACGCCGGTCCGACCGGGAGGGGCGAAGGGGACGGCGTACGGGACGGGGGAACCGAGACGGGGGAACCGAGACGGGCGACCGGGACACGACCGGGGACACGAGGCCGCCCAAGCGGGCGCCCCGCGCAGCACGGGACGGGTCGATCGCGAAGCGCTGTGGCGCCTGGAGGCGGCCGTGGGCCGCGGCGAGGCCGCGACGGTGGCGGACGACATGCGTACGGTGCCGCCGCGGGTGCTCCGGCCCCGTCGGCCGCCGCTACTCCTGGAACCGCAGATAGCGCGTGGGCACCGCGTCCGTGAGCCAGACCCCGTTGGCGCTGACGTGGAAGACGTGCCCGTCGCGGTGCATGGCGCCCGCGTCCACGGACAGCACGACGGGCCTGCCCCGCCGTGCCCCGACCCTGGTCGCCGTCTCCCGGTCGGGCGACAGGTGGACGTGGTGGCGGGCCATCGGGCGGAGGCCCTCGGCGCGGATCGCGGCCAGGTTCGCGGCCACGGTGCCGTGGTAGAGGTACGCGGGCGGGGTGGCCGGCGGCAGGCCGAGGTCCACGTCGACGGTGTGGCCCTGACTGGCCCGGATGCGGTCGCCGTCGATGGTGAAGCGTCGCTTGTCGTTCACGGCCACGACGTGCTCCAGCTCGGCGCGGCTGAGGGGCATGCCGTGCCGGGCCATGGCACGCAGCAGGTCGTCGACCGCGACCCAGCCGTGCGGGTCGAGGACGAGTCCGATCCGCCCGGGCTGGTGGCGCAGATGCCGTGAGAGGTACTTCGACACCTTCACGGTGCGTCTTCCGTCCATGACGGAAGCGTGGCAGGGATCACGCCCGTCCCGCCACAGAAAATTCCGTGAGCAGGTTTGGTCCACAATCAACTCGTGTTATCCACAGGAAGATGGGCGATTCTGTGGACAACTAGCGGCCTCTCTCAGGGGCTTGGGGCTCCTTCGGCCGCTTCCCGGGCCCGCGCGGTGAGTGCGTCCAGTGTCCTTGCCTGCACCTCGCGCTCGGCGGCCGCCGCGATGAACGCCGGGGCGTTGGCCGCGCCCACCAGCCCGTGCACCGCCTGGACGGTCGCGGCGGGAAGGACGACGGCCCGGTGTTCGTCGTCCCGGGCCGGCGGCCCTCCGGGGGTGAGGTGCTGCTGGAGGTGGCGGGTCGCGAAGATCCGCATCGCGCGGGCCAGCTCGGCGTCCACCGTCTGCTGGGCGAGCGGCCGCAGCCGCCGCACCAGCGAGGCCGCCTCGGCCGCGTCCTCGTCCGTCGGTGGCCGGTGGCCGAGGTAGCGGGCGAATACATGCTCCGTGGTGAACTCCAGGAACCGGGCCGCTATGTGCTCCACCTGGGCGCGCAGCTCCCGGAGGTGCCCGGCGATGGCGAGCAGCGGCACCCCGGCCGTGTACAGCTCGGCCGCCACGGCCAGCTCCTGCGGGCTCGGCACCAGAAACTCGTCGTCCCGCCCCGGGACACGCTCCAGCACACCCAGCTCGACGGCTTCCTGGACGGCCCGCTCGTCCGGGGTGCCGCCGAACGTGGCGTCGAGCTCCGCGCGCGTGATCCGGTCGGCCTGCTCGTCCGTCCACGGCCCGTTCACCTCGGCGACCAGGCCGAGCACGCCGCCCAGGCCCCGGCCGGCGTCCCATGCCTCCAGCAGCTCCTTGATGGACGCCAGGGTGTAGCCCCGGTCGAGCAGGTCGGCGATCTGCCGGAGACGGGCCAGATGGGCGTCCCCGTACACGTTCGACCGGCCGCGCCGCTCGGGCCTGGGCAGCAGGCCGCGGTCCTGGTAGGCGCGGATCGTCCGGACCGTGGCGCCGCTGAGATGCGCCAGGTCCTCGATCCGGTACTCGGCCGCCGGACGCCCGGCCACCTTCTCGTCCACAGGTCTTCCGCCTGCCGGCTGCTCGGACACACTCGCTCCTTACCGCCCCGCGCCGTCCTGTCAGGGATGGTACGGCCGCCGCCGCGCCCGGCTGGGGGCGGAGGTACCAGGAGGCCGGTCCGCGTTGTCGCCATGTGTGTCCACCGGCGGTGCGGTGGTCGCCCGGACCGCCTACGCCCTCACAGCGGCGGCGACAGCCTCGCTATCCCCCGTAGTGCCCTCGGCGCGAACCGGGACATGAGCAGGGCTCCCCGGGCCTCCGGGGTCACCGGCACCACCGCCCGGTTCTCCACGACGGCCCGCAGGATCGCCTCGGCGACCTTCTCCGGGGGGTAGTTCCGCAGCCCGTACAGCCGAGACGTGCGCTTGCGCAGCCGCTTCTGCTCCTCCTCCGGTACCCCCGCGAAGTGCGCCGTCGACGCGATGCCGGTGTTCACGATGCCCGGGCAGATCGCCGTGACCCCGATGCCCTGCCCGGCCAGCTCCGCCCGCAGGCACTCGCTGAGCATCAGCACCGCCGCCTTCGACGTGCTGTACGCGGGCAGTGCCTTCGACGGCTGGTAGGCGGCGGCAGACGCCGTGTTCACGATGTGGCCGCCCTGGCCGCGCTCGGCCATCTGCCTGCCGAAGATCCGGCAGCCGTGGATCACACCCCACAGATTGACGTCCAGGACCTTCTTCCAGTCCTCGCTCGTCGTGTCGAAGAACGACCCCGACAGGCCGATCCCGGCGTTGTTGACCAGCACGTCCACCGTGCCGTGCTCGGCGGCGACCTTCGCGGCGAGCTTCTCCATCGCCTGTTCGTCGCTGACGTCGGCCACCTCGGCCCACGCCCCGGGCGCTCCGAGCAACCGGGACAGCTCCGCCGTGCGCGACGCGCTCTCCGCGTCCCGGTCGACGGCCACGACCCGCGCCCCGGCCTCGGCGAACGCGAACGCCGTGGCCCGCCCGATACCGCTGCCCGCGCCGGTCACGAGCACCAGCTGCCCGCCGAACCGGTCCGCGTACCGCCGCCCCGAGGCGACCGGGGCCGGTACCTCCGCGCCCTTCTCCTCGTGCGCCGTCACGAACTCGCTGATCCACCCGGCGAGCTGTTCCGGCCGCGTGCGCGGTACCCAGTGCTTCGCCGGGAGCGTGCGCCGCACCAACTGCGGGGCCCACAACGCCAGCTCGTCGTACAGCCGCTCCGACAGGAAGACATCACCGGTCGGCGTGATCAGCTGCACCGGCGCGTGCGCGTAGGCGTCCGAGCGCGGGCGCAGCAGCCGCGCCCGGACGTTGTCCCGGTACAGCCACGCGCCGTGCGCCGCGTCCGTCGGCAGTGACGCCGTCGGGTAGCTGTCGCCCGGCACCTTCTCGACCCGGCGGAGGATCGCCGGCCACCGCTTGCCGAGCGGCCCGCGCCAGGCGAGCTCCGGGAGCACCGGGGTGTGCAGCAGGTACACATACCAGGACTTGGCGCCCTGGCCGAGCAGCTGCCCCACGCGGCGCGGGGTGGGCCGGACGACCCGCTGCTTGATCCAGTGTCCGAAGTGGTCGAGGGAAGGCCCCGACATGGACGTGAACGAAGCGATCCGGCCCTCGGTGCGCTTCACCGTGACGAACTCCCAGGACTGGACGGACCCCCAGTCGTGCCCGACCAGGTGCACCGGCCGGTCCGGGCTGACCGCGTCCGCGACCGCCAGGAAGTCGTCCGTCAGCTTCTCCAGCGTGAACCCGCCGCGCAGCGGCACCGGCGCCGTGGACCGGCCGTGCCCCCGTACGTCGTACAGAACGACATGGAACCGCTCGGCGAGCCGCAGCGCGACCTCCGACCACACCTCCTTCGAGTCGGGGTAGCCGTGGACCAGCACGACCGTGGGCCGGTCGCGGTCGCCCAGCTCGGCGACGCACAACTCGATCCCGCCCGTACGAACCCAGCGCTCCCGCGCACCCCTCAGCAGACTCATACGGCCGCCTCCTCGGTCCAGCGCCGCACGTGCGGCAGGTCGTCGTCAAGCCAGAACGCGCTCTGCTCCGGGTCCTTGGAGTCGGTCACCACGAGCAGCTCCTCGAACTTCACGCCCGTACCCCGGAATCCGAGATGCGGCTCGACCGCCCACAGGCCCGGCTGCGGCGGGTGGTCGGAGAACGTGTACGGGGACCACAGCGGCGACCAGCCCTCCCGGTGCCCGTGCAGCGCGTCGCCCGCCAGCCCCTTCAGCGCCTGTGTGCCGAACCCGAACAGCGTCGGCGACCAGCGCCGCTCCCGCACCCGGCCCACCTTGTGGGCGATCACCCCGAACGGATACGCGCGGTGCCGGTTGGCGTACCCCTGACGGACCATGAGCCGGTCCACGTCCTCGTAGATCTCCCGCAGCGGCCTGCGCTCTCGCACCTCGCGCAGGATCAGCTCGCGGTGCCCCCGCAGATCGGCGAGCAGCCTGTCGTGCACCGGGTTCAGACCGAGACAGCCCGAGTAGCCGATATCCGCCGTGAAGCCCTTGTACACGGGCGCCATGTCGAGGATGAACGGCATCCCCGGCTCCAGCCGCCGGCCGGTGGGGAAGAACTGCAGCGGTATCCGGAAGTTCGCGAACGCCGTGCGGTCGCCGAACCAGGCGAACGGCAGATGGAACCAGTCGCGCACCCCACGCTCCCGCAGCCACTCCCGCTGCATCCGCGCCGCCTCACGCTCCGTCACCCCCGGCTTGAGCTGCGCGGCCACCGCCTCCGCGCACTCGTACGCCAGGCGCTGCACCTCCCTGAACCCGCGCAGCTCCGCGCCCGGTCCAGCCCCTACCTCCGCCGCTGCCGTCACTGCTGCCATGACACCCGCCTGTCCGTAGGCGACCCAATGCGGTACGCGTCCGTAACTTGACACCAATGAATGTGACAATGACCGGCGGCGACGTCAAGGGGCAAGCACGACCTGTGGAAAACCCCCGACCGCGTACGCCTCCCGTACGGGGCCCTACTCCTCGAGTCGGAGAGGGATACAGCCGCCAGGGCTGACGTTCGCTGTGGCCCGCGCCACTACCTTCGAAACGTGACTGTGATCGCCACCGAAAGCCTCAGCAAGCGGTTCCCCAGGGTGACCGCTCTCGACCGGCTCTCCCTGGACATCGGGCCCGGTGTGACCGGACTGGTGGGTGCCAACGGAGCCGGCAAGTCCACCATGATCAAAATCCTGCTCGGTCTGTCCCCGGCCACCGAGGGGCGTGCCGAAGTGCTCGGCCTCGACGTCGCGACCAGCGGCCCCGCCATCCGCGAGCGCGTCGGCTACATGCCGGAGCACGACTGCCTGCCGCCCGACGTCTCGGCCACCGAGTTCGTCGTCCATATGGCGCGCATGTCCGGCCTGCCGCCCGCCGCGGCACGCGAGCGCACCGCGGACACGCTCCGCCACGTCGGCCTGTACGAGGAGCGCTACCGCCCCATGGGCGGCTACTCGACCGGCATGAAGCAGCGCGTGAAGCTCGCCCAGGCCCTCGTACACGACCCGCAGCTGGTCCTCCTCGACGAGCCGACCAACGGCCTCGACCCGGTCGGCCGCGACGAGATGCTCGGTCTCATCCGCCGCGTCTGGACGGACTTCGGCATCTCGGTGCTGGTCACCTCACACCTGCTCGGCGAGCTGGAGCGGACCTGTGACCACGTCGTCGTCATCGACGGCGGCAGCCTCCTGCGCTCCAGCTCCACCAGCGACTTCACGCAGACCACGACGACCGTCGCCGTCGAGGTCACCGACTCCGACACACACCCCGACGGCACCGCCGCCCTCCGCGCCGCCCTCACCGCCGCCGGAGTCACCCTCCACGCGCGCGTGGAGGACGGCCTGCCGGGCGCCGGCCATATCCTCCTCATGGAGGCGACCGGCGACGACATCTACGACACCGTGCGCGACACCGTCGCCGACCTGGGGCTCGGCCTCGTCCGCATGGAACAGCGCCGCCACCACATCGCCGAGGTGTTCCGCCCCGAGGCCGCGGCCGGCCAGTCCCTGGAGGTACAGGCCCGATGAGTACCCAGACGCAGATCCACAACATCGGGTACCGCAAGTACGACGGCCCCCGCCTCGGCCGCGCCTACGCGCGCAGGTCGCTGTACACGCAGTCTCTGCGCGGCGCCTATGGACTCGGCCGCAGCGCCAAGTCCAAGGTCCTGCCGATGATCCTTTTCGGCGTCATGTGCGTACCGGCGCTGATCATCGTCGCGGTCGCCGTCGCCACCAAGGCCAGCGCCCTGAGCGTCGACTACACCCGCTACGCGATCCTCATGCAGCTGGTCATCGCCCTGTACGTGGCCTCCCAGGCGCCCCAGTCCGTCTCCCGCGACCTGCGCTTCAAGAGTGTCCCGCTGTACTTCTCCCGCCCCATCGAACGGGCCGACTACGTCCTCGCCAAGTACGGCGCGATGGCGTCCGCGCTGTTCATCCTGACCGCCGCGCCGCTGCTCGTCCTCTACGTGGGGGCGCTGCTCGCCGAGATGGACTTCTCCGACCAGACCGAGGGCTTCGCGCAGGGGTTGGTGTCCGTGGCGCTGCTGTCGCTCCTCTTCGGCGGAATCGGCCTCGTCCTGGCAGCCCTGACACCCCGTCGGGGCTTCGGCGTCGCCGCCGTCATCGCGGCGCTCGTCATCTCGTACGGCGCCGTCTCCACCGTCCAGGCCATCGCCTGGGGCACCGACAACCTCGACGCCGTGACCTGGCTCGGCCTCTTCTCGCCGATCACCCTCATCGACGGCGTGCAGACCGCCTTCCTCGGCGCGGCGTCCTCCTTCCCGGGCAACACCGGACCCGACGCCGTCGCAGGCGCGGTCTATGTGCTGGTCGTCCTCGGACTCATCGCCGGTTCGTACGCCGCTCTGATGCTCCGCTACCGAAAGGTCGGGCTGTGACAACCCTCAACATCGACCACGCATCGCGCTGGTTCGGCAATGTCGTGGCCGTCAACGACGTCACCATGAACATCGGCCCGGGCGTGACCGGCCTCCTCGGCCCCAACGGGGCCGGGAAGTCCACCCTCATCAACATGATGGGCGGCTTCCTCGCCCCCTCCACCGGCACCGTGACGCTCGACGGTCAGCCCATCTGGCGCAACGAGTCCGTCTACCGCCACATCGGTGTCGTACCGGAGCGCGAGGCGATGTACGACTTCCTCACCGGCCGCGAGTTCGTCCTCGCCAACGCCGAACTGCACGGCCTCGGCGCGGCGGAGGCACAGCGCGCCCTCGCCACCGTCGAGATGGAGTACGCGCAGGACCGGAGGATCTCCACGTACAGCAAGGGCATGCGGCAGCGCGTGAAGATGGCCTCCGCGCTCGTCCACGACCCGTCCGTGCTGCTTCTCGACGAGCCGTTCAACGGCATGGACCCGCGCCAGCGCATGCAGCTGATGGATCTGCTGCGGCGGATGGGCACCGAGGGCCGTACCGTCCTGTTCTCCTCGCACATCCTGGAGGAGGTCGAGCAACTCGCCTCCCACATCGAGGTCATCGTCGCCGGACGGCACGCGGCCAGCGGCGACTTCCGGCGCATCCGCCGCCTGATGACCGACCGCCCGCACCGCTACCTGGTCCGCTCCAGCGACGACCGGGCACTCGCCGCCGCGCTCATCGCCGACCCGTCGACCGCCGGCATCGAGGTGGACGTCACCGAGGGGGCGCTGCGGATCCAGGCGGTGGACTTCGGCCGCTTCACCGAACTGCTGCCGAGGGTCGCCCGCGAGCACTCCATCCGGCTGCTGACGGTCTCGCCCTCGGACGAGTCCCTCGAGTCGGTCTTCTCCTACCTCGTCGCGGCCTGAAGGGAGCCCTCGACCATGTATCACCCCACTGTCGCCCGGCTCACCTACCGGGCCCTGCTGGGCCGTCGCCGTGCCGCGGTCCTCTTCGTACTCCCCGTCCTGCTGGTGGCCATCTCGGTCGCCGTCCGCGTCTTCAACGGCGCCGACGACCAGATCGCCGCCGACGTCCTCGGCGGGTTCGCGCTCGCCACGATGGTGCCGCTGATCGGTGTCATCGCGGGCACGGGCGCGATCGGCCCCGAGATCGACGACGGCTCGATCGTCTATCTGCTCGCCAAGCCGGTGAAGCGCCCCACGATCATCTTCACCAAGCTGATCGTCGCCATCGCAGTGACCATGGTCTTCTCGGCCGTCCCGACCCTTGTCGCCGGCCTGATCCTCAACGGCAACGGGCAGCAGGTGGCCGTCGCGTACACCGTGGCCGCGCTCGTCGCGTCGATCGCGTACAGCGCCGTCTTCCTCCTCCTCGGCACGGTCAGCCGGCACGCCGTCGTCATCGGCCTGGTCTACGCGCTCGTCTGGGAGACGCTGTTCGGCAGCCTCATCGACGGGGCCCGGACCCTGAGCGTCCAGCAGTGGGCCCTGGCGGTCGCCGAGAAGGCCACCCGGGGCGAAGGGCTGATCTCCTCGGATGTCGCCCTGCCGGTCGCGGCGGTCCTGCTGACCGTGGTCACCGTCGCCGCCACCTGGTACGCGGGCAGGAAGCTGCGGACGCTGACGCTGGCGGGTGAGGAGTAGGGGTTTTCCACAGGGAGACCGGTGCCGCAGCGGTCCGGCCGCGCCGGGATTACTGTGGGCGAGGGCGCCACCCACACGGCCCGTACGACCCACACTCACACTCTGGGGAGCAAGCCATGTCAGACCGCTTCGACGTCGTCGTGCTCGGAGCAGGCCCCGGCGGCTATGTCGCCGCGATCCGCGCGGCCCAGCTGGGCAAGCGTGTCGCGGTGGTGGAGGAGAAGTACTGGGGCGGCGTGTGCCTGAACGTCGGCTGTATTCCCACCAAGGCGCTGCTGCGCAACGCCGAGCTGGCGCACCTCTTCACCCATGAGGCGAAGACGTTCGGCATCAAGGTCGACGGGCAGGTCTCCTTCGACTACGGGGAGGCCTTCCGGCGCAGCCGCCGGGTCGCGGACGGCCGTGTCAAGGGCGTCCACTTCCTGATGAAGAAGAACAAGATCACCGAGTTCACCGGCCGGGGCACCTTCCTGGACGCGAACACCCTCCAGGTGGCTCAGTCCGACGGCGGCACGGCCACGATCAGCTTCGACAGCTGCATCATCGCGACCGGCGCCACGCCCCGGCTGCTGCCCGGCACGCGGCGCAGCGACCGGGTGTGGACGTACGAGGAGCAGATCCTCGCCGAGGACCTGCCACAGTCGATCGTGATCGCGGGTGCGGGCGCGATCGGCATCGAATTCGCGTACGTGCTGCACAACTACGGCGTGAAGGTCACCATCGTCGAGTTCCTCGACCGGGTGGCACCGATGGAGGACAAGGACGTCTCGGCGGAGCTGGCCAAGCAGTACCGCAAGCTCGGCATCGACGTGCTGACGTCGACCCGGGTGGAGTCGATCGACGAGTCCGGGCCGCAGGTCCGTGTCACCGTCACCGGTAAGGACGGCGCCCAGCAGGTGCTGGAGGCGGACAAGGTCCTGCAGGCCATCGGCTTCGCCCCGAACGTCTCCGGGTACGGCCTGGAGGCCACGGGCGTCCAGCTCACCGAGCGTGGCGCCATCGACGTGGACGGGCGCTGCCGGACCTCGGTGCCGCACATCTACGCGATCGGTGATGTGACCGCGAAGCTGATGCTCGCGCACGCCGCCGAGGCCATGGGCGTGGTCGCCGCCGAGACCATCGCGGGCGCCGAGACGATGGAGCTCGAGTACCCGATGATCCCGCGCGCGACGTACTGCCAGCCGCAGATCGCCAGCTTCGGCTGGACCGAGGAGCAGGCCCGCGAGAAGGGCTTCGACGTCAAGGTCGCCAAGTTCCCGTTCATGGCGAACGGCAAGGCGCACGGGCTGGGTGACACGACCGGGTTCGTGAAGCTCATCAGCGACGCGAAGTACGGGGAGCTCATCGGCGCCCACCTGATCGGCCCCGACGTCACCGAGCTGCTGCCCGAGCTGACGCTGGCCCAGCAGTGGGACCTGACCGTCCATGAGGTCGCGCGGAACGTGCATGCGCACCCGACGCTGGGCGAGGCGGTCAAGGAGGCCGTGCACGGGCTCGCCGGGCACATGATCAACTTCTGAGCGCCTTCCGCGCCCGGAAATTCACTGGCGCGGAGCGGCCGCCCCCCGGCAGAGTGGTGGACGTACCGACCACCGCAGGGACCGGGGAGGAGCGCGACGATGACCGAGGAGAGTACGAGTCCGTCGGGCTCCCAGCAGGGCAGCGCGGGGCAGGCACCGGAGTAGCCACCGAGACTCCGTGAGCCGCCTGTCGGCTGCTGCCCGGGGGCGGCCGCTTCGAGCGCGCGTATGCGCGGGCCGCCCCTCCCGGAAGATTGGCCGAGTGGTAAGGCACCGGCTTGCTAAGCCGTGGTCGGGGTCACCCCCGCGCGCGTTCGATCCGCGCATCCTCCGCAGGGCCCTTGAACGGGCCGCGAGAACAAGGCCGACATGCTCAGCGCTGTGCCCGCTCGGTGCTGTACCTGTCGGCGCGGTGCCCGCTCAGTGCCGTATCTGTCCGGCTCCGGCCACGCTCAGCGGGAGAGAAGGCCCTCCAGCACCACCGCGATGCCGTCCGACTCGTTGGACGCCGTGATCTCGTGGGCCACGGCCTTGAGCGAGTCATGGGCGTTGGCCATGGCTACGCCGTGGTGGGACCAGGCGAACATGGGGATGTCGTTCGGCATGTCGCCGAAGGCGATCGTGTCCTTGGCCTTCACGCCCAGACGGCGGGCCGCCAGGGAGAGACCCGTCGCCTTGGTGAGGCCCAGGGGCAGGATCTCGACTATGCCCGGGCCGGCCATGACCACGTCCACCAGGCTTCCGACCGTCTCGCGGGCGACCGTAGCCAGGGCGTCGTCGTCCAGGTCGGGGTGCTGGACGTACACCTTGTTGAGCGGCGCCGACCACAGATCGGCGGGGTCCTTGTACGGGACGTACGGCAGCGGGCCTTCCTGGACCCGGTAGCCGGGTCCGACCAGCACATCGCCGTCCAGGCCGTCGCGGCTCGCGGCCAGCGAGAGCGGGCCGACCTCGGCCTCCAGCTTCGACAGGGCGAGCCCCGCCAGCTGCCGGTCCAGAGTCACCGACGTCAGCAGCCGGTGCTCGCCCGCGTGGTAGACCTGCGCGCCCTGGCCGCACACCGCGAGCCCCTCGTAGCCGAGGTCGTCGAGGATGTGCCGGGTCCAGGGCACGGAGCGTCCGGTGACCACGATGTGCGCGGCGCCCGCCTCCGTGACGGCGGCGAGCGCGTCGCGCGTACGCTGCGAGACCGTCTCGTCGGAACGAAGCAGCGTCCCGTCGAGGTCGGTCGCGACGAGCCGGTAGGGGAAGGGGCTCACTTGGCCGCGGGCTCCAGCAGCTCCCGGCCTCCGAGGTACGGCCGGAGGGCCTCCGGGACACGCACCGAGCCGTCGGCCAGCTGGTGGTTCTCCAGGATCGCCACGATCGTGCGCGGTACGGCGCAGAGCGTGCCGTTCAGGGTGGCCAGCGGCTGCACCTTCTTGCCGTCGCGCATGCGCACGGACAGCCGGCGGGCCTGGAAGCTGTCGCAGTTGGACGCGGACGTCAGCTCGCGGTACTTGCCCTGTGTCGGGATCCACGCCTCGCAGTCGTACTTGCGCGACGCGGACGCGCCCAGATCACCGGTGGCGACGTCGATCACCTGGAACGGCAGCTCCAGCGACGTCAGCCACTGCTTCTCCCACTCCAGCAGCCGCTTGTGCTCGGCCTCGGCCTCCTCCGGCGCGACGTACGAGAACATCTCGACCTTGTCGAACTGATGGACGCGGAAGATGCCGCGGGTGTCCTTGCCGTACGTGCCGGCCTCGCGCCGGTAGCAGGGCGAGAATCCGGCGTACCGCAGCGGCAGCTTGTCCGCGTCGAGGATCTCGTCCATGTGGTACGCGGCGAGCGGCACCTCGGACGTGCCCACCAGGTAGTAGTCGTCCTTCTCCAGGTGGTACACGTTCTCGGCGGCCTGGCCGAGGAAGCCGGTGCCCTCCATGGCGCGCGGCCGGACCAGCGCCGGCGTGAGCATCGGGACGAACCCGGCCTCCGTCGCCTGGGCGATCGCCGCGTTGACCAGCGCGAGCTCCAGCAGCGCGCCCACGCCCGTCAGGTAGTAGAAGCGCGAGCCGGACACCTTCGCACCGCGCTCGACGTCGATGGCGCCCAGCGCCTCGCCCAGCTCCAGGTGGTCCTTGGGCTCGAAGCCCTCGGCGGCGAAGTCCCGGACGGTGCCGTGCGTCTCCAGGACGACGAAGTCCTCCTCGCCGCCGACCGGGACGTCCGCGTGGACGATGTTGCCGAGCTGGAGCAGCAGGCGCCGGGTCTCGTCGTCGGCCTCGTTCTGCTCGGCGTCGGCGGCCTTGACGTCGGTCTTCAGCTGCTCGGCCCGCTTGAGCAGCTCGGCCCGCTCCTCGGGCGACGCCTTGGGGATGAGCTTGCCGAGCGACTTCTGTTCGGAGCGGAGCTCGTCGAAGCGGACGCCGGACGACCTGCGCCGCTCATCGGCGGAGAGCAGGGCGTCGACGAGCTCGACGTCCTCTCCACGGGCGCGCTGGGAGGCGCGAACACGGTCGGGGTCCTCACGGAGCAGGCGAAGGTCAATCACCCCTCCAGGCTACCGGTGTGCGCAGACCGCATCCCACCGCATATCCACTGCGCCACAGCGTGTCACTTTGTCCTGATTGCCGGAATTATTGAAGCTAGCAATGAAACGTCTGCTATTCAACGGCAAAGCACCGTCCACGCGCGTCACTTGTCCACAGAGGGGGCCGGCTCGGAAATGTTATCCACAGGCTGTGTGGAAGAGATGTGGACTTCTGAATTGATCATTCCGAAAGTCGTGCGTGCGGAGAGGGATTCGCCGATCAAACCTGTTCCACACACTCATTCGGGTGGGAATTTCTCGCCCTAAGGGGTTGATCAAAGGAATTGGGGTGACGCGGGCGGACAAAACCGACTGTGGACGCCGGTGAGGTAGCTACACCGATTTATCGACCTTGTCCGGGTCCGTTGAGGCCCGGCGTATGCCGCGATGTCGACTTGTCCCCAGGTTGAGAAGGGGCCCTGTGGATAACTCGGGCCTGGGTCCTGCCTCAGGCCCCCCGGCCGTCCTGGCACCGCGCCAGCCAGTCCGCCGCCGCCGTGAAATCCGTGTCCGACGTGCCGGGCCGCAGGGCCCGCACCTGGTCGGCCGAGACACCCGCCCGCGGATACGACCCCAGGAAACGCACCTTCGGGCAGATCCGCTTCAGGCCCATCAGCGCCTCGCCCACCCGCCGGTCGGAGATATGGCCCTCGGCGTCCACCGCGAAGCAGTAGTTACCGATGCCCGCACCGGTCGGCCGCGACTGGATCAGCATCAGGTTGACGCCCCGCACCGCGAACTCCTGGAGGAGCTCCAGCAGCGCGCCCGGGTGGTCGTCCCGCAGCCAGATGACCATCGACGTCTTGTCGGCCCCGGTCGGCGCGGAGGGCCTGGCCGGCCGCCCCACCAGTACGAACCGGGTCTCCGCGTTCTCCGCGTCGTGGATGTCCGCGACCAGGGCCTCCAGCCCGTACGTCGCCGCCGCGAACTCGCCCGCGAACGCCGCGTCGTACCGCCCCTCCTGCACCAGCCGCGCGCCGTCCGCGTTCGACGCGGCCGACTCCCACAGCGCCTCCGGCAGGTGGTCGCGGAGCCAGTTCCGCACCTGCGGCTGGGCCACCGGGTGTCCGGTCACCGTCTTGATGTC
The DNA here is from genome assembly GCF_008271805.1 of Streptomyces sp. TRM49041. GTDB lineage: Bacteria > Actinomycetota > Actinomycetes > Streptomycetales > Streptomycetaceae > Streptomyces. The sequence continues at coordinate 58,871 of NZ_VSRY01000062.1, forward strand.
GGTCAGCTTCGTGCCCGGCCGCACCAGCAACGCGAACGCGATCGGCAGCAGCACCTCGCGGTAGATCATCAGCGGCTCGCCGGACGCCAGCTCGTCGAGCGTCGCGGTCACCCCGCCCTCCACCGAGTTCTCGATCGGTACGAGAGCGGCGGCTGCCTCGCCGTTCCGTACGGCGTCCAGGGCCGCCGGCACCGAGACCATCGGCACCAGCTCCCGCGTCGCGGATTCCGGCAGCGTCCGCAGGGCCGCCTCGGTGAAGGTGCCCTCGGGACCGAGATAGGTGAATCGCGTGGCCGACATACCGGTCACCCTAATGCGCCGGAGCCCCGGACGGTTCACGCTTCCAGCAGCCGCTGCCCCACGTACTCGCCCTCCGCCGGCCCGCCCGGTACCGCGAAGAGGCCACTCGACTCGTGCCGGATGAACGCGGACAGCGCGTCGCCCCGGTCCAGCTTCCGCTGCACCGGTACGAAGCCCTTCAGCGGATCGGCCTGCCAGCAGATGAACAGCAGCCCCGCGTCCGGCGTCCCGTCGGGGCCGATCCCGTCGTGGAAGGAGAACGGCCGCCGCAGCATCGTCGCCCCGCCGTTCTGCTCCGGCGCCGAGATCCGGGCGTGCGCGTCCGCCGGGATCACCGGCTTGCCGTCCGCGCCGAGCTTGTCCAGATCCGGCTCCGTGGTCTCCGTACCGCCCGTCAGTGGGGCGCCGTCGGACTTGCGGCGCCCTATGACCTGCTCCTGGCGCTTCAGCGGCACCTTCTCCCAGTCGTCGAGGAGCATCCGGATACGCCGCACCACCGCGTACGACCCGCCCGCCATCCACGGCTGGTCGCCGCCCGGCGAGACGAAGACGTGCCCGTCGAAGCCGGGCTCGGCCGGCTTGGGATTGCCGGTGCCGTCGATCTGCCCCATCAGGTTGCGTGCCGTCATGGGCTGTGCGGTCGCGCCCGGCGAACGGTTGAAGCCGTTCATCTGCCAGCGCACGGTCGCCGCCGCGCCCGCCTCCCGCTGGATCGTGCGCAGCGCGTGGAACGCGACCAGCGCGTCGTCGGCGCCGATCTGCACCCACAGGTCTCCGTTGGACCGCTTCGGGTCCAGCTGGTCGGACGAGAACGCGGGCAGCGGGTCCAGCTGCTCCGGCCGCCGCGCCACAAGGCCGGCGCGGTCGAAGAAGGACGCGCCGAACCCGAACGTGACCGTCAGGGAGCACGGCCCCGCGTCCCGCGCCACCCCGGCGTCCGCGCCGCCCACCGGCTCGCCCGCCATCAACAGCTCGGCCGCCGCCGACCAGCGGCGCATCAGCGCCACCGCCTCCTTGCGGCCCGCGCCCGCCGCCAGGTCGAACGCGACGACATGGCCGCGTGCCTGCAACGGTTGCAGGATGCCCGCCTGGTGGGGCCCCCGGAACGGCACCCGGGTCGCTCCGACCGTCGTCAGCGCCGGCCCCCCGGCGCCCGCCTCGTCGGCGACGGACGCGTATGTGGCGGCGCCGCCGGCCGCGCCGAGCGCCAGTCCGGTCGCGCCCGCGGCACCCACAGTGCCCAGCAGCCGCCGCCTAGAGATCTCCAGGTTGTCGCTCATAGTCAGGTCAACCGATCTTCACGTTCTTGTCGATGGTGGTCTGGTCGATGTCGGACGTGCGGACGGTCACCCGGATCCGCCAGTCGCCCGGCATCGGGAGCTGTGCGGATCTGGCGGTCCACCGGCCCGCGGCGTCCCGGTCCAGTGCGACGGGCAGCGGCCCGATCTCCTGCGCGTCGAGTGTGAACGACACCTTCAGCTCGGCCACGTCACGCGGCCGCCCGTCCGCCCCGTCCACGGATACGCGGAGCGTGTTGCCGCCGGACCGGCCGGGGTCGAGGTTCAGCCGGACGGTACCCGTGCCGTCCGGGCCGCCCGTGTCGAACGGCAGGCTCACGTCGACCGGCCGGTCGGGTACGGCGGTCGAGGCGGCGGCCCGCTGCCCGTCCGCCCGCTCCTGCGTCCGTCCCGGCTCCGTCGCCGTCAGCGCGGTGGTCACGCCGAGGAGCACCACGACGACGGCCGACTCGGCGAGTACGGAGCGGCGCAGCCCGGCCCGTGCGGGGTCGGCGTCCCGGACGCGGCGTTTCCGGGCGACCGCCACGGCGGCCCGCTGCCGGGCTAGCTGCGCGGCACGTACGGGATCACCGGCACCGCCGCGGACCGGGGCGCCGCCCTCGGCCTGGTCCTCCGCACTCTCCTGGCCGCCGTCGCCGGCCCCGTCCTTCTTCTCGGACGAGGTGGGAGGCGCCGTCTCCGCCGAAGCGACCGCCACCGTCTCCGCCAGCCGCCGCGTCCAGCGCCGCGAGACCCACCCGGCCCCGAGCAGAACGGCGATCAGCCCGACCTTCACCAGCAGCAGCCGCCCGTACGCCGTCCCGGTCAGCGCCGTCCACGAGCCGACCTGCCGCCACGACTGGTACAGCCCCGTCGCGGCCAGCACCACCACGGCGCCGAACGCGAGGCGCGAGTACCGCAGCACCGCCGCCCGCTCGATCGACGGCTCCCGGTACAGCGCGACCAGCAACGCCGCGAGACCGCCCAGCCAGGCCGCCACGGCGAGCAGGTGCAGCACGTCCACCGGCATCGCCACCCCCGTCTGGAGCCCGGTCGACGCGTGTTCGGACAGCGCCCACGTCCCGGCGATCCCGGCCGCGACGACCGTCCCACCGACGGCGAGCCCGAAGACCAGGTCCGGCCGGTCCCCGGGCCCCGTGCGCCGGGCGTACGACCCGAAGAGCACCGCGACGAACAGCGCCGCCGCCCCGGTCAGCAGCAGCCGGGAGGTGAGCGCCGCACCGGTCTTGGTGTCCAGCACCCCCTGGAGCACGCCGAGGTCGAAAACGTCGCCCAGCTCCCCGGACCCGGTGTACGGCCCGCGCAGCAGCAGAAGCGCCAGCGTCGCCGCGGTGAGCGTCACCCACCCGTACGCGATGAGCCGTTGCACCGGCCGCGCCGCCGCCCCGCGCGGCCAGCAGGCCAGGACGAACGCCGCGCCGCCCACCAGCACGACGAAGCCCGCGTACGACACGTACCGCCCGATGTCGTAGAGCGCGCCGACGAGTCCGCCGCCGGCCTGCTGCTCCGGCAGGGTGACCGTAGTCTCGGACGGCTCGCCGACGGAGAAGGTGAACGCGCCCGAGATCGGGTGGCTGTCGGCGGACACGGCGCGCCAGGCCACGGTGTACGTCCCGTCGGGCACCCCGTCGCGCAGGTCGACGCCGTACTTGACGACCGAGCCGCTGCACAGGTCGCGCAGCTCCCCGATGTCGGCGCGCCTGCCGCTCGGTTCGAGCACACGGATGCTGTCGTCGCCCATGGCGACCTGCTCGGAGAAGGTGAGCGTGACCCGCTGCGGCGCCGTGGCGACCACCGCCCCGTCCTCCGGGTCGCTGCCGGACAGCGTGGAGTGCGCCGCCGCCACGCCGGAGAGCGCGGTGCCGAGCAGTGCCACGGTGAGCAGCAGCAGCGCCAGCAGCCGGGGCGGGCGGGTGGTGCCTCCGGAGCCGGGGGCGTTGGCCGTCATGGTGATGGTGCTTCCTCGCCGCTCAGTGCCGCATGCCGTCGTGCTGCTGCCCGTGCGTGTCGTGCTGCTGCCCGTCCTGCTTCGGGTTGTGGGTCCTGGCCTCGACCGGGACCTCGACCTCGATCGGGTCGGACTCCTTGAAGCGCAGCTCGATCCGGACCTTCTCGCCCTGCTTCGGTGTGCGCTTCAGATCCATGAACATCAGATGGCTGCCGCCGCGCTCCAGCCTCAGCTCGCCGTGCGCGGGCAGGCCGTAGCCGGTGACCTGCCGCATCTTCTGGTCCTTCGTCTCGTGCAGCTGCACGTCGTCGGAGAGGTCGCTGGTGACGGCCGTGAGCGTGTCGCCGGCGTCGCCGGTGTTGGTGACGGTGAGGAAGCCGCCGGCCATGTCGCTGTTCACCGGTTCGGGGATGAAGGCCCCGCTGACCTTCAACCGCGGCTTGCCGTCCGCCGCGTCGGCGGACGAGCAGCCGCCCAGGGCCAGGCCCGTGACGAGCGCGAGCGCGGCGGAGAGGGCGGCGGTGGTGGTGCGGCGGGTCACGGGTTCTCTCCACGGATGAGCTTCGGCAGGTCCTGGGCGTAGTCCTCGACGCTGGTGTCCTCGCCGTAGACGACATACCCGCGGTCGGTCTTCGGCGAGAACGCCATCACCTGCGCGCCGTGCATGGAGACGACCTTGCCGTCCTTGTCCGTCGACGGCGGGTCGATGCCGATACCGAGCCGGCGGGCGCCGGCCTGGATCGTCGGGAACGCGCCGCTGAGGCCGACGAAGCTGGGGTCTCCGGCGGACGGCAGCCACTTGGCGAGCTCGGCGGGGGTGTCGCGCTCCGGGTCGGTGGTCACGAAGACGACCTCGAGCTTGTCCCGGTCCGCCTTGGGCAGTTCCTTCATCGCGGTGGCGATGTTGCTCATGGTCAGCGGGCACACGTCGGGGCAGTGCGTGTAGCCGAAGTAGACGAGGGTGGGCTTGCCCTTGGTCCGCTCGCGTAGGTCGTACGGCTTGCCGGTGGTGTCGGTGAGGACGAGGTTCGGCTTCTCGAACGGGCGGTCCAGGACCGTCCCGGGCTTCGAGGCGTCGGCGGCCATGGACACGTCGGCGACGGGGCTGCTGCCCGCCTTCGTACCGGTGCCGCAGGCGGTCAGGGCGAGCGCCGACGCGGTGACGAGGGCGGCGGCGATAAGCCGGGTGCGCCGGGCCCCGTGGCGGGGCCGCGCGGCGCGGATGACAGTGCGCATCACGATTTCTCTCAGATCAGTCAGTCGGGTGGCTGGATGTGTCCGGGGGTCACGCGGAGCGGCGGCGCCCGGACACGACGGCGAAGGCGACACCGGCGGCACCGACCAGGATGCCGACGACACCGAGGACGCGGGCCGTGGTGTCGCTCACGTCACCGGAGGCGGCCGCGGTCTTCTGCCCGCTCTCGTTCTCGCCGCTCTCGTTCTTGCCGTTCTCGTTCTTGTCGTTCCCGTCGTCCGCCTGCTCCGCCCCGGCGGAGCCGCCCTTGCCCTCGGCGGCGGACAGTTTCAGGACGGGCGCGGGGGAGTCGGGCTCGGCGGCGCCCTCCTCGGCCTCCTCGATCCAGCGCACGACCTCGTCGTTGTCGTACGTCTGGAGAGCCTTGAAGACGAGCTGGTCGGTGTTCTCCGGCAGGCGGCCGAGCGACACCGGGAACTGCTGGAACTGCCCAGGACCGATCTTCGAGCCGTTCGCGGTCCAGGTGATCTTGGACGGGGCCTCGGTGATCTTCTTGCCGTGCAGATCCAGCGGGGTGGCCAGCTTCGCCTTCTCGACCACCACGGTCCAGCCCGGCACGGGCTGCGGCATCACGGAGGCCAGCGGATGGTCCTTCGGCAGGGTTACCTCGAGCTTCACGGTCGAGGCGCTGTCCCGCTCGTTGGGGACCTTGAAGTTGACCGTGGCGTACTTGCCCTTGGCGGCCTCGCCCTGCGGCTGGACGGTCACATGGGCGTACGAGGCCGAGGAGAGCAGCAGGACGGAGGAGACGGCGGCGCCGCCGACGAGGGCGAGCCGGGAGGACAGACGGGTGACGTTCATGTCGGAACACTCTCCACAGAGAGAAGGAGAACGGGCGTGCACGCCCGACGCGCAGACGGTCGGAGATGCGCACGCACGTACGGGCATGGCGGCACCACCCCTGCGAGGAAGGCCGGGTGGGCCGCGTCGGGCTGCGGGAAAGCCGGACCGCGTGGGTCAGGCCGCGAGCTCGACGCCGGCCGGCGGGCCGCGCCTGATCACGGTGTGCTGGAGCGCGCCCGCCGCCACGGGCAGCGGGACGTCCTCGTGCGCACCCGCCGGACGCGGCCCGGCGACGAGCAGCGACCGCACCCCGGCGAGCAGGACGCGTACGAGAACGAGGGCAGCGCGCAGCGCCCGTACGAGCGCCTCCTCGGCGGCCTGGACAGCGCCCCGCGCCGACAGCTCGGCCAGCCGGGCGAGGCGGAGCAGCGCCAGGTCGCCGCGGCGCAGCAGCCAGCCGGTGACGAGCGCGGCGAGCAGGTGCCCGAGCGCCATCGACAGGCTGGGCAGCGTCTGCGGGTCCACCGGTGCCGCACCGGCGGCGGGACCCGCGGCGGCCGCGGCCGCCGTCGGGTCGAGCCCCGCCGCCGTGACGATCCGGTGGGCGTCCCCCGGCGTGAGCGGCCGGGTGCCCGCGCCGCACACCAGCCGCGCGGCGGCCCGGATCAGCGCGTCGCTCGCGGGACCGCCGCCCGTGGCGGCGGGGGCGGCGTGCTCCTGGCCGATCCCGAAGAGCGTGTGAAGTGCCAGCTGTCCGCCCGCGAGCGCTGTCGTGATCACCGGCATCGAGCGCTCCCGGCCGGTGAACGGCAGGGACAGCAGGAAGACGCCGGCGAAGCCGGCGGTGAGCGTCCACCACGGAACGGCCTCGCACGCGGCGAGGACATGGCCCAACGCGGACAGCACGACACAGACCGCGGTGAACACCGCGGCCCTCAGCAGCCGTGGACCAGTGGGGGCGAACATGGCCGGGCCATCATCCCACCACGCCCCCGTCGCCCACACGGCAGGTCCGGTACGTCGTCTTTGGTGCCGGAAACCCGAAAGGCGCCCCCATGGATCTCCCATACACGGCGTACGAGGCACGCACATCCGCTGAAAGAGGGATCAGGCGTCAACTCCATGCTTACCCGTCGAATATGGGGCAATACGTAACGGTATGTCGAGCCGCAGCCAGGAGGCTGAAGCATGAGCATCTGGTGGTCCCTCCACTTGCGGCGCGAGGCTGCGAGCGTTCCGCTCGCCCGACGTCTCCTCCTCGGCGCCATGGAGGCCGCGGGGGTCGACCCGGACACCTCCTACGACCTGTCGCTGGCGCTCGGTGAGGCATGCGCCAACGCGGTCGAGCACGGTGGCGAGGACTCCGCCGAGTTCCGGGTGACCGCGTACCTGGACGGAGAGAAGTGCCGTATCGAAGTGGCCGACTCAGGGCCCGGGTTCCCGCCCGGACCGGTGCGTGTCGTGCCCCGTGGCTCCGCGCCCACGGACGCCGAGGGAGGGCGTGGCCTGCGCCTGATCGAAGAGCTCGCCGACCACGTCCACTTCGGGAACAGAGCCGGCCGGGGCGGTGCCGTGGTGTCCTTCGACAAGATCGTGAAGTGGCGCGCGGACGCGCCCTTGGCGCTGACGACGTGAGCGCGACGGTCTGAGTTCGACGGCCTGAGTTCGACGGCCTGAGCCGCGACATCCCGAGTGTGTGTTTCACGTGAAACGCTCCCTGTTTCACGTGAAACGTCCCCCGCCAGCGTACCGGCGGGGGGACGTTCTTCACTGATCTGCTGGGGCCTCAGCCCTTCAGGCCGGCCATCCACGCCTCGACCTCGTCGGAGCGGCGCGGCAGCCCGTCCGACAGGTTCCGGTTGCCGTCCTCGGTCACCAGGATGTCGTCCTCGATCCGGACGCCGATGCCGCGGTACTCCTCCGGCACGGTCAGGTCGTCCGCCTGGAAGTACAGGCCCGGCTCCACCGTCAGGCACATGCCCGGCTCAAGGGTGCCCCCGACGTACGCCTCGGTGCGCGCGGCGGCGCAGTCGTGGACGTCCATGCCGAGCATGTGGCCGGTGCCGTGCAGGGTCCAGCGGCGCTGGAGGCCCAGCTCCAGGACGCGCTCGACCGGCCCCTCGACGAGGCCCCACTCGACGAGCTTCTCGGCGAGGACACGCTGTGCCGCGTCGTGGAAGTCGCGGAACGCGGCGCCCGGCTTCACCGCCGCGATGCCGGCCTCCTGGGCCTCGTACACCGCGTCGTAGATCTTCCGCTGTAGGTCGGTGAACGTGCCGGAGATCGGCAGCGTCCGGGTGACGTCGGCGGTGTACAGCTCGGTCGTCTCCACGCCCGCGTCCAGCAGGAGCAGGTCTCCGGAGCGGACCGGGCCGTCGTTACGAACCCAGTGGAGGGTGCAGGCGTGCGGGCCGGCCGCGCAGATGGAGCCGTAGCCGACGTCGTTGCCCTCGACGCGGGCACGCAGGAAGAAGGTGCCCTCGATGTAGCGCTCGGAGGTCGCCTCGGCCTTGTCGAGGACCTTCACGACGTCCTCGAAGCCGCGCGCCGTGGAGGCGCATGCCTTCTCCAGCTCGGAGATCTCGAACTCGTCCTTCACCAGCCGGGCCTCGGAGAGGAAGACGCGCAGCTCCTCGTCCCGCTCGGCGGTGACCTTGTCGGTGAGGGCCTTCTCGATCCCGGCGTCATGGCCGCGCACCACCCGCACCGGGCCGGTCGCCTCGCCGAGCTTGCCGGGCAGCTCGCGCACGTCGTCGGTGGGGATGCCGTACAGGGTGGCGGCCTCGGTCAGCGAGTGGCGGCGGCCGACCCACAGCTCGCCCTGGCCGGAGAGCCAGAACTCGCCGTTCTCGCGGTCGGAGCGCGGCAGCAGGTAGAGCGTCGCGTCGTGACCCTCGCCGTCGGCCTTCGACTCCAGGACGAGGACGCCGTCCTCGGTCTGGTCGCCGGTGAGGTACGCGTACTCGGTGGCGGCGCGGAAGCTGTACTCGGTGTCGTTCGAGCGGGTCCTCAGGTTCCCCGCGGGGATCACCAGGCGCTCGCCCGGGAAGCGGGCGGAGAGCGCGGCGCGTCGGGCGGCTGTGTGCGCGGCCTGCGGGACCGGCCGCAGATCGCGCAGCTCCGTGTCGGCCCAGCCCGACTTCATGTTCTCGGCGAGCTCGTCGGAGACGCCCGGGTACAGGCCGTTCTTGCGCTGCTCGATCGGCTCTTCGTCGCTGTCCGGGGTCTCCGGAGTGAGCTCATCGGCCACGGGTCCGCCTCCTTCAGGTACGACACTGAACCCCTGCCCCCGGGTCGCACGGACCCAGAGGTACGTTCACCATCGTACGGGCGTACGTAAGGAGGCCCAGGGGTCAAGCACCTGTCCGGCGGCACCTGGCCGAAAGGACCTGCCTCGCTCCGGTCGGCCCCGTCCTGGTCGAACTAGTCGAAGCGGGCCGCGAGCATCACCACGTCCTCGTCGCCGCCCTGCCCGCCCTTGTCCGGGCTGTTCGGGTGATCGGCGAGGACCAGCCGCAGTACATGGTCGGCGACCGCCCCGGGATCGCCGCGGTCGGCCTTCGGCGCACTGGCCGCCGCCGCGTGCAGCCGGGCGAACGCCCGGTCCACAGGGCCGCCGATCCGGCGGAGCAGCCCGTCCGTGTAGAGGAGCACCGTCTCTCCGGGCTCCAGGGCCAGCTCCACGCTCGGCGCCTCCCAGCAGGCGAGCATGCCCAGCGGCGCCGACAGGGACGTCTCGACGTACTCGGTGCGCCGTCCGCCGACGACCAGCGGCGGAGCGTGACCGGCCCCGGCCAGTACGACCTTCCGCCGCGCCGGCTCCGCGTAGGCGAAGAGCGCGGTGGCGGAGCGCGCGGGTTCGGTGAGCCGCAGCAGCAGCTCCAGGTCGGACAGCACGGCGACCGGGTCCTCGCCCTCCATCACGGCGTACGCGCGCAGGGAGGCCCGCAGCCTGCCCATCGCGGCCAGCGCGCTCGGCCCCGACCCGGAGACCGAGCCGACCGCCAGGCCCAGCGCGCCCTCCGGCAGCGGCAGCGCGTCGTACCAGTCGCCGCCGCCCTGCGCCCCGGTGACGTGCCGCGCGGCCAGCCCGACGCCCGGCACACGGGGCAGCCGGGTGGGCAGCAGTTCCTCGGTGATGGTGGCGATCTCGGCGCGGCTCCGCTCCAGCTCCACCAACCGGCCCAGGTGCTCGGAGGCGTACTGCCCGTAGAGGCCCACGAGATGGCGGCGGCGCTCGTCCGGTTCGGCGGGCTCGTCGTACAGCCAGAGGGCGGCGCCCAGCCGCCCGTCCGCCACGGTGGCGAGCGGTACGGCGTAGCTGGCGGCGAAGCCGAGGCGGGCGGCGACCTCGCGGTGCCGGGGGTCGAGGTGCTCGTCGCCGAGCAGGTCGGGGACGGCGACGGGGCCGGGAACACCGTCCGGGCGGTGCGGCCCGTCCGGGCGGTGCCGACCGTCCAGGTCGTCCGCGGCGGTTCCGCGCCGGGGAACCGCCCCGTGCTCGGGTGCCGTCCCGTGCCCGGCCCCCGCCTCCGTCCCCGGCTCGGACACGGGCCGGCGGCCGGGGAGCGGCCCGCCGGGCAGGCCGTCGAGGATGCGCCCGTACGAGGTGGCGCTGCGCGGGACGGTCTCGATGGTGCCGAGGTCTGCGTGGGCGAGACCGAGCCCGATGGTCGTGGTGGGGCCGTGCCCGTCGGCCGGTTCGAGGACGGCCATGCCGCGACGTGCCCCGACGAGCGCGGCGCCGGCGCGCAGCAGTTCGCGGAGGGCCTCGTCGATCGTGCCCGTCCGGGCGAGGCGTTCGGTGAGTTCGTGGAGGGTGGTCAGGTCGGAGACCCAGCCTGCCAGCCGGTCCTGGATCAGTGTGCCGGGTGCGGGGGCCGCGGCAGGAATGCCCGGGAGAGGCGTTGCAGTGTGCGCAGGAGCGGGAACCGTTGGATCGATTCCAGCCACTTTCGGCAGGTGAGGGGCGCTCATGGCAGCTGGCTTTCCGGCTGCTTCTCTTTGCTCAATAGCATCGCAAACCCCCATGTCAATCCGCATGTCATGCTGCGCCGCTATCACTGCATCCACATGTACACGTACACGTGAGGGGATGTCCAGCATTGTCCAGCGGGGCGCGTGGTGTCTGTGCGATGCTGAACTTGGCCAAAAAATAGCCCCGATGGGGAGGTTTTGCGGTCGACTGAGCGCGTTCGGCAAGGGGGCACCGCCCGAGGCGACACCATGTGAACTCGGGAGGCAGCGTCATTCCGAGCGTGCGGGGTACGTAATCGGTGGTGGCCAGGGGAAGTTGGGGCAGGTCCGGAACCCGGCGGGAAGCCCTGGCGTCCTCACCACCGAGGGCGCGCCCCGGCCCCGCGTGCGCGTGGCGGGGAAAGATCAGCGGGACTGTACGGCGGTTCTTCAGCGGTACCACTTCAGCGGCACGGAAAAGCGCCCTGCGCGCGCCACCCCTCGCCATGCGTTCAATGGACTCAGCCGACGCTCGCCCCCCAGCGGTGTTGTCCGACCGCACGGCATTTCCGCCGGCGGCCAGGCGGCGGTACGCCGCCCCGTACGCACAGTGAAGTAACGCACACGTGTTGTGATGTGGACCTCGGCGTTCAACGGAAAGGAACGAGCGCTCATGCGCGAGATCCTCGGAAGGCGACGCAGGCTCCGGTTCGGGCGCAAGAAGCGGCCGTCCCACCTCGACGCGGCGCTTCTCTGCGCCACCGGGTGGCACTGGCCCGTACTCCCGGGCGTGGGGCTCAAGGCGACCGGCGGTCGCGGCGACCGGGAGCGCGGCTGTGCCTGCCCCGATCCCGAGTGCGTCGTCCCGGGCGCGCACCCCTTCGACCCCGGGCTGCTCGCGGCCTCCACCGACCCGCGGATGGTGCGCTGGTGGTGGACCAACCGGCCGGACGCGCCCATCGTGCTCGCCACCGGCGGCCGCGCGCCCTGCGCGGTGAGCCTCCCCGCCGTCGCGGGCGCCCGCGCTCTGGCGGTACTGGACCGGAACGGCATGCGGCTCGGCCCCGTCGTGGCGACGCCGACGCGCTGGTCGCTGCTGGTCGCCCCGTACTCCCTGGAACGGCTCGGCGAGCTGCTGTACGTCAAGGACTCCGTGCCGAGCTCGCTCCGGTTCCACGGCGACGGCGGGTATGTCGTGCTGCCGCCCTCGGAGACCGGCACGGGCCGGGTGCGCTGGGAGCGGGCGCCGCTGTCGACACCGGGCGGCGCGCCGTGGCTCCCGGACGTCGAGACGGTCGTGGACGCCCTCGTCGAGGCGAGCACGGGCGCCCCGGGCGGCGGCAGCCGGCTGCGCTACTGATGGCGCGGCGCCGACCGGGCGTACGTGATGCGCGCGGCGCCGGCGGTGCGTACGCGAGCGCGCGCGGCGCCGACGTCGCGTACGACGTCGCGTACGACGTCGCGTGGGGCGTCGCGTGGGGCGCTACCGACGTGCCGGACGCGAGCGCGTCACTCGTACGGGTGTGAAGCGGGGCCGACTTGTACGGGAAACGGGCACGCGGCCCCGAAGGCGTGTGCCGACCACCGATATCGTCAGCCCACCGTAGGACAACCCCGGCAGGCCGCCCAGGCCAGGTGGGACACCCATGAATCTCCGCATGATCGGGCTCGGCGCCGTCGTGGCCGCCGCGACGCTGCTGCCGATGGTGGCGATCGCGGGACCGGCCGGAGGCCCCGAACACACCGTGGTCGCCGCCGACGGCGAGCGGGACCCGGCAGCGGCCGCCCCGACGCCCGACGCGTCCCCCGTCGGCTCATCCGTCTCCGACGACAAGGCCCCCGGGGCGGACCCGGGCTCCCTGGACTCCCCGCTTTCGCCGCTTCTGGCCGAAAGTGACAGCACTTCCTATGCCGACAGCGAGAGCCGCGTCACACAGTGCGGACCGGCGCTCGTGTCACCGGACGGCGTCGAGGCACAGACATGCGTCGTCGCCGAGGCCGCCGAGTCATGGGCGCGGACCTACTACCGCAACATCAAGGGCGAGGAGCTGCGCGCGATCCTCAGCTTCATGGGCCCGGCGGGCCGCACCGTGCGCACCCACTGCGTGGTGGCGGCGGGCGATGAGCCACGAACCTGCGAAACGCCACGTGAAAGCGTGCGCGGTGGGATCGAGGACTATACGGCGGTGGCGGAGTTCGCGGCCAGTGGAGATCCGGAAAGCCCGCTGCTGCTGAGGTCCGGCAGCAACCGGCCGCAGACGGCGGCGGGTTGAGCCGGGTCCGGGAAGCGGAACCGGAAGATCGGATTCCGGGGAAATGCAAGAACCCGGTCGCTGGCGACGGGGGATGCACCAGCGACCGGGCTTCTAGAACGGTAACAAGAGATCGGCTATTCGCAAATTCGATCTCTCTTATTCGGACAGCGATTTACCGACGAGTAAGGGCTGTGTGACGGTCGGGCCGAGCGCGCGGCCGGTGTTCCGCCAGTGTTCCGCCGGTGTTCCGCCGCTACCCGGCCCGTACGGCGCCCGTAGCTCACCCGTACTCCGCCGGGGTGCTCAGCTGAGGGTGACCTGACGGTTGGTGAGCCCACCGCGCGCCCGCCGCTCCTCCGCGGTGAGCGGGGCGTCGGAGGCCAGAGCGCCCGCCAGCCGCTCGGCGAACTCGGTGGCCGGCTTCTCGCAGTCGGCCGCGCTCATCTCGCGGGGCAGGTCCCAGACCGGGACGACCAGGCCGTGCGCCCGGAACGACCCGACCAGCCGCGTGCCGTCGCCGAGCGACGAGGTACCGGCGGCGTGCAGCCGGGCGAGCGCGTCGAGGAGCTGCTCCTCCGGATGCGGCATGACCCAGCGCAGGTGGTTCTTCTCCGGGGTCTCGCACCAGTAGGCGGCGTCCACGTCCGGCAGCTTGACCGTCGGGATGGCGGCCGCGTTCGCCCGCTCCAGCGACGCGGCGACGTCCGGCGACGCGCTCTCCGCGGACTCCGGCACCCAGAACTCGAAGCCCGTGTGGACGACCGGCTCGAAAGCGGCCTCCGGGTCGAGCAGGTCCTGGAGCCGCGGCCCCTCCGCGGGCACCCGGCGCGCGGCGACCGGAGTGCCCGGCTCCGCTTCGAGCGCCCGCTGGAGCGTGTCCGCCATGTCGCGGCTGAGGTCGCCGGAGGACGTGTCGTTCTGCAGCGCCAGCAGCACGGAACCGTCGTCACGGCGCAGCGCTGGCCACGCCATCGGGAGTACGGTCGCCAGCGTCACGGACGGTACGCCCTCCGGGAGCCCGCCCTTGAGATGCAGCGGCGCCGTCGCCGCGGGGACCAGTTCGCGCAGGGCGACCCAGTCGCACTCGCCGGCAAGACTCTCGAACGGGCGCTGGACCAGCTCGGTCACCGCGTGCGCGGCGGCCCGGCCGTGGCACGCCTTGTAGCGGCGGCCCGAACCGCACGGGCAGGGCTCGCGGGCGCCGACGACCGGCACCTCCCCGTTCGTCACCTGCGGTGCGCCGGCGGCCTTCTTCTGGGGGCGCTTCTTGGCCATGCGTGGGTTCTCCCGTTGGAACGCGGTCCTGTGTCGGACCGCGAGCCTAGTCGTACGGGACCTCGGACGGCTCAGTCCACGTCCTCGTACGCGTCGAGAAAACCCAGATCGCCCCCGAGTGGACCCCCGCCACCGTGCAACGGCGCGGTGCCGTTCACCCCGGAGGGAGAGGAGGGAACCTGTCTGTCACGGCGATGACCGTTGAGGCGCGTAGCGAGACCGTCGCGGCACGGCGCCGCTCCGGTCACCTGGACCCAGACCGTGACCTCGCCGGACGTGCTGTCCCGTACGCCCCAGTCCTGGGCGAGCGCGCTGATGATGTTCAGCCCGCGGCCGCCGCGCGCGGTGACCGAGGGCGTGGCCGGAACTGGTCGGGTCGGACCGCCTCCGTCCGTCACCTCGACCGTCAGTGCGCCGTGGACGTCGACCCGCCAGGCGGCCCGGACGGCGCCTTCACCGATCTCGGTCGCGTCCAGCGGTCTGCCGTGCCGGCATGAGTTGCTGAGCAATTCGGAAAGGATGAGTACGGCATCGTCGACGACCGATTCCGAGACGCCGCTGCGCAGCAGCTGCTCCCGCATCCGGTGTCTCGCCTCGCCCACGCCCGCAGGGCCATGGGGTACGGCCATGCTTGACGACGTCGGCACTTCCTGTGCCACCACCAACGCCACCCCCGAGACCTCCTTCGCCCCACGCCACGGTGTGAATGCCCCAATGGCCTGGACCGGAAACCGGCCAGTCCGCATACAGTGACGCATTCGACACAGGCCGACACGGAGCGGACGCGCCGGAGCACTCCCCGTAACTACTGGGGCGTACGTCCCAGTTGGGACAGAACCTGTTTGGGGCGGTTTGTGATGATCGCGTCCACTCCGAGGCGTACGCACAGTTCGACGTCCTCGGGGTCGTCCACGGTCCATACGTGGACGCGGTGGCCGGCACGGTGGAGCCGGGCGACGTAGGCAGGGTGGTTGCGGACGATCCGGATGGAGGGCCCGGCGATCCGGGAGCCGGCCGGGAGCCGCCCGTCGCGCAGGCGGGGCGAGACGAACTGTGTGAGGTAGACGGTCGGGACGTCCGGCGCGGCGGCCGCGACGCGGTGCAGGGACCTGGCGGAGAAGCTCATGATCCGTACGGGCGAGTCGGCGGGGGTGGGCGGATCGTCGAGCCCGTACCTGCGCAGCAGCTGGACCAGCCGCTCCTCCACCTGGCCCGCCCAGCGTGTGGGGTGCTTGGTCTCGATCGCCAGCTCTATGTGCCGGCCGGTGTCGGCGACCAGGCCCAGCAGTCGCTCCAGCGTGAGGACGGAGGTGAACTCGGGGTCGCCCCAGTCGGGGCTCTCGTCGCGGTCCTTCCAGGACCCGAAGTCGAGGGCCGCCAGGTCGGCGAGCTCCAGGGCGGATACCGCGCCGCGCCCGTTGGAGGTGCGGTTCACGCGGCGGTCGTGCACACAGACCAGGTGGCCGTCCGCGGTGAGCCGGACGTCGCACTCGAGGGCGTCGGCCCCGTCCTCTATCGCCTTCATGTACGCGGCGAGGGTGTGCTCGGGTGCGTCCTCGGAGGCGCCGCGGTGGGCGACGACTTGGATGGTGTGCTGCCGTGCGTGGGTCACCGCGTCATGGTGCCATCGTTCGCCCGGTCGGCGGACGCCACCCGGCATACTTCGGCCGCGGTAGAGAATGCGTTGTTTGTCCAGAAATAAAGACAGAGGTGGCATACACACAGCTCCCGCTTACAGTGGCCTGACGAGCAGTAGGAAAAGCTGAGTGCGGATACTGCACGGCGGGCTCTTGCCGATACGACGACGTGGATACCGAGGAGAACGAGCTGTGAGCACCGAGAACGAGGGCAACGCGGTCCCGTCCGCCCCCGACGCCCCGTCCGCGTCCGCTCCGGAGGGCACCCCGGCGAAGCCCACGCCGCCGACGCCCGAGTCCGCGGCGCCCGAGTCCGCGGAGGCGGAGCATTCGGCCCCGCCCGAGCAGTACGCCCCGGCCGAGCAGCCCACGGCGGCGCACCACGCCACCGCCGATACCTCCGCCACCGACCCGACGACACAGATGCCGACGCAGGCGGAGGCCCCGGCTCCGGCCCCGGCCCCGACGCCCCCTCCCCCGGCCGCGCCGCCGGCGTACCCCCCGTACGGAGCACCGGCCGACCCCCACGTACACAGCGCTCAGGGCGCACAGGGCATGCCGGGCGGTGTACCCGGAACCGGCACCACCCAGGGCGCATACGGCGCCGCACACGGCCTGCCCCCGGCGGGCGGCGTCGGCCAGGTCTGGGGAGCCGCTCCGTACCAGACGCCCGCCGCCCCGGCCCCGCGTAGACGTTCCGGCGGCCTGGTCGCGGCGGTGCTCGTCGCGGCCCTCATGGCCGGCGGTGTCGGCGGCGGGATCGGCTACTGGGCGGCGGAGCGCAGCGACAACCCGGCCGGTTCGACGACCGTCTCGGTCGGCGACGCCCCGGCCGACTTCAAGCGCGACCCCGGTACGGTCGCGGCCGTCGCGGCCAAGGCGCTGCCGAGCGTCGTCACGATCGAGGCGAAGTCCGGCGGCGCGG
Organism: Streptomyces sp. TRM49041; assembly: GCF_008271805.1. Classification (GTDB taxonomy): domain Bacteria; phylum Actinomycetota; class Actinomycetes; order Streptomycetales; family Streptomycetaceae; genus Streptomyces. The sequence continues at coordinate 75,503 of NZ_VSRY01000062.1, forward strand.
ACGGCGAGGGCGGTACGGGAACCGGCTTCGTGTACGACCGGGAAGGCCACATCCTCACCAACAACCACGTGGTGGCGTCGGCGGCGGACGGTGGCACGGTCACGGCGACGTTCTCGAACGGCAAGAAGTACGACGCCGAGGTGGTGGGACGGGCGCAGGGTTACGACGTGGCCGTGCTGAAGCTCCGTAACGCGCCCTCAGGTCTGACGCCGCTCCCGCTGGGCGACTCCGACAAGGTGGCGGTGGGCGACGCGACGATCGCGATCGGCGCGCCGTTCGGCCTGTCCAACACCGTCACGACCGGCATCATCAGCGCCAAGAACCGCCCCGTGGCGTCCAGCGACGGTTCGGGCGGCAAGAACTCGTACATGAGCGCGCTGCAGACGGACGCGTCGATAAACCCGGGCAACTCCGGCGGCCCGCTGCTCGACGCCCGCGGCGCGGTGGTCGGGATCAACTCGGCGATCCAGTCGCCGGGCTCGGGGGGCTTCGGCCAGTCGCAGGCCGGATCGGTGGGCCTGGGCTTCGCGATCCCGGTCAACCAGGCGAAGAGTGTCGCGGAGCAGCTGATCAAGACGGGTGAGCCGGTGTACCCGATGATCGGGGCGACGGTGAACATGACGGAGAAGGGCGAGGGCGCCACGATCGTCGACGAGGGCGCGGGCGGCACGCCGGCGATCTCGCCGAACGGCCCCGCGGCGAAGGCGGGTCTGCGGCCCGGTGATGTGATCACGCGCTTCGGCAACCGGATCATCGACAGCGGCCCGACACTGATCAGCGAGATCTGGACCCACCGTCCCGGCGACACCGTCACGCTCACGTACAAGCGGGGCGGCCAGGAGAAGCAGGTCCAGATCACACTCGGCGAGCGCAAGGGCGACTAGGCCGTGGTCCGAAAGGACGCACCGGGCTCGGACGGCTCGGCGATGCTCAGCGGAAGACGACGGACCGCAGCGTGAGCCGGGCACCGGCGCCGCCGCCGGGCGCAGCCGGAAGGCATCGCATCACCCTGGCAGCGCGGCCCCTTGTGGACGAAGGCGCTGGCACCGGTGGCGTTGCGGGGGCTGTGGGCGGGCTCGATGAGCTCGTCCGCGGCCTCCGGCAGGTCGAGGCAGAGGTGGTCGGTCGGGTCGATGAGCACTCCGACGCGGAGCCGGCCGTCGGCGTCGTCGTACGAGCACCCCCCCACCGAGCGGCTCAACTCCCCCCGCAGGCAGGATTTCCGCGCTTCAAACCCCACATCACTCCTGTGGGTGACCCTCATGTAGGCGTGCCACAGTTGACACACCCACGCTCGTGATCCGCCCGGCGACGACCTGGCGGATGGCGATGACGACGGCCGCGACGCCGATGCCGCCCCAGCCGGGGTCGGCGGCAAGCCGCAGGAGCCCGGCGGCGGTGAGGAAGTCCAGCAGTACGGCGATGACGGCCCGGACGCGCCGGCCGGCCCGGTACGCGAAGGGGCAGGCGACCAGGCCCGCGGCGACACACAGCCCGGCGGCCTGGAGCAGCCAGCCCCTCACGGAGCCGGTGCCGCGGCCGGCTGCCGCTTACCGCCGTACTCGATCTCGTCGCGCTCCTGGGCGATCTCCCGGCCGAGGAAGTAGTTCAGCGCGGTCCGGATCGCGGCGATGGCGGCGAGCTGCCCGATGTCCGTGAAACTCGGCGCGACTGCGGTCCGCAGAACATCCCCCGCCAGCTGGAACTCCAGCCCGAGTACGAGAAAGCGCCCCAGCCGCAACCGAATCCGATTGAACCCTTGGGCCCGCCCCCGCTCACGCCACCCGACGGTGAGGAACTGCACGAAGGCCCACACGGCCCCGACAAAGATGATCAGCGCCCCGGCCAGCTCGATCAGCCGCACCAGCAGCCCGATCGCCTCCCGCAGATCCGACTCGGACAGTACTTCGAGGGAGAGCGTCATACGTGACGGCGTACCCGCCCCTGCGCCGGGGGCAGGCGGCGACACGCCTGGCGCGAGCGCAGACCGTCACTCGGATGGATCCGCGGCAAGGGTTTCGCCCCGGGAAAGCACCCGGGGCGTCAGATCACCGCGACCGGGCCGGAAGCCCGCCCTGCGGGGTGGCGGCACAGGAGCTGACACACTCGGCGGACTCTCCAAGCGAATCCCCCGACTGACCCCCTACTCACCTCCGACTGACCCCCTGCTCATCCACCCGAGCATCCGCAGCGCCCCACCTCGCGTCCGCACCCGCCACGCGCCCAAGCCGGGTGCGTACGGCGATGCCGGCGCAGGCGATGACGGTGACACCGCCGAGGACGGTGGACCAGGTGACGTGCTCGCTCAGGAACAGCGCGGCCCAGCAGATGCTCATCACGGGCTGGACGAGCTGTATCTGACCGACCTGCGCCATCGGGCCGATCGCGAGTCCCCGGTACCAGGCGAAGAAGCCGAGGAACATGCTCACAACTCCGAGGTAGGCGAACGCGGCCCACTCGATCGACGTGCCGGTCGGAGGGCGCTGCGACATCGAGATGCCGAGCAGGGCGATCATCAGCGGCGCGGAGAGCACGAGCGCCCAGGAGATGGTCTGCCAGGCGCCCAGCTCACGGGCAAGGAGCCCCCCTTCCGCGTAACCGGTCCCGGCCGCGACGACGGCGCCGAGCAAGAGCAGGTCGGACCAGTGGAGACCGCTGAAGCCGCCACCCCGCAGCGAGGTGAACACGATCGTGGCGATCGCACCGATGATCGCCATGGCCCAGAACGGGACCGGGGGTCGTTCGTGCCCGCGGAGCACCGCCATCACGGCGGTCGCGGCCGGCAGGAGCGCGATCACGACGGCACCGTGGCTGGCCGAGGCGGTGGTCAGCGCGAAAGAGGTCAGCACAGGGAAGCCGACGACCACGCCGGCGGCGACGACCGAAAGACGGACCCACTGGACACCGCGGGGCAGGCGCTGTCTTGTGATCGCCAGCGCGGTGGCTGCGAGCAACGCCGCGATCACCGCACGGCCGGAGCCGATGAACAGCGGCGACATCCCACCGCCTTCGACGGCGACACGGGTGAACGGGACGGTGAACGAGAACGCCGCGACCCCGAGGAGCCCCCACCCGAGACCTGCGCGGGACCGGGATAGCACCGGCGTCTCGATAAGAGTAGCGCTACTATTGTCTGTCATGTATGACGATAGCAGTTCGCGGATCGTCGCTGGGCTCCACAAGTGGATCGCGACGGCCGTGCCGGGTGCGAGGCTGCCGTCCACGCGGGTACTGGTCGCGCAGTACGGGGCGAGCCCGGTCACGGTGCAGAAGGCACTGCGGACCCTGGCGGCGCAGGGGGTGGTGGAGAGCCGACCCGGAGTGGGGACCTTTGTCCGTGCGATCCGCGTGGCTCGTCCGAACGACTACGGGTGGCAGACGGCGGCGCTCGGATCGCCGCAGAACCGCACCCCGCAGCTGTCCACAGCGCTGCGGACCCTCCCGAACGACGTGATCGCGCTGCACTCGGGCTACCCGGACCGCGATCTGCTGCCGGAGCGCCTGGTCCGGGCCGCGTTCACCCGCTCGGCCCGAGGCGATGCCGCCGTCAGCCGTCCGCCGGCGGCGGGGCTGCCGGAGCTGCAGGCATGGTTCGCGACCGAACTCGGCACCGCGATGCCTCTCGGGGTCGCGCCGCCGACGCCGAGCGACGTCGTCGTCTTCCCCGGCAGCCAGAGCGGTCTCAGCACCGCCTTCCGCGCCCTCGTCGGCGCCGGCCGCCCGCTGTTGGTGGAGTCACCGACGTACTGGGGGGCGATCCTCGCCGCCGCCCAGTCGGGCGTGCGGCTGGTACCCGTCCCCAGCGGAGCCCACGGCCCGGACCCTGACGAGCTGGCGCGAGCGTTCGAGCAAACGGGAGCACGCGCGTTCTACGCCCAGCCGAACTTCGCCAACCCCACCGGCGCCCGATGGGCACCCGAACTGGCCGACCGTGTCCTCGACGTCGTTCGCAAGTACGGCGCGTTTCTGATCGAGGACGATTGGGCGCACGACTTCGGTATCGCCGCAGACCCGGTCCCCATCGCAGCCCGGGACGACAGCGGGCACGTCGTCCACCTGAGATCTCTGACCAAGAGCGTCTCCCCGGCCGTCCGTATCGCCGGCATGATCGCCCGCGGCCCCGCCCGGATGCGCATCCTCGCCGACGCCCAAGCCGAGTCCATGTACGTCAGCGGCGTCCTCCAGGCCGTCGCACTCGACGTCGTCACGCAGCCCGCGTGGCGCACACATCTGAGAAGCCTCCGCCACCAGCTTGCCGCCCGCCGAGACCTCCTCATCGGCGCGCTCCGTGAGCACGCCCCCACCGCTCGCCTGGAAGCCGTACCGCAGGGAGGGCTGAATCTCTGGCTCCGGCTGCCGGACAACACCGACCTGGCACGACTCGTCCGGGACTGTGAGACCGCCGGAGTGATCATCGCCGCCGGCAACGAGTGGTTCCCCGCCGAACCGACCGGGGCCTACCTCCGGCTCAACTACTCCGGACCGAATCCAGGCGCGTTCCCTGACGGCGCACGCGCCATCGGGCAGGCACTCGCGCAGCAGTAGGCACGGACAGCCGGTCCCGAAGGCGGCGCCGTCGCCCGCCCCCGGAGGGCCCCGAGACCGCAGAGCAACCCTCGCGCGGTGGCGCCGCGGGAACGATCACTGCTGGGGCCGGTGGTCATCCTCCAGTCAGCCCCACCCACCGCATTCGTGCAGCCGGTAGGCTGTAGCCGCTCCGCAGGCAGGTGAGGCGGGGCAAGGGTGGGTTGCCCGAGCGGCCTAAGGGAACGGTCTTGAAAACCGTCGTGGCGCGAGTCACCGTGGGTTCAAATCCCACACCCACCGCAGCAGGTCAGAGAACGTGCTGATCAGAAGGGGTGTCCCGACGCGGGGCACCTCTTCCGCGTGGCGGCTGTCTCACCTTGATCCGCCTCTGTCACGTTGCCGATCAGTGTCTGTGGACCAGGCGTGGACCACGAGTCAGGGGCCAGGGCGGACCCTAGGCCAGCTTGCGCTCGATCACCTCGCGCACCTTTTCTGTGGCCTGCTCGTCGAACCCTGAGGGCACTAGCTGGAACCGATGGAGCTTCGGCCGTTGGCCATCTTGATAGCCAGCGATCTTGCCGCCCTCGAAGTAACGGCCTGCGTCCTCCTGGACCTCTACGAGTGAGGGGCCACGAAGTTTCCGGACAGGGACCCAATAGGGTTGTCCTGAACAGGAAACGAGGAAGAAGTGGCACCACCCAGTAAGTACTCGCCGGAGTTCCGCGAGGAAGCCGTCCAGATCGCGCTGAGATCGAGCAAGACGATCTCCGAAGTCGCCC
>NZ_VSRY01000063.1 GCF_008271805.1 Streptomyces sp. TRM49041
CCGCCGCCCCGGCCGCACCGCCCCGCGGCCGTCAGCCCTCGCGGCGGCCGTCGACGCGGCGCGGCAGCCCCAGCGGGTTGCCGTCGCGGAGCTCCGGCGGCAGCAGGGCCTGCGGGGTGGACTGGTACGCGACCGGGCGCATCCAGCGCTCGACGGCGGTGCCGCCCACGGAGGTGGACGTGGAGGTGGTGGCCGGGTAGGGGCCGCCGTGCTGCTGGGCGTGCGCGACGGCGACGCCGGTGGGCCAGGCGTTGACCAGGACGCGGCCCGCGAGCGGGGTCAGTTGGGCCAGGAGCGCCGCGGCGTCCCCCTGGCCCTCGGCCTCCGACGACGACAGGTGGACGGTCGCCGTGAGGTTGCCCGGGAGGCGGGACAGGACCGCGGTGACATCGGCCTCCGTCTCGTACCGCGCCACCACCGTGACCGGGCCGAAGCACTCCTCCAGGAGCAGGTCGTGCGGCCCCTCGGCGGCCAGGCGGGCGGCCGGTACGGTCAGGAAGCCGGCGCTCACCGTGCGGTCGCCGCCCGCGCCGGGCGTGACCGGCGCATCGACGTCCGCCAGCGCGGCCCGCTCGGCGACGCCCGCGACGAAGTTGTCGCGCATGCGCTGGTCGAGGAGCACCCCTTCCGGCACCTGGCCGACCGTGTCCGCCAGGGACTTGACCAGCCGGTCACCCGGCGCGCCCGCCGGCGCGAGCACCAGGCCCGGCTTCACGCAGAACTGGCCCACTCCCAGCGTCATGGAGCCCGCGAGGCCCGTGCCGATCTCCTCCGCGCGCTCGGCCGCGGCTCCCTCGGTGACCACGACCGGGTTCAGGGAGCCCAGCTCACCGTGGAAGGGAATGGGCACCGGACGCGCGGCCGCCGCGTCGAACAGCGCCCGCCCGCCGCGTACCGAACCGGTGAACCCGGCGGCGGCGACCAGTGGATGCCGGACCAGCTCGACGCCCGCGTCGAAGCCGTGCACCAGCCCGACGACCGCCTCCGGGACGCCGTGCTCGGCCGCGGCCTCACGGAGCGCGGCCGCGGCGAGCTCGGAGGTGGCCGGATGGTCGGGGTGGGCCTTCACGACGACGGGGCAGCCCGCCGCCAGGGCGCTTGCCGTGTCCCCGCCGGGCACCGAGAAGGCGAACGGGAAGTTGGACGCCGAGTAGACCGCGACGACGCCCAGCGGCACCTTGTAGCGGCGCAGGTCAGGGATCGGCGGCGTCGCCGTGGCGTCCGAGTGGTTGATGATCACGTCGAGGAAGGCACCCTCGTCCACGATGTCCGCGAAGGCCCTCAACTGGTAGCAGGTTCGGGCGAGTTCACCGGGCAGGCGGGGCGTCCCCAGTGCGGTCTCCGCGTCGGCCACCTCGACCAGGCGGTCCTTCGCCGCCTCCAGCCGGTCCGCGGCGGTCCGCAGGAACGCGGCGCGTACGGCCAGGTCGGCCAGGGCGGCCCGGGCGTCGTGCGCGGCCCGTACGGCGCGGTCTACGTCGGCCGCCGTGGCCTCCGACGCCACCTGTTCCCGCCGCTTCCCGGTTCGGGGGTCGACACTCCAGACTTGCGCTGCTGACACCGCGGACGTCCTCTCCGACTGTGTGCTTCTCGTTTGTTCGGTATTCTGAACGATGTTCCTGATGATGAATATGCTGGGGACTCTATTAACGGGTGTCTGAAGGGGTCAAGAGCGATGTCTGCTACGGAAACCGGCGGAGCGCAGGTCAAGTCCGCAGTACGGACGGTGGAGTTGCTCGAGCATTTCGCCGGGAGCCCCGGCATGCACTCGCTGGCCGCCGTCCAGGAGGCCCTCGGCTACCCGAAGTCCAGCCTGTACATGCTGCTCCGCACCCTCGTCGAACTCGGCTGGGTGGAGACCGACGCGACGGGCACCCGGTACGGCATCGGGGTGCGCGCCCTGCTCGTCGGCACGTCGTACATCGACGGCGACGAGGTCGTCGCGGCCGCCGGCCCCACCCTCGACCGGCTCTCCGACGACACCACCGAGACCATCCACCTGGCCCGGCTGGACGACACGAACGTCGTCTACCTCGCCACCCGCCAGTCCCAGCACCACCTCCGCCCCTTCACCCGGGTCGGCCGCCGGCTGCCCGCCCACTCCACCTCGCTCGGCAAGGCGCTGCTCGCCACCTACTCCGACGAGCAGGTCCGCAAGCTGCTCCCGGAGACCCTGCCGGCCCTGACCGAGCACACGATCACCGACCGCGAGAAGCTCATCGAGGAGCTGCGCGCCGTCCGCGAACAGGGGTACGCCGTCGACCGCGAGGAGAACACGCTCGGCCTGCGCTGCTTCGGCGTCGCCATCCCGTACCGCACCCCCGCGCGCGACGCGATCAGCTGCTCGGTGCCGGTGGCCCGGCTCACGCCCGCGCACGAGCAGACGATCAAGGACGCGCTGTCCGACGCCCGCGACCGGCTCACGCTCGCCACCCGGAGGCTCTGATGACGGCCCCGGTCACGGTGACGCTGCGCCCGGTGCGGGATACGGACCTCGACCGCTTCTTCACGCTCATGAGGGACCCGGAAGCGGCGCGGATGGCCGCGTTCACACCCGAGGACCCGGCCGACCGAGCCCGGTTCGACGCCCACTGGTCGCGCGTCCTCGCCTCGGGCGACGTGAACCGTACGGTCCTCGTGGACGGCGCCGTGGCCGGTCACACGGCCGTGTACGGACCGCAGGGCGAGCGGGAGGTCACATACTGGATCGACCGCGCGCTCTGGGGGCGGGGTGTGGCGACCGCCGCCCTGCGGGCGCTGCTGGAGCTGGTGCCCGAGCGCCCGCTCCATGCGCGCGCGGCGGCCGACAACGCGGGCTCGATCCGCGTCCTGGAGAAGTGCGGGTTCACCGTCACCGGGCACGACAGCGGCTGGGCGCACGGGCGCGGCGCGGAGACGGCCGAGGTGGTGCTGACCTTGCACTGGTGAGCTGCGGCTTCCTCCTGCGGGCCACCGCGTCTCCGCCGTGCGGCGGAGGCGGATCGTCGGCTCGCAGGAGGCGCCGGCGGCGGCCTGGGCGGGATCGTGGAGGCATGACACCGAGCCCAAACGCCCCAAGCCCCCTGGCCCGGGCCCCGCTTGCCCCGGCCGCGGCCCCGAGCACCGTCCACCGCGCGCTGCGCGCCGTCGCCATCGCCGCCTGCCTTCCCTACCTCGCCCTCAAGGTCGCCTGGGTGGCCGGGAGCAGGATCGGTATCCCCGAGGGCAGTGTGCTGCTGGAGCGGCCCGGGCTGATGGCGGTCGCCAACTCCGTGACGATCCTCATGGACGCCGCCGTGGTCGTGCTGGCGCTGCTGCTCACCCAGCGGTGGGGGCTGCGCGTACGGGCCTGGCTGCTGGCGTTCCCCATGTGGGTCGCGACCGGGCTGCTCACCCCCATCATGATCGGGTTCCCGGTGGACCTCCTGGTCCGGCTGGTGGCGGGCGGGGAGTCGGGGGTGGCCGACGCGTCGGAGCCGTTCCTCGACGAGTGGGTCTTCCCCGTCGTCTACGGCGGGTTCATCGTGCAGGGCCTCGCGCTGGGCGCGCTGTTCGTGCGGTACGCGTGGGGCCGCTGGGGACATGTGTGGAGGGGCACGGTGTGGGACCTCTCCCCCTCCATGTCCGGGCCGTCGCTGCGGGCCGCCGCCGCCGTCGCGTCACTCGCCCTGCTGCCGCTCGCCGCGCTGCACCTGAGCTGGGCGCTGGGCGCGACCGGTGGGCTGACCCCGGCGCAGATCGCCGGGCGCACCGCCGGGTTCCACGCCCTGGAGGCGCTCCGGGCGCTGTACGCGGCGGCCGCGGTGACCGGCGTCCTGCTGCTGGCGTTCCGGCGCGGCCGTTCCCTCCCGGTGGGGCTGCCGCTCGCCCTCGGCTGGGCCGGTTCGGGCGCCGTGGGCTGCTGGGGCGGCTGGAGGCTGCTGGCCTCCCTCAGTCCGGCGAGCGATCCGGCGAAGGAGCCCACCGCGCTGCTGACCCTCGTCTACGCTGGCGAGATGATCGTGGGGACGGCGCTGGCCGGTTGTGTGGCGGTGTTCCTGCTGAGGCGACACGCCGCCGGCTGGGCAGCCCGGTGACGAGCGGACCGGGGGGCCGGGTGACCAGCGGACCGAGGAGCCGGGTGAGGAGCGGGCCGAGCCGGGTCGGCGCGGCGCTGCTCGGGCGCCGCGCGGGGCTCCGCTGGGTGCACCTCGTCCTGGGCGGCGCGCTGCTGATGCCGTACTGGCTGCTGTGCAGCGTGTTCCTCACCCTGGTCACGGACACGCGGGGCGCGTTCGGCGGCTCCCTCGCGGTGCAGTTCGGGTCGTACGCGATGGCCCTGCCCCTGGCCGCCGCGACGGCCTTCTTCCCGCTGACCCGGCCGATCTCGGTGGCGGTGGCGCGGGCCCTGTGCGGGGTTCCGGCGGAGCGGTTCGCTGACGGCCCCGCCCGGTCGTGCGCGGCGAAGGCGGGCACGGCGGGCTGGTTCACGCTGCATGTCGGGCTCGGCGGGCTGGTCGCCGGGGCGTCGCTGGCGCTGCCGCCGTTCGCGGTGGCGACGATGCTGCTGCCGTTCTCGCAGGACCTGAGAACGTCGGCGGCGAGCCTGGCCTACGGGCTGGACCACCCCTGGTGGTCGGCTCTCGGTATCCCGGCGGGGCTGCTGATGCTGCTGGCCCTCGCCGCGGCCTCCGCCGGGGCCGGGGCGCTGCTGGCCCGGCAGGCGCCGGTGCTGCTCGGACCGACGCCCGCCGACCGGCTCGCGGCGGCGGAGCGGCACGCCGCCGAACTGGCCGTACGGAACAGGCTGGCGCGGGAGCTGCACGACTCGGTGGGCCATGCGCTGAGCGCCGTCACCCTCCAGGCGGGCGCGGCCCGGCGGGTGCTCGGCGCGGCGGACCCCGATCTCACCTTCGTACGGGAGGCGCTGACCGCCATCGAGGAGACGACGCGGCGCACCGTCGGCGAACTCGACTCCGTACTGGGCCTGCTGCGGCAGGGCGAGGACGACGCGGAGCTGCCGGGCCCGGGGCTGGAGGCACTGGACACGCTGCTCGCGCACAGTGGCCTGAAGGTGACGTGCGAGCTGGAGGGCGACCGGGCTGCCACGGTGCCGCGGCCGGTCTCGCAGGAGGTGTACCGGATCGTGCAGGAGGGGCTCAGCAACGCGCTGCGCCACGGAGAGGCCGCGCCGGTGTCGCTGCGCCTGCGCGCGGCGGACGACCAACTGGAGGTCACGATGGAGAATCCGCTGCCAGGCCGCGCGCCGGTGGTACGGCCGGGCGGCGGCCGCGGCCTGCGCGGGGTCGCCGAGCGGGCGGCCCTGCTCGGCGGGCGGGCGCTCTGCGGGCCGACGGCCGGCGGGACGGCCTGGCGGCTGAGCGTGCTCCTGCCCCTGGGCGGAGGCGGCCGGTGATCCGCGTCGTGCTCGCCGACGACGAGCGGATGGTCCGTACCGCGCTGCGCGTCATCCTGGCCGCCGAACCGGACCTGGAGGTCGTCGGGGAGGCGGCGACCGGGGCGGAGGCGGTGTCCGTGGTGCGGGAGGCTCGGCCGGACGTCGTCCTCATGGACGTCCGTATGCCGGAGATCGACGGGATACGCGCCACCGAGCAGCTGGTCTCGTCCATGCCTGAGCCGCCGCGGATCGTGGTCGTGACGACCTTCGAGAACGACCAGTACGTGTACGACGCGCTGCGCGTCGGCGCGGCCGGGTTCCTCCTGAAACGTGCTGCGGCCGAGGATCTGGTCGCGGCGGTGCGGCTGGTCGCGCGGAGCGACTCGCTGCTGTACCCGGCGGCGCTGCGCGGGCTCGCCGCGGAGCACGGGACCCGCGGGCAGGCCGACCAGGCGGCCCCGTGGGTGACGCGGCTGACCGAGCGGGAGGCCGACGTACTGCGGCTGATGGCCACGGGCCTGACGAACGCGGAGATCGCCAGGCGGCTGGAGGTCGGGGCGGCGACGGTGAAGACCCATGTGGCGTCGGTGCTGGCGACGACGGGCGCGCGGGACCGGACGCAGGCGGTGATCGCGGCGTACGAGTCGGGCTTCATCACGCCGGGGTGAGGCGCCGGCCACCGGGACGGGACGGGGACGGGTGCAGGACCGGGGGCCGGGACGGGCGCGCCCGCAGATGAGGATTCCCTGAGAAACGGGACGGAACGGAACGTACCCACCGCACCGCTCGTCACTCCGTACGGGATGAACAAGACGATCAGAAGAGCGGCCGTCTTCTCCCTGCTGCTGGTGTTCGCCCTGCTGCTGCGGGCGACCTGGGTGCAGGCGTACGAAGCGAAGGCCCTGGCGGACAACAAGAAGAACCGGCGGAACATCATCGCGCAGTACGAGCGGCCGCTCGGCGACATCGTCGTGGGCGGCTCGCCGGTCACGGGCTCGGTCCGCACGCGGAGCGGCGACCTGTCGTACAAGCGGACGTACACGGACGGCGAGCTGTACGCGGCGGTCACCGGGTTCAGCTCGCAGGTGTACGGGGCGAACCAGCTGGAGGGCATCTACTCCAAGGTCCTCGACGGCTCCGACACCCGGCTGAAGAACCCGCTCGACGCGCTGACCGGCAAGCAGACCGAGCCGGGTGACGTGCTGACGACGATCGACCCCGCGGTGCAGAAGGCCGGCTTCGAGGCGCTGGGCGGCAAGAAGGGCGCCGCCGTGGCGATCGACCCGAAGACGGGCCGCGTCCTCGGCATGGTCAGCACCCCGTCGTACGACCCGTCGGCCATCGCCGGTTCGAACGACGGCGCCACCTGGAAGAAGCTGACGGACGACGAGGACAAGCCGCTGGTGAACCGGGCGATCCGGCAGCCGGTGGCGCCCGGCTCGACATTCAAGCTGGTGGTCGCGGCGGCGGCGCTGGAGGACGGGCTCTACGGCTCGGTCGACGAGCCCACGGACAGCCCCGACCCGTTCAAGCTGCCGCTGTCCACGCGCGTCCTGGAGAACGAGAACCCGTCGGCGCCCTGCGCGAACGCGTCGATCCGCACCGCGCTGCGCCACTCCTGCAACAACGTCTTCGGGAAGATGGCCGTCGACCTGGGCCAGGACAAGGTCAGGGCGATGGCGGAGAAGTTCGGCTTCAACGACCAGAAGCAGGACGTGCCGGTGCGGGCGTACACCAGCGTGTACCCGGCGGACATGGACAAGGCGGAGACGGCGCTGTCCGGCATCGGACAGTTCGATGTGACCGCGACACCTCTGCAGATCGCCATGGTGTCGGCGGCCATAGCCAATGACGGAGTCCTGGCGGCGCCGCATATGGTGTCCAAGGTCGTAGACGCGGACGGCGACACCCTCCAGTCGTACGAAGACCGGGGCGGGGACGGGGACGGGGACGGGCGGCGGATCGTGTCGTCGTCCACCGCCGAGCAGCTGCGGTCCGCGATGGTCACGGTCGTCGAGCAGGGCACCGGCGGCAACGCGCGCGTCGACGGCGCCGAGGTCGGCGGCAAGACCGGCACGGCGCAGCGCGGCGTGAACAACAGCGAGAAGCCGTATGCCTGGTTCACCTCGTACGCGAAGGACCCGGCGAGCGGCAAGGAGGTGGCCGTCGCGGTGTTCGTGGAGGACTCGGACGCGGCGCGCGCCGAGGTGAGCGGCAACGGGCTGGCCGCGCCGGTGGCGAAGAGGATGATGGAGGCGGCGCTGAAGTGACGCCCGGCGGCGGGTGGTAAGCAGGGTGCTGTTCGCTGTTCAGGCGACAACACCCCTGCCCACCCCGCCACTTGGAGATTCACGTGCGCCTACGTATGTCGTCCCGCCCCCGTTCCCTGTCCGGCTGGACCATGGCGGTCTTCGGGCTGCTCGCGACGGTGCTCGGCGCGGTGGGGCTGGTCGCACCGGACCTACTGCTGGTCGCCATGGGGTTCGCACCCATACCGGACGGGGCGCGGGCGGAGGGTGACCACACGCTCGTGTTCCTGACAGCCTCGTCGATGGCGGCGGTGAACATGGGCGCGTACTACATGCTGGCGGCGCTGGCCGACTGGCGGGCGTTCTTCCGCTGGACGGTTCCTTTCCGGCTGCTGACGTGCACGGTGTTCACGGCCGCCGTCGCCGCCGGCCGAGCCCCGGCCGGGTTCCTCGGCGTGGGCCTGTGGGAAGGCGTGGGCGCGGCGGCGACCTGGGCGGCGCTGCGCTACGAGCGCCGGGGAGCGGCCGAGGACCGGGCAGCGGACTGAGCAGGGGTCTGGACAGGGGTCCGGCTACTTGACTGCGAACAGTCCGTCGATGTCTCTGGCGCCGACCGTGGCGAGCCCGGCGCCGCTGCGGCCGACCGGGCGACACTGTGGTCCGGCCGGGTCTCACGGGGGGTGAATCCGGCCGGACCTGTGTCGCGGACGCGGCGCGCCCACGGGGGACAGACGCGTCCGCGTCCGCGTCCCGGATGACACTAGAGGCCCCTGAAACGATCAATGATCCGCGATGCGCGGGCCCCTGTCCGTAGAACGCGGCGCACCGCAGCACGCGGAAGCACAGATCACGGCCGGCCGGACGGCGGGGCGTGCAGCGTCTGCGAGGGCGTCTCGCCGAACCGCTCCCGGTACCGCGCGGCGAACCGCCCCAGGTGGGTGAAGCCCCAGCGCCAGGCCACCTCGCTCACCGTCAGCCCGCCGCCCGACTCGGCCGCCCGCAGCTCGTCGCGGACCCGCGCCAGCCGAACGTCCCGTACGTACCCCATCGGCGTCGTCCCGACATGGGCGCGGAACGACTCCTGCAGCCGCCGTACGCTCACCCGGGCGAGCTCGGCCAGCTCCGTGGTGGTGAACGGGTGCTCCGGACGCTCCCGTACGGCGTCCATGACTCGCTTGACGGGTGCGGGGCGCAGGGTACGGACCGGCTCGGCGAGCTCGTCGCGGTGTGGGTGTCCCGTGGCCAGCAGCAACCCGGTGAGCAGCGCGTCCTGTACGGGCCTCGCGACCAGCGGATGCTGGGCCAGCCCGGCCGGGTCGGCGGCCTCGTGGGCCATCCGCCGCACCAGCGCAGCCCAGTCGCGTCCCGCCCCGCGCGCGAGGTCCAGCGTGGGCGCGAGAACGAGCCGGCGGCGCGGGGCCCGGCCCAGCAGTTCCTCGAGCCTGCGCCGCAGCGCGGCCGTCTCCACCTTGACGGCGACCACCCGGCAGTCCCCCGTCCACCGTTCCACGACGACCTTCCCGGCCGGGTCGAGCACGGTGCCGCGCTCCGGCGTCGCGGTGGCCCCGCGCCCGCTCCCCTGCCGCAGTTCGAGCCGCCCGCTCAGCGGCACGTTCACGTGGTACGCGCCCAGTTCCCCGAAGCGCATCCGCACATCGGCGCCGCACTGGAGGTCGCCGACGACCAGCGGCCCGAGGACGACCGTCTCGAAGCGCGCCGCGAACGGCCGCTCCTGCCCCTCGATGACGTCCATGGAGTTGGCGTAGAAGCGCGCACCGATCTCCCGGCGCGCCTCGTCCACGTCCCCCGTACGAAAAATAGTGCCTGCAGTCACGGACCGGAAGGATAAACGGAAGGACCAGTGGCCCGACCGGGCGAGGGTGTCCGGGTAAGGGAACGGCAAAGCGGACTCGATCGTTACGCCAGGCATGACAGCTATGACCCCCGGCTCGAACATCCCCCTGTCCGCCGCGCGCGTGGCGGTGGACGTCGCCGCACCGGTGCGGCTCGACGTATCGGGCCTGCTGCTCACCACGAGCGGCAAGGTGCGCTCCGACGGCGACTTCATCTTCTACAACCAGCCGTCGGGCCCCGGCGTCACCTACCGGTCCGGCGGCGGCGCCGCGCCCGACGCGATCACCGTCGACACGGGCTCGGTGCCCGCGGACATCGAGAAGATCGTCGTCACGGCGAGCCCCGACGCGGCCGGCCAGACGTTCCAGGGCGTCGAGCCGACCGCGACCGTACGGGACGCGGACACCGGCGCGGTCCTGGCGACCTTCACACCACCGCAGCTCGGCTCCGAGACGGCGCTGGTCATGGTCGAGGTGTACCGGCGCAACGGCGCGTGGAAGGCACGCGCGGTGGGCCAGGGGTACGCGAACGGGCTGGCGGGGATCGCGACGGACTTCGGCGTGTCGGTGGACGAGGAGCCCGCGGCCGCCGCTCCGGCACCGGCCGCCGCTCCGGTGGCCGCCGCTCCGGCACCGGCCGCCGCTCCGGTGGCCGCCGCTCCGGCACCGGCCGCCGCTCCGGTGGCCGCCGCTCCCCCCGCCACCGGCAAGATCAACCTGGACAAGGGCCGGGTGAGCCTCCAGAAGAACCAGACGGTCTCCCTGGTCAAGGGCGGCCGTCCGCTGCTGTCGAAGGTGAAGATGGGCCTCGGCTGGGAGCCCGCGTACCGCGGCAAGGACATCGACCTGGACGCGTCCGTCATCGCGTACGGCCCCCAGCGCAACCACCTGGACAGCTGCTACTTCGGCAAGCTCACCGTCCTGAGCGGCGCGATCCAGCACTCCGGCGACAACCTGACCGGCGAGGGCGCGGGCGACGACGAGGTCATCACGGTCGACCTCGGCCGCCTGCCCGCCGACGCGACGGGGCTGGTCTTCACGGTGAACTCCTTCTCGGGCCAGAAGTTCACGGAGGTCGCCAAGGCATACTGCCGCCTGCTCGACGCGGCGTCCGGCGAGGAGCTGGTCCGCTTCGACCTGACGAACGCGGAGCCGCAGACGGGCGTCATGATGTGCAAGCTGATCCGGCAGTTCTCCGGCGAGTGGGAGATGACGGCGATGGGCGACTTCGTGAAGTCGCGCACGGTACGTGGCATGGTGAAGCCGGCGGCGGCAGCGCTGTAAGCACGAGCTTCCGCCCACGCGGCAGGCCGGCCGCTGTCGGCGGGGGCCGTGCGGGACGGCACTGCCCGTCGGCCCCGAGGAGGTGAGCCCGGAGGGGCCCCGACCCACCCACCGCCCTCGTGCGTGGCCCCCGGGGCAGGGCGGCGTCCCGTTGTGCCCCCTGCCCGAGTTCTCGACTCCACTCAGGCAGGGGGACCCCAGAGCGGGGTCCCCCATCGCCCCAGCGGAGCTGCCCACAACGGAAAGGGATGGGACCCGCCCCGGCGGAGGCGCCGCCTCAACAGGTTGTGGCGCCCCCGCCCTACGGGCGCTGCGTTCGGGCCGGGAGCCCGCTCAGCTGCTCGAGCGGGAGCGGGACTTGAAGGCGGCCTTTCGGGCCTCCTTCGCCAGCTGCTTGTCGCTGTGGAGGCGGCCCATCGCCTCCAGCACCTCGGCCGTCGCCGGGTGCGCGACGCGCCACGCCTGGTCGAAGAAGCCGCTGTGGCGCCCCGTCAGGCCCTCTACGAGGTCGCGGAGTTCGGCGAGGTCGCCGTTGGCGTCGAGCTGGGCGGCGATCGTGTCGATGGCCAGCCAGAAGATCATGGACTCGGGCGGCGCCGGCACATCCGCGGCGCCCCGCTCGGCGAGCCACACCCGGGCCAGCCCGCCCAGCTCGGGGTCGTCGAGGACCTCGCGCACGGCCGGCTCCGCCTGGGCGCCGACCAGAGCGAGGGCCTGCTGGCAGTGGAGCCGCCGCAGGGGCGAGCCCGCGTCGGTGCCCTTCGCGGCGGCGAGCAGCTCCCGCGCCGCGGCCACGGGCTCACGCCGGGCCACCCACAGCTCCGTCTCCGCGCGCGCGGCGTCCTGCGGGAAGCCCCCCACCGCACCCAGCAGCGCGTCCGCGCCCCGCTCCGCGAGGTCGCCCACCGCGGGGGCGGCCACACCCGCCTCCAGCAGGCGGTTGCGGACGCCGTACAGGCCGAGGGGCGTCAGCCGCACCATGCCGTACCGCGACACGTCCTCCTCGTCGACGTCGGCGGACGGCGGCCCCTCGGGCTCCTCGGGCTCCTCGGGCTCCTCGGTCATCAGCGCCTCGTCGACGGGCAGGTACTCGACCAGCCCCATGGGCTCCAGCACCCGGAACTGGTCGTCGAGCCGCATCATCGCCTGCGACACCTGCTCCAGGACGTCGTCGGTCGGCTCGCCCATGTCCTCGGGCACGATCACCGACGCGGCGAGGGCCGGCAGCGGCACCGGCCCGTCGCCGGACCCGCCCTCGGCGACGGTGAGGAGGTAGAGGTTGGCCAGGACCCGGTCCAGGAACTCCGCCTCCGCCTCGGGGTCCCAGTCCAGCGCCTCGAAGTCGATGGCCCCGTCCTCGCCGACGAGGGCGTCGATGTCGTCCAGGACGGGCGCGGCGGCGTCGGCGAACACGGTCTCCAGGCCGTCCAGCCAGAGGCCGAGCACGTCCTGTGGCGTGCCACCGGTCACCAGCGGGAGGACCTCTCCCGCCGTGACGGTGCCCAGCTCGCCGTCCTCACCGCCCTCACCGCCCTCTCCGGACGCGCCCTCCTTCGGGTCGTCGACCTCCACGAGCCCCGTGTCCACCGCGACTCGCCACGCCTCGCTCGCGTACGCCTCCCCGTCCTCGTCCGGGGCCAGCCCCAACACCTCGGCGGCGGCCGCCAGTTGTGCGTCGACGAGTTCACCGCCCGCCCCGACCCGGGTCTCCGGACCGGCCCAGCGGGCGAGCCGGACGGCGCGCGCCAACAGGGGCGCGGCCAGGGCCTCGCGCGCCAGTTCGGCGTCCGGGCGCAGCCGCACCGGCGGCAGGGTCGGTCGGTCTCCGGGCATCAGTGACTTCTCCTCGGGACGTGCGGCGGCGGTCAAGCTCTCCAAGCCGCCCCCAGCGTAGACGCATTCGCGGGCAACTCAGGCGTTCATGCACCTGTCAGGCGACGTACACCGGGAACCTCTTGACAAGTACCCCGCCCACAAAAGAGATTGACGCGCGTAGAGCGGCCGCCCCTCCTTTTCAGCCACTCGCCGACACCCTCACCTCCCACAACCTCTTGGAGCTCATCAATGGCTTCCTCCCTGCCGAGAACCGCAGCCGTCTCGGCCGTCGTCGCCACCGCCCTGGCCGCCGGACTGCTCACCGGGGCTTCCTCCTCGGCGGCGGACACGACCTACGCGGTCCGCGTTCACGACATTCAGGGCTCCACCCGGATATCCCCGCTCGTCGGCAAGCCCGTCACCGATGTGCCGGGCATCGTCACCGGCGTGCGCACATACGGCTCGAAGGGCTTCTGGTTCCAGGACCCGGAAGGGGACGACGACGCGGCGACCAGCGAGGGGATCTTCGTCTACACCGGCTCGCGGCCGACCGTCGCCGTCGGCGACGCCGTCAAGGTGTCGGGCACGGTCACCGAGTACGTCCCCGGCGGCCTGAACTCCGGCAACCAGTCGCTCACGCAGATCTCGAGGCCGGCCGTCACCGTCGTCTCCTCCGGCAACCCGCTGCCCGCGCCGGTGACCGTCACCGCCGCGTCCGTGCCGGCGGCGTACACGCCCGACGGCGACCCGGCGAACGGCGGCTCCGTCAACGGTCTGACGCTCAAGCCCGCCGAATACGCCCTGGACTACTACGAGTCGCTCGAGGGAACCAACATCCGCATCGGCTCGTCACGGGTCGTCGGCGCCAGCAACGCGCACGCCGAGCTGTGGGTGACCGTCAAGCCGGGCGAGAACGCCAACCGGCGCGGCGGTACGGTCTACGGCTCGTACGACTCCCAGAACACCGGGCGCCTCAAGGTCCAGTCACTGACCCCGCTCGCCGAGCAGCCCTTCCCGGCCGCGAACGTCGGCGACATGCTCAACGGCGAGACCGAGGGCCCGCTCGACTTCAACCGGTACGGCGGCTACACGCTCACCGCGCGCACCCTCGGCACCGTCGAGGACCGCGGCCTGGAGCCCGAGAAGACCCGCCCGCAGCGCCGTGGCGAACTCGCCGTCGCCACGTACAACGTGGAGAACCTCGACGCCGCCGACCCGCAGGAGAAGTTCGACGCGCTCGCGAAGGCGGTCGTCGAGAACCTCGCCTCGCCCGACATCCTCGCCCTGGAGGAGATCCAGGACGACAACGGGCCCAAGAACGACGGTACGGTCGCCGCCGACGAGACGCTGAAGAAGTTCACGGACGCGATCGTCGCGGCCGGCGGTCCGGCGTACGAGTGGCGCGGCATCGACCCGGAGAACAACAAGGACGGCGGCCAGCCCGGCGGCAATATCCGCCAGGTCTTCCTCTTCAACCCGGGGCGGGTCTCGTTCACGGACCGCGCGGGCGGCGACGCCACCACGGCGACCGGTGTGGTCAGGGAGCGCGGGAGGGCCGCCCTCACTCTCTCCCCCGGCCGGATCGACCCGGCGAACAGCGCCTGGCAGAACAGCCGCAAGCCGCTCGCGGGCGAGTTCGTCTTCCGCGGCCGGAAGGTCATCGTCGTCGCCAACCACTTCGGTTCGAAGGGCGGCGACCAGTCGATCGTCTCGCACCAGCAGCCGCCGAACCGTCCTTCCGAGGTGGACCGTCACCAGCAGGCGAAGGTCGTGAACGCCTTCGTCAAGGACGTCCTCGCGGTCCAGCGGAACGCCAGGGTCGTGGTCCTCGGCGACATCAACGACTTCGAGTTCTCGCAGACGACCAAGCTCCTCACCGACGGCGGCGCCCTCCGCGCGGCCATCACATGCCTGCCGCGCAGCGAGCGCTACTCGTACGTCTACCAGGGCAACAGCCAGGTCCTCGACCAGATCCTGACCAGCCCGTCGATCCGCCGCTTCGAGTACGACAGCGTGCACATCAACGCCGAGTTCGCGGAGCAGAACAGCGACCACGACCCGCAGGTGCTGCGCTTCCGCCCGTAGCCGGCCGCTACGCGCCGCCGGCCGCTACGCGCCCGCGCTCAGACCGAGCGCGGGCGCGTACCGCCGTACGTCAAGACTCGGCGGGCCAGCTTCCGGTGAGCCGTCGCACACCGGCCGCGCCGCCCCGGTTCACGGCTGCCCGCACCACCGCGAAGATCGCACCCTGGATGGCCGCGGCGAGCAGGATCTCCCGCCAGGAGCGGTCCTCGTCCAGTGCGTCGGGCGCGTCGCTGCCGCGCCCGACGGCCTTCCACACACGGGTGAAGAGCGCGGTCGCGAGGGCGCCGCTCGCCATGCCGAGGAGCAGGCCGACGGGCCGGTAGAGCGCCTTCTGCTTCCGCTTCCTCTTCCGCTGTTTCTGCTCGGGGGGCTTCGCCTCCGTCACCGCCGGCCTCCCCCGTGCCTCGTCCGGCTCAGCAGCACCCCGGCCACCAGAGCCGCGGCCGCCATGGCGGCCGCGACCAGAAGCACCGGCCGGTAGTCCACCTGAGCGGCACGCGCCCGCAGATCCGTCTTGGCCATGAGCTGGTCGAGCGTCTCCGCCAGCTCCTGGCGCTTCCGCTCCGCCTCGAGTCGCAGTTCGTCCGGCCGTGTCATCGGTGCACCCTCTCCCTGAGCTCGTCGAAGTCGGAGCGCATGGCGCCGATGGCCCGTTCGGGCATCGGTGGCACCGCGCGCCGAATCTGGGCGCGACCCAGTAGACCCAGTACGCCGGCGATGACGAAGAGCACACCGGTCACGATCAGGGCCGCGGCCCAGACCTCCAGGACCAGGGCGAGCAGCGCCACGCCGGACCCGGCCAGCGCCATGAGCCCGATGTAGGCGACGGCGGTGGCGCCTCCGAGCAGTCCGCCGCCGACTCCGGCGCGCCTGCCCTTCGTGGTGAGTTCAGCCTGGGCCGTGCGGAGCTCTGCCCTGACCAGATCGGAGAACTGCTCCGACGCCCGCTTGACCAGCGCTCCGACCGACGGTTCTGCGGCCACGGCGGATCGCCTCCTTTCCTCACCGTCCATATGTATACGTATAAGGGCATCCCGAGTACCCGGCCATCCGGCCACCATGCAACGCTTAAGAATCACTTCATCACGCAGCGAAGCAGAACTAAGTAGACCTACGACATCATGGCGCCGGACACTGCGTGGATGACGTTCAACGGCAGCCCACCTCCCTTCGGCCGCGCCCTGTGCGCGATGGTCACGCCCTTCACCGTCTCCGGCGACGCGCTCGACCTGGACCGGGCCGGGGAGCTCGCGGCCGACCTGGTCGCCGGCGGCTGCGACGGACTCGTGCTGAGCGGTACGACCGGGGAGTCCCCGACCACCTCCGACGCGGAGAAGAGCGCCCTGATCCGGGCGGTCCGGGAGGCGGTCGGCGGCACGGTGCCGCTCGTGGCGGGCATCGGTACGGCGGACACCGCGCACACGGTCGAGCTGGCCCGACTGGCGGAGGAGGCGGGCGCGGACGGCCTCCTGGTGATCCCCCCGTACTACAGCCGGCCGCCGCAGTCCGCCGTCGAGGCCCACTTCCGCCGGGTCGCCGACACCACGGGCCTGCCGCTGGCGCTGTACGACATCCCCGGCCGCACCGGCACCCGCATCGAGCCGGACACGATGCTGCGGCTCGCTGAGCATCCGCGGATCGTGGCCGTGAAGGACTGCGCGTACGACCTCATGGGCTCGACGAAGGTGATCGCGCGCAGCTCGCTGGCCTACTACTCGGGCTGCGAGGAACTGAACCTGCCGCTGTACGCGGTGGGCGGCGCGGGGTTCATCAGCACGGTGGCGAACGTGGCGCCGGGCGCGGTGCGGGCGGTGCTGGACGCGTTCGACGCGGGCGACACGGCGGAGGCGGCCCGGCTGAACCAGCGCCTGCTCCCGCTGGCCGAGCTGATGATGGCGTCGGGCCTGCCCGGTACGGTCACCGTCAAGGCGCTGCTGGCCAGTGGCCCGGTCCGGGAACCGCTGCAGCCCGCCGACCGGGAGACGGCCGACGGGCTGCGCAAGGCGTACGAGGAGCTGCTCAGCGCTTGACGAGGCTCAGCCCGGTGAGGACCGCGGCGTTCTCCAGCACGTCCTCCATCGGGTCGTCGATCTGCCCGGCGTTGATCAGCGCCACGCGGGGCCCGTTGTGCGAGCCCTGGTTCGCCTCGTCCGCGTACGCGACGCCGGACGAGAAGGCGCCCGCCAGAGCGAGCACCCCGGTGAGCACGATCGTCCTGCTGATCTTCATATACGTTCCCCGCCTTGCCGTTCGTGTGACCCTGCGTCGACCTGTTAATCGACCTGTTAATCGGCCTGAAGGCCGGAAGGTCACGCGGGGTCACACGAACGGTGACGGGACACGGCGCGGCGGGTCAGTCGTTGCTGTGCAGGATGTCGTTGAGACCGCCCCAGACGGCGTTGTTCGGGCGCGCCTCGACGGTGCCGGTGACGGAGTTGCGGCGGAAGAGGATGTTGGACGCGCCGGACAGCTCGCGGGCCTTGACGACCTGCCCGTCCGGCATGGTGACGCGCGTACCGGCCGTGATGTACAGACCGGCCTCGACGACGCACTCGTCGCCCAGGGCGATGCCGACGCCCGCCTCGGCGCCGATGAGGCAGCGCTCACCGACGGAGATGACCACGTTGCCGCCGCCGGACAGGGTGCCCATGGTGGAGGCGCCGCCGCCGATGTCCGAGCCGTCGCCGATGACGACACCGGCGGAGATGCGACCTTCGACCATGGAGGTGCCGAGAGTGCCGGCGTTGAAGTTGACGAAGCCCTCGTGCATCACGGTCGTGCCGGACGCGAGGTGGGCGCCGAGCCGGACGCGGTCGGCGTCGGCGATGCGTACACCCTTGGGCGCGACGTAGTCCGTCATGCGCGGGAACTTGTCCACGCTGGTCACCTGGAGGTGCAGGCCGTCGGCGCGGGCGTTGAGGCGGACCTTTTCGAGGTCGTCGACGGCCACGGGGCCGAGGCTGGTCCAGGCGACGTTGGCCAGCAGGCCGAAGATTCCGTCGAGGTTCTGGCCGTGCGGCCCGACCAGGCGGTGGCTGAGCAGGTGCAGGCGCAGGTATGTGTCGTGCGTGTCCAGCGGCTTGTCGTCCAGCGAGGCGATCACGGTGCGGACGGCGACGACCTCGACGCCGCGGCGCGCGTCCACACCGAGGGCCTTCGCGGCGCCGTCACCGAGGAGGTTCACGGCCTGGTCGGGCGTGAGCCGTTCGGTCCCGGCCGGCCCGGGCGCCTCGACGAGCTCGGGGGCGGGGAACCAGGTGTCGAGAACGGTGCCGTCACCGGCGATGGTGGCGAGGCCGGCGGCCACGGCTCCGGTGGTACGAGGTGCAGAAGTCATGACACCGAACCTAACCGCCCGGCCCACCCCCGTGCGAACCGGTCTCAGGTCCCGGTCGCCACCCCACCTGCCATATCCGCGGCCCCGAGGGCTACCGTGTCCCGGTCGTACCGGGGGGAGATCACAATGGCAGGAGCGCACCGATGACGCACGACATGGGGCGGGGAACACCACCGGAGCCCCCGAACAGCCCGAACGGGCCCTACCCGCCCGGCCCAGGGGGCTGGGGCGGCTGGTGGATGCCACCACCGCCGAAGCCCGGGGTCATACCGCTGGGCCCGCTGGGCCTGGGCCAGGTGCTCGGCGGCGCGTTCGCCACGGTGCGCCGCGCGTGGAAGCCGCTGTACGGGCTCGCCTTGATCGTCTTCTGCGTGCCTGCCGTGTTCACCGGCGCCTCGATGTACCAGAGCTACTCCACGACCAAAAAGCACTTCAGGGAGCTCAGTTTCGGCGCTCCGGGCGGGCTGCCCGACCTGGACCTGTTCTCGGCGGCGTCGGCGGCGGCCATACTGCTGTCGCTGGGCGGGCTGCTGGCCATGCTCATCGGCAACGCCGTGCTGCAGACCGCCTCCGTGGCCGCGCTGCGGCACACGGTCGTCGGGCGGGCCGTCACGTTCGGAGCGCTGTGGCGTGAGGTGCGGCCCCGGGTCCGGGCGGTGATCGTCGTCGGCCTGCTCACCGCGCTGATCTTCGTCGTCCCGTACGTGCTGCTCGTACTGGGCATCCAGGCCGCGGTGGCGTCCGCGTGGGACGCGGCCGGCGGCCCCGCACTGATCAACCTGCCGGGCTGGCTCATCCCGGTCGGCCTCCTCGGCGGTCTGTTGACCGGGATCCTGGGCATCTGGCTCTGGGTGCGGTTCACCTTTGCCCCGGCCGCCGTCGTGCTGGAGGGGCTCGGCCCGATAGCGGCCATGCGCCGCTCCGCGCAGCTGGTGAAGGGTGACTCGTGGCGGGTCTTCGGGATCTCGCTGCTCGCCCTCGTGATCGCGGCGGCCGCCGCCTTGGTGATCCAGTTGCCGTTCCAGCTCGTCGGCATGGTCGCGCTCTTCTCGGAGGTGCTGCCGGACGCCGACGAGATTCCCACCGTCGACTCCTTCTTCTCCGCCATGATCATTCCGATGGTCATCGGAATGGTGGGCCAGTTCGTGGGCCAGTGCGTCGCGGCACCGCTGACGCCTCTCGCGAACGGACTGCTGTACGTCGACCGGCGTATCCGCACCGAGAATCTCGCCGTGTCGCTGGCCGAGGCCGCGGGTGTGCGGCTTCCCGCCCAGCCTCAGCCGCCGCAGCCGTACATCCCGCCACAGGCCGGCCCGTACGGACCGCCGCCCGCCGGCTGAGTCGCACACGGGAACGGCCATGCCCGCCGGGATCTCCCCCGGCGGGCATGGCCGTTTCACGTGTCCGGGGCCTCAGACGTTGAAGCCCAGCGCGCGCAGCTGCTCGCGCCCGTCGTCCGTGATCTTGTCCGGGCCCCACGGCGGCATCCAGACCCAGTTGATCTTCAGCTCGTTGACGATGCCGTCCGTCGCCGCCTTCGCCTGGTCCTCGATCACATCGGTCAGCGGGCAGGCCGCCGACGTCAGCGTCATGTCCAGCGTCGCGACGTTGGAGTCGTCGATGTGGATGCCGTAGATGAGGCCGAGGTTGACGACGTCGATGCCCAGCTCGGGGTCGACCACGTCGTACAGCGCCTCACGGACCTCGTCCTCGGACGCCGGCTTCACCGTCGTCGTCTCGTTCTCGCTCATGCCGTCTTCCTATCCGCCTTCGCGGGCTCCTCGCCCAGTGCCTGGGAGGTCGCGTCCTTCCATGCCATCCAGCTGAGCAGCGCGCACTTCACCCGGGCCGGGTACTTGGAGACGCCGGCGAACGCGACCGCGTCCTCCAGCAGCTCCTCCATCGCGTCGTCCGGCTCTATCCTGCCCTTGGACTGCATCAGCTCCAGGAACGTCGCCTGGATCTTCCGCGCCTCCTCCAGCTCCTTGCCGACGAGGAGCTCGTTCAGCACGGAGGCGGAGGCCTGGCTGATGGAGCAGCCCTGCCCCTCGTACGACACGTCCGCGATGCGCGAGCCGTCGTACTTCACGCGGAGCGTGATCTCGTCGCCGCATGTCGGGTTGACGTGGTGCACCTCGGCGTCACCGTCACGCAAGCCCCGCCCGTGCGGGTGCTTGTAGTGGTCCAGGATGACGTCCTGGTACATCGAATCAAGCTTCACAACGATTAACCTCGCGTCCCATCGCCGGCTCCGTCGCGTGTCTGCCGGGGGTCCGGGGGCCGTCCCCGGGAAAACACAGCACGCCTCAGTCAGCCCCTCATCCGAAGAAGTTACGGACGTGCTCCAGGCCGTCCACCAGGGCGTCGACCTCGGCCGGCGTGGAGTACAGATAGAACGACGCTCGCGTGGTCGCAGGAATTCCGTACCGGAGGCAGACGGGCCGAGCACAGTGGTGGCCGACCCGGACCGCGATGCCCTGCTCGTCGAGGACCTGGCCCACATCGTGCGGGTGGATGTCGCCGAGCGTGAAGGAGATCGCGGCGCCCCGGTCCTCGGCCGTGGCGGGGCCGATGATCCGCAGGTCCGGCACGGCCTGGAGGCGCTGGACCGCGTACTCCGTGATCGCGTGCTCATGGGCGGCGATCTTGTCCATGCCGATCGAGGCGAGGTAGTCCACCGCCGCGCCGAGACCGACGGCCTGGGCGATCGGCGGCGTGCCCGCCTCGAACTTGTGCGGCGCCGGCGCGTATGTCGACGAGCTCATCGAGACCGTCTCGATCATCTCGCCGCCGCCCAGGAACGGCGGGAGGTCCTCAAGCAGCTCCTGGCGGCCCCAGAGCACGCCGATGCCGGTCGGGCCGCACATCTTGTGGCCGGTGAAGGCCACGAAGTCGGCCTGGAGGGCCTGGACGTCCAGCACCATGTGCGGGGCGGCCTGAGACGCGTCGACGAGGACGAGCGCGCCCACCTCCTGGGCGCGGCGCACTATGGCCTCGACCGGGTTGAGGGTGCCGAGGATGTTGGAGACCAGGACGAAGGAGACGATCTTCGTCTTCTCGGTGATGACCTCGTCGATGCGGGAGAGGTCGAGCCGGCCGTCGTCCGTCAGCCCGAACCACTTCAGCTTCGCGCCGGTGCGCTGCGACAGCAGCTGCCACGGAACGATGTTGGAGTGGTGCTCCATCTCCGTGATGACGATCTCGGTGTCGGAGTCCACGCGGTAGGGCTCGTCGGCCCAGCCCAGCATGTTCGCGACGAGATTCAGCGACTCCGAGGCGTTCTTGGTGAAGATCACCTCGTCGCGGCTGGGCGCGTTGATGAAGGCCGCGACCTTGTCGCGGGCGCCTTCGTACAGCTCCGTGGCCTCCTCGGCGAGGACGTGCACACCACGGTGGACGTTGGCGTTGTGCTGCTCGTAGTACTCGTTGAGCACGTCGAGCACCTGGCGCGGCGTCTGCGAGGTCGCCGCGTTGTCCAGGTAGACGAGCTTCTTGCCGTCGTGGAGGACGCGGTCCAGGATCGGGAAATCCTTGCGGATCGCCTCGGTGTCGAGGAGGCCCGGGAGCTGTGTCACGCGGATACGCCACCCTTCGTGTCGACTCCGTCGTGCTTCGCGTAGGCCTCGTAGCCCTCGGCCTCCAGCTTGTCGGCCAGCTCGGGGCCGCCCGACTCCACGATGCGGCCGGCGGAGAAGACGTGCACGTGGTCCGGCTTGATGTAGCGAAGGATACGCGTGTAGTGGGTGATCAGCAGGGTGCCGACCTCACCGGTCTCGCGGACCCGGTTGACGCCCTCGGAGACGATGCGCAGCGCGTCGACGTCGAGGCCGGAGTCGGTCTCGTCGAGGACGGCGATCTTCGGCTTGAGCAGCTCCAGCTGGAGGATCTCGTGGCGCTTCTTCTCACCGCCGGAGAAGCCCTCGTTGACGTTGCGCTCGGCGAAGGCGGGGTCCATGTTGAGGCGCTCCATGGCCTCCTTGACCTCCTTGACCCAGGTGCGCAGCTTGGGGGCCTCGCCGCGGATGGCGGTGGCGGAGGTGCGGAGGAAGTTGGAGACCGAGACGCCGGGGACCTCGACCGGGTACTGCATGGCGAGGAAGAGACCGGCGCGGGCACGCTCGTCGACGGACATCTCGAGGACGTCCTCGCCGTCGAGGGTGACGGTGCCGCCGGTGATCGTGTACTTGGGGTGACCGGCGAGGGAGTAGGCGAGGGTCGACTTGCCGGAGCCGTTGGGGCCCATGATGGCGTGTGTCTCGCCCTGCTTCACGGTCAGGTCGACGCCCTTGAGGATCTCCTTCGTGGTGTTGTCGGCCTCGACGGAGACGTGCAGGTCGCGGATTTCAAGCGTTGCCATGGGTGACTCAGGACTCCTGGGTGACGGAGACGAGCACATCGTCCCCTTCGATCTTTACGGGGTATACGGGGACGGGGCGCGTCGCGGGCAGGCCGGACGGCTTACCGGTACGGAGGTCGAAGCTGGAGCCGTGCAGCCAGCACTCGATGGCGCAGTCCTCGACCTCGCCCTCGGAGAGGGAGACGTTCGCGTGCGAGCAGATGTCGTTGATCGCGAACACCTCGCCCTCGGTGAGGACGACGGACACCGGCGTGCCGTCGAGTTCCACCCGCTTCGGGGTGTCCTCCTCCAGCTCGCTCATGCCACAGACGCGGACGAAGGCCATCAGACGGACGCCTCCAGTTCGGCCTCGATCTTCTCGATGAGCCGCGCCTCGACGTCGGCGAGGCCGATCTGCTGGACCAGCTCGGCGAAGAAGCCGCGGACGACGAGGCGGCGGGCCTCGGTCTCCGGGATACCACGCGCCATCAGGTAGAAGAGCTGCTCGTCGTCGAAGCGGCCGGTCGCCGAGGCGTGGCCGGCGCCGGCGATCTCGCCGGTCTCGATCTCCAGGTTCGGCACCGAGTCGACCCGGGCACCGTCGGTGAGGACGAGGTTCCGGTTGAGCTCGTAGGTGTCGGTGCCCTCGGCGGCGGCCTGGATGAGGACGTCGCCGATCCACACGGCGTGCGCGCCTTCGCCCTGGAGGGCTCCCTTGTAGGCGACGTTCGACTTGCAGTGCGGTGCGTTGTGGGTGACGAGGAGGCGGTGCTCCTGGTGCTGGCCGGCGTCGGTGAAGTACAGGCCGAGCAGCTCGGCCTCGCCGCCGGTCCCGGCGTACTCGACGCGCGGGTGGATGCGGACGACGTCGCCGCCGAAGGTGACCACGACGGACTTGAAGGAGGCGTCGCGGCCGACCAGCGCGTTGTACTGGGCGACATGGACGGCCTCGGCGTCCCAGTCCTGGACGGAGACGACGGTCAGCTTGGCGCCGTCGCCCAGGATGTAGTCGACGTTGGCGGCGAGGACGGCGTCACCGGTGTGGTCGATGACCACGACGGCCTCGGCGAAGGCGCCGAGCTCGACGACCAGGTGGCCGTACGAGGTGCCGCCCTGGCCGTGCACGGCGATACGGACGGGCTCGGCGAGCACGGCCTCCTTGGGTACGGAGACGACCGTGGCCTTCTCGAAGGAGGAGTACGCCTGGGCCGCGACCCGGTCCACGGGCATGCCGGCCTTGCCCAGCCGGGCGTCGTCGCGGCCGACGGTCTCGACGGTGACGGCGCCGGGCGCGGTGACGTCTACGCGCACCCCCTCGCCGGTGGCGGTGGCGGTGCCGTCGTGCAGGCCGCGCAGCCGCTCCAGCGGGGTGAACCGCCACTCCTCCTCACGGCCGTGCGGGACGGGGAAGTCCGCGACGTCGAAGGACGGGGGGGCGCTCATACGCGTGGCGACGGTCGACTCGGCGGCCACCGCGATGGAGCCGGCGGTGGTGGACCCCACCGGCGGGGGTCCCCCCTGTCCGAGCGGAGTCGAGGGCTCGGGGGAATTCTGGGCCTCAGCCATGGCTGTCTGGGTTTCTCTTCCTACGTGCTTACGTCGTCGGTCGTTCAGGCGGGCCGGTCTTAACCGACCGCGCCCTCCATCTGCAGCTCGATCAGCCGGTTGAGCTCCAGCGCGTACTCCATCGGCAGCTCCTTGGCGATCGGCTCGACGAAGCCGCGCACGATCATGGCCATGGCCTCGTCCTCGGAGAGGCCGCGGCTCATGAGGTAGAAGAGCTGGTCCTCGGAGACCTTGGAGACGGTCGCCTCGTGGCCCATGGACACGTCGTCCTCGCGCACGTCGACGTACGGGTACGTGTCGGAGCGGGAGATCGTGTCGACGAGCAGGGCGTCGCAGAGCACGTTGGACTTGGCGCCCGGGGCACCCTCACCGATCTCGATGAGACCGCGGTAGGAGGTGCGGCCGCCGCCTCGCGCCACCGACTTGGAGACGATGTTCGAGGAGGTGTTCGGGGCCATGTGGACCATCTTGGCGCCGGCGTCCTGGTGCTGGCCCTCGCCCGCGAAGGCGATGGAGAGGGTCTCTCCCTTGGCGTGCTCGCCCATCAGGTAGACGGCCGGGTACTTCATGGTGACCTTGGAGCCGATGTTGCCGTCGACCCACTCCATGGTCGCGCCCTCGTACGCCACGGCACGCTTGGTGACCAGGTTGTAGACGTTGTTCGACCAGTTCTGGATGGTCGTGTAGCGGCAGCGCGCGCCCTTCTTGACGATGATCTCGACGACGGCGCTGTGCAGGGAGTCCGAGGAGTAGATCGGGGCGGTGCAGCCCTCGACGTAGTGGACGTAGGCGTCCTCGTCGACGATGATCAGCGTCCGCTCGAACTGGCCCATGTTCTCCGTGTTGATCCGGAAGTAGGCCTGGAGCGGGATGTCGACGTGCACGCCCTTCGGCACGTAGATGAAGGAGCCGCCGGACCACACGGCCGTGTTCAGCGAGGCGAACTTGTTGTCGCCGACCGGGATGACCGTGCCGAAGTACTCCTTGAAGAGCTCCGGGTGCTCCTTCAGCGCGGTGTCCGTGTCGAGGAAGATGACGCCCTGGCTCTCCAGGTCCTCGCGGATCTGGTGGTACACGACCTCGGACTCGTACTGGGCCGCGACACCGGCGACGAGACGCTGCTTCTCCGCCTCGGGGATGCCGAGCTTGTCGTACGTGTTCTTGATGTCCTCGGGCAGGTCCTCCCAGGACTCGGCCTGCTTCTCGGTGGACCGGACGAAGTACTTGATGTTGTCGAAGTCGATGCCGGACAGGTCGGAGCCCCAGGTCGGCATGGGCTTCTTGTCGAACAGGCGCAGACCCTTCAGCCGCAGCTTCAGCATCCACTCCGGCTCGTTCTTCTTGGCGGAGATGTCGCGGACGACGTCCTCGCCCAGGCCACGCCGGGCGCTGGCACCGGCGGTGTCGGAGTCGGCCCAGCCGTACTCGTACCGACCCAGGCCCTCGAGCTCGGGGTGGCTGATCTCGGTGGTCATGCGGGGTTCCTCCCGGCCGTGCTTGCGGATGCTGATGAAGGGGACTGCGGGGTATTCGGGCTGTGCGGGCTGCTGTGCGGAATGAACGTCGTGCAGACCCCGTCGCCGTGCGCGATGGTGGCCAGGCGCTGGACGTGGGTGCCGAGGAGACGGGAGAAGACCTCCGTCTCCGCCTCGCAGAGCTGCGGGTAGCGCTCCGCGACATGGGCGACCGGACAGTGGTGCTGGCACAGCTGCTGTCCGACCTGCCCGACCGGCGCCTTGCGTGCCGTCGCAGCGTACCCGTCGACACTCAGCGCCCTGGCCAACGCCTCGGCGCGTTCGTGCGGCGGCGCCGACTCGACGGCCTCGCGGTACGCCTCCGCCTGGGTCTCGATCCGGTCCCGGGCGAACGCCGCGACGGCGGCCTCGCCTCCGGCGTTCTGCTCGATCCAGCGTAGGGCGTCGACCGCGAGGCTGTCGTACGACTGGTCGAAGGCGTCCCGGCCGCAGTCGGTCAGGGCGAACACCTTGGCGGGGCGGCCTCGGGTGCGGGCGCCGTAGACGCGCTGTTCGCGCGGAGCGACCACGTCGTCCGTGACGAGCGCGTCGAGGTGTCGGCGTACGGCCGCCTGGGTGAGTCCGAGCCGCTGGGCGAGCTCCGCGACGGTGGACGGTCCGTGGTCCAGGATGGACCGCGCGACCCGGTTGCGCGTCGAGCGCTCCCCGGTCGCGAGCTCCTCCCCGGAGGTCGTGGGAGTCTCACCGACGTTTTTCACAACGCCATTGTTGCGTAATTCGGGAGAGGGTGACAAGCCGCGCCTGGATCACCCGACGGTGCCGTGCATCACTTAGGGAAACCTAACCTGACCTGCGGAAATGATCACCCCTGCCGCGCCGAGCAGCGGGTTCCGGCCGGCGCGCGGCCCCGCGGACCGGGCCCGCCCGGCGGCTCTCTAGACTCGCTGACATGCGAAACGAGTCCGCCGTCCAGGTACGGGGCCTGGTCAAGCGGTACGGGACGAAGACCGCGGTGGACGGGCTCGACCTCGACGTCCGCGCGGGCACCGTCACCGCCGTCCTCGGCCCCAACGGGGCCGGCAAGACCACCACCGTCGAGACCTGCGAGGGCTACCGCCGCCCCGACGCGGGCACCGTCCGGGTCCTGGGCCTCGACCCGGTCGCCGACGCGGCCCTGCTGCGGCCCCGCATCGGCGTGATGCTCCAGTCGGGTGGCGTCTACTCCGGCGCGCGCGCGGACGAGATGCTCCGCCATATGGCGCGGCTGCACGCCCATCCGCTGGATGTGGACGCGCTGATCGGGCGCCTCGGGCTCGGCTCCTGCGGCCGTACGACGTACCGGCGGCTCTCCGGCGGCCAGCAGCAGCGCCTGGCGCTCGCCATGGCCGTCGTCGGCCGCCCGGAGCTGGTCTTCCTGGACGAGCCGACCGCTGGCCTGGACCCGCAGGCCCGCCGCGCCACCTGGGAGCTGGTGCGGGAGCTGCGCGCCGACGGGGTGACCGTGGTCCTCACCACACACTTCATGGACGAGGCGGAGCAGCTCGCCGACGACGTGGCGATCGTCGACGCGGGCCGGGTCGTCGCCCAGGGCAGCCCGGAGGAACTGTGCCGCGGCGGCGCCGAGAACTCCCTCCGCTTCACCGGCCGCCCCGGACTCGACCTGGGCTCGCTCCTGAAGGCCCTGCCGGACGGCACGGCCGCCGCGGAGGTCACCCCGGGCGCGTACCGGATCCACGGCACGGTCGACCCGCAGCTGCTCGCCACGGTCACCACCTGGTGCGCCCAGCACGGGGTGATGCCCGACGGCATCGCGGTCGAACGGCACACGCTGGAGGACGTCTTCCTGGAGCTGACCGGCAAGGAGCTGCGCGGATGAGTACCGGTACCCACGCCCCGAAGCCGGGTGCCGCCCCCGTGGGGCGCATGATCGCCGCGCAGGCCGCGCTGGAGACCCGGATGCTGCTCCGCAACGGTGAGCAGCTCCTGCTGACCGTCGTCATCCCGTCCCTGCTGCTCGTGCTGTTCTCCACCGTCGACATCGTCGACACCGGCGACGGCAAGGCCGTGGACTTCCTCACCCCCGGCGTCCTCGCGCTCGCCGTGATGTCGACCGCGTTCACCGGGCAGGCCATCGCGACGGGCTTCGAGCGCCGCTACGGGGTGCTCAAGCGGCTCGCCGCGTCCCCCCTGCCCCGCTGGGCCCTGATGACCGCGAAGACGCTTTCGGTGCTGGTCACCGAGGTCCTCCAGATCCTGCTGCTGGCGGCCATCGCCCTGGGGCTCGGCTGGTCCCCGCAGGGCGGCCCGCTCTCCGTGCTCCTGCTCCTGGTCGCCGGCACCGCCGCGTTCTCGGGGCTCGGCCTGCTGATGGCGGGCACCCTGAAGGCCGAGGCGACCCTGGCCGCCGCGAACCTGGTCTTTCTGCTCCTCCTCGTGGGCGGCGGCGTGGTCGTCCCGCTCGACAGGTTCCCCGACGCCGCGCGCGCGGCGCTGGAGCTGCTGCCCATCTCGGCGCTCTCGGGCGGCCTGCGGGACGTGCTCCAGCACGGCGCCGGGATGCCGTGGAGCGACCTCGGCGTCCTAGGCGTGTGGGCGGTGGCGGGGCTCGGCGCGGCGGCCCGGTTCTTCCGCTGGGAGTAGCCGCCGGGAAGCCGCGGGAGCAGTCGCCTGGAAGCCTCGGGAGAGGCGGCCGGGGAGCCCTCCCGGCCATGGCCGTCACGCCTGGGAGCAGCCGCCTCGTCCGCTTTTGGCACCCCTCGTGAATCCATGCACAAGCGGCCGCCTACGATAGGCCCGTGCTGACCCCCCTCGCCCACATCGCCCAGCGCTGGACCCCCTCCCCCAGGATGCTCCGGCGAGCCACCCTGGCCGCGGTCGTCATGACCGTCGTCATCATCGTCACCGGCGGCGCCGTCCGGCTGACCGGCTCCGGCCTCGGCTGTGACACCTGGCCCAAGTGCACCGACGACAGCCTCTTCGCCACGCCGGAACAGGGCATCCACGGCGCCATCGAGTTCGGCAACCGGATGCTCACATACGTCCTGTCGGCGGCCGTCGGCTGGGCGATCATCGCGGCCCGGTCCACCAAGCCGTGGCGACGGGGGCTGACCCGGCTGGGCTGGCTGCAGTTCTGGATCGTCATGAGCAACGCCGTGATCGGCGGCATCACGGTCTGGATGGATCTGAACCCGTGGACCGTGGCCGGTCACTTCGTCGCCGCGAACGCGCTGCTCACCGTCACCACGATCACATGGGTGCGGGCAGGCGAGGGCGACGGGGCGCCGCGTCCGCGCGTGCCGGGGCCGGTGCGCAGGCTGGGCTGGGGGCTCGTCGTCCTGACGGGAGTGCTCATCCTGGCCGGTACGGGAGTGACGGGCACCGGCAAGCACGCGGGCGACAGCAGTGACGTGCCGCGTATGCCGTTCGACTACACGTCCGTCGCGCAGGTCCACGCCGCGCTCGCATGGGTGGTGTGCGTGGGCGCGGTCGCCATGTTCTTCGTGCTGCGCGTGGTGGACGCCCCGGACGACATCCGGGCCCGCGCCCGCGACCTGCTGCTGGTCGTACTGCTCCAGGGCGCCATCGGCTATGTGCAGTACTTCACGGGCGTCCCCGAGGTCCTCGTCGGTGCCCACATGCTCGGCTCCGCGCTGCTGTGGATCGCGGTGCTGCGGCTCGCCCTGAGCCTTCGGGAGCGGCCGCACGCCTCGGCCCCGGTGCCGGCCCAGTCGGACGGCTCCGCTCTGACGGCGGCGTAACGGCCCGACGGCTCAGCCGAGCCCGTACACCCGCCGGGCGTTGCCGGACGCGATCATGGTGGCGACGCGCTGGGCGTCCGTACGGGACCAGGCGCCGTCGTGGACCCAGCCGGCCAGCACCCGGGTGAGCGCCTCCCGGAACACCCGGGCGCCCACCACGTGCAGCTCCGGCAGTCCACGGGCGCCGCTGGAGAACAGCAGCTTGCCGAACGGCGCCAGCTCCAGGGTCTCGGCGAGGACGGCCGCCGCCCGCGCCCCGGTCCTGGCCAGGGCGGGGCCCAGGTCGGCGTAGACGTGGGGGAACACGCTCGACAGGTGCGCGGCCTGCCGGTGGTAGGGGTAGCCGTGCAGGATCACCAGGTCCGTGCCGAGCCCGCCGGTGGCCGCCGCGAACTCGCCGAGCGGCATCGGGTCGTCGGCGCCCGCGTGCAGTTGGAGGGGGCGGCCGGAGGCGACGGCGATCCACAGCAGGTGCCGCAGCAGGACGGGGTCCGTCAGCGGGCCGCCCGCCCGGCGCCGGGCCAGCCAGCGCCCCGCGGCCGCGCGCACCTCCCCCGGCTCCGGCGGTTCGGCGGCGTGGGCGAGGCCGAACCGTACGGCGGAGCCCGATGCGAAGGCGACGGCCGAGACGGCGGCGCCGTGTACGGCCTGCGCGAGGTTCGCGAGGAGCCCGTCGACGGTGCCGGACGTCTCGGCGGCCTGCTCGGCCAGCGGTTCGAGGCGGACGATCTCATGGGCCTCGGCGGCCCCGGCCGCGGCGATCTCCCCGGGCCCGGTGAGGTCGTCGGGCAGCCCGGTGTCCACGAGGTACGTGGAGATCCCGGTGGACCGCAGCAGCCGCCTGCCCGCTTCGAGGGTGCCGAGCTCGCGCCGCCGGGCGAGGTAGCGGGCGGGCGTGCAGTGCGGCTCCAGACCGAGCGGCGGCGGGCACCAGCGCCGTACCGCGAAACCGGTCTGGGTGTCGAAGAGTGTGGTGCCGGACGCGGGCGGTCCCGCGGTCCGGCCGAGCTGCGCCTCGAAGGTGCCGAGGCCCAGCTCCGTGCGGAGCACCCCGTGGCAGTACTGGTCCACCAGCGTCGGGGTGTCGATCATTGCGAGGGCTCCCTCGGAGGACGTGGCGGCTTTCCACACGTCCTAACGGGTGAACCCCGAGTGAGGTGTTGCCTCAGGCGGTCGATTTCTCCGGCTGATCGTTTTATCTGGCCGGCCGGTACTCAGCCGTTGGCCGGGCCGCCCAGCTGGATGCCCGCCATGCGGCTCCACTCGTACGGTCCTGTGCGGACCTTCGCGGCCAGTTCGCCGTCGAAGGACTCGTGCAGGGTGAGGCCGGCCTTCTCGGCGGCGCCCTGCGCGGTCTTGTTGTCCGGTGCGACCAGGTCGCCCCATTCGCCGTCCTCGCCGACCAGCACGATGCGCGTGCCCGCCTGCCCGATGTAGGCGAGCTGGCCCTGGGCGCCGCCGTGCTTCTTGGCGAACGCCTGGATCTGCTTGGCGAGCTTCGCCGCCGTGCGCTCTGCCTGCTTGGTGGTGTCTGCCATGAACAGGATGCTACTGCCGGGTAGATCAACCCGCGACTGGCGGGTCACGTGGCCTTGGCCACGCCCGGGGTCCAGGGTCCCGGCTAGCGCAGGAAGGGGTCCACCGCGACCGCCACGAAGAGCAGCGAGACGTAGGTGATGGACCAGTGGAAGAGCCGCATCTCCTTCAGCTTGGTGCCGGTCTCGCCGGACCGTGCGCGGTGCTGCAGGGCGTGTGCCTCCCACAGCCACCAGCCGCCGGTGGCCAGCGCCACGGCCGTGTAGAACCAGCCGGTGTAGCCGAGCGGCTGGAGCAGCAGCGAGACGGCGACCATCACCCAGCTGTAGAGGACGATCTGCCGCGCCACGACCCTGTTGGAGGCGACGACGGGGAGCATCGGCACGCCCACGCGCGCGTAGTCCTCCTTCACCCGCATGGAAAGCGGCCAGTAGTGCGGCGGCGTCCAGAAGAAGATGACGAGGAAGAGGATGACGGCGGCCCACGACATGGAGTTCGTGACGGAGGACCAGCCGATGAGGACCGGCATGCAGCCGGCGATGCCGCCCCACACGATGTTCTGCGCGGTCCGGCGCTTGAGGATCATCGTGTAGACGACGACGTAGAAGAGCAGCGCGCCGAGCGCGAGCCAGGCCGAGAGCCAGTTGACGAACAGCCCGAACCAGAGCGTGGAGACCACACCGAGGCCGAGGCCGAAGACCAGACCCTCGCGGGGCGAGACCATGCCGGTGACCAGGGGGCGCTGGGACGTACGGTCCATCAGGGCGTCGATGTCCCGGTCGATGTACATGTTCAGCGCGTTCGCGCCGCCCGCCGAGAGATAGCCGGCGAAGCAGGTGTGAAGCACCAGCCACAGGTCCGGCACACCCTGTTCGGCGAGGAACATCACCGGTACGGTCGTGATCAGCAGCAGTTCAATGATCCGCGGCTTGGTCAGCGCCACGAAAGCCTTGGCGCGGGCACCGAACGGCCGATGGACCGGGCTCGTTCCGGGCTCCCCCATAGCCTTGAGAGCATGGGAGGTGCCCCCACCCGCTGGACGGGATTCGACGGCCGTCACGCACACCCCTGACAGAGACATCCCTGCGAGCCCGCCCTTGACATGAAGGGCCGGTGAAGGCTCGCGCGTACCACGCCACTCTAGACGTTGCCCATACGTCGCCCTCCCCGGGGGTCGACCGTGTTGACCGAGCGCTCGGATGAGCGGGGAACGGGCCGAAGGCCGACGGATGAGCGATCGGATGAGCGGCCCCGTGGACAGCTGGTGCACGCAGGTCGACGCGGGTGGCAAGACCCGGTTACGAGCCGGAAAATCGGGCCTCGTGAGGGGATAGGCTCGGCAGCGGCCGGTGCGACCGACGTCATCGGCATGCATGACATGTGGAGAGGAGCCCTGACCGAGGGTGAGCACCAAGCCGACCACCGCAGACCTCGACTGGACCGCACTGGACCAGCGTGCCGTCGACACCGCCCGTGTCCTGGCCGCGGACGCCGTACAGAAGGTCGGCAACGGCCATCCTGGTACGGCGATGAGCCTGGCCCCGGCGGCGTACACGCTGTTCCAGAAGGTCATGCGCCACGACCCGGCCGACCCGGACTGGACCGGCCGCGACCGGTTCGTACTGTCCGCGGGCCACTCGTCCCTCACGCTGTACACGCAGCTGTACCTGGCCGGGTTCGGCCTGGAACTGGACGACCTGAAGGCGTTCCGTACCTGGGGGTCGAAGACTCCGGGCCACCCGGAGTACGGCCACACCGAGGGCGTCGAGACGACGACCGGCCCGCTGGGCCAGGGTGTCGCGAACGCCGTGGGCATGGCGATGGCCGCCCGCTACGAGCGCGGTCTGTTCGACCCGGAGGCGGCGCCCGGCACCTCTCCGTTCGACCACTTCGTCTATGTCGTCGCCGGTGACGGCTGCCTCCAGGAGGGCATCGCCGCCGAGGCGTCCTCGATGGCCGGGCACCAGAAGCTCGGCAACCTGATCATGCTGTGGGACGACAACCACATCTCGATCGAGGGCGACACCGAGACCGCCGTGTCCGAGGACACGATGAAG
The DNA here is from genome assembly GCF_008271805.1 of Streptomyces sp. TRM49041. Lineage (GTDB taxonomy): Bacteria > Actinomycetota > Actinomycetes > Streptomycetales > Streptomycetaceae > Streptomyces. The sequence continues at coordinate 32,708 of NZ_VSRY01000063.1, forward strand.
CGGTACGAGTCGTACGGCTGGCACGTGCAGCGCGTCGAGCAGCAGGAGAACGGGGACCTGGACCCGGCCGGGCTGTACGCGGCGATCCAGGCCGCCAAGGCGGAGACCGGGCGCCCGTCGTTCATCGCGATGCGTTCGATCATCGCCTGGCCCGCGCCGAACGCGCAGAACACCGAGGCGTCGCACGGCTCGGCGCTCGGCGACGAGGAGGTCGCGGCCACCAAGCGCGTCCTCGGTTTCGACCCGGAGCAGACCTTCGAGGTCTCCGACGAGGTCATCGCGCACACCCGCCGCGCCCTGGACCGTGGCCGTGAGGCCCGCGCCGGGTGGGAGAAGGACCTCCAGGAGTGGCGTGCCGCCAACCCGGAGCGCGCCGCCGAGTTCGACCGGATCTCCGCGGGCGAGCTGCCCAAGGGCTGGGAGGAGAAGCTCCCGGTCTTCGAGGCGGGCAAGGGCGTCGCCACGCGCGCCGCGTCCGGCAAGGTCCTCCAGGCGCTGGGCGGGGTCGTACCGGAGCTGTGGGGCGGCTCGGCCGACCTGGCCGGCTCGAACAACACGACGATCGACAAGGCGTCGTCGTTCCTGCCGGAGGGCAACCCGCTGCCGGAGGCCGACCCCTACGGCCGGACGATCCACTTCGGTATCCGTGAGCACGCGATGGCCGCCGAGATGAACGGCATCGCCCTGCACGGCAACACCCGGATCTACGGCGGCACCTTCCTGGTGTTCTCCGACTACATGCGCAACGCGGTGCGCCTGTCCGCGCTGATGCACCTGCCGGTGACCTACGTGTGGACGCACGACTCGATCGGCCTCGGCGAGGACGGCCCGACCCACCAGCCGGTGGAGCACCTGGCGTCGCTGCGTGCGATCCCGGGTCTGAACGTGGTGCGCCCGGCCGACGCCAACGAGACGGCGATCGCCTGGCGGGAGATCCTCAAGCGCTGGACGAAGGAGTTCGGCAAGGGCGCCCCGCACGGCCTGGCGCTGACCCGTCAGGGCGTGCCGACGTACGAGCCGAACGAGGGCACCGCCAGGGGCGGCTACGTGCTGGCGGACGCCGAGGGCGGCGAGCCGCAGGCCGTGCTGATCGCCACCGGTTCGGAGGTGCACCTGGCCGTGGAGGCGCGTGAGCAGCTCCAGGCGGCGGGCGTGCCGACCCGGGTCGTGTCGATGCCGTGCGTCGAATGGTTCGAGGAGCAGGACCAGGGGTACCGGGACTCGGTGCTGCCGCCGTCGGTGAAGGCGCGGGTGGCGGTCGAGGCCGGTATCGGGCTGACGTGGCACCGGTACGTGGGTGACGCGGGCCGGATCGTGTCGCTGGAGCACTTCGGTGCCTCGGCGGACGGCAAGCTGCTGTTCCGCGAGTACGGCTTCACCCCGGAGGCCGTCGCCGCCGCCGCGCGGGAATCGATCGCGGCCGCCACGCGCTGACGCCAACACAAGCAGAAGTAGGAGATGCAACTCTCATGACAGACGCACTCAAGCGCCTCTCCGACGAAGGCGTCGCGATCTGGCTGGACGACCTGTCCCGCAAGCGGATCACCTCCGGCAATCTGGCGGAGCTGATCGACGAGCAGCATGTGGTGGGTGTGACCACCAACCCGTCGATCTTCCAGAAGGCGATCTCCGAGGGCCACGGCTACGACCGTCAGCTGGAGGACCTGGCCGCCCGCGGGGTCACCGTTGAGGAGGCCCTCCGCATGATCACGACGGCGGACGTCCGGGACGCCGCCGACATCCTGCGGCCCGTCTTCGACGCGACGCAGGGCCAGGACGGCCGGGTCTCGATCGAGGTGGACCCGCGGCTCGCCCACAACACCAAGGCGACGGTCGCCGAGGCCAAGCAGCTGGCCTGGCTGGTCGACCGGCCGAACACGCTCATCAAGATCCCGGCCACCAAGGCGGGGCTCCCGGCGATCACCGAGACCATCGGCCTCGGTATCAGCGTCAACGTCACGCTGATCTTCTCGCTGGAGCGCTACCGCGCGGTCATGGACGCCTACCTGGCCGGTCTGGAGAAGGCCAAGGAGCGCGGCCTGGACCTGTCGAAGATCCACTCGGTGGCGTCCTTCTTCGTGTCCCGCGTGGACACCGAGATCGACAAGCGGCTGGACGGGCTCGGCACCCCCGAGGCCAAGGCGATGCGCGGCAAGGCCGCCCTCGCCAACGCCCGCCTCGCCTACCAGGCCTACGAGGAGGTGTTCGACTCCGAGCGCTGGGCGGCCCTGGACCGGGCGCAGGCCAACAGGCAGCGTCCGCTGTGGGCCTCGACCGGTGTGAAGGACCCGGCGTACAAGGACACCCTGTACGTCGACGACCTGGTCGCCCCGGGCACGGTCAACACCATGCCGGAGGCCACACTCGAGGCCACCGCCCACCACGGCGAGATCACCGGCAACACCATCGCCGGCACGTACGAGCAGGCGCGGGCCGACCTGGACACCCTCGAGAAGCTGGGCGTCAGCTACGACGACGTGGTCCAGGTCCTGGAGGACGAGGGCGTCGAGAAGTTCGAGTCGTCCTGGAACGACCTGCTGGCGTCTACCGAGGCGGAGCTCAAGCGCCTCGCACCCGCGGAGGCGTAGGACCTTGCAGCACAGCAGCAATCCGCTGCGTGACGCCGCGGACCGACGGCTCCCGCGTATCGCGGGGCCGTCGGGCCTGGTCATCTTCGGCGTCACGGGCGATTTGTCACGCAAAAAGCTGATGCCTGCCGTGTACGACCTGGCGAACCGGGGGCTGCTGCCGCCGGGCTTCTCGCTGATCGGGTTCGCCCGCCGCGAGTGGCAGGACGAGGACTTCACTCAGGTCGTGCACGACGCCGTCAAGGAGCACGCCCGCACCCCGTTCCGCGAGGAGGTGTGGCAGCAGCTGATCCAGGGCGTGCGGTTCGTCCAGGGCGACTTCGGTGACGACACGGCGTTCGAGCAGCTGAAGGCCACCATGCAGGAGCTGGACAAGGCTCAGGGCACCGGCGGCAACTTCGCCTTCTACCTCTCCGTGCCGCCCAAGTTCTTCCCGAAGGTCGTCCAGCAGCTGAAGAAGCACGGGCTGGCCGAGGAGCGGGAAGGCGCCTGGCGCCGCGCGGTCATCGAGAAGCCGTTCGGCCACGACCTGGCCTCGGCCAAGGAACTCAACTCGATCGTCCACGAGGTGTTCACTCCGGACCAGGTGTTCCGGATCGACCACTATCTGGGCAAGGAGACCGTCCAGAACATTCTGGCGCTGCGGTTCGCCAACACCCTCTTCGAGCCGATCTGGAACCGGTCGTATGTGGACCATGTCCAGATCACCATGGCCGAGGACATCGGCATCGGCGGCCGCGCCGGCTACTACGACGGCATCGGCGCCGCCCGGGACGTCATCCAGAACCACCTCCTCCAGCTGCTCGCGCTGACCGCGATGGAGGAGCCCGCATCCTTCGACGCGGACGCGCTGGCCGCCGAGAAGACCAAGGTGCTGGGCGCCGTACGACTACCCAAGGACCTCGGCGCCTCGACGGTGCGCGCGCAGTACGCGGCCGGGTGGCAGGGCGGCGCGCCGGCCGTCGGCTATCTGGAGGAGGAGGGCATCGACCCGGACTCCAAGACCGACACCTACGCCGCCATCAAGCTCGGGATCGACAACCGCCGCTGGGCGGGCGTCCCGTTCTATCTGCGGACCGGCAAGCGACTGGGCCGCCGGGTCACCGAGATCGCGGTCGTCTTCCAGCGCGCCCCGCACTCCCCGTTCGACCACACGGCGACCGAGGAGCTGGGCCACAACGCACTGGTCATCCGCGTCCAGCCGGACGAGGGCGTGACCATGCGGTTCGGCTCCAAGGTGCCGGGCACCTCGATGGAGGTGCGGGACGTCTCGATGGACTTCGCGTACGGCGAGTCGTTCACCGAGTCCAGCCCCGAGGCGTACGAGCGGCTGATACTCGATGTCCTGCTCGGTGACGCCAACCTCTTCCCCCGGGTGGAGGAGGTCGAGCTGTCGTGGCGCATTCTCGACCCGATCGAGGAGTACTGGGACAGGCACGGCAAGCCCGCGCAGTACCGGGCGGGCACGTGGGGTCCGGTCGAGGCGGACGAAATGCTCGCACGAGACGGACGGAGCTGGCGCCGGCCATGAAGATCGACCTTACGGACACCACCTCCAGCAAGATCAACAAGGCGCTGGTCCAGGGGCGGCGTGCCATCGGCACCCCGGCCGTCGGCATGGTGCTGACCCTGGTCATCGTCACGGACGAGGAGAACGCGTACGACGCGCTCAAGGCTGCCAACGAGGCGTCCCGCGAGCACCCGTCGCGGACCCTCGTCGTGATCAAGCGCGTCTCGCGTTCGCCGCGCGACCGGGCGAAGGCCCGGCTCGACGCCGAGGTGCGGGTGGGCGCGGACGCGGGCACCGGCGAAACGGTCATCCTGCGTCTGCACGGCGAGGTCATCGACCACGCCCAGTCGGTGGTGCTGCCGCTGCTGCTGCCCGACGCGCCCGTGGTGGTCTGGTGGCCGGTCAACGCACCTACCGACCCGGCCAGCGACCCGCTGGGCGCGCTCGGCCAGCGCCGGGTGACCGACACGTACAACGCCGAGGACCCGATCCGCGAACTCGCGGCCCGCGCCGACGCGTACACGCCGGGTGACACGGACCTGTCCTGGACCCGGATCACGCCGTGGCGTTCCATGCTCGCGGCCGCCCTGGACCAGGTCGTGTGCGAGGTCACTTCGGCGGAGGTGGAGGGCGAGGAGTTCAACCCGAGCGTGGAGCTGCTGGCCATGTGGCTGGCGGACCGCCTCGGCGTGCCCGTGCGGCGCTCCGGGTCGAAGGGCCCCGGCCTCACCGCCGTACGGCTGGCGACCAACTGCGGCCCGATCGTGCTGGACCGGCCGGACGCCCTGCTGGCCACGCTCTCCGTGCAGGGCCAGCCCGACCGGGCGGTGGCGCTCAAGCGCCGCGAGACGGCCGAGCTGATCGCGGAGGAGCTGCGGCGGCTCGACCCGGACGACACATACGCGTCGGCGCTGCGCTTCGGCGTCGACCGGCTGGGTCAGCGGGAGGCCGAGGCGGAGGACATCGCGCCCTCCGGGTCGGCCGCGTCGTCGGGCGAGTCGGATGCGTCGGGTGACTCGGATACGTCGGGCGAGTCGGGTGAGTCGGGCGAGTCGTCGGCCGGGACCGTGAAGAAGACCACCTCGAAGAAGGCCACGGCGCGGAAGGCGGCGACGAAGTGAGCGCACCCCAACTCGTCGTCCATCGCGACAAGGAGCTGATGGCCCAGGCCGCCGCGGCCCGGCTCATCACGCGCATCGTCGACGCCCAGGCCGCCCGCGGCTCCGCCTCCGTGGTGCTCACCGGCGGCCGCAACGGCAACGGCCTGCTGGCCGCACTGAGTTCGGCACCCGCCCGGGACGCGATCGACTGGTCGCGGCTCGACCTGTGGTGGGGCGACGAGCGGTTCCTGCCGGAGGGGGATCCCGACCGGAACGACACGCAGGCGCGGGCCGCTCTCCTCGACAGCGTGCCGCTGGACCCGGCCCGGGTGCACACCATGCCGGTGTCGGACGGTGCGTACGGCAAGGACGCGGACGCGGCGGCCGCGGCGTACGCGGAGGAACTGGCCACGGTGGCGCGCCCGGAGAACCACGGCCCGGTGCCGACGTTCGACGTGCTGTTGCTGGGCGTCGGACCGGACACGCATGTCGCGTCGCTGTTCCCCGAACACCCCGCGGTCCGGGAGAGCGAGCGCATGGTGGTGGGCGTGCACGGCGCGCCGAAGCCGCCGCCGACCCGTATCTCGCTGACGCTTCCGGCGATCCGGTCGGCCCGTGAGGTGTGGCTGCTGGCGGCGGGCGAGGACAAGTCGCAGGCCGTGGCGATCTCCCTGTCGGGTGCCGGCGCGGTGCAGGCCCCCGCGGCGGGCGCGTACGGGAGGGCGAGAACGCTGTGGCTGCTGGACGCGGCTGCGGCCGCGCGGCTTCCCCGCGACCTGTACCCGGTGGCGTCGCCCTGACGGCAGGTCGGCTGAGCGTGGGTGGAGGCCCGGTCCGCGGTGGTGCGCGGACCGGGCCTCCGTCGTCCGCCGGTGGGCCGGGGCCCGGGCGTCAGAGGATGACCTGCTCCGGGTCCTGGTGCAGGGCGGCGATCGCGGTACGGCAGGCGCGGACGAAGTCCCAGTACTTGTCCGTCGTACTGCCGGCGCGCCCGGCTCGGGTGTTGACGGAGAACATCGCGGCACGCAGGTCGGTGGTGAGCTCCAGCTGGCCGCCCTCGCCGAGCATGGTGCGGTTGCAGGGGTTGTCGGTGTTGATGCCGGCGAGGTTGCGGACCTCGGGGTCGTTGCCGTCCCGCCAGGCGATGTTCACCTTGTCGAACTCGGCCTTGAGGAGGGTCTTGAACCGCTCGTTGAGCCCGCCGACGACCACGGCCTGCGGGTTCGCGGTGCCCGCCTGAGCGGCGGTGCAGCCGTGCAGGCTGAGCACGTTGAGGCTGGAGAGGGCCATGGAGATGGCCACGTGGTCGTCGTTGTTCTTGGCGGTGACGTGCAGTTCGCGGTTGTTGGAGCTGCGCAGGCCCTCGAACATCCAGTAGTCGTGCGCGCCGAGGCCGTCGTCGGCGGGCTGGAGGGTGGCGGGGTGGTAGCCGGCTATGCCGAGGCAGAGCTCGGAGGTACCCATCTCGATGCCGCCGCCGTGCATCGCCATGACCGTGGTGCGGTTGTAGGGGTATCTGTCACTCAGGCTGTGGTCGGCGTACGCGTGCCGCTTGTACCGGCGGGCGAAGTCCACGCCCTCCTGCCCGGCCAGCTTTGTGTAGAGGTCGGTGTTCGAGGTGTAGATGTCGAACTCACCGGTGGCGTGGGCCGGTGACGCGGTCAGCGTGCCCAGGACAGGGCCGCTGACGGCGGCGGTGGCGAGTGCGGTGAGGACGGTGCGTCGGCTGGTGAACGTCATGCGCCTCATGATCACCAAGTCCGGCCGGATGAGACCATTCCGGCAATGTGGCGTGCGTCACTCGGGCCGTTCGAGGAACGGCTCCAGGAGTCCCGGGACAGCGGTGGCCGCGAAGCGCAGGCCCTCGCTCTCGTCGGCGTCGTACACGTCGTACGCGCCGTCGCCGGCCGCCGTGGTCGCGGTGAGCGTGAGCAGTCCGGCGCGGCGCTGGAAGTACGACTGCTTCACCGTCCAGCCGATGACGCCGCCGCGCTGGAGGGCGACGGTGGTGCGGCGTACGGTCCCGGAGCGCGCCACGAGGTAACCGCCCCCGATGCCGTGGCCGAGGTTCCGGTACGCGTCGACGGCGAGGGCCACCGCGGCCGGCAGCAGCACCAGGGCACAGGCCACAGCCGCGTACAGCAGGGTGGAGACGTCCAGCACGGCACCGAGCACCGCCGGCACCGGTACGGGGAGCAGGGCGGCGGCCAGTGACCAGCGGAGGCGCCGGGTGCGGGCCGCCCGGGGATGTGCCGTGAGCCGGGCACCCGTCGGGGACTCGGGCTCGCGCAGGACGCGCGCGGCGACGCCGTCCGCGACCGCGCGGGGCACGGCGGGCAGCAGCGACTTGTGTCCGGAGCCCTTGTCGTCGTCCTCCTTGACGAGGCCGGTGGCGATGGCGTCTATCCGTGCGGCGCGGAACAGCCGGACGCCGAGCGGCTCCACGAGCTCGACGCCGCGCAGCCGCCGCTCCTCGATGGACAGCGAGCGCGCGGTGAGCAGCCCGCGCCGGACCCGGAGAGTGCCGCCCGGTTCACGCTCCAGCCGGTAGTTCCACCACATCTCGACCCACAGCGCGAGCGCGCCGACGACTCCTGCGAGCAGCGCCGCGGCGCCCAGTGTGAGGACGACCCAGACGAGCGGGGTCGCCCGGAAGAGGTCGGCCATCCAGTCGAGGACCTCGCTCTGGACCCCGAACCATTCGCTGACCTGCATCACAGCGCCCACCGCCGCACCGCCGAGCAGCGGGGCGACGAACGAGACGGGCGCGTACCGGATCCAGGCGGGGTCCAGGACGGCGATCTCACCGTCCTGCTCAGGGGCGGCGCCCGGTTCGGGTGCGCGGCGCAGCAGCTCCCGGCGGAGCCGCTCGCCCTCGGCTCGGGTCACCGGGTCGAGCTCCAGCGTGGACTCGCCGCCGCCGGTGTGCTCGCCGGTGCCGATGCGGACCTTGACGAGGCCCAGTATCCGCAACAGCACGTTCGCCGTCAGGTCGACGCTGCGGATCCGCTCCCGGGCGAGTGAGCGCCGCTTGACGAGCAGCAGCCCGGTGCGCAGCTCGGCCCGTTCGGCGCCGATCCGATACCGCGTCCTGCGCCACCGTACGTAGTCGATCCCCGTGCCGCCCAGCACCAGGACGACCGCGCCGACGGCCACCAGCAGCAGTGCACGCCACACGGCCATCCCCCTGGACAGGGCGAGGAACGCGGGCACGGCGCCACCGGCGGCGACCCCGCACAAGACAAGCGCCGTGACGAGCAGCGTCCGCCTGTCCAGCCGCCGCCACTCCACGCCCGCGGCGAGGCGGCCCCCGGCACCGGAGCCGCCCTGGGCGCCGGAGCCGCTCACCGCGTCGAGGCCGCTCGTGGCGGTGTCCCGCGGGGCCGCCGCGTCGCTCATGTCGCGTCCCCGGGTGTGTCCCGGGTTATCCGGGTCAGCCGCTCGGCCAGGTCGGCGGCCAGCTGGTGGTCGAGCCCCGCGATGGTGACCGCGCCCTTGGCGGACGCCGTGGTCACCGTGACCGTGGCCAGCCGGAACGCCTGCTCCAGCGGGCCCCGTACCGTGTCGACGGTCTGGATGCGGGACATGGGGGCGATCCGCCACTCCTGCCAGAAGAAGCCGGTCCTGACGTACACGGCGTCCTCGGTGACCTCCCAGCGATGGACCTTGAACCACCAGCGGGGGAAGAACGCGGTGCAGGCGAGCCCGGCCGCCGCCGCGGCGGCGGCGGTGGCCAGCAGCCACACCCTCGCGGGCTCCACGAGGCCACCCAGGACGACCAGGGCGACCACGGGCACGGCCGTCGCCACCAGCCACTGCGCGCGCCACCAGGCGATGGCCCGCTCGTCCAGTGTGTTCCTGGGCGGCCTCAGCCGCACCGCGCTCTCCCCCGCCATCAGCTCACTCCGCCCGCTGTGCCCGGTACGCGTCGGCCAGGGCCGCCGTGGAGCTGTCGAGGTCCTCGCCGCCCACGCCCTGGGTCAGAACGGGCTCGATGCGCTTGGCGAGGACCTTGCCGAGCTCGACGCCCCACTGGTCGAACGAGTCGATGTTCCAGACGGCGCCCTGGACGAAGACCTTGTGCTCGTACAGGGCGATCAGCTGGCCCAGCACGGACGGGGTCAGCTCGTCCGCGAGGATCGTGGTCGTCGGGTGGTTGCCGTGGAACGTCTTGTGCGGCACCAGCTCCTCGGCGACTCCCTCGGCCCGTACCTCGGCGGCGGTCTTGCCGAAGGCCAGGGCCTGCGTCTGGGCGAAGAAGTTCGCCATCAGCAGGTCGTGCTGGGCGACGAGCCCGGGCCGCAGATCGTCGACCGGCTTGACGAAGCCGATGAAGTCGGCCGGGATGACCTTCGTGCCCTGGTGGATGAGCTGGAAGTAGGCGTGCTGCCCGTTCGTCCCGGGAGTGCCCCACACCACCGGGCCGGTCTGCCAGTCGACGGGGTTGCCGTCGCGGTCCACGGACTTGCCGTTCGACTCCATGTCGAGCTGCTGGAGATACGCCGTGAACTTGGACAGGTAGTGCGAGTACGGAAGCACCGCGTGCGACTGGGCGTCGAAGAACGCGCCGTACCAGACGCCCAGCAGTCCGAGGAGCAGCGGGGCGTTCTCCTCCGGCGGGGCGGTGCGGAAGTGCTCGTCCATCAGCCGGAAGCCGTCGAGCATCTCGCGGAACCGGTCCGGGCCGATGGCGACCATCAGGGACAGGCCGATGGCGGAGTCGTACGAGTAGCGGCCGCCGACCCAGTCCCAGAACTCGAACATGTTGGCCGTGTCGATGCCGAAGTCCTCGACCTTCCCGGCGTTCGTCGACAGGGCCACGAAGTGCTTGGCGACGGCCTCCTGGCCGGCCTTGAGCTCACCGAGCAGCCACTCGCGGGCGGAGGTGGCGTTGGTGATGGTCTCGATCGTGGTGAACGTCTTGGACGCGATGATGAAGAGGGTCTCCTCCGCGTCCAGGTCGTGGATCGCCTCGTGCAGATCGGCGCCGTCGACATTCGAGACGAAACGGAACGTCAGATCGCGGCGGGTGTAGGAGCGCAGTGCCTCGTACGCCATCGCCGGGCCGAGGTCGGAGCCGCCGATGCCGATGTTGACGACGTTCTTGATGGGCTTCCCGGTGTGGCCGGTCCACTCACCGGAGCGGATCCGCTCCGAGAACGCGGCCATTCTGTCGAGGACGGCGTGCACGCCGGGCACCACGTTCTCGCCGTCGACCTCGATGACGGCGTCGCGCGAGGCGCGCAGCGCTGTGTGGAGGACGGCTCGCTTCTCGGTGGTGTTGATCTTCTCGCCGCGGAACATGGCGTCCCGCAGCTGCGCGACCCCGGTGGCTGCGGCCAGCTCGCGCAGCAGCGTCAACGTCTCGTCGGTGACGAGTTGCTTGGAGTAGTCCAGATACAGATCGCCGACGCGCAGGGTGTAGCCGGTGCCGCGCGCCGGGTCGGCGGCGAACAGCTCGCGCAGATGCGTCCGGCCCAGCTGCTCACGGTGCTTGCCCAGGGCGGCCCACTCCGGCGTCCGGTTGAGCCTCGTACGGCCTTGTGCGTTCACTGATAGCCCACTTCTTCTCGTACCTGCCTGCTTGCCCCGCTGCCCCTCCAACTTAATTGATCTGGGGGCCCCTCATGGACTTGTCCACAGGGGACTTGTCCACGACCGGCTTGTCCACAACCGGCGTGTCCACGGACGCGAAAGGGCCCTGCTCGCGGAAACCCGGTGGATTTCGCGGGCAGGGCCCGTGCTGTGGTGTGCCAAGTCAGATCTCGCCGCGCAGTTTGGCGAGCGCCTCGGCCAGGATCGCCTCGCCGTCCGCGTCGCTGCGCCGCTCCCTGACGTACGCGAGGTGCGTCTTGTACGGCTCGGTGCGCGGCGGGTCCGGCGGGTTGTCCCGGTCCTGGCCTGCCGGGAAGCCGCACCGGGGGCAGTCCCAGGTGTCCGGGACCTGCGCGTCACTGGCGAAGCTCGGCTGTGTCTCGTGCCCGTTGGAGCACCAGAAGGAGATGCGGAGCCGGGGTGCGGACTCGCCGCGCTCGGCCTCCCCCATCGGCCCCGCTCCGACCCGGCTTCCCCGGATCGCGTTGCCACTTGCCACGGTCGTCACTCCCTGCGTGATGGTGCTCGAGGATGCCCCAGTCTACGTAAGGCCCAACGCGCGTCCAGTGACGGGAGTTACCCCTCTCACCGGACACGGGACGCGGGACGAGGAAGGCCGGCTCAGCCGTCCAGCTTGATCAGCAGACCCACGACGACGATGCTGGCGACCCAGAGCAGCGCCACCACGATGGTGATGCGGTCGAGGTTACGCTCGGCGACCGAGGAACCACCGACGGAGGACTGCATACCGCCACCGAACATGTCGGAGAGACCGCCGCCCTTCCCCTTGTGCATCAGCACCAGCAGCATCAGCAGCAGGCTGAACACGATCAGGGCGATCGAGAACCCCATAATCACGGCTGGACCCTACTTCCTGGCAATTCTCTCGGACTGGATGGACGACGGGGGCCCAGGCTCACAAAAAGCCCCGGGCCCCCGCAAGGGTACGACGATTCCGCCCTACCGCATACTCACTGGTCGCGGAAGCGGACGATCTTGACGAACTCCTCCACGTCCAGCGAGGCGCCGCCGACCAGGGCGCCGTCGACATCCGGTTTCGCCATGATCGCCGCGATGTTGCCGCCCTTGACGGAGCCGCCGTACTGGATGCGGACCTTGTCGGCCAGCTCCTGCGAGTACAGCTCGGCGAGGCGGCCGCGGATGGCACCGCAGACCTCCTGGGCGTCCTCGGGGGTGGCGACCTCGCCGGTGCCGATGGCCCACACCGGCTCGTAGGCGATCACGATCGACTCGGCCTGCTCGGCGGGGATGCTCTTCAGGGCCCCGTCGAGCTGCGCGAGGGTGTACGCGACCTGGTCGCCGGCCTTGCGGACGTCCAGGCCCTCGCCGACGCAGAGGATCGGGGTCAGGCCGTGCTTGTACGCGGCCTTCACCTTCTCGTTGCAGGTGGTGTCGGTCTCGCCGTGGTACTGGCGGCGCTCGGAGTGGCCCACGGCGACGTAGGTGCACTTCAGCTTGGCCAGCATGGCGCCGGAGATCTCGCCGGTGTACGCGCCGGAGTCGTGGACCGAGAGGTCCTGGGCGCCGTACTTGATCTTCAGCTTGTCGCCGTCGACCAGGGTCTGCACGGAGCGCAGGTCGGTGAACGGCGTCAGGACGGCGACCTCGACGGCGTCGTAGTCCTTGTCGGTGAGGGCGAAGGCGAGCTTCTGGACGTGTGCGATGGCCTCGAGGTGGTTGAGGTTCATCTTCCAGTTGCCCGCCATCAGCGGGGTACGTGCGGTCACGGTGTTCAGTCCTCCAGTGCGGCGAGGCCGGGAAGCGTCTTGCCTTCGAGATACTCGAGGCTCGCGCCGCCGCCGGTCGAGATGTGGCCGAATGCGTTCTCGTCGAAGCCCAGGATGCGGACGGCCGCGGCGGAGTCGCCGCCGCCGACCACGGTGAAGGCCGGGGAGTCGACGAGCGCCTGGGCTACGGCCTTGGTGCCCTCGGCGTAGTCGGGGTGCTCGAAGACGCCCATGGGGCCGTTCCAGAAGACGGTGGCGGCGTCGGCGAGCTTCGCGGCGTAGAGCTCGCGGGTCCTCGGGCCGATGTCCAGGCCCTCCTGGTCGGCCGGGATGGCCTCCGCGCCGACCGTGGCGGGGTTGGCCGGGGCCTTGGTCTTCAGGTCCGGGAACTCGGACGAGACCAGGACGTCGACGGGGAGTACGAACTCCACGCCGCGCTTCTCGGCACGGGCCAGGTACTCCAGGCAGGCCGGGATCTGGTCCTCCTGGAGCAGGGACATGCCGACCTCGTGACCCTTGGCCTTGAGGAAGGTGTACGCCATGCCGCCGCCGATCAGGATGCGGTCGGCCTTCTCCAGCAGGTGGTCGATGACGCCCAGCTTGTCGGAGACCTTGGCGCCGCCGAGGACGACCACGTACGGCCGCCGGACATCGTCGGTGAGCTTCTTCAGGACGCCGACCTCGCCGGCGATGAGGTAGCCGGCGTAGGCGGGCATCCTGCGCGGCAGCTCGTACACGGAGGCGTGCGTGCGATGGACGGCGCCGAAGCCGTCGGCGACGTACACATCCGCGAGAGCTTCCAGGCGGGCGGCCAGCTCGGCGCGGGCGGCGGGGTCCTTGGACGTCTCACCGGGCTGGAAGCGCAGGTTCTCGATGACCGCGACCTCGCCGGGTCCCAGACCGTTGACGGCGTCGTGGGCCTCGCTGCCGATGGTGTCGGCGGCGAACGCCACGGACGTGCCGAGCAGCTCGGCGAGGCGCGCGGCGACCGGGCGGAGGGAGAGCGCCAGGTCCCCGTCACTCTTGGGCCGACCGAGGTGCGAGGCCACGACGACCTTGGCGCCGGCCGCGGTGAGGGCCTTGATCGTGGGCAGGACGGCGCGGATGCGGCCGTCGTCGGTGATGGTGGTGCCGTCCAGCGGCACATTGAGGTCGGCGCGTACGAATACCCGCTTGCCGTCGACCCCTTGGGCGAGAAGTTCGTCGATCGTCTTCATCTCGTACTGACTCCTTGGAGAAACCGGCGCAAGCGACAGGGCTCGCACAGCGCGGCGTTGCGCTGCCCGAGCCCTGTGCTCACATCGAAGTGCCTGCCGTGATGCTTAGAGCTGACCGCCGACGAAGACGGTGAGGTCGACGAGGCGGTTGGAGTAACCCCACTCGTTGTCGTACCAGCCGACGACCTTGACCTGCTTGCCCTGGACCATGGTCAGGGAGGAGTCGAAGGTGCAGGAGGCCGGCCAGTTCACGATGTCGGAGGAGACGATCGGGTCCTCGGTGTACTCGAGGACGCCCTTGAGCTGACCCTCGGCGGCCTTCTGGAAGGCGGTGTTGATCTCGTCCTTGGTGACCTCGCGGTCCAGCTCCAGAACCAGGTCGGTGACCGAGCCGGTCGGGACCGGGACGCGCATGGCGATACCGTCGAGCTTGCCCTTGAGCTGCGGGAGGACCAGGGCGGTGGCCTTGGCGGCACCGGTCGAGGTCGGGATGATGTTCTCCGCGGCGGCGCGGGCGCGGCGCAGGTCCTTGTGCGGGAAGTCCAGGATGCGCTGGTCGTTGGTGTAGGCGTGGACCGTGGTCATCATGCCCTTGACGATGCCGAAGTTCTCGTCGAGGACCTTGGCCATCGGCGCCACGCAGTTGGTGGTGCAGGAGGCGTTCGAGATGACGTGGTGGTTGGCCGCGTCGTACTTGTCCTGGTTGACGCCCATCACGATGGTGATGTCCTCGTCGGTGGCCGGAGCCGAGATGAGGACCTTCTTCGCGCCGCCGGCGATGTGCTTGGCGGCGTCGGCCTTCTTCGTGAAGATGCCGGTCGACTCGATGACGATGTCGACGCCCAGCTCACCCCACGGGATGTCGGCCGGGTTGCGCTCGGAGAGCACCTTGATGGTGTGGCCGTCGACGGTGATGGTGTCGGCGGTGTGGCTGACCTCGGCCTTGAGGCGACCCAGAATGGTGTCGTACTTCAGCAGGTGAGCGGTGGTCGCGGTGTCACCCAGGTCGTTGACAGCCACGATCTCGATGTCTGCACCCTGCTCCAGCAGCGCGCGGAAGTAGTTACGACCGATGCGGCCAAAGCCGTTGATGCCTACGCGGATCGTCACGAACCGATCTCCTCGTTAGGTACGCCGGGTTTCGACGCCGGCGAGCTGTATGGGATGTCCCCGACCGCTTACGACCCTACCTCTCCCGGGCCGCCGGAGTGACATCGAGCGCACCCGTACGACTCCGACCTCGCAACCTACTACCGGGTAGCCCGTATACGAATCGCGTACGGACACGACAACCCCCGCCGTGCGCACGGCTGTCGGGCGCGGCGGGGGCATCAGGGGCGTGCGGTCAGCCGACGAGACCGTCCGCCATTTCCTCCGTCAGGTTCGATTCCGTACCCGGAATGCCCAGGTCCTGAGCGCGCTTGTCGGCCATGGCGAGCAGGCGCCGGATACGGCCGGCGACCGCGTCCTTGGTCAGCGGCGGGTCGGCGAGAGCGCCGAGCTCCTCCAGCGACGCCTGCTTGTGCTCCATGCGCAGCCGGCCGGCCGCGGCCAGGTGCTCGGGCACCTCCTCGCCGAGGATCTCCAGTGCGCGCTGCACTCGGGCCCCGGCGGCGACGGCGGCGCGGGCCGAGCGGCGCAGATTGGCGTCGTCGAAGTTGGCCAGCCGGTTGGCCGTGGCGCGGACCTCGCGGCGCATCCGCCGCTCCTCCCAGGCCAGCACCGACTCATGGGCGCCGAGCCGGGTCAGCAGAGCGCCGATCGCGTCACCGTCACGGACGACGACCCGGTCCACGCCCCGCACCTCGCGGGCCTTCGCGGCGATGGAGAGCCGGCGGGCGGCGCCGACCAGCGCGAGCGCGGCCTCCGGGCCGGGGCAGGTGACCTCCAGCGACGAGGAGCGGCCGGGCTCGGTGAGCGAGCCGTGCGCCAGGAAGGCACCGCGCCAGGCGGCCTCGGCGTCACATGTCGCGCCGGACACGACCTGTGGGGGCAGGCCCCGGATGGGGCGGCCCCGGCCGTCGACGAGCCCCGTCTGACGGGCCAGCTGGTCGCCGCCCGCCACCACGCGCACCACGAACCGGGAGCCGCGGCGCAACCCGCCCGGGGCCATCACGATCAGCTCCGAGCCGTGGCCGAAGATCTCCGCGATGTCCCGCTTCAGGCGGCGCGCCGCCATCGCCGTGTCGAGCTCCGCCTCGATCACGATCCGGCCGCTCACCAGGTGCAGGCCGCCGGCGAACCGGAGGATCGACGAGACCTCGGCCTTTCTGCAGCAGGTGCGGGTGACGGGGAGCCGGGAGATCTCGTCCTTCACCGCTGCCGTCATCGCCATGGGCCGATCCTTCCATGCATCCGAAAAATACGGTCGTACGCGGCGGCCAGCAGCTCCGGGTCATGCTTGGGCAGGCCGTCCTTCCTGGCCACGGGGGCCAGCTCGACCGCCGCACCGAGCCGTTTGCCGGCGTCGACGAGCGACTCGCGGTCGGGCACGGCGGCCTCGTCGGCCAGCACCACGTCCAGGGCGAGTTTAGGGGCGTGTCGGGCCAAAACCTCCAAATGACGCTGCGGAGAGAATCCGGCGGTTTCGCCCGGCTGCGGCGCGAGGTTCAGCGAGAGGACCCTGCGGGCCTTGGTCTCGACGAGGGCGTCCAGCAGCTCGGGCACCAGAAGGTGCGGGATCACGGAGGAGAACCAGGAGCCGGGGCCGAGCACCACCCAGTCGGCGTCCAGCACGGCGGCGACCGCCTCGGGGACCACCGGCGGGTCGTTCGGCACCAGGTGGACGGACTGCACCTCCCCCGGCGTGAGCGCCACGGTCGCCTGGCCGCACACGGTGTCCACCGCGTCGGGCCGTTCCGGGTCGTGGCCCTTGACCAGGGCCTGGAGCTCCAGGGGTACGGCCGACATGGGCAGCACCCGGCCGTGCGCGCCGAGCAGCCTGCCGACCAGGTCCAGCGCCTGGACGTGGTCGCCGAGCTGCTCCCAGAGCGCGACGATCAGCAGATTGCCGACGGCGTGCTCGTGCAGATCGCCCTTGGACTGGAAGCGGTGCTGGATGACCCGGGCCCAGGTCTGGCCCCAGTCGTCGTCGCCGCACAGCGCCGCGAGCGCCTTGCGCAGGTCGCCGGGGGGCAGCACGCCGAGCTCCTCGCGGAGCCGACCGCTGGAGCCGCCGTCGTCGGCGACGGTGACCACGGCGGTCAGGTCACCGGTGATACGGCGCAGCGCGGCCAGCGAGGCAGACAGGCCCATGCCGCCGCCGAGGGCGACGACCTTCGGCTGTGCGCCGCGTCTGCGCAGCGTACGAGCGGAGAGGGTGCTCGTACGCCGCCGGTACGGGCGCTTCACTCGCGCCCCATGTCCCGGTGCACGACGACGGTCTCGACCCCTTCCGAGGCGAGCCGGGCGGCGAGCTTCTCGGACATGGCGACGGAGCGGTGCTTGCCGCCGGTGCAGCCGACCGCGACGGTGACGTACCGCTTGCCCTCGCGGCGGTAGCCGTTGGCGATCAGCTGGAGAAGCTCGGTGTAGCGGTCGAGGAACTCCTTGGCGCCCGGCTGGTTGAAGACGTAACCGGACACCTCCTCGTTGAGACCGGTGAAGGGCCGCAGCTCGGGCACCCAGTGCGGGTTCGGCAGGAAGCGGCAGTCGACGACGAGGTCGGCGTCGACGGGCAGCCCGTACTTGTAGCCGAACGACATGACCGTGGCCCGCAGCTCGGGCTCCTCGTCGCCGGCGAACCGGGCGTCCATCTTGGCGCGCAGCTCGTGCACGTTCAGGCTGGAGGTGTCGATGACCAGGTCGGCGTCGCCGCGCAGCTCGCGCAGCAGGTCGCGCTCGGCCGCGATGCCGTCGACGATCCGGCCGTCGCCCTGGAGCGGGTGCGGGCGGCGCACCGACTCGAAGCGGCGGACGAGCGCGTCGTCGGACGACTCCAGGAAGACGATCCGGCGGGTGACCTGCTTGGCGTCCAGGTCGGCGAGGGACTCGCGGAGGTTGTCGAAGAACCGGCGGCCGCGGACGTCGACGACGACGGCGATCCGCGCCACATTGCCCTGCGAGCGGGCACCGAGCTCCACCATCGTGGGGATCAGGGCCGGCGGCAGATTGTCGACGACGAACCAGCCGAGGTCCTCCAGGCACTTCGCGGCGGTGCTGCGGCCGGCCCCGGACATGCCGGAGATGATCACCAGTTCGGGGATGGCCGCATCGGCGGCCTGCCCGGGCTCGAGTGTCGTGCCCGTACTCACGTCTGCTGCTCCGTCTTCTCGGTCTTCGCGGTCTTCTGGGTCTTCGCCGTGCGCGGTGTGGTCATTCATGTCCGGATCCCCGTCCATGCGTGGTCCCCCCGTCGTCGTCTTCAATGATCTCTCCTGTCGCCGTGTTCACGGCGGGAGCGGCCGGGGCGGCCTGGGCGAGGGCCACGGCGACGGCCTCGGCGGTCTTGCGGCCGAAGCCCGGGACCTCGCAGATCTGCTCGATTGTCGCCTGCCGGAGCCGTTTCACCGAACCGAAATGCTTGATCAACGCCCGTTTGCGCGCGTCGCCGAGGCCGTGGACGGTGTCCAGAGGGCTGGTCCTGAGGCGCTTCTTGCGCTTGCTGCGCTGGTAGCGGATGGCGAAGTCGTGAGCCGTGTCACGGACCCGCTGGAGGAGGTAGAGGCCCTCGCTGGTGCGGGGCAGGACGACGGGGTCGTCCTCGCCGGGCAGCCAGACCTCCTCCAGGCGCTTGGCCAGGCCGCACACGGCGACGTCGTCGATGCCGAGCTCGTCCAGGGCGCGGCGGGCGGCGGCCACCTGGGGCTGTCCGCCGTCGACGACGACGAGCTGGGGCGGGTAGGCGAACTTCTTGGGTCGTCCGTTCTCCTCGGCCGGACCGGCGTCGGAGAGGTCCGGGTCGGCGGCGGTGTCCGCGGCAAGGGCCGGGTCCACGTGGGTGGCGGTGTCCGTGGCGGTACGGCCGTTCCCGCCGACCCACTCCCCCGTCCGCTCCTTCTCGGCGAGGTAGCGCCGGAAGCGGCGGCCGATCACCTCGTGCATGGAGCGGACGTCGTCCTGCCCTTCGAAGCCCTTGATCTGGAAGCGGCGGTACTCGCTCTTGCGGGGCAGACCGTCCTCGAAGACGACCATCGAGGCGACGACGTCCTCGCCGTGGAGGTGGGAGATGTCGAAGCACTCGATGCGCAGCGGGGCCGTGTCGAGGCCGAGGGCGTCGGCGATCTCCTCCAGGGCACGGGAGCGGGTGGTGAGGTCGCTGGCGCGCTTGGTCTTGTGCAGCACGAGAGCCTGCTGGGCGTTGCGCCCGACGGTCTCCATCAGGTCCTTCTTGTCGCCTCGCTGCGGGACGCGCAGGGACACCTGGGAGCCGCGGCGGTCGCTGAGCCACTGGGTGACGGCGTCGAGGTCCTCGGGGAGCGCCGGGACGAGGACCTCCTTGGGGACGGCGTCGCCGCTCTCCTCGCCGTACAGCTGCTGGAGGGCGTGCTCGACGAGCCCGGCGGTGTCGACGGCCTCGACCTTGTCGGTGACCCAGCCGCGCTGGCCGCGGACCCGGCCGCCGCGGACGTGGAAGATCTGGACGGCGGCTTCCAGCTCGTCATCGGCGACGGCGATCAGGTCGGCGTCGGTGGCGTCGGCGAGGACGACGGCGCTCTTCTCCATGGCCCGCCGGAGGGCCGCTATGTCGTCGCGGAGGCGGGCGGCCCGCTCGTACTCCATGTCCTCGGCGGCCACCGTCATGTCCTTCTCCAGGCGGCGGAGGTACGTGCCGGTGCGGCCGGCCATGAAGTCGCAGAACTCCTCGGCCAGTTCGTGGTGCTCCTCGGG
Organism: Streptomyces sp. TRM49041; assembly: GCF_008271805.1. Taxonomy (GTDB): domain Bacteria; phylum Actinomycetota; class Actinomycetes; order Streptomycetales; family Streptomycetaceae; genus Streptomyces. Next base: position 52,295 of record NZ_VSRY01000063.1, read on the forward strand.
GCCGATGCGGCCCACGCAGGGCGCCGAGCACTTGCCGATGTAGCCGAGGAGGCAGGGGCGGCCGGTGCGGGCCGCGTTCTTGAACACCCCGGAGGTGCAGGTGCGTACGGGGAAGACGCGCAGGAGCAGGTCGACGGTCTCGCGGATGGCCCACGCGTGCGCGTACGGCCCGAAGTAGCGCACGCCCTTCTGCTTGTGGCCCCGCATGACCTGAACGCGCGGGAACTCCTCGTTGAGCGTGACGGCGAGGTACGGATAGCTCTTGTCGTCGCGGTACTTGACGTTGAAGCGGGGGTCGTACTCCTTGATCCAGGAGTACTCCAGCTGGAGCGCCTCCACCTCGGTGGAGACGACCGTCCACTCGACGGAGGCGGCCGTGGTCACCATCGTCCGGGTGCGCGGGTGCAGGCCCGCCAGGTCCTGGAAGTAGTTGGCGAGCCGCTGGCGCAGGGACTTGGCCTTTCCGACGTAGATCACCCGGCGGTGCTCGTCGCGGAACCTGTAGACCCCCGGCGAGTCGGGGATCTGTCCCGGCTTGGGGCGGTAGCTGGAGGGGTCTGCCATACCTCACACCCTACTGGCGGCCACCGACAGCCCGGGGGCGCGCGGCCGGCCTCGGGCGGGAGGCCGGGGGCCGCGGGCCGGGGCCGCCGCCGGCAGGGCCGTACAGATGGCAGGGGCGGTCACCGGACCGGAGAGCCCGGCTTCGGCAGGCCGGGCGGCCGACGTGGCGCGGCCGGACTGGTCGGTGTCGCGCGTACGGTCGGTGCCGCCCGTACTGCTGGTCCTGCCCGTACCGTCGGCGCGGTCGTAGCCGCCCGCCTTGCCCGCGCCGGCGTATTCCGAGCCGGACAGCTTGTCGCCGTAGGCGGCCGTCGCCCGGTCCGGTACGCGGCGAGGGTCATGGCGGTGCCGTCGGGGAGTCGGCGTGCGCCCTGCTCGGCGTACCGGATCTCGTCGTCGCCGGTGGCGGTGTTCACCACCCGCCGGCCGCCGCCCTGCCAGGCGGTCCACACCGGGCGATGCGCGAACTCAGCCGCCGGGCGTTTCCCCAGCCCGACGTCGTTCTGGACGATGCGCCGGCCCCGATCGCCGGGTTCTGGAACGTGTGCGGCAACGGTCCGGGCGGGACCGCGCCGGGCCGGTCACCCTGCTGCTTCTCTCCCTCGCCGGGGCCTCCCCGGCTGACCTCGCCGCCGACCACCCGCTGAGCAACGACCGCCTCAACTCCCGCTTCTTCACCACGCTCGGCCTTCCCGACCACCGCCAGGAGGTCACCGACTACCCGGCGGGGAAGGGCACCACCGCCGAGCGGGCGCTGCAGGCCGGGTGGTGTCAGAAGCCCACCGGAAGACCAGGCAGGGATTGCGACAGCCACCAGTGCCGGGACGCGGCTCCACGCCCGCGCGCAAGAGGTGTCCGGCGACCGGTTTCAGCCGTTCGCGCCGCGGCGCCGCCCGCACACCGCGCCACGAGTTCCGGCCAACAGCCACGGGCGGCCTGAGGCCTTCAGGCGGTGATGACGACCTTTCCCCGGGCGTGTCCTGTCTCGAGGTATCTGATGGCCTCAGGAAGCTCGCTCAACGGATACGTCCGGTCGATGACCGGCGTGACCTTTCCGGATTCGAGCAGTTCGCGGAGCGCCTCCAGGTCGTCCTTCGTCGGGCGCGCCATGAAGAAGACCAGCCGCTGCCGCACGAACAGCGACAGCACGAGCGCGTGCATGATGCGGCCCAGAGGGCCGAGCCAGCGGCCACCCTCGCCGCTGATGAGGACGAGGGACCCCTGGGGGGTGAGGGCACGCCTGCACGCGGACAGCGGATGATTACCCACATTGTCGAGGACGAGGTCGTACCGCTTCCCGCCCGTGGTGAAGTCCTCCTTGGTGTAGTCGATGACGTGGTCGGCGCCGATGGACCGCACCATCTCGACGTTCCTGGTGCTGCACACGCCGGTCACTTCAGCACCCAGTGCCTTGGCGATCTGCACCGCGAACGTCCCCACACCGCCTGCCGCCCCGTTCACCAGGACCTTGTGCGCGGGTTGCAGCCGCCCATGGTGGCGAAGAGCCTGGTAGGCGGTGACTGCCGCCACCGGAACGGAGGCAGCCTGCGCGAAGGTCAGGCTGTCCGGCTTCCTCAGCACTCCGGCGTCGTGTCGAATCGTGACGTACTCGGCAAACGTACCGGCGCGTTCGAGGTCCTGACAGCCGAAAACCTCGTCTCCCACCTGAAACGTGGTGACGTTCCTCCCCACCGCCTCGACATGCCCTGCCAGATCGAGGCCCAGCCCGCCGGCCTTGGGCCGCGACAGCCCTCCCTGGGCCCGCATGACATACGGCATGCCTCTCATGGAATGCCAGTCCGCCGGGTTGACCGAAGTCGCCCGGACACGCACCAGCACCTCGTCGTCGCCGACGACGGGCATGTCGAGGTCCTGAAGCTTGAGGACCTCGGGCGAACCGTAGGTGTGAAACCGGATCCCTTGCATGGAGCCGCCTCTCGTCCCACTCATTCGACGCTGCGCAGTATCTGTTCGATCGACGACGTCCGCGCGCGCAGCTCCGCGAGATCGCCGGCTGTGCGCTGCTGGGTGTCGAGGGTCTTCTCGGCGAGCTGCTCGAAACGGTTTATGAGCTGACGCAGGGCGTCCGCCTGAACAGCCCGCTGCTTCTCCTTGCGGGTTTCGAACATGCCGACGATGACCATGGCGACCAGGAAGGCCGCCACGATCACCACGACGAGGAGGAAGATCGCCGACGGCCAGCTCATTTCCCCTCCAAAGGGGTCCATCAGGTTTGCTCCTTGAGTCCGGGACCCTTCTCGGAGTCCGGCCTGGTGAGGGTCTTGGCCGCCTCGGCCAACGCCGACGCGGTCAGATGCAGGCTGAAGTCGGTGACGTCGTAGTACTTCATGGCCTTGCCGTCCTCGGACAGCTCCAGGTGGCCGACGACCAGCCCCGCGGCTTCCAGCCGCCGCAAGTGCATGTGCAGGAGCGGACGACTCACACCGATCTCGCGGGCCAGATGGCTCACGTAGTCACGGCGGTCGGCCAACGTCGCGACAATGCGCAGCCGTATCGGGTTGGCCAGAGCCGCCAGCATCTCGACCAGGTCGTCTCCGCTCGGCCCGCTTGCCGTCACAGCGCCTCTACATGTGTAAGTTTTGTCTGACACGTGTAACCGTAGCATGCCGCCAACGGCTCGACAACGGAGATCGCACGGGAGGCGAGAGGGGCACGGAGGACCTCGACGCGCCCTTGCGCACGTTCGCGTGACGGGTGAATGAGGACTTCGCGCGAAACGTGCGGGTCGTCACCGACCCCGACGGCCGACCGCTGTGAATCTCGCCGGCCCTGCCCGGCCATTGGGACAGGTCGGCGGTCGGTGTCCCGCTCAACCGTAGGCAGCGTGATGGTTCACCCGCGGAGCCAAGCCGGCAGGCGCTGTGGAGTCGGTCGCCATGCGCTCGTCGGCATGGATCGGGGAGCCGACTTGGAGAGCACCCGGCGGATCTCTTCGGTCGGCACGACGGTGGACAGGCCGTCGGAGCAGAACAGGTATCGGTCTCCCTGCTGGGCGTCGTGCAGGCACATGCCGGGTGTGGCGTCGGCCCCTTGCCCCAGGGCGCGTATCAGCAGGGACCACTGGGGGTGGGAGGCGGCTTCTTCCGGCCGAGGCGTCCTTCGTCGCGAGCGGAAGTCGTTGCGCTGTGATGACCACGCCCGCCCCACCTGCCGCCCCGCCCGCGTCGGCGTGATGTCGTGCGCACCCCGGCTTCAAGGCCGGGGTGACGAGCCCGTGCTACCGGGACTGCGAACAGTCCCGGTAGCGCGGATCAGGCCTGGGGGCCCGCGATGAGCTTGCCGTCCTTGACGGTGACGGGGACCTCGGGCAGCGGGACGGTCGCCGGGCCCTTGAGCGCCTTGCCGGTGCTGACGTCGAAACGGCTGCCGTGGCAGGGGCAGTTGCCCTCGTTCTCCTCGATCTTGTCGAGGACGCAGCCCGCGTGGGTGCACTGGGCGCTGAACGCCTTGTACTGACCCTGGGCGGGGCAGTGCACGAGGACGCGCTGCTCGCGGTAGAGCCTCGCCCCGCCGACGGGCACCTCGTCCGCCGCGCCCAGGTCGACGGGCGCGGTGGGCGTCGGGGTCCGGGCGTGGCCCAGCTTGGACTCGGTGGAGCAGGCGGCAGCGCCGACCCCGGCCGCCCCGGCGAGTGCGGCACCTTTCAGCACGGTGCGACGGGTGGCGGACTGGCCGGGCATGGGGGCTCCATGGGTACGCAGGACGGTCGGGTACGGACCTGACGATACCGACGCGTATCGCCGGGCCGTCCGGCGGGCTCCCCCGGGCGGCCGGGCAGGCCGCCTCCGGGCGGCGGCCCCGTCATGGTGGGCACAACGGGGCCGGCGCCCGGGCAGATCAGCGGGCGCGGGTGCGGGAGGTGGTCTTCCGCGCGGGGCGCTTGCCCGCCGCCTTCACCGGGGTCGCGTCGCTGATGCGGTTCACATCCAGGATGTCGCGGAGGAATTTGCCGGTGTGGCTGGCGGGGACACCCGCGACCGCTTCCGGTGTGCCCTCGGCGATGACCAGTCCGCCGCCGCTGCCGCCTTCGGGGCCCATGTCGACGAGCCAGTCGGCGGTCTTGATCACGTCCAGGTTGTGCTCGATGACGATCACCGTGTTGCCCTTGTCCACCAGGTTGGACAGCACGTTGATCAGCTTCGAGATGTCCTCGAAGTGGAGGCCCGTGGTCGGCTCGTCCAGCACGTAGACCGTACGGCCCGTGGAGCGCTTCTGGAGCTCGCTGGCGAGCTTCACGCGCTGGGCCTCACCACCGGACAGCGTGGGCGCGGACTGGCCCAGTCGTACGTACCCGAGGCCAACCTCGTTGAGCGTCTTCAGGTGGCGGGAGATCGTCGGGACGGCCTCGAAGAAGTGCAGGGCCTCCTCGATGGGCATGTCCAGCACCTCGGCGATGGACTTGCCCTTGTAGTGGACCTCCAGGGTCTCCCGGTTGTAGCGCGCGCCGTGGCAGACCTCGCACGGCACGTACACGTCCGGCAGGAAGTTCATCTCGATCTTGATCGTGCCGTCGCCGGAGCAGTTCTCGCAGCGGCCGCCCTTGACGTTGAAGGAGAACCGGCCCGGCAGATAGCCGCGGACCTTCGCCTCCATCGTCTCGGCGAACAGCTTGCGGACATGGTCGAAGACGCCGGTGTACGTGGCCGGGTTGGACCGCGGGGTGCGGCCGATCGGCGACTGGTCGACGTGGACGACCTTGTCGACGAGGTCGTCGCCGTCCACGCGCGTGTGCCGGCCGGGGACGGACTTGGCGCCGTTCAGCTCGCGCGCCAGGTGGGTGTACAGAATGTCGTTGACCAGCGTCGACTTGCCGGACCCGGAGACTCCGGTGACCGCCGTGAGCACACCGAGCGGGAACGACACGTCGATGTCGCGCAGGTTGTTCTCGCGGGCGCCGTGGACGGTCAGCCGACGGGCGGGGTCGACGGGGCGGCGGACGTCCGGCACGGGGATGGACCTCTTCCCGGCCAGGTACTGCCCGGTCATCGACTCCTTGTTGGACAGCAGCTGCTTCAGCGGCCCGGAGTGGACGACCTTGCCGCCGTGCTCACCGGCGCCGGGGCCGATGTCGACGACCCAGTCGGCGACCTTGATGGTGTCCTCGTCGTGCTCGACGACGATGAGCGTGTTACCCATGTCCCGGAGCCGGACAAGGGTCTCGATGAGCCGGTGGTTGTCGCGCTGATGGAGGCCGATGGACGGCTCGTCCAGCACATAGAGCACGCCCACCAGACCGGAGCCGATCTGCGTGGCGAGCCGGATGCGCTGGGCTTCGCCGCCGGAGAGCGTGCCGGCCGCGCGGTTCAGCGACAGATAGTCCAGGCCGACGTCGACCAGGAACCTCAGCCGTTCGTTGACCTCCTTCAGCACGCGCTCGGCGATCTTCTTGTCGCGGGCGCTGAGCCTGAGGCGGCCGAGGAAGTCGGCGCACTCGCTGATGGACATGGCGGAGACGTCCGCGATGGACTTCTCCATGACCGTCACCGCCAGCACGATCGGCTTGAGGCGCGTGCCCTCGCAGGTCGGGCAGGGCACCTCGCGCATGTAGCCCTCGAAGCGCTCGCGGCTGGAGTCGCTCTCCGCCTCGCTGTGCCGGCGCTTCACGAAGGAGACGGCGCCCTCGAAGGCGGGGGTGGTGTACGCCCGCTCCCTGCCGTACCGGTTCCGGTAGCGGACCTCGACCTGTGTCTTGTGGCCGTGCAGCAGGGCCTTCCTGGCACGCTGGGGCAGCCCGGCCCACGGGATGTCCGTTCGGAACCCGAGGGCGTCGGCCAGGCCGCCGATCAGGCGGCCGAAGTACTCCTTGGTGTGGCCGTGCGACCAGGGGTGGATGGCGCCCTCGTCGAGGGAGCGCTCCTCGTCGGGGACGACCAGCTCCGGGTCGACCTCCATGCGCGTGCCGATGCCGGTGCAGTCGGGGCAGGCGCCGAACGGGGAGTTGAAGGAGAACGAGCGGGGCTCGAGCTCCTCGAAGGACAGGTCGTCGTACGGGCAGTACAGGTGCTCCGAGTACATCCGCTCGCGCTCGGGGTCGTCCTCGGGGAGGTCGACGAAGTCGAGCACGACCATGCCGCCGGACAGGCCGAGCGCGGTCTCGACGGAGTCGGTGAGCCGGCGCTTGGCGCTGTCCTTCACCGTCAGACGGTCGACGACCACCTCGATGGTGTGCTTCTCCTGCTTCTTCAGCGTGGGCGGCTCGGTCAGCTGGACGGTCTTCCCGTCCACCCGGGCGCGGCTGTAGCCCTTGGTCTGGAGGTCGGAGAAGAGGTCGACGAACTCGCCCTTGCGCTCGCGCACCAGCGGCGACAGGACCTGGAAGCGGCTGCCCTCGGGCAGCTCCAGGACCTTGTCGACGATGGCCTGCGGCGACTGGCGGGAGATCGGCCGGCGGCACTCCGGACAGTGCGGCTTGCCGATGCGCGCGAAGAGCAGCCGCAGATAGTCGTAGACCTCGGTGATCGTGCCGACCGTGGACCGCGGGTTGCGCGAGGTCGACTTCTGGTCGATCGAGACGGCCGGGGAGAGGCCCTCGATGAAGTCGACGTCGGGCTTGTCCATCTGGCCGAGGAACTGCCGGGCGTACGAGGAGAGGGACTCGACGTAGCGGCGCTGCCCCTCCGCGAAGATCGTGTCGAACGCGAGGGACGACTTGCCCGACCCTGAGAGCCCGGTGAAGACGATGAGGGAGTCGCGTGGCAGATCGAGCGAGACGTTCTTCAGATTGTGCTCGCGCGCGCCACGGACGATGAGACGGTCGGCCACGCCGGGTCCGCACCTTTCTTGAGAGAAGCGGGGGCACAGCCCCCGTCCCAGACTGCTCCAGCCTATGGGGGCCGCCAGATGGATGAATGTCTGGCTTTCAAGGATGCCTCCACCGAGCGTATAGCACGCGTATTCGATTTTGGTCCGCACTCCGCCACCTTCACCCGATCGAGTGGCGGCGCTAGGGTCAGCAGCATGATCGACCACGCGCATGACATGGCCTCCGTACGCGAGGCGACCGACCGCCTGCTCACCGCGGCCACCGCACTCGACGACGCGGCCGTCGCGGCCCCGTCCCGGCTGCCCGGCTGGACCCGCGGCCACGTCCTGGCCCACCTCGCCCGCAACGCGGACGCCCTGGTGAACGTCCTCCAGGGTCGCCCCATGTACGTCAGCGGCGAGGCCCGGAACGCCGACATCGAGCGCGACGCCCCGCGCGCCCTGGCACTCCACCTCGCCGACCTGCGGGAGACCGCCGCCCGGTTCCGGGCCGAGGGCGAGGCCCCGGCCGACTGGGACCGCACCGTGGAACTCCGCAACGGCGTCACCGACCAGGCCGCCCGCGTGCCCTTCCGCCGCCTCGTCGAGGTCGAGCTGCACCACGTGGACCTGGGCATCGGCTACGAGCTGGAGGACCTCCCGAAGGAGTTCACCGAGCGCGAGATCGACTTCCTGACGGAACGGTTCGCGGGCCACGAGAACGTCCCGGCGACCACGGTGACCGCCGAGGACGGCCGTATGTGGACCACGGGCGGCGGCGCGGCCGGCGGCCCCGTCGAGGTCAGGGGCTCCGCCGCCGACCTGCTCGGCTGGCTCGCGGGCCGCCGCGACGGCTCGGCCCTGACGGTCTCCGGCGGCCCCCTCCCGGCGCTGCCCCCGCTATAGGCTTGCCCCATGACGTACAGCGGAGCGGTGAAGGTCGGCGGACCCGCGGACGTGCACGAGTTGGCGGATCTGATCATCTCGAAGGTCGCCGTCGGACCGATGGACAACAACGCGTATCTGCTGCGCTGCCGGGCCACCGGAGAGCAGCTGCTGATCGACGCGGCCGCCGACCCGGGGACGCTGCTCCAGCTGATCGGTGACGACGGCATCGCGTCCGTCGTCACCACCCACCGGCACGGCGACCACTGGGGCGCCCTGCGCGAGGTGGTCGACGCCACGGGAGCGCTCACGTACGCCGGGCGTTACGACGCCGAGGGCATCCCGGTGCCGACCGGCGTACCCGTCGAGGACGGCGACACGATCACCGTCGGACGGGTCGCGCTGACCGTGCGCCATCTGGTGGGCCACACGCCCGGCTCGATCGTCCTGGTCTACGACGACCCGCACGGCCACCCGCACCTGTTCACGGGCGACTGCCTCTTCCCGGGCGGGGTCGGCAACACCTGGGGTGACACCGAGGCGTTCCGCAGTCTGATCGACGGCGTCCAGGCCAAGCTCTTCGACCGGCTCCCCGACGAGACCTGGGTCTACCCCGGCCACGGCGCCGACACCACGCTCGGCGCGGAGCGCCCGCATCTGGAGGAGTGGCGTACGCGCGGCTGGTGACGCGCGCGGTGCCGCCCCCTGTGCGTCCGTGCGCCCCGTAACCGGGGCCCGCGCCGGGTAGTTGGCGCGACATGCGCCAGAGTCACCGTCCGCCCTCCACGAAAACGACGAGCCGGCCGTCCAGCGAGCCGTCCGACGGCTCCTCCGGCGGTCCCTCCATGGTGCGGCTCGCCGCCGCGTCACTCGCCGGGACGGCCATCGAGTTCTACGACTTCTTCGTCTACGGGACCGCCGCCGCGCTGGTCCTCGGACCGCTGTTCTTCCCGACGTTCTCACCGGTCGCGGGCACGCTCGCGGCGTTCGGGACCTTCGCCGTGGGCTTCCTCTCCCGGCCGCTCGGCTCCGTCCTCTTCGGCCATGTCGGCGACCGGTACGGGCGGCGGCCGGTGCTCTTCGCCTCGCTGGGCCTCACGGGGGCCGCGACGGTCGCGGTGGGCTGCGTCCCGTCGTACGCGACCCTGGGCGTGGCCGCGCCGGCGCTGCTGCTGGTGCTGCGATTCCTGCAGGGCCTGGGGCTGGGCGGCGAGTGGGGCGGGGCGGTGCTGCTGACGGCGGAGCACGCCCCGGAGCGGCGCCGGGCCCTGTGGGCGAGCTTTCCGCAGATCGGGCCGTCGGTGGGCTTCCTGCTGGCCAACGGGGTGATGCTGGCCCTGTCGGCGGGGCTGAGCGACGCCGCGTTCCGGGAGTGGGGGTGGCGGGTGCCGTTCTGGGCGGCGGGGCTGCTCGCGCTGGGTGGGCTGCTGCTCCGTACGTCGCTGGCGGAGACCCCGCAGTTCCGGGAGCTCGCGGAGGCCGGGACGCGGGCGAGCTCCCCGCTGATGGAGGTGGCTCGCGGGCACTGGCGGCTGGTGCTGCTGACCGCGGGGGCGCTGGCCGTCGGGTACGCCGTGTTCTACGCGGTGTCCACATGGGCGCTGGCGTACGGCACCGAGCGGCTCGGGGTGAGCCGTACGGCGATGCTCGGGTGCTTGATGGCCGCGGTGGCCGTGAAGGGCGCGCTGACGCCGTTCACGGCGATGCTGGGCGACCGGTACGGGCGGCGCCCGATGTGCCTGGCGGGGTGCGCGGCGTCCGCCCTGTGGATGTTCCCGATGGTGGCGCTGCTGCACACCGCCCGGCCGGCGCTGATGTTCCTGGGGATCCTGGGGGCGCTGCTGGCGTTCATCACGATGTTCGCGGTCGTCGCCGCCTATCTGCCGGAGCTGTACGAGCCGCGGGTGCGGTGCACGGGTGCGGCCGTGGGCTACAACCTGGCGGGCGTGCTGGGCGGGGCGCTGACGCCGATGGTGGCGACGGCGGCGTCGGCGGGGAGCGGGCCGCCCTGGGGTGTGGCTGCGTACCTCTCCGGGATCGCGCTGCTGAGTCTGGGCTGTTTCGCGCTGCTGCCGGAAACCCTGCCCGCGCCGGTGGCCCCGCGGGAGGCGGCGGAGCCCGCGGCCGTCTGACGTGCGGGGCTCAGCCTGCGAAGTCTTCCAGCACGTCGCAGTTGACGAACTTCGTCGGCCGGGTGCACAGGGCACCCAGCCGTCCGGCCATCTCGGACGTGCGCGGGTCCTCGCTGTTGCGCATGGCGTCGTCGTACGAGTTGAAGGTGACGACGACGTAGTAGCGGTCGGGGTTGTCGCGGTCCTTCAGGAGCACGCTGCCGACGGGGCTGTAGTCGCGGCGCTCCGACTCGTCCCACTCGGCCATGACGGCGCGCATCTCGTCCATGCGCTCGGTCTCGAAGTCGACGATCTGGATGAACTTCATGGCGTCCACGCAAACACCGGCCCGATCGCCCGGCAACCGGGCCGGTGTCGCGGCTACGCCGGGTGGGTCAGACGTCCGTGGACTCCTTCTCGCGCTCCTCGGCGGCGGTCTGCCGCCGGGAGGCGATGAGGCTGGTGATCGTCGTGACGACCAGCACGCCGCAGATGACCGACAGCGAGAGCGGGATCGAGATCTCGGGGACGGGCACCCCGGACTCGTGCAGGGCGTGGAGCACCAGCTTGACGCCGATGAAGCCGAGGATCACCGACAGGCCGTAGCTGAGGTGGACGAGCTTCCGCAGCAGTCCGCCGATGAGGAAGTACAGCTGCCGCAGCCCCATCAGTGCGAAGGCGTTCGCGGTGAACACGATGTAGGGGTCCTGGGTAAGGCCGAAGATCGCGGGGATGGAGTCCAGGGCGAACAGCACGTCCGTGGTGCCGATGGCGAGCATGACGACCATCAGCGGCGTCAGCACCCGCTTGCCGTTGTTCCGGATGAAGAGCTTGGTGCCGTGGTAGCGGTCGGCGACGCCGAAGCGCTTCTCGACGGACTTGAGGAGGCGGTTCTCCTCGTACTCCTCGTCGGGCTCGTCGGAGGACGCCTCCTTGATGAGCTTCCAGGCGGTGTAGATCAGGAACGCGCCGAAGATATAGAAGACCCACGAGAAGCTCGCGATGATCGCGGCACCGGCGGCGATGAAGATCGCCCGCAGGACGAGTGCGATGAGCACGCCGACGAGCAGTACCCGCTGCTGGAGGTGGGAGGGCACGGCGAACTTCGCCATGATCAGAACGAAGACGAAGAGGTTGTCGACGCTCAGCGACTTCTCGGTGATGAAGCCGGCGAAGAACTCTCCGGACGCCTTGGTCTCACCCATGAAGAGCAGGACGAGGCCGAAGAGGACGGCGAGGACGATCCAGACGGTCGTCCAGATCCCGGCTTCCTTGATCGATACGTCGTGGGGCTTGCGCCCGATGAGGAAGTCGACCGCGATCAGGACGAGAAGAGCGAGCACGGTCGTCGCCCACATGGTCAAAGAAACGTCCACTGCGCCTCCGGCGTCGTACGGCTACTGATCAGCGTCGTCGCTGCCGGAGGTCTCTTCCACTCGGACGTCCCTCCGGGCAAAGGAACGTACACGAAATCCCAAGAGAAGGTAAAGTCAAAGGCAAGGGAAGCTCAAGTCCCCTGGTGATGACGGGTCTACGGGCCGGGGCGGCTCAGCGGTGCCAGCTGCGGCGCGCCTCCGCGACCCGTGTCAGCACCTGATGGAGCACCTGACTGTTGTGCGGCACCCGCGGCGGCTCGTACGTCCACGCGTGGCCCACCCACGGGTCGGCCAGGTGGTCGTCGGGTACGGGTGTGAGGCGCAGCAGCGAGCGCCACAGCGGGTCCAGGACCGGACCGTACTCGGCGGCGTCCTCCCGGTCGGCGACCATCATCAGATGCACGCCCACCGTGGGACCCTCGTCGGCGAGGTAGCGCAACTGCGTGACGGCGCGGTCGTCGAAGCCGTGCGGGAAGTCGTTGACGATGAGCAGCTGCTCGGCCGTGTCCAGGTCCGGCGGCAGCGCCTCCGCCCCGGCACCGCCCCGGACCGCCATCTGGACCAGGTCGACGCGCTGGGTCAGCCGCGCCAGGACGGTGGCCACTCCCCCGGGCCCGGTCGCCGGGGGCGACGCCAGGGCGCCCGAGTCGGTGAGCGGCGCGAACGCGTCGGCGCCCGCCCCCGCGGGGTCGATGACGTGGACGGTGAAGTCGCCGGGCGGATAGACGGCGAGAAGGCGTGCGGCGTGCGCGACGGCGGTGTCGAGGGCCAGCCTGCGCAGCTGGGTCTGGTCCATGAAGAGGGCATCCTGTGAGCCGTCGCGACCGGAGTCGATCCACAGGCCGCGCTCCAGGGGCAGCCGGACGAGCATCGGGATGCTCAGCTCGGGCCGCTCGGGGAGGTGGAGGTCGCCCAGGCGCAGCGCCATCGGGGTCTCCATGGGGACGCGGTAGGCGTGCCAGACGGGGTTGTCCCAGCGGGCGAAGGCGGGCGGGAACGCGGGCTCGACGACGTCGGACTCGGCGGCGAGCTGGGCGAGATCGCGGTCGAGGGCCTCCTGGGCGCGGTCGGTGAGCTCCTGGCACTTGGCCCGGGCGGCCGCACGGGCGGCGTCCCCGGCGGCGCCGATGCGGCTGCGCGGGTCGGACAGCACGCGGTCGAGCTCCTGCTCCATGCGGGACTCCGCGAAGTCGACGGCGCCGCGGTAGGCGGCGGCCGCGCGGGCCAGGTCCTCGAACATGCCCCAGACCTGGTTGTAGAGGCGCTCCTCCATGGACCAGCCGGTGGCGTCCCCGGCAACCGGCGTGGCGGGCTCGCCGGGCCGCGCGGGCGGCGCCGTCGGGGGCGGCGGCGGGGGCGCGGCGGACTGGCGGCGGGGGTGCGTGTAGTCGATGGGGCCACCATCGGTCGTGGGCGTGGCGGGCGTGGTGGGCACGCCGGTCGGGGGCGGCTGCGCGGCGGGCGTGTGCTGCGGCTGCGGCTGGGGCTGCGTGGGCGGCGGTGTCCGGGGCGGCTGCGCGGTGCGGGACGGGTCGGTCGGCGTCGGCTGGGTGGGCGGCGTCGGGGTGGTGGCCTGGGCGAGCGGGGCGGTGCTGTGGCGGATTCGGTCGCCCTCCGGCGTACGGGGCGGGGGCGCGGCGACCGAGCGGTCCACGCCGCGCGCCACGGCGTCCTGGATGGCCGCCGCGAGCTGGGCGGAGCCGTCCAGGCCCTGGTCGTGGAGCATCGCGGCGAGCCCGCCCGCGTACCCCTGGCCGACGGCACGGACCTTCCAGACACCCTGGCGGCGGTAGAGCTCCAGGGCGGTGACGGCGGACTCGGTGTCCAGGCCGGTGATGGTGTAGGTGGCGACCTCGGTGCCGTCGAGCCCGGTGACCGCGACGAACGGCGCGGCGACGGCGCCGAACCGGTCGGGGCCGCCGATGCCGGCCGGGAGGGCGAGCAGGACGGTCACCCGGTGGACGGTGCCGGGCAGGGCCTCCAGGTCCACGGCGAGCCGGTGCCGCGCGGCCGCCTGCCGGGACACCTCGACGCCGGGCAGACAGGGCGCACCCGGGTGTGCGACCCACTCGGCGCCGGTCACCCTGCCGTCGGCGCCGGCGAGCGTGGCGCCGGCCGCCAGTGGCACGCCGGACGACACCCGGATCTCAAGTCGGGTGTCGGGCAGCGGATGGTTCTGCCCCCGGACCAGCTCGGCGGTCATCGCCTGTCGTCCCCTCGATAGATGCGGATGCGGGGCAGCTCCCGGCGGCCTGGTGCCTCCGGGAGCTGCTGTTCGTGCGGTTACGGGCCGGCTACAGGTGCGGCAGGATCGCCGGCATCAGGTCCTGGAACGTACGGCCGTTGGCCGGGGTGCCGAGGGCCGTCATCGACCAGGAGCTGCCGGAGCGGTGCACCTTGGCCATGATCTGCGCGGTGTACTGGCCACCGCCGTTCAGGGTGTAGCGGGCGAGCTCCTGGCCGTTCGTCTCGTCCACGAGGCGGCAGAAGGCGTTCTGGACCTCCTGGAACGTCTGGCCGGTGAACGAGTTCACCGTGAAGACGATCTGGTCGATGTGGACCGGGATCCGCTGGAGGTCCACGAGGATCGCCTCGTCGTCCCCGCCCTGTCCCGCGCCGCCCACGAGGTTGTCACCGGTGTGCCGGACGGAGCCGTCGTCGCTGACCAGGTGGCGGAAGAAGACCACGTCGACCGGCTGCTTGTCGGCGAAGAGCACCGCCGAGGCGTCGAGGTCGATCTCGCGGGTGCGCGAGCCGAAAAGGCCGCGGCGCGGTGCCGCCTGCCAGCCGAGCCCCATCCGCACCGCGGTCAGGGTCCCCCCGTCGCTCTTCTGCAGGCTGATGGCCTGACCCTTGGTCAAATTGACCGACACGCGCTGTCCCCTCTCTGTAGCGTTCCCCGCGGCCGCCCGTGGTGGGGTGCGGTTCCTCATCACCCTACGCAGGGGCGCGGCACCCGGATCAGGGAACGTTCCACTTTGTATCGGTGTTGCAACACAGCGGTCGCGGCGGCTCCGCCGCGACCGCCGCGGGACGCCTCATCAGGCGATTCCCGCCTCCTTCATCTGGCGCAGCTCCTTCTTCAACTCGCTCACCTCGTCGCGCAGCCGGGCGGCGACCTCGAACTGGAGCTCGGCCGCGGCGGCCCGCATCCGCTCGGTCATCTCCTCGATGATCCCGGTGAGCTCGGCGGCGGGGCGGTCGCTGGTCAGCGCCCCCTTGCCGCCGGTCCTGGCCGCCTTGGCCGTGCCGGCGCCCAGTGACGGCACGAGGGCCTTGGCCTTGCCGTCCTTCGTCTGCCGGTAGCCGGTGCCGAGGAGCTGCTCGGTGTCGACCTCCTCGCGCGCGATGGTGGCGACGATGTCGTTGATCTTCTTGCGGAGCGGCTGCGGGTCGATGCCGTTGGCCGTGTTGTACGCGACCTGCTTCTCACGACGGCGGTTGGTCTCGTCGATGGCCTGTGCCATCGCCGGGGTGACGGTGTCCGCGTACATGTGGACCTGGCCGGAGACATTGCGCGCCGCCCGGCCGATGGTCTGGATGAGGGAGGTGCCGGAGCGCAGGAAGCCCTGCTTGTCGGCGTCGAGGATGGCGACGAGGGACACCTCGGGCAGGTCGAGGCCCTCTCGGAGCAGGTTGATGCCGACCAGGACGTCGTACTCGCCGGCCCGCAGCTCGCGCAGGAGCTCTACGCGGCGGAGCGTGTCCACGTCGCTGTGCAGATAGCGGACCTGGATGCCCAGTTCGAGGAAGTAGTCGGTGAGGTCCTCGGCCATCTTCTTGGTGAGCGTGGTGACCAGGACGCGCTCGTCGCGCTCGGTCCGGAGCCGGATCTCGTGGACCAGGTCGTCGATCTGGCCCTCGGTGGGCTTGACGACGACCTCCGGGTCGACGAGGCCGGTGGGGCGGATGATCTGCTCGACGAAGCCGTCGGAGCGGGACAGCTCGTACTGTCCGGGCGTGGCCGACAGGTAGACGGTCTGGCCGATGCGCTCCTGGAACTCCTCCCATTTCAGGGGACGGTTGTCGAGCGCGGAGGGCAGCCGGAACCCGTGGTCGACGAGGGTCCGCTTACGCGACGCGTCGCCCTCGTACATGGCGCCGATCTGCGGCACGGTGACATGGGACTCGTCGATGACGAGGAGGAAGTCCTCGGGGAAGTAGTCCAGGAGCGTGTTCGGCGGGGAGCCGGGCTCGCGGTCGTCGAAGTGCATCGAGTAGTTCTCGATGCCGGAGCAGGAGCCGATCTGGCGCATCATCTCGATGTCGTACGTGGTGCGCATGCGCAGCCGCTGTGCCTCGAGCAGCTTGCCCTGCTTCTCCAGGTCGGCGAGGCGCTGCTCCAGCTCGCGCTCGATGCCGTCGACTGCGCGCTCCATGCGCTCGGGGCCCGCCACGTAGTGGCTGGCGGGGAAGACGTACAGCTCCCGGTCGTCGCTGATGACCTCACCGGTGAGCGGGTGGAGCGTGGAGAGCGCCTCGATCTCGTCGCCGAACATCTCGATGCGGACGGCGAGCTCCTCGTAGACCGGGAAGATCTCGATCGTGTCGCCGCGCACCCGGAACGTGCCTCGGGCGAACGCCAGGTCGTTGCGTGTGTACTGGATGTCGACGAAGCGGCGCAGCAGCTCGTCCCGGTCCAGCTCGTCGCCGACCTTGAGCTGCACCATCCGGTCGACGTACTCCTGGGGCGTGCCCAGGCCGTAGATGCAGGAGACGGAGGCGACCACGACCACGTCCCGGCGGGTGAGCAGGGAGTTCGTGGCGGAGTGGCGGAGGCGCTCCACCTCCTCGTTGATCGAGGAGTCCTTCTCGATGTAGGTGTCCGACTGCGGGACGTACGCCTCCGGCTGGTAGTAGTCGTAGTACGACACGAAGTACTCGACCGCGTTGTTCGGCAGCAGCTCGCGGAACTCGTTGGCCAGCTGGGCGGCCAGTGTCTTGTTCGGCGCCATGACGAGCGTGGGGCGCTGGAGCTTCTCGATCATCCAGGCCGTGGTCGCCGACTTGCCGGTGCCGGTCGCGCCGAGCAGGACGACATCCTTCTCACCTGCGCGGATGCGCCGCTCAAGGTCAGCGATGGCCGTCGGCTGGTCACCGCTGGGCTGGTACGGGCTGACGACCTCGAAGGGCGCCACCGAGCGTTCGATCTGGGATACGGGCCGCATGAGACCACCGTACGACCCGGCACTGACAGTCGGGTGCCGATCAGCGGTCGAAGCCCCGCTCACGCTGGCGCGGGGCGGGGATGCCGGGCAGGTGGGCGCGTGGGTCTGCGGGGTGGCGGCCGTCCCGGTCGCCACTGACCAGCGTCGGCGCGAACAGCACGACGATCCCGGCGAGCAGCAGGAACGCGGCCGGCCCGACGAGCATCGGAGCGAGCATGGAGGCGGCCGTGCCGCCGCTGTCCGACACCGCCGTGTCCAGCGCGCCCACGGTGTCGACGCCCCCGGCACCCACCGTGTCGACACTCCCGGCACCGACGGCGCCGAGGGCGTCGAAGGCGTCGAGGGGGCCGGCGGCGACGGCGGTGTCGTCGGAGTGCAGATGTACGCTGACGGCGGCCATGCCCGTGTAGTGCATGCCGGTCACCGCGAGGCCCATGCCGAGGCTGGCGCCCACGCTGGGCAGGAGCCCGTGGACCGAGACGGCCGCCCACAGCGCCGAGGTGGCGGCCACGACCGCGATCACCACGGAGAGGGCCACGGTGGCGGTGTCGTACTCGAGCCGGCCTTCGAGGCGCATGCCCGCCATGCCCAGGTAGTGCATGGTGGCGATGCCGAGGCCGGTGATGGTGCCGCCGGTGATCAGGGCCATCCAGGTCCGGCCGCGCATCCCGACGATGAAGATCCCGACACCGACCATCAGGATCGCGACGGCGAGGCTCGCGAAGGTGACCGGCCGGTCGTAGTCGACGGGCACCTCCTCGATCCTGAAGCCCATCATGGCGATGAAGTGCATGGTCCATATGCCGGTGCCGATGGCGGTGGCGCCGAGGGCCAGCCACCCGGGGTGGAAGGTGCCGGGCGTGCGCAGGGATCTGGTCGTGCAGCGCAGACCGAGCGCCGCGCCCAGGCAGGCCATGAGATAGGCCACCACCGGCGTGACGAGACCGTGGCTGAATCCGTCGACTGTGCCCTGCATACCCGTAGCGCCCTTCCCCCTCGTCGCTCCGCCGCGAACCTGACCGTGGAGGGTAGTCGACCGGAGAGGAGCCCGCTCTGCCGGGCGGGGTGGGGAGTGAGCCCGGCGGCGTTGTCGGTGGCGGCGCGTACGGTGACGGCATGGACAGCTGCGTACAGGGCGAGGGGCGGACCGTCGAGTGGGCCGTCGTCGGCAGCGGCATCGGCCCGCTGCTGCTGGCGGCCACCGCCGAGGGGCTGGTCAATGTGGTCTTTCACGCCGACGAGAAGGTGCGGGGCGCGGCGCCGGCCCGGCTGGCGGAGCGGCTCGGCGCGGAGCCCGTCGAGACCGCGTCGGGACGGCTCGCCGAGCCGATACGCATGCTGGACGCCTACTTCGCGGGGCGGCTGCGGAAGTTCCCACAGGCCCTTGACTGGTCGCTGACGAGCGGGTTCAACCGGCAGGTGCTGCGCGAGCTGGCGTCCGGCGTGCCGTACGGGACGCTCGTCGGGTACGGGGAGCTGGCGGCCCGCGTGGGGCAGCCCGGCGCCGCCCAGGCGGTGGGCGCGGCCATGGGCGCCAACCCGCTGCCGGTCGTCGTGCCCTGTCACCGGGTGGTGGAGGCGGACGGCGGGCTCGGGGGCTTCGGCGGCGGTCTGGAGACCAAGCGGCGGCTGCTGGTGCTGGAGGGGGTGCTTCCGGAGCCGCTGTTCTGACGGTCGCCGGGCTCCGCCGCCATGGCGTCAGCGGCGGGCGGTCAGCATGGGCTGGAAGAAGCCTGTGTGCTCGGGGTCCTGCCAGTCGACGGAGTGGAAGCCGGCCTCCATGGCCAGCTCGGCCAGCTGCCGCCGGGAGAGCGCCCAGTAGGTGGCTCTGCGCACGGTGGTCGCCCAGTGGTCCGGTGCCGGGGCCGCGCCCTCGTCGGTGTCCGGGCGCAGCTGGAAGAGCTCCAGGTCGTACCGCTCCCCGTCGTCGTGCCAGTGCCACAGCTGGAACGTGATGGTCCGCCCCTCCGGGCCGGTACGGACGGCGGGCGGGGTGGCCAGGGGACGTTCGCGACGCAGCTCGTCGTACGGGCGGGTGGTGACGAGCAGCAGTCCGCCGGGCCGCAGGACGCGGTACGTCTCCGCCAGGGCGGTGCGTACGTCCTCCGGGGTGAGCAGGTGCGGCAGGGAGTTGTCGGCGCACACGACGACGTCGAAGGCGCCGTCGCGCAGCGGCAGGGCCCGCATGTCGGCGGCCGCGGCGGCGAGTTCGAGCCCGCGAGCGGCGGCCTCGTGGGCCGCCCTGGCGGCGGCGACCGGGCTGAGGTCGGTGCCGGTGACGCGGTGGCCGCGGGCGGCGAGCCCGAGCGCCTGGGTGCCGATGCCGCACGCGCAGTCCAGCACGTCGTACGTGCCCGGGCCCAGCGCGCGTGTGACGCGGTCGTCCAGGGCGATGCCCTGCCGGGCGACGCTCGCTTCCCAGTCCGCGTAGAGCAGGTCGTAGTCGGCGGCCAGGTCGTCGTAGAAGTACCGGGCTGTGGGTGTCCGCATGGGGTGCAGCGTACGAGGAGGAGGTGGTGAGGTTTGGGCGCGCGGTCGGCGCGCCAGGGATGGGTCATGCCTGAGACCGCAGTGGTGTTGTCGGAAGAGGTACGGGAGGCGCTGGCCGCGCGCCGGCCGGTGGTCGCCCTGGAGTCGACGATCATCGCGCACGGGCTGCCGCGCCCGCGCAATCTGGCCGTCGCCGAGGAGCTGGAAGCACTCGTACGCTCCGGAGGCGCCGTCCCCGCGACGGTCGCCGTGCTGGACGGGGTGCCCCGGGTGGGCCTGGACAAGGCGCAGATGGAGCGGGTGGCGGGTGATACCGGCGTGCGGAAGCTGGGTCACCGCGACCTCGCCCCGGCGGTGGCGGCGGGCGCGAGCGGGGCGACGACGGTGTCGGCGACGGCGTTCCTGGCGGCGCGGGCGGGCATCCGGGTGTTCGCGACCGGTGGGCTCGGCGGGGTGCACCGGGAGTGGGCGGAGACACAGGACGAGTCGGCAGATCTGCGCCTGCTGGCCGGGACGCGGGTGACGGTGGTGTGCGCGGGCGTCAAGTCGATCCTGGACGTGCCGGCCACGCTGCAGCGGCTGGAGACGCTGGGCGTGGGCGTCGTCGGGTACGGGACGGATCGTTTCTCCGGGTTCTATCTGTCGTCGTCGGGCGAGCCGGTCGACTGGACGGTGGGGTCTCCGGCCGCGGTGGCGGCGGTGATGCGGGCCCAGGACGCGCTGGGCGGCCCCGAGGCGGCGCTGATCGTCGCGAATCCGGTGCCGGAGGGCGAGCAGCTGGACCCGGCGCTGCACGACCGTGTGCTGGCGGAGGGCCTGACGGAGTGCCGGGAGCGGGGGATCGTCGGCCAGGCGGTGACCCCGTTCCTCCTGGAGTATCTGATGCGGCGTACTGACGGGGCGTCGCTGGAGGCCAACCTGGCGGCGGTGCGGGGAAATGTGCGGCTGGCGGCCCGGATCGCGGCCGCGTGGACGGGCGGCGGGAGCGCGGCGGAGTGAGCGCCCTGCTGGTGGTGGGGGACGTGGTCACCGATGTGGTGGCCCTGCACGGCAAGCCGCTCGCCCCCGGCACGGACACGGCCGCCCGGATCCGCACGCTGCCGGGCGGCGCGGGCGCGAACGCCGCGTGCTGGGCCGCGCGTTCGGGGTGCGCGGACGTACGCGTCCTCGCGTGTGTGGGGGCCGACGCGGAGCGGGTGGCCTGGCACGAGGCCGCGCTGCGCAGGGCCGGGGTGCGCCCGCTGCTCGTCCGGGACCCGGAGGCGGCGACGGGGACGGTCGTGGCGCTGGTCGACGGGCAGGCGGGCGCCGAGCGTACTTTCCTCACCGACAGCGGCGCCGTACTGCGGCTCTCCCCCGCCGACTGGTCGCCGCGGCTGCTGGACGGGGTGGCCCGTCTGCATCTGTCGGGCTACCTGTTCTTCGCGGACACCAGCCGGGAGACCGCGACGCTCGCCCTGGCCGCGGCCCGGGAGCGGGGCGTGCCGGTGAGCGTGGACCCGGCGTCGGCGGGCTTCATCACCGAGCTGGGCGTCCCCCGCTTCCTGGCGGCCGTGGCCGGCGTGGAGACCCTCCTCCCGAACGCCGACGAGGCCACGCTCCTGACCGGCCTGCGCACGCCCGAGAAGGCGGCCGCCGCCCTGAGCGAGCGCCACCCCGTGGTCGCGGTCACCCTGGGCACGGAGGGCGCCCTGGTGGCGGAGGGCGGCAAGGTGACGGCCCGGGTGCCGGCGCCCGGGGTGCGCCGGGTGGTGGACACGACGGGTGCGGGCGACGCCTTCACGGGCGGCTTCCTGGCCGCCCGCCTGGCGGGTGCGACCCCGACGGAGGCGGCGGCAGCGGGCTGCCGGTCGGCCGCGGAGGCGATCACGGTGCCGGGCGGCCGCCCGGCGTAGCGGGACTCATGGAAGCCCCGTCCAGGCGGGGTGACGCGGATCGTCGGCGCGTACGACGACGTCGGCGGTTTCCGCGGGCGCGACCTCGTCCTCGTACCGCTCGAACGCGGGCAGCGTCCAGCTGTCGGGCGTGCGCCGGGCGAGGGCGGCCCGGGACAGCCGCAGATGCACGGTAAGGTCGAACGGGAACCAGTGCCCCAGCAGGAACGGCCCGTGCAGCAGCAGTACGCCGCCGGGCGCCAGCTCCCGGTACGGGCTGCGCGTCGCGCGGTCGGCGGCCGGGTCCCACAGGTCGGGCAGCACACGGCCGCTGCCGCCGGGCTCCAGCGGCCCGAACACCTCCCGCCACAGGGCGCCGGTGTCGAACCACCCGCTGTAGTACGTCTCGGGGTCCTCCTTCCCGAACTCGTACCGCAGCGACGCCGGCCGCAGGAAGCCTGACGTACCGATGCTCAGCACGTCCCGCCCGCGCAGCCGCAGCTCCTCCGCCACAGCGTCGGCCAGGTCCCCCGGCCGGGCCACGGGCGGCCCGTCGACGGCGACCTTCGGCCAGGGCCCGCCGTCGTGCGGCCGCAGCCCGTCCACGTGTGTGGCGAGCTTGTCGGTGAGGCGTTCCCAGCTGATCGGTTCGAGTCGCACGACCCCATCCTGCCAAGCCCGCTCCCCCTCCCGCTCCCCCTCCTTCTCCGAGCCCGCGTCGGGTCTCGGCCTACGCGTGGCGTGCCGCGCCCGGCACCCGACGCCCGGCGTCGCTCGTCGTCACCCCCGGGCGGTCTCACCCCTGAGCGCGGCCGCCAAGGGGCTCTCCCCCGCCACCTCGACGCGGCCCGCCTTCACGCCGGCCGTGAGCGAGAGTTCGCCGCGGCCGATCGCCGCGCACGTCGAGGCGTCCAGGCGGAGTCGGGTGTCCGGGGCGTCGGCGGGGCCGTCCCCGTACGCGACGCCGTCCCGGTCGTCGTCGCCCCCGAGCCGGAGGTGGAAGACGCCCTCGTCGACGCGGACTTCCACGACTCCCGGCTCACCCGCCGCCTCCAGCGCGTCGAGCAGGGGGATGGCGAACCAGTGGGCGCGCACGGCGTCCGTGGGCCGTGGCGCGTCGAGTGCGGGGGCACCCCAGTGGGCGAGGGCGCGCAGCACGGGCAGCAGCTCGCGACCGCGGTCGGTGAGGTCGTATACATACGCCGACGACGGGGGCGGGATGCGGCGGCGGGTGGCGAGGCCGTCGCGCTCCATGTCCTTCAGGCGTGAGGCGAGCATGTCCGTGCTGACGCCCGGCAGGTCGGCGTGCAGATCGGTGTAGCGGCGGGGGCCGGCGAGGAGTTCACGGACGATCAGCAGGGTCCAGCGGTCGCCCACGGCGTCGAGGGCGCGGGCGGCGGCACAGTACTGGTCGTAGCTCCGGCGGCGGTCGGCGGAACGCGGGCTCGGACGTGGCATGCGACGCAGTCTAGACGGCTTGTTGGACTTTCCAAGCTCAAACTTGGTAAAACCAAGCATCACCGTTTCCGGGGAGGTCGCCGTATGGAGTTCCGGCAGTCGAGCAAGCTCAGCGAGGTCTGCTACGAGATCCGGGGCCCGGTGATCGAACAGGCGAACGCCCTGGAGGAGGCGGGTCACAGCGTCCTGCGGCTCAACACCGGCAACCCTGCCCTCTTCGGGTTCGAGGCGCCGGAGGAGATCCTTCAGGACATGATCCGGATGCTGCCGCGGGCCCACGGCTACACCGACTCGCGCGGCATCCTCTCCGCACGGCGCGCCGTCGCGCAGCGCTACCAGGCCATGGGGCTCACCGGGGTCGGCGTCGACGACGTCTTCCTCGGCAACGGCGTCTCCGAGCTGGTCTCCATGGCCGTCCAGGCGCTCGTCGAGGACGGCGACGAAGTCCTCATCCCGGCCCCCGACTTCCCGCTGTGGACCGCCGTGACGACCCTCGCCGGCGGACGCCCCGTGCACTACCTGTGCGACGAGTCGTCCGACTGGTACCCGGATCTCGACGACATGGCCGCGAAGATCACCGACCGCACCAGGGCCGTCGTCATCATCAACCCCAACAACCCCACGGGCGCCGTCTATCCGCGGGAGGTGGTCGAGGGCATCCTCGATCTGGCCCGCCGCCACCAGCTGATGGTGTTCGCCGACGAGATCTACGACCAGATCGTCTACGACGACGCCGTCCACCACCCGGCCGGCTCCCTCGCCCCCGACCTGGTCGTCCTCACCTTCGGCGGGCTGTCCAAGACGTACCGCGTGGCCGGTTTCCGCTCCGGCTGGCTGGTCGTCAGCGGCCCTCGGCAGCACGCCCGCAACTACCTGGAGGGGCTCACCATGCTCGCCTCCATGCGGCTGTGCCCCAACGCCCCGGCCCAGTACGCCATCCAGGCCGCGCTCGGCGGACGCCAGTCCATCAAGGAACTGACCGCCCCGGGCGGCCGACTGTACGAGCAGCGCGACCGGGCCTGGGAGAAGCTCAACGAGATCCCGGGTGTCTCGTGCGTAAGGCCGCGCGGCGCGCTGTACGCGTTCCCGCGCCTGGACCCGAAGGTGCACGCGATCCACGACGACGAGAAGTTCGTCCTGGACCTGCTGCTGCGCGAGAAGATCCAGGTCGTACAGGGAACCGGCTTCAACTGGCCGCGCCCCGACCACTTCCGCATCCTGACCCTGCCCTACGCCGACGACCTGGACGCGGCGATCAGCCGGATCGGGCGGTTCCTCAGCGGCTATCGGCAGTAGCGGGCCTGTCGGCGGCGGGCCTGTTTGGGGGCGGTCGCCGGGCGGGGAGAACCTCACCGACATACGGGCTTCCCGGGGGGGTTGTGAGGCGCAGTGCCACGAGACCCGATCGTGGTGGTCGAGCCGCTCCGGCCGCGCACGCACTGCGCCGAGTGCCGCCGGGGGCCGCTGCGGCGGATGGTCCTGGAGTTCTCGGCGCCGCTCTGCCTGGACTGCGCGGATCTTGGCCATCTGGTCTATCTGCCGCGCGGCGACGCGGCGCTCACCCGGCGCGCCCGGGAGGCCGGTGAGCTGTGGGCCGTGGTCGTACGGCACAACAAGCACCGTACGCGGTACGAGCGCCAGGGCATCCTCGTCGAGGAGGCCGCCCTGGCCCGTGCGGAGGCCGCCTGCCTGGCCGACGCCGAGGCCCGGGTCCGCCGCCGGGCCAGGGACGCGGAGCGCCGCGCCGCTCTGGACGCCCGGTTCACGGCCACGCTGGCGGAGGAGATACGGCGTCTGTTCCCGGGGTGCCCGGCCGAGCGGGCCGCCGAGATCGCCGCGCACACCGGGGAGCGCGGCAGCGGGCGCGTGGGGCGTACGGCGGCGGGGCGTGCGCTGGACGAGGGCGCGGTCACGGCGGCGGTACGGGCGTCGGTGCGGCACCGCGACACCGCGTACGACGCACTGCTGGTGAGCGGGGTCCCCCGCCGCCAGGCGCGCATCCGGGTGGCACCGGCCGTCGAGGCGGTGCTGGCGTCCTGGCGGCGGTGAACGGGCGCCCCCCGTCATGGCTTCCTGCCTTCCGGAGACGTTCACGGGCACTCGCCCGCACCGGGGTCAACACCCATGAAGAACCCCTCGGTGGCCTCAGCCGCCCTGTCCACTGCCCGGGTTCAGACTGCCGATGGAACCGGCCTGGATCACCATGCCGTGCTGCACTCCTCCGCTGATCGTGTTGTGGGTCTCGACGGTCTGCCGGGTAATGGTGGGCGACCCCTGGTCCAACTCGTCGAGCAGTGCACGCAGCTCGGCGGCCGCTTCCGGGTCGTTGCGCAGGGCGCGGCGCAGTCTGTTCTTCCACTCGGCGTGCGCGCCGGTCCGGGCCTCGGCGGTCGCGTCGTCGTCACCGGACTCCGCCGCGGCGGCCAGTTCACCCCGCGCCTCGTCCAGCTCCTCACCGATCACCTCGGGGTCGCCGCCGGAGCGGCGGGCGAAGAAGGCGGTGACCCGGCCTCTGACCTGTTCCCACGCCTCGCCGGCCATCTGCTGGACGAGGGCCGTCGCCCCCGCCGACGCCAGCGCCACCAACTCCGCTTCCACCAGGCCCCCTTGCACCAGATCGACGGTATGCCGGACAGCGTACCGGTCAGGGCCCGAGCAGTCCGGAGAGCGCGCCCACAGGGTCGGGGTCGGGGGTGCCTCCGGGCCACCAGTCCTCGCAGCCGGCGTCGGACTCGTAGCCGTACCAGAGGCCGTCGCGGCCGTAGCGGAGCTGGAGGGTGGCGGTGGAGAGCCGGTTGTGCCAGGGCCGGAAGTGCGGGAAGTCGGCGGCGAGCAAGGCCGGCCTGGCCCGGTCGAAGGGGCCGGCGGGCGGGTCCCACGGCTCTTCGAGTACGGCCAGTCCGGCCGGGCCGCCCTGCCGCCAGGCGGCCACCGCGCGGGCGAGGTCGGCGGGGGTGCGGTCCAGGGCGGCGGCCAGGTCGCGGTAGAGGGCGCGGGTGGCGGCGGTGAGGCCGGAGCCGGGATGGGCGGCGGCCAGCCGGACGGCGTCCTGCCACGGGGTGAGGGCGGCGACCGGGTCGTGACCGGTGGTCAGATGCGTGTGGGCGCGGGCGGCCGCCTCCGTGGCCAGCAGCTCCAGCGCGAGGGGGTCGGGGGCGTCCGGCGCCTCCGGGTAGGCGGGCGGGCGGCCGGGGTGGGCCGGGGGCGGCAGCGGCGGGGGCAGGACGACCGCGGGCGTGGCCGTCACGGCGGCCCGGGCGGGGACGGTCGGCACGGGCGGCGGCGCGGCGGTGTTCTCGGCGGCGGAGTGGGCGGCGCTGCGGTGGCTGAGCGCGGCGAGGATCTCCTGCTCGCCGCGGCCGCGCATCAGGAACAGCGTGAACGGGTCCTCGTCGAGGAGCCGGGCGGCCTGGTAGCAGAGGGCGGCGGCGTGCTTGCAGGGGAACCCGTCGTCGGGGCAGGAGCAGTCGGGAATGAGGTCGCCCGCGTGCGGGAGCAGGTCGGTGAGGTCGGCCAGGGCGTGCGGCACGTCCTTGTCCAGGAGGGCCGCGATGTGGTCGGGGCGGTCCGCGGCGGCGTCCAGGAACGTCTCCCAGTCGTCGTCGCCGAGGACCCGCAGCCGGATCTGGGCGCGGTACGGGCGGGCGCGGCTGCCGTGGACGTACGCCGTGACCCGGCCCGGCGTGACGGTGATCGCGTCTACGAGGCCACGGCCCGCGTAGGCCCGGCCGCGGGCCAGGCGGGCGGGGTCGAGGGCGGTCTCCTCCAGGGCCGCCACCCATGCGTTGCCCCACCAGGTGGCGGCGAACGCGCCGTCCTCGCGGGTGGCGGGCGGGAGGGGCGGGAAGGTGCGGCGCCGGTCGTCGTGGAGGAGGACCGGGGCCCGGGCCGCACCGCGGGCGGTCCGCCGTGGGGCGGGGCGGGGGGTCATGACGGCCTCCTCAGGGACACCAGGTCGGCCAGCTCGCGGTCGGTCAGCTCGGTGAGCGCGGCCTCGCCGTGGCCGAGGACCGCGTCGGCGAGGGCGCGCTTGCCGAGGAGCATCTCGGCGATGCGGTCCTCGACGGTCCCTTCGGCGATGAGCCGGTGGACCTGGACGGGCTGGGTCTGGCCGATGCGGTAGGCGCGGTCGGTGGCCTGCTCCTCGACGGCGGGGTTCCACCAGCGGTCGTAGTGGACGACGTGCCCGGCCCGGGTGAGGTTGAGGCCGGTGCCCGCCGCCTTGAGGGACAGGACGAAGACGGGGACGTCGCCGGACTGGAAGCGGTCCACCATGCGCTCGCGTTCGGCGACCGGTGTGCCGCCGTGCAGGAGCTGGGACGGGATCGCGCGGGCGGTCAGGTGGGCGGTGAGGAGCCTGGCCATGGACACGTACTGGGTGAAGACGAGGACCGAGCCGTCCTCGGAGATGATCGTGTCGAGCAGTTCGTCGAGCAGGGACAGCTTCCCGGAGCGGCCGGCCAGCCGGACCGGGTCCTCCTTCAGGTACTGCGCGGGGTGGTTGCAGATCTGCTTGAGGGAGGTCAGCAGCTTCATGACCAGCCCGCGGCGGGCGATGCCCTCGGCGCCCTCGATGACGGCCATGGTCTCGCGGACCACCGCCTCGTAGAGGGACGCCTGTTCGCGGGTGAGGGCGACCGGGTGGTCGGACTCGGTCTTGGGCGGCAGCTCCGGCACGATGCCCGGGTCGGACTTGCGGCGGCGGAGGAGGAAGGGGCGGACGAGCCGGGCGAGCCGCTCGACCGCCTCGTCGTTCTCGATCTCCTCGCTGTTCTCGACGGCGCGCGCGTGACGGGCGCGGAACGCCTTGAGCGGGCCCAGCAGTCCGGGCGTCGTCCAGTCGAGCAGGGCCCACAGCTCGGAGAGGTTGTTCTCGACGGGGGTGCCCGTGAGGGCGACCCTGGCCGGTGCGGGGATGGTGCGCAGCGCCTTGGCGGTGGCGGAGAACGGGTTCTTGACGTGCTGGGCCTCGTCGGCGACGACCATGCCCCAGGGGTGGGCGGCGAGCTGTCCCGCGCTGGTGCGCATGGTGCCGTACGTGGTGAGGACGAAGCCGCCGTCGGCGCCGTCGAGGGTGCGGTCGGCGCCGTGGAAGCGGCGCACGGGCACGCCGGGCGCGAACCGGTGGATCTCGCGCTGCCAGTTGCCGAGCAGGGAGGCCGGGCAGACGACGAGGGTGGGTGCCGACCGGGCGCGGCGCAGATGGAGGGCGATCAGTGTGACGGTCTTGCCGAGGCCCATGTCGTCGGCGAGGCAGCCGCCGAGGCCGAGGGAGGTCATGAGGTCGAGCCAGGCGAGGCCGCGCAGTTGGTAGTCGCGCAGGGTGGCGTCGAGGCCGGGCGGCGGGGCAGTGGGGGCGGGCCCGGCGACGAGCCGGTCGCGCAGGGCGGCGAGCGCGCCGACGGGTACGGCGGGAACGGTCTCGCCGTCGACCTCGGCGGTGCCGGTGAGCGCGGCCGCGAGCGCGTCGACCGGCTCCAGCAGGCCGAGCTGCCGTTTGCGGGCCTTGCGGACGAGGGCGGGGTCGACGACGACCCACCGGTCGCGGAGCCGTACGACGGGCCGGTGGGCCTCGGCGAGGGCGTCCATCTCGCGCTCGGTGAGGTGGTCGCCGTCGAGGGCGAGCTGCCAGTCGAAGCGGAGCAGTTCGGCGCTGTCGAAGAACGCCGTGCCGTCGGTGGCGGAGCCGGGGGCGGGCCGGACGACGGCGGTGGCGGTGAGGGAGCGGGCGAGCTCGCGGGGCCAGTGCACGGTGACGCCGGCCGCCTCGAGCCGGGTCGCGGCGGGGCCCAGCAGTTCGTACAGCTCGTCCTCGGTCAGGGCGAGGACGTCGGGGACGGGCCGCTCCAGGAGCCGGGTGAGGGGCGGCCAGACGCGGGCGGCGCGCCGGAGCGCCAGGACCGCGTCCACGCGGGCGCGCGGCCCTGGATGCTCGTCGCCCTGCCCCGCCCACAGTGCCGCGGCATCGATGACGATGGCCGGGTCGGCGAGGCTGTGCACCTGGACGACCGCGGCGGCGGCGCGCCGCTCGTCGCCGCCCTCCGCGGCGGTGTCGAAGACTTCGTACGAGGCCAGGTCGAGGCGGAGGGAGACGCGGACGCCCGCGTCCATGCCGGCGGCGGCCTCGGCGGCCCAGGCGCGCGCGTGGGGCAGCCGCTGCGGTGCCCGGGTGGCGAACGGCTCGCCCACGGCGTACGCGGCGGCGGGTGTGCGTGGCAGCGTGTCGGCGACCGCGTCCAGGAAGGCCCGTACGAGCGCCTCCGGCTCGGCGAGCTGGAGCGGACGGCGGCCCGGTACGGGCACGGCGTGCGCCTCGTACGGCATGGCGGCGGCCACGGTGCGGAGGTGGGCGATGTCGTCGGCGTCCAGCGGCCCTGCCCGCCAGGCGTCCAGGTCGTCGGCGGTGAGGCCGGGCAGCAGCCGCCCGCGCGCGACCAGGTGCAGCCCGTGGAGCGCGGCGGCCCCCCAGCAGGCGGTCGCCGGGTGCGCACTCGGGTCGTGCCGGGCGGCGGCGAGCAGTGGCAGCGCTTCGGCGACGGACAGCAGCAGCGCGGGCACGCCCCGGCTGCGGACACCGTCGCCATGGCGCCTGACGACGGTGAGGGTGCCGGTCCCGGCCGCCGTGCCGGGCGGGCCGGCGGGGAGCGGGTGGCCGTCGGGGGACCAGAAGGCGACGCGGCCCTCGCGGGGCAGGGCCGCAGGGAGGAACACGGCGGCGCAGCCCTGCGGTGCGCGTGGCTGTGCGTGTGCGTATGCGTCCTTCGTGTCCCGCATAGGGCCGCGTCACCTCCCCTGATGTGCCCCGGTTGATGTGCCCCGGTGTCGGTGTCCTGCGATACCGGTGTCCTCTGGTCTCCGACCTTACGGCGAGGGTCTGACAACCGGCCGGGGCGCCGCCCGGCGACGCGGGATCAGAGGCCGCTTCGTGGGTACACGTGCGGTCGGGAGAGAGATGACCCATGCGGACAGGCAATGAACCGATCACCGCACGCAGTGCTCTCAGGCTGCGTTTCTGGCTGAGCCTGTGGGGCCTGGTGTGGGCCATCGGCGGAACCACGGCGTTCGCGCTGACCGGGCACACGGGCTGGGCGATCGCCTGCGGCGTGCTGCTCCTCGTGGTGGCCACGGACCTGGTCATGATCGTGCGCCACATCAGACAGGGCGCCCACTACCAGCCGGGCCCCGAGGTCCCGCCGTACGCCCCGTACGACGCCCGGCGGCGCCGTCGCCCGCCGACGCTGCCGTGACCGGGCCCGACACCGGCGCAGGACCCCGACAGCGGCGCAGGACGGAGTACGCAGCACGGAGTACGGGGCCTCAGTCGGCGGCGTCGAAGCGCGCCGCCTCCAGGTATTCGGGCTTCGGGTCCAATGCGGCGGCAAGCCTGAAGTGCCGCTTCGCGTGCTGGGGGCGGCCTGCGCGCTGAAGGGTGCGGGCCAGCCCGAAGTGGGCGAAGGCGTTGTCCGGCTCCCGCTCCAGGACCAGTTCGAACTCCAGCTCCGCCGGGCGGAGTTGGGCGGCCGCGAAGAAGGCGCGGGCACGCAGGAGGCGTGCGGCTGTGTTCTCGGGATGAGCCGCGATCACCGAGTCGAGCAGCTTCACGGCCCCGCGCGGGTCGCGCGCGGCGAGCAGCTGTTCGGCCGCCCGGTAGTCGATGACGTGGGTCTCCGGGTTGCTGTCGGGCACGGTCCATTCCTTCCCTCGGATCCGGCCGTTCAACATCCCCGGCCGCGTGCCTATTCCGGCGCGGTCCGCGCGGCGCGCGCCGCGAGTTCCTCCCACACCTCGCGCACCTGCGGTTCGAGGGCTTCGAACGGGCCGTCGTTGTCGATGACGTAGTCGGCGACGGCACGCCGCTGCGCACCTGTGGCCTGGGCGGCCATCCGGGCGCGGGCCTCCGGCTCGGTCATGCCGCGGAGCCGTACGAGCCGGTCGAGCCGGGTCTCGGGGGACGCGTCGACGACCACGACGACGTCGTACAGGGGCGCCAGCCCGTTCTCGGTGAGGAGGGGGACGTCATGGACGACCACGGCGTCGGGCGCGGCTGCCGCCTGGAGCTCCGCGGAGCGGGCGCCGACGAGCGGGTGGACGATGCCGTTGAGAGTGGCCAGCCGGTCCGCGTCGGCGAACACGATGGAGCCGAGCCTGGGGCGGTCCAGAGTGCCCTCGGGCGTCAGTACGTCCGGCCCGAACGCGTCCACGACGGCCGCCAGCCCGGGAGTGCCGGGCTCGACGACCTCGCGGGCGATCTTGTCGGCGTCGATCAGTACGGCGCCGTACCGGACGAACAGCCGGGACACCTCGCTCTTGCCGGCACCGATTCCACCGGTCAGACCTACCGTCAGCATGAGCGGAAGCTTAGGCTCTGCCCCGCGGGAGCGGTCGGCCGCCCCTCGCGGAGACACGGGCGGCGCCGGACGGGGCGGTCGCGCCCCGCGAGGCCGGGCCGGCCCGTCCCGTCACCCCCCGGCGTCCTTACGGTGTGTCCCCCTCGCGTTCCGCCAGGAAGCGCTCGAACTCGCGGCCGATCTCGTCGGCGGAGGGGAGGTCCGCGGGCTCGGCGACGAGGCTGCCACGGCTTTCGGCGCCGGCGAGGGCGTCGTACTGGTGCTCAAGGCCCTTGACCAGGGCGACGAGCTCCTCGTCGCCCTCACCGATCTGGCGGTCGATCTCGGTCTGGGTGCGCTGCGCGGCGGTGCGAAGGTGGTGCGCGACGCTCGGGAGGACCAGGCCCGTCGCGGCCGTGATGGCCTCGATGGCGGTGAGCGCGGCGTCCGGGTACGCGGAGCGGGCCACGTAGTGCGGGACGTGCGCGGCGATGCCCAGGACATCGTGCCCCGCCTCCACCAGCCGGAACTCGGTCAGGGCGGCCGCGCTGCCCGGCACCTGCGCCTCGTCGAACGGGCTGCGGTGCCCCGGTACGAGGTCGGCGCGGTTGCCGTGCGGGGTGAGGCCGACGGGGCGGGTGTGCGGGACGCCCATCGGAATGCCGTGGAAGTTGACGGAGAGGCGCACCCCGAGCCGCTCGATGATCTGCCGTACGGCCACCGCGAACCGCTCCCACTCGACGTCGGGCTCGGGGCCGGACAGCAGCAGGAAGGGCGCCCCGGTGGCGTCCTGGACGATGCGGAGCTCGATGGCCGGCGTCTCGTACCCGGTCCAGCGGTCGCGGCGGAAGGTGAGCAGCGGGCGGCGCGCCCGGTAGTCGACCAGGCGGTCGTGGTCGAAGCGCGCCACCACCTGGTGGGGCAGGGAGTCCAGCAGGCTTTCGACGATCTGCTCGCCGGTCTCGCCCGCGTCGATGTATCCGTCGAAGTGATAGAGCATGATCAAGCCGGCCGACTCCTGGGCCAGCGCCATGTCGGCGACGGCCAGGCCCTTCGGCTCCCATGCGTACAAGTCCTGCGGATCCAGCACGATTACCGCTCCTCCTCGTGTTCCTACCGAAGAACGTCGCACGCGCCACTGGCATTCCCCGGATGGCACCCATGTCCCCGGCACGGCACGCCCTTTGGCCCAGACCCAGGTGCACACCCAGCGGTCCGGCCGGGGCTGCGGCACCGCGGGAGGGCACCGCAGGAGGGCAGCACGGGAGAAGCACTGAGGCCCGTCCCTTCCGGGACGGGCCTCAGTGTTACCAGCTAGGAGCTAGCGGGGCGGTGCCGAGCCGTTCAGCTCTGGCCGCCGGCCAGCTTCTCGCGGAGGGCGGCCAGCGCCTCGTCCGACGCCAGGGCGCCGGACTGGTCGTCCGACTCCGAGGAGTACGAGCCACCCGTGGCACCCGCCGGGGCACCGGCCGGAGCGGCGGGGCCACCCTCGGCAGCGGCGGCGGCGTCGGCCTCGCGGGACTTGATGACCTGGGCCTGGTGCTGCTCGAAGCGCTGCTGCGCCTCGGCGTACTGGGTCTCCCAGGCCTCGCGCTGGGTCTCGTAGCCCTCGAGCCAGTCGTTGGTCTCGGGGTCGAAGCCCTCGGGGTAGATGTAGTTGCCCTGGTCGTCGTACGACGCGGCCATGCCGTACAGGGTCGGGTCGAAGTCGACCGAGGCCGGGTCGGCACCGAAGGACTCGTTGGCCTGCTTCAGCGAGAGGCTGATGCGGCGGCGCTCGAGGTCGATGTCGATGACCTTGACGAAGATCTCGTCGTTGACCTGGACGACCTGCTCCGGGATCTCCACGTGGCGCTCGGCCAGCTCGGAGATGTGGACCAGACCCTCGATGCCCTCGTCCACGCGGACGAACGCACCGAACGGAACCAGCTTCGTGACCTTACCCGGGACGACCTGACCGATCTGGTGGGTCCGGGCGAACTGCTGCCACGGGTCCTCCTGCGTCGCCTTCAGCGACAGGGAGACACGCTCACGGTCCATGTCGACGTCGAGGACCTCGACGGTGACCTCCTGGCCGACCTCGACAACCTCGGACGGGTGGTCGATGTGCTTCCAGGACAGCTCGGAGACGTGGACCAGACCGTCGACACCACCCAGGTCCACGAAGGCACCGAAGTTGACGATCGAGGACACGACGCCGGAGCGGACCTGACCCTTCTGGAGGGTCGTGAGGAACGTCTGGCGGACCTCGGACTGGGTCTGCTCCAGCCAGGCACGGCGGGACAGGACCACGTTGTTGCGGTTCTTGTCCAGCTCGATGATCTTGGCCTCGAGCTCCTTGCCCACGTAGGGCTGGAGGTCGCGGACACGGCGCATCTCGACGAGGGAGGCCGGCAGGAAGCCACGGAGGCCGATGTCGAGGATGAGACCACCCTTGACGACCTCGATGACGGTACCGGTGACGATGCCGTCCTCTTCCTTGATCTTCTCGATGGTGCCCCAGGCGCGCTCGTACTGGGCGCGCTTCTTCGAGAGGATCAGGCGGCCTTCCTTGTCCTCCTTCTGGAGAACAAGGGCCTCGATCTCGTCGCCGACCTTGACGACCTCGTTCGGGTCGACGTCGTGCTTGATCGAGAGCTCGCGGCTCGGGATGACACCTTCGGTCTTGTAACCGATGTCGAGCAGGACCTCGTCCCGGTCGACCTTCACGATGACGCCGTCGACGATGTCGCCGTCGTTGAAGTACTTGATCGTCTCGTCGATCGCGGCGAGGAAAGCTTCCTCGTTACCGATGTCGTTGACCGCAACCTGCGGGGTGGTGGCGGTGGTCTCGGTGCTGCTCGTCATGTGGGAAAGGGCTCCGGTACGGACATTGAAGTCGTAGGTACTGCTACGCCGAGAGCCCGTATCGCAGCTGCAGAAGCCGGACAGCCAAGGAAGCGCCCATCCCAGCGACTGGGTGGCGCCTCGACAACCGAGGGGACATACAACAGATGCGAGCGCGACCTGCTCCGTCTGAGGCGCGCAGGCCCGCAGCGCAACCTTTAGCATACGGGCGCCGTGGGGCCCGGTCAATGCGCGAAGGCGCCCACCCGGGGCGGAAGGCCGCATACCCGGCACAACTAAGCTGGACCGAGGCCATCGTGGCCGCGACGCGCCGGTGACACGCCCACTACGCCGCCTCGCACACGTGCGCTGTGCGACGCAAACTACAACGACGGACGAGATGATCCAAGACTACGAGCCGGAAGCCACCCGCCGTGACGCGGACGACGCGGAGAGCAGCAGGGCCAGCCGCGGCTGGTGGGACCGGAACGCCGACGAGTACCAGAGCGACCACGGCGGGTTCCTCGGGGACGACCGGTTCGTCTGGGGACCGGAGGGGCTGGACGAGGCGGACGCCGGCCTGCTGGGCCCCGCCGAGTCGCTGAACGGCCTGGACGTCCTGGAGATCGGCGCCGGCGCGGCCCAGTGCTCGCGGTGGCTGGCTGCCCAGGGGGCGAGGCCGGTCGCCCTGGACCTGTCCCACCGCCAGCTCCAGCACGCGATGCGCATCGGCGGCACCGGGGGCGGCGCCGGCGGGGTGTCGCTGGTCGAGGCGGACGCCGGGGCGCTGCCGTTCCGGGACGCCTCCTTCGACCTGGCCTGCTCGGCGTACGGGGCGGTGCCGTTCGTCGCCGACCCGGTGAAGGTGTTCCGGGAGGTGCGGCGGGTACTGCGGCCGGGCGGCCGCTGGGTCTTCTCCGTGACGCACCCCATCCGCTGGGCCTTCCCGGACGAGCCCGGGCCCGAGGGTCTGTCGGTGGCGGCCTCGTACTTCGACCGCACCCCGTACGTCGAGCAGGACGAGCGGGGCCGGGCGGTGTACGTGGAGCACCACCGGACGATCGGCGACCGGGTGCGGGACGTGGTGGCGGGCGGGTTCCGGCTGGTGGACCTGGTGGAGCCGGAGTGGCCCGCCTGGAACAGCCAGGAGTGGGGCGGCTGGTCCCCGCTGCGGGGCAGTCTGATCCCGGGCACGGCGATCTTCGTGTGCGAGCGAAGCGAGACGAGCGAGATGGGTGTCCCTCCGGCCGACAGCCGGGGGAGGGACTGACCGTGATCCGTGGTGGGGAACGGGAGCGGCTTCCCGTACGGAGCGCCCTGCCCGCGCTGGAGCGGGCGCTGGACGAACACGGGGCGGCCGTGCTGTGCGCGCCGCCGGGCACGGGCAAGACCACGCTCGTACCGCTGGCGCTGGCGGAGCGATCAGCACGGGCGGCGCGAAGCGCTCCGTACGGGGGCGGCGGTCGGACGACGGGCGGGCGCGTCGTGGTCGCCGAGCCGCGGCGGATCGCGGCCCGGGCGGCGGCCCGGCGGATGGCGTGGCTGCTCGGCGAGAAGGTGGGCGGCCGGGTCGGGTTCACGGTGCGCGGCGAGCGGGTGGTGTCGCGGGAGACGGTCGTCGAGGTGGTGACGACGGGTGTGCTGCTGCAGCGGCTCCAGCGCGACCAGGAGCTGGCCGGGGTCGATGTGGTGATGCTCGACGAGTGCCATGAGCGGCATCTGGACGCGGACACGGTCGCGGCGTTCCTGCTGGACGTACGGGCGACGCTCCGGCCCGAGCTGCGGCTGGTGGCCGCGTCGGCGACGACGGACACCGAGGGGTGGGCGCGGCTGCTGGGCGGCGCGCCGGTCGTGGAGGCGGCGGGGGTGGCGCATCCGGTGGAGGTGGTGTGGGCGCCGCCGGACGGGCGGGGGCGGCCGCCGCACGGGGCCGGGGTCTCCCCCGCTCGTACGCAGCCGAGAGCTTGGGGAAGGGTGGACCCGGCGCTGCTGGCGCACGTGGCGGGTGTGGTGCGCAGGGCCCTGGCGGAGCGCGAGGGCGACGTGCTGTGCTTCCTGCCCGGTGTGGGCGAGATCGCCCGGGTGGCGGGACTGCTGGCCGACGTGCCCGGCGTGGAGGTCCTCCAGGTGCACGGCCGGGCGCCGGCGGCGGTGCAGGAGGCCGTCCTGTCGCCGGGGCGCGGGCGCAGGGTGGTGCTGGCGACGGCGGTGGCCGAGTCGTCGCTGACCGTGCCCGGGGTGCGGGTCGTGGTGGACTCGGGGCTGGCGCGGGAGCCGCGTGTGGACCATGCGCGGGGTCTGAGCGCACTGACGACGCTGCGAGCGTCGCGGGCGTCGGCCCGGCAGCGCGCGGGCCGTGCCGGGCGTGAGGCGCCGGGTGCGGTGTACCGGTGCTGGGCGGAGGCGGAGGACGGGCGGCTGCCCGCGTTCCCGGCACCGGAGATCCAGGTGGCCGACCTGACGGGTTTCGCGCTGCAGGCGGCGGCGTGGGGGGACCCGGACGCGTCGGGCCTCGCCCTGCTGGACGCGCCGCCGGCGGGTGCGATGGCGGCGGCGCGGGCGGTGCTGACGGCGATCGGCGCGGTCGACGCGGGCGGCCGCGTGACCGAACGCGGCACGCGCATGACACGCCTCGGCCTCCACCCCCGCCTTGCCCGCGCCCTCCTGGACGGCGCTCCGCTGGTGGGCCCACGGCGAGCCGCGGAGGTCGTCGCCCTGCTGAGCGAGGAGCCCCCGCGCGAGTACGGCGACGACCTGGCGGCGGCGTGGCGCGCTGCCCGCCGGGGCGGCGACGCGTACGGAACCCGCTGGCGCGCGGAGGTCCGACGCCTTGCGGGCCAGCTGGGCGCGGGCGACCCCGACGAACCCGGCGCTGCCGCGGCCTCCGCGGGCACCACAGGCGCCCGGAGCTCGGCGAGCCGGCTCGGCGGCGAGGGCCGGGCCGGCCGCGTGAGCTGCCCGGAGGACCCGTCGCGCGGCGCGAGAAGCCCGGGCGGGCGTGGGGTGTCCGATGATGTGGCGGCCGGGGCCGTGGTCGCGTTGGCCTTTCCCGAGAGGGTGGCCCGGGCCCGGGGTGGCGGTGCGTTCTTGATGGTGGCCGGGACCGGGGGCGAGGTGGGGCAGGGCTCCGGGTTGCGGACGGCGTCGTGGTTGGCGGTGGCGGTGGCCGACCGGCCCGCGCACGCGGCGTCGGCGCGGGTGCGGCTCGCCGCAGTGTGCGACGAGGACACCGCGCGTGCGGCGGCGGGGCATCTGCTGGTCGCGGGCGACGAGGTGCGGTGGCAGGACGGTGACGTCGTGGCGCGTTCCGTGGAGCGGCTGGGCGCGGTCGAGCTGGCAGTACGGCCGCTCGGGAACGCCGAGCCCGGCCTCGTACGGGAGGCGTTGCTGGACGGGCTGCGGCGGGAGGGACTCGGGCTGCTGCGGTGGGCGCGGGAGGCGGCCCGGCTGCGGGAGCGGCTGGCGTTTCTGCGGCGGGCGGTCGGGGCGCCCTGGCCCGACGTCTCCGACGACGCGCTGCTGGAGCGGGCCGACGAGTGGCTGGAGCCCGAGCTGTCGGCGGCGCGGCGGCGCGGCGATCTCGCGAGGATCGACGCGGGCGAGGCGCTGCGGCGGCGGCTGCCGTGGGCGACCGGTGACGCGGCGCGCCTGGACGAGCTGGCGCCGGAGCGGATCGAGGTGCCGAGCGGGTCACGGGTCCGGGTCGAGTACGGGGACGAGCAGCCGGTCCTCGCGGTGAAGCTCCAGGAGATGTTCGGGCTCGCGGAGACACCGCGGGTCGCCGGTGTGCCCGTACTGGTGCATCTGCTGTCGCCCGCGGGGCGGCCGGCCGCGGTGACCGCCGACCTGGCGTCGTTCTGGCGGGACGGCTACCGCTCCGTACGGGCCGAGTTGCGCGGCCGCTACCCCCGGCACCCCTGGCCGGAGGACCCCTCCACGGCCACGCCGACACGGCGCGCCAACACGCGCCGCTGACGGGCACGGGCCTCCAGGGCGAGGGCCAGCGCGAAAAGGGCGACGCCGAGCAGCGCGCAGGTCCACGGGCCGTACCGGACGAGGATCAGCACCTTCGTGCGGTTGGCCGTCACCAGGTCGACGGTGTGCGCCAGGTAGTCCGCGCGCATCCTGACGTGCCCGGCGAAGGCGGTGACCCGGTCGCGGCCGCCGAGCAGGCTTCCGCCGCGCAGCTCCTCGCGGTGGATCTCCTCGCCGTTGACGGGCGCCCCGGTGACCGGTTCGACCCAGAACATCCGCTTGGTGGTGTACCAGCGGGTGGTGCCGGTCTGCGCTTCCAGGGTGGTCGAGTCGATGCCCGGCAGGGGCATCTTCTTCGGGTACGGCACCTTGGTCCAGGGGACGGTCTGTTCGAAGTAGTAGACCTCCAGGCCGCGGAAGGTGCGTGTGCCCCGGTACCGGATGGGGGCGGAGCTGCGGGTCTGCGCGTCGAAGTAGGCGTAGTCCCGCTTCTCGGTGAGGAAGGGCCACTTGTACGCGATGCCGTCGCGCCGTACGCGGTCGCCGTCGACCGACTCGCCGGTGGCGTGGACGGGGTCCTGGGTGTGGGCGTCGAAGATGTAGCGCTCGGGGATCTGGGAGACCATCGCGCCGTCGGGGCCGACGACATGGGAGAGCGCGTCCCACACGACGACCTGGCGCCCGGCGTCGCGCTCGATCCTGCGGGACTCCTCGACGTTGCCCTTGAGCGTCTGGACGATGGTGACCTTCTCGACCTGTTCGGCCCGCATCGTGTCGTACCGCAGGAGGGTGGCGGGTCGGGCCTCCAGGACCGTCTCCTGGTACTGGCCCGCGGGGATCTTCGCGAGCCGGGGGAAGGCGTACCAGCGCAGCATGGGTGCCGTCGCGGCGCAGAACACGGCGAGGGCGAGGGCGGCGAGGGCGGCTCTGGTCCGCATGGCGGGCCGCCGGCTAGTTCCCGGGCCCGGAACCGGCTTCGCCGGAACCCGCGTCGCCGGGGCCGGGGCCGCCTCCGGGGCCTGGTGGCACGGTGGTGAGGAGCGGCTCGGGCGAGGTCTCACCCTCGGGCGCGACCTCCACCGCCGCGAGCAGCAGCATGAGGAGGAGTACGGGGGTCAGCCCGGCGGCGACGGCTGCGAGGACGCGCATGGTGGGACCTCCCGGCACATCATTCCTGACGGATCGTCAGGTCGGCGCGTCGGCACCGTAGCAACGCGGACGTGAGATGAGAACACCCCGGGGGCAGAGGTACGGCCCGCCGCCCCGGGTCCCGGGGCGGCGGGCCGCGCGTCCCACGGTCCGGTCAGGCGACCTCGAGCTCCACGACCAGTGTCGCGCCGCCCTCCGCGGTCAGACGGAGGAGGAACGTGCCTGTCCGGCCGTCGGCGTACATCTTGGGGAGCTGGAGGACTCCGTCGGCGTCCGTCTCCAGTCCGGTGAGCGTACGGATCGGATCGCCCTGCTCGTCCTTGAAGAACGGGCCCTCGGTGTTCGGCCGGAGCGTACCGTCCTCGGTGTCGACGACCATCGTGGCGGTAAGGGTCGTACCGGCGACGGCGGCGCCCTTGCGGGTGGCCTTCACCGTGAGCTGCTCGGCGAACTCGCCTTCGGGGGCCGCGGTCGGCGCGGCCGCCTCGCCGGTGCGGGCGAGGGTGTCGGCCTGGCCGGTGGTGACGGCCGCCGTGTAGGTGAGCGGCTCCAGCGTCTCGCGCTGCGGCACGGTGGCCCGCACCGTGAACTGCCCGGTCCGCTCGCCGGCCCGGAGGGCGGGCGCGGTGGCGGTGCCGTCGACGCCGGTGGTGACGGTGACGGCGGACCTGCCGTCGGCGAAGCGCGCGTCGGTGTCGCCGACGATCTCGAACCGGACCGTGACCTGGGCGACCGCGTTGTCCCACGCGTCACGCGCGACGGCCACCGGGCGCTCGGCGAACTCGGTGCCCGCCGGGGCCGTGAGGGCGCCAGTGCCGGCGTCCTGGAGCTGGTGCACCCTGTCGGCGGGCGCCGTGGGCAGGGTGGGCGTCGGGTCCGGCGTCGGGCTGGGGGTCGGCCGCGACGGCGGCTCGAACGACTGCGACGCGTCCGGCGTCGGGGTCGGGGTGGGGGTGGGGGTGGGGGCGGGCTTGCTGGGCGACGAGGTGGATGTGGGTGTGGGTGTGGAGGCGGGCGCGGGGGTGGGCGTCGGAGTGCCGGTCGAGGGCCTCGGCGTCGGGGTGGGTGTGGTGCCGGAGTTGTTCCTGCCGCCACCGCTCCCCGTACGGGAGTCGCTGCGGTCGACGGGCTGGACGCCGGCGCCGTCGGGGACCTGGTGGGTGCCGCGCTTGTAGAACTCGAACCAGGACAGGACCGTCCGCAGATACTCCTGCGAGCGGTTGTAGCTGAGGATCGCCCGGTCCAGGTCGGCCTTGACCGCCAGGTCACGGTTGTTGGCGCACAGGTACATACCCGCGGCCTGCGCGGCGTCGTAGATGTTGTTCGGGTCCTTGCGGCCGTCGCCGTTGGCGTCCTGACCCCAGGAGGCCCAGGTGGACGGGATGAACTGCATGGGGCCGACGGCGCGGTCGTAGCGGCTGTCGCTGTCGTACGCGCCGTCGTCGGTGTCGGGGATGTTGGCGAAGCCGTTGCCGTCGAGTACGGGGCCGAGGATCGGGGCGAGCGTGGTGCCGTTGGCGTCGACGCGGCCGCCGCGGGCCTGACCGGACTCCACCTTGCCGATGCCCGCGAGGAGTTGCCAGGGCAGGTTGCAGCTCGGCTTGACGCCCTTGACGTGCTGCTCGGCCTTCTTGTAGGCGGCGAGCACGGTCGCCGGTATGCCCGCTTCGGCCGTGCCGGTGCCGATGGAGGCGGCCTCGGTCTCCCCCGGCTTGACCGGGTGGGGGCTGTTCAGCGGCGGCAGGTCGGTGTAGTAGGGGGAGTCGCCGGTGGCGGTGGAGTCGGCCGCGCCGGAGGCCGTACCGTCGCCCGCCGTGCCCTCTCCGACGACCGGGGTGACACCCGGCGCCTGTGATGCCGAGAGCGCTGCCACGGCTGCCGCGGCCACCGCTGTGGTGGTGGCCCCCTTCCGCAGTCGACGGCCGAGATGCGCTGCCATACGTCTGTCCCTCCCCGATGGCGCCCGTCGGCGCCGATGACGACTGCCGCGCGCCCCATGCGCGGACTCAGGCGACCCTACGTCAACTCGAAGGTGCACCACACCGAGGACTGACCGGTTTTCACGCTTTCGCCACCAGTCGTCTTTTCAGATGTCCGACCCTGACGATGCCACCTCTCGATCACATCATGATTGATGCTGACCGCAATTGATGATTTGAGACCGCTTCTCTGGGGGCCCGCCGTTCATGCCGTTCACAATCAGCCATGCCGCCGCCGTACTGCCCGGGATACGGAGGTCAGGCGCGGCGCGAGGCCCGCTGGTCGCGTCAGCCCTCGTCATGGGCTCGTTCGCGCCCGATATGACGTACTTCGCGGACAGTGTCGTCCCCGGCGCCATGGCCTTGGGCGCGCTCACACACAGCGCGTGGGGCGTGTTCACCGTCGACGCGTTGACCGCCGCGGTCCTGGTCGCCCTATGGCTGATGGTGCGTGAGCCGCTGGTGGCACTGCTGCCCGGGCGGTGGCGGGGCCGGGTGTACGAGGCGCTGCGGGGCCGGTCCTGGTGCGAGCGGCATCCGGCGGCGCTGGCGGCCTGGTTCTACGTCTCGGCGGTCATCGGCGCGACGACCCATGTGGTGTGGGACCTGTTCACGCACGCCGACCGGTGGGGCACGCGCGTCCTGCCCGTACTGGGCGAGATCGTGGCGGGCTTCCCGATGTACCTCTACGCCCAGTACGGCGGTTCGGCGGCGGCCCTGGTCGTCATCGGGTGGTTCGCACACGGCGCGCTGCGGCGGGTCCCGGCGGAGGCGGCCGGCGCGCCCGGGCCGCGGCCGGGACTGACGCGGCGGGGCCGGTGGCTGGCGGGCGGCCTGCTCCTGGCGTGCGTGGCGGCCGGGGTCGTCCACCGGTGCCTGCGCTGGTACGCGTACTGGGGACGGATCGAGACGCCTTTCGACATCATCCCGACCGCGTGCTTCGGCGCCGGGGCGGGACTGGCCGTGGGCGTCGTCCTCTACGGCGCCGGGATGCGGCTGCGGGCGGGCAACGCGACCCGCCCCTGAGACCCGGCCGGGGGCGGCGCACCGTACGGCGGCGCGCCGCCACCCGTGGCCGGGTGCCCGGGCCGAGCGGGTCCGGGCCGAG
>NZ_VSRY01000064.1 GCF_008271805.1 Streptomyces sp. TRM49041
AGGCGGCCGCCGAGGCCGACGCCGCCGCCGCGCGGGCC
This sequence comes from Streptomyces sp. TRM49041, assembly GCF_008271805.1. GTDB lineage: Bacteria > Actinomycetota > Actinomycetes > Streptomycetales > Streptomycetaceae > Streptomyces. The sequence goes on from NZ_VSRY01000064.1 coordinate 39, forward strand.
ACCCGGGCCGCCGGCACCGCCCAGTCCCTGGCCAACAGGGCCGCCGCCGCTGCCCGGGTGGCACGCGACGCCGCCAACAGCGCCGCCACCCACGCGGAGAACGCCGCCAAGGCGGCCGACGACGCGGCCGCCAACGCGGGCAAGGCGATCGAGTACGCCAAGCGGTCGACCGCCTACGCCGAGGCGGCCGTGCAGGCGGCCACCACGGCCTCCAACGCGGTCAAGGAGGCCCAAGCCGTCGAACAGGCGGCACGCGACGCCGAGACCGCCCGCATCGCCGAGGACGAGGCACTCGGGATCGAGGAGGCACGCCTCGGGGCGCAGGCGGAGCTGGACGACGCCAACCAGGTCAACAGGGCGCGCACGCAGGCCGACCAGACCGCCACGGAGATCAAGGACCTCATCGCGGCCGCCGAGGCGGCGCTGGCGTCCGGAGACACCGCCACCGCCGTGACGACCGGCCGGAAGGCCGCCGTCAAGCTCCTCGACTCGGCCGGTACGTGGACCCGGGAGGCCGCCGAGTTCGCCCTCGCCGGCACCGACCACGACGTGGTCAACTGGATCAGCGCCGACCGCCTGCTCGCCCAGGGCCAGGACGACCGGGAGAACGTCCTCGCCATCGCGAAGGCGGCCCCGGTCACCGTCGCCACGGCCGCCCACCAGGCGCTGGCCTCCGAGGACCCGAACGCGGTCCGCGCCTTCCTCGACCACGGGGTCATCGAGGCCGCCGCCGAGGACAACCGCGTCATGGTGCTGAACATCCTCAACCAGAGCCCCGGCTCCGCCGTCAAGGCGAAGGCCGAGGCGGCGCTGAACGACGGCAGCGCCCTGGCCCTCCACCGCTTCCTCAGCGTCGAACTGTCGGAGGCGACGAAGGAGGACGACAACGTCGAGGTGTTCCGCCTCCTCGACTCCGGCGGCCCCTACATGCGCTCGGCGGCGAGGATCGTCCTGCAGGGCTCCGCCCGCATGCGGCGCGCCTTCGTCCTGCGCGACAAGTTCAACATCGCCCGCCTCGACCAGGACCACGCCACGCACGTCGCCGCAGTCCGCGCCGCCATCGCGCACGCTGCGAAGATCGCCGCGAAGGCGCTCGAGGACGCCGCCCTGGCGTCCAAGGCGGCCGCGGAGGCCCGTCAGGCCGCGCAGGAGGCGTCCGAGTGGGCGGCGAAGGCGAGCGGCTACGCCAGCGATGCCGCAGATTCCGCGGCGCAGGCGAAGTCGTACGCGGACGCCGCGGACAAGTCGGCCGCCGACGCGGCCCAGTCGGCGAAGAACGCGCAGGCGGCCGCGGCCACCGCGCGCGGTGCGGCCCGTACCGCGAACTACTCGATGCGGCAGGCGGCGGCGTCCGCGAAGCAGGCGGTGACCTTCGCCGCGAACGCGCAGGCATCCGCCACCCAGGCGCAGGCATCCGCCCAGCAGGCCGGCCAGGACGCACAGGCCGCCGCCGACGCCGCCAGCGAGGCCCGCTCGATCGTGGCGGCCAAGCGGAGGGCCGAGGCCGAGGCGGAAGCGCAGCGGGCGGCCGAGGAGGCGCGGCAGCACGAGCAGAACGGGACCAACCCGTCCGACAGCCCCGAGAACGACGACGACGGCGACACCAAGTTCTGGGGCCTGTGGCCCGAGGACACCGGTGACCCCAAGGACTGGGCGGACGCCACCGGGCACTGGAGCACGCTCTTCGGAACCGCCTCGGTCGTGCTCGGCGTGGGCGCCCTGGTCTTCCCGCCGGCCGCACCGGTGCTCGGGGCGCTCGCGCTGGGCGCCGGTGTCATCTCCTGGGGTCTGCAGGGGGTCAGCGCCTACTTCAAGGGGAAGGGCTACGGCTGGCGGAGCAGCGAGTTCCATGAGGCACTCGGCCTGTTCGTGGTCGGCGGCATATTCCTCGGCAAGGGCAGGCTGCTCAGCAAGTTCGGTTTCGCCGAGGAGATCGGTGCCAAGGTCTCGGGCGTCGTCGAGGACACGGCGACCGCGGTGATCGGCTGGCTCACCTGGTAGGTACCGTTCGCATGCCGGCGGGGGTGCCGCGTGCTCGCGTCGCGGGCACGCGGCACCCCCGCCCCACCAGGCATGTCAGTCCGCAGGACCGGCGAAAGGCAGACCGTGCTGACCTCTTCATTCTCCGTCACCGAGTGGTGGATAGCCGCCATCGTGTCCGGTATCGCCCTGGCGGTGGCGGTGCAGTCCATGGTCACCACGAGAAAGGACAAGCTGAAGGCGGTACTGCTCCCGCTGGCCGGTGCGGCTTTCCTCGTTCTGAGTTCGGCGGCACGCGGGTACGAGGGAGAGACCCCGCTGATGCTGTTCACCGCGACCATGCTGGGCTTGACGGCCACGAGGATCATCTTCGCCCGGTACCTCAGGCGTCAGCTCGATCTGGTGCGTTCCGGGCAGCCCATGAAGGAACTGACGGCCCTGCAGACCGTCGTCTTCTTCGTCACCTTCACGGCCGTCGTGGCGGCCATCGCGGTCTTCCTGTGATGGTTCTCCGGATCCTCGCGGTGCTGGTCCCCGAGATGGTGATCACCTGCATGCTGCTGCGCTGGCTGCCGGTGAGGCAGGAGCGGTGGATACCGGCGATACCGCTTCCGGTGATCGCCGTGGTGGCGCTGCTGCTGCGGTTCGTCGCGCAGGTGCCGTGGTCGGCCGCGCTCGCCGCGTGCACGGGCTTCCTGTGGGGTGTCGTGCCGGCGCTGGCGCCGTTCCGCGGGTGGGTGTCGTCGTGGACACTTCCCGTGCGGGGGGATGCCCGTCTGCGGGCGCACGAGGTGGCGCTGGTGGCGCTGGGCGTGGTGACGCCGCTGTCGACGAAGGGGACGAAGGCGGCGATGGAGAAGGCGTTCGCGGTACGCCAGGTGACGCGGGCGCGGGGCCCGTTCCCGCTGATGGCCGGTGTGGCCCTGCTCGTGCTCCCGGTGGTGTGCGCGGTGGGCGCCTGGTCGGCCGCCGACGCGCTGGGGTGGGCCTGAGAGCCGGGCGTGCGAGATCACAACGCCCGCGGGGTCATGGGCGTTCGTGCTGTGCCACCGCTGCACATCGGGCTGGAGGCGATCACACACCTTCGCCTGGCGGATGTCATCGATCCACATGTTGCGGCAGACCTTGCGCAACCAGCCGCGACGGGCGTTCACGTCCACGTCGGCGATCGATGACCACCGTTCCGCGGCCGCCATGAAGGTTTGCCGCACGAGGTCTGCCGCGGCGGCTTCGTCGGCTCCCATCCGCACCATGGCGTAGCGCGTCAAGTCGCCCGCTTCCCTGTCCCAGAGGGCCGCCATCTGTTCCGCGACCTCCTGCGGGATGCGCCGTTGTGTCATTCACGTCACCCCCCGGTCTGTTGCTGGGGCGCCCCCCACGCATAAGGCTGCGGCGGCAGCGGTTTTCCACTGCAGCAGGCAGCGAGGGCCCGGACCCAGTGTGCGTTCTGCCGGGCCCTCGTCGTGCGCGCGTCAGTCCGTCGGGGACTCCGGTTCTGTGATTGTGATCGAGGCGAGCGCCTCCGCGATGTCGGTCTCGGCCTTCGAGGCGCAGGGCCTCGCGGAACGTCAGCTCCAGGACCTTCTTCGCGTCCGTGTCATACGGGATCAGCAGGGGGACCTCGTCGGCCTGCGGGGGCAGCGTCGGCGTCACCGCGTTGCGCACCGCCGCCGCCGTGAGCGACTCCGGCTCGGCGAGCAGGCCGAGGGCAAGGTGGCCGGGCAGGATCTGCGCGTTGCCGGCCGCCCGGGCCTCCTCCTGCGCCGCCACGACCACGCTGCGGGCGCGCGGGGTGAAGCGGCTGAACCCGGCGTTCGGGTCCATCTTCGCAGCGTCCGGGTCCTTCGGCACGAACCGCTTCTGCGCGGCCTGCCGGGTGACGCCCATGCTACGGCCGATGTCCGTCCAGGAGGCGCCGGAGCGGCGGGCCTGGTCGACGAAGTGGCCGATGAGGTGGTCGGCCAGGTCCCCGAGGTGGTCGGCCGCGAGGACCGCGTTGGAGAGCTGGTCGAGTGCGTTGGTGTGGACCTTCTTGATGGCCTCGATCAGGTCGTCGAGGCGTACGGCAACGTTCGTACCGCGTGGGTTCGTCGTCATGATGCAACCGGCAGGTTGACGCCTCGAAAGCGTCAACCACCAGTTGACACGGCCGGGCTTGGGGCCGGGCCGGGATGGTCGTGGTCCTCTTCGTAGACCCGGCCGCGAAGGTCGCATCCTTCAGGCTGTCACGTCGCAGATGCGGGTGCTGTGCATTCCCGGAGACCCCGTTCATGTGGTTCACCGTCCCAATCTCGACGTGCCCGGAGCCGGGATGCTGGAGGGCGACAAGTTGCCAGCCGAGTGTCTCCGGCAGCGGGGCGTCGGCGGAGGCCCAGGAAACGGCCAACGCCGCGGCGCGGAAGACGAGTTCTTCATCGTGGGTGGGTGGTTGCGGGGCCGTGAGTGTCGTGATCTATATTTATCGTCGTGATGACGATAAAAGCAAGTGCCGACGCGGTCGAGGTCCGGGCAGCCTTGGGTCTGGGTGAGGAACACCGTGAATGGACGGAGGCGCTGGAGTGGACCCCGGCCGACGACCATGAGGCCGAACTCCCCGCAGGGCAGCAACTGACGTCCCTGCTCACACGGCTGAAGCTACCGGTCGAGGATCAGGCGGAGATGGCCGAGGCGGCGGAGGAGGCAATCGAGCCCGACACGCCCTGGCGCTGGCTCCTGGACCGCACGGTCGCGTCCCTGCGCGCCACGATGGGCCTAGACACCCTCATGCCCCCACGCCCCGCCCTCACCACCGACAGCCCGACCGGCCGATGGCTCACGGTGCTGGCCTGCCTCGCCGTCGTACCGGACGTCCGCGCCCTGCACGCGAGGATGGAGGTGCCGGACGAGGTGTCGTGGGCGAGCCTGGGGATTCTCGGAGAGAAGGCGGCGGTACGGCGAAGGACGCTGGCGGGGGCGCGGGCGGGGGCGGGAACCGAGGTCGAGGCTGAAGCCAAGGCCCCTTTCTCATACGACAACTACCTCCTTCCGGTGTTCCAGGGTCGTCGCTACCGCCTTGACGGCTTGGACTGCCGGGCGTCGAACGTCTCAATCGACGTACGACTGCCCTACGGCACAGAGCCGTTCGGAATCCTCCCCGACATGGCCTGGGCTCATGAGATCCACTACTTCTTCCGCCGCCTCCCCCGGCGGTACGCGGACGGGGTGCGGTTCGGCTACGACGCCATCCCCTGCCGCATCGGCAGTTGGATCAACGACCCCGCTGTAGGCGACTACCTCCCCGAGGACCACGAGATCCGCCGCTTCATCCGCAAATGCCAGCACTTCAGCCACTATGGCCCCGGCCCGGCGGACGAGACGGGCCTCACCTCCGGCGACCGGGACGCTCTCGAACAAACCTTCGGGCAATCGCCTGCGAACCGTGAAACAGCCCTCCACCTGACCCCCACCACCCCGGTCCAGCAAGCCGTCCTGGAACACCTGGGGGCCGGCAATCACTGGGCTCTGGATCACTGCGGACAAGCCATCTGGGACTACTCGCCATATCCGCGGAGGGCGACATGAGAAGAAGGGCCGGGGCCCTCGCGCGAGCGTCAGCCGACGCCCTGATCAGGAGGGCTGTCCCGCAAGTGATCTCAGACATGCTCCTCATGGGTCGTCGGCATAGATCCGTGATCCGGTCAGGGCGACGTTGTGGAGGCGGCGATGCCGAGCATGGCGTGGTGGACGCCGACGCCCTTCAGACGGCACTGCCGGGCCGAGGTCAGTACAGCCACCGATCCAGGAGCCCCGGCCAGAGAAACCCCTCGTAGCCTATGAAGGCCGCAGAGTCGGTCTCCTTCAGCTCCTCTGCCAGCCGGTTCAGCTCGGCGAAAGCCTGCTCTTCCTCCTCTTCGGAGAGGTACTCCTCGGGGCCGTCCGGCTCGCTGAGAAGCTCTGAGGCAGTGACGCAGCTTCCGTAACGGTGAAGGGCGTCGAGCCACACGTCGACACTCGAGTTGGCGAACCGTGCCTCCCCGTCCGGCATGACGAAGTAGACCACCCCGGTCTCCGGCTCGACGCCGAACGATGACCACTCGGCCGGCTCATCGGGGTCCGCCTGCTCGGTGAGACGGTAGAGCGGGCCGCGGGATGTGAGCAGGACCGGATCAGCCTCGCTCTGAATCACGACTCGCTCGATGAGACGTGGAGCTACCGGAATGCCCACCTCGACGAGCTGCACCTTCATGAAGTCCGGGATCCGCCAGCCAGCCACAACGTCCCGTCTGGCTCGCGCGACATGGCCGAGACCGGCCCACTCAGTCAGCTGGTCATGCGTCGCCATCGAACGATCCTCTTCGGTCGGCTGCAGTCCTGACCCCATCGGGCCGACCTCTGCTCATGTGCCGAAGCACGATGGTTGTCACCATCGGCGGCCCACTGACTTGCGGCTTCAGCATGGCGAGGCAGGGTAGTTGTCACCAGGTCGGCACGCTACTTGTCACCAGCAGCGCGGAAAGCGCGGCAGTTGTCACCGGCTCCAGCGTTCCACCGCCATTGGACCTGCACGACGGCCGTGTGACCGAGCAACTCAGCATGGTCTCATCAGCGCCTCATTCCCAACCACTAGGAGTCGAGGGAGGCGGTGTTGCGTCGGGTCTCCGCGAGGTGGATGTCGATGTACCGCGTGAGGGTCAGCGCGTCCTGCGGCTCGTCGGCCTGGAAGGTGACGCGACGCAGCAGGCTGACCCCGTCGAGCGCGACGCCCTCGCGGGCGAGGACGAAGACGAGGGCGAGGAAGGCGGACCGGGCGTTGCCGTCGTCGAAGGGATGGAAGAAGCACACGTCGAGATAGGCACGTGCGGCCCGGGCGGTGAGGGGAAGGGGCCGCTCAATGTGGTGGGCGCTCTCTGCCAGGCAGGCGTCGAGGCGGGATCGGGTGTCCGGGCCGATGCCGTAGCGTTCCCGGCCACCCTTGGCGAAGGCCGGCAGGTCGCGGAACGGCGGCGGCTGCGGTGTGCCCAGGACATGCTGCTGCCAGCGCTGGAGCAGCTCGAAGTCGAGGGAGGCGCTGCGCGCCGCGTCGGCCCGCAGCAGGTCTAGGGCAGCGAGCAGGCCCCGTGCGCGTGCGGGATCCAAGACGCCGTCGAAGGAGCGTATGTCCTCCGCCGCCCCGTCGCGCGACGGGGCCACTGGTTCGTCCCGGCCGGCTTCCGGAACCTCCTGCCATGGCACGGTTTCGCGCACCGCGAGCCAGCGCTCAAGGTGGTCCGGCGCCGGCCTGGCGGATCGTGCGCCGTCGTCCGGCCGCAGCGACAGTGCGAGCTGCTCCGCGACATCCTCGACCAGCACAGGGTCGGGGCCGGTCCAGCTCGCGAACCGCCCGCCGATCGCCTCGTCGACCAGCTCCTGCGCGACGTCGGGAGCGACACCCCAGCGGCTGAGGAACCAGATGAGCACTTGACGGCAGTGTCCGTGCCAGCCGCTGCCGCAGCCGGTGCGGTCGGTCACCTGCAGGATCAGGTTTCGGGCGGCGCGCTCCCACAGGATCCGCTGGTCCTCGACCTCGGACAGGTCCAACGGGTACGCGTCGAACCACCTGGCGAGGCTCTCCAGCCACTCGCGCCACTCGCACAGCGCCGCGACGACACGGGAGAGAGTCTCCTGCGGTGTGGTGATCGAGTCCCGCGGGCAGCACCAGTTCCCGACGGGTCCTCCGTCGAAGTCGCCTTCGTCGTGCGCCCAGCGCCAGCCCACGGTCCAGCGGCCGTAGTGCTCGGCGAGGGCGTGCGACATGGCGTCGGCCCAGGGCTGTCCCTCGCCCCAGCTCCAGGTGTTCATCGCCAGGTCACCGGAGGGGATGTCGGGGCGGCTGGGCACCCTCCGGGCGGGCCCGAGCGACCGCACCACCTGCGGCGCCGACGCGCTGTCGAAGAAATGACGGGCGGGATCCACATCGTCCCAGGTCAGAAAACTGGGCGCCAACTCGACAATCACCGCGCCAGCCTGCCACGTCCACCCGACCGTGGTTCAAGCGGATTACCGCAGGGACGGAGAAATGTGCGGAAGGGGGCCCTTCGTGACAACTGTGGGGCTCGAGGTGTCAATTGAAGTACTCAGATGTCGGCCGAAGGGGTCTCATTCCGTCAGCCGCCCTGCGCGGGACCGCCCTGCGATCTTGGTGAGGCCGCACTTGCGGGACAGTCCTTTATCCGGCTGTACTGCGCCAGCGGCCAAGCCCTCTGCGGCACCGTGCGTAGGCGTACTCTCGGCCTATGCCTGCCAACTTGGGTGACCGGCTCAGGGACGTTCGCAAGCGTCGGGGGATGACCCAACAGAAACTCGCCCGCGAGTCCGGTGTGTCTGTGTCGCTGATTCGGAAGCTTGAACAGGGTGAGCGGCAAGACGCCCGCCTGGAGACCGTGCGTCGGCTCGCTGCGTCGCTCAGGGTGCCCACCATGCGCCTTGTGACGGAGTCGGCGGAGGACGGAGCGAGCCTCGCCACCCTTGACCAGTGGGCGCCCGTCAGAAGGGCGCTGACAGCCCCGCTGAGGGACGTAGCCGAGCTGGACGAGCCGCCAACAGCGGAAGGGGTGCGCGAGGCGCTCGGTGCTGCTGTGCCCCTGTTCTCCGGGGACCGGTTCGGGGAGTTGCAGGCACTCCTGCCCCCACTGATTCGGGATGCTGACACCGTGGCACGCCTCGATCCCGAGGGGCGCGCTGTCCGCGTGCGTCTATTGCAGCTCACCGGTTGGCTTCTGACGCAGACCCGGCAGTTCGAAGCGGCTGAGTGGTGCCTGGGGGCTGCCCTGGACGGCTCTGCGGACCGGCTGCAAGGTGCGTCCACGGTCAACACGATGTGCTGGCTGCTGCTGCGGCGGGGAAAGCTCGGTGAAGCGCGGGAGTTGGCCACTCAGTGGGCCGACGACACGGAACCCCGGCTCTCACGGGCGACCCCGGATGAACTCAGCGCGTGGGGGTGGCTGCTGCTGCGTCTGTCGGCTGCCGCCGTACGGGACAACCGTGCCGAAGAGGCGGAGGACGCGTTGAGGTTGGCCCACTCTGCCGCCGTGGCCCTGGGACGGGAGTTCGCCCCCGGGAGGGACTTCCTCCGGGCGTTCGGCCCCGTCACGGTGGCGCTCAAGCGAACCGAGAACGCCATGGTTCTGGACCGTCCGGACGTGGTGCTCAAGCTTGCCTCGAAGATCCCGGCGGCAGGCTTCCGCTCCACGTCGAACAACCGCAACCGTCACCTCCTGGACGTGGCCGACGCATACGCCCGGACACGGCAGTACGGGCAAGCCGTCGACACCTTGGCGAGCATCCGCAGTGCTGCCCCGGAGTGGCTGCCGAACCAGCGTTACGCCCGTGACATTCTCGGCCGCGTCGTGGCCGGGCGCCGGACGCTGACGGGGGAGATGCGCTCCCTCGCTGACACGGTCGGGCTGCCCGTGTGACACCCCGTGGCACTTCCTGTTGATCTTGAACAGAACTGCCATTGTTGCTGGTCGGGCTGATCTCTAGCGTCGCATGGCATGACCACCGAACCCACGCGCTACAGCGCGCCCCCGGTTGAACTGCCGTTGCGGCTGGACCTGGAACCGACCCCTGTTGAGGGGTGCCCTGGTTGCACCGAGCTCGCCTCCGTACGGGACCGTGCCCGCGCCGGGGGCGACATGACGACGGTCTCCGACTGCAACGTCCGTCTTCGTCGACACCCGGAGGGCCACCAGTGATCCCCCGCGACGCCGAAAGCGCCCCTGTGGACGATGGAAGGCCGTTACTCACCTTGCGGGTGTCTCGGGACAGCGGGCGCACGTGGGGCGCTGAGACGGTCGTCCGCAGCGCGGAGAACCTGACTCCGTTGCTGTCCTCCGTATGGCCGCTCTGCCAGTGCCCGAAGTGCAGGAGTGCGTAGCGCCCATCAAGCGACCCCGTCCGGCGACGGCGAGCGACCCAGCCGGGCGGGGCCCTCCGCTGCCGCCGCTACAGGTTGAACACCGCTGTCACGGGCGCGTGGTCGCTCCACCGCTCCGCATGGCTGGCGGGCCGCTCCACGTACGCCTTGACGCACCGCTCCGCCAAGCCGGGCGAACTGACGATCAGATCAATCCGCCAGCCCGTGTCGTTGTCGAAGGCGCGGCCCCGGTAGGACCACCAGGAGTACGGGCCCTCCTGGTCCGGGTGGAGGGTGCGGACGACGTCGACGTACGCCGCCTCGTCGAAGACGCGGCCGAGCCAGGCGCGCTCCTCGGGGAGGAACCCGGAGTTCTTCCGGTTGGCCTTCCAGTTCTTCAGGTCGGCCTCCTGGTGGGCGATGTTCCAGTCGCCGCACACCAGGACCTCGCGGCCGTCGGCCGCCGCGCGCTCCTTGAGCTCCTTCAGGTACGGGAGGAACGCGTCCATGAAGCGGATCTTCTCGTCCTGCCGTTCCGTGCCGACCTCGCCGGACGGGAGGTAGAGGCTGGCGACGGTGACGCCCGGCAGGTCGGCCTCCAGGTACCGGCCGGACGCGTCGAACTCGCTCGCGCCGAAGCCGACCCGTACGGCGTCCGGCTCACGCCGTGTGTAGAGGGACACACCCGCGCGGCCCTTCGCGGCGGCCGGGGCGTGCGCCGCGTACCAGCCCTCGGGGGCCCGCACCGCGTCCGGAATCTGGGCCTCCTCGGCCCGTACCTCCTGCAGGCAGACCACGTCGGCGGCCGTGTCGGCCAGCCACTCCACGAAGCCCTTCTTGGCGGCGGCGCGCAGGCCGTTGACATTGGCGGTCGACACAGTGAGCATCCCGGCACAATACGACAGAAGAACCGAGCGACCCGCCACCCCATCCGCATAGAAGTACGATCTGCCGTATGAATATTCAGCCCATGCCTTTCGATCACCCCGACGCCGTCAAGCTCAGCGACCAGGTCCAGCTGGAGTACGCCGAGCGGTACGACGGCGAGGGGGACGTCACCCCACTCGATCCGGCCACGTTCCGGCCGCCGCGCGGTCTCTATCTGATCGCGTACGACGAGTGGGACCGTCCCGTCGCGACGGGCGGCTGGCGTGCGCAGGAGGAGAACGGCGAGGGGTACTGGGACGGCGACGCCGAGCTGAAGCGGATGTATGTGATCCCCGAGGCGCGGGGCCGGGGCATAGCCCGGCGCATCCTGGGCCTGCTGGAGGAGGACGCCCGTGCGGCGGGCCGTCTCCGGATGGTCCTGGAGACCGGGGACATGCAGCCCGAGGCGATCGGCCTGTACACGTCCAGCGGGTACGCGCCGTGCGCCAAGTTCGGCTACTACCGCACGTATGACGCCAGCCGCTGTTTCGCGAAGACGTTGACGGGTCAGTAAAGAAACAGTGACGCGCCCCTGACAATTGTCGGGTGGCGTGGCACGCTGCCTCACGCAGCTCGATCCGGTACCGCGATCCGCTCCCCATCCCTTCGTTCCCCCCACCACCCTGCCCGGGCGGCCGCCCCAGGCTGCCCCGGCACGGCAGAAGGAGACATGTGTGAGACGCCATCGCTCCTCCACGGGCATCCTGCTGACCGCCGGAGCCCTGCTCGCGGGCGCCCTGACCGCCGCCACTCCGGCGAGCGCCGCCCCCGCCCCCGCCCCCGACACCGCGGCCCCCGCCACCCACGCCGTCACGGCCGCCGAGCAGCGGGGCGCCGCCGGATTCTGGACCGCCGAGCGGATGCGCGGGGCCACCCCGCTCGATCTGCTTCTGACCCCCGCCCAGGCACGGAAGTTCAGGGCGCCGCAGCCGGGCGGCAGGCCCACCACCGTCGCACCGACGGCGCCCACGGCTCCGACCGCCCCCGCCGCTGAGGCGGACAGCGCCGCGGAGCCGGTCCTCGGGGCCCTGGCCTTCCCGCAGTCGGGCGGCCCCTGGTCCGGCGGGGGTGCGGTCGTGAAGACGTCGGGCCGGGTGTTCTTCACCTTCGACGGCCGTACCGCCTCCTGCTCCGGCAACGCCGTGACCAGCCAGAACCAGTCCACCGTCATCACGGCCGGGCACTGCGTGAAGTACCAGGGCAGCTGGCACACCAACTGGGTCTTCGTCCCGGCGTACGACAACGGCAAGGCGCCGTACGGGCAGTGGACCGCGACCAAGACCCTCACCACGCCGCAGTGGCAGGCGAGCGAGGACATCAACCACGACGTCGGCGCCGCCGTCGTCTCCCCGCTCAACGGTCAGAAGCTGACGGCGGTCACCGGTGCGCAGGGTGTCCAGTTCAACGGCGGCTACAACAAGCCGATGTACGCCTTCGGCTTCCCGGCGGCCTCCCCGTACGACGGCTCCAAGCTGATCTACTGCAGCGGGAACTCCTCCAAGGACTTCCTGTTCTCGCAGGACCACAGCCTGGGCTGCAACATGACGGGCGGGTCGAGCGGCGGCCCCTGGTTCACCGGCTTCAGCGAGGCGTCCGGCACCGGCCTCCAGGTGTCGGTGAACAGCTTCGGCTACACCTTCCTGCCGAACCGCATGTTCGGGCCGTACTTCGGCAACGAGGCACAGGCCCTGTACAACGAGGCCCAGACCTCCTGAGCCCAGACCTCCTGAGCCCAGACCTCCTGAGCCCGGACCGCCCGCGCCGGCCGGCCTTTACGCCGGCCGGCGCGGGCGACGGCTTCACGGGACTCGGGGCGGCCCGCTCAACGGGCCGTGCGTCGGCCGTGCGACGGGCTTTCGTTCTCCGCGCCGTTCGGGCCTTCCTCCCGGGCCTCGTCGAGTTCGGGCGTCCCGGTGCGGTAGTCGGCGGCGTGCGTCCTTACCGGCTCGGGATCGTCGGTGGACGCCTGCTCCGGCCCGGCGGCCCGCTGTGGTTCCGGCTGCGGCCGGGGTGTCGTCGCCGCCTCCGGGGCCGGTACCGATTCCGCTTCCCGCTCCGGTTCCCCGTCCGCCCGCGGTCGCGGCTCGGGCAGGGTCCCGGGCTGTGTCCCCTGCTGCGACCGCGTGTCCGGTGTGGAGGGGAGGTCCGTGCCGCCGCCGGTGTCCGCTCCGGTCCCGGCCCCGGTCAGCCACCGCTGGGCGGGTGAACCGTCACGTAGCCGTGTGACCACGGTCGTTCCGGCGGCCGGCGAGACCGGGGCGAGCGCCAGGGCCTCGCTCCAGCGCGGGAGTACCGCGCCCTGGATGGTCAGGTCGTACCGTACGGCGGTGGCGACCGCAGGCTCGCACGCGGTGAGGACGACCGTGCCGTCGGGGCGCCCGGAATCGGGGCACAGCTGGGGTGCGGCGGCACTGCGCAGCAGCCCGTCCGGCTCGTACGTCCACAGCTGCGTCGCCGCGCCCGTACAGGCCGCGAGGGTCAGCTCCGCCCCGGCCAGGGGCCTGCCGTCGCGGATGTCGAGGCAGAGGCCGCCCGCTCCCGCGTTGCGCAGCGAGGTCCGCAGGGCGCCCTCGACCGGGTGTCCGGCCTGGGCGGGCGGCGGTGCGGGCGGCTCGGTCTCGGGCGGCGCGGGCGCGCTGTCGCTCACCGGCGAGGTGGTCGGCGGCGCCGGTTCCACCGGCGGCCGCGCCGTACCGCCGCCTCCGCTCCCCGGCCACAGGGCGGCCACGGCGGTCAGGAGCAGGAGGCCGGTCACTCCGGCACCGACGCCGGTCAGCAGCGATCCGCCGCGGCCCCGGAGCCGCGCGGCCAGGCGGCCGCGTACGTCCCTGGAGTGCCGCCTCGCGCGGCGGCCCGAGCCGCCCGGCCCGCCGCGCGGCCGGGACCGCCCGGGGCGGGATTCGAGATAGCGGGCGGCGGCGTCGCCGAGCACCGCCTCGGCGAGCAGCAGGGAGAGCCGTCCGCCGGACTGCCGCAGCTGGTCGGCGGCGTACCGGCAGTACGCGCACCGCGCCAGGTGGAGCTGTATGTCCGGGATGAGCGGGCCGGTGCGGCGCAGCGAGATGTCCAGGAGCCGCCCGTAGTGGCGGCACTCCGCGTCGGGGGCCAGCTCGTGGTGGGCGCTCACACAGCGGGCGCGGAGCAGTTCGCGGGCGTCGTCGAGGCTCTCTGCCGCGCCGCGCGGGTCCATGGCGAGGAGGGCGGCGGGAATGGACAGCCCCTCGGCCTCGACCTCCCGGTGCCACAGCAGTACCTGGGCCGGGACGGGCAGGCTCCGAAATGCGTGGGCGACCAGTCGGCGGTTCTCGGCGGGCTCACCGGGGCGGCGAATTCCCGGGAGCATTGCGGCGACCGGGCCATTCTCGGCCCATGTGCGCAGAACATGAGACGCGCTCACCAAGAAATACGGCCGCAAGGCGCCCGGGGGACCGCCTTGGCCTTCCGCACGCTCTTCGGGAGCGCACAACTTTTCGAGCGCCTGCGCGAATGTCGCAGACGTGACGAGGGTCGCCGTATTCCGCGAAGGCGTGAAGAGGGACACGTAGTCGAGTACCGGCTGCCAGTGCCTGGCCATCAGCGCGGCACCGGGAAAGGGGTCCGGGCCAGGCTCTTCGGCTCCGGTGCGCAGCGCCCCGACCAGGTTCTCGTCGGAGCCCCCGGAGTTCGGCCCGTAGGGAGTCTGCATGGGGCTTCTTTCCATCCAGGACAAGGGAGGGGCGCCACTTGGTGCATACCTTCGCGGACGCTTCGTTTTACGATCGTCCGCTCAGTAGGAAAACCTGCCTGGTGGGCTGTGAGGAGCCTCACTTTTGCACAACTTCCCCTTCCGGAACAAGAGTTCCGGAGAGGGGCCCTCGGGTCGGCGTGATGTTGTCGGTGATTGTCGGCGAATGTCGGCTGGCACCGGCACGTGCCGGCGGGCGCCCGCCGGCGCCCGCCGGCGTCGGTGGGTGTCAGCGGGCGTCGGTGGGTGTCAGCGGGCGTGCGGTCGGGCGAGGTTGTCCGGGTGGAGGATGCCACCGAGTTCGTCCTCGGTCAGGAGGCCCTTCTCCAGCACGAGTTCGTGGACGCTGCGGCCGGTCCGCAGGGCCTCCTGGGCGACGGCGGTGGCCTGCTCGTAGCCGATGTGCGGGTTGAGCGCTGTGGCCAGGCCGATGGAATGGGCGACGAGGTGCGCGAGGTGCTCGCGGTTCGCGGTGATGCCGGTGACGCAGCGCTCGGCGAGCGTCAGGCAGCCGGCCCGCAGGTGCGTGAGGCTCTTGAGCAGGCTGTGCGCGATGACCGGCTCGAAGGCGTTCAGCTGGAGCTGGCCCGCCTCGGCCGCCATGGTGACGGCCATGTCGTTGCCGATGACCTCGAACGCGATCTGGTTGACCACCTCGGGGACGACCGGGTTCACCTTGCCGGGCATGATGCTCGAACCGGCCTGGACGGGCGGCAGGTTGATCTCGCCGAACCCGGCGCGCGGCCCGCAGGAGAGCAGGCGCAGGTCGTTGCAGGTCTTGGACAGTTTGACGGCGATCCGCTTGAGCACCCCGGACAGCTGCACGAACGCGCCCGCGTCCTGGGTGGCCTCGACCAGGTCGTCGGCGACGGTCAGCGGCAGCCCGGTGATCCGACGCAGATGCCGGGACGCGCGCGCCGCGTACTCGGGGTGGGCGTTGAGCCCGGTACCGATGGCCGTGCCACCGAGGTTGATCTCCCGGATCAGCTCGCACGCCTCGCCGAGCCGCTTGCGGTCCTCCTCCAGCATGACGGCGTACGTGGCGAACTCCTGCCCCAGCGTCATGGGTACGGCGTCCTGGAGCTGCGTACGCCCCATCTTGAGGACGTCCGCGAACTCCTCGGCCTTGGCGGCGAAGGCGTCGCGGAGCACCTCCATGGCGTCGAGGAGGCGCTGGGCGGTGAAGTCGAGGGCGATCTTGACGGCTGTCGGGTAGACGTCGTTGGTGCTCTGCCCGGCGTTGACGTCCTCCAGCGGGTGCAGATGCCCGTACTCGCCCTTGGCGTGGCCGAGGAGCTCCAGCGCACGGTTGGCGACGACCTCGTTGGCGTTCATGTTGGTCGAGGTGCCCGCGCCGCCCTGGATGACGTCCACGACGAACGCGTCGTGCAGCTTGCCGCCCCGGATCTCCTCGCACGCGGCGACGATCGCGTCCGCCTTGTCCGCACCCAGCAGCCCGAGGTCCCGATTGGCCAGTGCGGCCGCCTGCTTGACACAGGCCAGTGCGGCCACCAGCTCGGGGTACGCCGAGATGGGCGTCCCGGTGATGGGGAAGTTCTCCACGGCCCGCAGGGTGTGGACCCCGTAGTAGGCGTCGGCGGGGATGTCCCGGTCACCGAGCAGATCGTGCTCGGCCCGGAAGGCGGGGGAGGGGGCAGGGGCGGGGCTGGGGTGCGAGGGCGTGTCGGCCATGGCGGCGGTAGGGCTTTCTGTAGGCAGGGCGGGGCGGGGCAGGGAGGGGTGTCGGTTCGTCGCGGGCATGCGTTCCGCCGGGGCGGTGGGGCCCCTGCTCGATCGAAGCCGAGAGCTCGGGGAGGGTGGGCACAACGGACGTGCATGCCCAGGGTGTTGTGGGGCCGGACGGCGGGGCGGCCGGACGGCGGGGCGGCGGGTCGGTCGGCGGTGGCCTACGCCTCGACGAGCTCGGCAGTCACGGCCTCGCCGAGTGCGTGCCGCAGAATCCGCGTGCGCTCCTCGGACTCCGTCGCCGCGAGCAGCGCCGTCAGTACGGCGATACGCGCCTGCCCCGCCCGCAGCGTCCCGGTCGGCACGGCCCCCGCCGCGACAAGGTCGACTGCGCCGCCGTGGGTGTAGATCTGGGTGACGGGCCCGGACTGGACCCGCGTGGTCAACGCGACGAGAACACCCCGCGCGCGGGCGGCGGCGACGGCGGCGACGATCTCGGGTGTGGCGTTGCCCGCCCCGGTGGCGACAAGGACGATGCCCTGCGCGCCGGCCTCGACGGCGGCGTTGAGGAGCACCGGGTCGCCGTCGGCGTGGTGCATCACCATGTCGACGCGCGGCGGGGTGTCCGGCATGCCGGGCAGGGGCAGAGGATCGGGCCGCCGCGGGTGCCGCAGTACGGAGATCTTGCCGAACCCGATGTTGCCGATGCGGGCACCGGACGGGTCGCGGAACGCGTCGGCGTCGAGGGTCTCGGTCTTGACGGTGCCGCGCGCGGCGTGGACCTTGCCGTCGAAGGCGACCAGGACGCCGAGCCCACTGGCGCGGGAGGCGGTGAGGAGCGCGTCGTGGAGGTTGCGGGGCCCGTCGCCGTCCTCGGCGTCCAGCGGCTGCTGGGCGCCGGTGAACACGACGGGGCGCGGGTCGTCGTGGTGCAGGTCCACGAGGAAAGCCGACTCCTCCAGGGTGTCGGTGCCGTGCGTGACGACGACGCCGTCGACGCCCGGGTCGGCGAGCACCTCGTGCACGGTGCGGAGGAGGGTGAGCTGGTGCGCGGTGGTCAGCCGAGGGCTGTTCACGCTGAACAGGTCGACGACCTCGACCGTGACGCCCTCGGGCACGGCGGCGGTCGCCATGACCTCCTGTCCGTGCGCGTCTGCGGCGAACCCGGAACCCTGCCAGCGGCTGGCTATGGTCCCGCCGGTGCTGATGACGACGATCCGTCCCACGGTGTCCCGACCTTTCCTCGCGCAGGTCTGCGACGTGACATGAAATGTTCGAACGCAATGATAGGAGACTTGTCGCGCAATTTGATCGCCACTTCTCCCCTGCATCCCAAGTCTGACTGGTGAATAATTGCGTCATGGACGATATCGATCGCGCCATCTTGCGTGAGCTCCAGCAGGACGGCCGGCTGAGCAACCAGGAGCTGGCCCAGCGGGTGGGCCTGACGCCGTCCCCCTGTATGCGCCGCGTGCGGCAGCTGGAGCAGGACGGGGTGATCCAGGGCTACCGAGCGGTGATCGACCCGGAGGCGGTGGACCGCTCCTTCGAGGTCCTGGTCTCCATCGAGGTGAAGCGCGACCGCGAGGTGGTGGAGGCGTTCGAGGCCGCGCTCCAGGAGATCCCGGACGTCATCGAGGCGTACCGGCTCTTCGGCAGCCCCGGCTGTCTGCTCCGCATCGCGGTGGCGGACCTGCGGGCGTACGAGCGGCTGTGGATCGAGAGGCTGACCGCGCTGACCGGCGTCACGGAGGTCAACTCCCAGATCGTCATGAAGCGCATCAAGGAGCCGCGCGGCCTGCCCGTGGGCGGCTGACACCGGGCCCCGCGCGAGCGGCAGGGGTCAGTTCCCGCCCCGGATGTCCCGCAGTCGGCGGTCCAGGGCCATCGACAGTTCCGCCTCCACGACGCTCTTCGCCAGGGGGCGCAGCCGGCTGACGTCCTCGTCGCGCGTGTGGGTGTGGAGCAGGTCCGTGAAGAGCTCCGCCAGGGCGTCCGTGTGGGTGCGGACCCGCCGGGCGGCCGCCAGTACCGCCGACAGGGGGACGCCCTCCTTGACGAGGGCCGCCGAGACGTCGAGGAGGCGGCGGCTGACGTGGACGATGTCCTGGCCGTCCGTCGCGAGGTAGCCCAGGTCCAGGGCGGCGGCGAAGTTGTCGGCGGTGACCTGGTCGCCGAAGTGGTCGGCCAGCTGCTCCGGGGTGAGCCGGACCGGCTCCTCCTCCGTCGGCTCGCCGAGGCCCAGCACCTCGCCCACGTCCCGGCCGCTCTCGAAGGCGGAGGCCAGGTCCGCGATGCCGTTGAGGGTGTGGCCGCGCTCCAGCAGCGCGGCGATCGTGCGCAGCCGGGCCAGGTGCTGAGGGCCGTACCAGGCGATGCGGCCCTCGCGGCGGGGTGGCGGTATCAGGCCGCGTTCGCGGTAGAAGCGCAGCGTACGAGGGGTGATGCCGGCCTCCTCGGCCAGCTCCTCCATGCGGTACTCACGGTCCTCGCCCTCGTTCGCCACGCCGCCAACCCTATGTCGTACCGGGGGTAACTTTTGCCTGCGAGACCCCTACCGTCGAGTAAGGAGCTGCTCTACCCTCCCGGACAGTGCCAGTGATTGCTGGCAGAGTCTTGGGAGGCGGCATGAGCGAGCACGCGCGCGAACACGTACGAGTGGCGGTGATCGGGTCCGGCTTCGGCGGCCTCGGCGCCGCCGTCCGGCTGCGCCGCGAGGGGATCACCGACTTCGTCGTCCTGGAGAGGGCGGACTCCGTCGGCGGCACCTGGCGCGACAACAGCTACCCGGGCTGCGCCTGCGACGTCCCGTCGCACCTGTACTCGTTCTCCTTCGCGCCCAACCCCGACTGGCCCCGCACCTTCTCCGGGCAGCCCCACATCCGGGCCTATCTGGAGCATGTCGCCGATGTCTTCCGGCTCCGGCCCCATCTGCGGCTCCGTCACGAGGTGCTGACGGCGCGCTGGGACACGGACGCGCTGCGCTGGGAGATCGAGACCTCGCAGGGCACCCTCACCGCCGATGTGGTCGTTTCCGCGACCGGCCCGCTCTCCGACCCCAAGATCCCCGACATCCCGGGCCTCGACGGTTTCCGCGCGGAGGGCGGCAAGGTCTTCCACTCCGCGCGCTGGGACCACGACTACGACCTCACCGGCCGGCGGGTCGCCATGGTCGGCACCGGCGCGTCCGCCATCCAGATCGTCCCCGCCGTCCAGCCCGAGGTCGGCCGCCTCACCCTCTTCCAGCGAACCCCGCCCTGGGTCATGCCGCGCGTGGACCGCGGTATCACCGGCGTCGAGCGATGGCTGCACCGGCAGCTGCCGTTCACCGGGAAGGCCCGCCGCGGTCTCCTGTGGGGCATCCGCGAGCTCCAGGTCGGCGCGTTCACCAAGCGGCCGGGCGAACTCGGCCTGGTCGAGTCGCTCGCCAAGGCCAACATGCACCGGGCCGTCAAGGACCCCGCCCTGCGCGCCAAGCTCACCCCGTCGTACCGCATCGGCTGCAAGCGCATCCTGCTGTCCAACGACTACTACCCGGCGCTCGCCCGGCCGAATGTCGACGTCGTCGCCTCGGGCCTCGCCGAAGTGCGCGGCCGTACCCTCGTCGCCGCCGACGGCACCGAGGCCGAGGTCGACGCGGTCGTCTTCGGTACGGGCTTCCATGTCACCGACATGCCCATCGCCGACCGCGTCGTCGGCGCCGGCGGCGTCACCCTCGCCGAGGCGTGGAAGGACGGCATGGAGTCGCTGCGCGGCGCCACCGCCGCCGGCTTCCCCAACTGGATGACGATCATCGGCCCCAACACCGGGCTCGGGAACTCCTCCATGATCCTCATGATCGAGTCCCAGCTGAACTACATGGCCGACTTCCTCCGCCGGCTGCGCCTGCTGGGAGACGGAGCCGCCCTCGCCCCGCGCCCGTCCGCCGTCGCCGCGTGGAACCGGCGCGTGCAGGCCCGCATGGAGCGCACGGTGTGGAAGTCCGGCGGCTGCGACAGCTGGTACCTCGACGCCAGCGGCCGCAACACCACGCTGTGGCCGGGCACGACGTCCGAGTTCCGGCGTGCCACGCGGGCCGTCGACATCGGCGAGTACGAGATCGTACGGGCGCCGGAGAAGCCCCCTGCCGAACCGGCCGAGGCCGCCGAACCGGCCGAGGCCGCCGAACCGGCCGAGTCGGCGGAGGCCGCCGCGGCCGCGAAGCCGAAGCGCGCCGCCTCGCGCGGCGAGAAGGAGGCCACGGCATGAGCCCCTCCCCCCGGGCCCTGACCGCCGTCTCCGCCGACGGCTCACCCCTGCACGTCGAGGTGTACGGCCCCGAGGGCGCCCCGGCGGTCGTCCTCGCGCACGGCTGGACCTGCTCCACCGGCTTCTGGGCCGCCCAGGTGCGGGACCTCTCCGCCGACCACCGGGTCGTCGTCTACGACCAGCGCGGTCACGGCCGCACCGCGGCGCCCGCCGCCGGGGCGTCCGGCTACTCGACGCGCGCCCTGGCCGACGACCTGGAGGCGGTGCTGGCCGCCGCCCTCGCGCCGGACGAGAAGGCCGTGCTCGCCGGGCACTCCATGGGCGGCATGACCCTGATGGCCGCCGCCGGCCGCCCTGCCCTGCGCGCCCACGCCGCCGCGGTCCTGCTGTGCAGCACGGGCGCGTCGCGGCTGGTCGCCGAGTCCCTCGTCGTACCGATGCGCCCGGGCCGCGTACGTACCCGGCTCACCCGCGGCATCCTGGGCGCCCGCGCCCCGCTGGGCCCGGTCACGCCCGTGTCGAAGGCGATCCTCAAGTACGCCACGATGGGCCCCGGTTCGGCGGCCGACCGGGTCGCCGAGTGCGCCCGGATCGTGCACGCCTGCCCGCGCGCCGTCCGCGTCGCCTGGTCCCATGTGCTCGCCGGGCTGGACCTCGAAGCCGGCGTACGCGAACTGGCGGTGCCCACCGCGGTCGTCGCCGGCACCGCCGACCGGCTCACCCCGCCCGTCCATGCCCGCGCCCTCGCGTCCGCCCTGCCGCAGTGCGTCGGCCTCGACGAGCTGCCCGGCATCGGCCATATGACACCGGTCGAGGCGCCCGAGGCGGTCACGGCGCGGCTCCGCGACCTCGTCAGCACGTACATCCGTACCGACCAGAGGGAAGAGGCCGTATGAGCAGGAGGCGCAGGGCCGGCCTGGAGGGGCAGGTCGCCGTCGTCACGGGCGGTGCGCGCGGCGTCGGCGAACTGCTGGCCCGGAAGCTGTCCGCGCGCGGCGCGAAGGTGGCGCTGGTCGGCCTCGAACCGGACGAGCTGAAGCGGGTCTCGGGCCGACTGCACACCGAGAGCGACTGGTGGCACGCGGACGTCACCGACCACGAGGCGATGGCCCGGGTCGCGGGTGAGGTCAAGGAGCGCTTCGGCAAGGCCGACATCGTCGTCGCCAACGCGGGCGTGGCCTCCGGCGGTCCGTTCGCCGACTCCGACCCGGCCGCCTGGCGGCGCGTCATCGAGGTCAATCTGATCGGCGGCGCGGTCACCGCCCGCGCCTTCCTGCCCGTACTGACCGAGAGCCGCGGCTACTTCCTCCAGATCGCGTCCCTGGCGGCGATCACCCCGGCCCCCATGATGACCGCGTACTGCGCGTCCAAGTCCGGTGTCGAGGCGTTCGCGCACAGCCTGCGCGCGGAGGTCGCGCACCGGGGCGTTCGGGTCGGCATCGGCTATCTGTCGTGGACGGACACCGACATGGTGCGCGGCGCCGACCAGGACGACGTGATGCGGGAGCTGCGGCAGCGACTGCCGTGGCCGGCGAACCGCACGTACCCGCTGGGCCCGGCCGTCGACCGGATCGTCGCGGGCGTCGAGCGGCGCTCGGCGCATGTGTACGCGCAGTGGTGGCTGCGCGGTATGCAGTCGGTCCGCGGCTCTCTGCCGGGCCTCATCGCCACGGTGGGGCAGCGCGAGGTACGCCGTTTCGAGCCCCGGCTCGCGAGCGTGTCCAAGGGCCTGGTCGGGGCGGGTGGCGAGGCCGACGAGCGGGCGCGTGCGGAGCGTGACTGATCGAAATGCGCGGTATGTCGGGCCGTGCCAGGCTGGTCGGTGCCGGGGCCGGTGAAGGCCCCGGATCCCCCCCCACTTCCACGTAGGAGTGAATCCCGGATGGGCATATCGGACCAGTTCAAGGACAAGGCGCAGCAGCTCCAGGAGCAGGGCAAGCAGCGTGCCCGGCAGGCGAAGGACGAGGCGCAGGAGCGCACGCAGCGCAAGGGCAGGCAGCCGGCGCCGCACAACCCGCAGGGCCCGACCCCGCAGAACCCGAACCGACAGGGTGGGCGACGGCCGGGCGAGCGCCAGGCGGACGAGGAGATGCGTGAGGCGCAGGACCGTCTGAACCAGGACTACGACGCCTGACGCGGCTTGCGCACCGTGTGCCCGGGCAGGGCTGCCTGCCCGGGCACACGCGTGTGCGGCCCCGGCGGGGCCGGGCGAATGGGGGCGGCACTGTGGCCGGTCCCGCTGTGCCCGTCCGTTCCGCCCCGCGGAAGGAACGGGCACAGCGGGCCCGTTCCGCCCCGCGGAAGGAACGACGACTGCCCGGCGACTGTGCCCACACCGACGACTCGCCCACAGCGGGACCTGCGGGAACGCCCCCTCAACCGCGCGGCGGCAGCGGGGGCCTGCTGAGGTTCGGTACGGCGGAGTAGTCGGGGGGCCGGGAAGCCGGGTTCTTCGACAGGAGGTCCAAGGCGACCTCCACCGCGTCGGCGAGCTGGCGGTGACGCCCCTCCGCCCAGTCCAGCGGGGTGCGTTCGACCTCGATGTCCGGCTCCACGCCGTGGTTCTCCACGCCCCACCCGTACGCCTCGAACCACGCCGCGTTCATCGGCACCGTGATGACCGTGCCGTCGCCCAGCCGGTGGCGGCCGGTCATGCCGACGACGCCGCCCCAGGTGCGCTGGCCGACGACCGGGCCGAGGCCCTGGAGCTTGAACACCGCCGTGATCATGTCGCCGTCCGACGAGGTGGCCTCGTCGGCGAGCGCGACGACCGGGCCGCGCGGGGAGTTGGAGGAGTACGAGACGGGCTGCGCGTTCCGGGTGAGGTCCCAGCCGAGGATCTTCCGCGTCAGCTTCTCGACGACCAGCTCGCTGATGTGGCCGCCCGCGTTGCCCCGTACGTCCACGATCAGCGCGGGCCGCGACATCTCCATGCGCAGGTCGCGGTTGAACTGCGCCCAGCCCGAGCCCCCCATGTCCGGGATGTGCAGATAGCCGCACCGGCCGTCGCTCAACTCCCGTACGACCTCGCGGCGCTTGGCCACCCAGTCCTGGTACCGCAGCGACCGCTCGTCCACCAGGGCCACGACCGCGATGCGCCGGGACCGGCCCGGCTCGCCCTCCGCCGGGGCGAAGGTCAGCTCGACGGTCGTCCCGCCGGCCGCCGCGAGCAGGGGGTACGGGCCGGTCACCGGGTCCACCGGCCGCCCGTCGACGTGGGTGAGGACCGCGCCCTCCCGAATGCCGGTGCCGGCCAGCGGCGACCGCGCCTTGGAGTCCGAGGAGTCGCCGGCCAGGATGCGCTTGACGACCCACTTCCCGTCCCGGCAGACCAGGTTGGTACCCAGCAGTCCCATCGCCCGCTGGTAGTGCGGAGGGCCCTCGTTGCGGCGCGCGGGCGTGACATACGCGTGCGAGGTGCCCAGCTCGCCGAGGACCTCGCGCAGCAGGTCGGCGAACTCGTCGGGCGACGCGACCCGTTCGACGAGCGGCCGGTACTGCTCCAGGACGGCGTCCCAGTCGATGCCGCTCATCCCCGGTTCCCAGAAGTACGCGCGCGTGATGCGGCCCGCCTCCGCGTAGGCCTGCCGCCACTCCGCGCCCGGGTCCACCTCGTGCTGGATGCGGCGTGCGTCCACGTACACGGTGGTGTCGGGGTCGCCCGGCTCCGTCGCCGGGACGGCCCGCAGCTCGCCCTCGTCGACCACGACGAGCCGGGTGCCGTCGCCGCTCACCCCGTACCAGTCGAGGTGGGCGACCAGTTCGGTCTTGCGGGCCTTGGTGAGGTTGAAATGCTCCAGCGTCGGCCGCTCGGACGGGTCCGACGGGTTCACGAACGTCTCGCCGAGCGCGCCCGAGATGGGCCAGCGCAGCCACACCAGGCCGCCGCCGGCCACCGGGTGCAGCGACGAGTACTTGGACGCGGCCACCGGGAACTGCGTCACCCGGCTCTCCAGCCCCTCCACCTCGACCAGCACGGTCCCGTCGCCCGCCCGCTCCTCGTCGCCCGGGTCGAGCCCTCCCGCCGCCGGGCGCCCCTCGGGCGACAGCGCGAACGGCGACGGCGTGGTGGACGACAGCGGTACGAGATAGGGGCGGCAGCCCAGCGGGAACGACAGGTCCCCGGTGTGCACGTCGTACACCGGGTCGAAGCCTCGCCACGACAGGAACGCCAGATAGCGGCCGTCCCGTGTGAAGACCGGGCTCTCGTCCTCGAAGCGGCCCTTCGTCACGTCGACGACCAGCCGGTCCTTGATCCGGGCCATCTTGATGTTCCGCAGCGACCGCCCGATGAACGGGTGCGACCAGGTGAGCCACGCCCCGTCGGGCGAGAAGGCGAGATCGCGGACCGGGCCGTTGACGGACCGGATCAGCTCCGTCACCTCTCCTTCGGACTCCTCCGACGCGTCCAGGAGAAGGAGCCGCCCGTCGTGGGAGGCGATCGCGAGCCGCTCGCCGTCCGGGTCGGCGACCATCTCCAGCACCCGCCCCAGCTTCCCAGCCGCCAGCCGGCGCCGCTCCCGGTCGCCGCTCGCGCGCGGCAGATACGCGACCTCGACGGCGTCCTCGCCCTCCGCGTCCGTCACGTACGCGACCCGCCCGCCGCTGCCGAGCATCTCCGGCAGCCGCACCCGTACGCCCGGGGTGTCGGCGATCGACCGGGCGGGCCCGTCGCGGTGCGTGAGCCAGTACAGGCTGCCCCGTACGCAGACGGCGCTTGCCCGGCCGGTCTCGTCGACCGCCACGGACTGCATGTGCTGGGCGGCCGGGATGTGGTATTTGCGCCGCCCCGGACGCGGCCCGCCGAGCCGTACCTCCAGCTTCCGCGGCCGCGAGTCCGGGGTCAGGGCGTCCACGGTCCACAGGTCGCCGGCGCACTGGTAGACGACCCGGTGCCCGTCGGAGGAGGCGTGCCGGGCGTAGAACGCGTCATGGTCGGTGTGGCGACGCAGGTCGGAGCCGTCGGGCAGGCACGAGTACAGATTGCCGACGCCCTCGTGGTCGGAGAGGAACGCGATCCTGCCGTCCACGAACATCGCGCAGTCCAGGTGCCCGCCGATGTCCGGCAGCAGCCGCTTCCCGTGCAGCCACAGCCGCCCGCTCGCCCCGCCCCGGTACCGCTTCCAGGCGGCCGGCTCGTGCGGGGGCCTGCCGGTGAGGAGCAGGGTGCGGTGCTCGCCCTCGACATCCGCGACCTGGATGTCGGCGCACGGCCCCCAGGGGAGGCGGCGGCCGGGGTCGCCCTCCACGGAGACCTTGTACGCCCACGAGAAGTGCGAGAACGGCTGCCCGTGCGAGGCCACCGCCAGGATGTTGCCGTCCGGGTCCCAGCCGCACACCCGGGTGTCGAGCGCCCCCCAGTGGCTCAGCCGCCGCGCCGGGCCGCCGTCCACCGGGACCAGATGGATCTCCGGGTCGAGGCTGCGCCAGCTCGTGTACGCGATCTGCCGCCCGTCCGGCGAGAAACGCGGATGGCCGATCCTCGTCCGGTCCACGGTGAGCCGCCAGGCGCGGCCGGGGGACTCGCCCTCGGGGGTGAGGGGGGCGATCCACAGGTCGTCCTCGGCCGCGAAGCACAGCAGGTCCTTGTGGAGGTGGGGATACCGGAGGTACGCGCCGTCGCTGCTCACACAGCCATGCTTTCCGCGCTCCGGGGGTGCGGCAACTCGGCCGGGGCCTCGCTCAGACGTTCGCCCCGACCCCGCCCGGGGCGCCCGACCCCGCCCCGGGGCTGCCCGCGGCGGCCCGCTGCCGTGCGACGGTCGCGTGACGCGTACCACGTACGAAACGGTTTCGTTTCGCAGTTCGGTGTCGTACGCTCTTCCCGTAGGAAGTGTACGAAACCGTTTCGTTCGGAAGTGGCGCACCATGGCACGCAGCAGACTCACTCCGCAACGCGAGTCGGAGCTGTACGAGGCCGTCATCGACCTCCTCGGTGAGGTCGGCTACGACGGACTCACCATGGACGCCATCGCCGCGCGCACGCACTCCAGCAAGGCCACCCTCTACCGCCAGTGGGGGAGCAAGCCCGAGCTGGTCGCCCAGTCCCTGCGGAACCACAAGCCGGTCCGGATCGCCGAGATCGACACCGGTTCGCTCCGCGGCGATCTGCACGAGATGGTCCGGCTCTCCGACGACTGCCAGATGGAGCGGGACTCCGCGATGATGCGGGGCCTCGCCCATGCCATCCACGACCACCCCGAACTCCTCCAGGCGCTGCGCGAGCTGCTGATCGAACCCGAGATGACCGGGCTCGACGCGGTGCTGCGCCGGGCCGTGGGGCGTGGCGAGGTCGCGACCGACAACCGGGCGCTGTCCCTCGTCCCGCACATGATGATCGGCGCCTTCATCGCCCGGCCTCTCATCGAGGACCGGTCGGTCGACCAGGAGTTCCTGACCGAGTACCTGGACGCCGTGGTGCTGCCCGCACTCGGCGTCTGACGGGCCCGCCCCCTGGGGCGGACCACCAGGGCCCGACCGGCCCGGGCGTTTCCCCGCGCCCGTACCGGATCGGCGCCCACCGGCTCTCCGGCCCCCAGCCGACGGGCCGCCGGAAGATCAAGCCGGAAAGCACCAGTCTGACGCGAACCGCTCACGCTGTCGGGCCACTCCCCATGCCCTGTCGTCCCACCTTCACCTCCGGGAGTACGCCCCAGTGGCCACGTTTCTCTACAAGCTAGGCAGGTTCGCCTTCCGGCGACGCCATGTCGTGATCCTCTTGTGGATCGCGTTGCTGACGATCGCCGGAGTGGGCGCGGCGACCGCGCCCGCCGCGACGTCCGGCTCCTTCTCCATGCCGGGTACGGAGGCCCAGAGGGCCTTCGACCTCCTTGAGGAGCGGTTCCCCGGCGGCAGTGCCGACGGCGCGAACGCCCGGGTCGTCTTCAAGGCCCCGGACGGCCAGAAGATGACCGACCCGGCCAACAAGACCCGAGTCGACGAGGCCGTCGCCGAGCTCAGGTCCGGCTCCGACCAGGTCGCGAACGTCACCGACCCGTACGCCGCGCAGGCCGTGTCGCAGGACGGCACGACCGCGTACATCCATGTCTCGTACAAGGCCAACGGCATGGAGCTGACCGACGAGACCCGCGAGGCGCTCAAGGAGACCGGCGAGGAGGCGCGCGACGCGGGCCTCACCGTCGAGATCGGCGGCGACGCCCTCCAGGCCGCGCCCGAGACCGGCACCGGCGAGATCATCGGTGTGATCGTCGCCGGGATCGTCCTCGTCATCACGTTCGGTTCGCTGATCGCGGCCGGTCTGCCCCTGGTCACCGCGATCATCGGCGTCGGCATCGGCGTCTCGTCCATCACGGCTCTCGCGAGCGCCCTGGACCTCGGTACCACGACCGGCACCCTCGCCTCGATGATCGGCCTCGCCGTCGGTATCGACTACGCGCTCTTCATCGTCTCCCGCTACCGCGCCGAACTCGCCGAGGGACGCGACCGCGAGGAGGCGGCGGGCCGCGCCGTCGGCACCGCCGGGTCGGCGGTCGTCTTCGCGGGCCTCACCGTCGTGATCGCCCTGGTCGGCCTGGCCGTCGTCAACATCCCGATGCTGACGAAGATGGGCGTCGCCGCGGCCGGCACGGTCGCCATCGCCGTCCTCATCGCGCTCACCCTCATACCGGCGCTGCTCGGCTACGCGGGCAAGCGCATCGTGGGCCGCAAGGCCCGCAAGGCCATGGCGGAAGCGGCGACCACGGCATCCGGGACGTCAGCGACGTCCGGGACCTCTGGCGCCTCCGCCGCATCTGCCGCCTCCGCCGCCCCCGCCGCCTCGGGCGTCGACCTGGCCAAGGGGGAGCAGGAGGAGGAGCCCAAGGCCAACGCGGGCACCCGCTGGGCCCGCCTCGTCCTGCGTCGCCCGGTCGTCGTCCTGCTCGTCGGCGTCCTCGGCCTCGGCGCCCTCGCCGTCCCGGCCGCCTCGCTGGAGATGGGCCTGCCCGACGACGGCGCCCAGCCCACCTCCACCACCCAGCGCCGCGCCTACGACCTGCTGTCCGAAGGCTTCGGGCCCGGCTTCAACGGCCCGCTGATGGTCGTCGTCGACGGCGACAAGGCGGCCGCGGACAAGGCCGCCGAGCAGATCAAGGGCCTCGACGGCGTCGCCGCCGTCACCCCGCCCACGCCCAACAAGGCCGGCGACGCGGCCATGGTCACCGTCGTACCGAAGGACCGCCCGTCCTCGACGGAGACCGAGTCCCTGGTCCACGAGATCCGCGACACGACGGGCGACAACGTCCTCGTCACCGGTCAGACCGCGATGAACATCGACTTCTCGCAGAAGATGAACGACGCGCTGCTGCCGTACCTGGCACTCGTCGTCGGCCTCGCCTTCCTGCTGCTGATGGTCGTCTTCCGGTCGGTGCTGGTGCCGCTCAAGGCCGCGCTCGGCTTCCTGCTCTCGGTGGTCGCCGCCCTCGGCGCGGTCGTCGCCGTCTTCCAGTGGGGCTGGCTCGGCTCGCTCTTCGGCGTCGAGCAGACCGGCCCGATCATGAGCATGATGCCGATCTTCATGGTCGGCGTGGTCTTCGGCCTCGCGATGGACTACGAGGTCTTCCTCGTCACCCGTATGCGCGAGGCGTACGTCCACGGCGAGCGCCCCGGCGAGGCGATCGTCACCGGCTTCCGGCACGGCGCCCGGGTGGTCACCGCCGCCGCGGTGATCATGATCGCGGTCTTCGCGGGCTTCATCGGCTCCAGCGAGCAGATGGTGAAGATGATCGGCTTCGGTCTCGCCACGGCCGTTCTTTTCGACGCCTTCATCGTCCGGATGGCGATCGTCCCGGCCGTGCTCGCCCTGCTCGGCCACAAGGCGTGGTGGCTGCCGCGCTGGCTGGACCGGGTGCTGCCGAATGTCGACGTCGAGGGCGAGGGCCTGCGCAAGGAACTCGCCGACGACGACCCGGAGGCGGAGCGGGAGCTCGTACGGGTCTGACGCGACCGTCCAGCGGCCCGTTCGGCCGCCGGACCCGCCGCCACCATGCCGCGTCGTGCGCGTATCAGCGCGAGACCGGTGTGGTGGCGGCGTACGTGCGCCGCAGGAAGCGCCGCAGCGCCGACGAGTCGAACTGCACGACCTCCGTGCCGTCCGACGAGTGGAACTCCACGACGGTCTGCACCCGCCCGCACGGCCAGACGTCGATGTCACCGCCGTGTGTGGGGGAGGCGAGGCCGGTCTCCAGGAGGGTGCGGGGGAAGGTCCACGTGCTGCCGCCGGGAAACACGAACCGTACGGCGGGGGGCTCGGAGCCGGGGTCGTAGCGGAGTGCCACCCGGACGCGGCGGGAGAGCGGCCCGTCGGTCACGACCAGCCCTCTGGCGCGGACCTCGACGCGGGGTGGGCCTTCGGTGCCCGCGTCCACGGCGTCGGCGGGCGTTTCGTCGGGGTGCGCCGCGTCGTCCGGGCCGGGCTGATCCGAACGCACGTCATAGGAGTGTCCGTCGGCGGGGCGCATCATCGGGCTCCTCACACTCACCGTCACCTGAGAGCTCGTGTACCCCCTAATATCCCACCCATCCCCGGAGCGTGCCGGACCCCTCATGTGACGGGGCCGCTCTTGCACATTCTTTGCAGGAGCGGCCATCATCGAACGGCCAGTCATCGCCGAGCGCCGGAAGCGGTCCCACTCCATGCATGTGCCCGACGGATTCATCAACGCGCCCGTGTCCGCGGCGGCCGGTCTGGTCGCCGCCGGTGCCGTCGCCGCTGGCCTGCGCGGCGCCCGCCGGGAGCTGGACGAGCGGACGGCGCCGCTGGCAGGTCTCGTGGCGGCGTTCATCTTCGCCGTGCAGATGCTGAACTTCCCCGTCGCGGCCGGCACCAGCGGCCATCTGCTGGGCGGGGCGCTGGCCGCGATACTGGTCGGCCCCTGGACCGGAATGCTCTGTATCGCGGTCGTCCTGCTCATGCAGGGTGTGCTGTTCGCGGACGGCGGGCTCACCGCGCTGGGCGTCAACATCACCGTCATGGGCGGCGTCACGGTACTCGTCTCGTACGCGCTCTTCCGCGGCATGGTGAAGATCCTGCCGCGCACCCGCCGCTCGGTGACCGTGGCCACGTTCGTGGCGTCGCTGGTGTCCGTACCGGCGTCGGCGGCCGCGTTCACGCTGATCTACGCGGTCGGGGGCACCACCGACGTACCCGTGGCGAAGGTCCTCACCGCCATGCTCGGCGTCCACCTGCTGATCGGCGTCGGCGAGGCGCTCATCACCACGGCGACGGTCGGCGCGGTCATCGCCGTACGCCCGGACCTGGTGTACGGGGCACGGGGGCTGTCGGCGCCGCTGAAGCTGAGGGTCGGCGGGGAACTGGTCGACGCGGCACCCGCTTCCGCTCAGGCTCCGGCGCCGGCCGGGCGTGCCACCGGAAAGCTCTGGGCGGCCGGGCTGGCCGCCTCCCTCCTCCTGGCAGGATTCGTCTCCTTCTACGCCTCCGCGAGCCCGGACGGGCTGGAGAAGGTCGCCGCCGACTACGGCATCGACGAGCAGGCCCGGGAGCACGCGGCGGCGGACTCGCCACTGGCCGACTACGGCGTCAAGGACATCCTGGACGCCCGCCTGTCCGGGGGGCTGGCGGGCACGATCGGCGTCGGCGCGACGCTCGCGCTCGGGATGAGCGTGTTCTTGGCGGTGCGCCGACGCCGTACACCGGGTGCGTCGGGCGCTTCGGGGGCGTCGGGCGCGTCGTGCGCGTCCGCCGTGTCGGCCGCGGAGGCCGGTGCGGCGTCGGACGCGTCGGACGCGGCCCGTGCGAAGGAGACGGCCTGACATGGGGGCGGGCCACGCCCACAAGCTCTTCCGGCACGGGCACTCGCCGGTCCACGCGCTGCCGTCGCACACGAAGCTGGTCGCGGTCTTCTGCTTCGTGGTGGTCGTCGTCTCCACACCGCGCGAGGCGATGTGGGCGTTCGGCGCCTACGCGCTGCTGCTGGCGGCGGTCGCGGGGCTGGCCCGCGTGCCGGCGCTCTTCCTGCTGAAGCGGCTGGCGATCGAGATCCCGTTCGTGGCCTTCGCGTTTCTGATGCCGTTCGTGGTGCCGGGGGAACAGACGACGCTGCTCGGCGTGAGCGTCTCCGTCCCCGGCCTCTGGGACGCCTGGAACGTCCTGGCCAAGGGCACGCTGGGCGTTGCCGCTTCGGTGCTCCTGGCTGCGACGACGGAGCTGCGGGCGCTGCTGCTCGGCCTGCAGCGCCTCCGCCTGCCCCCGCTGCTGGTCCAGATCGCCTCGTTCATGATCCGCTACGGCGATGTGATCACGGACGAGATGCGCCGTATGTCCATCGCCCGCCGCTCGCGCGGTTTCGAGGCGAAGGGCGTACGCCACTGGGGAGTTCTCGCCAAGTCGGCGGGCGCCCTCTTCATCCGCTCCTACGAGCGGGGCGAGCGCGTCCACCTGGCGATGGTGAGCCGTGGGTACACGGGATCGATGCCGGTGATCGACGAGGTGACGGCGACGGGCACGCAGTGGGCACGGGCGGTGGCACTCCCGATGTCGGCGCTGCTGGTCTGTCTGCTGGGATGGACGCTATGACAACGCCCCCGCCGCCCCCACCCTCTCCGACCCCGTCGACCCCGTCGACCCCGTCGACCCCGCCGACGCCGTCGATCCCGCCGAGCCCGTCGATGTCCTTCGTACCGTCCCTGGAGGTGCGGGGCCTGGCCTACGCCTACCCGGACGGCCACCAGGCGCTCTTCGGGGTCGACCTGACCGTGGAGCGCGGCGAGCGGGTGGCCCTGCTGGGACCGAACGGCGCGGGCAAGACGACGCTCGTCCTGCACCTGAACGGCATCCTGACAGCCGGCGCGGGCACGGTGTCGGTGGCGGGCCTGCCGGTCGAACCGTCGAACCTGGCGGGGATCCGCCGCCGGGTCGGCATCGTCTTCCAGGACCCGGACGACCAGCTGTTCATGCCGACGGTCCGGGAGGACGTGGCGTTCGGCCCCGCGGCGTCGGGCGTACGGGGCGAGGAGCTGGAGGCCGTCGTCCGGCGGGCCCTGGCGCAGGTCGGCATGGAGGAGTACGCGGACCGCCCCCCGCACCACCTCTCCTTCGGCCAGCGGCGCAGGGTCGCGGTGGCGACGGTCCTCGCGATGGAGCCGGAGATCCTCGTCCTGGACGAGCCCTCGTCCAACCTGGACCCGGCCTCGCGCCGCGAACTGGCCGACATCCTGCGCTCCTTGAACGTCACCGTCCTGATGGTCACGCACGACCTGCCGTACGCGATGGAGCTCTGCCCGCGCTCGGTGATCCTCAGCGAGGGCGTGATCGCGGCGGACGCCCCCACGGGCGAGCTGCTCGGGGACGAGGAGCTTATGCGCAAGCACCGGCTGGAGCTGCCGTTCGGCTTCGACCCGGCCGCGAGGCCGACCCGGAATCCGGGCGCGCACTGAGCCGTTGCACCATGGGGTGACGGACCCCGAGAGAAAGCGCGTGGAGAAGTGGACGTCCAGGGCACGGCGGACCCCGGCTGGGAGCCGGTGAGGGACGCGTTCACGCGTAACTTCGACCAGCGCGGGGAGCGGGGCGCGGCGGTAGCGGTGTACCGGGACGGCCGGAAGGTCGTCGACCTGTGGGCGGGCACGCGGGACGTCGACGGCTCCGCGCCCTGGGCGGTGGACACGGCCCAGGTGGTCCGCTCGGTGACGAAGGGTGTGGCGGCGGCGGTCCCGCTGCTGCTGCACCAGCGGGGGCAGCTGGACCTGGACGCGCCGGTGGGGACGTACTGGCCGGAGTTCAAGGCGTCGGGCAAGGAGCGGACGCTGGTACGCCACCTGCTGTCCCACAGGGCGGGCGTACCGGTGCTCGACACGCCCCTCTCGCTTGAGGCGGCCCTCGACCTGGAGGCGGGCGCGGCGGCGGTGGCGGCCCAGCCGCCCGTCTGGGAGCCGGGCACGGACCACGGCTACCACGCCCACACGTACAGCTGGCTGCTGGCGGGTCTGGTGCGGCGGGTGACCGGCCGGCCCATCGGCCGCTGGATCGCGGAGGAGATGGCCCGCCCGCTGGGCCTGGACCTGTGGCTGGGGCTGCCGGCGGAGGAGGCGCACCGGGTGGGCCGCACAGGCGCGCCGGCGGAGAGGGAGGCGCCGTCGGGCGGGTCTCTGGTGCTGCGGCCCAAGCGGTCGGTGGCGGAGGCGTACGCGGACGAGGCGTCGCTGACGAGACGCGCGTTCGCGGTGATAGCCCCGCAGCCGGACGAGAACGCACCCTCGTACAGGGCGGCGGGGCTCCCCGGCTCCGGCGGCATAGCCACGGCTCGCGCCCTCGCCCGCTTCTACGCGTCGCTGCTGGGCCCGGTGGACGGCCACCGCCTGTTCGCCCCGGCGACGCTGGCCCTGGCCCGCACGGAGGAGTCTGCGGGCCCGGACCGCGTCCTGGTGGTGGACACCCGCTTCGGCCTCGGTTACATGCTCCACGGTCCCGCGTCCCCGCTCCTTTCCCCCGGCTCCTTCGGCCACCCCGGCCGCGGCGGCTCCCTCGCCTTCGCCGACCCCGAGTCGGGCATCGCCCTCGGCTACGTCACCAACGGCATGCGCAAGGGCGTCACGGCGGACCCGAGGGCCCAGGCGCTGGTACGGGCTGCACGGAAGGCGATCGGGTAACCGGCCCGGCGGGGTCCCTTCCGGGCGGGTCCCTTCCGGGGGCTCCCGGGGCGGGCATGCGCTCAGGCCGCGCCGCCGCGCCGCCCGGCTCTCAGGCTGCTGAGGAAGACGCCCCACGGAGCGGGGGAGAAGTGGAGCAGGGGCATGCGGAGGTTCTTGCTGTCGCGTATCGCGAGGCTGTGATCAGCGGTGAGCGCCACTTCCAGACAGTCGCCCTGCTGGTCGGAGAACGAGGACTTGTGGAACGGGGTCACGGCCTCAGACTTCACAGCTGCTCACTTCCTTGTTCGACGCGGACTCTTTGAGGATGTGCCGAAGACGCTGCGCGCTCTCCTCGGGTGACAGCGCGGCCGAGCGCAGCCGGTCGAAGACCTTCGCGTAGAGAGCCAGGTCCTCCGGACGCTCCACCACCGTGGTGTTGGCGACGTTCCGCACGGTGACCGCTTCGACGTTCGGTTCGATCCCGAACGAGAAGGCGACGAACGCGCCCGACATGCCCGCGGCCTTGCTCGCCGCTGCCGGGAGGAGCTGCACGGTCACGTTCTGGCGCTGCCCGGCATCAAGGAGGTGTTCGAGCTGGCCCTCGCGAATCGTTGGCTCGTCCATCAGCGCGGTGACGGCCGGCTCCCAGATGACGGCGGTGAAGTCGACGACGCCCTCCTCGATCCGCTTCTGGCGCTCCATGCGGACCTTCACCAAGTCGTCCGCCCGCTCTGGTGAGATGCAGGCGGGGCCGAAGGTGATGACGGACTCCGCGTACTCCCGGGTCTGCAGGAGCCCGGGGATCAGCGCAGGTTCCCAGGAGCGGATGTAAGTGGAGTCGCTCTCCAAGGTGATGTGGTCGGCGTAGTCCGGCCTGACGGTCTCCTGGTAGTCGAGCCACCAGCCGCGCTGGTTGCTGACCCGCGCCAGGTTCTCCAGGCGCGTTCGCTCGCCCGTGTCCTCGACTCCGTAGCGGTCCAGGAGCGTGCGCACCTCCAGCGCGGAGGCCGAGACCTGCCCGCCCTCCAGGCGGCTCACCTTGGTCACGGACTTCATGATGGCCGCGGCGGCAGCCGCTTGATCCAGACCGACGGCCTCACGGTAACGCTTCAGGGCGGCCCCCAGCCTGCGGCTGCGGACGGTGGGCCTTCCGCCTGCGGGCAATGTCCTCTCCTTTCAACGCGCCTCTCAGTGTGCCGCCTTCGCGTGGACGCGACAGCCGGTGATGTCACGTCAGTCGGGGCGCAAATTTGTGAACGAGCCACTTGCGGTACATCGAGGCAGGGCTCTAGCGTGAGTCATGTCACGCATTGCATGTGATCGATTGCGGTGAGTCGTCGCATGTCGTGCCGTCGGGCACGACGAAGCCGCATGGAGAAGGAGACCCCCGCGACCGTTGCACCGGTCCGGGGGCGTGGCCAACGCTTCAGAGGAGCGTCAACGTGGTGAACCTTATCGTCCGTATCTGCGAGCCGGTGTTGCGACTGCTGCTGCCCCCGTCGGGCCGCCGACGGCGCGTCACCGGTCCCCCGTTGCCCATGCCGACGCCGTCGTTCCACTGCGCGTGCTGTGGACTGCTTCGCGGCGAGGGCAGCCGCCTCGTGCGTCCGTATGCGGGGGTGCGCTGATGGACGGCGGCGGCGTGGTGGTCCTGCGGTGGATCTGCGGGCCCCGCAGCGTGGGCCTGGCCAGGCGCGAACTGCGGGCCGCGCTGGCCGGTTGGAAACTGGCGGCGGTCGAGGATGCGGCGCTGCTGGTGCTGTCCGAGCTGCTGACCAACGCCGTGCGGCACGCGGGGGTCGCGGGGCGGCCCGTGGAGACCCGGTTCGCCCGGATGCCGTGCGGGCTGCGGATCGAGGTCCACGACGCCTCCGAGCGACGGCCCCGGCCGACGGCGCGGGAGGAGGGCGGCTGGGGTCTGCCCCTGGTGGCCGCGCTGGCCACGCGGTGGGGTGTGACCGGCCGGGCCGAGGGCGGAAAGTCCGTGTGGGCCGAGCTGGAGGAGGCCGGCCCCGATGCGCACTGACGCCCGACTGCTCGCCCTGCGAGTGAAGCCGGGCGACCAGGTCCGGGTGCGCGGGGTATGGCGTGAGGTACGGGCAGCCCGCCCTGTCCGGGACCGCGTGGGCGTCGTCGCGGTCGTCCTCGTCTTCACGACAGGCGGCACCTGGTGGTGCCCGGCCACACTCCCTGTACGGGTACGGCGCGAGTAACCGGGCTCGCGCAGCCGGCCTTTCAGCGCGTCGACGGCGGAACAAGTGCCTGCTGGAACGGGCGCAGCCCGGCGTTCTGATGCTGCCCACATCGTTGCCTCCTCGTACCGCTGGACCGGTACGAGGAAGGGAAGCTCACCGGCCGTCCAAGGCCAGGCGCGCTTGGTGGATCACCTGCCGTGCTTCGCAGCCGAAGACGGCGGACTCCTTCAGGGTCCGCCAGACCCGCAGATATGTGGCGATGTTGTCCGTGTCGTCGAGCCACAGCTCGGCGTGCCAGTCCTCGACCACGACAAGGCGCTCGTCGTAGATCCAGAACCCGTTGGCCGGGTGGATCTTCAGAGGCGCTGTGAAGGGGATGACGCCGAGCTCGACGGTGTCGAGCCCGATGACGCTCAGGAGCCGGTCGTACTGAGCGGCGAGGACCGAGGGCGGGCACACACGGGCGCGCAGAGCGCCCTCCCACATCAGGATCTCGTACCGCCTCCCGGGCGCGTACAGACCTTCCTGGCGCTGGACTCGGGCGCGTACCGCGTCCTCGGTGTCGCGTGGGGACTGTATGAGCTCGGCGTGCCGGTCGAACACGGCGCGGGCGTACTCGGCGGTCTGCAGCATGCCCGCGATCAGGCAGTTCTCCCAGATGCGGAGTGTCTTGGTGCGGTCGTGCTCGGCGGTGATGTTGTCCTGGACGGGCCTGTGCCCGGAGGCGAGCTGTCGGCGCCATGACCGGGTGTGGGACTCCAGGCCCTTGAGGCGGGCCTGTAGTTCCTTCGCCGCACCGGGCTGCTCCGTGGCCTCCGCCCATGCCTGGAGGTCGGTGGCGGTGGCGGTCTGACGTCCGTTCTCCAGCTTGTAGATCTTGGAGTGGGGCCAGCCGAGCCGCTGCGCGAGCTGGGGACCGGTGAGCCGGCCGCGGGGCCCTGACACGCGGAGTTCGCGCAGGCGGGCGCCGAGGGCGATCCGTGCCTTCTGGAAGTCGGTGCTCACCGGTCCCACGCTACTTCGTGACGGGCCTCACGTGCCCAGGCGGGCGGCGAACTCCTCGTACTTGACCGCGTAGTGCCAGGCCGCGTCACGGACCTGGGCGTACCGGTTGACCGCCACAGGTTCCGTGATCAGCTCCGCGTTGAGCAGGTTGTCGTCATCGTCGAAGTCGAGGAGCGCGACGTACCGGGAGTCGAACAGCCAGAAGTCCTCGGCCGGGAGGCGCAGGCGGTCGGCCTCCTCGCGCCACAGATTGCGGATGTCCTCGCCGACGGCGCAGTTCCGCTTGGCGTTGTCGAGCAGGTAGAGCTGCCCCGGCGTGGGCGGGTTGTCGACGATCCGCACCCGCTCGAACCGCTTGCCCTGTGCCGTGTGGGCCCGCACGTTGGTACACCACCGGTCGTTGTAGTCCCACTGGACGGGCTGCCCCGCGATGAACTGGGCGTACGTATCGGTCGCCTCGTCCGAGGCGAACCGGCGGCGCGTCTCCAGTCGCCAGGCGGTGTGCTCGAAGCTCTCGAACAGCTTGCCGAACTCCTCCAGGTCGATGAGTCGCCGCGTACGGTCGCCCGTCTTGGGGCCGAAGTCGACGAGCAGTTCGCGCGGAACGACGATCGGCACCTCGCCTTCGCCCAGGTGCTGGAGCCGGGCGAGGTCCTGCGGGTCGGTGAGCGGCGGACCATGCACGATGACCTCGCCGCTGTCCAGGTCCTCATGGATGGCCGGGCAGCCACCACCGCCCGAACCGGTGCCGTTGAAACGCAGACGTCGTGCCATGGTCAGGCCCCTTCGCTGGTAGATCGACGCGTTCAGCATTCACGATCCAGAGCGCCTGGCGGAACAACGCCTGGAAGGCCACGCAAGACCATCCGGGAACAGTGGGCGGGTGGGGTAGAACAATCGAGAACATCGCATGGTGGGCTCCAAGTACGCCTTCGTAGCGTCCTGTTCATGGGAAGCGACACCGCGATGGATGACCCCGTACATCTCCTCCTCCCTGCCGTTGAGCCGACGCCCGTGCGTGACTGCGAGACCTGCGTCGCCCTCGGTGGACAACGGGGCAGGGCGCGCCTCAGCGGCGACCTGTCCCTGGTGACGGACTGCAACGTCAGGATCCGGAACCACCCGCATACGGGGTTCAGGACGTGAGACCTCAGATCGCGCAGGAAGCCACAGCTTTGCTGACCTTGCGGGTGTCCCGTGACGGAGGTCGTACCTGGGAGGCACGCCGCACCGTCTACAGCACCGACCGCTTGGCCCCGCTCGCTACGAGCGCGTGGCCGCCCTGTGAGTGTCCACGTTGCCGACGTGCTGCGCCCTGATCCGGCGCGCTTCTGACGTTGTCAGTGGTCGCCGCGAGAATGTCTGGATGACTCGACTGGGTGCTGCCATCGCCTCTTACTGGGACTCCGCTTCCGCATCGTTCGACGACGAGCCTGACCATGGACTGCGGGGCGCTGTCACCCGCGAGGCTTGGCGGCGGCGGTTGCGAGAGTGGGTGCCCGCGGGGGCGGGTGACGTTCTTGACGTCGGTTGCGGTACCGGGTCGCTCGCGTTGCTGCTCGCTCAGGACGGGCACCGGGTGACGGGGGTCGACTTGGCGCCGGGGATGGTGGAGCGGGCTCGGGGGAAGTTCGCGGAGGCCGGGCTTCAGGGGCGGTTTCTGCTGGGGGATGCCGCTCGGCCGCCTATGGGTGAGGAGACCTTTGACGTGGTGCTCGTGCGGCATGTCGTGTGGACGGTGCGCGAGCCCCTGGGCGCGCTGAGGGAGTGGGTCGGGCGGCTGCGGGACGGCGGGCGGCTTGTGATGGTTGAGGGGCGGTGGGGCGAGACTGGCGGGAGCGGCGAGCCGTACGTCCCCGGGGGTGAGGCGTTGCCCTGGGGCGGGGGTGTTCCGGCTGATGAGCTTCTGCGTGTTGTGGCGCCGCTCCTCCGTGAGGTGCGCGTCGAGCCGCTCAGTGACGATGCCGCGTTGTGGGGCGGGCCGGTCCACGACGAGCGGTATGTGCTTCTCGGGCGTAGGTGATCTCCGGTACAGCCGGCCCGGCGGGTAGCTCTCACACCACGTGCAGCATCAAGCCGATGCCCAGGACCATCAGGCCAGCCGCCGCGATGCGCGGCGTACCGAAGCGTTCCTTGAAGAAGACCGCGCCGATCGCCGCGCCCACGATGATGGACGACTCGCGCAGCGCCGCGATCGGGGCCAGGGGCGCTCGGGTCTGGGCCCAGAGGACCAGGGCGTACGCGGTGATGGAGAGGGCCGCGCCCAGGAGGCCGAGGCGGAGGTGGGGGCGGAGTTGGGCCGCCAGGGCGCCGCGGCGGCGGTACAGGGTGTACGCCGGGATCGCCACGCCCTGGAGGAGCATCAGCCACGCGATGTAGCCCAGCGGGGTGCCCGACGCGCGTACGCCGACGCCGTCCACCACCGAGTACACGGCGATCGCCAGGCCCGTGGCCCCGGCCGCAAGCAGCGCGCCCCACTCCGGGCGGCGGCCCGCGCGGCGTACGCCCCACAGGGCCAGGCCCACCAGGCCCGCGCTGGCCACCGCGACGCCCGCCAGCTGCCGGCCGTCCGGGACCTCGTGCACGAAGACCGCCGCCAGGGCCGTCACCACCAGCGGCGCCGTCCCCCGCGCGATCGGGTACACCTGCCCGAAGTCCCCCAGAGCGAAGGAGCGCATCAACAGCGCCATGTACGCCAGGTGCACCGCCGCCGAGAGGAGGAGCCACGGCCAGGCGGCCGCCGCCGGAAGGGTCGCGAAGCAGGCCAGCGCGGCGCCCAGCAGCGCTCCTCCGCCCGAGATCAGGGTGAAGGAGACCAACTGGTCCCGCAGATGGTGCGCCAGCGCGTTCCAGCTCGCGTGCCCGATCGCCGCCAGCAGGACCGCCGCCGCGACCAGCGGTGTCACGCGGGGCGCTCGCGTACGTCCACGAGGCGGCCGCCCGCGTGGGCGATGAGCGTCTTCGGGTCCAGCGGGAACACCGTGTGCGGGGTGCCGGCCGCCGCCCACACCACCGGGTGGTCGAGCAGGCCACGGTCGGCCAGGACGGTCGTACGCGTGCGGTGGCCGAAGGGCGGTACGCCGCCGATCGCGTAGCCCGTCGTCTCGCGGACCACGTCCGGGTCCGCACGCTCGACCACGGAGACGCCCAGCTCCTCCCGGACCCGTGTCACGTCCACCCGCGACGCGCCGTCCATCAGCACCAGGACCGGGACACCGTCCGCCGCGAACACCAGCGACTTGACGATCTCGCTCGGCGCGCAGCCGACCGCGGCCGCCGCCTGCGCCGCCGTCCTTACGGCGTCCGGGTAGCGGCGGACCTCCACCTGGAGGCCGAGGGCGCGCAGGGCCTCGGCGAAGCGGGGGTGGGCCAGGGGCAGGGATGTGTTGGTGCTGTCGTCCATGCCGCCGCACGGTAGCGGCCGGTGTACGGCGCACGCGACCCGCTTTCCGCCCGCCGCGAGACGTCCGGCCGCTCCTCCGTGGCCGCCACGTCGCGCCACGCGCGCAGCGGGTCGCGCCACGCGCGCAGCGGGTCGCGCCGCGCGCGCAGCCGGTCGCGCCACG
>NZ_VSRY01000065.1 GCF_008271805.1 Streptomyces sp. TRM49041
GGTCGGCGGGCCCGCGCCGGTACCGTTCCGGCGCGCGGGGCGCGCCGGGGCGGCGGGCTCAGCGGCGCCCGCCCGGTCAGCTGCGCCAGGGCCGCCGTCACCTCGGTGAACTCAGCCAAGTGCCGCGCGCACGGACCGCACCGCGCGACATGCTCCGCG
Organism: Streptomyces sp. TRM49041; assembly: GCF_008271805.1. Classification (GTDB taxonomy): domain Bacteria; phylum Actinomycetota; class Actinomycetes; order Streptomycetales; family Streptomycetaceae; genus Streptomyces. The sequence goes on from NZ_VSRY01000065.1 coordinate 160, forward strand.
CAGCACAGTGCGTCGTACGGCTCCAGCACGCCCAGCGCGTAGGCGCCCACAGCGTCGTGCCGCTCCGCCGGTGCCATCGGTCGTTTCCCTCGCTCCCGTAATCGCCCCCTCGCCCCCTCCTCCGACCCGTACGTACCGTGACCGCTTCTCGCTCAAAGGGCGCCCGCCTACACTCCGCACCATGCTGCGCGTACTGGCCGTCGACGACGAAGAGCCCGCCCTGGAGGAGCTGCTCTACCTGCTGCGCTCCGACCGTCGCGTCCGCAGCGCGGAGGGGGCCACCGACGCGACGGAGGCGCTGCGCCGCATCGGCCGCGCCCTGGAGGCGGGCCCCGACGGCGAGGACGCCATCGACGTCGTCTTCCTGGACATCCACATGGCGGGGCTGACCGGGCTGGACGTCGCCCGGCTGCTGGCCGGGTTCGCCAAGCCGCCGCTCGTCGTGTTCGTCACCGCCCACGAGGGCTTCGCCGTGCAGGCGTTCGACCTGAAGGCGGTCGACTACGTCCTCAAGCCCGTCCGCAAGGAGCGCCTCGCGGAGGCGGTCGGCCGGGTCAGCGACCTGGCCGAGCCCGCGCCCGCCGGCACGGTCGCCGAGCAGATCCCCGTCGAGCTCGGCGGCGTCACCCGGTTCGTGCCGGTCGACGACATCGCGTACGTCGAGGCGCAGGGCGACTACGCGCGCCTGCACACCGACGGGGGCAGCCACCTCGTCCGTATCCCGTTGTCCACGCTGGAGGAGCGGTGGGCGGCGCGCGGCTTCGTACGGATCCACCGCCGCCACCTCGTCGCACTCGGCCGCATCGACGAACTCCGGCTGGACGGCGGCGCCACCACCGTCCGGGTCGGCAGCGCCGAACTGTCCGTCAGCCGCCGCCACGCCCGCCAACTGCGCGAGCTGCTCATGCGGAACGTCGGAAGCTGACCGTTCGACGCGCTGGAGCGTGAGCCGCGCACCCTGCGCGCCCTTTCCGGGCCTGGCCGAGCCGGCCCGGAGGAGGTCGCCGCACCGCCGGGCGCTGGGCCGACGTCCTGCACGAGATCCGCGAGGCCGCCCACGGCCTCGTCGGGCCGCGCACCGCGGCCGCCCCGGAGCCGGCGTTCCGCATGGCCGAGGAGTCGTACGTCGAGCTGGAGATCGCGCTGAGCGGCGCCCCGCGCACGGAGTGAGCCACCCCCCGCACCATCGGCGAGCCACCCCTATCACCAGGACGACAATCGGCCTATCTCTGGGCGGGGTATCTGCGTAAACTCCACCACCCGAGCCACCAGAGCCCCCTCACCACCGGACACCGATGTCTCCCGAGCCGCCGCCCACGCGCCGCCCCCGGCGCCAGACCGTCACCGGAGTGCCACGCTCCGGCCGCCGGCCGCCGGGCCACGCGCCCGCCCGCTCGGAGATCAGCGAGCAGACCACCCTCGGCCACACCTACGTCCGGTCACTGATGCGCAGCCAACTGCGCGCCGCGCTCTCCGCGCTCGCCACCCTCGCTCTGCTCGTCGGCTCCCTGCCGCTGCTCCTCACCCTGCCCGGGGCGCTCGCCCCGGACGGCCCGGCCCTGTCGCCGGAGCCGTTCGTCTGGGCCGCCCTCGGCGTCGCCGTCCACCCCGTCATGTGGCTCATCGCCCGCTGGTACGTACGCCGGGCCGAGCGCAACGAGCGCGAATTCACCGGCCTCGTCGAAGGCAGGTGAGCCACGCCGGTGAACCAGACCTACGCGGTGGCGGCGGTCACCGTCGTCGTCCTCGCCACCGTCCTCATCGGCTCCCTCGGCCTGCGCATCTCCCGCACGACCTCCGACTTCTACGTCGCCTCACGCACGGTCAAGCCCGCCCTCAACGCCGCCGCGATCAGCGGCGAGTACCTCTCCGCCGCCTCCTTCCTCGGCATCGCGGGCCTCGTCCTCCTCCAGGGCCCCGACATGCTCTGGTATCCCGTCGGCTACACCGCCGGATACCTCGTCCTCCTGGTCCTCGTCGCGGCCCCGCTGCGCCGCTCCGGCGCGTACACCCTCTCCGACTTCGCCGAGGCCCGCCTGGAGTCGCAGCAGGTCCGCCGCCTCGCCAGCCTCCTCGTCGTCGGCATCGGCTGGCTCTACCTGCTGCCCCAGCTCCAGGGCGCCGGGCTCACCCTGGAGATCCTCACCGGCGCCCCCGGCTGGGTCGGCGGCCTCCTCGTCGCCCTCGTCGTGACCGGGGCCGTCGCCGCGGGCGGCATGCGCAGCATCACCTTCGTCCAGGCGTTCCAGTACTGGCTCAAGCTGACCGCGCTGCTGGTCCCCGCCCTGTTCCTGGTCACCGCCTGGCTCGCGGACGACGCGCCGCGGGCCCGGTTCGACGCGCCCGCCCTCTTCCGCGAGCACACCGCCGTACGCGTCGACGACACGGTCCGCGTAGCGATCGACGCACCGCTGACCCTGACGGTCTCCGGCCGCGTCGACGCGACCGCGTACGACGGGGATCGGGTGACACTCGGCGAGGGCCTCCACCGCGTCGAGGCCGGCACGACCCTCGGCTTCCCGCCCGGCGCCCATGTGCCGGAGCGCGCCGCCGAGGCCGGCGACCCGCTCGGCTGGTCCCGCTCCCTGGCGGGCGGCCACGACGGACACCGGCTGTACGCCACGTACGGGCTGATCCTCGCGACGTTCCTCGGCACCATGGGGCTGCCGCACGTCGCCGTACGCTTCTACACCAGCCCCAACGGCCGCGCCGCTCGCCGCACCACGCTCGTCGTCCTCGGCCTGGTCGGCGCGTTCTACCTGCTGCCTCCCGTGTACGGCGCGCTCGGGCGGATCTACGCCCCCGAACTGGCCCTGACCGGCGCCTCCGACGCGGCCGTGCTCGTCCTCCCGGACCGGGTCGTGGGCGGGCTCGCCGGCGAGCTGCTGGGTGCGCTGCTGGCGGGCGGCGCGTTCGCCGCGTTCCTGTCGACGGCGTCCGGGCTGACCATGTCGGTCGCCGGCGTGCTCACGCAGGACGTGCTGCCCTCGCGTGGGGTGCGCCACTTCCGGCTGGCCACCCCGATCGCCATGGCCGTGCCGCTGGCGCTGAGCGTCGTGGCCACGAAGGTGCCGGTAGCGGACGCGGTGGGGCTGGCGTTCGCGGTGTCGGCGTCGTCGTTCTGCCCGCTGCTCGTACTGGGCATCTGGTGGCGCGGGCTCACCCCGCCGGGCGCCGTCGCGGGGCTCCTCACGGGCGGGGGCGCCGCGCTCACGGCCGTCATGGCCACCCGGGCGGGGCTCGCCCCCGACGGCTGGCCGCACACCCTCATGGCGTGGCCCGCCGTGTGGTCGGTGCCGCTCGCCTTCCTCACCATGATCGTCGTCTCCCTGGCCACCCGCCGCCACATCCCACCCGGCACCCCGGCCATCCTCGCCCGCCTGCACCTTCCCGAAGACCTGATGACCACCCGCCTCCACCCGGAAGGAGCCGAACGATGAGGCCCCGCAGGAGGAGGCCGGGCCCGCTCAGGCCGGGTACGGCGACGAAGCCCGCGGTGGCACCCGGCGCGGTGCCGTGGCACGGCGGGACGGCGGTCGGCGGGGTGCGGGCCGGTGCGACGGTGCCCGGTACCGCATCGCCCGGCGCGTGGGGCGGGGGGCCGTGGTGAGTGGGACGCTGCTGGCCGCGCTGGCCGCTACCGGGACGTTGTTGCTCGCCGCCGGGTTCGCGCTCGGGCGGCTGGCCGGGCGGCGCGGCGGGCGCGACGGGCTCGACTTCGGGACGCCCGTCGAGCGGGCGACGTTCCACACGCTGCACACCGCGTCCCTCGCCGCCCCGCCCCTGCGCGCGGGGCTCACCGAGGAGACCGCCCGGAAGGCCGCCCGCAGGCTGCGCCCCCTCCTCGGTACCGAGGCGCTCGCGCTCACCGACCGGACGGCCGTGCTCGCCTGGGACGGGCCGGGCGGCGCCCACCACACCGAGCAGGTCATGGAGCGGGTCGCCGAGGTCCTCGACTCCGGCCGGGGGCAGAGCGTACGGGCCGAGTGCGCCGCCCCCGGCTGCCCCCTGCGCTGGGCCGTCATCGCCCCGCTGACCGGCGAGGAGGGCGTCCTCGGCGCGCTCGTCGCCCACGGGTCCCACGAGTCGGCCGTCCTCGTGCGCGCCGCGACCGAGGTGGCCCGCTGGGTCTCCGTACAGCTGGAGCTGGCCGAGCTGGACCGGTCCCGCACCCGCCTCATCGAGGCGGAGATCCGCGCTCTGCGCGCCCAGATCTCGCCGCACTTCATCTACAACTCGCTCGCCGCGATCGCCTCGTTCGTCCGCACCGACCCGGAGCGGGCCCGTGAGCTCCTCCTCGAGTTCGCCGACTTCACGCGCTACTCGTTCCGCAGGCACGGCGACTTCGCGCAGCTCGCCGACGAACTGCGCTCCATCGAGCAGTATCTGGCCCTCGCAGGGGCCCGCTTCGGCGACCGGCTGCAGGTGACGCTGCAGATCGCGCCGGAGGTGCTGCCGGTCACGCTGCCGTTCCTGTGCCTCCAGCCACTGGTCGAGAACGCCGTCAAACATGGTCTGGAGGACTCCCGGAAGACCTGCCGCATCACCATCGCCGCCCAGGACGCGGGCGCCGAGGCGGTCGTCACCATCGAGGACGACGGCGTCGGCATGGACCCGGACGCCCTGCGCTCCGTACTCGCGGGTGAGCGCCCCCGTTCCTCCGGCATCGGGCTGCCCAACGTCGACGAACGGCTGCGCCAGGTGTACGGCGACGACTACGGCCTGGTCGTCGAGACGGGCGTCGACGCGGGTATGAAGGTCACCGTCCGCGTCCCCAAGTACCGCGCGGGCGTTCACCGCGACACTCCCTAGCACCGCGCGGGCAACGGCGCTACAGCGTCGTCCAGGGCGTGTCGGGCGCGGCGCGGCGGCGCTGCCGGTCGGCGCCCGTGCCATGGGCGAGCACCCGGTCCGCCAGGGCCCGTACCTCCTCCTCGTCACCGCTCGCCTCCAGCGCCGGCCGTACCCGGCCGAGCAGGGCGCGCACCGCCTCGGCAGCCGGGACGCGCGAGCCTGTCAGCGGGTGGACGGCCGGGCCGCGCAGCCCGTAGCGGGCCGCGGTCCACAGCGCGGCGCCCGCCACGTGGTCGGGCAGCCGGGGCGCCGGGCGGCCGGCGGCGACAGCGCCGAGGGCGGAGGCGACCAGGGCGCGGGTGAGCCCGGCCTGGAGGACGGCCTCGTCCACGCTGGGTGCGACGTCGGCGACGCGGACCTCGACGGTCGGCAGATGGTTCGACGGGCGGGCGAACCAGTACGCGTTGGTGGCCCGGCCCGGCAGGACGCCCGTGCGGCGCAGCCCGGCGACCGTACGGTCGTAGTGCTCGGCGGACTCGAAGTAAGGCGGGATCTGGTGGGTCGGCCAGCGCGACAGCACGAGCGTGCGCCAGCTGGCGTGCCCGGTGTCCGCGCCCTGGTGGTAGGGGGAGTTGGCGGACAGCGCGAGCAGGACCGGTAACCAGGGCCGCAGATGGTTGAGCACCGCCACGGCCGACTGCCGGTCGGGCACCCCGATGTGCACATGGCAGCCGCAGGTCTCCGTCTCGTCCGTCAGCCGCCCGTACAGCCTGGCCATCTGCCGGTAGTGCGGTGTGGGCGTGACCTGCCGGGCGGGCGCGGCCATCGGCGCCGTACCGCTGGCGAGCGCGCGGACCCCGGCCTTGCGGGCCGCCTGGTCCAGCCGGGCCCGGGACGCGGCCAGTTCGGCGCGCAGGGCCGCCAGGTCGGTGCACACGGCGGTGGCCGTCTCGACCATGGTCGACAGCAGTTCGCGCTGGAACTCCCGCGCGGACTCCGGCGCGGATTCCCGCCCCGGCCCGCTCTCCGGCCGGTGCCTTCGGCGGTCGGCGTCCAGGACGTCGTCGCAGCCGCCCACCGGAACGCCGTCGACCGCGTCGACCAGGAGGAACTCCTCCTCGACGCCCATGGTCACCTCACGTCCCACGGGCACTGCGACCATCAGGACCACCACCACTCCCGCCCCAGCCGTCCGGATACGCGCTCGGTGCGGCGCCGGCGGGTGCCGGCAGCCCCCCTCAGGATGACCGGCACGATCGGTCGCGGCAACCGTACGATTCCGGCCCCGCGCGACGGTCCGTCGGCGGTACCCGCCGACGGGGCCGCTCAGTACAGGTGCAGCGTCAAGTGCCCGAGAGGAAGGCCCAGTTGCCAGGACGGCAGCCACACCTGCGCGGACTCGTCCACCACGATCGGGGCCGCGGGCGACGCCGGAAGCGCCCCCAGGTCCGTGGCCAGCAGCAGGGTCTCCTCCAGCAGCCGCAAGGTCTCCAGCGCCAGGGCCACGCCCGGTTCGCCGTCGCCGTCGCGGGCCCGCCGCGCGGTGAGCCGCTCCCGCACCCAGTCCTGCCAGGGGTGGTCGTGCGAGGTGCGGTCGAGCCATTCGTCGAGCTGTTCCTCGGGTACCGCGCCGTCGCTCAGATAGATCGTCAGCGCGAGTGTCCGGCGGCCCGCCACGTACTCCAGCGAGCCGGTCTCCACCAGCCCGCCCGTCCGCAGCAGCTCATCGGCCAGGTACTCGGCACACAGCCAGTCCATCGGGACGGCCAGGCCGCCCCCGCCGGTGCCGTTCGTGCTCTCGGGCCGCAACGTTCCCACCTTCTCCCGGACGTACTTCCGCGCGTAACTCGGCCACGCACCCCTAGACGACGAGCCTCCACCGAAAGGCGGGGCCGGCGGCCGCTCTTTGCGCAACTTGACGGTGTGGTTTCGCATACGTTCCCGTCCGTGCCGTCACGCACGGGAAAAAACGCATCTGGAGGGACCTCAGAGACGGGCGGGCTCAGGCACCGGCGGGCGGCTGTACCCGGGCAGGCACCGGCCGAGGGCCCGCAGCGCGTAGTACGAGCGCGACTTCACCGTCCCGGCCGGTATACCCAGCTCCTGCGCCGCCTCGTTCACGGTCAGCCCGTCGAAGTAGATCCGCTCCAGCACGGCCCGGTGCGCGGGGCTCAGCTCCCGCACCGCGGCCCGCACGTCCAGTGCGGCGACCGCCGACTCCGTGGCGTCGGCCGGGTCGGGCGTGGAGGCGAGCACCCCGTCACCGATCTCCGTCGGGCGCGCCATCCGGGACCGCCGTGCGTCGATCGCCAGCCGCCGGCCGACCGTGAACAGCCACGGCCGCATCGACTCGTACGGACCCTCGAACGCCTCCGGGTGCTGCCAGGCCCGGACCAGGGTCTCCTGGAGAAGATCCTCGGCGCGCTGCTGGTCCCCGTACGTGAGACCGAGCAGGAAGCTCAGCAGCGCCGCTCCGTGCTCCCGCTGGACCTCCGCCAAGGCGCGCTCGTCGGTGGTCGTCATGGCCGTCGTCATCGTTCACATCCCTTCCCGCCGGCTCCAGGACCCTCGAGGCGTATCCGAACGCATTCGGGCCCTCCGGGACAGGCGACGCACCGAGGTGTGCGGCGAGCGGTCGCACCGAGCGGCGAATGGTGCGGCGAACGGTCGACCGAAGAGGATGACGCCAATTCGGTTAATTTGTCGTATTGTCTAGCTTTGATGATTGACTGGGGCGTATGCCCCCTGTGGATTCGGGAGGTCCCCTCAACCTGCCCCGACCCCAGGGAGCACCCCGATGACCCTCCCGATCCGGCGGACGGCGGTCGCCGCGGCCAATGTCCTCCTCGGCGCGGCCGCGGCCGCCTGCACCGCGGGCCAGCCGTTCAGCAGCCCCGCACCGCCCGGACCCTCGTCGGCGGGCGACGCGTCCCCGGCCGTCCGGCCCTTCACGCTGGCCGCCACCGGCGACGTCCTCCCGCACGATTCGCTCATCCGGCAGGCCCACGCCGACGCGGGCGGCGACGGCTACGACTTCCGCCCCATGCTCGCCGGCGCGGAGCCGGTCATCTCCGCCGCCGACCTCGCCATCTGCCATATGGAGACCGTGTACGGCAAGGGCGGCGGCCCCTTCACCGGCTACCCGTCCTTCAGGTCCCCGCCCCAGATCGCGGCCGCCCTCCGCGCCACCGGCTACGACTCCTGCTCCACCGCCTCCAACCACACCCTCGACGACGGCCCCGAGGGCATCCGCCGCACCCTCGACCACCTCGACAAGGCGGGTATCGGACACGCCGGATCGGCCCGCACCGCCGAAGAAGCGGGAACGCCCACCCTGCTGAAGGCGGGCGGTGCCCAGGTCGCCCACCTCGCCTACACCTACGGGACCAACGGCATCCCCGTCCCCATGGACCGCCCCTGGTCGGTCAACCTCATCGACGAGAGCCGCATTCTCAGCGACGCCCGCGCCGCCCGGGAAGCGGGAGCCGACGTCGTCGTGGTCAGCCTCCACTGGGGCACCGAGTGGCAGACCGCCCCCGACCGGAGGCAACTCGCCCTCGGTCGCGCGCTCACCGCGTCCACCACCGACGGGCGCCCCGACATCGACCTGATCCTCGGTACGCACGCGCACGTCCCACAGGCGTACGAGAAGGTCAACGGCACCTGGATCGTCTACGGCATGGGCGATCAGATCGCCGGCGCCATGGTCGACCACTCCGGCACTCACGACCCACGCGGCAACGAGAGCACCATCGGCCGCTTCACCTTCACGCCGCCCGCCACCCCCGGCGCCCGCTGGCAGGTCACGCGCGCGGAGTTCCTCCCCCGGTGGTTCAACACGGCCACCAACCGGGTCGTCGACCTGGACACCGCCATCGCCGCGGGCGACACGGCCCTCACCTCCGTACGCGACCGCATCAGGAGCGCGGCCCTCAGCCGCGGCGCGGCGGCGGACGGCCTGGTGATGGCCGGGCCGCAGGGCACCCCGTCCGGGTAGCAGGGCGCCTCGTCCGGCACCTCGCGCGCCCGCCCGCGTCCGACAGGCGCGCCGCAGGGTCGCCAACGCGGTGCCGCCGAACGGCGGCACCGCGTTGGGCATCGGCGTCGACCGGCTGGTCATGTTCCGCCCGTCCGCGGTCACTGACCGGCTCCCGTGGCGGCCGACCACCCGGCCGGGCCGCTCGTCCCATCGGGTGCTTTCGCCCCCGGCATCGGTGTTGTGCGCCCGATCCGCACGTCGCCCGTGCGGAGCATTGGTCATGAAAAAAGACCAGATGCCTTCGGGGCGGCGGATGGTGCTGCGCATCGCCGCCGCACTCGGGGCCACCACCACCGTCGGCCTGTTCAGCGTGGACCGGCCGGGAACATCCGGCGGCACCACCGCGGCCCCCGCGCACCCGACCCCGTCGCTGCCGCCGCCCACGGGGAAGCCCCCCGGCGCCCCCGGCCCCGCCGCGGGACCCGCCGTGAACCGGGGCACGGCGTCCTCCTCGTACCGGCTCCAGCCCATGACCGCGTACGCGCCACCCCGCTTCCGGCGTGCCCGGCCGCCCGTACGGCAGCGGCCCTTCCTGCGGGTCGCCGGGGCCGGCAACACGATGGTCCTCACCTTCGACGACGGACCCGACCCCCGCTACACCCCGGCCATCCTGCGCACCCTGCGCCGCCACGACGTACGCGCCATGTTCTTCGTGTGCGGCGAGATGGTCGCTCAGCACCCGGATCTCCTGCGGCAGATGACCGAGGACGGGCACGTCGTGGGCAACCACTCGTGGTCCCACCCGCTCATCCCGACGCTGCCGCCCTCCCGGATCCGACAGGAGCTGAGCGCCACCAGCGACGTGATCGAGCGCTCGGCGGGCGCCGCCCCGCTGTGGTACCGCGCCCCGTTCGGCGCCTGGAACCGACTGTCCTTCGAGATCGGCGCCGAACTCGGCATGGAGCCGCTCGCCTGGACCGTCGACACCCTGGACTGGAAGGAGCCGGGCACGGGGACCATCGTGCGCCGCGTCCTGGACGGGGCGGGCCCCGGCGTCGTCGTGCTGTCCCACGACGCTGGCGGCGACCGCTCGCAGAGCGTGCGTGCCCTGGAGACCTATCTGCCGCGGCTGCTGGACGAGGGATACCACATCACCGTGCCACGCCGATGAGGCCCGGAACAGGTGCCCGCGACGGCCGACCGGGCCCCGCGGGCACCGCCGTTCGGGCACCGCCGTCCCCGGCCGGCGCCGTTCGGGCACCGCCGTCAGCGGGTGGCGACCATCCGGGCGAAGACCACCACGTTGCCGTCGTAGCCGCCCGCCCGTGAGTAGCCGCCGCCGCAGGTGATCACCCGCAGCTCCGGGTGCCCGGTGTCGCCGTACACGCGTACGCCGGGGAAGTCGCCCTTCGAGAACACCTCGACGCCGTACACCTGGAAGACGGCCACCCGGCCGTCGTACCGCGTCACCTCGACGCGCCGGCCCGGCTCGAGCGCGCCCAGCGAGTAGAAGACCGCCGGCCCCGACTCGTTGTCGACGTGCCCGACGATGACCGCCGTACCGGGCTGCCCCGGCGAGATGCCGTTCTGGTACCAGCCCGCGAGGTTCCGGTCCTGCGGCGGCGGCGCGCTGATCCAGCCCTCCTGGTCCAGGCCCACGTCGATGACTGGCGCGTCGACCTTGAGCGCCGGGATGCGCACCCGGGAGGCGGGGGCGTACGCCAGCGGCCGCAGCCCGGCCGACGGCGTGGGCGCGGCCATGGTCTGCCCCGCCTGCGGGGACGTCGCGGCGGCCGGCTGGGGCGGCCCCGGGGCGACGTCCACCCCGTTCCGCATAATCGCGAGGCCGCTGAGCATGACGAGCGCCAGCGCACCCCACGGCCGCCGTCCTCTGATCACGTCCCAGGCACTTCGGTCCCCGATGCCTCTGCGCTCCAGGCCCATGCCTCTCCCTTCGTGGCCTCTTCCCGCACGGTAAGGGCGTCCGGCCCGCCCGGCGATCAGAGAGCGGCGAACGGGTGGCGGCGTGGCAGACGGGTGATGACCCATCCGAGTCAATGCCCGCGGCTGACCGACGGTCCGTGACCTGCGGCTCCGTCGAACACGGCCCCGGTGCCCCGGGCGTGTCGCCTCACCGGGGTGGCGGAGCGCCAAAATGCGACGATACGACTCCATGGTGAGGGTTTGTCATGGGAGGCGCATCCGTCGAATACCCGGAGCACCGCTTTGGGGCGTCTTCCGCTGGAGGTTCAACGATGCGTGCTTCACGCGCCCTCGCGGTGGCCGCCACCGCCTGTGCGGCCGTCGGGCTCTCGGCCCCGCTCGCCGCCGCCACCAATGGTCCGACGAACGTCACGGTCTCTCCGACGCAGGTGCACCAGGGCGGCAGCCTGGCGGTCAGCGCCATGGGGTGCGGCCACGGCGGCACCGTGACGTCCAACGCGTTCCCCAAGACGGCCCTCACGGTCAACCCCTCGGGCCACTCCGCCGCCACACCACGGATCTACGACCACGCCACACCGGGGCGATACAACCTCGCCGTCCGGTGCAGCGACAGCCCGAGAGTCGTCACCCGCTCCTTCACGGTCCTCCGCGGTCGTGGCGCACAGGGCGGCCTGGGCGGCTCCATGGAGCCCAGCTCCACCGAGATGGCCGTCGGCGCGGCGCTCGTCGGCACCGCGGCCATCGGCGGCGGTGTGTTCATCAGCCGCCGTCGCCGCCTGAGCGGCGGAAGGGTCTGACCGGCCGAACCTCCCGGTCGGCCGCGCATGCCCGTCGCCCCGAGTCCTGGCCAGGACTCGGGGCGACGGGCTTTGCCGGTACGGGATCGTTCGTGGTCGGCGGGTTCGTTCCGACGGTTCAGTGGCGGTGGTTCTCCGCCCGGCGGCGCACCATGTAGATGGCGCCCGTGGCCGCCGCGACCACCAGGGCCGTGCCGGCCGCCAGCTCACCGGCGTTCCAGCCGCCCACACTGCCGCCCAGGCCGCCCCGTACACCCGACGGCGCGGCGGTCACCGTCGCCGTCCGCGTCACGGTGGGCACGGCGGTCGAACTGGTCGTCGGCGCCCTGGCGATGGTCAGCTGTGCCGTGCCGGGGGCACCTCCGGCACAGGTGAAGGACACCGTGTAGACGGCGCCACGCCGGGCGTCGAAGTCGACGGTGGCCGTGGCCGCACCGCCGGCCGGGATGGTGACAGTGTCGAAGATCCCGGACGACGCCATCGCGGTCCCCGCGCAGCCGGGCGCGGAGAGCGTGACTCTGCCGCCCGGGTCGACGGTCGACGGCGAGATGACGAACGGATCCACCGCCGCGGCGGTGGGAGCGGTGAGAGCGAGAGCCGCGGCTCCGAGCAGAGCGGCGGAAGCGGCACCTATCGCGCGCATGACTTGAGCCTCCGGTCCCGAGGGGCAGCCGCGGAACCGACTTCCGCAGCGCATGGGAAATGACCCTCTATGCCCGGAACGCTAGGAGGCCCATACCACACCCGCGAGCCCGGTCGGGCGAATGGGGCATCCGATCACCCGGACGGCCCACACGCCCGCCCGGCTCAGCCGCCGAGCTGCGGGAAGGCGTTCAGGAACGGCTCCGTCGTCGCCGCGACCCCCCGTCCGAACGGCGCGTCGATGGCCCAGATCAGGAAGAGCAGGAACGCGATCAGCGCGCTGTACAGACCGGCCAGCAGCAGTTCCCGGAAGGTCCGGCGGATCTGCAGCGTGAAGATCAGCCCCACCGCGATCAGCGCCCCGGTGATCAGCCCGAACCACACCACGCCCGGCATGGTCTCGCCCGCCGTGTCCGCCCGGATGCTGCGCGCGTCGTCGGCCACCGCCACCTGGTCGACCAGCGGCTGGTACGCCTCGGCCTCGTGCTCGTCGGCGGGGCGGTAGTCGCTGACCGACCGGCGCACCTCGTGCAGCAGTTCGGTGCCCTTCGCGGTCAGCTCGCCCCGGTCGGCCATGGCCTCCCACTCGGGGCCCGTCACATGCTTCACATACGCGTCGACGTCGCCGGTGATCCGCCGGTGCACATCGGCCGGCCACACCTCGGACCGCACCACCACCTCGTGCAGCGCCTGGGCCTCCTGACGGACGCTCTCCTGGGCGGCGCCACGGCCCTCCCAGACTCCGGCGATCGCCAGGCCCAGGACGATCGCGTAGACCACGCCGATCATCATCGTCATGTACTCGATGACGTCCGGCGTCTCGGACGGGTCGTCGTCCTCACCGACCCGGCGGTGGTTGATGACGACGATGGTGAGGACGACCGCGCACGCGGCGGCCATCGCAAGGGTCAGGACAAGCCATTGCGACACGGCAGTTCCCTCTTGGTCAGCGGGAGGAGCGGGGGCGGAGGACCGCCGCGGCGAACACCGCGGGCAGCGTGAGCAGCAGCATCACCGACACCATGGACGGGCCCGGCTTCGGTTTCGGCCGTTGTGCGGCCTTGTAGGCGGACAGCGGAAGCGGCGGCGGGGACGGCGGTACCGACCGGACCGGCGGCGAGGGTGACGGCGGCGAAGGAGGGGCCGGCGCAGGGCGCTCCGGCGCCGGGGGAGCGGGCGGCGGAGGCGGCGGCGGGGGCGGCGCCGGTGGCCGTACCGGCGGCGGAGGCGCGGGCGCCGCGCTGACCGGTGGCGGGTCCGGCTCCGGAGGAGGGGGAGGCGGCGGTGGTGTCGGCTGCGGACTCGGCGGGGGAGGGGGAGGCGGCGGCGGTGCCGGTGTCGGAGGCGGAGTCGGCGACGGTACGGGGGTGGGGGACGGCGTACAGGTCGAGCCGCCCGCGACGGCCACCGCGTCGGTGCCACCCGGGCCGATGGAGGCGTAGGCGCAGCTGTCCGCGGCCGCGGGCGACGAGAACGCGGGGGAGAGCGCGAGCGGCCAGGCGAGCGCGGCGCTCGCCAGCACTCGCGCGACAAGGGATCCATACACGCCCAAGAGCATGATCGGACCAACGACCCCGCAAGCGGCGCGGAGCGGCCATTCCCCTGATGGAGGGTTCCGCTCGAACGTCCGTGTCCGCTCCGCCACGGAATTCTTCCGCAATCTTCCGCCACCGTTGAACACTTCTCGCCCCCACGCCCGTACCTAGGGCCATGAACGGCGCACCGCGGACGCCGGGAACGAGATCAATACAACGGGAGTTGAGATGAAGAACTGGCGCAACACCGCGCTCGTGGCGACTGCGGCCGCGGCCGCACTCACCCTCACGGCCTGCGGGCAGGACCAGGGTGACCGTATCGGCGGCCAGTCCGTAGGCGCGGCGGCACCCGCCGGAGCCCCCGGCCAGGGCGGCGACGGCTACGGCGGCGCTTACGGTTCCGACGCAGGCGCCTCAGCCGCCGCGCCCACCTCGGTGGCCGGACAGCTCGCCGTGTGGAAGAGCGGCGAACTCGGGGATGTCCTCACCGACGCCGAGGGCCGCACCCTCTACCGGTTCGACAAGGACACCCCCAACCCCCCGAAGTCCGCCTGCGAGGGCGACTGCGCCAAGACCTGGCCCGTGGTCACCGCCGACGGCGCCAAGCCGCCGGCCGGCGTAGACGCGACACTCCTGGGTGTCCTCACCCGCCCCGACGGCACCAAGCAGCTCACCGTCGACGGCTGGCCGATGTACCGGTACGCCAAGGACGCCAAGGCCGGTGACGCCAAGGGCCAGGGTGTCGGCGGCACCTGGTTCGCCTCGGCGCCCGACGGCAAGAAGGCCGCACCCGGCGAGTCCTCCTCAGCCGGTGAACCGGCCGGTGAACCGGCCGGCTCCCAGGGCGGCGACGGCTCCGGTGACGCCGCCGGCGGCCAGGAGCAGGCGCCCGCCGATCGCGCCGGCCTCTCCGTCCGCAAGGACCCCAAGCTCGGCGAAGTCGTCGTCGACGCCAAGGGCATGACGGTCTACCGGTTCACCAAGGACTCGGCCTGGCCCATGAAGACCGCCTGCACCGGCGCCTGCCTCGACAAGTGGCCGATCGTCGCGCCCGTCGACAAGAACGACACCGAAGGCATCACCACCAAGGGGTATGTGACGTTCAAGCGGCCCGACGGCAAGGAGCAGCAGACCATCGACTGCTGGCCTCTCTACACCTTCGCCGGCGACAAGAAGCCCGGTGACACCAACGGGCAGGGTGTGGGCGGCACCTGGTACGCCGTCACGCCCGACGGAAAGCTGGTCGGAGCGCCCAAGTAGATTCCCCCACGCGCGTTTCCGGCCCGGTCGGCCCGCCGTCTCCCTCCCCTCGCGGGAACGGCGGGCCGCCCGTTTTCGCGTGCACGTGCCAGCGGCTTGTGACCAAGAACGGATCGTATTTTTCCGTTTCCCCTCGCCCTCCCGCCGGGCGATCAGTAGCCTCGGCTCGAACACTGGCCATGAACATGGCCCCATCACCGTGGCGACTGTTGGAGATTCGATGGACCGTCCCGCCTGGGCCCCGCCGGGCATCGACCTTTCGGTGCCGAGCGTGTCCCGCATCTACGACTACTACCTGGGCGGCTCCCACAACTTCGAGGTCGATCGTGAAGCCGCCCGCAAGGCCATGGAATTCATACCGGGCCTCCCCAAGATCATGCAGGCCAACCGGGCGTTCATGCGTCGCGCCGTGCACCACGCCGTCACCGAGGGCGTCACCCAGTTCCTCGACATAGGCTCCGGCATACCGACGTTCGGCAACGTCCACGAGGTCGCCCAGCAGGCCAGCCCCGACGCACGGGTGGTGTACGTCGACCACGACCCGGTCGCCGTCGCTCACAGCCGCTCCGTACTCGACGGCAACGACCGCGCCGACATCGTCGCCGCCGACCTGCGCAAGCCGCAGGACATCCTCCGCAGCCCCGAGGTGTCCCGGCTCCTCGACCTGGACCGGCCCGTGGCGCTGCTCCTCGTCGCCGTCCTGCACTTCCTGGAGGACTCCGACGAGCCCCACCGGGCCGTCGCCGAACTGCGCGACGCCATGGCGCCCGGCAGCCTCCTGATCCTCACGCACGCGTCCTTCGAGGGCATGCCCGTGCCGCAGGAACGGGCGGGCGGGACCGTCGGCGTCTACCGCGACATCCGCAACCCCCTGGTGATGCGCTCCCGCGACGAGGTCACCCGGTTCTTCGACGGCTACGAGATGGTCGACCCCGGTCTGGTGTCCATGCCGCGCTGGCGGCCCGACACCCCGCCCGAGCAGGAGGATCCGTACGCCTTCTCGGGCTTCGCCGGGGTGGGGCGCAAGGGGTGAGCGTGCCGGCGCAGGCGTCCGGCTCCGCGGCGGAGCCGGACGGCCTGGAGGACAGACTCCAGCGGTTCGCGACTATTTGGAGCCGGGCCATCTTCCCGGTCACCGCCACGTCGATGACCCGCACCGAGTTCGAACAGCACCTGCTGCCGCTGGCCCGGCGGCTCTGCGCCGCCCTGCACGCCCGGCCCTTCGACCCGGGCCCCGCCCAGGACGTCGGCGCCGCCCTGGTGTCCGCGCACTGCACCGATCCGGACGCGCTCAGCCGTACGCTCGGTGTCGTCGACTCGTACCTGGTGCTGTACTGCGGCACCGGGCGCGACACCTCCGCCGAGGACCTGCGAGCCCGCTGCGCCAGGCTCCAGCACGGGCTGGCCGCCGGGTTCGCCCGTGCGCTGCGCGAGCGGACCCTCAGCGAGCAGGAGGCCATCGCCCGCTCCGCGCTCTCCGCCCGGGCCTTGGCCGAGCAGGCGCTCCACGACACCGAGGCCCGCTTCCGCGCCGTCTTCGAGGAGGCGGCCATCGGCATCGGCATCGCCGACCTGGAGGGCAACGTCCTCGATGTCAACGAGGCCCTCACCCGTATGTTCGGCGGCCTGGAGCAGGTCGTACGGGGCCGCAAGGTCACCGACTGGGTGCACCCCGAGGACGCCCCGCACGTCTGGCGGCTCTACGGCGAGCTGGTGCGCGGCGAACGCGACCACTTCCGCGTCGAGAAGCCGTTCTACCGCTCCGACGGCACCGTCCTGTGGACCAATCTGACGGTGTCGCTGCTGCGCGACGCCGAGGGCCGCCCCCAGTACCAGCTGGCTCTCATGGAGGACACCACCGAGCGACGCCTGCTCAATCTGCGGCTCCGCTACGAGGCCACCCATGACGCGCTGACCGGGCTGCCCAACCGGAGCCTGTTCTTCGAACGTCTGGACAAGGCCCTCGCGGCGGGCGACGGCTCCCGATTCGGCCTCTGCTACCTCGACCTGGACGGTTTCAAGGCCATCAACGACAGCCTCGGCCACGCGGCCGGCGACCGCCTCCTCGTCGAGGTCGCCGACCGGCTGGAGGGCTGCGCCACCGCGCCCGGCGAGATGGTCGCACGGCTCGGCGGAGACGAGTTCGTGGCCCTCACCACCGGTCCGGACGTCACCCCCGAGGAGACCGAGGACCTCGCCCGGCGCATCCTGAACGCTCTCGCAACGCCGATCGGCCTGGACGGCCGCGACATCACCGTGCGCGGCAGCATCGGCATCGTCGAGGGCCATGCCCGTGAGCACGGCTGCGCGGAGGTGCTGCGCAGCGCCGACATCACCATGTACCGGGCCAAGTCGGCGGGCGGCAACCGCTACGAGCGGGCCGACCCGGAGGCCGACGCCCGCGCCATCACCCGGCACGGTCTGACCACCGCGCTGCCCGCCGCCCTGGACCGGGGCGAGTTCTTCATCGAGTACCAGCCGCTCGTCCACCTCGGCGACGGCACCGTGCACGGCGCGGAGGCCCTGGTCCGCTGGTGCCACCCGCAGCACGGCGTGCTCGGCCCGGACCGGTTCATCCCGCTCGCCGAGCACACCGGCCTCATCGTGCCGCTCGGCCGCTGGGTGCTGGAGGAGGCGGTCCGGCAGGCCAGGTTCTGGAAGCACCGCCACACCGACGGCGGCCCGCTCCGCATCAACGTCAACCTGTCGCCCACCCAGCTCCACCACCCGGGTCTGGTCACCGACATCACCGACGTCCTGGAGCGCTCGGGCCTGGAGCCCGGGGCGCTCTGCCTGGAGGTCACCGAGTCGGCCCTGATCGGAGCCGAGGAAGACCTGCTCAAACCCCTGCGCCAACTGGCCGAGATGGGCGTCGACATCGCCCTCGACGACTTCGGGACCGGCTACTCGAACCTGGCCAACCTCCGCCGTCTCCCCGTGAGCATCCTCAAACTCGACCGCTCCTTCACCCGGGGCATGCAGCAACACCCCGCCGACCCCGTCGACCTGAAGATCGTGGAGGGCATCGTCTCCCTGGCCCACAGCCTGGAACTGGCGGTCACCGTGGAAGGGGTCGAAACAGCCGCCCAGGCCCGACAACTCCGTGCCATCGGCTGCGACACGGCCCAGGGCTGGTACTACGCCCGCCCAGGCGCCCCGGACCGTATCCACACCCTGGTCATGGCCGACGCGGTGTGAGCCCTGTGGAACGCCTGCCCGCAGCCGGCCGCCCGCCCGCAGCCGGCCATGCGGCTCAGCCCCCTCCGGGCCCGGACCGCAGCAGCACCCGCTGCAACTCCCGAGCGGCCCGCGGCGGCGCGACGTCACTCCGGTGCGCGAGCGCGATGGTCCGCCGCAACCCCGGCGACGCCAGCGCCGTGACCCGCAAGTCCCGCCCCGCCCGCGCCGCCACCATCCGGGGCACCACCGCCACCCCCAGTCCCGCGCGCACGAACCCCAGCACCGCGTCCATCTCCCCGCCCTCCACCGTGAACGACGGCTCGAACCCCTCCGCCCGGCACGCCGCCACCGTCAGCTCCCGCAAGTCGTACCCGTGCCGGAACATCACCATCGCCCGCCCCTCCAGGTCCGCGATCCGCACGGGCCGCCGCGGCGCCGGATCCGCCGCGGACGACACCACGACCAGGTCCTCCTGAAGCAGCTCCACCGTCGTCAGCGCCGGCGACGGCGTCGGCAGCGGCAGCACCACCAGCGCCAGGTCCAGCGTCCCGCGGGCCAGCTCCCGTACGAGGTCGTGCGAGCCGCCCTCCTCGATGAGCAGCCTGATCCCCGGGTACAGGTCGTGGAAGGCCCGCAGCACGTCGGGCAGCAGCCCGGTGCACAGGCTCGGCGTCGCCCCCAGCCGCACCCGCCCCCGCCGCAGCCGGGCCAGCTCCTGCACCTCCTGCCGCGCCGTGTCCGCGTCGGCCAGGATGCGCCGGGCCAGCGGCAGCAGCGCCTCGCCCGCGTCGGTCAGCGCGATATTGCCGCGCGCCCGGCTGAACAGCTCGGTGCCCAGCTCCTTCTCCAGGGCCCGGATCTGCTGCGACAGGGACGGCTGGGAGACATGGACCCGTTCGGCGGCCCGGGTGAAGTGCCGGGTCTCGGCGACGGCCACGAAATACACGAGCTGCTGGAACTGCATACGCCCACGATAAGCGGCCATGATAGAGATCGTCTATCAAGATGAGCCGTACCATGTCTTGGACCTCTGAGGACCTACGGCCCTACCGTCCGATGCCATGGCTCTGGCAACGCGGACGCGACCACCGAAAACGGCGCGACAACCATCCCCTCGGCGTACCCTCCTCGGATCGACCGTCGGCAAGAAGGCGGTCATGGCCGTCAGCGGCCTGATCCTCCTCGGCTATCTCGTCGCCCATGTCATGGGCAACCTCAAGGTCTTCTTCGGCCCCGACGAGTTCAACGCCTACGGCCACTGGCTGCGCACCATGGGCGCCCCCGTCCTGCACCACGAGTGGGCCCTGTGGATCGTCCGTGTGGTGCTGCTCACCGCCGTGGTCGCGCACGGAGTCTCGGCGTACCGGCTCAGCAGGCTCGACCGGAGGGCCCGCCCCACCCGGTACGTGCACAAGCGCCGGCGCGCGAGCTACGCGACCCGCACGATGCGCTGGGGCGGCGTCATCATCGCCCTGTTCGTCGCCTGGCACCTGCTCGACCTGACGACGCTCACCGTGAACGAGAACGCCCAGCCGGGCCATCCGTACGAGAACGTCGTCGCGACCTTCTCGACCTGGTACGGCAATGTGATCTACATCGTCGCGATGCTCGCCGTCGGCCTGCACGTCCGGCACGGCTTCTGGGCCGCCGCCCAGACGCTCGGCGTGGGCAGCGCCCGCCGCGACCGGGCCCTCAGGGCCACCGCCGACACACTCGCCGTGGTCCTCACCGCGGGCTTCGTCGCCGTACCCGTCGCCGTCATGACCGGAGTGGTGAGCTGACATGAGCTCGTACGTCTCGTACGCCACCGGCGCCCCGATCGCCGACACCAAGGCCCCGGACGGGCCGATCGCGGAGCGCTGGGACCGGCGCCGCTTCGAGGCGAAGCTGGTCAACCCGGCCAACCGCCGCAAGCACACCGTCATCGTCGTCGGCACCGGACTCGCGGGCGGCTCCGCCGGCGCGACCCTCGCCGAACAGGGCTACCACGTCGTCCAGTTCTGCTACCAGGACTCGCCGCGCCGCGCCCACTCGATCGCCGCCCAGGGCGGTATCAACGCCGCGAAGAACTACCGCAACGACGGCGACTCCGTCCACCGCCTCTTCTACGACACCGTCAAGGGCGGCGACTTCCGGGCCCGCGAGTCCAATGTCCACCGGCTCGCCCAGATCTCCGTCGAGATCATCGACCAGTGCGTTGCCCAGGGCGTCCCGTTCGCCCGCGAGTACGGCGGCCTCCTGGACACCCGCTCCTTCGGCGGCGTCCAGGTGTCCCGCACCTTCTACGCCCGCGGCCAGACGGGCCAGCAGCTCCTGCTCGGCGCCTACCAGGCGCTGTCCCGGCAAGTCGCCGCCGGCAATGTCGAACTGCACCCGCGCACCGAGATGCTCGACCTCATCGTCGTCGACGGGCGGGCCCGCGGCATCGTCGCCCGCGACCTGGTCACAGGGCGCGTCGACACATACTTCGCGGACGCCGTCGTCCTCGCCACCGGCGGCTACGGCAACGTCTTCTACCTGTCGACCAACGCCATGAACTCCAACGCCACCGCCGTGTGGCGGGCGCACCGGCGCGGCGCGTACTTCGCCAATCCCTGCTTCACCCAGATCCACCCCACCTGTATCCCGCGCACCGGCGACCACCAGTCGAAGCTGACCCTGATGAGCGAGTCGCTGCGCAACGACGGCCGCATCTGGGTCCCGAAGGCCAAGGGCGACACACGCCCGCCGCACGAGATCCCGGAGGACGAGCGCGACTACTACCTGGAGCGGATCTACCCGTCCTTCGGCAACCTCGTCCCCCGCGACATCGCGTCCCGCGCGGCCAAGAACGTCTGCGACGAGGGCAGGGGAGTGGGCCCCGGCGGCCAGGGCGTCTATCTGGACTTCGCGGACGCGATCCGCCGGATGGGCCGTGCGAAGGTCGAGGAGAAGTACGGCAACCTCTTCGACATGTACGAGCGGATCACCGCGGAGAACCCGTACGAGGCGCCGATGCGGATCTACCCCGCCGTTCACTACACGATGGGCGGCCTGTGGGTCGACTACGACCTCCAGACCACCGTGCCCGGCCTGTTCGCCGTCGGCGAGGCCAACTTCTCCGACCACGGCGCCAACCGGCTGGGCGCGTCCGCCCTGATGCAGGGTCTCGCCGACGGCTACTTCGTCCTGCCGTCCACCGTCAACGACTACCTGGCGAGAGCCCCGAAGCCGGACCCGCTCACAGCCCGCCACCCGGCCGTTGCGGAGGTCGTCGGCGAGACCGAGGACCGGCTGCGCCGCCTCCTCGCCGTGAACGGCGACCGCACCCCGGACTCGTTCCACCGGGAGCTGGGCGAGCTGATGTGGGACCACTGCGGCATGGCCCGCACCGACGAGGGGCTGCGCAGGGCCCTCGACCGGATCCCGGAGATCCGCGAGGAGTTCTGGCGCCGTATCAAGGTGCCCGGCACCGGCGAGGAGTTCAACCAGTCCCTGGAGCGGGCGAACCGAATCGTCGACTACCTGGAGCTAGCCGAGCTGATGTGCCTCGACGCGCTGCATCGCACCGAGTCCTGCGGCGGTCACTTCCGCGAGGAGTCCCAGACCCCGGACGGCGAGGCGGCCCGCGGGGACGAGGAGTTCTCGTACGCCGCCGCCTGGGAGTTCCGCGGAAGCGGCGAGCCGCCCGTCCTCCACAAGGAGGACCTGGTCTTCGAGTACGTCCACCCCACCCAGCGGAGCTACGCATGAGGCTCACCCTGCGCGTCTGGCGCCAGAAGAACGCCGACGCCCCCGGCGCGATGGCCACGTACGAGGTCGACGGCATCTCCCCGGACATGTCCTTCCTGGAGATGCTGGACACCCTCAACGAGGAGCTGACCCTGCGGGGCGAGGAGCCGGTCGCGTTCGACCACGACTGCCGCGAGGGCATCTGCGGCGCCTGCAGCCTGGTCGTCAACGGTGACGCGCACGGCCCGGAGCGCACCACCACGTGCCAGCTCCACATGCGTTCGTTCCGGGACGGCGACACGATCGACGTCGAGCCGTGGCGGGCCGCCGCGTTCCCCGTCGTCAAGGACCTGGTGGTGGACCGGTCGGCGTTCGACCGGATCATCCAGGCCGGCGGCTACATCAGCGCCCCGACCGGCTCCGCGCCAGAGGCCCACGCCACGCCCGTGCCGAAGGCCGACGCCGACCACGCCTTCGAGCACGCCGAGTGCATCGGCTGCGGTGCCTGTGTCGCGGCCTGCCCCAACGGTTCGGCGATGCTCTTCACCTCGGCGAAGATCAACCACCTCAATGTGCTGCCGCAGGGAGCACCCGAGCGGGAGAGCCGGGTGCTCGACATGGTGGCGCGGATGGACGAGGAGGGCTTCGGGGGCTGCACGCTGACCGGTGAGTGCGCCACGGCGTGTCCGAAGGGCATCCCGCTGCCGTCGATCGCGGCCATGAACAAGGAGTGGCTGCGGGCTTCGCGGCGCCGGGCGGTTTAAGGACACCTTTCCACTGTGGCACCCGTCACAGCGCGCACCCCGGGGCGAAAGAATCTTCACGGGATGATCACTTTCCGTGCAGGACTTCGCCTCGGGGTGTGGTCGTCGAGGCCCCCAACAGCAAGATCGACTTCGTTCAACTCTTCACTATTGATGCGGAGTTGTCCCTTTTTGAGTCCTCCCTGATCGGGAAATTTCCCCCCCGTGGCGCAGGCCCGGTAGGCATATGCCCTGCCGGGGCTGCCGACCACAGCCCCGGGTGCATCTGACCACTGCACTCACTTGGGGGTTTCTCTCATGTCAAGTATCAGCCGCCGCGCCGCCCTGGGAGCCGCCGTCGGCGCCGCCGCCGGCCTCGCCGCGGCCGCCCCGGCGCTCGCCACCGCCCTGACCGACCAGCCGGGCCCCGTGGGCGAGCCCGACTGGGAACTGCACGGCGCCGGGGGCGGGCACGGGCACGGCACAGGCATACCCGGAAGCGCCGGCCCCGGCCCGTTCGACGAGGTGTACGAGGGCCGCCGTATCCAGGGCCGCCCCACCAACGGTGGCGGCCACCACGGCGGCGGCGCACACGGTGGCTACACCGTCCACATCGACGGCCGGGAACTGCATCTGATGCGGAACGCCGACGGCACCTGGATCAGCGTGATCAACCACTACGAGCAGCTCCACTCGCCGCGCGCCGCGGCCCGTACCGCCGTCCTGGAACTCCAGGGCGCGCCGCTCGTCCCCCTCGTCACCACCTGATCCGGAGCCGCACCGCCATGACCGTACGCAAGAACCAGGCGACGCTCACCGCCGAGGAGAAGGGCCGCTTCGTCGCCGCCCTCCTGGAGCTCAAGCGCACCGGGAAGTACGACCCGTTCGTCCACACGCACAACGAGTTCATCATGAGCGACACCGACTACGGCGACCGGGTCGGCCACCGCTCACCGTCGTTCCTGCCCTGGCACCGCAGATTCCTCCTGGAGTTCGAGCAGGCCCTCCAAGCCGTCGACCCGGATGTCGCCCTGCCCTACTGGGACTGGACAGCCGACCGCACCCCGGCCTCCTCCCTGTGGGCCCCGGACTTCCTCGGCGGCACCGGCCGCAGCCGGGACGGCCGAGTCCTGGACGGGCCGTTCGCCCGCTCCGCCGGCGGCTGGACCATCGGCGTCCGCGTCGACGGCCGCGACTTCCTGCGCCGCTCCCTCGGCGGAGGCGGCCGAAGCCTGCCGACCCGCGCCGAGGTCGACACGGTCCTCGCCATGGAGACGTACGACGCCCCGCCGTGGAACAGCGCTTCCGACGGCTTCCGCAACCATCTCGAGGGCTGGCGCGGCATCAACCTCCACAACCGCGTCCATGTCTGGGTGGGCGGCCAGATGGCCACCGGAGTCTCCCCGAACGACCCGGTGTTCTGGCTCCACCACGCCTTCGTCGACAAACTGTGGGCCGAGTGGCAGGCCCGGCATCCCCGCTCCACGTACCTGCCGACCGGCCCCACACGGAATGTGGTGGACCTGAACAAGCCGATGCGCCCGTGGAACGACGTGACCCCGGCGGACCTCCTCGACCACACCCGCTTCTACACGTTCGACACCGACACCGACGCGGCCCCGGCCGACCGGACCCGGCCCGCCGCCTAGGTGTATTGCCCTGTGAGGTTGGGGACGCGGCTGGCGGGTGGTTTGCCCGCGAGCGAAGGCATCAGCCAGCTGTAGCTGGTCGGCTCTGGCCGGATGACGCGCCCGCCAGGACCGTCGGCGCCGACCCGGCCACGCCCGGCACGCCGTGGTGCTCGGCCACCCGGAAACGGTGGAAGCCCAGCTCCTCGGCCTCCCGGGCGAGGCCGAAGGTGTCCCGCAGAGCCCGCGGGCCGTCATCGCCCTCCCGGACACGCGAGCGGTCCAGAACGGACAGGCGGCTTGGGAGCGGGGCGGCGGCGATCGGCCTCACGCCGGTTCAACACCTCCGGCGCACGAGGATTCACTACGCTGACGATGTGATGAGCGACAGCAGCAGACCCGTGGCCGTGTTCGACCTGGACAACACCCTCTCCGACGCCCGGCACCGGCAGCACGTCCTGGAGCGCACCCCGCGCGACTGGGGCGCGTTCTTCGACGCGGCCCCGCAGGACCCGCCGCTCCCGCCGGGCATCGCCCTCTGCCTGGAAGCGGCCCGTCAGTGCGAGATCCGTTACCTCACCGGCCGCCCCGAGCGGTGCCGCCAGGACAGCCTGGACTGGCTGGCCGCCCACGGCCTGCCCGACGGCCGACTCCATATGCGCCGTAACGCCGACCGCCGCCCGGCCCGGCTGACCAAGCTGGAGGTCCTGCGCCGGATCAGCCGCAGCCGCGAGGTCCGGATGCTCGTGGACGACGACGCACTCGTCTGCGCCGCGGCCGCGAAGGAGGGCTTCCACGTCGTGCGGGCCGACTGGGCGCTCAGCTCCCCGATGCTTCGACAGGCCCAGGAGAAGGAGGGCCGCACCTGACGCGGCCGTGTTTTCACTCCTCGCCGGCGTCCGGCCCGTCGAGCCGGAAACCCACCTTCATTCCCACCTGGTAGTGCGCCACCTGCCCGTTCTCCAGATGCCCGCGGATCTGCGTCACCTCGAACCAGTCCAGGTTGTGCAGCGTCTGCGCTGCCCGCGCGATCCCGTTGCGGATCGCCTCGTCCACGCCGTTGTGCGAGGTCCCGACGATCTCGGTGACGCGATACGTGTGGTGTGACATGGCGGCCTCCTCGTCGCCGTCGTGCGCCGCGCCCGCCGGCGCTTCCTTTCCACGGTGCCCCAGCCCGCCCCGGTCCGCGAGGCGGGCGCGGGGACTTGACCCGCCCATTGGTCCATACCAAAATCCAGCCATCCGCCCGTGCGAACACGTTCGCTCCCCCCACGTCGGGTCCGTCCTCCTGCAGAGAACGCAAAAGGTGACCTACGTGAAGAAACGCCTGCTCGCCCGCCCCATCGCACTCGTGTCCATCCTCGCCCTGACCGGTTGCGGCGCCCTCCCCGGCCAGGACGCCGGAACCCGCACCGTCACGGTCTGGCTGATGAAGGGCAGCGCGTCCGACGACTTCCTCAAGCGGTTCACCAGCGCGTACGAGCAGGAGAACCCCGGTATCCGGCTGGAGGTCGCCCTCCAGGAGTGGACCGGCATCGGCAAGAAGGTCATGGCCGCCCTGGAGAGCGAGAACGCACCGGACGTCATCGAGGTCGGCAACACCCAGGTGGCCCAGTACGCCGACACGGAGCTCCTGTACGACCTGACGCTCGAGTCCGTACGCGACCTCGGCCATGAGGAGTGGCTGCCCGGCCTCGCCGAACCCGGCAGCATCGACGGCAGCCAGTTCGGCATCCCCTGGTACGCGGCCAACCGGGTCGTCGTCTACCACAAGGACCTCTTCGAGCGGGCCGGCATAGAAGAGCCGCCCAAGACCCGCGAGCAGTGGCTGGAGGACACCGAGAAGATCAACCGCACCGGTGCGCAGGGCATCTACCTCGCGGGCCAGGACTGGTACACCCTCTCCGGATTCATCTGGGACGAGGGCGGCGACCTCGCCGTCGAGAGGAACGGCGAATGGGTCGGCGTGCTCGACACACCCGCCGCGCTCAGGGGCATGGCCTTCTACAAGAAGCTCCAGGCCCTCGGCTCAGGCCCGAGGGACGCCGACGAGGAGAACCCCCCGCAGGCCGGGGTCTTCGCCCAGGGCGAGGTCGCCCAGATCATCGCCACGCCCGGAGCCGCGGCCGCCATCGAGGAGCGGAACCCGGCCCTCGCCTCCCGGCTCGGCTTCTTCCCAATCCCCGGCAAGAGCGCCGACAAGCCGTGCGCGGTCTTCACCGGAGGCTCAGACCTCGTCGTCCCCGTGAACGCCCGGGAACGCGCCGCCGCCATCGACGTCGTCAAGGCCCTCGCGGGCGAGAAGTGGCAGACCGACCTGGCCCGCACCATGAACTACGTGCCCAACAAGACCTCCCTGGCCTCCGTCGTCGAGGGCCAGGAGGCCACCGCGGCCATGGCCGCCGGCGCGGCACGCGGCAGGGCCACCCCCAACTCGCCGAAGTGGGCGGACGTCGAAGCGGACAACCCCATCAAGCCGTACATGACGGCGGTCCTCCAGGGCCGCGATCCCGAGGCGGAGGCCCGCGCCGCCTCCGAGCTGATCACCGGCGCGCTGGCGGGCTGACACCGGGGCGGGGCGCGAACCGGGCATTCAGCCGCCGCACACCCCCGCTCCGCCGGGCGGTCACGTCGAATCCAGCCGGTGACGGGAGAAGTAGGGGTACGGGCCACCGCACCCCTCCGGCCCGCCCCGCCGTCCGGCCAAGGAGCCCCCATGCCCACACTGTCCGCAGCCACCCTGGACGAGGCACCCACCCGGCAGCAGCCCCGCTACCGGGTCTCGATCGCCCGGGAGCAGAACGAGGTACGGGCCGCCCAGCGGCTGCGGTACCTGGTGTTCTCCGGGGAACTCGGCGCGCGGCTCGACGGGCCCGAGCCGGGGCTCGACAGCGACGCGTTCGACGCGTACTGCGACCACCTGCTCGTACGCGACGAGTCCACCGGCGACGTCGTCGGCACCTACCGGCTCCTGCCGCCCGACCGCGCCCGCATAGCCGGACGCCTCTACTCCGACGGCGAGTTCGACCTCTCCCGCCTCACCCCCATCCGCGACGACCTCGTCGAGGTCGGCCGCTCCTGTGTGCACCCCGCGCACCGCAACGGCGCCGTCATCTCCCTCATCTGGGCCGGCATCGCCCACTACATGACCCGCACCGGCCACAACTGGCTGGCCGGCTGCTGCTCCCTCCCGCTCGCCGACGGCGGCACCCTCGCCGCCGCCACCTGGGACACCGTCAAGGACAGGCACCTCGCGCCCGAGGAATACCGGGTCACCCCGCACCGCCTCTGGAACGCCGACGGCGTCCCCCGCCCCGCCGGGCGCACCGAACTCCCGCCGCTGCTGCGCGGCTACCTCCGCCTCGGCGCCCGGGTGTGCGGCGCACCCGCCCACGACCCGGACTTCGGCGTCGCCGACCTGTACGTACTGCTCTCGCTGCGCCGCACCAACCCCCGCTACCTGCGGCACTTCCTCTCGCTCGGCGTGCAGTGATGAGCGCCTGGCTGCCCACCGCACCCTGCCGACCCGGGCTCTGCGCCACCCCGGCGGGCCCCGAGGCCGGCCATGTCCGCGCCGTCCTGCGGCTCACCGCGGGGCTGCTCGCCATACTCGCCGGGGTGGCCCTCGCGCCGCTCACCACGCCCCTCACCCCGGCCGCCCGCCGGTCCCTCACCCGTCTGTGGTGCCGTACCGTCCTCCGCGCGTTCGGGCTCCGCGTACGGATCACCGGCACCCCGCCGCCCGGCCCGCACCTCGTCGTCGCCAACCACGTCTCCTGGCTCGACATACCGCTCGTCGCGGCGGTCCTCCCCGGCCGGATGGTCGCCAAGCGCGAGGTGCGGTCCTGGCCGCTGGTCGGCCCCCTCGCCGCCCTCGGCGGCACCCTGTTCCTCGACCGCGACCGCCTGCGCGCCCTCCCCGGCGCGGTCCGCGACATCGCCCGCACCCTCGCCGCCGGGCACCGCGTCGTGGTCTTCCCCGAGGGCTCCACGTGGTGCGGACGGGCCCAGGGCCGGTTCCGCCCGGCGGCCTTCCAGGCGGCACTCGACGCGGGCGTCGCCGTCCAGCCCGTACGGATCACCTACCGGCCAATCGGCCCGGCCGCGTTCGTCGGCGACGACCCGCTGACCGCGTCGCTGAGGCGGATCGCGGCGGCCGGCCGGCTCACCGCCGAGATCCGGGTCCTCGCCCCGATCCCGCCCGGCCGCCACCCGGACCGCCGCGCCCTGGCCCGCGCCGCGCAAGCGGCGGTCGCCGTCGCCGTGTCCTCTCAGACCGCCGTGGCCAGCGACAGCGCGAACCACCCCTTCTCGTCGGTCCACCACCGCGACAACTCCAGTCCGGCGGCCGCCAGTTCCTTCGCGACGCCCTCCTGACGGAACTTCGCCGACACCTCCGTCCGCAACTCCTCACCCGCCGCGAACGGCACTTCCAGGTCCAGCTCCGGGATCTTCACGGTCAGCGCGCGCCGCGCCCGCAGCCGCATCTCGATCCACTCGTTCTCCCGGTCCCACACGGCCACATGGCCGAAGTCGTCCGGATCGGCGTCCGCGCCCAGCTCCCGGGCCAGCACCGACAGTACGTTCTTGTTGAACGCCGCCGTCACCCCCGAGGCGTCGTCGTACGCCGCCACCAGCGTCGCCTCGTCCTTCACCAGATCGGTGCCGAGCAGCAGCGCGTCCCCGGGCTCCAGCAGCCCCCGAACCGAGCGCAGGAACGCGGCCCGCTGCCCGGGCAGCAGATTGCCGAGCGTGCCCCCCAGGAACGCCACGAGCCGCGGCCCCGGCGTGCCCGGCAGGGCCAGCCCCCGCGTGAAGTCGGCGACCAGCGCGTGCACCCGCAGCCCGGGCAGCTCCGCGGTGAGCGCCCCGGCCGCTCCGGTCAGCGCCGACTCGCTCACATCGACCGGCACATAGCCCTCCAGGCCGGGCCGCATGGCCCGCAGCAGGTGCCTGGTCTTCTCCGACGAGCCCGACCCCAGCTCCACCAGGGTGCGGGCGCCGGTCGCCGCGGCTATCTCCGGTGCCCGGGCGATCAGGATCTCCCGCTCCGCCCGGGTCGGGTAGTACTCGGGCAGCCGGGTGATCTCCTCGAACAGCTCGCTGCCCCGCGCGTCGTAGAACCACTTGGGAGGCAGCTCCTTCGGCATGCGGGTCAGGCCGTACAGCACGTCGGCGCGCAGATCGGCGCCTGCGGTGTCCTCGGGCAGGGTGCGGGTCAGCAGGAACGGGCTCACGCGGGGGACTCCTCGAGCGGGTCGGCCGAAGCACGGGGGACGTGCGGCGAGAGAGGGGAGGGAGATGAGGCGAGCGGCGGCGACACGGGCAGCGGACCGAGCGTCACCCCGTCCGCCGTGGCGGTGAGCAGCGTCCGGTCCGGCACCTCGCACCAGGCGGGATCGTCGTCGTACGGCTCCGAGGCCACGACCGCGCGGCGGCCGGGGCCCGGCGGCCCGGCCAGGTACCAGAGCGTGTCGCCCCACGCGGTGGCGGCGACTGTCGTGCCGTCCGTGAGCAGCAGGTTCAGCCGCGACGCGGGCGAGGCCGTGGCCACGTCGCGGACCACGCGGGCCAGGGCGTCCGCCAGGGTGTCGCCGTGCCGCAGCCGGTGCAGCACCAGCGCCCACACCAGCGCCGAGTCGTTACGGGCCTCCAGCGCCAGCAGCTCCGTCGGCGGCAGCCCCGCGGTGAGCGCGGCGACCGTGTCGGGCCAGCCCGCCACCGCGCCGTTGTGGCTGAACAGCCACGGCCCGGACGCGAACGGCGCCGCGGCCGCCTCCCCGTCGGCGCCGGGCAGGGTCGCGTCCCGGACGGCGGCCAGCGCCGCACGTGACCGCACCACCCGCGCCAGGTCGGCGAACGACGGGTCCGCCCACACGGGCCCCGCCCTCCGGTAGCGGGCCGGCACCGGGTCGCCCGGCGCGTACCACCCGACCCCGAAGCCGTCCGCGTTGACCGTCCCGTACCGCTGGCGGCGAGGCGCCCACGACTGCCGGTACAGGCCGTGAGCGGGCGCCACGAGGAGCTCCCCGAGCGGCACCGCGTCGGCGCCCGCCCAGGCGATATGACGGCACATCAGCCCGTCACCCCCGCGTCCCGCGCCGTACGGAACCCGGCGAAGATCTGCCGCCGCACGGGCAGGTCCCAGTTCCGGAACGTCCCCCGGCACGCCACCGGCGCGACCGCGAACGAACCGCCCCGCAGCACCTTGTGCCCGGGCCCGAAGAAGACCTCCGAGTACTCGCGGTACGGGAACGCCACGAACCCCGGGTACGGCAGGAAGTCACTGGCCGTCCACTCCCACACGTCCCCGATCAGCTGCCGTACGCCCAGCGGGGACGCCCCCGTCGGGTAGCTGCCCACCGGAGCCGGGCGCAGATGCCGCTGCCCCAGGTTGGCGCGGTCCGGCGTCGCCTCGGCGTCACCCCACGGGTAGCGCCGCGACCGCCCCGACACCGGGTCGTACCGGGCGGCCTTCTCCCACTCGGCCTCCGTCGGCAGCCTGCGGCCGGCCCAGCGCGCGTAGGCGTCGGCCTCGTACCAGCTGACGTGCAGCACCGGCTCGTCGTCCGGCACCGGCTCGACGACCCCGAAGCGCCGCCGCAGCCACTGCCCGCCCTCGTGGCCCCAGAACAGCGGCGCGCCGATGCCGTGCCGCCGGATCTGCGCCCAGCCCTCGGGCGCCCACCAGCGCTCTTCGCGGTAGCCGCCGTCGTCGACGAAGTGCCGGTACGCGCCGCACGTCACAGGCACCGTGTCGATGAAGAACTCCGGGACGACCCGCATATGGCCCGGCCGTTCGTTGTCCAGCGCCCACGGCTCCTCCTCGGACGAGGTGCCCATCGTGAACGCGCCGCCCGGTACCCGCGTCTCGGCCGGGAGCCGCGCCGCGTCCTCGGCCGGTGGCGGGGGCGCGGGCGCGGTGAGCGCGGCGGGACCGCGGCGGAGCTGGTGGGTGATCAGCATGGTCTCGTCGTGCTGCTGCTCGTGCTGGGCGACCATCCCGAACGCGAACGCCGCGTCCAGCAGCGGATCGCCTTCCAGCCGGGCGCGGTCGAGGACGTCGAGGACCCGGCCGCGCACCTCGGCCGCGTACGCCCGTGCCTCGGTCGGCGGCAGCAGCGGCAGGGAGGGCCGGGTGGCCCGGGGGTGCTCGAACGCGTCGTACAGCGGGTCGATCTCGGGACGCAGCGCCTCCCGCCCGCCGACGGCGCGCAGGAGCCACTGCTCCTCCTGGTTGGCGATATGGGCCAGGTCCCACACCAGCGGGGACATCAACGGCGAGTGCTGGGCGGTCAGCTCGCCGTCGTCGACACAGTCGGTGAGCAGGGCCGTACGCGCCCGGGCGGCAGCCAGTGCGTCGCACGCCTGCCGCCGGAGGATCTCGGGGGAGGCGGAAACGGTCATGAACGGGGGTCCTTCGCGGAGTCGGGGCCGGTGCCGGGGCCGAGGCCGGAAGAGGAGGCGGGGGGAGCGGGGCGCCCGGGAGGACCCGGAGGAGCCGAGGCCGGGACGGCGGGGGAGAGCGGGGCGAGGCGCCGGTCGTCGGCCGGGCAGCGGCGCCGCAGCACGAACCGGTCCTGGAACGCGGCGACCGCGTCCAGCACCCCGGTGGGCGCGCCGGAGCGGACCAGAGCCTGGAGGGCGAGGCCGAAGCACGCCACGGCCGCCCGGTGCAGGGCGAGCGCGTCCGGACCGTCCCGGATGGCGGCCCGCCAGTGCGCGTCGTTCGGCGGGCGCAGCGGTCCGGCCGTCTCCGCCAGCGGCAGCAGAACCCGGTACGCCGCGTCGGCGGCCTCCGGGTCGTCGAACAGGGCGCTGGTCACGGCGAGGGGCACGATCCAGCCGTCGTCGCCCGGCTGCGCGTCGAGCATGCGCAGCTCCAGATGGCTCCCGCGGGGCCGGACCGGCGGGAACAGTGTCGTCAGGTGGTAGTCGAGATCGGCCCGGGTCGGGGCCCTGAGCGTTCCGGACCGCAGCCACTCACGGAACGTGAGGCCCTCCGGCACCGCCCAGGGTCCCTCGGCGGCGCGGACACACATCACGGGCACCTCCAGCACATGCGCCGCCCAGGCGGACCGGGGTTCGCGTCCGGTGGGCGGGGACAGGCCCCGTACCGGGTCGATCGCCGCCCACAGCGACTGCCGCGTGGACCGCAGGCCGGTGGGTCTGCCGTGCAGCGTGGGGGAGTTGGCGAACGAGGCGACCAGGACCGGGCCGAGGAGGTGGGCCAGCCGCCAGCGCCGCTCGAAGCCGAGCGGGCCGGGCTCCTCGTGCCCCGAGTCCACGCAGATCTGTACGGACGCCGAGTCGCGCATCATGAACCGGCCGGCCGGGCCCCAGCGGTCGAGATAGCGCTCCATGGCGTCGTAGCGGGGCTCGCGCAGGAGGCGTTCCCGGGTGGCGAGCCACGGGTCCGTACCGGAGCCGGTGAGGGTGAGTCCGAGCGGGGTGAGCACGGCGCGCACGGCGGAGAGGTCCGCCGAGACGGTGGCGACGCACTCGGTGAGCGACGCGGCGGGCGGCGAGCTGAGCTCCAGCTGTCCGCCGGGCTCCAGGGTGAGCGAGGACCCCAGGCCGAGGGTGCGCAGGGTGGTGAAGGCGGTGTGCAGACGATCGCCGGGGACGGGCAGATACGGGCGGTGCAGATCGTGGACGAACCATTCCAGTTCGACCCCGACCGCGCGGGGAGGACCGGTCTTGAAACAGATGCACCGCAGCAGATCCTCCGCCTCGTCCTCGGACAGCGGCTCTCCGCTCTCCGGGAAGTCGGTCGACGGCATGGTGGCTCCTCCTGTCGAAGGCGTACCGTCCCACCTAAGCCACCGCCGACGGCCCGCACAAGAGTGCCCCCGTGAACGGCACATGCCGGAAATCCCGTTGCCCGCCGCCCGCATGATCGCGGACGATGCCGGGTATGAGCGCACGACTGCGGGACATCGCACGCCGGACCGAGGAGATCGTCGCGGCGGGCCGTTACCGGACCGAGGACGGCCGCGAGATCAGCATCGCCGAGGACCTGGCCCGCGCCCTCGCCGGGACGACCCTGCACGGTCCCGGCCCCGTACCCTTCCCCGCCACGTCGGACGCCGGTTCGGGCGCAGGTTCGGACATCGGCCGTACGGCCAGGATCGAGGTCACCGGCGAGTCCAGTACCGAGGCGGCGCGCCGGCTCACCACAGCCGTACCGGACGCCCCGGTCGCCGTCCTCAACTTCGCCTCCGCGCGCAACCCCGGAGGCGGCTACCTCAACGGCGCACAGGCCCAGGAAGAGGCCGTCTGCCGCGCGTCCGCCCTGTACGCCACGCTGCTGCGGGCCCCCGCCTACTACGAGCACCACCGCGCCGACCGCGACCCCTTCTACACGGACCGGGTCATCCACTCGCCCGGCGTCCCGGTGTTCCGGGACGACCGGGGCCGGCTTCTCGACCGGCCCTACACGGTGGGGTTCCTGACCTCACCGGCGCCCAACGCGGGCGTCATCCGCCGCCGCACGCCCGAACTGGCCGCCCGCATCCCGGCCGCCCTGGCGTCCCGCGCCGAGCGCGTCCTGGAGACCGCCGCGGCCCACGGCTACGGGCGGCTCGTGCTGGGCGCCTGGGGCTGCGGCGTCTTCCGCAACGACCCGGCCGAGGTGGCGGGCGCGTTCCGGGCGCTCCTCACCGGCGACGGGCGGTTCGCGGGCCGGTTCGAGGAGGTCGTCTTCGCGATCCTGGACCGCACGCGCGACGCGGGCACGCTCGCGGCGTTCCGCGAGGCGTTCCCGGCCGCCTAGCGGGGAACGCCCGTACGCGGAGCGGTCAGCTCCAGCCGTAACGCCCGGCCAGCCGCGTCACGACCAGATCGAACCGCGGCCGGTCCAGCGCGCAGGCCTCGCGCCGCATCCCGTCCTCGTGGACCCTCAGCACCCGGTCCAGGTCGACCCAGGACTCACGCCCGGCCCGGTCCCACGGCCCGACGCCTATCGGCACCCACTCGTGGTCGTGGTCGTGCCGTCTGCTCGACAGCTGCACGGCGAGCAGCGTGCCGGCCGCCTCCCGGGCGACCACCAGGACGGGGCGGTCCTTGCCGCGCCCGTCGTTCTCCTCGTACGGCACCCACGTCCAGACGATCTCACCGGGATCGGGGGCGTTGTCGCGGTCGGGGGCGTAGGAGGTGCGGACCGGCCCGACCGCGTGGGGTTCGGCTTCGGTGGTCGCGGTCGGCCCGTACCGGCCGGGGAGGTCGTCGAGGCCGTCAGGGGAGCCGCTTGAGCGGAAGTGCGTCGTCACGACGGCACACCGTAGAGCCTCACGGCCGGTAACCGCACCCCTGGCCGCCTCCGCGGGCGTCCGTCGTCGGTCGGTCGGTCGGTCGGTCGGCGGCGTCGGTGTCGGTCGGCGAGGGTCGGCGGCCGTCGCCTGACGTGCGCGTCGCGCCGTACGTCCTTAGCGTCACGAGCATGAGCACACATCCGCAGCGCTTCGAGATCCTGGTCGTGCCGCAGCACGCTGAGGGGCGCGATGTCGCGCACCTCGCCGAGGTGGCGATCCGCTCGGCCGTGGTGGAGGCCACCGGCGAGACGGGCGCCTCGGGATACCCGCGGTACTCCGGGGGCGGCATGGTCGCCGATATCGACCCGGAGACCCGCACGGTGGAGGCGCTGCTGGTGGACGGCTTCGAGCTGGACTACGGTCTGTCGGCGCGGGTGACGGCCCCGGCTGACGGCTGACGGCTGACGGCTGACGGCTGACGGCTGACGGCTCGGCGGCTGACGGCTCGGCGGCCGTTGACACCGACCGCTCCGGCGCCGGAGACTCGCCACGTCGGTAGTGAACGCCCGTTCACCATACGCGTGCGCGAATGCGCGCACGCACGAGGCCGTGGGAGAGAGACCCGATGAGTATCCGCGACGTCTACATCGTCGACGCCGTCCGCACGCCGATCGGCAAGTTCGGCGGCGCCCTCTCCTCCGTACGCCCCGACGACCTCGCCGCGCATGTCGTGCGGTCGCTGGTCGACCGCACCCCCGCCCTGGACCCGGCCAGGATCGACGACGTCTACTTCGGCGACGCCAACGGCGCCGGCGAGGACAACCGCGACGTGGCCCGTATGGCGGTGCTCCTCGCGGGTCTGCCGGTCACCGTGCCCGGGGTGACCGTCAACCGCCTGTGCGGCTCGGGTCTGGAAGCGGTCGTGCAGGCCGCCCGCGCCATCGCCCTCGGCGACGCCTCGGTCGTCCTCGCGGGTGGCGTCGAGTCGATGTCCCGCGCCCCGTGGGTCCTTCAGAAGCCCGAACGGGCCTTCCCGGCCGGACACCAGCAGCTGCACTCGACGACGCTCGGCTGGCGGATGACCAACCCGAGGATGCTGGCCGAGTGGACCGTGTCCCTCGGGGAGGGCGCGGAGCTCATCGCCGACAAGCACGCGATCAGCCGCGAGCAGCAGGACGCCTTCGCCCTCGACAGCCACCGCAAGGCCGCCCGGGCGTGGGCCGACGGCCTGTACGACGGGGAGGTCGTTCCGTACGAGGGCGTGGACCTGGCGCGCGACGAGTGCGTCCGCGACGCGACGTCCATGGAGGCTCTGGCCAAGCTGAAGCCGTCGTTCCGCGCCGACGGCACCGTGACCGCCGGTAATGCCTCACCGCTGAACGACGGCGCCGCCGCGCTGCTCCTCGTCGACGAGGACGGCCTGCGCGCCTGCGGCCGCGAGCCGCTGGCCCGTATCTGCGCGTCGGCGGTGACCGGCATCGAGCCCCAGCTGTTCGGCCTGGGCCCGGTCGAGGCGGTCCAGCGGGCGCTGCGGAAGGCGGACCGCACGCCGGCCGACCTTGCCGTGCTGGAGCTGAACGAGGCGTTCGCCGCGCAGGCGCTCGGCTGTCTCGCCGAGTGGCCCGACCTGGACCCGGCGGTCGTCAACCCGCGCGGCGGCGCCATCGCCATCGGCCACCCCCTCGGCGCCTCCGGTGCCCGCCTCGCGGGCTCCGTCGCCCACCAGCTGGCCGCGGCCGGCTCGGGTACGGGCATGGCGGCGCTGTGCATCGGAGTGGGCCAGGG
Source organism: Streptomyces sp. TRM49041 (assembly GCF_008271805.1). GTDB lineage: Bacteria > Actinomycetota > Actinomycetes > Streptomycetales > Streptomycetaceae > Streptomyces. Next base: position 36,411 of record NZ_VSRY01000065.1, read on the forward strand.
CATCGCGGTGGTCCTGGAACGCTAGCCCCCGATCCCGGGAGGCGCCGCAGGGTCGGCCCCGACGTCGGGAGCCCCTGCGGCGCCGGCGTGCCGCAGGGCCGGCCGGGCTAGCCCTGCGCCCCGGCCTGCGCCTCGTCGATCGCCTTCCGCACGGCGTCCATGTCAAGCTCACGAGCCTGCCCGATCACGTCCTCGAGGGCGGGCTCGGGCAGGGCCCCGGGCTGGGCGAACACGGCCACGTTCTCGCGGACGATCATCAGGGTGGGGATCGACCGGATGTCGAACGCCGCCGCCAGCTCCTGCTGCGCCTCCGTGTCGACCTTGGCGAAGACCAGGTCCGTGTGGCGCTCGGACGCCTTCTCGTACACGGGAGCGAACCGCAGACAGGGCCCGCACCAGGACGCCCAGAAATCGATCAGGACGAAGTCGTTGTCCGACACGACCTGGTCGAAGTTCTCCTTGGTCAGCTCGATCGTGCTCATGCCGTCCGCCTCTCGGGTGTCCGTCGGTGCCCCGCACAACGGTGCCCGGGGCCATCGCTATTCCGCCTGCCCTTCGTGGGCGGCGCTACGCCCCCGCCATCCTCTAGGTTGGGCGCCATGAGCAATCTCGACCGCCAGGCCACGCCGTCCCTCTGCGGTGGCAGGGGTTTCGTCGTAGCGGAGCCGGTGAGGGAACTACTCAGCCCGCGCCGCGTCCTTCTGGGCGAGGCCACCGAGGTCCGCCGACTGCTTCCCAACCTGGGCCGCCGCATGGTCGGCGCGTGGGCCTTCGTCGACCACTACGGCCCCGACGACATCGCCGACGAGCCCGGAATGCAGGTCCCGCCGCATCCGCACATGGGCCTGCAGACGGTCAGCTGGCTCCACGAGGGCGAAGTCCTGCACCGCGACAGCACGGGCAGCCTCCAACTGGTCCGCCCGCGCGAACTGGGCCTGATGACCTCCGGGCGGGCGATCGCCCACTCCGAGGAGAGCCCTCGCACCCACGCCCGCTATCTGCACGGCGCCCAGCTCTGGGTAGCCCTCCCGGACGCCCACCGCCACGCGCCCCCGCACTTCGAGCACCACGCCGCCCTCCCGCACGTCACGGCCCGGGGACTGACGGCCACGGTCATCCTGGGCACCCTCGACGGCACGACGTCCCCGGGCACCACGTACACCCCGCTGGTCGGCGCCGACCTGACCCTCACCCGGGGCACGGAGGCCCGCCTCCCCCTGGACCCCGACTTCGAGTACGCGGTCCTCGCCATGTCCGGCGAGACCCATGTCGACGGCGTCCCCGTCCTCCCCGGCTCGATGCTCTACCTCGGCTGCGGCCGCTCCGAGCTCCCCCTCCGCGCCGAGTCGGACGCGACCGTGATGCTCCTGGGCGGCGAACCGTTCGCGGAGGAGATCATCATGTGGTGGAACCTCATCGGCCGCACTCACGACGAGATCGCCCAGGCCCGCGAGGACTGGATGCGCGGCACCCGCTTCGGGAAGGTGGAAGGCTACGCAGGCGACCCCCTCCCGGCCCCCGAACTCCCGCCGGGTCCGCTCAAGCCACGCGGAAGGGTCCGCTGACCTGTGATGACGCGACGGGGACGAGTCACCCGACCAGCGACGGGGGCCCCGTGCCGAGGACATGCTCAGCGCGAAGGCCCGCGGGGGCGTGGGGTCCGCCGATAAGGGTAAAAAGTAGTACAAAGGGTGAATCATCTACCTGGGCCTTCATGGAGCCGCAGCGGCCGGGAGGGTGCAATGGATCTTTGGCTGATCTGGTTGATCGCCGCGGGAGTGCTGGCGGTGGCGGAGATCTTCACTCTCACTGCCGCGCTCGGGATCCTGGGTGCGGCTGCGTTGGTCACGGCGGGGGCCGCCGCGTTGGGACTTCCGTTGCCCGCGCAGTTCTTGATCTTCACTGTCCTGGCTGCGGTCAGTCTGTTCTTCGTACGCCCCATCGCGGCGCGCCACCTGTTCAAGCCTCAGCCTGAGCGGTTCGGCGTCGACGCACTGGTGGGCAGGTCCGCCTATGTCGTCTCGGAGGTGACGGGCCTGGGTGGCAGGGTCCGCATCGGTGGCGAGGAATGGACGGCTCGCGCCTATGACGAAACGCTGGTGATTCCTCCGGGAGCGACCGTCGACGTCATGGAAATCAATGGCGCCACCGCCCTCGTCTATCCCCGGGAGTGAACCATGGAAGTCTCGGCGTTGCTCATAGCCGGCGTGATTGTCGCGCTCATCGCCGTATTCACCGTGGTGCGGGCGGTCCGCATCGTTCCACAAGCGCGCGCTCGCAATGTCGAACGCCTCGGCCGCTACCGTCGCACGCTGAGGCCGGGGCTCAACCTCGTCATCCCCTACATCGACCGGGTCTATCCGGTGATCGATCTGCGGGAACAGGTCGTCTCGTTCAGGCCGCAGCCGGTCATCACCGAGGACAATCTGGTCGTCGAGATCGATACGGTCCTGTACTTCCAGGTCACGGATCCACGTGCGGCCGCCTATGAGATCGCCGATTTCCTGCAGGGCGTCGAACAGCTCACCGTGACCACCCTGCGCAACGTCGTGGGCTCCATGGACCTGGAGAAGACCCTCACCTCGCGCGACACCATCAACAACCAGCTCCGTGGCGTGCTGGACGAGGCCACCGGCAAGTGGGGGCTGAGAGTCAACCGGGTGGAGATCAAGGCCATCGACCCGCCGCAGTCCATCAAGGACGCGATGGAGAAGCAGATGCGTGCCGAGCGCGACAAGCGGGCGGCGATTCTCGGGGCCGAGGGGCAACGGCAGTCACAGATCCTCACCGCCGAAGGCGACAAGCAGTCCGCTGTCCTCCGGGCGGAGGGCAACCGTACCGCTGAGATCCTCAAGGCCGAGGGGCAGTCCCGGGCCATCGACGAGGTGTTCCAGGCCGTGCACCGCAACGACCCCGACCCCAAGCTGCTCGCCTACCAGTACATGCAGATGCTGCCGCAGCTCGCCCAAGGACCGGGCAGTACCTTCTGGGTGATCCCCAGCGAGGTCACCTCCGCTCTTCAGGGGGTGTCCCGCGCCTTCAGCGAGGTGCTGCCCCAGTCGCCGGCCACGCGTGAGACATCCTCCGAGGACGGGGCGGCCGCCCAGGCCGCCGACGATGCGGCGCAGGCCGCGCAAGCCGCCGCCGAGGCCCTCGCCGACGCGGCCCAGGCCGACGCCCGCCCACCCCGCCCCCTCGCAGACGGCCGGCACCAACCACCGGACGCGGCATAGCCGTCGGCATTCCCTGGCGGACTCATGTCCGCCACGCTCACGCCGACCGCGCACTTCGGCCACGTCAGGGGGTGGTGCGGAAATGAGGGTTCGTGGTGAGCGCGCTGTATCTGGGCGGTTACCCTGACAGGCGTACCCCAGGGGGTATTCCTGAGGGTGGAATGTGCGCGCCGGAGCGACTGCCTCGCCCTGCGCGAGTACCCGGTGGGGTATAGAGAATTCAGTTGTTCCGCACCAGCTGGGAGTGTCCGTGCCCTACGACCGCACCGTCCGCCTCGGCGCCGACTTCGCCACCGCCGTCACCGCCGTACGCAATGCCCTGGCCGACCAGGGCTTCGGCATCCTCACGGAGATCGACGTCAAGGCCACCTTGAAGGCCAAGCTGGGTTACGACATGGAGGACTACCTGATTCTCGGCGCCTGCAACCCGCCGCTCGCCCACAAGGCCCTTGAGATCGACCGCAACATCGGCCTCCTCCTGCCCTGCAACGTCGTCGTCCGGCGCGACGGCGACATGACAGTCGTCCAGGCCCTCGACCCTGGCGTCATGGTCACCCTGACCGGCCTGCCCGACCTCCGGCCCATCGCCACCGACGCCACGGCCCGGCTGGACACCGCCTTGGCCTCCCTCACCTGACCCGGACGCGGACCGGCGGCGGTTCGAGCTGCTCGCCGATCTCTGGGTGGCGCGCTCGGCGGCCGCAGCCTCGGGATCGGCAGGGCCGGCCAGGGCGACGCCTCGTGGACGTGCCTGGCCGACCCGGAGGGCCATGAGTTCCGCGTCCTCGCCCCGTCCTGACGCGGAGCCTTGACGACACCCCGACACGTGAGCCTCGTGTGCTCATGCGCCATGACCCCGAGTGGGGCGCGCTGCGGCGTCCCGGTCCATACGGGCGGCGGAGCTTGCGTGTAGGGGGGGGCGAGATCGGCTCGCTCGCCGGCGGCTCGGCGATGATCCCGACTTGACCTGTCGCAGGGAAGGCTGAGCGCTTCTCATCGAAGTTCGAGCGCCGAGCCGTCTGGTTGTGTTCACGAGGCGGGCCGGGGGGCGGCAGCCGAACGGGGAGGCGGAGTCGCGGTGACGGTTTCGGTGGGAGGGGGGCCGGTGCTGTGCGGTGTGCGTCCTCAGACCTGCCGAGCTCGTCATAGATTGTGGCCAGGCTGTTGCCGAAGACGGGGAACTCGGGGTGCTCGGTCCCATGGTGGTCGTGGCGATGTCCCTCGAACCCGCCGTACGGGATCACATGCGTCCAGAACAGTGGGGACGGCCGTGACCGGCTCGTCAGGGCTCGTCGCGGACGAGGCCGCGGCGGGCGCGGACCCGGAGGGCGGCTCGGTCAGGGCGCGGCGGGTGCTCACGGCTCCAGTTCGACGGCGATCTCCGGTGGCTGCCTCAGCGTGTTGTGGACCGTGCAGTGCGAGGCGACGGCGAGCAGGGCCGGGCGGCGCTCATCGGGCAGTCCCGGTGGCGGTTTGATCGTGATGCTCATCGATGCGACGCGGGCCGGCAGGTCGCGAGCCATGGTGAACTCCAGGCGCACGCGCAGCCCCGTGCGTTCCAGGCCGTGCCGATGAAGGTAGCGGCCGGCGTAGAAGGCGACGCACGTGCCCAGGGACGCCGCGAACAGCTCGGTGGGGGTGGGTGCGGTGTCCGTGCCACCGGCGTCCTCGGGCTGGTCGACCAGGAGCCGGTGGTCGCGGATGTCGACGGCGTACACGTCTCCGTCGCTATGGGCGATGTCCAGCCGGTGCACCTCGGCCGTCGGCTGCTGTCCGGTGATGGTCTTCCGTGCGGTGTCGCTCATGGCCGGGCCTCCTTCGGCGAGGGTGGCCGCTTCGCTCACCTCCAGTGGAACCCGGGCGGTGCGGCGGTGCGATGGGCCGACGGGAGCGGGTTCGGGGCCGTTCGGCCCTGCCGGGACGCGGCCGAAGGACCCGGCGGGTATCCGGCCGGTCAGCGTCCGGCCCGCGGCCTGCCGGCCTCGGCCGACCTCGCGGCCCAGCGCCGCCGGACGGTGTCCTCGTGCTCGGACTGTTCCAGGGCCAGATCGGCCCGGTCGAGTGCCTCTCGCAGGCGGGGGATCCAGTGGCGCCGGAGGGCACGGACCCGGTGCCGGGTGCTGACGACCTCCGCGCCCACCATCTCGGCGGCGGCGTGGGCGGCCGCGTACTCGGCGGCGGCCCGCACGGCACGGCCGTAGGCCGCCTCGGCGTGCACCAGGGCGGTGTTGGAGGGAGCGGCGGCGGTGGACGGCCGGTCGGGCACGGACGTGGAGACCGTCGCCGGGTGGCGTACCCCCATGGAGACGGTCCAGTGGACGGTGACGTCGGCCGGGCCGAGGCCCTCGGCGGCCGAGTCGAGGGCCTGCTGCCCGCCCAGGAGCAGCCCCCGCAGCAGCCAGGTCTCCGCCTCGGACAGCAGGTCCCGCCAGGCCCGGGCGGCCGACTCCTCCGCGCGCAGCAGCCGCCGGTGCTCGGAGCGGAGGATACGGAGTTTCCGTTCCAGCAGGTCGGCTCCGCGCTCGGCGACATCGAGGCTGTGCCGCAGGCGCAACCGTCCGGCACGACCGGGCGGCGTACGACGGCGGGCGCCGGTCATCGGGACGCCTCCTCGCCGGGATCGTCGAGGTCCTTCGCCCCGTGGGCGTCGAGGAGCCGGGCGGGAAGCATGGAAAGCTGACCGCGGGGCAGGGTGAGCAGGGCCCGCCAGCCGCGTTCCAGCGAGGCGTCGAGGTCGCGTGGTTCGTCGCTGCGCTGGTCGGCGAAGTCCCGCAGGAACGCCTCCTCGTAGTCGAGGTAGCGGCGGTCGGTGGGGCTCAGGGCCTCCTGGCCGACCAGGTCGGCGAGGTCGCGGACCTGGCGGGCACGGGCCAGGGAGGCCAGAAGCTGGGCCGCGACGTCGAGGTGGTCGTCGCGGGTGCGGCCGGGACCGGCTCCCTTGCGCATCAGCCGGGAGAGGGAGGACAGGGCGTCCAGCGGCGGGTAGACGCCCCGCGCGTGCGTCTCGCGCGAGAGCACGATCTGGCCCTCGGTGATGTACCCGGTGAGGTCCGGCACGGGGTGGGTGATGTCGCCCGCGGGCATGGTGAGCACCGGCAGCACGGTGACCGAGCCGCCGCGGCCCCCGATACGCCCGCAGCGTTCGTACAGGGAGGCCAGGTCGCTGTAGAGATAGCCGGGGTAGGCGCGGCGGGCGGGGATCTCCCCGCGGGCGGCGGAGACTTCGCGCAGGGCCTCGGCGTACGTGGTCATGTCGGTCATCACCACGAGGACGTGCCGTCCCTCGGTGAAGGCCAGGTGTTCGGCCACCGTGAGCGCGATCCGCGGGGTGAGGATTCGTTCGATCACGGGGTCGTCGGCGGTGTTGAGCAGCAGCACCAGCTCCCCGGCGGCGGACCGCTCCTCCAGCGCGTCGCGCACGAACGAGGCGTCGGCGTGTGTGAGGCCCATCCCCGCGAAGACGACGCTGAACGCCTCCCCCTCGACGGTGGCCTGGGCGGCGATCTGGGCGGCCAGTTCCAGATGCGGCAGCCCCGCCAGCGAGAACACCGGCAGTTTCTGTCCGCGTACCAGGGTGGTCAGGGCGTCGACGGCGCCGACCCCGGTGAGTACCGGCTCGGACGGCGGCTCGCGCCACACCGGGTTGATGGGGGCGCCGCCCACCTCCGCGGTGCGGGAACCGATGACGGGCGGGCCGCCGTCGAGGGGGGCGCCGCGGCCGTTGCAGACACGGCCGAGCCAGTCCGTCCCGACCGGGACCCGCAGGGGGCTGCCCGAGAAGGCCGCCCGGACCCCCGCCGGGTCCATGCCCGAAGTCCCCTCCAGCACCTGGACCACCGCCAGGTCGCGGTCGGAGTCCAGGACCAAGCCGTGGCGCCGTTCCCCCGAAGCGAGGGTGATGTGTACGTACGTGTCCCAGCCGATCCCCGAGACGCCTTCCACGATCGCGAGCGGCCCTCGGAGTTCGCGCACCGCCGTGTACTCGATCTCCCCGGACGCGCTCATGGGCGTACCTCCGCCAGCTTGGCGAGCATCGCGTCCCGCCGCGCGGCCACCCCGGCGGCGTCGTGCGGGCCGGTGTCCTCGCGGGCGCGCAGCAGCGGACCGAAATCGGCCTCCTCGACCGAGGCGGCCGGGACGCCGGAGTCGACCAGTTCGCGGCAGCGGTCGGCGACCGTGAGGACGGCGTCGGCCAGTGCCGCCGTCTTCTCCGGCCCGCAGTACGCGTCCTGCTCGGACAGCGCGCTCTGCTGCAGCACTCCCTCGCGGACCAACCGTCCTGCCAGCACGCTGACACGTTCCCTCGCGGGGAGGGCGGCGATACCGATAAGGTCCACCAGATCGGCCAGCCGGTCCGCCTCCGCCAGCACCGCTCCCACCCGTTCGCGGCGCCGTGCCCACTCCGGGTCGCCGCCCGCGCGGTATCCGGCGGCCAGGCGCGGTACGTCCCGGGAGAACGAGCCCGCCCAGGAGATCGCCGGGTAGTGGCGGGCGTAGGCGAGGTCGCGGTCGAGTGTCCACAGGCAGCGGACGAAGCGTTCGGTGTGCGCCGTCACCGGTTCGGTCATGTCCCCGCCCGGCGGCGACACCGCGCCGATCACGGTCACCGATCCGCGGCCGCCGCCGAGGGCGGTCACGGCGGCGGCCCGCTCGTAGAAGGCCGCGACGGCGGAGGCCAGCCCGGCCGGGTAGCCCTCCTCCGCGGGCAGCGCGCCGGTGCGGGAGGCGAACTCGCGCAGCGCCTCGGCCCACCGGGAGGTCGAGTCGGCGATGACGACCACGTCCAGTCCCATGTCCCGGAAGTACTCGGCGACCGTCATCCCGGTGTACACGCTCGCCTCGCGGGCCATCATCGGCATGTTGGAGGTGTTGGCGATCGTCACGGTGCGGTCCGCGAGGCGTCCGCCCGTGCGCGGGTCCTGGAGCTCCGCCAGTTCGCGGATGACATCGGCCATCTCGTTGCCGCGCTCCCCGCAGCCGACGTAGACGATGACGTCCGCGTCGCACCACTTGGCGATCTGCTGCAGCAGCACCGTCTTGCCGGTCCCGAAACCGCCCGGCACCGCCACCGTGCTGCCGCGGGCCACGGGGAAGAGCAGGTCGACCACGCGCTGGCCGGTGTTCAGCGGCCGGTGGGTGTCGACCCGCTCCCGCACCGGGCGTGCGCGGCGCACCGGCCACAGGGCGCCGATCGTCACATCCGTTCCGCCCACCACACCCACCACAGCCTCGTCGGGACGGTCCCCGGCCGCGGCGAGCTCCCGCACCCTTCCCCCGCCGCCGGGCGGCACGAGGACCTTCACCCGTACCGGCCCGGCGTCGCGGATCTCCCCGAGGGCCTGTCCCTCGGCCACCGTCTCCCCCTCGGCCACCGACGGGGAGAACGACCAGCTGCGTTCCTCGGCGGCGTCCCCCAGCTCGCCGGGCCACAGCCACTCGCCGGCACCGGCCAGGGGGCGCAGCAGACCGTCGAAGATCCCGCCCAGCAGATGAGGCCCGAGCCGCACCGACAGGGGACGGCCGCGGGGCAGCGCCGTCTGCCCCGGAGCCAGCCCGCCGGTGTACTCGTACGCCTGGACGGTGACCACGTCCTCCTTGATGGCGACGACCTCCCCGGGCAGCGCCGCGGGGCCGATCGAGACCAGGTCGTGCATCGCGACGCCGCCCACGTATTCCATCTCGACCAGCGGTCCGGTGACGCGCAGGATCCGGGAGACCGGCTGCCGGGCCGCCGGCCGCCGGCTCCCTCCGGAGGATTCCGTCACGGCTCCCACAGGCTCCGCACCTCCGCTCCCATGCGGTCCAGCGCGCGGTCGGCCAGCGCGGCGGGCGAGAGGTCGACCCGCCGCCCCGGGGCCCGGGCCTCCACGCCGCCCTCGGGGAGCGCGGTCACCTCGCTGTCGGGGCCGAGAAGAACACGGGCCCGGTGCTCCAGCCGCGCCCGCAGGGACGCATGGCCGTCGCCCCGGCACAGGGCCCCGACCTGTTCGGCGGCCTGGCGACGCAGCTCCTCGTACGATTCCCGGCGGGCGGCGAGCGTGCGGGACCTCGCCTCCCGCCGGGCCCTGACGAGGCGGTCACGGGCAGCGGCCGAGCCGTCTGCCTCGCCTTGCCGCCGGGCCTCGTCGAGGGTCGTCCGGGCGTCGGCGCGGGCGCGGTCCAGCACCGCGGCGGCCTCCGCCTCGGTACGGGCGAGGAGCGCCTCCGCGTCGGTCCGAGCGGCTCGAACGAGCTCCGCCCGTACCGGCGCGAGCACATCCGTCGTCCGCTGGGCGGCGGGGTCCCTCATGGCGGCATCACGGCGGTCAGCACGCGGCGGCCCCGGGGCGCCGCCGAATCGGCTTCCAGCGCCTCGGCCGCGGCGGGGGTGAGGATCACCAGGTCGACGCCGTCCGGCAGAGTCCGCCAGGCCCGGCGTACGGCGTCGGAGTCCTCGGCGACGAGGGCGATCGCTCCGGCCAGGGCCAGACCGGCCACCCGGCGCCGTTCTCCGATGGCGGCGACGCGGCCCATCATGCCTTCCCGATGAGGATGATCGCGACGACCAGGCCGTAGATGGCGATGCCCTCGGCCAGACCGACGATGACCATGGCCCGGCCGAAGAGTTCCGGACGTTCGCTGAGCGCCGCGAGGGCCGCCGCACCGGTGTAGGCGACGGCGATGCTCGCCCCGATCGTCGCCCCGGCCACCGCGATCGCGGCACCGATGAGGGCGGCGGAGCTGGAGCCGGAATCCTGCGCCGTCACACTCGCGGCCTGCGCGGCGCCGCCGCCGAGCGCCAGGGTGAGCACCACGGTGGCGGCCACCAGGAGCACGGCGTCGGCACCGACCGTCCACCAGAGGGCCGCCCGGCGGGAACGCCGCAGCAGGAGCCGTACGGCTACGAATCCCGCCGCGATGACGGGCAGGGCCAGGAACCAGGTGCTCACGATTTCTCCTCCCTCGCCGGGCCGCGCCGGACGGCCGCGCCATCCGGGAGGCCCACCACTGCGGGCGGCCCGGGGGCGACGGGCGGCCCCGGGATGTGCTGAACCGGCAGGTGCCAGGGCCGGAAGGGGCGTCCTTCGCCCTGGAAGAGCCGGGAGAACAGTTCGTAGAACTCCAGACGCAGCGCCTGGACGCCCGCCACCAGCGCCTCCAGCGAGAAGGCCACGGCGTTGCCCAGGAGAAACACCGGCAGTGCGGCGGCCACCCCGAGGACACCTCGGCCCGCCAGCGCCGTCGTGCCGTCCCAGATGATGGAACCCAGCGCCGCATGAGTGAGGCCGAAGGCCGCGAGCCGGGCGAAGGACACGACGTTGGAGCCGATCCGCACCACCACGTCGAAGAGCTGGACACCGGTCTGCGCGACGCCGCCCGGACCGCCCGCCGTGGACGCGTACACCCCCGCTCCGGCCAGCGCCAGCCCGGCGACGGCGATCGTGGCGCCCACGGCGCCGTACGCCGGCCGGCCGAGCCACACGTACCCCGCCACGGCGAGGAGACCGAGGTAGAGCGCAGCCCCGGCGATGCCGGACGTCGCGTACACGGCCGCCGTCGGTCCGCCTTCCCGCCAGCGGTTGACGGTCCCCGCGACATAGGCCGCCGCGAGCAGTACTGCCCCGAGCACGACGGCCACGGCCAGCAGCCGCATGGGCTCCTCCAGCGGCTCCAGCCACAGCACGGGCAGGACGCCGGTCGGGCCGAAGAACTCGCCGTACGCCACCCCGGCCAGCGTCGCGGCCAGCCCGGCCCCCGCGACGAAGGGCCACAGCGGGCGCAGCGCCGCGGCCCGGCGCGGGCGGCCGGCCCGCAGCAGGAGTGCGAGGGCGACCAGCAGCAGCCCGTGCCCGGCGTCGCCGAACATCAGGCCGAACATCACCACGTAGACGATCCCGGCGGGCAGGGTCGGGTCGACGTCGGCATACGGCACGGTTCCGTACGTGGTGACCAGGGGCGTGAAGGAACGGCGCACGGTCCGCGCCCTGTGCGGCCGGGGAGCCGTGTCCGCTCCGGTCAGCAGGGTCGGCGGATCGACACCTCGCGGGGCTCGCAGCGGTACCAGCGCGCCACCGGCACCGGCGATGTGCTCCGCCATGGCGCCCAGTCGCGCCTCGGGGCACCAGCCGGCCAGCGCCGCGACCGTGCCGTGCCGGACCGCGCTGCCGAGTCGCTCCTCCAGCTGCGCCTCGCCCGCCAGCAGGTCCGTCCGCCCCTCGCGCTCCAGGGCGTCGAGGTCGGGGGGAGCCGCGCTGAGAGCGGCCTGTGCGGGCTCGGCGCGCAGCCGCTGCAGACGCGACGCCGCCGGCCCGCGGATGTCCGGCCCGCCGTCCCGGGCGAGGTCGATCTCGACGCAGCCCGCCTCGGCGACCCGCACCAGGGCCGCTCGCAGCGCGGTCTCGGGGGCCACGACGGCCACCCGGCGCATCCGGACCGGAACCATGGCCTCACCCCGGGGCATCGAGCACCTCCGCCGGCCCGTTGCCCGCGCCGCCGCCCCGGGCGGCCAGTTCCAGCGCGCCGCGGGTCCGCCACGCGTCGGCGGACAGCAGCGCTACGGCTCCCACCACCGGCTGCGGGCCGAAGCGGGACCGGCGCAGCAGTTCCCGGCCGTCCCGCTCGACCGCGTCCCACCAACGTGCCTCCGCCCGCCACAGGTCCGTCGCGGTGTCGATGTCTTCCAGCAGCCACCTGGCGACTTCCGGCAGCGCCTGCCGGAACTCGGCGTACGACCCCGCGCCCACCGCCCGGAGGCCCAGCAGACGGGCCGCCCGATGGGCGGAGACATCCGGCACCCGGCGCCCGACGACGAACACCTCGCGGCCCAGCAGCAGGGCGAGCCTGGCAGCGGCCCAGCGCGCCGCGTCGGGGACGGCGGTGGCGAGCCGTACGGCGGCGGCGATCCGCATGCCCGTGGCGACCGCCGCCGGGGAGTCGGCCCCCGGGTCGCCCCAGACGGAGGCCGCCAGCGCGAGGCGCAGCTCCGACGGCGTACGGGTGCGGGCGAGCCGTGTCCAGGCGATCGCCAGCGCGCCCAGCCGGTAGGGCGGGGGGCGGCGGCCCGCGCCCGGGCCTGGCTCGTCGCTCGAAGCGGGTGTCGGCCCCTCGGCCGACAGCGCACGCAGATGGTGCTCGGTGTTGGAGATCTCGAATCCGGCTGCGAGCGCCCGGACGGCATCGGCGCCGGTGGCCGGCAGCCAGCCGGCGAGGACGCGGAGGTGCCACAGCAGCGCCGCCGAGACCGCCCGCTCGGCCTCGGCCGGGGTGACGCCCGGGGTGACGTCCCGGCGGTACGCGGTCGCCGCCAGGTAGCGCAGGGCCTCGTCGAGCGTCCGGGAGGCGGCCACCTCCCCGACTCCCTCGGCGCCGAGGCGCCTCGTCCCCAAGGCCCGTGCCCTGGTCACTCCGGCCACCCATCCCGCGCCCATCAGGGACCGCCTTCCTGTGGCCTGTCCCGGAGGCCGGGCGAGCGCCGGCCGTCAGGGGGTGCGGGTGGTGCCTCGTCGGCCCTCAGATCCTCCCGTACCAGCGCGAGCACACGCTCGACCAGCACCGGCGTACGGGCCCGGCCACGATCCCGTACCGCGAGCGCCTCGCGTTCGGCTGCGGCGAGCAGCGCCGACGCCTCGTCCTGGGCCGCACGCAGCACCCGCTCGGCGGTGCGCGTCCGGACCCGGCGGGCTTCCTCACGCGCCTCGGCCGCGATCGCCTCGGCCTGTCGCTCGGCTTCGTGGCGGAGTGACGCGGCGGCGGCATCGGCGCGTTCGCGTATGGCCCGAGCCTCCGCCTCCGCCTGCTCCAGCCGGCTCAGGGGCGGTGCGAGTTCCGCACGGAGTTCGGCGGAGCGGTCCGTGGGCACGCCACCCGGCGCTGCCCGGCCCGGCGAGGCAGCAGGCCGGAAACGTGCCAGGAAGTCCCGGAAACCCGTCAAGAACTCTCCTCCAAGGTGGGCCCAGGCCCCGCTTCCCAGTCTCCCCGCCCGGCGGTGACATGTCGCGCCGCGGTCCCGGAGCCGGGGGCCGCCCGCCTCTCGCGTGCCCCGCATCGCTCGGTGCGCGGCCCGGGTGCCCATGGTCACGGACCGTCCGGGGTGAGGGGGTGGCGTCGAACCGGGATCACGGCCGGACGGGTGGTGGTGCCGCCGCGCCGATCAGTGACAGCCAGCCGGTCAGCCCGGCAGGGTCGGTCGTCCCGCTCCGGAAACCGACATGCCCGTCCGGACGGACGGCCACCAGCCCACGACCAGGGCTGTTGGCCAGCCGCAGGACGCTGACCAGGGGACCGGGCACCGCGTCGGGCAGCGGGTCGGCGTCGCGCTGCAGCAGCAGGTGCACACCCGGCCGGTCCAGCAGTCGATGCAGCCGCTCGGGAGGCCCTCCGACGCTGACGGTCGCGTCGGGCAGGCGGTCTCCGGGACGAGGAGCGCCACGCAGGCGCGGTGTTCCCTCCACCGACAGGGGGCTGCCCCGGTAGTTCACCCGCAGCTGGGAGATGATGCGGACGGCCTCGGCGACCAGCCGTCGCCGGTTCAGGAGGGCGGGTACGGCCGGGGCCGCGCGCGGAGCGGCAACCGCGCGCAGCCATGAGGGGATCCGTCCGGTCGACGCCTCCGCCCAGAACGCCGTGTGAGTGAGGATCACCCGGCGGTGGGCAGCCGCCCTGCGCTCCCCGTCGTAGGAGTCGAGCAGTACGTCGGCACCGGGCCACTCCGTGGACTCGCCTCTGGAGCCGCCCGCCGCGAAGCCGAGCTTCCAGCCGAGGTTCACCGCGTCCTGGATACCGGCGTTCATGCCCTGGCCGGTGGCCGGTGAGTAGTTGTGAGCCGCGTCCCCCGCGAGGAAGAGCCGCCCCCGGCGGAACGGCCGGGCGAGACGGCACTGCAGCGGCACCCGCGCGGACCAGGCGAGACGCTCGATCCGCGCCTGAAGGCCCGCGTCGCTCAGAAGGCTCTGGAGTTCGGCTGCCGGGACGGCGGACCCCGGCTGGCCGAAGTCCCGCCCGGACTCGCCGGCGGACGCCCGCGTGGCCAGCAGTCGCCAGGTGGCCTGCTCTCCGAGCGGGAAGAGGAACAACAGCCCTTGGCGCCCCGCGAACACCTGAGCACCGGAAGGACCGGAGAGCTCATCGAGGGCGCCGAGGCCGAGGCCGGAGTCCAGGTCCAGGTCGGCGAGGACCACCTCTACGGCGTAGGGCCTGCCGTGCCAACCGATGCCTGCACAGCCCCGCACGGTACTGGCCGGGCCGTCGCAGCCCACGACGAAGGGACAGCGGACTTCCTCAAGGCCCTGCCGCGACCGCAGCACGGCCGATGCGCTGTGCCCGTCGTCGCGGGCCGCGATCAGCTCGGTTCCTCGTTCCACCGTCACCCCGCGGTCGGCGAGCGCCTGCGTCAGCACTCTTTCCACGTCCATCTGCCGCAGGAGCGACAGATGAGGGAACGCCGTGTCGGACAGCGCGAGGTCCGCGAGCCCGGTTTCGACGACGCGCGAGCCCAGATGCAGGCGGGCCGTCGGGGCGTTGTCCGCCGACTCCAGCAGGGCGTCCGTAACGCCGAGCGGGTAAAGGACTTCCAGGGTGCGCGGGTGCAGGATGAGCGCACGGGAGGGGCGGAACGGATCGGTACGCCGCTCGACGACCCGGACCCGTGCTCCGTGGGCGTGGGCCTGTAGCGCGAGGGTGAGGCCGGTCGTGCCGGCCCCGACGACCAGGACGTCCATGGCTGTCCTCACATCCCCGCCCGGATGCGCCACCAGGCCGCGGGATCGTGCGGCGCATGCCGCTCGACCAGCTCCGGGTCTGCGATCATGTCGTCGCGGCGCAGTCCGGGCACGACGGCATAGCCGATCGAACCGGGTACGCTGACCAGCGCCAGAACCCGCCACAGAGAACGCGCGTAGCGTTCGGCGAGCCGAGGGTCGTTCCACTCGTACACGCCGCGGTAGCGGTCGCGCTCGTCGTCGGCCAGCCACAGCTTCGAGGCGAAACCGGGGAAGCCGACGAACAGCGGGGTGTTCAGCAGGCTCTCCGCACGGAACAGCGCGTGCGCTGGCCCGCGTACCAGGCGCAGGCGGAATGTGACCACCAGCGTGCACGGGCTCTTCGCCAAGCCGGAGCCCAGACGGGTCTCCCGGTACACCCGGGCCGAGGTGCCGTCGGCGAAGCCGAGCCGATTTCCCACGCGTTCTTTCGGCAGGCGGACCCGGTGCCGGGCGAGCAGCGGGAACGTGGTGAGGAAACACGCGGCTACGGCCCGCCATGCCTGCACACGAGCGAGCGGTCCCTGTTCACCCATGGTGGCCTCCTCCTGAGGAGCCGTTGTGGGCGCAGGCTGCCCGGTCCTGCCTTGCCTGCCGGGCCCGGACTGTCCCGTACAACCCACCATGAGGGAAGCGGCCACGTCCCGCGAAACATCGGGCGCGGGCCCGGCGGTCAGCGGGCGTCTCCGCTTCCGCCGCCGGCCCCGGACGTCGCCGCGGCCGGGCGCGAGTCGCGCGACGGCGCACACGGTCCCGGCTCGGGCGAGTCCCGGCCGCCTGGTGCACGGCTTCGCCGGAGGGCTGGGGAGTCGTCGACGGGGTGAGGCGCGTCCCGGGCTTCGTGGGGAGGGGACGCGGACTCTCGACGGTACGCCGGTGACAGCCGCGCGGAACCCAGCCGGCCGCCGGGAAGGCCGGTGTGGACGTCCATGCGACGCCAGGTGCGCAAGGGCCCCTGACGCCGGTGTGCGATGCCCTGTCCGGATACCTGCCCCGGAACAACACTGTGCTGTCAGCCGGTATCGGACGGCGACAGTGCGCGTTCCCGGGTGCGTATCCGGACGAGCGCCACGCCGTAGCCGGTCAGCGCGAGGAGGCGGAAGGCCTCCCACCAGATCGGGAGCTCACCTGGGCTGTTGGAATTGATCCAGTTGCTCAGAGCGTGCAGAAGAGCCAGCGGCCAGATCGAGACGGTATGGAGGCGCAACGCCGCCAGCAGGAATCCGAAGACGGAGGCGTGCAGCACCTGGAACGCCATGTACTCGGGCGACCGGCCGAAGACCAGCCCGGAGAGGACATGCCCGAGGCCGAACAGCAGGCCGACCCAGAGGGTTAGTCGCCATGGTGACATCGCGCGCAGAAGCTCCTGCATGACGCCGCGCGAGTACAGTTCTTCGCTGATCCCGACGGACAGCATCAGCAGCGCACTTGCCGCCAGCGCACTCGCCGGGCCGACGACGCCCCGTGTCAGCTCCAGGCAGACCACGACGTATGCCGGTAGCAGGAGCCCTGGGCGACGTGGCCACACAGTCGCCAGCCAGGGGGACCGCCACCATCGGAAGCGCATCACCACCGCCAACGGGACGACGCAGGCGGCCAGGTTGACCAGGACCGGACCGGCGAAACCGATCGAAGGGAGGGTGAACGCAACGGCGAACAGAGCCAGATGCCACCCTACGTTCACGCTGATGGCGGCCAAGAGGGGGAACCGCACCGGAAAGTTGTCTGCTGAGGCCACGAGGGGACAGTGTGCCTCACTCGTTCGGCCTGGCAAGACGGTGGGCACCTCTGCCAGGTGCTTGCCGAACGTGTCAGGCCGTCGTCCGACGAGCGGACTCGTGGGAGCCGTCTGTCACGGAGGGCCGGACGGGTGAGCGCCGGGGAGCCGTCACCTGCGCCGGCCGCGCAGGAACAGCGCCCCGCACAGCCCGCCGATCACGAACATGGCGATGAGAGCCACGTACAGCGGCATCGTGACGACGGGCACGAGCAGCCGGATCTCCACCTGGCCGGTGTTCTCGGCGATGAAGATGACGGCGAGCGCGGCCAGCACCAACGCGATGATCCGGTTCGGTGTCATCAGCCCGCCGGGACCGGACGTCTTCCGTGTGCCGGCCCTCTTGGTGCCGCCGGCCGGACGTCGGCTGTCTCTTGAGCTCATGGCACCAGGATTCGCCGGTTCGCCCGGTGACGCTCCGGTGGACTGCGTCATCCGGGTGATCCGGGTCGGCCGTGCAGTGGCTCTGCGGTGGTGTGCTCGCCCTGTACGACCGTGTCGGTGACGTCGCGGTCGTGAAGGCCGGCCGTCGGCGAAGGTGCCGGCCAGGCCCGCACGGCCCCGGGCCCGGCCGGAGGGGATCGGCCCGAGTACCCGTGCCGAGTGACGTCACGGGTGCCCCTCGGGCCGCCAGGGTGCGGCGGCCGTGTCCGTCGGGGACGCTGGGCGGGACTCGTACAGCACCGTGTGGAAGCGTCCCGCCGACTCGCGTCCTTCGGGGTCGGCCCCCAGCGCGCGGACCGCTTCGATTGCGTACTGCCGTTCGCGCGCGTCCGTGAACAGCCGTTGCGGGTAGGTGCGGGTGGGGTCGGAGGTGGTGCGAAGGCCGTGTGCGGCGAGTGCGTCGGCGATGTCCGCGTACGACACGGTGCGCAGCACGAACGCGCTCACCCACAGCGGCCTCCGGGCCGCGCCCAGCAGCGCGTCGAAGGTGCGGCGGGTGAGGTAGCTGCCGCCGCCGGTGATGGTGATGAGGCCGACGTCCGCCATGGCACGGCCCAGGCCGGGGCCGGGGGAGGGTTCCTGTTCGAGGTTGTCGGTGAAGGCGGCGTCGAGCAGCCCTACCGCCCGGGCGTAGCGCACGGCCCGTGCCGCGACGTCCAGGCCGATGACCGGGGCGGCGTCCGGGCGGCGGTGCTCGGCGTAGAAGGCTTTGTCCCAGGCCGTCAGTTCCCCGGTCGACAGCCGCCGCGCCTCTGGGCTCGTGTAGTGCGCGTACAGGTCGGCCAGGGTGAGGTCGTGGTTGAGCAGGGCGGCGTTGATGCCGTAGGAGCAGCAGGCGTCCAGTACGACGGGCGACCCCTCGGCGCCGTCGGTGGTGGCTGCGCGTTCGGCGGCGGCGCGCCGGAAGACGGCCTGCGCGTGGTGTGGGATCTCGTACTCCAGCGGGGAGAGGCGCGCGTAGTACGCCCTCGGGTCCGGCTGGTCGTATATGTCGTCGAACCGCGACTTGCCACTCGCGGTCGAGTCGGGACCGTCCGTGCCGGCGGGCATGGCGTCTTCCTCTCGCTCGGTGACAACTCATGGCCTCCCCACCATGATGTCCACGGCCGACCCGCCCACGTCCAGGGCGCCCCCGGCCCGCCTCCGGGGCCCGGACATTCGGGGCGCGGGCCCCGGCAGGCGGCCGGGAGCCGCGAGGTCAGACTGTGACATTGCGGACAGAGCCTTGGTCTCTGCCGTGTACGTCCGCATATGCTCGCCGCGGCGGGCGGGCTCAGGCGGAGCCGCCCACGACGGAGCGTGGTTCCCATGAGTCAGCAGCACGTACACGTGCGTGTACGCCGGGACATGGCCGTATCGGACGACGGCGAGCTGGTCGAGCGGTACGCCTGCCGGTGCGGTGCCTCCTGGACGAAGACGTACGGGGCTCCCCCCGGGCCGGAGTGACAGCCAACCCGCGGGCCCGGGGCCGTACCTGCGCGGTCAGGCCGTTTCGTCGCCCTCGGTCTTCCGGTGCTTCCCGATCTCGATCTTGCGGCGCTTACTCTCCTCGCTCTTCGGGATGCGTACGGTGAGGATGCCGTCTGTCAGGTCGGCGTCGATCTTGTCGCTGTCGACCGCCGACGGCAGCGTGCTCCGGTAGGAGAAGTGCCCGGTTCGCCGGCTCAGCACCTTGCCCCGGCGCTCCTCGCTCAGCTCGCCGCTGATGAACAGCTCGTTGCCCTCGACCTCGATGTCGATGTTCTCCGCGGGTACGCCGGGCAGCTCCGCCCGCACCACGTACGCGTTCTCCTCTTCCTTTTCCTCCGCCATGGGCATCCAGGCCCCGGCGGTGGCAGCGGGGGCGGCGGCTCGCTCCAGGAGCCTGCCCATCTCGTTCCACATGTTCTCGAACTCGCCGAAGGGGTCCAACGCCCCGAACAGCGGCCGGCGGCCTTCCTCCAGGGCGCCACTACGGCGTATCGGCAGAGCCATGGGTGTCCTCCCATCACTGTGTGTGCTGTCTGGCGGGCGAGATGCCTGCTCTCGTCGGGTTACCGAGGGCGGCTCGGCTATTCAGCGATGCCGGGCAGGGCCGGGTCCGGGTCAGGACGTCCGGTCGTCCGGGTCGGTCGGGGCGGCGGTACGTCGACGCTGTCGGGGGCTTCGGGGGCTTCGGGGGCTTCGGGGGCTTCGGGCTTCGGCCGCACGGCCTCGGGGCATGAGTGGGTCAAGTGAGCACACACGACTACGGAGGCGAGAGTGAACCCCGAGGACGTCCCCATGGCAGCGCCGACGGGCGAGGTCGGTGGTGTCCGGGTGAAGGAGCTGGAGAGCAAGATCGCCCAACTGGAGCAGGCCGTCGTCTCCCACGCCGTGATCGACCAGGCGATCGGGGTGGTCGTGACGGTGGGACGCATGTCCCCGTCCGAGGCATGGGACGTCCTGCGGGAGGTCTCGATGTGCACCAACATCAAGCTCCGCCACGTCGCCGAACTCGTCGTCCACTGGGGTCGGACCGGGGTCTGCGCGGCCGACATCCGCGGGGAACTGGTCCGAAGGATCGCCAGTCCCGGCTGAACAGACCCGAGTCCCCGGCGACGGTGCCGCGCCCTTCCGGCCGGGACGTGTGAGGCGCCCCGGGCGAGGGGCGCAGACGGAGCGTTTATGTTCAAACAATAATTGACCTTGCTTTGCTCTTCCTTGTTCCCGCCTTGTCTCTGTGCTGGTCAAGGAGGTCGAAGAGTGGAGGCCGACACCCAGCGGGTGGCGAGCCACCCGATCAGACGACCTCCACGAGGTGGAAAACAAGCATGTCCTCGCGTCTCATACGCATGGCCGCGATAGCCGGCGTCACCGCCCTCACCGCCTTGACGGCCACGTCCTGCGCCGACGGAGGCGGCGGCGCGGACGCGAAGAGCTCACCGGCCGTTGCCGCCTCGCCCCAGTCCGACGGGAAGGGCGAGAAGGCCGGTAAGAAGGAGGGTGTCCACTGGGGGTACGAGGGAGTCGGCGGCCCGGCGAACTGGGCCACCCTCGCCGAGGACTTCGAGGCGTGTGAGGCCGGGCACGAACAATCCCCGATCGACCTGGACGACGAGAAGGTGGCCGAGGCCCCGGTCGACAAGGCGATCACGATCGACTACAAGCCCGTCACCGCGGAACCGGTGAACAACGGCCACACCGTCCAGGTGAACGTTTCCGCCGGCAGCAGGATCGTCATCGACGGCATCCCGTACGACCTCAAGCAGTTCCACTTCCACCTCCCGAGCGAGCACACGGAGGACGGCGAGCACAGTGCGATGGAGTTGCACTTGGTGCACGCGGACAAGAACGGCAATCCGGCCGTGGTGGGTGTGCTCATGGACGAGAAGGCCGGCACGTCCGCCTTCGCGGGCCTCTTCAAGAAGCTGCCGCCCGAGGAGGGTGCCACGGCGGAGATCACCGAGCCCCTCGACCTCACCGCGTTCCTGCCCGGTGACCGCGACCAGTACCAGTACGAGGGCTCACTGACGACGCCGCCCTGCACCGAGGGTGTCAAGTGGACCGTTCTCAAGGACCCGGTCCAGGTGGCTCCGGAAGGGGTGGCCGCGTACAAGGCGCTGTTCCCGAAGAGCAATCGGCCGACGCAGCCGCTGAACGAGCGTGAGCTCACCGCCGTAAACAAGTAGCCCCGCACCCCGCTCCTCGTCCCTCGCGGACGGCGCGGACAGCGCGGACGGGTGGCGTCAGCCCCTCTCCGGGGGCCTCCACGACCGTGCGGTGTCATGAATGTCATGGCTCTGTCGCGATGTCGGCCGCGTGGGTGCCGGTCGCCGCGGCGGTCTCTGTACTCTCCGGCCAGTTCGACGACTTGGGGGAACACCATGCGCATCAGAGCACTGTCCGCAGTGCGGGCCGCCGTGGCGGCGGTGGCCGGCGCCCTGCTGGCCACCGCCGCCGGCGCGCCGCCCGCGCGGGCCGACAGCCACGACCTGACCCCGCCCGAGATTCTCAGTGGCTCGGTCCACGGAGGCCGCACCATCGTTCTCGGGCCGAACCAGTCCCTGACGTTTCAGGCGACCGTCACCGCCAGGGCCGCCGCCGGCATCGACCCCTTCGGCGTGGAGATCATCCTTTTCGGGCCTCAAGGACAGGAGCTCCGCGGCATCGACGACCCGTGGCCGAGGTGCTCGCCCGTCAACTCCACCACCTCGGTGTGCACCGAGTGGTTCCGCATCGAGACGGGCAGTCCCTCGGTGACCAACGGGTACGCCGGCGACTGGAGGATGCGGGCGCTGGTGGCGAGCAACAACCTCGACCGGCATCCGGAGAGCAGTATCACCGTCGACCCGAACCTGAGCACGGTGCCCGTGCGGCGCAAGTCCAAGCTCACCTTCGTCGCCGCCCCCAACCCCGTCCGCCGGGGGCGCGACCTCGGCTTGCTCGGCCGCCTGACCGTCGCCGACTGGGAGGCGAATGGTTTCACCAGCGCGCCCGGGGAGTCCGTCGGACTCGAATTCTGTGCCGACCCGTGCCGGACCGTCGAGTCACCGCGCTCCCTGCGCACCGGGACGTACGGACTGACCGGGACGACCTTTCCGGCCACCCGCGACGGGTCGTGGTGGCTGAGGTACCGGGGGAGCACGGCGTTCGCCGCGACCTACTCACCGGGGGTGTGGGTCGATGTGCAGGAGAGCTGACCGGGCGGGAACCGGCCGGCTCCTTGGGCGTGACACGCGCGTTCCGGCGCTCAGGACGCCTCGCCCGGGCGGGACGGAGAGATGAGCGCCAGGCCGATCCCGGGCCGGAACGTCTTCCGCAGGACCGTCGGGCTGCTGCGGAGGACGACCTCCAGGGTCGGCCAGACCCGCGCCTCCAGCAGGTGGCCGCCCCGGGTACTGCCGTCGGCGAGTCCGAGCACGGTGTGCACATGGGCCGTCGGTCCTTGCTCGTCCTCGGCGACATCGCCGATCAGGGACAGCACCTCGCACTGCTCGTCGACCCGAATCCGGCGGTAGTCCTTCGCCGCCCGGTCGAACCAGCCGACCACCGCCGTCTCGAACGCTCCGACCGCGGTGATCTGTGCCGCGCCCACCCCCCGGTCCCTGGCGAAGCCGTTCAGGCAGACCACGGGGTCCTCACCCGGGTCCAGGACGAGCACGTGCGTCGCGCCGGAGCGCCCTTCTTCGAGCCGCTGCCACTGCATGGCCGCCGGGTACCCATCGGCGCGGCGCCGCAACACGTCACCGGCACCCCGATGCCGCTCGGGCCCGCGCCTCATGGGGCCCATCTGCCCCGCCATGCCCCCTCACACGAGTGGGGGATGCCGCGCGCCCGTTTGCACCGCGGCGACGCGGGTCACCCAGAGAGCAACCGAGAGGGGTCATATCAGGGAGGTCCGATGGCTACGGTCGCCGACCCGGCGCCCGGTCACACGACCGGCGGCCTGCTCTTCGACGGAGTGGCGACGCCCGAAGGGGGCCGTCTGCGGCCCGACACCGGGTGGCCGGGGCTCGGTCCGGAGCTCAGGTGGGCCGACGCGGAGCCGTACCGGGTGTACGGCTCCCCACAGGTGCGACGAGCGGGACGAAGGGGAGTGCGCAGCCGATGACGCAGCCATGGCGACGCCGCACGCGCGACGTGCCGGCCAGGACCCGTCCGGACGTCGCGGGGCCTCCACGGGCCCGCGACACCCTGGACCTGCGAGGACTGGAGCGCGCCCTGCGCAAGGCGGTGGAGGGGGAGGTACGCTTCGACGCCGGCTCCCTCGCGCTGTACGCCAACGACGCGTCCAACTTCCGGCAGGTGCCGGTCGGCGTGGTCATTCCGCGCACACTCGACGACGTGGTCGCCGTGCACCGGGTGTGCCACCGGTTCGGGGCGCCGGTCCTCAACCGCGGCGGCGGTACGAGCCTGTCCGGCGAGACGGTCAACGAGGCCGTGGTCGTCGACCACTCCAAGTACCTGACGCGCATCGGGGAGATCGATCCGGAGCGCGGCCTGGTGACATGCGAGCCCGGGGTGATCAACGATGAGCTGAACCGGCGGACGGGCGCGCACGGCCTGGTCTTCGGCCCCGACCCGTCCTCGCACTCGCGGTGCGTCATCGGCGGCAACATCGGAAACAACTCCTGCGGCATCCACTCGGTGCAGTCGCAGCTGTACGGACCCGGCCCCCGCACCTCCGACAACGTGCACGCACTGGAGGTCGTCACCTACGACGGGGCGCGCTTCCGGGTGGGGGTCGACGAGGAGGGCGACCTGGACC
Organism: Streptomyces sp. TRM49041; assembly: GCF_008271805.1. Classification (GTDB taxonomy): domain Bacteria; phylum Actinomycetota; class Actinomycetes; order Streptomycetales; family Streptomycetaceae; genus Streptomyces. The sequence continues at coordinate 59,829 of NZ_VSRY01000065.1, forward strand.
GCATCGTCGCCGAGGGCGGCCGCAAGGGGGAGATCTACGCGGCGCTGAGGGACCTGCGGGACCGTTACGCGGACGCCATCCGCGGCGGTTTCCCGCCGGTCGACGAGGTCCCGCGCCGGGTGTCCGGCTACAACCTCGACGAGCTTCTGCCCGAGCGCGGCTTCAACGTGGCCCGTGCCCTGGTGGGTACGGAGAGCACCTGCGTCACGGTGCTGCAAGCCGTGCTGATGCTCACCCCCGCCATGCTTCGACGCAGCATGGTGGTTGTCGCCTACGACGGACTCGCGGAAGCCGCCGAGCACTGCGCGGAGATCGTCGAACGCTGGCGGCCCATCGCGCTGGAGGCCCTCGACGATGTGATCATCGGGAACCGGCGGCTGCAGCACATGAACGTCGAGGAGATCCAGCGGCTGCCGCGTCTGCACGGCGGAGGGGCATGGCTGATGGTGCAGTTCGGCGCGGACGCGGCCGAGGAGGCCGACGCACAGGCCGAGGCGTTCGTGTCCTGGCTCACCGGGGAGGAGGGGTACGCGGAGGATCGCGTCCTCGTCGCCAAGAGCGCCGAGGAGGGCGGCATCGGCGCACAGCTGTGGGCCATCCGCGAGAGCGGCCTCGGCTCCACGGCCTTCCCGCCGGACGGCCCGGACCACTGGCCCGGCTGGGAGGACTCCGCCGTACCCCCCACCAGGATCGGCGACTACGTCCGCGACCTGCGCCGACTCCTGGACGACCACGGACTGACGGGCGCCATGTACGGCCACTTCGGCCAGGGCTGCGTCCACAGCCGCATCAGCTTCGACCTGCGCCACGCCGACGGCCTCGCCACATACCGGACGTTCATGGAGCAGGCCGCCGACCTCGTCGCCTCCTACGGTGGCTCTCTCTCCGGTGAGCACGGCGACGGCCAGCAGCGCGCCGAGCTCCTGGAGCGGCAGTACGGGCGCGAACTGGTCCAGGCCATGCGGGAGTTCAAGGCCGTCTGGGACCCGGAAGGGAAGATGAACCCGGGCAAGGTCGTCGACGCGTACCGCCTCGACGAGAACCTCAGGCTCGGCACCGAGTACAACCCGCCGCGCCCGAAGACGAGATTCGCCTACCCAGAGGACGGCGGCGACTTCGCCCACGCCACGCTGCGCTGCATCGGCGTGGGCAAGTGCCGGGAACCGGAGGCCCAGGGGACCATGTGTCCCAGTTTCCAGGTCACGCGGGAGGAGAAGCACACGACCCGCGGCCGGGCCCGGCTGCTGGACGAGATGCTGCGCGGCGAGGTCATCACCGACGGCTGGCAGTCCCAGGAGGTCGCCGAGGCCCTGGACCTGTGCCTGGCGTGCAAGGGCTGCACCAACGACTGCCCGGTGAACGTCGACATGCCCACGTACAAAGCGGAGTTCCTCCACCACCACTACCGCTCACTGCGCCGCCGGCGTCCCCGCCACGCGTATGCCTTCGGATTCGTCGACCGCGCCGCCCGGGCGGCCTCCCTCGTCCCCGAGCTGGCGAACCTCGCCACACACACCCCGGGAGCGGCGCTCCTGGCGAAGCTCGTCGCCGGTGTCGACCGGCACCGGACTCTGCCCAGGTTCGCGCCGATGACGCTGCAGCGGTGGTTCGCCCGGCGCGGCGGCACGGCCAACCCGTACGGCCGTCCGGTGGTGTTGTTCCCGGACACGTTCAACAACCACTTCCACACGCAGGTGGGTGTGGCCTGCGTGGAGGCCGTGGAGGCCGCCGGCTGGCAGGTCGTCATGCCGCAGGGACATGTCTGCTGCGGGCGCCCGCTGTACGACTACGGCTTCCTGGACGCGGCGGAGCACTACCTGCGGCGCGTGCTGGACGTGCTGCGCCCGCACCTGCGCGCCGGGACACCGGTGGTCGGTATGGAACCGAGCTGCCTGGCCGTCTTCAAGGACGAACTGGGCAGGCTGCTGCCCCACGACGACGACGCCGCCCGGCTGACGCGCGGCGCCTTCCACTTCGCGGAGTTCTTCGACGCCTTCGACATCCGGCCGCCCCGGCTCGACGCCGGCGGCACCGCACTGCTGTGGGGCCACTGCCATCACCGTGCCACCGGGGGGACGGGCCCGGACCGGCGCCTCCTGGAGCGCATGGGGCTGGAGGTCGCCGACCTGAAGGGCGGGTGCTGCGGCCTGGCCGGTTCCTGGGGGTACGAACCGGGGAAGTACGGCATCTCCATGGACTGCGGGGAGCAGGCACTGCTCCCGGCGGTCCGAGGGGCGGACCCCGGCACACTGGTCGTGGCGGACGGATTCTCCTGCAAGACCCAGATCGAGCACGCGGGCACCGGGCGGTACGCGCTGCACGTCGCGGAGGTGATGAAACTGGCCCGCGACGGTGCCGCCCTCGACGGCTCGCTCCAGCGCATCGAGCGGGACGCGGCCCGATCACACCCCGCGCCGCCCCTGCGCGAGCGGGCGCTGCGACTGACGGCCGCCTGCGCTGCGGGAGCCGGCCTCACAGCCCTGACCCGACGCGCCCTCCGCGGCTGAGGATCAGCTCCCGGTCGGCCGGTCAGCCGGTCCCGGGCTCGCCGCACGCCCGTCCGCCGCCGGTCAGCGCGGGCGTACGCCGGCCTCGAGCTGCTGCGCGGACCGGGCCAGGCCGTCCGCCGCCGTGGCACAGCGGTCGGCCAGGGCATCGATCAGCCACCGGAACGCCTCGGCCTGCGGGCCCTTCCAGTCGAGCGCGACGGCACCGGCCCGCAGACGCCCCGCGTGCTCCCGCAGAGTGGCGGAGTGCGCGCGCAGGCTCTCCGCCGGCGCGTTCCGCCGCTGCTCCGCACGCGGCGGGGGAATGGTGCTCACAGGCTCCTCCAGGGGGCGAAGGCGTTGGTCACGCCGTCCAGGGCCGGGGCCAGTTCGGGGTGGTGCCGCAGCAGTACGGAGACCATGGTGTTCCGGTCCACCCACTCCAGGCCCTCCGCCGTGTAGATCTCGGGCCGGTAGTCGGTGGTGAAGAACCGGTCGCTCTTCAGACGCCGGCTCGCCATCAGGACGAAGATACGGAACAGGGAGTCGCTGAAACCGAAGCCGGCCGGCCGCGGCTCGACGAGATTCCCGACGAGCGTGTCGACCCGGTCGAGCCTCCCCTCGTACAGCTCCCTCAGCAGTGGCGTGTCGGCCGGGTGCCCGCCGGTCAGTTCCTCGAAGGAGGTGACCGGGCGCTTGCGCAGCATCTGCCGGTAGGCGTTGTACCGGGGGATGCCCCGCTCGCGGTCGCGCAGGATGTCCACCGTGCCCAGGTCGATGTGCTCGCCGGTGAGCCGGGACAGGTTGCGCAGGGCGTCGGGGTGGTTGTGCAGCACGAGGGCGCCGGGATGGGCGGTTCCGAAGCTGTACAGGAGGTCGCTCATCCCGTACGTGTCGACGGCCTTGCGGGTCGTCGCGCCCTGCATGTCGTCGAAGCCGATCGTCTCGACCGCCGAGCCCGCACGGTGGTCCCGGACGGTCAACTCGTCGGGGATCAGCGGGTGCAGCCGGTACGCGGAGACGAACTCCTCCGTCATCGAGAACGGCGCCGCGTGGTGATCGGTCGGGGAGCCGAGGATGCCGCTGAGCATCTCGCCCCTGCCCACTCGCCCGTAGGTCCGCCGGACCCAACGCGGAAGCACTCCGTACCAGTTGGCGTCCATGGCGTGCTTGAGGACCGGCGTGTCGAGGATGCCGGGCGTCCACTCCACAGTGTGGATCTTGGCCATGAGCGCGGTGTTGACCAGCCGGGCGGTGTGGAAGAGCCGCTCGTCGTCCCAGGTCGGACGGTGGCCGCGCAGATAGTCGCAGATCGCGTTGTGCTCCTTGGCGAAGAGCGTGTGCAGCAGCGACAGGCCCGCCCAGTAGTCGCTGTTCATGCCCGTCCGGTCCAGGCAGGACATGCCGGGCCGGGGATCGGCGGGCAGCCGGCCGTCCTCGACGATGAGCCGCCCGTGCTCCCCCGTGCGCAGCGAGCGGCAGCGTTCCTCGTCGGAGCCGTAGATCTGCGAGCCGTCCCACCAGTGCGTGACGGTGTTCTCGTACGTCGGCGGCGCGCCCGGGGCGGTGTGGGCGACCGGGTCGGGGCGGGTGCGGTGGACGCGCATCGGGCACGTGCCACCCCGCTCGGCCCAGTCGTCGTCCTCGGCGAGCGGGACGGTGAAGGGCTCGGCCTCCTCGTTGTCCCCGTGGTTCGCCCAGCCGTGGTTCTCGAACTGGATCCAGGCCGCCGCCAGCAGGTTGAGCGAGGGGGCGGGTACGAAGCCCTTGCGGGCCAGCAGCTGCCTGCTGATCTCGCGTGGGCTGGGCGACATCAGCTTGTCGTCGGGGTCCGGGAAGACCAGGTGCAGCGGGGCGTTGCGGTCGAGCCGGGTACCCACCCTGCCCATGTCCTCGTCGTACGGGTCGTAGCCCGAGCCGTCGTACGAGCGGTAGGGCGCGAGGGAGGCGGTCCTGCGGCGACGGCGCTCGCCGCCCGCGCCGTACGTGTCGTACAGGTTCTCGCGGCGCAGGTCGTCGCGGAGCACCCGGAGGTTCAGGAGCCCGAGGGGGAGCGGGAGCTCATGCCACTCGCGGGTCCGGTTGATACGGGCGAACGCGGCCGATCCGAGGCGTTCGAGGAGGCCGGGAGGGCTTTGGTGCGACATGCCCCGGGCGGGGTCGGCGGCCCGCTGCGCGGGGATGTCCCGCACCCCCGGCGCCGGCTCGGTCCCCTCCTTCTCCTCCGGGTCCGTGTTCCGCTCGGTGGGGGTGGTGTCGGTCATGGTGTTCTCCTCAGCGGTCGTAGAGCCTGAAGCAGCGGGAGGCGGTCACCCGGCCCCGGAAGGGCGCGAGTTCCGCGTCCACGTGCGCGCTCGCCGCGGGCACATCGTGCTCGAGGTTGTGCGCGTACCGCTCGGCGGCGTGGCACAGCGGGAAGGCGTGGGTGTCGTCGGTCCAGGTGAACTCGGTAAACTGGTCCGGGAGCGCGTACGGCGAGACCGAGGAGCGGCCCTCGAGGCTGGGCACCACATCGTGTTCGTTGACGAGCGAGCACACGGTGGTACGCGGGTCCGCCGGACGCTTGCCGTCGATGGGGGAGCCGATCGCGATGACCCGCGTGACCTGGTAGATCTCGCAGAAGTCCCGGTCCGCGGCCAGGTTCATGGCGGTGATCCCGCCCAGGCTGTGGCCCACCAGCGCCAGCTCCGAGCCCGAGGGGACCATCTGGCGCAGCGCCTTGGAGACCGCCCTGGAGTACGGTGTGGCGGGCCTCGCCACGGCGTGGACGGCGCCCAGCAGGTCCTGTGGGCTCTCTCCGCGCACTCCGGCCATACCGGCCAGCTGGACGACGTACCGCCGTACCCCGTCGGGGCCCACCACCTCCTGGACCAGCAGCGTGCCGCCGGTGCCCACCATGCCGATGTTGCGTACGTACCCGGCGATCGTGCCGGAGGTGTCGAGGCGTTCGGTGAGGCCGGGGTCGGGGACGAGCGGTTCGGCGCGGCCGGGGCCGCGGTCGAGAAAGGCCCAGACCCGGGCGCCGATGCCCAGGATCGGTTCGGCGCCGGTCAGGGTGCGGCCGGTGGCCACCTCCCAGCCCGCTCCGTCGTTGAGGGGGTTCTCGTCGGTGAGCGCGTTCCACGCCAGGATGTCGGCGAAGGACGGGGCGAGGAGGGCGAAGGCGCGCTCGGCACCCTTGTTGCCGAGGATGGACCGGAAGACCCCGACCGCCTCCCGCTGGCGGTCCTCCTCGACGGCCCTGAGCACCCGGGCGGTGTCGGGGTCGCCGAGCAGCTCGGGGTGGGTGACGGCGGCGGCCCGGATGCGGGCTTTGAGGCCCGTCACGGCCAAGGTGACCGCGAGGCTCTCCCGGCTGGTGAACACCCCGGCGAGCCGGCCGATCCGCGCGAGACCGCGGCCTCGTGGGGCCCAGCCCAGACCGCTGCGGTCGGTGATAGTCCGCAGCAGGGTCAGCCGGGCGGCCATCGGCAGCCGGGTGCCGAGGGCGAGTTCGGACGCGTACCGGGCGGCTTCGCCCACGTCGTGCGCCGCGTCGGCGAGCAGACGGCACATGTGGTGCAGGGAGGAGATCTCCGGTTCTTGCCCGGTGGCGGCGGCGGTCATGGCGTCGGACTTGGCATCGGTCATGCGGGCTCCGGGCATACGGGGACGGGGTGCGGAGAGGAGGAACAGGGGGCTGGGAGCTGGGAGCTGGGAGCTGGGATGCGGGGATGCGGGGATATGGCGACGCGGTGACATGGAGCGGGTGGCGCGGGTGCCGCCGGGGCGCCCGCACCCCGCCCGCCCGGTTCAGCGGCCGGTGAGGGTGAGTCGGATGCCCGCCGAGGGGAGAATGCCGGGCAGCGGGCCGGCGGGGTCGAGGACCGGACGGCCACCCGTCACCCGATTGCCCCGCAGAACCGCCGCGGTCAGCTCGGCCGCCATCAGGAGCCCCAGGTGCTCACCGGGACAGCGCCCGCCGCCGTGGCTGAAGGGCGCCAGCCGGGTGTCCCGCGCCGCGCCGGGCCGCAGCCAGCGACCGGGCGCGAACTGGTGGGCCGCCGGGACGTGTTCGGGATCCCGCTGATGGAACAGGACGGGTACCAGCACGGCTGTGCCCGCCGGATAGTGCACCCCGCGCCACACGGTCTCGGCGCGGGTGACCCGTACCAGGTCCGGCACGATCGGGTAGAGCCGCAGTGCCTCCTGTACGCAGGCCCGCAGCCGGGGCAGTTCCGCGTGCCCGGAGTCCTCGGAGTCCTCGGAGTCCTCGGAGTCCCCGGAGTCCTCGGAGTCCTCGGAGTCCCCGGAGTTACCGGCGCGCCCGGAGTCCCCGGCGTCCGCCTCGGCCAGGGCCGCCTCCTGCTCGGCCGGATGCGCGGCGAGCAGCAGCAGCGTACGGGCCACCGTCGGGCCGACCGTGTCGAGCGCGAGCAGCCAGTGGTGGGCCTGGCCGACCGCGTCCAGAGCGGCGGCGTCGGGGCCCGCGGCGGCCGGGTGGCTGCGGGCGAGCGCGGCCAGGGTGTGCGGCTCGGCTTGGGCGGCGTACTCCTCGACGCGCGCCGCGGCCCTCGCGTACAGCGCCTCGGCGGCCGCGGCCCGCCCCTGGCGCATCCGCATCCAGTTCGCCTCCTCGCGGAGCGCGAGCAGCCACCCGGCGAGTTCCTCGTCGCCCGAGGCCGCCTCGCCGAGCACCATCCGGCGCCCGATCCGGGACACCGCGTGGCGCAGCCGGGGCAGGTCCAGCTCGCCGCCGCGGACGAGGGCGGACACCTCCTCGGCGATCAGGGACCGGAACTCCCGGCACGAGGGGTGCACCGGCCGGCCGGCGGCGAGCACGTCGTCGTTGACCCGTCGGCGTTCCTCGCGCAGATCGCCGTGGGAGCAGATGACGCCCGTGGGCTCGACCAGGGACAGCCCCTTGTGCTTGTCGGGCGCGTCCATGGCCAGGGTGCGCACCGGCAGCTCGTAGAACCGCCGGATGTCGCGCTGGTCCAGCAGGACCAGCAGCCGACCGGACAGACCGCGCACCTCCACCGGCGCCCCGCCGTGCCGGGCGCGCAGGGCCCGCAGGGTCGCGGCCGACCAGCTCTGCTGGCCGAGGGCGGAGTACGCCGCCACGATCCTGGTCCGCAGGTGGAAGGCCCCGCGGACGAAGGCGGGGAGCGTGTGAGTGGCGGCGAAGCGGACGGTCTCGGCGCGTCCCGCACGCGCGGGACGGGGCACAGGGAGGGAGGGCGCCGCCGTCGTGGCGTCGCTCCTGCCTGTCATGTCCGTCATACCTCCACGACCTTGCCGGGGTTGAGGAGGTTCTTCGGGTCGAAGAGCCGCTTGAGTCCGCGCTGCAGCTCCAGGCCGACCGGGTCGAGCTCGCGCGTCAGCCAGTCGCGCTTGAGGGTGCCGATGCCGTGCTCGCCGGTGCTGGTGCCGCCGAGAGCCAGGCCCGCGGCCATGATGTCGTCGTACGCGGTCCGCGCACGGCGGAGCTCGTCCGCGTCCGACTCGTCGAAGACGACGGTCGGGTGGAGGTTGCCGTCCCCCGCGTGACCGAGGGTGAAGATCCGCAACCGGTGCCGCAGGGCGATGTCCTCGATGGTGCCCATGAACTTGGCCAGTTCGGAGCGCGGCACCGCCACGTCCTCGATGAAGGCGGTCGGCCTGCCGCCGAGCGTGGCCGCGAAGGCCCCGATGGCCGGGGTGACCAGCCGCCGGGCCTCGATGACCTGCCGGGACTCCTCGGGCGTGGTGGCGGTGACCACGTTCTGCGCGCCGCTCTGTTTGCACAGCATCTCCATCGCCGTCAGTTCGCGGCCGGGGCCGACGTGGCTGTCGCTGTCGCTCTCGACGATGAGGGTGGCGGCGGCGTCCGCGGCCAGCATCGAGTGGCCGCGGTCGGCGACCGCCTGGGAGGTGGCCCGGTCGAGGAGTTCGAGGGCGGAGGGCACGAGGCCGGCCGCGGTGATCGCGGCGACGGCGTCCCCGGCCGCCGTCAGGCTCGGGAACTGGGCGAGCAGGGAGAGCGCGGGCGACCGGACCGGCCGGAGCGAGAGCGTCGCGCCGACGACGACGGCGAGAGTGCCCTCGGAACCGACGAGGAGACGGGTCAGGTCGTAGCCGGCGACGCCCTTGGCGGTGTCGCGTCCGGTGCGCATCCGCCGCCCGTCGGGGAGCACGACGTCCAGGCCGCGGACGTAGTCGGCGGTGACGCCGTACTTGACACAGCAGATGCCGCCCGCGCCGGTGGCGATGTTCCCGCCGATCGTGCAGCTCTCCCAGGAGGCCGGGTCCGGCGGGTAGGTGAGGCCGTGTTCGGCGACCGCGTCGTTCAGGTGCTTGGTGACGACGCCCGGCTCGCAGCGTACGAGCCGGTTGGCCGGGTCGATCTCGAGGACGCGGTTCATCCGGGCGGTGCTCAGCACGACGCACCCGTCGATCGCGTTCGCGGCGCCCGCCAGGCCGGTGCGGGCGCCCTGCGGGACGACGGGGACGCCGAGTTCGTACGCGGTGCGCATGACGTGCTGGACCTGCTCGGCGCTGCGGGGGAGGGCGACGACGGCCGGGGTGCCCGCCTCGGAGAAGGGCGCCGCGTCGCGGGAGTGGGCGGCGAGGATCTCGGGGTCGGTGTGCAGGACGTCCGCGTCGGACGGGTCGGCGAGGACGGCGCGCAGGCGGGACAGGAGGGGGGTGTCGGGGGACATACCGGCCTTCCGGAGGTCGTGGCGGCGGCTGGCCGCGGGCTTCGGGGAGTCGGGCGCTTCAGGGAGTCGGACGCTTCAGGAAGCGGATGCTTCCGCGAGTCGGACCCTTCAGAGAGGAGGGAGCTCGGTGGTGATCGGTACGTCGATGAGCACCGGACCGTCCTGCTGGGCGGCGGAGTCCCGCACGAGCTTGGTGAGTTCACCGGCGTCCTGCGCCCGGTGCGTGCGTACGCCGTAGCCATCGGCGATCGTGGCGATGTCGAGGCCTGGGATGTCGAGCCCGGGGGCGCCCTGCGCGTGCTCCAGCTGCGCGAACCACTGGAGGATCGCGTAGCGGGCGTTGCTCAGGACGACGAAGGTGACGGGGGCCCTGTAGGCGGCGGCGGTCCACAGGGCCTGCACGGCGTAGTGGACGGACCCGTCACCGATGACACAGACCACGGGCCGGTCGGGTGCGCCGAGCTGGGCGCCGACGGCCGCCGCCGCCCCGAAGCCGAGTCCGCCGCCCGCGGAGAACAGATAGGAACCGGGGGCACTGATGCGGGTGGCCTCGTGGAACTGCGGGACGTTGGACGGCGATTCGTTGACCCACAGGGTGTTCTCCGGGGCGCCCTGTGCGATGGCGGTCATCGCGGCGAAGGGCGTCAGGACGCCGTCGCCGCCCTCCGGGAAGCGCACCTGCTCGTGCGGAAGGGGAGCGGGCCCGCCTGCCGGGAGCCGCTCCGCGAGGGCCCGTACGGTCAGCGTGAGGTCCGCGACGACGGCGTCCCCGACGGGCGCCTTGGCCGCCTCCTCGGCGTCCCTGGTGAGCAGGACCAGCTCGGCGCCCTCGGGAAGGCAGGAGCCCGGCATGTACGGGTAGTAGCGGAAGACGGGCGCACCGATGACGACGACCAGGTCGTGCCCCGACAACTGCCGGCCGAGCGGCCCGATCGCCGGGACGAGCTCCCCGCGGAACTGCGGGTGGTCGCGCGGGAAGGACACGCGGGCCGAGACGGGCGCCGCCCAGACGGGCAGCCCGGTCCGCTCGGCGAACTCGACGACCGCTTCCCAGGCACCGGAGGCGTCGACGTCGTCGCCCACGACGAGAACCGCGGAGCGGGCGCCCGCGATCCGTTCGGCGAGTGCGGCGACCGCGTCCGGGGCGGGCCCCGCGGTATGTGTGATCCGGCGGTCGGCGGCCGCCTGACCGGCCCGGTCCTCCGCCTCGGTCAGCTCCACGTCGAAGTCGTCCATCGGGAGGGAGACGAACACCGGCCCGCAGGGCGGGGTTTCGGCGACCTGGACGGCCCGGGCGAGCGCGGGCGCGACATCGGCGGGACGCGGCGGCTCGTACGCCCACTTGACGGCCGGCTGGGGGAGAAGTGTGGCCTGCGGGTTGGCGAGCAGGGCCTCCATGGTGAGCATGGCCCGCACCTGCTGGCCGGCGGTGACGACCATCGGGGTCCGGTTCGCGCGGGCGTTGAGGACGGCGCCCATGGCGTTGCCGGTGCCGGGGCCGGTGTGCAGATTGACCAGAGCGGTGGTTCCGGAGGCGAGTGCGAAGCCGTCGGCCATGCCGACCACGACGGCCTCCTGCAGCCCGAGCACATACCGGAAGTCGTCCGGGAACTGTTTGAGCATCGGCAGCTCCGTCGAGCCGGGATTGCCGAAGACGGTGGTCATGCCCCTTGCTCGCAGAACGTCCAGGACCGATTCACGAACCGTGCGCATGGGGGATCCTTCCGCGCAGCCGGGGGCACTGTCGGTAATGAATCCAGCACACTGAGTGGACCTTTGTAAAAGGTGCGTTCTAAACCCCCGGGGCCGCTGTGCGGCCTTCAGCCCCCGGTCCGGCCATATGAACGCCCGCCCACGCGGTTGACGCCGCGTCCATGGGACGCGGCGGATGTCCCCCGCAGGTGTGGGGCGGCGGCGTGGCTCCCAGCGGGCTGACAGAGGAGAACTGCTCCGGCCGTACCGCGACTTCCTCAAGGCACGCTCACCCGTGGGGCGTGCCCCAGGACGACCCGGCAGCGTATCCGCCGCCGACGGCCCACGCCTGTCACGGCGGGGCGGTGACGACGACGGCGTAACTGCCGACGCCGAGCAGCCGGCCGCCCGGAATGCGTTCCTCCTCGGTCAGCAGGTGGCTGACGAGGCCGGTCTGCTCGTCGAACTCGATGTCCAGTACGGCTCCCCTGTTGTGCCCTGTCTCGGTCAGTACGGCCTTCCCGACGGGGTCGTGTGTGGCGTGGGCGTGGTCGGCGGGAGCGATCTCCTTCTCGTCGCGGATCCGGCCGCTGTCCTCCACGACGACCGCGTCGGGGCCGAACGACCGGATGTTCTGCCAGTCGAGTGTGTGGTGGGTGCGGCCCCTGGTCTTGAGACGTACGCCGGCGATACGCGCCGGGGACGGTGCGACCGTGCAGGTGGCGACGGTCCCGACCGTCTCGGCCGTCGTGAGGTCCATGACCGCCCGGCCGTGGGCGTCGGTGAACAGCATCGGTCAGTCCTCCTGAGGGTGCTCCTGGAGGTGGCGACGCAGGCCCTCGGCGGCCGCGCCGAACCCTTCCAGGTCGCCCGAGCTGTGCTGGGCGGTGGCGTCGGGGACGAGTACCCGCTCGGCCGAGACGGTGACGGGGCCGCCCACCGGGACCAGGATGCGGTGGCGCTCGGCGGTGTCGATCTCGTAGCCGGCGACCGCGGGCGTCCTGCCCGTCGCGAGGACGGCGTCCGTGATGGTTCCCAGCCGCGTGCCGCTTTGCGTCGTCAACGCGGTACCCAGCACGTCGCCCCCGCCCGAGCCCTTCCCACGCCTGCGGGCGGCCGCTGCGTCCTCCTCCAGCGCGTTCGCGTCGCGCACCATGACCGCGTCCGGTCCCAGGGAATGGACGTTGCCCCACGGCAGGGCCAGGTGGAGCGGGCCCGCCAGCAGGCCACGCCCGGCGAGCGTGAAGCAGCGGATGTTCCCCTGGACGGCGTCGAAGACGATGTCCTTCACCTGCGCGATGTCGTCCCCGGCCAGGGTGACCACCGGCATCTTGGTGATCTCGCCTGCCCGTATGTAAGTGGTCATGCTTCTCACCGCCGTTTCCTGCCGCGGGGCCGGCCCCGGCCCTGGGCGATGACCCCACCTGAGCGGCGCCGTGCCTGCAGGGACAGGGCCCCGGCGGCGAGCGCCACGACGATCGCGACAATGATGACCAGCCAGATCCACCAGTCCATCTCCGGTCCCCTTCGCTGGACGCTTCGAGATGTGTTCCTTCTTCCAGGGTCGGGCATCCGCCGCCCCGGTGGCGACCGGAGGCGGTGAGGCCGGCCCGTGGTCGGTCAGGGAGCGGGGACGGTGAGGGTGCCCTCGTCGTAGTCGATGACGATCGACCCGAAGTCGCTGAGCACGTCCGAGCCGAGCAGCCCTTGGATGTCACCGGCTCCCCGCGCCGGGCCGAGGTCGATGACCGCGACCCGTCCCGGGTCGAGCGGGACGTCACCCACCTTCCACTCGTTCACCCTCGCCACGGGGACCCTCCCGCTGCCGAGGATTCCGCTGACCGGAGCGCTCTCGCCGGTGAGCCGCAGGCCCGCCTCGTCGGCGACGTCGTCGTCGACGACGCTGGCGGAGGCGCCCGTGTCCAGGGCGAACATGAAGGGCCCCTCCCCGGCGATGGTCACCGGGACGAACGCCAGCGCCCGCCCGCCCTGCTCCACGACCCTGAGCGGTACTTCGCGGGCCGCCCCCGGAGAGGCCGGCCCGTCGGTCGAGTCGTCGTACACGACGCAGCCCGCGAGGAGCAGCGCGGCAAGCAGCACCACGGCGAGTCGGTCCTTCCGCCCACACCGCCTGTCGGGCACTCGGCCGTCCGGCGCAACCATGTGGGCCGGGGTTCCCCCTCGATCGCTTCGCAAACCCGTGTGACCAGCACCCGATCGGCTCCCCGTGCCGCGTGGTGACGGCTCTTCTCGCCGAGGTGCGGACATGATGGTGCGCGGCCCGGCACCCACTGCGCTGATCCGCATGTGTCAGTTCGCTCCCGCCCGGGCACCCGGCCATCCGTTGCCGAGCGTGCGGCATGTGGGGCACTGCACCGACGGGGTGCCCGTGCGCGCCCGGAGAAGGGGCGAGGAGGGGAGAGCGGCGCGTTGCTGTACCTGCTGGCCGCCCACGCGGGCGTCGCGCTGGTTCTCCCGTGGTGGGGCCGGCGGCTGGGGCGGGGCGTGTGGTTCCTGGCCGCGCTGGTGCCCCTGGCGACCGTCGCGTGGGCCGGTGCCCAGGCGGCCGGAGTCCTCGGCGGCGTACCGGTGCGGGAGTCGGTGCAGTGGGCCCCGACCCTCGGGCTGACGGTCGATCTGCGCCTGGACGCGCTCGCCCTGCTGATGCTGTGGATCGTCGGGGGAGTGGGGGCACTGGTTCTGCTCTACTCGCACCACTACGTGGTGGAGGACCACGCCCGGGAGGCCGCGCTCCTGGTGGCCTTCGCCGGGGCGATGTCCGGACTGGTCCTCGCGGACAACCTGTTCGTGCTCTACGTCTTCTGGGAACTGACGACCGTCGTGTCGTTCCTGCTCATCGCCGGCCGTGGCATGGAGCGGCCCCGCAGGTGGGCGGCTCGGCAGGCGCTCCTGGTGACCGCGGCGGGCGGTCTGGCGATGCTCCTGGGCTTCGTCCTGCTCGGCCAGGCCGCCGGCACGTACCGCATCTCCGCGATCCTGGCGGACCCGCCTCGGGGCGCCACCGTGGCCGCGGCGGTGGCTCTCGTCCTCGTCGGCGCCTTCGCCAAGTCGGCCCAGATGCCGCTGCACGGCTGGCTGCCCGCCGCGATGGTCGCGCCGACTCCGGTCAGCGCCTACCTGCACGCCGCCGCCATGGTCAAGGCCGGTGTCTACCTGGTCGCCAGGCTCGCGCCCGGACTGGCCGACGCCGGACCGTGGCGTCCCATGGTCCTCGCGGTCGGACTGACCACCATGGTCCTCGCGGCATGGCGCGCCCTCACCGAGACCGACCTCAAACGGCTGCTGGCCTACGGCACCGTGAGCGAGCTCGGCATGCTGATCGCCCTGCTCGGCGCCGGCACCCGCACGGCGGCCGTGGCCGGCACGGTGATGCTCGCCGCCCACGCCGCCTTCAAGGCCGCCCTCTTCCTCACCGTCGGAATCGTCGACCACCGGACCGGAACGCGTGACCTGCGCGAACTGTCCGGGCTCGGCCGCCGGGAGCCCGCCCTCTACGCGGTCGCCGCCCTGGCCGCGGCTTCCATGGCCGGGCTGCCGCCGCTGCTCGGGTACCTCGGCAAGGAGGCCGCCTACGAGGCGTTCCTGCACCCCCCGATGCCGGGCGGGGGGTGGCTCCTCATGGGCCTCGTCACCGGTTCCGTACTGACGGTGGCCTACTCGGCACGCTTCCTCGCCGGTGCGTTCGGCGGCGACCCGCCGGAAGGCGGCACGTCGCCCACGGCCGGGCGGCTCCCGCCCGGCTTCGTGGCACCCGCGGCCGCGCTGTCGGTGGCCGGTCTCGTGCTGGGCGTCTACTACCCGGCGATGGCGACCGTCGCGCGGGCGTACGCCGACGGTTACCCCACCGGACCGGACGGCGGGTACGACATCGCCCTGTGGCACGGCCTTACGCCCGTCCTCGGGCTGTCCGCCCTCACCGTCGCCGCCGGTGCGCTCGTGTACGCGGGGACGCGGGGCCGTCTCGGGGAAGCCGTCGGCCGGCTCCTCGCCCTTCCCGGCCGCGTCCGGGCCGAGAACGGGTTCGAGCGGGCCCGGAGCGCGCTCGACGCCGTCGCCCTCTGGCTGACCGGACGCACCCAGGTGGGCTCACTGCCGGTCTACCTGACGGTGATCCTCCTCACCCTGGCCTTCGTCCCCGGCACGGCCCTGGCCGCCATGGGGCCGTCCCTCGGCGGGCCACGGCTGTGGCGCTCGCTCATCGAGATCCCCCTGGCCCTCGGGGTGCTTGCCACGACCTTCGCGGTCGTCCGCACGCGTTACCGGCTGACCGGGGTCCTGATGGCCGGAGCGGTGGGTTACGGAGTCGCGGGACTCTTCCTGCTGCAGGGCGCCCCGGACCTGGCACTCACCCAGTTCCTCGTCGAGACCATGACCCTCGTCGTGATCGTGCTCGTGCTGCGCCGGATGCCCGCTCGGTTCACCCCGGGGCGTACGACCCGGCCCGTACGCCTGGCGCGCGCCACGGTGGCGGCTCTCGTCGGGGTGTTCGCCGCCACGCTCGCCCTGGTGACCACCTCCGTGGAACACCCGCCCGCGGTCTCGGTGGAGCAGCTGCGCCTCCTCCCCGAGACGGGAGCCCATAACGCGGTGAACGCGATCATCGTCGACTTCCGTGCCCTGGACACCATGGGGGAGATCGCGGTCCTGCTGGTGACGGCGATCGGGGTGGTCAGCCTCATCCGTGTGTGGACGGACGGCCGACCACGGACGCCGACGGAGCGAGAACGGGAACGGCAACGAGAACAGAAGCGAGAGCGGGAGCGGGAACGGGAGACCCCCACCCGTGCCGCGCACTGGGACGAGCCGCAGGAGAAGTGGCTGCCGGGAGCGGACGAACGCCCCGGGGAGGAACGGTCCGTGCTCCTGGAGGTCGTCACCAGGCTGCTCTTCCCGTCCGCGCTGGTTCTCGCCCTGTTCCTGCTGTTCTCCGGGCACGACCGGCCGGGCGGCGGCTTCGCCGGCGGACTGGTGGCCAGCCAGGCGCTCGTCCTGCGCTACCTGGTGGGCGGAAGGGCCGACCTCGGTGTGGCCATCCCCGTCGGGCCGGGCGCCGTCGCGGGTACCGGGTTCGCCGTCGCGGCGGGGACAGGGCTGCTGCCCGTGGCCTACGGCGAGGCGCCGCTCACCAGCACGGTGCTCACCACGCACCTACCGGTGGTCGGCACGGTGAAGTTCGCCACCAGCCTGTTCTTCGACATCGGCGTCTACCTGCTCGTCATCGGCGTCACGCTGAAACTTCTCTCCGGAGTCGGCGTGTCGCTCGCCAACGAGGACGGCGCCGACCGCGAACAGCGGGACGAGCCCGCGGCGGAGCACCGGCGGGAGGGCGCGTGACCACCCTCGACCTCACCATGGCCGTCGTCGTCGGCACGCTCTTCTCCGTCGGCTTCTACCTGATGCTGCAACGGTCGCTGATGCGTATCGTGCTCGGCTTCATCCTGCTGGGACACGGCACCAACCTGCTGCTGCTCGTGTCCGGCGGCGCGCCGGGAAAGCCGCCGATCATCACGGAGGGCGACACGGACGCGGCCGGGGTGGCCGACCCGCTGCCCCAGGCCATGGCCCTCACGTCGATCGTCATCACCTTCGGCCTGACGACGTTCCTGGTCGCGCTCGCCTACCGCTCCTGGCGGCTGTCCGGCCACGACGAGGTACGGGACGACGTGGAGGACCGGCGCATCGGCGAGGTCGGCGACCGGGCCGGGGAGAAGAAGCCGAAGGCGGGCCCAGGGGAGGAGCGATCATGAACACGCTGACCGCCCTTCCCGTACTCCTCCCGTTCATCGCCGCCGGCGTCTCCCTGTTCGGTCTGCCGCCATGGGCCGAACGGGCCGTCAGCACCACCACGCTGGCCGTCGTCCTCGCGGCGGCCACGGCTCTGCTCGCGCTCTCCCACGCCCGGGGTCCGCTCGTCGTCCACGTCGGCGGATGGCCGGCCCCCGCCGGTATCGCCCTGGTCGCCGACCGGCTGTCCACGCTGCTTCTCACGGTCTCGGCGCTGGTGGCCCTCGCGGTGCTGCTGTTCGCCATCGGACAGGGCACCGCCGAGGAGCGGCCCGGAGCGGCGGCCGTACTGCACCCCGCCTATCTCGTCCTCGTCAGCGGTGTGTCACTCGCCTATCTCTCGGGCGACCTGTTCAACCTCTTCGTGGCGTTCGAGGTGATGCTCGGGGCCTCCTACGTACTCATCACCCTGGACGCGCGGGAGTCCCGCACACGCGCAGGCATGACGTACACGATCGTCAGTCTGACCTCGTCGCTGCTCTTCCTCTCCGCCGTCGCGTTCACCTACGCCGCCACCGGCACTGTGACGCTGGCTCAGCTCACCGCACGCGTCGCCGCCCTCCCCGAGGGGCTGCGGACGGTGCTGGGACTTCTGCTGCTCACCGTCTTCGGCATCAAGGCGGCGCTCGTCCCGCTGCACTTCTGGCTGCCCGACAGCTATCCGACCGCGCCCGCGCCGATCACGGCCGTCTTCGCCGCCCTCCTCACCAAGGTGGGCCTTTACGCGCTGCTGCGTACCCAGACACTGATCTTCCCCCGCGACGGGGCGTGGGTCCTGCTGGCGGCGGTGGCCGTCACCACCATGCTGGTCGGCATCCTCGGGGCCATCGCGCAGGACGACATCCACCGGCTGCTCTCGTTCACGCTGGTGAGCCATATCGGGTTCATGCTGTTCGGGCTCGCCCTCTTCGACACCGCCGGGCTGACCGGGACGATCCTCTACATGGTTCACCACATCGTCGTCATGGCGGCGCTCTTCCTCACCGCCGGCCTGGTGGTCCGGCGGACCGGGACCGCGGCACTGCACCGGATGAAGGGCCTGGGAGCCCCCTCCACCCGGATCGCCGTCCTCTTCGCCCTTCCGGCCCTGAGTATCTCCGGTGTGCCGCCCTTCTCCGGATTCGTGGCGAAGGTCGCCCTGCTGCGGGCCGGGATCTCCGAGGCGGGGCCGACCGGGTACGCGCTCGCCGCGGCGGCCGTGTTCACCAGTCTGCTGACCCTCTACGCCATGGCGAAGGTGTGGAACGCGGCGTTCTGGGGCGAGCCCGACGAGGTCCGCGGTACCCCCGTGGCCGACTCCGGCGACTGGACCGGCCAGCCGCGAGGGACACGGCGGGGCGCTGTGCTGATGCTCGGCTCGACAGCCGCCATGGCGGTCACCGGTGTGCTGCTCGCGGTGTCCGCGGGCCCCCTCGCCCGGGTGGCGGAAGAAGCGGCCCAGGACCTCGTCCATCCCCAGCCCTACCGGTCCGCCGTGCTCACCGAGGAGGAACCATGAGTTCTGCCGCGCGCAGTCTCACCGTCGGCCACGCCCCCACGATCGGCTGGCTGTGGCTGCTGTGGGTGCTGCTGTGGGGCTCCCTCAGCGCCCCGGTCCTGATCAGCGGCATCGCCGTGGCGGTCGGGGTGGTCGTGATGTTCCCGCTGCCCCCGCTGGCGTCCCATGTAGCCCTGCGTCCCGTACGATCCGTGCGGCTCGTCGGTCTCCTCGTGGCCGACGTCCTCGCCTCGGCCGTCACGGTCGGCTGGGAAGCCGTCCGCCACGGCCCCAAGACCTCCGCCGCCGTCATCGAGGTCCCGCTCCGTGCCGACACGGACCTGATGGTGACCGCGGTGGCCAACCTGACGACGCTGACCCCCGGGACGCTCGTCCTGGAGATCGACCGCCGCCGCCGGCTGCTGTACGTCCACGCCCTCCCGGTCCGAGACCGCGCGGACGTCGAGCACCGCCGGCGCGAGGTGCAGTCGGCCGACCGGCGCGTCGTGGCGGCGCTCGCCACCGGCCCGCCCGCACCGAACGACGGCCGGCGCGAGGAGGACGCCCGGCGTGAGGAGGACGGCCGATGACCGTCGTACTGCACCTGTGCCTGGCCATGGTGGCGACGGCCGCCCTGCTGACCCTGCTGCGTCTTCTCCGGGGCCCCGCCGCCCTGGACCGGATCGTCGCCCTGGACGTAATCGTTACGATGATCATCGCCGGGGCCGCGGTGCACATGGCGCTGCACGGCGAGGCGACCCTGCTGCCCGTCCTGCTCGTCCTGTCCCTGCTCGTCTTCATCGGATCGGTGACCGCGGCGCACCTGGTCGAGAGGCGGGAGGGCATGCGGTGAACATCCTGCGCGATGTCGCGGCGGCGGCTCTGATTCTGGCCGGCAGCGGCTTCTGCCTGCTCGCCGCACTGGGGCTGCTGCGCTTCCCGGACACGGTGACCCGCCTGCACGCCTCGGCCAAGGCCCAGTCCGCGGGGCTGCTCCTCGTACTCGTCGGCGCGAGTGTGCGCATGCCGGTGGCCGTCGCCCCGACACTGCTGCTGATCGCGCTGTTCCAGCTGGTCACGGCGCCGGTGACGGGCCAGATCGTCGGGCGCGTCGCCTATCGCACCCGCTCCGTCGACCGGCGGATCCTGGTGCGCGACGAGCTCAGGGAGCGGCTGTTCCCGCAGGACACATCGGGTGGCGGCACGGAGACACCGTCCGAGGACGACGGTCGTTAGGGCCTCGCCTTCCCGCGTGCGGAGGCCACTCGGGTGGTGGGGCCCGGCGGCCCGTTCCGCCGGGCGGACGGCATGGAATCGATGATCTACGGCTGCCGAGCCCGCAATCGAGCTGTCCAGACACGACGAGGAGCACACTGATCATGGCGCATGGCGGAAATGTCATCCAGGAACTGACCGCGGACCACCGTGAGGTGGAGAACCTCTTCGGGCGGATCCGGTCGATGCCCGAAGGAGATGCCGGCCGTCGCGAGGTGGCCGACCAGCTCACCATGGAGCTGGTCCGGCACATGGTCGCCGAGGAGGAGTACCTGTACCCCTCGGTGCGCCGGTACGTCGACGGCGGGGACGACCTCGCCGACAAGGAGATCGCCGACCACGGCGAAATGGAGCGCATGCTCAAGGAACTGGAGGCGTGCGAGCCAGGCGACCGCCGGTTCGACGGCCTGATCTCCCGGCTGGAGACGGCCGTCACCACGCACGTCAACGACGAGGAGAGCCGTCTGTTCCCGCTCCTCGCCGAGTCCTGCCCCGCCGGAACCCTGGACGAGCTGGGCGACAAGGTGCGCTTCGCCAAGAAGACGGCCCCCACCCGCCCCCACCCCGCGGCCCCCGACACGCCGCCCGCCGACAAGCTCCTCGCCCCGGGGATCGGCATGGTGGACCGGTTCCGGGACATGCTCAGCGGCCGCGGCCGGGGCTGAACCCGAGGGAGGGACCGCCGACGGCTAGGTCGTGTCCGGCGGAGCATGCCTGGGCCGCGGGGTCTGGCACGCGCATCTGCGGCGTTGTCGTCGGTTGTCGACTCCCCCAAGCTCTCGACTCCGCTCGAGCAGGGGGGAGCCCCACGCATCGACACCCTCCTCCGCCTTGCACCTGCACGCACCAGACCCCGCTCACCAGCAGGACAAGGGCGCCCGGCTCGGATGTCGGCATGATCCGCCGGACACTCCCTAAGTGGCGCGGATCACCGGCACCCGGCGCGGTGCCCGGAACGAGAGCAGGCCCAGCATGTCGGGCCTGCCGTCGTCGAGGAGCCGTACGCCGGGCAGGACCCGGGCCGCCGTCCGCAGAGCGATCTCCGCCTCGGTGCGCGCCAGGAGAGCTCCCGGGCACCGGTGCCGTCCGGCGCCGAAGGAGAGATGGCGGCGGGTGTTCTCCCGGTGCGGGCAGAGCCGCTCCGGCTCGGGGAAGACCGACGGGTCGGATCCCGTACCCATCAGCATCAGCAGCAGCTCCGCCCCGGCCGGCACCGGGACACCGGACAGTTCCGTGTCGTGCGCCGCCACCCGCCGCCATGTGGTGACGGGCGGCTCGCGGCGCAGCACCTCGTCCACCCAGGTACGCGCGAAATCGTCGTCCTGGGAGGCCCGCGCCCATGCCGAGGGGTCGGCGCAGGTGGTCCGCAGGACCGTGGAGATCAGCTGGCCGGTGGTCGACTGCCCGGCGATGAAGACGAAGAAGCAGACCGCCACCGCGGTCGGCACGTCCAGCGCCGAACCGTCCGGCAGCCGATGGCTCCGCAGACTGCCGATCAGGCCCTCCGCGCCGGCGCCGTCGGTGACCTGCGAGGTCAGCCACCGGTGGAAGTCGCCGACCAGCCCGGCCAGCACGACCTGGCGCTCCGCGCCGGGCCTTCCGTAGAACAGCTCCAGTGCGGCGTCGCTCCACTCGACCAGGGTGTCCGGGGCGATCCCCTCGACGCCCAGCAGCCGCATCATCACCCGGCACGGCAGGAGCCGGGCGAAGTCGGCGGTGAGGTCGTACGTGCCCGTCGCGTCCAGCTCGTCACCGGCGCCCGCCAGCAGCTCCCGCGCCGTCCGCTCGACGAGCGGGACCGAGGCGGTCACCTGCGCGGCGCTGAAGAACCGCGTGACGAGACGGCGCAGACCCGCGTGTGACGGACCGCCGTTGTTGGCGAGGGCCGGCGGCAGGCCGAAGCCCGCCCTGGCGAGCACCCGGAGCGCCGGGACGGGCAGCCGCGTCACGGCGTGCTGCGCGTTGTCGGGCAGGAAGCCGGCCGGGTCGAGCAGGACCCGCTCGACGTCCTCGTAGCGGCTGACCAGCCACAGCCCTGTCGCGGGATCGTGGTGGGCCGGCGAGGACCGCCGCAGCGCGGCGAACACCGGATACGGGTCGGCGACGAATCCCTCGCCGAACAGGTCGAGGCCCGCCAGAGCGTCCTCGTCCGTCACCGGGACCGTCCCGCCTGCCATGAAGCCCTCCCCGCGGCGGCGCAAGCCGTTCCCGCACACCGAATCCGACCCGGCCAGTATGCACACGGCCGCGCGCGGCCCGGCCGCCGGGCAGGCGGAAGGGCACCGGCGGGCTCCTGCGACGGGTGTGCCCCACGGCGGGCAGGGCCGTTCGGCGCGGGTGCGGGGGTCACCCCGCACGGCGAGCGAGGAGCGTCCGCCTCGATGCCCACTTCCGGTTCCGGCGCCCGGCCGCCGACGATCGCCGGTGCGTTCGAGCGGCATCGCCGACGCGAGTACGAGCACCGGCAGCAGGCCCCGCGTGACGGGCGACGTACCTCCCGGCGGCAGCCGGCGTCTCGGTGGACTCCCGTCCGGCCCGCGTACCCGTCCGTGTCCCGGTCCGTGTCGGTGCGGAACAGACCGACAGAGTACGCGGCGTATCGTCCGGGGCGCGGTGGTCCCCCGAAGGTGAGGCGGCTGTTGCTCACCTCCGACACCCGTCTGCCACCCGCGCCGGAGGTCTTCCGCCCGCACTACTGGCCCAGGCCGAACAGGGCGCGCACGCGGCGCGCACGCGGCGCCTCATCGGCGGACAAGGCGACAACGACGGTCCGGAGCCTCACGGGTGGGACACGACCGCCCCCGGCGGGCTGCGATCGCTGAACCCGGGCTCCCCGACCGACCGGAGGCGCGAGCCGCACCACACCCGCATGACAGCCGTCCCGGCGGACGGACAGCTGCGCGAGGTCCGACTCGCCCGGCCGCCGCCCGCTGACCCGCACCGGCCCGGCCGCCGCTACAGGACCCCGGGCACCCGCGCGGCGGACAGCGGCTGTTCGGTCCAGATGGTCTTGCCGTCGCGCTTGTAACGGGTGCCCCACCGCTCGGTGAGCTGGGCCACCAGGAAGAGACCGCGACCGCCCTCGTCGGTGGTGCGGGCCCGGCGCAGGTGCGGTGAGGTGCTGCTGGTGTCGGACACCTCGCAGATGAGGCGGCGGTCACGGATGAGTCGCAGGGTGATCGGCCCCTCCCCGTACCGGTAGGCGTTGGTGACCAGCTCGCTGACGATCAGCTCGGTGGTGAACGCCATCTCCTCCAGGCCCCACTCGGTCAGCTGGGACGCCGTCAGCGTACGGGCGTCGGCGGCCGCTGTGGCCTCGACGGGCAGCTCCCATGTGACGACCTTCTCCGCCGCCAGGACCCGGGTGCGGGCGACGAGCAGCGCCACGTCGTCGGCGACCTCGTCGGTGGCGCGGTCGCGCAGCAGCGTGCCCTCCACCACCGCGCAGGTCTCCTCCAGCGACCGGGTGGGCACGGTCAGCGCCTCGCACAGGTCCGCCAGGCTCTGCTCGACGTCCCGCTTGCGGGCCTGGATGAGGCCGTCGGTGTACAGGGCCAGCAGGCTGCCCTCGTCCAGCGTCAGTTCGGCGGACTCGAACGGCAGCCCGCCGAGGCCCAGCGGCGGACCGGCGGGCAGTTCGAGGACCCGCACCCGCCCGTCCGGGGTCACCACCGCGGGCGGTGGGTGACCGGCGCGGGCGAGCGCGCAGCTCCGGGAGACCGGGTCGTACACGGCGTACAGACAGGTGGCGCCCACGACCTGGGGGGAGTGCTCGTCGGTCGGCTCCTGCTCGGTGGCCAGCCGGTCCACGAGATCGTCGAGATGGGAGAGGACCTCGTCCGGCGTCAGATCGAGGTTCGCCAGGGTGTGTACGGCGGTCCGCAGTCGCCCCATCATGGCCGCCGCGTGGATGCCGTGGCCGACCACGTCGCCGACGACCAGGGCGACGCGAAGCCCGGACAGCGGGATGACGTCGAACCAGTCACCCCCGACGCCGGACGCGGCGTCGGCCGGCAGATAGCGGTGGGCGACCTCGACCGCCGGATGCCCCGGAACCTCGTGCGGCAGCAGGCTGTGCTGCAGGGTGAGCGCCGCCTCGTGCTGCTGGGTGTAACGCCGGGCGTTGTCGATGCAGAGGGCGGCCCGCGAGGCGAACTCCTCGGCGACCTTGAGGTCGTCCTCCTCGAACGGCTCCAGCCGGCGCGGCCGCCACAGACTGAGCAGCCCGAGTACGAGCCCCCGCGCGACCAGCGGCACCACCATCAGCGAGTGGGTGCCCAGGTGCAGGGCGCGTTCCGTCCGCTCCGGGTCCAGGAACCACCCGGCGGTCTCCCCCAGCCGGCCGTCCAGGAGGGGACGCCGCTCGGCCAGACACCGTGCCTGCAGGCTTTCGGCCGGGACGTGGATCGTATGGCCCACCGGGTACATCACGTCCGCCCCTTCGGCCTCGTCCGGCAGGGGGCCGCGGACCGCCGTCCGGCAGAGCGGCCCCGGCATCTCCTGCACCGGCTCCGCACCTCGGATCACCGGCGCCAGCAGGTCCACGGAGACGTAGTCGGCGAGTTCCGGCGCAGCCACCTCGGCCAGCTCCCGTGCGGTCCTCGCCACGTCCAGCGTGGTCCCGATGCGCGCACCGGCCTCGTTGAGGAGGGCGAGGCGACGGCGGGCCTTGTAACGCTCGGTCACGTCCTCGATGGTCTGGGTCACACCGAGGATTCGCCCGGACGGGTCCTCCATCCGGAAACCCGACACCGACACGACCAGCTCACGGCCCGGGTCCCGGTTCAGCCGGCAGGGAAGCTCGGTGGCGATCGAGGACCGGCCCGTCTCCAGTACGTCCCGCAGCTGGCGCTCCACGGTGTCGGTGTCCAGCTGGATCAGGAAGTCCCCGGTGTGCAGCCCCCGGTGCTGCTCGACCGGCATGTGGGTGAACTTCGTGATCGCCCGGTTCACCCGCAGGATGCTCAGGTCCGGGGCGTGCACGGCCAGACCGATGGGGGAGCGGCGGAACAGCCCGTCCAGGACCGACCGGTCCGTCTCCCACTGGATCACCTCGTCGGCGGGCGAGCAGACGCAGAACCACTCACTGGGGGAGCCATCGCCCCTCGTGATCTCCCGGATCCGGCACCCCAGCTCCACCCGTCGCCCGTCCCGGTCCCGTACGGGCACGACTCCGAACCATCCCCCGTCGCGTACGCAGACCGCCGCCGCGTCCACGACGACGTCATGGTCCCGGGGGTCGACGAGAAGCCCGACCGCCAGCCGGCCGAGCGCCTCCTCGGCCGCGTATCCGAGCAGCGCTTCGGCCCGCATGCTCCAGCCGACGATCCGCCCCCGGCCGTCCAGCACCGCCGAGGCCGCGCGGCGCACCGCGAACGGGTCCTCCGGGCCTTCGCTGAGCTTCGTCACCGGTGTGTCCATCCCTACGCTCCTTGCACCTTCGGGGCGGGACGTGGAGTTCTGGCGAGGAGCAGGGCTACGTCGTCCTGCGCCGTGGCGGGCAGCAGCCGGCTGAGGATGCGGTCACAGATGTCCTCCAACGGGTGGTCGAGCCTCCGCAGCGCCTGGGCGAGCTGGTGCAGGCCGTGGTCGAGGTCCCGGTCGCGGGCCTCTATGAGACCGTCGGTGTACAGCACCAGCAGACTTCCGGGGGGCAGGGGCACCCGCTCGGTCCGGAAGTCGTCTCCGTCCGCTCCCAAGGGCGTACCCGAGTGGCCGTCGAGGAACACGACCCTCCCCCCGGGACCGGCCACGGCCGGCGGCGGATGCCCGGCCCTGGCGACCAGGCAGCCGCCGACGGCCGGGTCGTGGACCGCGTAGACACACGTCGCCATCTCGTCCTCACCCAGGTCCGCGACGGCGGCGTCCAGGTGACGCATCAGCCGGTCCGGCGGGATGTCCTGGCGCGCCAGCGTGCGCACCGCCGTACGCAGCTGGCCCATGACGGCGGCGGCGTGGATGCCGTGCCCCATGACGTCCCCGATGACCAGCCCGGTCCTGCTACCGGGCAGGGCGATGACGTCGAACCAGTCACCGCCGACCTCGTGGTCGCTGGCCGGGAGGTAGCGCCCGGTCAGTTCGAGGCCGGTCACCTCCGGCAGGGCGGTGCTCGTCAGGCTGCGCTGCAGGGTGAGGGCCGCCTTCCGCTGGCTGGTGTACATACGCGCGTTGTCGATGTTCAGGGCCGCCCTGGCGACCAGCTCGTCGATCAGCACGAGGTCCTGCTCGTCGAACCGCTCACGGTCGCGGACCCGTGTCACCACCACGGCGCCCAGTACCTTGCCCCGGGCGACCAGCGGGACGAGCCGCGAGGAGCCCACACGGGTGCTGAGGTACGTACGCAGCCGCTCGGCCCGGGGATCGTCGATCAGCGCCGGGACGTCGGCCCGGTAGAGGTTCATGGGCCGCCCCTCGGCGATGACCTGCTCGTACACCGAGCCGAGCGGGACCTGGAAGGTCAGCCCCACCGCCAGGTCCTCGACGGGCGCCGCGGGATCGGGGAACGCGGCCGCCACCCGGCGCACCACACCCTGGGTGGACGCGGCGGCCTCATCCGGTTCGAGCACCTCCTCCAGCAGCTGCACGTCCGCCGAGTCGGCCAGCTGGGGGACCAGCACCTCCACCACCTCCTCGGCGGTACGGCGCAGATCCAGGGTGGTCCCGATACGTGTACCGGCCTCGGCCAGCAGGGCGAAGCGGTGCCGCGCCCGCTCCGCCTCGACCTGCGCCTGCTGCCCCTCGGTGATGTCGATCAGCGAAGCGATCAATCCCAGCCGCCGGCCGGCGTTGTCGACCAGCGGGGCGTACGAGCACGACCAGATCCGGTCGTGTTCGGGATCCGCGGCGGTCCGGCCGGTGCGGCGGACGTCGACGACCGCCTCACCCCGGTCGAGGACCTGCCGCATCACCGTCTCCAGCGCCGCGGCGTTGACCCCCGGCGCGACCTCGGCCGGCCGCTTGCCGATGTGCTCGGCCGCGGACACCCCGTTCATCCGCGCCAGCGCGTCGTTCACGCGCACAAAGCGCAGATCGGGGCCGAGTACGGCCAGCCCGATCGGAGACTGGGTGAAGAGCCCTTCCAGAGCCGCCGACGAGTCCCGCATGGCCAGGACCGCGGAGGTCTCCACGGCGATGGTCAGGATGCCCGTCCCGCCCTGCGGATCGGCGACGGGACAGATCCACATCTCCATCCGCACGTGATGCCCGTCGCGGTGCCGCACGGGCAGCGTTCCGGCAACCGCCTCACCCGCCAGCACCCTCCGCGTCAGCCGGCCGGCCGGCTCCCGGTCGGTCTCCGGGAGCAGCACCTGGGCCGCGTCCCGCCCCAGCAGCTGCTCCGGACGGTGGCCGAGGAGCTCCTGCGCCGCGAGGGACCACTCGACGATGCGCCCCCGTGCGTCGGTCCTCCAGAGCGCGATCGGAAGGAGGCCGCGGAGCACACCCGCGTATCCCACCGCCGACGGGGGTGGACCCGGCACCTCATCTGGCGACTCGTGTGCGTCCACGCAGCGACCTAACCCCGGGGCGTGGCTCCTCGCGACCACTCCCCGGCGATCTTTCGACCGAGGGCCGCCGACGCGTCATCGGCAGCGTCCCCGGATACTGGGATAATCGTATCCGAGCCTGCGTCACACCACCTGGAAGCGCATCATGGAGCTGTGCGGACCGAGGCCCGGACGCGAACCGGCGGGCCGTACGGGCGGAGGACCGGTGCCGTGGATCTCACCGACTGGCTCCTGACGCCCGGGGAGCGCGGGAACGCCGCGACTCGCCTGGACAGCCGTCGGCCGGACGGAACAGCGTGGTCGGCCGGGAACGACGTGCGGCCGCTGGTCCACGGCGCCAGGTACTTCCGGGAACTCCTCGCCGCCATCCGCGCGCAGCGGGCCGGCGACCTGCTCCTGTTCACCGACTGGCGCGGCGATCCCGACGAGCGGCTCGGCGGCGACGACGGCAGCGAGGTCGGCCAGGTCCTGGGCGAGGCGGCCGAGCGCGGTGTGATCGTCAAAGGGCTGGTCTGGCGCTCGCATCTCGACCGCTTCCACTTCAGCCAGGAGCAGAACCGGCACCTCGGCGAGGAGATCGAGGCCGCGGGCGGCGAGTGCCTCCTCGACATGCGGGTACGCCCGGGCGGCTCCCACCACCAGAAGCTCGTCGTGCTCCGGCACCCCGGCAGGCCCGAGCGGGACATCGCGTTCGCCGGCGGAATCGACCTGTGCCACAGCCGCCACGACACCGCCGCCCACCTCGGTGACCCGCAGCCGGTGCCCTTCGCCGCCGAGTACGGACCGCGTCCGCCCTGGCACGACGTCCAGCTCGCGATCCGCGGACCGGCCGTCGGCGACATCGAGGCCACCTTCCGCGAGCGCTGGGACGACCCGGCCCCGCTGAGCCGCAGCCCCGTGACCCGGCTGCGCGGGCTCATGCACGGCGAGGACACCCACGCGAACCCACTGCCGCCCCAGCTGCCGGACCCGCCGCCCGCCGGTACGCACACCGTGCAGGTGCTGCGCACCTACCCCAACCGCCTCGGGAATGGTTACGGGTTCGCCCACGACGGGGAGCGGAGCGTCGCGCGCGGCTATCTGAAAGCGCTCCGGCGCGCCAGGGCGCTCATCTATCTGGAGGACCAGTACCTGTGGTCGCCGCATGTGATGGAGTCCTTCGCCGAGGCGCTGGCCGCAAACCGGGACCTGCGCCTGATCGCGGTCATTCCGTCCGTCCCCGAGTGGACCGGCCGGTTCACCCTGCCGATGCACCTGGTCGGCAGGATCGCCGCCCTGGAGAAGCTGCGCGCCGGGGGCGGCGGGCGCGTGGCGGTGTACGGACTGGAGAACCACGCCGTGACCCCGGTGTACGTGCATGCCAAGGTGTGCGTGATCGACGACGTATGGGCCTCCGTCGGATCCGACAACATCAACCTCCGCTCCTGGACGCACGACTCGGAACTCGCCTGCGCCGTCCTGGACGAGCGCCCCGACCCGCGCGAGCCCCGCGACCCCGGCGGGCTCGGCGACGGCGCACGCGTATACGCGAGGGACCTACGGCTCGGGCTCTCCCGTGAACACCTGGACACGGACCCGCCCGAGCACCCGCGGGCGCCCGACGGCCTCTGCGACCCGGTGACGGCCTTCGACGCCTTCGCGGCGTGCGCGGCGGCCCTCGACGCCTGGCACGAGAGCGGTCACCGCGGCCCCAGGCCACCCGGGCGGCTGCGCGCCTACCGCCCGCCGGACCTGTCCCCCATGGCGAAGAGGCTCTCCCTGCCCCTGTACCGCCTTCTCGTCGACCCGGACGGCCGACCGTTCAGCCTGCGGCACCACAACACGTACTGATATGCGGGTTGCGCACCGTTGTTGCGGGGCACGACTGTTGACATTCATGGCAACCGCCCGCGTACGACGGAGAACCGGACGTGACGTGACACGCGGACGTAGAAGGGGATGGGGGACAAGTGGCAACGGGGGAACCACAGGCCCGGATTCCGGCCTATCCGGGCGTCGAGCGCTTCGTCGACGCCTTCGACAAGCTCGTGGTGCAGCCACGCCGCAGCCGCAGCCGTGTACCGGTGGTGCTGCTGAGCGAGCCGGGCGACGGCACGGCCGGACGCCGCATCGCCGCCGGGCTCCGCTCCCGGCTGACCGGCCGCGACGAGCGGCTCGCACCGCACGCCTATCTGACCGAGGCCGCCAGCGACCCGCCGCTCGAACTCTACGAGCAGATCGCCTACCAGCTCGGCGAGTCGATGCCCCGGGGCAGCGGCAGCCTGCGGCTGCCCTCCTACCGGCTGCTGCGCGCCGTCGTCACGGCCCCCGCCGCCGGCGGCCTGATGGAACGCCGGCCGGGTGAGCTGCGCGACCACTGCTACGCCCAGCACCGGCAGGTCTCGGCGCCGGCCCGGGGCCTGTGGTGGCTCGGCGGCCGGGACCAGGCGAATGGCGGCACCCTGCTCGAACTGCTCTGGAACTTCATCGCGGGCCCGCTCTTCCAGCGGCTGCCGCGCGCCCTGTACGGCCGGCGGGCCAACCGCCGGATGCTGGGCCGCCACCGCTCCGGCACCCGGCGCTGGTACGCCGAGTGGGTACGGCAGCAGCAGGGCACCCCGCCCGCCGACTTCTTCCGCTCCGCCCTGGACCTCGTCGGCGGCGGCCCGGACGGCGACCCCGAGCAGCTCGACCGCATCCTGGTCCACGCCCTGCTCGCCGACCTGGAGGGGGCGAGCCGCAAGCGGTGGTACGACCCGTGGCGCCGCCGCCGGGTCAGCCGCTTCGTGATCCTGGTCGAGGAGGCGGGCCCGGCCGATTCCCGCATCCAGCGGTTCCTCCGCGAACTCCGGGCCGCCATGGAGGACCTGAGATGCACCGCCGTGGTGGCGGTGGCCGCAGGGGTACGGACCCTCGCCAGCCGCATCCCCGACATCGAGATGCCCGGACTCTCCGCGGCCGGTGCCGATCTCGCCAACATCGCCCAGCACGGCAACCCGCCAGGACGCCCCTCGGGCATGGTCGTCCCGGTCGCCGACGGCCCGGAGGACGACCAGGCCGCGACGTACTGGCTCGGCCGCTGGCCCACCCTCGCGCCGCCCGCCCACCGCTGGGGCCCGGGCACCGAGGTGGCCGGCGCCCTCGGCGCGGGCGTGCTGGCCCTCGCGGTGACCGCCGGCCTGGTGGTCGGCGTGCCGTTCACCAAGGTGGGCCCCGACCCGTGCCTCGGCTCGACGTTCCTCGGCACGGACGGACAGTGCGTCGGCGTCGCGGAGGGCGCCGCCTCCTTCGGCACCGGCGACAGCGAACAGGCCGTACGTCATGTGCTCCAGCGCATCGAGCGGCAGAACGAGGAGGTGGAGACGGAGCTTTCCGGCCGGGCCGCCGACGATCCGCGGCCCGACGCCCGCACCGTCGTCTACTTCGGCGCCCTCAGCGGCGGCAAGGACGCCGAGGACCCGGTGCGCGGCGGCACACTCGCGGAGCTACGCGGCCTCGCACTCGCCCAGGCGTACATCAACGGACAGGCACTCCGGTCCGGCGAACGGGTGCCGCTGCGGGTCCTCGCCGCGAACGCCGGCGACCGCTTCAAGGACGCCCCGGCGGTCGCCGAGCGCGTCGTCGACCTCGCCGACAAGGACCGCACCATCGTCGGCGTCGTCGGCTTCGGACAGAGCCGCCGCCGCACGTTCGAGGCGATGGGCGTCTTCGACAGGGCGGGGCTGCCGATGGTCGGCACCTCGGGCACCGCCGACGAACTGCTGCGCCAGGGCGGGCACTACTACCAGACGGCATCGACCGACACCCGGGCAGGACAGGTGATGGCCGCGTTCGCCGGACACGCCCCCATGGTGGAGGGCAAGCCGGCCCTGCGGGTACGGCTGGTCGCCGATCCGGCGGACGCCTACAGCGCGAGCCTCGCGTCCGCCTTCCGCGCGGCGTACGGGGAGCAGCGCACCGACACCCTGCTGTACACGCCGACGGACGCGCCCGAGCCGTCCCCGGTGCCCGGCGCGCTCTCCGGTACCCCGGTCGCGACCATCGACGACCTGGCGCGCGAGGTCTGCCGCGCGGTGGCCGCCGAGCCGCGTACGGCCGTGGTGTGGGCCGGCCGGGGAAGCCTCTTCCAGATGTTCCTCGGCGAACTGACCCGGTACGCGCGGAACTGCCCGCGGGTGAGCGTGCTCGGCGGCGACGACGTCACCAACGCGCTGACGGAGGAACGCCGCCCGTGGGAGGTCTTCGCCGGACTGACGCTGTACTACGTCTCCCACGGCCGGGCACCGGCGCTCGCGGGGGGCGGCGGCGAGGCGGCCGCCTTCCTCGCCGCGTACGACCGCACCTACGCCAAGGACCACGGCAGCCGTACGGGCGCGATGCGGGAGGACGCCCATGTGGCGCTCGCCTGGGACGCGATGCGCTACCTCGCGGAGGGCGTCGACCAGGCGTGGCGGGGCACGGGCGGACACGACGGCCGCCTCGACCGGCGGCTGCTCCAGGCGGTGCTCTACCAGGGGCTCGGCGGCGGCGGCTTCGAGGGCGCGACCGGATGGATCGACGCGCACGGGGCCGCCGGCGGTGGTCGGCTGACGGAGGAGAAGCTGATAGCCGTGGAGCGCGGCGGCGCCAAGGGGGCGCGGACCGTGCTGCTGTGCGGGACGGTGGCACGGGGCGATGTGCGTGCCACGTGGGGGGACCGGAAGCATCCCTGCCCCTGACGAGCGGAGCCCGCGGTCGGCCCCGGTCCGGGCGCGGCGGCCGGCGTCGCACGCCGGGCCGCCCGGACCACGACGCGTCCCTGCACCGCCGGGCGCCCGTCGGGCGGTCTCACTGGAGGGCGTGTACGGCCGCCGCGAACAGCAGGGGCATACGGGCGGCCGCCGGTACGATCAGGCGGGCCCCCTCCCGTCGGCAACTGGCCCGGAGCAGCGCCTCCGTCAGCAACCGGTGACGCCGCGACATCCGCCGCCAGGCCGCGTCGTACTCCTGCGGCCGTCCGGCGCGCAGGCACCGCACCGCCGCCTCGGCCGACGCCAGCGCGAGCGCGATGCCCTCGCCGGTGAGCGCGTCGACGTAGCCGGCCGCGTCGCCCACGAGCAGGACCCGGCCGGCCACCCTGCCACGCACCCGCTGCCGCATGGGCCCGGCACCGCGTACGCCGCTCACCGCCGTCCCGTCCCGGAGCCGGTCGGCCAGCTCGGGGAAGTGGTCCAGGTACGTGTCGTAGGTGCGCCGCGCCGTGCTCAGCACGGCCACCCCGACCAGGCCGTCGGCGACCGGGGTCACGTACGCCTCGCCCTCCCGCGACCAGTGCACTTCCACGAAGTCCGACCAGGGCGGTAGGCGATAGTGCCGTCGCAGGCCGTAGCGCCGGGGCCCGCGGCCGGGCAGGTCCAGGCCGAGTTCGCGGCGGACGGGGGAGTGCAGGCCGTCCGCCGCGACCAGCCAGCGGGCCCGCAGGCCCGCCGCCGTCACCCCGTCCGGGTCCTGCCGCACCTCGCCGACCCTGCCGGGCAGCACCCGGACGCCCAGTCCGGCCGCCCGCCGGGCCAGCGCGGCGCTCAGTTCGGTACGGCGTACACCCAGGCCCGTGCCGTCACGGAAGACGGCCTCCGCCAGGTGCGGGCCGTCCACGTACCGGATGCCGCGAAGCTCAAGGCCGGCCGGGGCGACGCCGAGCGCGCGCAGGGACCGCACTCCGCCGGGCATGACGCCTTCGCCGCACGCCTTGTCCACCGGGTTCGGGCGCGGCTCCACCACGACGGCCTCCATCCCGGCCAGCGTGGCGTGGATCGCCGTGGCCAGACCGGCGGGACCACCGCCCGCGACCAGCACGTCGATCACCGTGGCACGCCCCCGGAGCCGGTCGTGGCCGTGCCGCCGGCCGGTGCGGAGACGTCGGGAGCGCTCGGGGTGTTCGAGGCGCCCGGGCCGCCCGGGATGTCCGCAGCGCCCGCGGTGTTCCCGGTGTCCGGAGCATTCGAGATGTCCGGCGCCGACACCGCCAGGTCGAGCGCCGCCCGCTCACACCGGATCCGTACGACGAGCAGTGCGGCGTTGCACACGGCGAAGAGCGCGGCCGTCAGCCACGCCCCGTGGACCAGCGGCAGGGCGAGCCCCTCGGCCACCACCGCCACGTAGTTCGGGTGACGCAGCCACCGGTACGGCCCGCCGGACACCAGCGGCAGGCCGGGCACCACCAGCACGCGAGTGTTCCAGCGCGGCCCCAGAGTCCCCACGCACCACCAGCGCAGCGCCTGCGCCGCGACGACCACGGCCAGCATC
Organism: Streptomyces sp. TRM49041; assembly: GCF_008271805.1. Taxonomy (GTDB): domain Bacteria; phylum Actinomycetota; class Actinomycetes; order Streptomycetales; family Streptomycetaceae; genus Streptomyces. Next base: position 93,013 of record NZ_VSRY01000065.1, read on the forward strand.
GGCCAGCCGAGCGCGGGCAGGAACGGCCGCCCCGCCAGCCACACCTCCGCCAGGCAGCCGACGAGGAGGCCCGTGTGGAGGACCACCATCGGCGGATAGTGCCGCCGCCCGTACTCCACGGCGCCGCGCGCCAGACTCCAGCGGGTGTGACGGCGGGCCACCACCAGCTCGACGCCGCGCTCCAGACCGACCGTCAGCACCAACAGCGTGTACCAGATCAACCGTCTCTCCCGTCCCTACCAGCGCAGCAAGACCAGTTCGGTGCAGAAACCCGGCCCTATGGCGAGCAGCAGGCCCGGAGTCCCCGCAGGCGGCCGGGGGCCGGCCGTCAGGGTGTCGCGCAGGATGTGCAGGACGGACGCGGACGACAGATTGCCGACCTCCGCGAGCGAGCGCCGGCTGACGTCGAGCGCGCTGTCCGGCAGGTCGAGCGCCTCCGCGACCGCGTCGAGCACCTTCGGCCCGCCGGCGTGGCTCACCCATGCCGTCACATCGCCCCGGCCGAGGCCGTGGTCCGAGAGGAAGCCGTCGACGTCGCCGGCGAGGTTCTTGCGCACCACCTCGGGTACGGCCGGGTCCAGGACGACACGGAAGCCGGACGAGGTGATGTCCCAGCCCAGCAGCCGCTCGGTGTCCGGGTAGAGACGGCTGCGGCTCGCCACCACGGTCGGTCCGGCCGCCGCCGTGCCCGCCGCCGCTGCCGGGTTCCTCCGGGCACCGCAGGCGACGACGGCGGCGGCTCCGTCGCCGAACAGCGCGGTCGCGATCAGATTGGCCGGAGAGGCGTCGGACCGCTGGAACGTCAGCGAGCACAGTTCCACGGAGAGCAGCACGGCGACCTGGTCGGGCCACCCCCGCAGATAGTCGTGCAGCCGGGCGATACCGGTCGCGCCCGCCACACAGCCCAGCCCGAAGACGGGCAGCCGCCGGACGTCCGGCCGCAGCCCGAGCCGCCCGACGAGCCGGGCGTCCACGGACGGCGCGGCGATACCCGTCACGGACGTGAACAGCAGCAGGTCCACGTCCCGCGGGGAGAGCCCCGCCGCACGCAGCGCCCCGGAGACCGCCTCGGCACCGAGGTCGACGGCACCCGAGATGTAGATGTCGTTGACCGCGCCGAAGTCGTCCTGTCCGCCGTACCGGTCCAGCGGCAGCGCCATGTGACGGCTCCGCACCCGCGCGCTGCTGTGCAGGCGGTCGAGGACGCGTCGGTCGGCACCGGCGGGCAGACAGTTGCGGGCCACCATGTCGGTGATCTCGTGCTGGGCGTACCGGTGAGGTGCCAGGACTCCGTGAACGGCTGCGATCCGGGTCATCAAGGCTCCATGTCGGGGGCGTCGTGAGCCATGTGTGCCCCCGTGCCGCGTGGTCGTACCAGTGATCGCCCGTTGAGCGCCTACGATCGCCGCGTGGACGCCACAGACCGAGCCACCACGGGGATGCCGGACGCCGGCACGGTGGCCGACGCCACCGCTGCCCGCGCACGTTCCCGGCCGCCTCTCCACGGCCTGGTGACGGCCTGTCACCCCGTTCCGGCCGTGGCCGTCACGCTGCTGACGACGGTGCTGGCGGCGTCGGCCGGCCAGGACGCGCGGGGATGCGCGCTGGTCGCCGCCGCGGTGCTGGCCGGCCAGCTCTCGGTGGGCTGGTGCAACGACGCCGTCGACGCCCGGCGCGACCGCGCGGCCGGCCGGTACGGCAAACCCGTGGTGTCCGGCGCGGTCGGCGTCACGACCGTACGGGCGGCGAGCCTCGTGGCCCTGGCGCTCAGCGTGCCGCTCTCCCTGGCCTGCGGGGCACTCGCCGGAACCGTCCACCTCCTCGGTGTCGGCGCCGCGTGGGCGTACAACCTGGGCGTGAAGGCGACGGTCCTGTCCTGGCTGCCGTACGCGATCGGCTTCGCCGCCCTGCCCGCGTTCGTCGCACTGGGCCTGCCCGGCAGCCCGTGGCCGGCGACGTGGGTCGTCGCCGCCGGGGCGCTGCTCGGCGTGGGCGCGCACCTGGGCAACGTACTGCCGGACATCGCGTCAGACCGCGCCACGGGTGTACGGGGCTGGCCCCAGCGGCTCGGCCCGGCACGCGTACGGCTGCTGATGCCGGTCCCCCTGGTCATGGCCTCCGCGGTGCTCGCCCTCGGCGGGCCGGGCCCCCGCGGAGTCGTCGGCCCGGCCGCCCTGGCGGTGGCCGCGCTGACGGCGGTGGGCGGGGCGCTCGCCGGCCGCCGCCGCGCCGGGGTGCCGTTCCTCGCGTCGATCGTCGTGGCGGGCATCGACGTGGCCATGCTGGTGTGGCGAGGGGCCGCACTCACCTGACGGGCGCGGCGGCGCGGCTCCAAGGGCAGGGCCCGGAGGAGGCATCCGGGGAGCCGGCCCGGGTACCCGCCGTCCGACGGACCGCACCACGGAGACGGAGGACAGACCGACGTGAGCGTGCCCGAGGAGGACCGGCCGAAGACGGAGACGACGGACGACGTCGTCGAGCGGGGCGAGACCTCCGAACAGGAGAAGAAGACGCCCACGCCCCAGGCATCCGGCCGGACCATGCGCGAGGCGGTGGAAGAGGCCGGAGTCAGGGCGGACGACTACGAGTAGCGGCTGCCACCGGCTAGGAGCCGCCGGTGGACCGGCTCGCCGTCATGTACGAGGACCACACACGCAGCGGCAGCTCGTCGTCGCGCTCCGAGCCGGGCCCACCCGCTCCGCCCAGCGGCAGCAGGCCCTGCCCGCCGGGGCGGGTGCGGAACGCCGTCACCGCCGTCGACAGGTCCTCGCCGTAGCCGACGAACCACGCGGCCGGCGACCGGTCATCGCCGCCCGTACGGCCCGCCGCGATGGGGCCCAGTGCGTTGAGGGTGCCCGGATCGACGGCGTCCACGGCCACGTCCCGCAGGCCCCGGGACACCTCGCGGGCCACTTCCCGGTCCAGCACCTGCCGGCCGGCGGGGCGTTCCAGGCCCTCCAGACGGGCGCCCCGGTAGGTCACCGCGGTCACCGAGTACGGCTCGGCGCGCCGCCCGTCGGCGGCGAACGTGGCGTACGCGCCGGCCATCCGGATGGCGCTCGGCGTCGACGTGCCCAGCGGGAACGACGGCTCCAGCGTCGCCATGCTGCCCGGCAGCAGCCCGGCGTCGACCGCCACATCACGCACCCGCGACAGGCCCACGCCCGCGCCCAGCAGCCGGAAGACGTCCTGGTCGCCCCGGACCAGCGCCCGGCGCAGGGCGAGCGCGCTCCGCGAGGCGGCCCCTCCCGAGGCGGTGGCGCCGTACGGGCCGGGAGCGCCGCCGGTGCCGACGCCGACCACGTCGTACGGCATGCCCCCGTCCCAGCCGCCCGTCCCGTCGTCCCCGTTGTCCTCCTCGCCTCCGGCGGCGTCCTGGAGCGCCGCCGCCAGGACGAACGGCGTGAACGCCGACCCCACCGGCACCCCCGCCGTGTCGGCGTTGCTCGTGAAGTGCCGGGTCGCGTCCGGACCCCCGTACAGCGCCAGCAGCGCCCCGTCATCCGGCCGGACCGACGCCGCCCCGAACTGCAGGTCCCGGTCGGCCCCCACCCCCGCCGCGCCCTCCACGGCCTGCCGCAGCCGCTCCACCGCCGTCTTGTCGAACGTGGTGCGGATCCGGTAGCCGCCGCGCCCCAGGTCCTCCGCCGTCAGCCCGGTCCGGTTCCGGAGGTCCTTGTTCGCCGCGTCCACCAGGTAACCGGTCTGCCCCGAGAGTCCGCCGGCCACCGACCGCGGCCGGGGCGACGGGAACACGGTGTACGCCGCCCGCTCCTCCCGCGTCATGAAACCGAGCTCCACCTGCCGGTCCAGGACATATCGCCAGCGCGCCTCCGCCCGGCGGCGGTGCTCCGGGCCCAGCGACGGGTCGTACAGGTCGCCGCCCTTGAGCAGCGCAGCCAGCATGGCGCTGCGCGAGGGGTCGAGGTTCCGGGCGTCCGTGCCGTAGTACGCGACCGACGCCGCCTGCACCCCGTACGCGTTCCGGCCGAACCAGCTGGTGTTGAGGTACCCCTGGAGAATCTCCTTCTTGGACAGCGACCTCGACAGCTTGACCGCCAGGCACAGCTCGCGCACCTTGCGGGACGCCGTCTGCTCCTGCGACAGATACGTGTTCTTCACATACTGCTGTGTGATCGTGGAGCCGCCCTGGACCTCCCCGCCCCGCGCCATGTTCACCACGGCCCGCGCCAGTCCGCGGACGGAGAACCCCGGGTCGCTGTAGAAGGTGGCGTTCTCCGTGGCGATCACCGCGTTCTGGAGGGGGAGCGGGATGTCGGAGAGCGGGACGTTCTGCCGGTTGACCGCTCCGACGCTCACCATCTGCGTGCCGTCAGCCCAGTAGTAGACGGTCGCCTCCGAACGCGCCTCGGCGTTCACGTCCGGGATGGGCGTTGTGGCGTACACCCAGCCCCCGAGTCCCACGACCCCCGCCAGCGCCAGGAAGACGAGGCCGAGCAGTTGTCGCCAGGACGGCAGGAACCGCGTCGGGCCGCGGCGCCCCCGGCGCGGATAGTCGACACGGACACGCATCACGGTGGAGGGCTCCCTTCGTACGTCGAAGCATGTGCCCCCTCTCCTACGAGGCGAGGAGCCCGCCCGTTCAGGACGGGCCCGCCAGCCAGGACGCGACGGCCCGCGCGATGGGCTGTCCCGTCGCCAGCTCCACGAATCCGAACTGGCCGCCCTGGTTGCACTCCAGGAACCACCACACGCCGTCCGTGTCCTCCGCGTCCTCGGCGAAGTCGAACGCGGCGTACGCGAGGCCCGCCGCCTCCGTGTAGGCGCGCACCGCGCGGGCGATACGGTCCGGGACCTCGGCCGGCTCCCACGCGTGGCCGGTGTCCCCGTACCGGCCGTCGACCTGGCCGGGCGCGGAGACCTTCCGCGCGGCGAACAGCCGCCCGCCCACGGACGTCAGCCGGATGTCGGCCGTCTTCGGGACGTACCGCTGGAGCAGGGTGGGGCCGAGGGCCACGTCGGTGAAGTCCGCTTCCGGGCCGACGAGCGCGGTCGGCATCTCCATCCGTGTCGCCCCGTCGCGCGGCGGCCCGGACAGGGTCTTGACCACGACCCGCCGGTACCGCGCCGTGAACTCCTCGGCCACCCGCGGAAAGGTCGTGACCACGGTGGGCGGTACGGCGAAGCCGCTGCGGTGCGCCAGGCGCAGCTGCCACGGCTTGTACCGGGCCTGTTCCGCCGCAGCCGGATGATTCATCCACCGCGCGCCCGTGGAGTACAGCACTCCGTACAGGGCCTGCCGGGTCTCGGCCGTCAGCCACTCCGACGCCTCCGGGGACCCGGCCGCGGGCGCGCCAGGTCTGCGTACCCACACGCTGCGCAGGGCGGCGGTGCTCACCATCCTTTCGTCCACCGACAGGAAGCCGTGGAAGTCGCCGCGGGCGTACTCGGCCGACAGGGCGGCACGGCCCGGCAGATCGGCCGGGTCGAGACGGATCAGCGGGACGTTCAGGGCCCCCAGCTCGGCCACCACCAGGTCAGCCGTGACGTCCTGGTCGCACGTCAGGATCAGCACGGTCATCGTGGCAACCGGGCCGGTCAGTCGTCGAAGTGCGTCTGGGAGCCGGCCTTCGACGTCGTCGTACCCGTCGCCAGCAGAACCTCCCGGTCCGCGATGGCCGGCCGCCCGTCGGGCAGCACGTTCAACTGGAGCGCCGCGTCGTACACATACGGAATCGTTGCGTCCGCGCCCTCGGCGGGTACGGCGTACTGAAACGCGAACGGTCTTCTCATGGCTCTCCCTCGATCCCTCGTGAACCACCGGTGCACAACCGGCAGTACGGACCGACCCCGTAGGGATCTCACCACGTTCCGTCACAGGGTCCCCGCCGCGCACCGGCCCGAGCCGTACGTCGGGCAAGATGCGCGGCGGAGCCGCCCGGCGCCTAGAAGGTCAGGCTCCAGGCGTCGATCCGTCCTGTGTCCTGAGACGCGCCGTCCCGCACGCGTAGTTGCCACGTTCCGGCAGCGATCTCGGCCGACGCGTCCACCGTGTATGTCTTGGCGACGTTGTCGGCGCTGTCACCGTTCGGGAAGTCCTCCAGCAGGTAGACCGTGCCGTCGGGCGCCACCAGGGAGATGACGAGGTCGCCGCGGTAGGTGTGCTTGATGTCGACACCGACCTTCAGGGCGGCGGGCGCCCTGCCGCTCACGCCGGTGACCGTGAGGGGGCTCTGCACCGTGGAGTTGTCGGTGATGGCCACGTCGTCGAGGTTCTCGAAGTACGTGCCCGGCGTCGGTGTCGTACCGCCGTCGACCGCCTTCAGCGCGTCGACCTGGCCCTCGCCGAAGAATGCGTTCTTCGCGGTCGTGCCCGTGCAGCGGCTGTCCGAGGGGCAGGCGGTGTCCGAAGCCTGGGACGCCAGCCGGGCGCGGAGGTCCGCCGGGGTGTACGACGGGTCGGCACTGGCCAGCAGCGCGGCGACACCCGCCACGTGCGGCGCGGCCATGGACGTGCCGTTCTTGTTGCCGTACCGGCCGCCCGGCAGCGTCGAGTACACGCCGGACGAGCCGTCACCGCCCGGGGCAGCGATGTCGACGACGTCCCGGCCGAAGTTGGAGTACGAAGCCTTGACGTTGCCGCGGCCCATGGCGGAGACCGTCACGACGCCCGGAAGTTCGGCGGGGATGTCGATGCAGGCGTTGGTGATGGTGCGGCGAACCGGCGTCGAGTCGTCGGGGCTCGACGCGTCGGTGGTCTTGTTCGCCAGGTCGTAGTCGGAGTTGCCCGCGGCGGCGACCTGGAGGGAGCCCTTGCTCTCGGCGTACGCCTGGGCCCGGCTCACGCCCTCGATGATGGCGGCCTGGTCGGCGTCGTCCGGGCAGTTGAACATCCACGGGTCGGTGTAGTAGCTGTTGTTGGTGACCTTGAAGCCTCGGTCACCCGCCCACATGAAGCCGCAGATGGTGTTCTCGGCGTAGAACATCGCGGTGTCCGGCTCCGCGATGCGGACCGAGGAGATCTTCACGCCCGGGGCGACGCCGATGACGCCCTTGCCGTTCTTCGCGGCGGCGATGGTGCCGGCGACGTGTGTGCCGTGGGTGTCGACGTCACGCCAGGCACCCGGCCGGGTGTCGGCCTTGCCGTAGGCGCAGGAGACGGAGTCCGCGGCGTTGAAGTTGGGCGCGATGTCCTGGTGCAGGTCGTCGACGCCGGTGTCCAGGACACCCACCTTGACGGCGGCGGAACCGGTGGTCACGGCCCACGCCTGATCGGCCTTGATCTGCGTCATGTCCCACCGGTTGGACTCGGTGAGCGTCGTGGGCGTCTGCGCCGGGGCGGGCGGCAACGCCGGGTCGTAGGCATCGGCGGGCACGTCCGTGGTGCGGGTGGCGCCGACCTGCTGGACGCCGTTCACTCCCCGCATGGACGGGGCGAAGGACGTGGACGTCGAGTGGGCGACGACGACGCCTATCGCGTCGTAGTGGGCGAAGACCGTGCCGCCGTTGGTCGTGACGGCGGCTCGTACGGCCGAGGTGTCGCCCGGTGCCGTGATCACCAGATACGCGCGGGTTCCGGCGGCCCAGCCGGCGGTGGGGGCCACGGCGGCCGAGGCCGCCGTCGGTGCCGCGGGCGCGGCCGCGGCGGGGGCCGCGGGAGCCGCCAGGGCGACGGCCGCGCCGAGTGCTGCGGCGACGGTCGAGCGCCTCAGCACGGCGGATATGTGGGGAAGCATGTGTCCTCCGAAGGCCCGGCGACACGGGTGGTGTCGGCCGGGCCGGATGAAAAGTGGTCGACGCGCAAGATCTCAGATACAGGCCGGTCAAGGGAAGTACCCCATGGCCACCGGCTGTTCGGCGGACAACCGGACGCGCCCGCTCCAACGTCCCGGCAGCGGGCGGCTGTTGGCCTCTGCCGGAGTGCGGTGAGGGTGGTCGGGCTTCCTGCTGAGGCACGGGGGCAGCGCACCGTGCCCCGGCGCACGCGACGGACCCACGGCGCACGGCTCACGACCCGTCAGCCCTCCGGGTCACGGTCGTCCGCCTTCCCGGCTCACGCCCCGTCAGCCGACCCGCCCCATCTCGCCCCATCCCGCCCCACACCAGCCTCCACCCGTCACCCGTACGCGGTGCCCCGGATCGCCCCCGCCCCCGGCCGCCGCTAGCGTCCGGAAGAGACCGACGAAGCGGCCGCCGCGGAGGCCGCGAACACCTGCGTCCCGACCCTCCGCCGAGGGCGCCGGCCCCGGAGGGAGCGGACATTGGGTACGCCATCGGAGCACCCGGACCCCGGGGCGGTGCGGGTCGTCCGTCACCCGTCGCCGCCGGGCGACGGCGTCACATGGGAGCCGAGCGAACGCTGGGTGCGCGCGACCAAGGGGGAGACCACCGTCGTCGACAGCCGGCGGCCGGTCCTCGTGTGGGAGCCCGGCAGGCCGGTGCCGCTCTACGCGTTCCCCGAGGACGACGTCCGCATGGACCTGCTGCGCCCGGCCGGACGGCCCCCCTCCGGCCGTCACCCGGGTGCGACGGCCTACCACGACCTGGTGGTGGACGACGAGGTCACCGCCAACGCGGCGTGGTCCCCGCCCGGCGACGACCTGGCCGGACACATCGTCTTCGAATGGTTCGGCCGCAGTGCCCTCGACCACTGGTACGAGGAGGACACCGAGATCTTCGTCCACCCGCGTGACCCGCACAAGCGGGTCGACGCGCTACCCAGCAGCAGGCACGTCCGCGTCGAGATCGACGGCACCACCGTCGCCGAGACACGCGGCCCGGTGCTCCTGTTCGAGACGGGCCTGCCGGTGCGCTACTACTTCCCCCGCGAGGACATCCGCTTCGGCCTGCTCAGGCCCACCGGCCACAACAGCCGGTGCCCGTACAAGGGCGTGGCGACGGAGTACTGGTCGTGGACCGGCGGCGGGCGCATTCCGCCGAACGTGGCATGGAGCTACCCCGACCCCCTCCCGGCGGTACGCGAGATCGCGGGCCGGGTGGCCTTCTACAACGAGTTCGTCGACCTGATCGTCGACGGAGAACGGCTCGAACGCCCGGTCACCTACTTCAGCAGGCTCCGGACGACCTCCTGACCACCCCGAGCCGGGTGCGCCGTGTGCTCGACCGCCGGGTCAGTGCCCCGCGTCGGCGACCTGGGCGTCCAGGGCCGCGCGGAGCCAGTCGTCGGAGGCGCCGAACGTGGGGGCCGACGAGGTGGTCAGTTCCGCGGTGAGCTGCCAGAAGCGGTCGATGTGCGGGTGGGCGATCTCGGTGAGGTAGGCGCTGAGCCGGCGGCGGAAGGCGGGCGTGTCCCGGGCGCCGCGTGAGCGGGCGTGGGCGGCGACGAAGCAGTCGAGCGCCTCACCCTCGTACGGCGGCCGCCGGGCCCGTACATCGGACGCGATCAGGGCGTACGCCTCCCTCAGACCGTCGTAGAGCACGGCCGGGCGGCACGTGTCCCCGGGGACACCCGGGGCCGGGCGGCACACGCTGACGGTGGCGAGCCGGTCGGTGGCCAGCGCGTGGAGCTGGGCGAACGCCAGTACCTGGGCGGGAGTCGGGTCCGCGGGCGGCTGCGGGACGGCCGCCTCGGTGAGGGTGGAGAACAGCCGGACCGGCAGCCGCGCCGGCAGCACGCGTCGCCAGAACAGCGCCAGCGTGGCCGTGCTCGGCGGCGTGGTCACGGCACCGATCAGACGCAGCCGGTCGGCGCGCTCCTCGGCCGTACAGTCCTGGAGCAGCCGCAGGGCCGCCTCCCGCCAGCGCAGGGCCGCCAGCTGCGAGCCCAGCTCCCGCAGATGCGCCGCGACAAGGTCCTCCAGCACGTCGTCCCGCTCCAGGGCACGGCCCACCTCCGCGACCGGCAGGTCGAGACCGCGCAGCGAGCGGATCAGCCGCAGCCGGCCGAGCGCCTCCGGACCGTACCGGCGATGGCCCCCGGCACTGCGGGCGGCCTCCGGCAGCAGACCGCGGTCCGAGTAGAAACGGACCGTCTTCACGGTGACGCCCGCGCGCTCGGCGAGCTCTCCGATGCTCCATGTGGCGTCAGCGGACACAGTGTTGAGCCTCCCCCTCGGCGCCTGCTCCCACAGTACCGGCGGACGCCTCGGCCCGGACGCGACGGCGGTGGGCAGGGGGGCGCCGGAAATCGAGCCCCTCCGGCGTTCGAGGAGCGGGGGTTCGGGGGCAGAGCCCCCGATTCGGAAAGGGCGGGAGTGGGAAGGCCCGAACAGCACCAGTCCCTCAGTCGTCGACGGCGCCGGCGGGACCCGTGCGGCACGAAGTCGATGCTGTGGTGGGCGGGTCGAGTGAGGCGGGTGATCAGGCGCCGGAGCTCGGGGACGCTGGTGTCGAGTCCGGCGGCCCGGATGACGGTCAGGAAGGCGTGGGCGGCCATCGCGAGTGTGATGTGGCGGTGCCGGCCCTGGTAGCGGCGAACTCCGATGCGAGGTCCGGCCAGGATCCGTAGGTGTCCGCCATTCGGTGCGTTCGGTAGCGTCTTCAGAACGATGGGTGACCGGCGGGGTTACTGTGGCGGCCGCTGTTGTTGTGATCACGGGCCGCCCTGTCCGCTCAGGGCTCGCTGTGCGGCCCTCCACGATCGGACAGGTACGCCTCTATGCGCCTTGCTTCCCCTCGTCCTCGCCGCCTAGTCAGGGCCGCCGCGGCGGCGTGCGTGCTGTCGGCGCCGCTCGCCCCGGCCGCCACCGCGGGAACGCCCGCCGAGGGCGACGACCGCCACCGGACCGGCGAAGTCATCACCGTGACCACCACCAGGGTCGGTGACCCCGGGAACCCGTCGGTGGGTGTGGTCCCCTTCACGGACGCCGTCTATCCGGACTGCGCCGAGGCCCCCGAGACATCGAGCGGTTGTCTGACGGTCGGCAGGGTCGACCACCCGTACGAGATCGGCAAGCTCGAGATCACCGTTGCGCAGTGGGTGGCGTTTCTGAACACCGCCGACCCCGACGGACGCGACCGCTTCGACCTCTATGAGGAGAACGAAAGCGGCTCGGCCTGGCCCAAGTACGGCCAGGTCGACTTCTCGGAGGACGCCCGCTGGGGCCGTCACTATTCGTTGGCCCATCCGGAGTGGGCGGACAAGCCGTACGGCTTCGCGGACTTCCTCGACGCGGCCCGTTTCGTGAACTCCCTCGTCAACGGCCGCCTCCTCGCCAAGGAGACGCACACCGAGGGCGCCTTCACCTACGTCACCTACAAGGTCCGCCTCTCGCCGCGGACCGAGCGCGGGATGTACGACCTCGACCGCCCGGACGCGACGCGGACCAAGGACTCCGGCTTCGTCGTACCGAGCCAGAACGAGTGGATCAAGGCGGCCTACTACGACCCGAGCGGCGGCGGTACGCACTCGTACTGGAAGTACCCCACCAACGCGGGGGTCTTCGGCGACGGCGACGCGACCGCCCCCAGCCCCACCGTGCTCAACCCCACCACCGGCGACGTCACCAACGCTTCGACACAGCCGCTCGCCTCGTACCACGCCTCCGGACAGCCGGCGCCCACTTGGTGCCCCACGCTGCCCGAGGTCTGCTCCTCCGTCAACCCGATCGGACTGGACCCCATCACCTACGCGGACGTCTACCAGGGCAGCCTCGGCACGACCGGACAGGCCCGCACCACCTCCCCGTGGGGCACCCTCGACCAAGGCGGCAACGCGGTCGAATGGACCGACACGATCACCCCGCCCCCGACCGGCCAGGACTTCGGCCGCGTCTGGCGTCGGCTCCACGGCGGGGTGTCCAACGCACCGGCCTTCCAGATGTGGCCCTCCGCGGTCGGACTCCAGCCCCAGGACAACCTCTTCTACCACCACACCTATCCATGGCTGGGAATCCGGATCGGAGTGATCGGGGAACTCGAGCCGGAGGAGCGCTGAAGCGACGGATACGCCGGCGCGGACTCACGCGGGCTCCGCACGGGCAGACCGGTGCACGAGCCGCTACGCGGTCGCAGTGCCGGTGGTCCCTGCCGTCGGACGGGGTGAGGGTGGTGAGGCCGCGGTGGTGTCCGCGGCGGCGGCGACAGGTTCGGCGAGGTGGTCCGCGGCGGTGGTCCGGGCCGAGAGGCCCAGGCCGTCGGCGGAGTCGGTGTGTGCCGTGAACGACGGCCCGAGCATGAGACCGCCGCCCATGGCCAGGACAGCGGTGATGCGCCGCCCGCCGATGTGCGTGCTGGTGTCCGCCATGTGCGTAGCTCCTCTCCGACCGCCGCGGCTGTGCCGCGCATGTCCACCGGACAGGCTCACAGCCGCGGAGCGCTCGCGTCTGGAGTTTCGGCCCCGGCTCCCTCGGATGGGCTATGTGGGACCGGTGTGCGCGGGCGCGCGCCGGGCCTCCCGTGGGGAGGGCCGGGAGGGCGGCGCGGCCACGCCCTGTCGGGGGATGCAGGGCGTGGCCGGGTGCGCGTTTCCCACCCGCCGACGGCGGAGTGGTACGCGACGCCAGCATGGCACCACTTCAGGCCATCCGGCAGGGGTGTGACTGAAAAATGGTGTACGCGCGGCGGGTGGGCGGACCGGGCGCTCACTCCAGACGGTCTTCGGGTACGAGCGGCAGCAGTGCCCGCAGTGTCTCTTCGGGGCGGGGGACGGACGCGGCCAGCCGACGGAACGGCGCCCCGCGACGCAGTTCGACGCAGAGCACCGGCCGGTCCGCCCGGACGGCCACGAAGTCGTTCCCGTCAGGCAGATGCCGGGTGCCCACGCACCGTCCCGGGTTCCAGACCCCCTCGCCGGGCTCGCCCCGCAGTGCCCGCCACCAGTCCGGCTCGATGTGCGCCAGGCGCAGCGCGGACACCGGGACCCGTACTTCGCGGCGGCGTGCCGCCAGCCTCTCCCACCAGGCCAGACGGACGACGATGTCCTGGTCTTCCACCACTATCCGGGCCATCGGTCTCCTCCACTGAGCAGTGCGCATACGCGACGGTGCGCCGCGTATGCCGCCGTCGGCTCTCCAGGGACGGGTACCACGGTCCGCCCGGTTCGTGCGTCGCCCGCGGACACCGGCGGACTCTCCCGGCCGACCGCTGCCCCCGCGAAGATCTGGCGCTGGAGTGCGAGGACGGGGGAGTACCGGTGCTGATCGTCATGGACGGGACGGACATGCCGTGGGCCGCTGGGCGCCCAGGGCGCGCCCGAGCCCGGGGACTGACGGGTTGGTGCGGCAAATGAGTTGAGGGCCTCCACCTGTGGCCTCTAGCCTCGGCACCCTTCGACGTGTAGCTCAGCAGGAGAGCGCCGGGCTCGGGACCCGGAGGGCGCAGGGGCGGAACCTGCCACGTCGGCTTATGGACGACAACGCTGACCAGCAGCTTCCCACCATCGACCCGGCGTATGCGGCCGGGCGGCTGTCGAAGGCACTCGCCACGGCCCGTACCCATGAGGACGGGGCGACCCGCGACCGTGCCGAGGCCAGGGCCGCCCGGTGGCGCGAAGTCCTCGCGGGCATCGCCGACGGGCGGCTCACCATCGGCTCGCGCACCCCGGTGGCGGGCCTTCCCGCCTGGGTCACCCCCGAGGTCCTCCACGGCGGCTTCGCGACGGGCGCGCCGAGCGCCGGCGGTCCGCTGCTGCCGTACGAGACGGAGGCGGCACGGCGCGCCGGGGTGCCGGCGGAACGGCGGGCCCTGTTCGCCCACTTCCTGTCCGAGCGGGGTCTCACCGAGCTGTGGGACCTCCTCGACGGCGGGCATTACGAGGTGGCTCTGCCCGAGGAGGCGGCGCTGCTGACCGTGGCGTGGCTGGTGCGCTCCGGGCAGCTGGACGCGGCAGCCGGGCTCGTGCGGGAACTGGAGCCGTTCGCCGACCGGTTGAGGTTCGCACCGCGCCCCTGCGCTCAGGCGGCCGAGCCCGGCACCGCGGCCGTGCACCGGTACACCGTCGCGGATGTGGACGGAGCTCTGGCCCGGCGGCGGCCGCACCGGGCGGTGGAGGCCCAGCGCGAGGCGCTCACGGTCTGGGCGCCGTTCGGTGACGAGTTGCTCGTCCACTGGCTCGCGACCGCCGACCCCGACGGCATCCGGGTGCTGGGCAGCGAACCGGACGACGCGTGGTATGCGCGCGGCACCGAACTCCTGCGGCGCTACCGCCTGCTGGCCGAGTCCCATCCACTCTGCGGCAAGCACCGCGACCCCAAGGCCAACCTGGGCATCCTGCGAGGCGCTCTGGAGGAGGCCGTGGCGGGCCGCCCCCTGGACGCCCGCCGCCTCGGGCTGCTGCGGCACGCCGTCGCCTCCATGGTCCGGCGGCGCGGCCTGCCCGGCTCCACGCCGCACACCGCGCTGCGCCGCAAGCAGGCGGAACAGGTGGCCGGGGCGTCGCACCAGGCGATGGCCGAGCTGGTCCGGCAGCGGCTGGCCGGGCTGCCGCGGCACACGGGCGTGACGGATCTCGCGCCGCTCGTCGCCCCGGTGACCCCGCACGAGCAGACCACGACGGGACTGCCCGCCGGGGCGGGGGTGCCGACGTCGATCCGGCACGTGGTCGAGGCCGCGCTCAGCGCGCCCGTCGGGACGCTCCTGGAGCGCGGTGTCGTCCCGTCGGCCGAGGTGCTGGCCGGACTGGTGCCGCAACTCGTCGCGGCGACGACCGCCCACGCGTACACCGATCCGGCGCTGCGGCGGCTGATGGCCGCGCACTACCGCGCGTTCCGCAACCGCCGTTCGCTGCTGCTGCTCGGTCTGGAGCGGCAGGTCCGGGTGGAGGAGCTGCCGTGGGTGGCTGCCGTAGCCCGGCAGCGCGGTGCCGACGCGGGCAGCGACGCCGCGCACACGCTGCTCCGGGAGCTGGGCGAGCTGGCGGTGCGGAGCTTCCCGGGCACCCTCCTGCCCAATCCCCTCGTCCGTGAGCTGTCGGTGCTCGTCCGGCAGGCCGATCTGCGGGCCCCGCTGGTCGAGGAGCTGGCCGCGGACATCTTCACGGGCACGTTCAGCCCCAAGTTCCTCAACGCCGCGCGCGTCGCGGCCGAGTTGCTCTCCGGGTCGCTGTACGAGCGCTACTACGGAATCGACTACGCCGCCGTGCGGAACCTCGCGATCATCGAGGCGAGCGAGGCGCTGAGCCGGCCCTCCGGGGTCCGCACCTCTCCCGGGTTCGCCCGGCTGTGCGCGGAGCGGGCGGGGGTGCCGACCCGCTCGTGGTCGGTGGCGGCGAACGGCAAGGTGATCGAGCAGGCGCAGATCCTCACCACGCACAACCTGGCCACCCTGGTGCACCTGGTCGGCGTCCGCCCCGCGTCCGGCTGGGCGGATGTCGCGCGGGGCTGCTTCACAACGGCGTGCCGGCTCATGGCCCGTGCGCACCGCCTGCCGTACCCCCTGCCGACGATCAAGGACGCGGCGTACGCCTGGCGGCAGATGCTGTTCCACCTGTCCCTGTGCACACCGGACGAGCAGACGGCCGTACGGGCCGCCATGGACGAGGAGCTGGGCCGGCACCCCGCGCGCATCGGCTCCGCGCTGGGCCCGGCGCTGGCGGGGCTGGACCTGGTCATCGCAGGCGGTTCCTTCGGCCGGGACGGTACTGCGGACGGGGCCAGGGCCCGCCGGTTCCTCGGCTGGACGACGAACGGCCACTGGCCGCACCCGAGGGGGAGCGGACGCACCGGCTCCTGTTCCTGCCCCGCGTAGGACTCCGCGGAAGGGCGAGGCCGTTTCCCACCGCCGGCCGAGGAGGGCCCGGCACTCCCACAACCTCGGCACCGCCGGTGGCATGACCACCCGGAAGGCCGTCCGGCGGGCCCTCGACGTCCTTCGGCCGGGGCGATCAACAGATGCACGTCGGCTCGCCGGACGGTCGGGGCGAGGTCCTCGACGACCGGGCGCCGCCGCGGATCAGCGACGTCGTCCGCTCCCGCGGCTACGAGATCGGCGACCTGAGCACCCTGCTGACCACACCCGCCCCACAGCGCGACAAGCGGCGGGTCACGCGCTCACCGTCGCCGCCCCGCGCGCCGTCCGGCAACTCCCTTACGCGCCGTCGCCTTGCCGGGCACGGAGCGCCCCCGGCGTGCGCCGCGCCACGGTGCCCCGACCCCCGGGGGCGCGGCACGGGGCACCTCCTTCGGTGTCCCGGTCAATTTCCCTGCCAGTCAAGGGCGTTGGCCGCTCCGTCAGGCCCTCGCGCGGTCGGAGCGCCGCCCGATGCCGGCATGCCGTCGATCGTGAGACGAACGAACCGGGCGAAATATCGCTTTCGCATATGCCTTTTCGGATATTCGTCCGGCAAATGCACGTGGCCATCCGGAGGCGTCTGTTCGAATTATATTGACAGTGCTGTCAGGGGTACGGGTTAATGGATTTGAATGGCTTCAAAGCGCGGCTTTGCGTTCCCGTACGGGTGGGGAATGCAGATGTTCTGTGACCTGAGTGAGTTCACGTAAGCCGCGGTGCCGCAGTGCCGCGGCTACGGGGATCAAATCCGGCCGTAGGCCACGAGGCGTGTGAGCGGGGAATGGCGGAACCGGATTTCCTCTGGAGGGAGATCAAATGCCCCATCTCGACCCTTTCACCATACCGGAGTTTCACCTTCCTTTTGATGACTTCAAGGATCCGAGCGCCGATCGGGCCAACGCCGAGGCGACCGCGTGGGCCGTCGACCGGGGCCTGATCGACGCCGCGGCCGAGCAGTTCGCCGGCATCGGGTTCGGGCATCTGGCGGCCCGCGTGAGCCGCGGCGCGTCCTACCAGGACATCGTGCTGCTCGCCGAATGGATGGCCTGGTCCTTCGTCCTCGACGACCAGCACGATCTGCTCATCAGGTCGGGGCGGCTCGACGGGTGGCGGCCCGTCTCCGAGGCCATCACCCGATATGTGACCGACGGACGGACCGACAAGACGGCGGCCTGCCGGAACCTCCTGGTGGACGGCTTCGTCGAGCTGTGCGACCGCATCCTGGCCGGGATGCCCCCCGGCACCGGCGACCGCTACCGTGCCCATGTCCCGCGTATGCTGCGCTCCCTGGACGAGGAGGCGGCCAACAGGCGGCCGGGCCGACTGCCGGCGATCGACGACTACGTCCTCACCCGCCGGCACAGCTCCCAACTCCTGCCCATGATGGACATGGTGGAAGCCGCGCTCGGCATCGACGTGCCCGCCGAGGTCCATGCGAGCCCCGCGTTCCAGGAACTCACCTGGAGCGCCATAGACGTCATCTCGTGGGGCAACGACGTCTTCTCACTCCCCAAGGAGTACTCCTGCGGCGACACCAACAACCTCGCCGCGCTCATCGCCGCATGGCACGGCTGGTCGCTCCCCAAGGCCGTGGAGGCCGTCGAGGAGCGCATCCACGCACGCGTCGACGACTTCATGGCCGGCGTGCGGGGGCTTCCGCGGGTGCTGGACGCGCTCGGCGTGACCGACCCCGCCGCACGTACCGCGGCCGCGCGCTCCGTCCGCTGCTACGAGGACTGGATGATCGGCGCCGACCTCTGGCAGCGTTACGACTGCACGCGGTACCGGGACGAGCGGTTCGCCGCGGGACTCGAAGCCGCGTACACACGCCCGGACCTAGTCTCAGCGGCATGAGGGGAAACCTGCCATGACCCGTACGCGGCACCGCTCCCGACCCGACGGCTCCGGCACCACCGGCAAGGCCCCGTCGGCGCCCGGCAGGCTGCCCGTCGTCGGCCACGCGATCCAGCTGTGGCGGGGGCCGATCGAGTTCTTCGAATCCCTGCGGGGCGTCGGCGACGTCGTCCGCGTGGACCTCGGCACCTGGCCGGTCCACGTTCTCACCACCCCCGAGCACGTCCACACGGTGCTCGTCGGCGACGGCCGCGGCTTCGGGCGCGGCCGGATCTTCGACCGGCTGCGCCCCCTGTTCGGCAACGGCATCGTCACGACCGACGGCCGCTTCCACCGCCGCCAGCGCCGGCTCATCCAGCCGGCGTTCCACCGCGACCACATCGCCGAGTACACACGGCTGATGTCGGGCCAGGCGGAGGCCATGTGCCGGACGTGGACCGAGGGCCGCGAGATCTCGGTGCTCCACGAGATGCGGCGGCTCGCGCTCGACGCGGTCGCCGAGATGACCTTCTCGGGAGACCTCGGGAAACCCGCCGCCGCCGAGGTGCACCGCTCGCTGCCCGTCATCCTGGAGGGCATGCTGCTGCGGGCCGTCATGCCGAAGGTCCTCGACCCGCTGCCGATACCCGCCAACCGGCGGTTCGACACCGCCGCCGCCCGCCTCCGCCGCATCATCGACCAGGTCATCGCGGAGTACGGCACCGAGCACGAGGACCGCGGCGACCTGCTCGCCCTGCTGCTGGCCGCCCGCGACGCCGAGACCGGTGAGACCATGGGCCCCGACCAGGTGCGCGACGAGCTCATCGCCATCATGTTCGCCGGCACGGAGACCTCGGCCACGACCCTGTCGTGGATCTTCCACGAACTCGGCCGCCACCCGGAGGCCGAGAAGCGCCTCCACGCCGAGGTGGACGAGGTGGTCGGCGACGGCCCCGTACGGCCGGAGCACCTTCCCCGCCTCACGTACACCGACAACGTCTTCCAGGAGGCGCTGCGGCTGCACTCGCCCCTCCTGTTCACCCGGCGCGCCCTCGCACCCGCCACCCTCGGCGGAGTCCGGATCCCCGAAGGAGCCGAAGTCGCCTACAGCCCCTACGCGCTCCACCGCGACCCGGCCGTGTATCCCGACCCGACGTCGTTCGACCCGGACCGGTGGAACGACGGATCCCCGGGACGCCTTCCGCGCGCCCACAGCTATATTCCCTTCGGAGCGGGTCAGCACAAGTGCATCGGCGATTCCTTCGCGGTCGCGGAAATCCTCATCGCGGTTGCCACAGTGGCCTCGCGGTGGCGTCTGGTGCACACCCCGGGAACCGTCGTGCGGGAGCTGCCCGCGGGTATTCCACAGCCCAGTACCCTGCCCATGATTCCACTGGCTCGAACCTGATGGATTCTGCCCGCTTCTGACCCTTTGAGAGCGTTTTCGAGTGGCTGTTCCCGTGTTCTGGCAGGGCGTCAGCGGAGGATACCGCATCGCCCTCGTACGAGTGGCGATGTTCCCGGAAAACGGTCGCCGGAAGCGGCATTCCGTCTCCTTGGTCCTACACTCGGCGGCACGCGCCGGAGGGGGCAAATGATGACACAGACGGTGGAACAGCGCGGGCGAGACCCTCGCCCGCTCCTCGAAAGGGAATCCGAACTCCTCGCGATCCAGCGGGCCTTGGAAGCACTGTGCGGCACCACCGGCCGCGGCACGACCGCACGGCGGGGCGGCGTGCTGTCCTTCGCCGGCCCGGCGGGCGTCGGCAAGACCACGCTCCTCGGCGAGCTGCGCAGGTCCGCCGCGGCCCGCGGCTGCACGGTGCTGTCCGGCCGCGGCGGCGAGCAGGAGAGGCAGGTGCCCTTCCATGTGATGCGGCAGTTGATCCAGCCCGTGTTCGCGGCCATGAGCGAGGAAGAACGCCGCGAGATCCTCGGAAACTGGTACGGCATCGTGGCATCCGCCATCGGCCTCGCCGCCCCCGACGGCCCCTCCAACCCCGACCCCCAGGGCGTCCGCGACGGCCTGGACTGGGTCATCACCAACCTCTCGGTACGCAGTGGCCCCGTCGTGATGGTCCTCGACGACGCGCACTGGGCCGACGCCGAGACCCTGGCCTGGCTCACCGCCTTCGCCGCCCGCGCCGAGGAACTCGGCATGCTCATCGTGGTGGCGTGCCGCCCCGACGAACTGCCGCCCGACGCCGTCGCGTTGCACACCCTGGCCGACCGCCACGGCTCACGGCCGCACGAACTGGCACCGCTCACCGCGGCCGCCGTGGCGAGCATCGTGCGCGCCGCCCTCGGCGACCAGGCGGACGACATGTTCTGCCGCGAGTGCTGGGCCATCACCGGCGGCAACCCCTTCGAGGTCGTCGAACTGGCGGAGAAGGGCCGTGACCGTGGCCTCGAGCCGCGGGAGGACGCCATCCCGCAGCTCCGCGACCTCGCCTCCGCGGTCAAGGGCAGCGGACTCATAGAACGGCTCGAGCAGCTCGGACCCTCCACCGTCCGGCTCGCCTGGGCCGCCGCGGTGCTGGGCGCCCGGATCCCGACGGGCGTCCTGGGCGGCGTCTGCGCGCTCGGCGAGGCCCAGGTGGAGGCGGGGATCGAGGAGCTGCGGGGTGCGCGCATCCTGACGGTCCTGACCGACATCAGGCGCGGGCCGGTCGTGGACTTCTATCACCCGCTCATCGCCACCGCCGTCTACCGTTCCATCCCGCCCGGTGTCCGCGTCGCCATGCACGGCATGGCCGCACGCGCCATCGTGGACGAGGGCCTGGGTGCCACCGAAGCCGCACGCCACATGCTGGAGATGCATCCCGAGGGCGACCCCTGGGTCGTCCAGGAGCTCCGCCGGGCCGCCCGCGACAGCTTCGCCGCCGGCGCGCCCGACGCCGCACGCCGCTATCTCAGCCGGGCCCTGCGCGAACCGCCGGACGTGGAGGACCGCGCGGAAGTCCTCTTCGAACTCGGCTCGGCGAACCTCCTCCACGACCCGCTCAGCTCGGTCAACCACCTGCGGGCGGCGCTGGAGGAGCCGAAGCTGGAGCAGGGGCTGCGGGAGGCCATCACCTACCGGCTCGCCCAGGCCCTCGCCCACACCGGCCGCCTGGAGCAGGCCACCGAGCTCCTCACCGAGGAGGGACGCCGCACCACCAGCTCGCGCACCAGACTCCGCATGCAGGCGGAGCAGTTCAAGTGGAACGCCGTCCGCGCCAGCGAACAGGACCCGCAGAGTCGCTCCCGGCTGCTGTCCCGGTTCGCCAAGCGCCTCACCGGCCGCGACCCGGCCGAACGCCACATCCTCGCGCTGCGTGCCTGGGACGCCGTGTTGCACGGCGAACCCGCCCCGCAGGCCCTCCACCACGTCGAGCAGGCGCTCAGCGGCGGCACGAGCTGGATCGACGAGGACCTGGGCTTCGAGGTGCCGATCGTCGCCGCGCTCACCCTCATGTACTGCGACCAGCCCGGCCGGGCCGAGGAACTGTTCGACACCGGCGTCTCCGAGTTCGAGGCCAAGGGATGGCGCGGTATCCACCTGTCCTTCGGCTACACCCTGCTCGGCTACATCCGCTACCGGCGCGGACGGCTCGCCGAGGCGGAGGACTTCGTCCGTGACGGTCTCCAGGTCGCCGACCGCGTCGGACACGGCGCACCCGCCCAGTGGTACGCCGTCGGCACCCTCGTCGAGACCCTCCTCGCCCGCGGTGATATCGCCGCAGCGCAGGAGGTCGCCGACGAGTACCGCCTCGGCCGGGTCCACCCCGAGGCCGTCGTCTATCCCGACCCCCAGGCCGTGTACGGCAAGCTGCTCCTGGCCCGGGGCCGCGTCGAGGAGGCCGAGCGCCAGCTGGCCGCCGCGGGTCGGCGCCTCCTCCGGCGCGGCAGCAGCAACCCCGCCTGGTGCCCCTGGCAACTCGACCTCGCCCTCGCCCAGGCGGCTGCCCGCCGCCCCGACGAGGCACGCGCCACCGCGGACGAAGCCGTGGCCCGCGCCCGCGCGTTCGGCACGTCCAGCGGCATCGGCCACGCCCTGCGGGTCGCCGCCGCGACCAGCGAGCTGACCCAGGCGGCCACTCTGCTCGACGAGGCCGTCGCCCACCTCGAACAGTCGCCCGCCGCGTACGAACTGGCCCACGCGCTCGTCGACCACGGCACGGCCCTGCGCGCCCTCGGCAGCCCCCGCCGCGCGGCACAACAGCTGTACCGCGGCCTGGAGACCGCCGAGGTGTGCGGCGCGCAGGCCCTCGCCGACCGGGCCAGGGACCAGCTCGTCTCCGCGGGACTGCGCCCTCGCCCCGCCAGGGCGGAGCGGGACACCCTGACGCTGGCCGAGTCCACCGCGGCCCGCCACGCCGCCGACGGGCTCGACAACGGACTGATCGCCGCCGAGATGGGCATCCGGGAGCAGCAGGTCTCCGAGCTGCTCTCCGGCGTCTTCACGAAACTCGGCACCGACCGCCTGGGCCTGCACCGCGCCCTCGGCATCTGACGTCCGTGCGGGTCGCGGACGGACCGGTGAGCCGGCGCCCCGTCACTCCCTATCGGGGTCACTCCCTATCGGGGCGCCGGGCCGTTCAGCGGGCCGGTTCAGGAGCCGCGTGCGTGACCCGCAGCTTCGACTGCCCGTGCGGCAGCCGCTCCCAGTCGTCCATGAACCGCGCCTCCAGGCCGTGCTTCCGCGCCAGCCCGACCAGCGTCTCGGTCCGGTAGTAGAAGTCCTCCCGCAGCACCTGATGCTCCGCCCCCTCCGTACGGTCGAAGGTGAAGTCGAAGAACCCGCCGGGCGCCAGCACCCGCCCCACATGCGCCAGACACTCGTCGATCACGTCCAGTGGCGAGTGCGAGAACACGCTGTGGGCGTGCACCACCGTGAACCACCCGTCCGGCAGGAAGTCCAGCCTCAGGTCGTCCACCGGCGTCAGATACGGCACCTTCTTCTGCAGCCCGTAGCGGACCAGCGTCCTCTTGGCCTCCACCAGGATGTCCGGCGAGATGTCGATCCCGTAGTAGTGCCCCGGCTCCAGATGCTCGATGAACCGCCAGCCCGCCCTCAGGTTTCCGCACCCGATCTCCAGCATCCGGTCCTGCGGACGCAGCCCGTGCTCGACCAGATAGTCGAACTGCATCCGGCCGATCGCCAGCCACCGCTCACGCGAGGGCGCACCGCCCACGGCCGCCTCCGGGCTCCGCGCCGTGTCGCTCGCCATCACCGCCCTGTAGTACGCCACATGGCTGCCCCGGCTCCGCACCCGCAGCCATAGATCGCGCCCCGCACGCCGTACGTACGGCACCACCCGCCCCGGGTGCCGCAGCGCGTAGCGCACCTTGTACGCCGGTTTCGACCGGTCCGTCCACAACCGCGAGAAGGAACTCTGCGGCATGACGCCCTCCCTGATGTGTCCCATGGGTCCGGTCCCACCGTGCACCGCACGGCCGCCACGGCACCGGGGGCACCACCGGACAGGGGGCGACGGCACCCGCACGGGGGGTCGTCCGTACTCCTTCCGTGGCGGACCGACATGCCGGGCACGACGCGTCCCGCACTTCCCGCTAAGCCGACCAGTGGCCCGGCCGCCGGAGCGTCGCCGGGATCCTGGTGGCGGCGTCGCCCCGGGCGGCGTTCAGCTGGGCCTGAGTCAGGAACAGCGCGCCCGTCAGGTCCGCGCCGCGCAGGTTCGCGTCCCGCAGGTCCGCGCCGATCAGATCCGCGTCCCGCAGGTCGGCGCCCGACAGGTCGGCGGCGATCAGGCAGGCGCCGCGCAGGCTCGCGCCGCGCAGTTTCGCACCGCGCAGCCGGGCGCCCATCAGGTCGGCACCGCGGTGGTCCTTGCGGCGACCCGGTACGGCTGCCGCACGGGCCAGCTCGCCGGCCCGCAGCAGCAGGACGTTGACCTCCGCGCGCACCCCCGCCACGTCCAGCTCCAACAGCGAATCGGCGTCGCCCCGGCTCAGCGCGTCGACGTCGTCGTGAGCGCGGCGCAGCTCCGCGTGGACGGGCCGGGCCGCCGCGAGGTCCAGCGCCTCGGCCACGTACCGCAGCAGTTCGTGCAGTTGCCGTACCACGGGGAAGACCGCGAACATCGTTCGCGCAGAGTCCGGTTCAGCATGCCAGCTTCGGCCTTCGAAGGTGACCTGGGAGACCTTCTGGCCGGCCCCGAAGCAGTCGAAGACCGTGCAGCCGGTGTACCCGCTGTCGCGCAGCCGCTCGTGGATGCCGCAGCGGAAGTCGTCCCGCAGGTTCCCGCACGGCGTGCCGGCCGGCTTGTCGGCGGCGAAGTCCGCGGACCGTGCGAAGGGCAGCGCCACACAGCACAGTCCGAAGCAGTTCGCGCAGTCGGCCTGCAGATCGGGACGGGCGGTGTGCGGGGTGCGCGGGGACACGGCGGCTGTTCTCCTGCAGGGGCGGTCGGGACATACGTACGTGCCCATTGTCCCTCCTGAGACCACGGGGGCGTTCGCTGACGCAGAGACATGGGCCGGTTGCGCCGGGTGGTGAAATGGGCGGGCCGGCCGGTGAGGATCGCCACCCCGGGACGCTGCCCGTGCGGCACATGGGCGCCGGGGACCACGCGTTCCCCTGCTCGGCGCGGCCCCGCCGCTTTCCCGGCTGCGGGACGCCCCCGGGCCGCTGGTCGCACGGCTCGTGCACTGGCCGGGGACTCCGGCCGGCCCGTCTGATCGCGGACCGTCTGACCGTCGCACCGGGGCACGCCGACGGAAGCACCGTGACCTTCGCGATGCGGCTGGACCCGCGACCGTACGGGCCGCCCGCGGGACATCGGCCCGACGGCGCGTCAGGAAAGGGCGGTGGTGCGGACCTTGGCGATCACCCTGTCCAGGAGGGACAGCAGCACCTCGCGGACCTCGCCGCGTTGCCGCGCATCGAGCATCAGCACCGGTGTCTCCGGGTCGCTCAGCCGCAGCGCGGTCCTGATCTCGTCGGCGGTGTAGGCCTGCTCACCGTGGAAGCAGTTCGCGCCGACCACGAAAGGCAGGCCCCGGCTCTCGAAGAAGTCCACAGCCGGGAAGCTGCGGTCCAGCCGCCGTGTGTCCACCAGCACGATCGCGCCGAGCGCCCCGTCCAGCAGGTCGTCCCACATGAACCAGAAGCGCTCCTGGCCCGGGGTGCCGAACAGGTAGAGGACGACGCCCGCGTCGCCGAGCGTGATCCGGCCGAAGTCCATCGCCACGGTGGTCGCCGTCTTGGCCTCGATGCCTTCGAGGTCGTCGACGCCCACACCGGCGGAGGTCAGCCGCTCCTCCGTGCGCAGCGGCTCGATCTCCGAGACCGTCTCGACCAGCGTCGTCTTGCCGACCCCGAAACCCCCGGCGACGAGGATCTTGACGGGGGCCGGCTCCTGGAGAGCGGGAGCGGTGTCATATCCGGGCAAGGTTGTCCCTGATTCTCATGAGCAGGTGGACGTTGGTGGTCTCGGCCCCTTCGAGCGGCGGCCGGTGACGGACGAGCCCGCGGTCCGCGAGCTCCCCGAGCAGGAGCGTCATCGGCGTCAGCCGCATCCCCATCCGCGCCGCGATCTCGGCGACCGCCCGGCCGTTCGGCGCCGGGCACAGGGCGAGGACGGTCTGCCACTCGGTGGGCAGCCCGTGGGCGTCGTCGTCACCGCGGACCGCCGCCGTGATGGTCGTGTCCATCGTGAGGACGGTCTGCGGCCCGGCCGTACGGCCGTCGGTGAGGGCGTACAGCCGCGGCCGGCGGCGGCCCGCGCGCTGCGGCTCGTCGGCCATTACGAGGCGGTCGACGGCGAGGGCGCCTGGGCGCGTTCGGGTGTACCCAGCCACTCACCGAGGGCCTGGGCGGTCCGTACGGCCTCGCCGCCGAGCTCGCCGAGACGCGCCTTGCGGGACGTCACGACGATGAGTGTGCTGCCCTCGCCGCACCCAACGATGCAGAGATACCGGTCGTCCATCTCGACCAGCTGCCGGATCACCCGGCCGCCGTCGACCTCGCGGGATATCGCCTTCATCGTGGCGGCGATGCCCGAGGACGCCGCGGCGATTCGCTCCGCCTGCGGGCGGTCCAGCAGGTAGGCGCTGAGCATGATGCCGTCGTTGGACAGCAGCACCGCCCCCTGGATACCGGCGATCCTGCTGAGGTTGTTGTCCAGGACGCTGTAGATCATGTCGTTCGTCGTTGTCATGGCTGATCCTGTCGGAGCTCTTCTTCCACTTTCCGGGTCCCGTCCTCGTATTCGGCCCACGCGTCGGCGACCTCTTCGGGGCTCGCCTCGTCACGGACCGTACCGCCGGAGGAGTCGGCGTCCTGGGCGGCCGTGCCGCCGCCGGCCGGGCGTGCGGTACGCAGTTGCTCGGCCATGTGCGTCTGCGGGACGCGCTCCGGCAGGGCCGGACGGGCGTCGCCGCCCCGCGCCACCGGCCGCGCGGCGCCCGCACCGGCCTGCGCGCGGTCCGGTGCCCGCTCGTGCGTGGGGCGGACCGGCAGCCCGCTGCCCACGTGCAGCACCAGCTCCGGCTTGCCCCCGTCGGCGCCGCGCGGCCCGGAAGCCGCGTCCGTCGGCGGGGGCGCGGCCGGTACGGGCACCACGGGCAGGGGCGACACGGGAGCGGGTGCCGCGGGAGCGGGTGTCGTGGGCGCGGGCACCACGGGCGATACGGGCTGCGCCGGTATGTGCGAGCGGGCCGCCGTCCTGCGTACCTCCTCCCGCTCGGTCGGCACGAGCAGCCGCTCCGGGATGATCACCACGGCGGACGTGCCGCCGTACACCGACCGGCGCAGCGTCACGGTCGCGTCCAGCTGGTCGGCGAGGTGCCCGACCACGAAGAGGCCCAGCCGGTGCGCGTTCTCGGCGAGCACCGCGTACGGCGGGGCGGAGTGCAGGCGCGCGTTCATCTCCGCGTACCGTTCGGCACTCACCCGCGGGCCGCGGTCCTCGACCTCCACCGACAGTCCGTCGGCGACCAGCTCGGCCCGGACGATCACCCGCGACCGCGGCGGCGAGAACCGGGTCGCGTTGTCGAGGAGTTCGGCCAGCAGATGGCTGATCTGGCTGATCACCCGCGCATCGACGCTGATCTCGTCCAGCGCCTGACGGTCGATCCGGCGGAAGTCCTCCACCTCGGCCGCCGCCTCGCGCAGCAGGTCGGCGACGCGCATGGGGTCGGTGTGCGGGTCGGGGATCTCACCGCCGGCCAGGATGAGCAGGTTCTCGATCTGGCGGCGCATGCCGACCGTGAGCTGGTCGGCACGCATCAGCTGGGCCAGCAGGGCCTCGTCGCTGCCGAAGCTGTCCTGGAGCTCCTCCGTCAGCGTCAGCTGACGGCTGACCAGGTTGCCGGTCCGCGAGGCGATGCCCGTGGCGAAGCTGCCGAAGCCGTGCCGTTCCGCCGCGAGCTGCCGGTGCCCGTCCACGGACACGGCGACGACCCGGGCGAACGCGTCACTGATCCGCCCGACCTCGTCCCGATCGCCGCGCACCGACGGCAGGGCGTCGTCGTCGACCGGCCTGCCCTGCTGCAGCCGTGCCACGACGTCCGGCAGAGTCTGCTCGGCGACCGTCACGGTACGGTCGTGCAGCACGCGCAGCCTGCGCAGCACCGAGCGCGTGGTGGCCGTGACGACGACCACGACGATCAGCAGTGCCCCGCCGCTGACGGAGATCAGCCAGGTGACCTCCGTCTCCAGCGCGGCCGCCTTCGCGTCGGCGTGTGCCAGCAGGCCACGCGTCCGGGCGGCGTTCAGCGCCTCCACCTCCGCCGCCCACGTGGCGTGGGCGGCCGGCCAGCCGGCCGCCTCGCGGGGGAGCCGCACACCGAACGCGATGTCCTTGTGGTCGGACATGATGTGGTTCTCGATACGGTTCTTGGCCTGCCACGCCTGCGACCCGACGAGCGCCGAGTACCGGTCGCTGTCCTCGGGCGGCAGGTACGGCACGATCCACCGGTCGTACAGATACCGGTGCGCGCCGACCGCGTTGACGAGGTCCGCGAACCGTGTGGTGGTCAGTTCCCGGGACGGTCCGGCCAGCGCGAGGACCGTGTCCTCCCGGGCCAGCATCTCGGACGCCGAGAACATGGTGACGACGACCTGGCTCTCCTGGGCGAGCTCGCCGTCATCGGTGTGGCTGAACGCGTCCTGGTAGAAGCGGATCGTCTGGCTGATCACGCCGCTGTAGAAGGCGACCGTGCTGTCGGGGCTGCCGACGCGCGAGTCCGCGCGATCCCGGTGGGTGGTGAGCTCGTCGAGGCCCTCCAGCACCTCCCGCACTCGCCGGTCCGCCTCCTCGGAACCCGCCCCGGACTCGCCCGCGGCTCGCCGGAACTCCGCGGCCGCCCGGTCGGTGGCCGCGCGCCGGGTGCGTACCGCCTCGGCGGACGCGGACGGGCCGGCCCACAGCGCGGCGGTGGCCGTGCGCTCCGCCTGCAGCGCGGTCATCAGCTCGTACAGCGGGAGCCCGATCCGTTCACCGGCCGCCACATCGGACCGCAGATGCGCCGACTGCTCCAGCAAGCGGTCCGCGGTCACGACGACTTGGGTGGCCATCGCGGCGGTCGGTACGACGGCGAGCAGGACGAGCAGCGTTCGCAGGCGCACGGAGCGCCGTCGACGACGGGTCGACGGGCCTCGCGTGCCTTCGGGTTCCATGGGAGACATCGGCCCTCGGGAGCGGAAGCGGGGACAGTCCGGCGTCGGGCCCGGCGCAGCCCTGGGGAAGGGCATGGGGGACGGCCGGTCCGGCTCCGGTGATGCGTGTGGTGCGTGGAGGTGCCGATCATAACCAGCCAGACCGTGTTCGGGTCAGGTTGTCCCGATGATCGGAACGTGGTATTCCGAGTGCGGTCCGTGTCCGCCCCGTTGCCGACAAGAGGCTGTTTCGAGGCCCAATCGGTACGTACGGCCGATCCGTGCTCCGACGACCGGGCCCCGACGGGCTGTCAGGCGCCCCGCCGCCGTTCGTCTCCGGTTTCGGCTTCGCCGCCTCCCACTACGGCCTGCCCGACATCGGGTTCATCGCCTGGCCCGACATGGTGGCCTTCGTCGAGCGGCTCCGCAGGGCCCTCCCGGCCGTCCACCTCCTCGTGGACATCGACGACGGCTACGTCGATGCGGAGGTCGCCTGCGAGGTGGTGCGGCGGCTGGAGAAGTGCGGAGCCTCCGGGGTCGTCCTGGAGGACCGGCAACGCCCCCGCCGCTGCGGTCACGCGGACGGCATGAACTGGCCGCGCTCGGGGTCGACGCGGCCATTTGCAGCACCCCGTGCCTGTTCGCGGCGCACCACGCCGTCGACCGGGCCCTCACGGTCGCAGGGTCGCCGACGGCCGCCTCCCCGACCCCGCCGAACTGGGCGGTGTCGGGGTCGGCGAGTCCACACGCTGCTGGAGCGGAACCTCGGCGGCGCCCATCGGCACGGCGGGGCGGTGTCCTGACCCGGGCTCAGGGGTGCAGCGTCGCCTCGCCGGTGACGCGGACACCGACCGTGTGCCCGGGCCGTACGGAGACCGGGCCCGACGTCCGTACGCCGACGGGCGCGTCGAGCCCGTCCACGTCCACGGTGACCATGGCGTCGTGGCCGTAGAAGCAGACGTCCACGACCGTGCCCCGGGCGGCGTCGTCCGGGGCGGGCGACCCGGTGAGGCTCAGCTGCTCCGGGCGGAGCAGTACCGTGCCCTCGCGCGCCGTGGCCGGAGCGGCGAGGGGCACGGGGCCGAGCGCCGTGGCGGCCGTCGCGGCGGGCGCGGACGCCGTGGTGTCCGTGCCGGCAGTGCTGACCGTGCTGCCCGTGGTGTCCGTGCTGTCCGTGGGTGCCATGGAGGCCGCCACCCTGCCGGGCACGAGGACCGCGTCGCCGACGAAGCCCGCCACCCACGGGTCGGCGGGCCGGCCGTAGACCTCCTGCGGGGTGCCGCACTGCGCGGTGCGGCCGTCCCGGACGACCGCGACGACGTCCGCCGTGGACAGCGCCTCCTGCTGGTCGTGCGTGACCAGGACGGCCGTGGCGCCCGTGGCCCGCAGCGCGGCCCGTACGTCGGCGCGGACTCCCGTACGCAGTGCGGAGTCCAGCGCGTTGAACGGCTCGTCCAGCAGCACCAGCGCGGGTTCCGGCGCCAGGGCCCTGGCCAGGGCGACGCGCTGCTGCTGGCCGCCCGACAGCTCGTGCGGCATCCGGTCGCCGTATCCGGCGAGGCCCACCAGGTCGAGCATCTCGTCCACACGCCGCACACGGGCGGCCCGGTCACGGCCCGTCAGCCCGAACGCGATGTTCCGCGCGACGCTCAGATGCGGGAACAGCGCGCCCTCCTGCGGGACGATCCCGACCCGGCGACGCTCGGGCGCCACATGGACCCCGGGCCCGCTCAGCATCCGCCCGCCGACCGTCACGGTCCCCGCGTCGGAGCGCAGGAAACCGGCGACGATCCGCAGCAGCGTCGTCTTGCCGCAGCCCGACGGGCCGAGCACCGCGGCCAGGGCACCGGCCGGCAC
This sequence comes from Streptomyces sp. TRM49041, assembly GCF_008271805.1. GTDB lineage: Bacteria > Actinomycetota > Actinomycetes > Streptomycetales > Streptomycetaceae > Streptomyces. The sequence goes on from NZ_VSRY01000065.1 coordinate 122,957, forward strand.
GGTCAGGTCCAGGCCGCGGAGCACGGCCGCGTCGGCGTCGGGGCCGTACGCCTTGACGAGCCCCTCGATGCGCAGGTCGTTCTCCTGGGTCATGTGCGGTGCCTTCCGAGCAGGTAGGAGGGGATCGCCGCGAGCAGGATCAGCACGGCGGCGTACGGCGCCGCGGCCGCGTACGCCCCGGCGCCCGTCTCGGTCCACAGCCGGGTGGCCAGCGTGTCCATCCCGGTCGGGCGGAGCAGCAGTGTCGCCGGCAGCTCCTTCATGCAGACGACGAACGTCAGCGCCGCCCCGGCGCCCACGCCCGGAGCGGCGAGCGGCACGGTCACCTCGCGCAGGGTGCGCAGCGGCGACCTGCCCAGGGAGCGGGCCACCTCCTCTAGGACGGGCGGCGCTTGCAGCACGGCGGCCCGCACGGCGGCCACCGCGACCGGCAGGAACAGCACTGCGTACGCGCAGACCAGCAGCGGCACCTCCTGGTACACGGGGTGGGCGTACCGGACCGCGAAGAAGACCAGCGACAGCGCGACGGTGATGCCCGGCAGGGCGTGCCCGGCGTACGCGGCCTGCTCCAGCAGGTGTGCGGCGCGGCCGCGGTGGCGGGCGGCGATCACACCGACCGGCAGGGCGAGCAGTGTGGTGAGCGCCGCCCCGGCCGCCGCGACGCCGAGCGTGGTGAGCGCCGTGTCGGTGAGCGTCGCCGGTTCCCAGGTGGCGGAGGTGCCGATGGCCAGCCAGTAGCCGAGGGTCGCGAGCGGGAAGGCCGCGGCGACCGCGGTGACGGACGCGCACCAGGCCAGCGCCGGCACCCGCAGCCGCCCGAGCGGCACCGGGTCGGCGGGGCGGGCGGTGCCCCGGCCGGTCCGCGCGTGCCCGGCGCGGCCCCGGGTACGGGCCTCGCCCGCGACCAGGGCGATCGTCATCAGGACGAGGACGACGCTGAGCGCGGCGGCCGGCGTACGGTCGAAGCTCGCCTGGTACGACAGGTGGATGCCGCGCGTGAAGGTGTCGTACCGCATCAGCGACACCGCGCCGAAGTCGGACAGCACGTACAGCGCCACGAGCAGCCCGCCCCCGGCCGCGGCCGGCCGCAGCTGGGGGAGCGTCACCCGCAGGAACGTACGGAGCGGGCCGTGGCCCAGAGAGCGGGACACCTCCTCCTGAGCCGGGTCGGTGCCGCGCAGCGCCGCGGCGACCGGCAGGTACACGTACGGGAAGCTCACCAGGGTGAGGGCCAGGGCCGACCCGGTGAACCCGGCCAGCCGGGGCGCGGCGGACAGCCACGCGAAGGCCGCGACGTAGCTCGGAACGGCGAGCGGCAGTGTCACGAGCACCGACCAGGCGCGCGCACCCGGCAGCGACGTCCTGACGGTGAGCCAGGCCAGGGACACGCCCAGCACCAGGCAGGCCGCGACGACGGTGGCGGCCAGGCCGAGGCTGCGGCCGAGCAGCAGCGCGGTGCGCTCGTCGGCGACGATCCGCCAGGCGTGCGCAGGGCCGCGTTCCAGGGCGCGCACGGCCAGGTAGACCAGCGGCAGCACCGCGAGGGCGGCGGCCACACAGGCGGCCGCGGCCAGCGCCGGGGGCGGGCGGCCCTCGGCGCGCCACCGCCG
>NZ_VSRY01000066.1 GCF_008271805.1 Streptomyces sp. TRM49041
TGCGCCTCGATCGGATCACCCAGCTTCGTACCCGTCCCATGACCCTCGACCGCATCGACCTCCACCGGACTCAACCCGGCACTCGCCAACGCCTGACGGATCACCCGCTCCTGCGACGGACCGTTCGGCGCGGTCAGACCATTGCTCGCACCGTCCTGGTTCACCGCACTGCCACGGATCACACCCAGAATGCGCCGCCCCTTGCGCT
>NZ_VSRY01000067.1 GCF_008271805.1 Streptomyces sp. TRM49041
CTGCCGAGGTCGTGGTGCTGGGTGATCTGGCCGAGTTGGAGAAGGGCCTGGCCGATGGCGCGCGTGCACCCGAGGTGGTGTTGGCTGCGGTCGGTACCTCGGAGGGGGATACGGCCGGGGCGGTCCGTACTGCTGCTGCCGAGGCGTTGGTGTTGGTGCAGCGGTGGCTGGCGAGCGAGTGGCTGGGTGAGTCGCGGCTGGTGGTGACCACCCGTGGGG
>NZ_VSRY01000068.1 GCF_008271805.1 Streptomyces sp. TRM49041
CGGCCCCGGCCCCCGCCGCCGAGGCTCCCGCCGCTCCCGCCGCCCCGGCCGGTGGCGCGCAGGGCACCGAGGTCGTCCTGCCCGCGCTGGGCGAGTCGGTGACCGAGGGCACCGTCACGCGCTGGCTGAAGCAGGTCGGCGAGTCCGTCGAGGCCGACGAGCCGCTGCTCGAGGTCTCCACCGACAAGGTCGACACCGAGATCCCCGCCCCGGCCGCCGGTGTACTGCTGGAGATCGTGGTCGGCGAGGACGAGACCGCCGAGGTCGGCGCCAAGCTCGCCGTGATCGGCGCCCCCGGCGCCGCCCCGGCCGCC
>NZ_VSRY01000069.1 GCF_008271805.1 Streptomyces sp. TRM49041
ACATGCCGCACCCAGTACTCCGCATCGAACGCCGGCACCACCTCACCCGACACATTGGAGACCACCGGGATACGGGGCTCGGCATACGTCAGCCCCTCGGCAACCGCACGGAACTCCTCCAGCATCGGCTCCATACGCGGCGAGTGAAACGCATGCGACACCCGCAACCGGGACGTCCTACGCCCCTCCCAGCACGGCAGCCACTCCACGACAGCGTCCTCATCACCCGACACCACCACCGCGAGCGGACCATTGACGGCCGCGACCTCCAGCCGGCCCTCGAACCCGGCCAGGGACTCCACAACCTCCGCCTCACCGGCCTGCACCGCCACCATCGCCCCACCCACCGGCAACGCACCCATCAACCGGCCCCGCGCCACCACCAGTTCGGCAGCATCAGCCAGCGACAGCACACCCGCCACATGCGCCGCAGCGATCTCACCAACCGAATGCCCGATCAGGAAATCCGCACGCACCCCCAGCGACTCCGCCAGCCGGAACAACGCCACCTCGACCGCGAACAACGCCACCTGCGTGAACTCCGTCGAGTCCAACACATCGCTGTCCCCGGCCAGCAGCTCCCGCAGCGAACGGCCCAGACGCGGATCAACCTCCCCACACACCTCCGCCAGCGCCCGCTCGAACACCGGAAACGCCCCAGCCAGCTCCAGACCCATACCAGCCCGCTGAGAACCCTGACCCGTGAACAGAAACGCCGAC
>NZ_VSRY01000070.1 GCF_008271805.1 Streptomyces sp. TRM49041
TGGCGGCGGCGGTGCAGATGGGTGACCGGGACGAGTGGGTGTTCACGGGTCGGTTGTCCACCGAGAATCAGCCGTGGGTGCGGGATCACGTTGTCCTGGGTGCGGTGATCGTGCCGGGTACTGCGTGGGTGGAGCTGGCGTTGGCCGCCGGCTGTCGTGTGGGTGCGCCGGTGGTGGACGAGCTGGTCATGGAGGCGCCGCTTCTGTTGGAGGAGGGTGCTGCGGCGCAGCTGCGGATCACGGTCGGTGTGGCCGGTGAGGACGGCCGTCGTGAGGTGGTGATCTTCGCTCGTTCCGGGGCTGGGGAGGACGCTGAGACGGTCTGTCACGCGCGGGGATGGCTGGCTGGGGAAGAGGCGACGGTGGTGTCGTCGTGGGCTCCGGTGGAGTGGCCGCCTGTGGGTGGTGTGGAGATGTCCGGTGACGCGTTGTATGCGGGGATGGCGGAGCTCGGGTTCGACTACGGGCCTGTTTTCCAGGGCGTGCGTACGGCGTGGCGTGTGGGCGATGTGGTGTTTGCCGAGGTGGCGCTGCCGGGTGATACCGGTGGTGAGGGTTTCGGTATCCATCCGGCGTTGTTCGATGCGTCGCTTCATGGTGCGTTTGCGGAGAAGGGCTCGGGTGGTGGGGCGACGATCCTGCCGTTCTCGTGGTCGAAGGTGAGTGGGGGCCGTTCGGGTCTGTCCCGGGTCCGGGTGCGGATTGCGTCCGGTGGGGATGCGGCGCTGCGGGTGGATGTGGTGTCCGAGCAGGGTGAGCCGGTTTTGAGTCTGGGCCGGCTGGACATGCGTCCGGTCGATCCGGCGCAGTTGGAGCGGCTGCGTCGTGGTGGGCAGTCCGTCTATGAGCTGGGCTGGGCTCCGGTGACGGTCGGTGCGAGCCGGTCTGCCGAGGTCGTGGTGCTGGGTGATCTGGCCGAGTTGGAGAAGGGCCTGGCCGATGGCGCGCGTGCACCCGAGGTGGTG
>NZ_VSRY01000071.1 GCF_008271805.1 Streptomyces sp. TRM49041
ACATCGACGTGTCCGCCTCGCCCGTCGAGGCCGTCCTGCGCACCGACAGCCCGGACGGCGGCCGCCCGGCCCTCACCATCAACTGCGACGGCACGGATCTCCAGGTCACCGGACCCGACGGCGCGACGCTCGGCCGGACCGCCCTGACCAGGCCACCGACCACGCCTCGCATCCTCACCGTGGGCGAGTACGTCGAGGTATACGCCGACGGCGTCTTCGTGCTCTCCACCCTGAGCTACACGGGCCACCCCACCCCATGGACGACCATCACGCAGGGCGTTGACGGGCCCCGCCGGCATCCACACCACCCGCGGGAGTGGGTCTAATCGAACTCAACTCAGCTTCTTCATATGAAAGTTCGATCAGATCATACCTTTTTGTATGCCCTGCGTCCTCAATGGCGTTCTCTTGTCCCGAAAACCCGTGACGCGCGCCGCCGGTCGGCCAATATGGCGCTCCGTACGCCGTACTGCGATGCGAGGGACACCGCATGAGACTGACCGACATATCGCTGGACTGGCTGCTCCCGGGCGGTGTGATGCTCGTTGGGGCCGTGGCGGCGGTGGCGGTGCTCGCGCGCGGCAAGCGAGCCGCCGGTGAGAAGGCCGCGGCCGAAGACTCCTGGGAACGCAGCGAGGAACGCCGCCGACGAAAAGAGGCCATCTACGGAATCGCCTCCTACCTCCTGCTCTTCTGCTGCGCGGCCGTCGCGGCCGCGCTCTCGTTCCACGGTCTGGTGGGCTTCGGCCGCCAGAACCTCAATCTCTCCGGCGGCTGGGAGTACCTGGTCCCCTTCGGCCTCGACGGCGCCGCCATGTTCTGCTCGGTCCTCGCCGTGCGCGAGGCCAGCCACGGCGACGCGGCGCTCGGGTCCCGGCTGCTGGTGTGGCTGTTCGCCGGGGCGGCAGCCTGGTTCAACTGGGTGCACGCGCCGCGCGGCCTCGGCCACGACGGCGCCCCGCAGTTCTTCGCGGGGATGTCGCTCTCGGCGGCCGTGCTGTTCGACCGGGCGCTGAAGCAGACCCGCCGGGCGGCGCTGCGCGAGCAGGGCCTGGTGCCACGCCCGCTGCCGCAGATCCGCATCGTCCGCTGGCTGCGGGCCCCCCGCGAGACCTTCGCCGCCTGGTCGCTGATGCTCCTGGAAGGCGTACGCACCCTGGACGACGCGGTCGAGGACGTGCGCGAGGACCGGCGTGAGAAGCAGCAGAACCGGCGCCGCCGGCGCGAGCAGCAGAAGCTGGACCGGGCGAGGCTGCGCGCGTTCAACCGGCAGCACCGGGCCTGGGGAATCGGGCGCGGCGGCCGTCAGGTCGACGTGCAGAACCTGAACTCCGCATCGGGCTCCGCTCCGGCCGCCGTGGGCGCGTCCGTCGCGGAGCCCGCCATAGTCGAGCCAGGACAGCTGCCCCATCGCTCCCGGCCCTCCCTGCAGGCCGTGAAAGGGACTGAACCCCGCACGGTCGACCTGACAGCGGAGGACGACACCCAGGCCATTCCCCGCCTCGACTCCCTGGAGGAGAAGCTGAAGAGCCTGGAGCGGCAGTTCGGCTGAGGTCGCGGCCGTGCTGTCGCGCGGTGGGTCCGTCTGCGTCCGGCAGTCGGGCCCACCGGCGTTTCGCACCGCTCCTCGGCCGCAGCCCGGCGCCGGGGCCTACTCCGCCGGTTTCACGTCCGAGAGTTCGAACCACACCACCTTGCCCACGCTCTGCGCCTGCACCCCCCACGCGTCGGCGAGCGCCTGCACCAGCAGGAGCCCTCTGCCGTGCGTACCGTCGTCCGTGACGGGCACGTATGGATCGGGCAGTTCGGTGACGAAGTCCCGCACCTCCACCCGCAGCGCCGTCAGGCCCAGCGCCGCCGTGACGACCGCGCCGTGCTCGGTGTGGATCAGCGCGTTGGTCACCAGCTCGCTGGTGAGCAGCTCCGCCGTGTCGGCCGGGTCCGCCGCGATGCGGTGATGGAGTAACTCCCGCAGCGCACGCCTCACTTCCGCCACCGCCGTGAGGTCGCCGACCCCGACGTACCGTCGCAGCTGTGCGGCCGCGGGTATGCGGTCCCACCCGTTCACCATGGGTTCGACACCCGCCTGACGCCCACTCATAGCCCCCACCCTCCCCCTGGTTCCGGCTTCGCTCGACAGGGGGCATCCCCACGTCATCGGCTCGTCCCTCGAACAGGCTCACGGGATCCATGCCCCCGCTCTCCCGGAGTCACGCGTGCGAAGCACCGACGGACGGGCGCACAGAGGGGAGCAGTGGGGCACAGTGGGGTGTCAAGGTCGCGGGATGTTCCGCACGTTCGAGCGAGCCAGCTGGAGCATCCGGCCCACTCCGCCGTCCAGGACGATCTTGCTGGCGGAGAGTGCGAAGCCGGTCACCATCTCGGCGCGGATCTTCGGCGGGATGGAGAGCGCGTTGGGGTCCGTCACCACGTCCACCAGGGCGGGGCCCTTGTGTGCGAACGCCTTCTTGAGGGCGCCGGCCAGGTGTTTCGGCTTCTCGACGCGTTCGCCGTGGGCGCCCGCGGCGCGGGCGACCGCCGCGAAGTCCGGGTTGTGGTTGACCGTTCCGTACGGGGGCAGACCCGCGACGAGCATTTCCAGCTCGACCATGCCGAGCGAGGAGTTGTTGAACAGCACCACCTTCACCGGCAGGTCGTACTGGAGGAGGGTGAGGAACTCGCCCATCAGCATGGCGAAGCCGCCGTCGCCCGACAGGGACACGACCTGGCGGCCGGGGTGGGTCAGCTGGGCTCCGACGGCCTGCGGCAGGGCGTTGGCCATGGAGCCGTGGCTGAACGAGCCGAGGATCCGACGCCGCCCGTTCGGGGTGAGATAGCGGGCCGCCCACACGTTGCACATGCCGGTGTCGACGGTGAAGACCGCGTCGTCGTCGGCGAGTTCGTCGAGGACGGACGCCACGTACTCGGGGTGGAGGGGAGTCCGCTTCTCCACCTTGCGCGTGTACGCCCTGACGACGCCCTCGAGCGCGTCCGCGTGCTTCTTCAGCATCTTGTCGAGGAACCGCCGGTCCGTCTTGGGGCGCACGCGGGGCACGAGGCAGCGCAGGGTCTCGCGGACGTCGCCCCACACCGCGAGGTCGAGCCGGGAGCGGCGCCCGAGGTGCTCGGGCCGTACGTCGACCTGGACGATCCGGACGTCGTCCGGCAGGAAGGCGTTGTACGGGAAGTCGGTGCCCAGCAGGATCAGCAGGTCGCACTCGTGGGTGGCCTCGTAGGCGGCGCCGTACCCGAGCAGGCCACTCATGCCCACATCGAACGGATTGTCGTACTGAATCCATTCCTTGCCGCGCAGGGCGTGGCCGACGGGGGCCTTGACGCGTTCGGCGAACTGCATGACCTCGGCGTGGGCGCCGGCCGTGCCGCTGCCGCAGAAGAGGGTGACGCGGCGGGCGTCGTCGACCATGCGGACGAGCGCGTCGAGCTCGGCGTCGCCGGGGCGCACGGTGGGGCGCTCGGTGACGAGGGCGTGCGCCGTGGTCTTCTCGGGGGCGGGCTGGGCGGCGATGTCGCCGGGGAGGGACACCACGCTGACGCCGCCGCGGCCCACGGCGTGCTGGATGGCGGTCCGCAGGAGGCGGGGCATCTGCTGCGGGCTGGAGATCAGTTCGCTGTAGTGGCTGCACCGCTGGAACAGCTGGTCGGGGTGGGTCTCCTGGAAATAGCCGAGGCCGATCTCGCCGGACGGGATGTGCGAGGCGAGGGCGAGGACCGGGGCCATGGAGCGGTGCGCGTCGTACAGGCCGTTGATGAGGTGGAGGTTGCCGGGGCCGCAGGAGCCCGCGCAGGCGGCGAGGCGCCCGGTGAGCTGGGCCTCGGCCCCGGCCGCGAACGCGGCGCACTCCTCGTGCCGCACCTGGATCCAGTCGATGCCCGGGGTCCGGCGGACGGCGTCCACGACCGGGTTGAGGCTGTCGCCGACGACCCCGTAGAGGCGCTGGACGCCCGCGCGGACGAGGGTCTCGACGAACTGTTCCGCCACGTTCTGTCTGGCCATGGGTCCATCCACGCACGGCCCTCGCGGTTACGCCTCCCAGATGGCCACCGCCGTACGGTCATCGGCGTACCCCTTCACCCTGAGCTGGGCGTCGGCCAGGAACGCGGCCAGGCCGGGCGGCTGCTCGGCGGGCCCCCAGCGGGCGGCCAGCTCCTTCGCGAGCGCCGGCTCGGAGCGGACGGGCTCGGCGAACCCGGTGCTGGTGAGCAGGAGCGTGTCACCACTGCGGGCGACGGAGGCGCGGAAGCGGAAGGGCACGGCGGGCGGCGGCAGGGGGTCCTCGACATAGGGCGCGCCGGGGTGCGGGCCGACGCCGAGCCGCATCGTGAACCGGTCGCCCGCGGGCCCGGACTCCTCGCCGGCGCCCTGCGCCGCGGGCGGCGACCCGAACCCGAAGACGGCCTCGCCGGTGACGGTCCCCGGCTCGGGGAGGGGCGGCTCCAGGTCCTGCCAGGCGCCGTCCCGCAGCCGGAACAGGCCTCCCGCGCCGACGCCGAAGAAGACCCGCGTACGGCATCCGGGGTCGGCCGTCAGGAGGAGGCAGCGCAGGTCGGCGGTGTACGCGTCCTGGTCTACGCCCAGTTCGGCGGCGCGGGCGCGGAGCCTGCCGTACGCCCGGTCGATGAGCCGGTGCAGTCCGGACTTCAGGTCCTCGCGCCGCCCGGCGCCGATGTCCTGCGCGAGCCGGGCGTGGCTGCGGCCCACGGCCTCACCGATCCACCGGCACGCGTCACGGGCCGCGAGGTGCGAGCCCTCGCCGGCGCGGGTGCCGGTGGCGACGGCGACCAGCACCAGGAGCTCCTCCCCGCTGCCGAACCGTGCTGTCAGCAGGGCGTCCCGCCGCAGCTCCCCCCGGTACCGCGCCGAGTCCCCGCGCACCGAGGCGGCCCGCAGTGTGAACCCGCCGTATCCGGCGCCTTCCAGGACGGTGTCCGGCACCAGCTCGTCCAGCTCGTGGGCCCGGGCGAGCGGCAGCGCGGTCGGCTCGGCCTCGTAGGTGGGCGGCCCGTCCCCGACGTGCGGCGGGCTGAGCGGCGGACGCGGGTCGACACGGCCGCCGGTGGCGCGGGGGTGCGGAAGGGCCGGGGCCGGGGTCGCGGGCGCGGGCCCGGACGGCGGACGCAGCGGT
>NZ_VSRY01000072.1 GCF_008271805.1 Streptomyces sp. TRM49041
GCGCAGCTCCGCGGACCAACGGGTGCGGCGGTCCGCCCAGCGCCGCGCCGCGGCCGTGCGGCGCTGCGACAGCGCCCAGACCACCCGCGCCACCGACCGTGGCGCGAGCAGCGCCCGCAGCCGGGCCCCGCGCGACTGCGTGGCCAGCAGTCCCGCACGGACCCGCACGGCGTCCTCCGCCAGCCCGTCCACGCCCCGGGGCGCCGGCGCGTACAGCACCTGCTCGACCGCGCCCGCCACCCTGTGCACCGCCTCGGCGGCCGTGCCCTCCAGCTTCCCCAGCCGGACCAGCCGCTCGGCCGTACCGCGCGCGGTCAGCGACTCGTCCGGAACGATTCCGTGGTCCCAGGCCGTGTCCACGACCTCCTGCCACACCGCCAGCGTCCCGGCCGTCACATCCTCGGCCGCACGCGCCGCGGCCCCGAGCCGCCGGGCCCGCAGCCGCCGCCGCCACAGCATCGGCGTCAGCGGTATCAGGACGACCACCGCGGCCACCGCCAAGGTCAGCAGCACCCGCCCCAGCGGCAGCCCCGCGTCCGAGGGCGGCTCCGCGCCCTGCGGCGTCGCCCCCTCGCACCCCTCCGGCCCGGCGACCTGCACCGCGCAGGTGTCCTGCGGCGAAGGCTCCGTCGACGGCGTCGCCGACTGGTGCGGGGCGGGCTCCGCCTGGCCCGGGTCCTGACCGGCCGGCGCGTCCGGTATGGCGTAGTCCGGGACGGAACCCCGCGACGGCGTGGGCTCGAACCGGGTCCAGCCCACCCCCTCGAAGTACAGCTCCGGCCACGCGTGCGCGTCCTTGATGGACACCGACACCGTGCCGTCACCCGACGGTGTCCCCGGCATGAACCCGACCGCGACCCGGGCCGGCACGTTCAGCGTGCGGGCCATCGCCGCCATTGCGAACGAGAAGTGGACGCAGAAGCCCTTCTTCTGCTCCAGGAACCGGGATATCGCCGCGACACCCGTCCCCGACGACACCGACGTGTCGTACTGGAAGCCGCCCTCCGCCGCGAACCAGTCCTGCAGCCTGACGGCCCGCTCGTAGTCGTTCTTCGCGCCCGCCGTCACCCGCAGGGCCGTGGCCTTCACATCGCGGGGCAGCGCGTCCGGCACGCGCGTGTACTCCCGCAGCAGCGTGCCCGGCGCCTCCGGCGCCGCGGCCAGCTGCTCGGCGGTCGGCCGCACGACCAGGCTGCTCACCGAGTACCGGGCGCCGCTCGTCGTCTGCCCGTCGTCGCCGACGAGCATCCGGCCGACCGGCTCGTACCGCCAGCGCCCGTCGATGTCCACAGCGGTCGCCGGGTACGGCATCGGCAGCCACTTCTGCTCGTACGAGCCTGACGCCGAGATGTTCGTCCGGATCTCCGTGGTGCCGGTCCGGCCGCTCAGCCCGACCGGCGCCGGCAGCCGCTCCGGCACGTCCTCGACGCCGCGCACCGAGGTCTTCCACGCCGTGCCGTCGAACTGGTCCAGCGACACGAGCCGCAGATACAGGCCGGAGCCGTCCTCCGCGTTGCTGCGGTACCGCAGGACCTCCCGGTCCTCCGGCTGGATCAGATTGTCCCGGAGCGACACCAGCGGGTTCACCGCCGAGATCGTGCCTCCGCCGCCCGGCCCGCCGCCGCTGCCGCCCGTGCCCAGCAGGCCGCCGCTCAGGGACGGCAGCGCCGCGGGCACCACCAGCGCGATCCCCAGGGCCAGCGCACCGATCCGCCGCCCCGTACGCAGTGGTGCGGGCGCCGAGCCGTCCGGCGCACCGAACGCCGCCGGGCCGCCCGGCGTCGGCTTGGGGCCGCCGAAGACCCGGCCCCACTGGGCCAGCCGGTCCCGGCCCTCCGCCAGCAGCAGCACCAGATACCCGGAGGCCGCCACCAGGAACCACAGCCAGCTCGCGCCACCGCCGCCCGACAGCCCGGCCGCGACCGAGTACAGCGCGAGGAGCGGCAGCCCGGCCGGGGCCGCGCTGCGGAACGTCACCGCGAGCGCGTCCACCGCGAGCCCGATCACCAGCACTCCGCCGACCAGCATCAGCCGGATACCGTCCGTCGCCGGGGCCGGGATCGCGTACTGCCCCACGTCCTCGGCGCCCGCGGTCAGCAGCGCGCCGAACCGCTGGAACACCGCCGGGGTCGGCAGGAGCCCGGCCACCGCATGCTCCCGCGCGAAGAGCACGGTGAGCAGCACGAGGGCCACGGCGGCCTGGGCCGCCACCGTCAGGGGGCGCGCCACCGGCACCCGCCTGGCCGCCGCGCCCACCCCGCTGACGACCGCCAGCAGCAGGGCCGCCTGGACGATCCAGCCGACCTCGCCGACCAGCGGCAGCAGCGCGCACGCCGCCGCCACCGTGGCGACCAGGGCACACACCGTCAGTCGTCCGCCGCCACTCATGACCAACCCCCGGAGAACCCAGTCGTTCCACCACCGGCCACACCCGGCCCGGCGTCCGTCACGCCCGCGCCGGGCCCGGCGTGCCGCCACAGCTCCGCGAGGGAGTCCCCCGGCCGTACGGCCGACGCGGACCAGCCCGCCTCCTGGAGGTGGCGCACCGCGTCCGACGCCGCCGTGCCACTGTCCCGGACGAACGCGACCGCCGCCCCGCTGCGCCGCCGCATCCGGCCCGCGAGCTCGGCCTGCGCCTCGTCGAGGTCCCCGAAGAAGGCGATCAGCAGCCCTTCGCCACCGGCCCGCAGCACATCGTGGGCGCGGGCCAGCCCAGCCTCCTCGGAGTGGTCGACCACCGCGAGCGTGTCCATCATCAGACCCGCCGTGTCCGCCGCGTCATGGCCCGGCGCGACATACCCGTCGGAGCCGTCGCCCGGCAGCGTGTCGCCGGTGTCCGTGAGCAGCCGCACCGCGTAGCCGCGCTCCAGCATGTGCGTGATCACCGACGCCGCGCCCGACACCGCCCACTCGAACGACGAGTCCGGCCCGCCGCTCTCGTACGCGTCCGCCCGAGTGTCCAGCAGCACCGTGCACCTGGCCTGCTGCGGCTGCTCCTCGCGGCGCACCATCAGCTCGCCGTACCGCGCGGTGGACCGCCAGTGCACCCGGCGCAGATCGTCGCCGTACCGGTACCCGCGAGGGATCACGTCGTCCTCGCCGGCCTGCGCCAGCGAGCGCTGGCGCCCGTCGCCGTACCCCGGCGCCTCACCGGCGAGCCGGACCGGCGGCAGCGGCTCCGTCCGCGGTATGACCGTCAGCAGGTCGTACGCGCTGAACGAGCGGGTCAGCTCGCACATCCCGAACGGATCGCTCAGCCGCAGCTGCAGCGGCCCCAGCGGATAGCGTCCGCGCAGGTCCGAGCGGACCCGGTAGGACACCTCCCGCTTGCCGCCCGGCTCCACCCGGTCCAACACGAACCGCGGCCGCGGCCCCAGCACGTACGGCACATGGTCCTGGAGCATCAGCAGCCCCGTGGGGAGCCGCGAGACGTTGTCCATCCGCAGCCGCACCCGCGTCTCGGCGCCCGCGGCCACCCGCTGGGGGCTGAGCCACCGGCTGCCCGTGACCCGGTAGCGCGTGCGGTACAGCACGGCCACGCACACCAGCGGCAGCGCGGCCAGCAGCAGCCCCACCCGGAGCAGGTCCGGCTGTCCCAGAACGTACGCGCAGGCCGCCGCGGCCACCCCGGCGGCCAGGAAGGAGCGGCCGCGCGTCGTCAGCCCGCCGAGGGCGCCCCGCACACCGCCCTTGACCGCGCCGTCCGGGGCCGCGGGCTCCCCGGCCGCCATCACAGCCGCCGCAGGCCGGGCGGCCGCCGGCCGAAGAACGCGTCACCGGACTGCTGCTGCGCCACGGCCGGTACGGGCGTGCGCTGCAGGATGTCCGTGACGACCTGCTCGGCGGTCCGCCGGTTGAGCTGTGCCTGCGCGGTCGGCAGCAGCCGGTGCGCCAGCACGGGCACGGCCAGTGCCTGCACATCGTCCGGGAGCGTGTACTCACGCCCGCTCAGCGCGGCGGACGCCTTCGCGGCACGCAGCAGGTGAAGCGTCGCGCGCGGCGAGGCGCCCAGTCTCAGATCGGAGTGTGTCCGGGTCGCCCCGACGAGATCCACCGCGTACCGCCGGACCGCGTCGGCCACATGGACCGCGCGGACCGCGTCGATCAGCTTCACGACGTCGTGGGCGTGCGCCACCGGCTGGAGGTCGTCGAGCGGCGACACCGAGCCGTGCGTGTCGAGCATCCGCAGCTCCGCGTCGGCGCTCGGGTAGCCGATCGAGACGCGCGCCATGAAGCGGTCACGCTGCGCCTCCGGAAGCGGATACGTTCCTTCCATCTCCACCGGGTTCTGCGTGGCCACCACCATGAACGGGCTCGGCAGCTCGTACGACTTCCCGTCGATGGTGACCTGGCGCTCCTCCAGCGACTCCAGCAGAGCCGACTGGGTCTTCGGCGACGCCCGGTTGATCTCGTCGCCGATCACGATCTGCGAGAAGATCGCGCCCGGTTTGAACTCGAACTCACGCCGCTGCTGGTCGTACACGGAGACACCCGTGATGTCCGACGGCAGCAGGTCCGGCGTGAACTGGATACGCCGCACGGAGCAGTCGATGGACCGCGCCAGTGCCTTCGCCAGCATGGTCTTGCCGACGCCCGGGACATCCTCGATGAGCAGATGTCCCTCGGCCAGCAGTACGGTCAGCGAGAGCCGTACGACCTCGGGCTTGCCCTCGATCACACCCTCCACCGACCGGCGGACCCGCTCCGCTGTGGTGGTCAGATCCGCGAGGCTCGCTCGATCGTCATAGGTCGTCACCCGGCCCTCCTCGGCCCTTCGTCCATGGGCCGGTGCATGACGGACGGCACGGCCCACCCAGAAACACGGACACCACCTGCGGAGCGCCTTCCCGGCGTTCCGCAGGAGGTGTCACTCCCGCATTCTTGTTGGCGTACAGCCCGGTGTCACTCGGCTGTGGATAACCGCGGGTGATATGTCAGGGGTTCGGCGTGTTCAGTCCGCGGCTCAGCGGGCCGTGGCCTTCGGGTCGACCTCGCGCATCAGGCCCGTGCTCACGTCGAAGACGAAGCCCCGCACGTCGTCCCGGTGCGTGAGGAACGGAGAGGTGCGCACCCGCTGCATCGACTGGCGCACGTCCTGGTCGACGTCCCGGAACGCCTCCACCGCCCAGGTCGGACGCTGCCCGACCTCCTCCTCCAGCTCGTCGCGGAAGCCCTCGGTGATCTTCTCCAGACCGCAGCCGGTGTGGTGCACGAGCACGATGCTCCGGGTGCCCAGGGCCCGCTGGCTGATGGTGAGCGAGCGGATCACGTCGTCCGTGACCACGCCGCCCGCGTTGCGGATGGTGTGGCAGTCGCCCAGACTCAGCCCCAGCGCGGCGTGCAGGTCGAGACGGGCGTCCATGCAGGCGACGACGGCCACCTTCAGCACAGGTCGCGCGTCCATCCCCGGGTCGGTGAACTCCGCGGCGTAGCGGCGGTTCGACTCGATGAGGCGGTCGGTGACCGTCTCGTCCGGGAGTTCCGAGGCGGTCGGGAGATGCGCGGAAGTCGACATAGCTACGACGTTAATGGGCACGACCTCGGCGGGCTCGCTGTGAGATGGGACAAAGAGCGTCAATGAGGCCCGTTGTGAGGTAACCCACAGAGGCGAGAAGAGCGCGGCCGGGCGGGTGATCTGTCCCGGTTGGTCCGCCCGCGCGGGCCCCCGGGGCGACGCGCTGGCCGGTTGATTGACCGTGCGGGGGAGTGGACTAGAGTGGCGCGAAGTTCACGGAGACATTGAGCGAATTCCGAGCGATTTCCGCGGTTCTCCTCCGCGTGTGCGGCGGCATGTACGGCTCGGCCTCCTCCGCTCGCCGGTCGGCCGACGCCCTCTCCGGCGCCGGGGGTCCGGCGGTACGTACGCCGCGCCGGACCTGAGAGGGCAGATGACAGGGCGCGATGGGGGTGCCGCCGGAGCCGATCCGGTGGAGCTCCCCGACAAGGACGACGGCGAACGGCCGGACGGGAACACCCGGCATGTCCCCGTGATGCTCCGGCGGTGCCTGGATCTGCTCGCCCCCGCGCTGGACCGGCCCGGCGCGGCCGTCGTGGACTGCACCCTCGGCCTCGGCGGCCACAGCGAGGCCCTGCTCACCCGGTTCCCCGAGGCACGGCTGATCGCCCTGGACCGGGACACCGAGGCCCTGCGGCTCTCCGGAGAGCGCCTCGCCCGGTTCGGCGACCGCGCCACGCTCGTCCACGCCGTGTACGACGAGCTGCCCGACGTGCTCGACCGGCTCGGCGTCCCGCGCGTCCAGGGCGTCCTGTTCGACCTCGGTGTCTCCTCCATGCAGCTCGACGAGGCCGACCGAGGCTTCGCCTACGCCCAGGACGCCCCGCTCGACATGCGCATGGACCAGTCGACCGGCATGAGCGCCGCCGAGGTCCTCAACACCTACCCGCCCGGCGAGCTGGTCCGGATCCTGCGCGCGTACGGCGAGGAGAAGCAGGCCAAGCGGATCGTGTCGGCCATCGTGCGGGAGCGCGAGAAGGCGCCGTTCAGCCGCAGTGCCCGCCTCGTCGAACTCATCCGCGACGCTCTGCCGCAGGCCGCCAAGCGGACCGGCGGCAACCCCGCCAAGCGGACCTTCCAGGCCCTGCGGATCGAGGTCAACGGCGAGCTCGCCGTCCTGGAGCGGGCCATCCCGGCCGCCGTGCGGAGGCTCGCCGTCGGCGGCCGCATCGCCGTCCTGTCGTACCACTCGCTGGAGGACCGGCTCGTCAAACAGGTCTTCGCCGGCGGCGCCGCCACCACGGCGCCGCCCGGTCTGCCCGTCGTCCCCGAGCAGTACCAGCCCCGGCTCAAGCTCCTGACCCGAGGCGCCGAACTTCCCACCGAGGAGGAGGTCGCCGAGAACCGCAGGGCGGCGCCCGCCCGGCTGCGCGGCGCGGAACGGATCCGGGAGGACGTGTGACGAAGGCAGGACCCCTGAAGGGGCGTGCGGCCAGGCTTGCCCGGCTCATGCCGTCCGGGCCGAGCACCGCCGCCCGCACCCCCTTCGTCCTGCTCGTCGTCGTCCTCCTCGGCGGGGGCCTGATCGGGCTCCTGCTGCTCAACACCTCCCTCAGCCAGGGCTCCTTCAAGCTGAGCGAACTGCGGAAGAAGACCACCGAACTCACCGACGAGGAGCAGGCGCTCCAGCGGGACGTCGACGCCCGCTCCGCCCCCGACGCGCTGGAGCGCCGGGCCCGCGAACTCGGCATGGTGCCCGGCGGCGGCCCCGCGTTCCTGGAGCCCGACGGCACGGTACGGGGCATGCCGAGCCCGGCCCCCAGGCCCCCCGCCTCCCC
>NZ_VSRY01000006.1 GCF_008271805.1 Streptomyces sp. TRM49041
ACTCCGATTTTGCGGTGGCCCGCTACAACACCGACGGCAGCCTGGACACCACCTTCGGCACCGGCGGCACGGTAACCACCGACTTCGGCGACGACGCCGCGGCTTTCGGGGTGACACTGCAGACCGACGGCAAGATCATCGCTGTCGGCAGGAGCGGCCCGAACACCTACCACGATTTTGCGGTGGCCCGCTACAACACCGACGGCAGCCTGGACACCACCTTCGGCACCGGCGGCACGGTAACCACCCACT
>NZ_VSRY01000073.1 GCF_008271805.1 Streptomyces sp. TRM49041
GAGCCGTCTCCGCACATCGAGTGGGACTCCGGACGTGTCGAGTTGCTGACCGAGGCGCGGGAGTGGCGGGTCGACGGTCGTCCGCGTCGTGCGGGTGTGTCGTCGTTCGGTGTGAGCGGTACGAATGCGCACCTGATCCTCGAGGAAGCTCCGGCCGAGGAGCCGGCCGAGGAAGCTCCGGTTGAGGAGGTCCGGCCGGCCGGCGCCGTGCCGGTGGTGCTGTCGGCGCGTAATGA
>NZ_VSRY01000007.1 GCF_008271805.1 Streptomyces sp. TRM49041
CGGAAGAGCTCAATGATTCGGCCATGGCGTTGTCGAAACAGATCCCGGTGCGGCCGGCAGATCTGCGGAGCCCGAACCGGTCGAGCGTCTTCCCGAACTCGGATGACATGTAGTTACTTCCACGGTCGGAGTGAAATATCGCGCCGACCGAGAGGTTTCTGTTCCGTGCCGCGTTGCGGATCGCCCTGGATGTCAGTGGGGTTTGGTAGTGGTCGTCCATCGCCTAGCCGATGACTTCCTTCATGCAGCAGTCGATGACCGTTGCGAGGTAGAGCCAGCCTTCCCCGGTCGCGATGCAGGTAATGTCGCCGACGAGCTTTTCG
>NZ_VSRY01000074.1 GCF_008271805.1 Streptomyces sp. TRM49041
TGTGGGAGAGTAGGACACCGCCGAACTATTTTTGATGGGGGAGCCCCGCACCGTTGGTGCGGGGCTTCTCGCATTTCCGGACCGAGTGCCCGTGACCCAACCCCCGCGCACAGGGCGGTCGGCGCTGACGGTAAGGTCAGGGGGCAGCGTTGGCACTTTTCCCACAGGAGGCACTCGGGTGGAGGTACAGGAGACTCGCGTTCAGACGGACCGGGTCCTCACCATCCCCAACATCCTGAGCATGGCCCGGCTCATCGGAGTACCGCTCTTCCTGTGGCTCATTCTCCGCCCCGAGTTCGGCGGACCCAACAGCGACGGCTGGGCGCTGCTCGTCCTCGCGCTCAGTGGCATCAGCGATTATCTCGACGGCAAGCTCGCCCGACGCTGGAACCAGATCAGCAGCCTGGGCCGTCTCCTCGACCCCGCTGCCGACCGCCTCTACATCCTGTCCACCCTTGTCGGCCTGACCTGGCGCGACATCCTGCCGCTCTGGCTCACCGCGGCACTCCTCGCGCGAGAGGTGATGCTCCTGGTGATGGTGGGAATCCTCCGGCGCCATGGATATCCGCCGCCACAGGTGAACTTCCTCGGCAAGGCCGCGACCTTCAACCTGATGTATGCGTTCCCGCTCCTTCTGCTCAGCGACGGCGACACATGGCTTGCGTCACTCGCTGAAGTTTTCGGGTGGGCCTTCGCCGGATGGGGTACAACTCTCTATTGGTGGGCAGGGATCCTCTACGTGGTCCAGGTCCGCCGACTTGTCAAGGCGGATACCGCGGCCGATTGACCCTGTCTGCCCCGCGCCGAGGAACGAATCCCGGCGCCGGTGCGATGTCAGAGGGCCACAGCAAAGACGGGTGAAGTCGGCCAGACCGTCGTCTCTGCAAGGAGGACGCTTCCGACATGAAGGCCGTCGTGATGGCCGGAGGCGAAGGCACCAGACTTCGCCCCATGACCTCAAGCATGCCCAAGCCACTCCTGCCGGTCGCCAACCGACCGATCATGGAGCACGTGCTGCGCCTGCTCAAGCGGCATGGACTCACCGAGACCGTCGTAACCGTGCAGTTCCTAGCCTCGCTCGTAAAGAACTACTTCGGTGACGGCGAAGAGCTCGGAATGGAGCTCACCTACGCCAACGAGGAGAAGCCACTCGGCACCGCCGGCAGCGTCAAGAACGCCGAAGAGGCGCTGAAGGACGACGCGTTCCTCGTCATCTCCGGGGACGCTCTCACCGATTTCGACCTGACCGACCTGATCGCCTTCCACAAGGAGAAGGGCGCCCTGGTCACGGTCTGTCTGACGCGTGTCCCGAACCCCCTCGAATTCGGCATCACCATCGTCGACGACGAAGGCCGGGTCGAGCGATTCCTGGAGAAACCCACCTGGGGCCAGGTCTTCTCCGACACCGTCAACACCGGCATCTACGTGATGGAGCCCGAGGTCTTCGACTATGTCGAGCCCGACGTTCCCGTCGACTGGTCCGGAGACGTCTTCCCGCAGCTCATGAAGGAGGGTAAGCCGGTCTACGGCTATGTCGCCGAAGGCTACTGGGAGGACGTCGGCACCCATGAGAGCTATGTGAAGGCCCAGGCCGACGTGCTCGAAGGCAAGGTCGAGGTCGAACTGGACGGCTTCGAGATCTCGCCCGGCGTATGGGTCGCCGAAGGTGCGGAGGTCCACCCCGACGCCGTACTGCGCGGGCCCGTCTACATCGGCGACTACGCCAAGGTGGAAGCCGATGTGGAGATCCGCGAACACACCGTCGTCGGCTCCAACGTGGTCGTGAAGAGCGGCGCCTTTCTGCACAGGGCGGTGGTCCACGACAACGTGTACATCGGGCCACACAGCAACCTGCGTGGCTGTGTGATCGGCAAGAACACCGACATCATGCGGGCCGCCCGCATCGAGGACGGCGCCGTCATCGGCGACGAGTGCCTCGTCGGTGAGGAATCGATCGTGCAGGGCAACGTACGCGTCTACCCGTTCAAGACCATCGAGGCCGGCGCCTTCGTCAACACCTCCGTCATCTGGGAGTCCCGCGGTCAGGCGCACCTCTTCGGAGCCCGCGGCGTGTCCGGCATCCTCAACGTCGAGATCACGCCGGAGCTCGCCGTGCGGCTCGCCGGGGCGTACGCGACGACGCTGAAGAAGGGCGCCACCGTCACCACCGCCCGAGACCACTCCCGTGGTGCGCGGGCGCTCAAACGGGCAGTGATCTCAGCCCTCCAGGCCAGCGCCATCGACGTACGTGACCTGGAGAACGTCCCCCTGCCCGTCGCGCGGCAGCAGACCGCGCGGGGCAGCGCAGGCGGCATCATGATCCGGACCACGCCCGGGGTGCCGGACTCCGTCGACATCATGTTCTTCGACGAACGAGGCGCCGACCTCTCCCAGGGCGGGCAGCGGAAGCTCGACCGGGTCTACGCACGGCAGGAGTACCGGCGGGCGTTCCCGGGCGAGATCGGCGACCTCAGCTTCCCGGCGAGTGTCTTCGACCAGTACACCGGGGCGCTCCTCCACAATGTCGACACGACCGGCATCCCGGACGCCGGCCTGAAGGTCGTCGTCGACGCGTCCAACGGCAGCGCCGGGCTCGTACTGCCCAGCCTGCTCGGACGGCTCGGAGTGGACTCCCTGACGATCAACCCCGGGCTCGACGAGTCGCGGCCCACCGAGTCCGCCGAGTCCCGCAGAGCCGGGCTCGTGCGGCTCGGTGAGATAGTCGCGTCGGCGCGGGCCGCGTTCGGCGTGCGGTTCGACACCGTCGGTGAGCGGCTGTCGCTTGTCGACGAACGCGGCAGGATCATCGAGGACGACCGGGCGCTCCTCGTGCTGCTCGACCTCGTCGCGGCCGAGCGGCGCAGCGGGCGCGTGGCGCTGCCCGTCACGACGACGAGGATCGCCGAGCAGGTCGCCGCGTACCACGGCACACAGGTCGACTGGACGACCACGTCGCCGGACGACCTGACCCGGGTCGGCCGCGAGGAGTCCACCATCTTCGGTGGAGACGGGCGCGGCGGGTTCATCGTTCCCGAGTTCAGCAGTGTCTTCGACGGGACGGCCGCGTTCGTACGGCTCATCGGCCTCATCGCACGTACCCAGCTCACCCTCAGCCAGATCGACGCGCGTATCCCGCGAGCCCATGTGCTGCGGCGGGATCTGGCGACGCCGTGGGCGGTCAAGGGGCTGGTGATGCGGCGGGTCGTCGAAGCCGCCGGGGACCGGCACGTGGACACCACCGACGGTGTGCGCGTCGTCGAGGCGGACGGGCGGTGGGTGCTTGTGCTGCCCGACCCGGCCGAGGCCGTCACCCATCTGTGGGCGGAAGGCCCGGACGACGCCTCCGCCCAGGCCCTGCTCGACGAATGGGCGGCCGTGGTCGACAGCGCAGGTCGCTAGCCCCGAGCGCAGGGTGTGCGGCCGGTGTGCCGGGTGGTGCCCGAGGGAGGCACCCGGCACACCGGTGGGGCCATTCGGCGGTAGCCCCTCCGACATGCGACGATGTGCGGCATGTCGCAGCAGCCCCCCGTTCGGACCACCGGCTCCCCGCCTCCGCGTCCCGACGCCTCGATGTCGCTGCTGACCAATGTGATCGACCACGCCCTCGACGACGGCTACGCGGAGGCATCCGCCCGTCGCGCCGCCGAGGGCGGCGGCCTGCCGCGCACGATGCGCGCCAAGCTGGGGCTGGCGGCCGGTCTCGTCCTCGCCGCCGCGGTCGTTACGCTCGGCGCCGCGGAGGCACAGATATCGGCGCCCGTCGTGGCGAAGGAGCGAGAAGAGCTCATCGACCGTATCCACGACGAGACGGCCGCCGTGGACGGCCTGGAGAAGAGCATCGAGGACCTGCGCCGAGAGGTGGGGGAGCGGCAGCGCGCGGCGCTGCAGGAGCTCGGCGGGGACCGGAGCCGTCTGGTCGCGCTGCTGTCCGGCGCCACCGAGGTGAGCGGGCCCGGGGTGAAACTGGTCGTCGACGACGCCAAGGGCACCGACCAGGGAGGTGGCGGGCCCCGCGAGAGCAGCGGCTTCTCCGACACGGGGCGGGTGCGCGACCGGGATATGCAACGCATCGTGAACGGGCTGTGGCAGTCCGGCGCGGAGGCTGTCGCGATCAACGGGCAGCGGCTGACGGCCCTGTCCGCGATCAGGGCGGCGGGTGACGCCATACTGGTCGACAACAGGCCGCTGGTACCGCCGTACACGGTCCTGGCGGTGGGGGACGGGAAGAGGCTCAGCACCCGGTTCCAGGACAGCGCGGACGGCCGCTATCTGCACGCGCTGTCGGAGAACTTCGGTATCCGCAACAGCATTTCGACCCAGGAACGGGTCAGTCTGCCGGCGGCGCCGAGCCTGATCGTACGTACAGCACAGCCGAGGACCTCCGGAGCCGGGACGGGTGACGGGCGGGGCGCGGCCGACACAGGGAAGGGCACATCGTGATCGCCGTACTGGGCCTCGTCGTGGGAGTCGTGGTCGGACTGTTGATCCGGCCCGAGGTTCCGGCGGTGGTCGAGCCCTATCTGCCGATCGCCGTCGTCGCCGCGCTCGACGCGGTCTTCGGCGGACTACGGGCCATGCTCGACGGGATCTTCGTCGACAAGGTCTTCGTCGTCTCCTTCCTGTCGAACGTCGTCGTGGCCGCGCTGATCGTGTTCCTCGGCGACAAGCTGGGCGTCGGGGCGCAACTGTCGACGGGTGTGGTGGTCGTCCTCGGTATCCGGATCTTCTCCAACGCGGCCGCCATCCGGCGGCATGTGTTCCGGGCGTGAGGCCGATGAGCGACGAAGAACAGACCCCGAAGGCGCCGGCCGAACAGAAGACCGGTCGGCAGCGGCTGGCCGCCGGGCTCTGGCCGCCGCGCGTGACCCGTGCCCAACTGGTGGTCGCGTTGCTGCTGTTCGGCCTTGGACTCGGCCTCGCCATCCAGGTGCGCTCCACCAGCGACGACGGCACCCTGCGGGGTGCCCGCCAGGAGGACCTCGTCCGGATCCTGGACGAGCTGGACGACCGCAGCCAGCGGCTGGAGGACGAGAAGACGCGCCTGGAGGCGCAGCGCCGGGAGCTGGAGAACAGCTCGAACCAGGCCGAAGAGGCCCGTAAGCAGACGCAGGAGAGAGAGCGTCAGCTGGGCGTCCTGGCGGGTACGGTGGCAGCCGAGGGCCCCGGCATCACACTCACCATCGAGGACGTGCTGGGAGCCGTCGAACCGGACAAGCTGCTCGACACCATCCAGGAGTTGCGCGCGGCCGGCGCGGAGGCGATCCAGGTCAACGACGTCCGGGTCGTCGCGGACACGTACTTCTCCGGGAGGGCCGGGGCCGTCGAGGTGGACGGGCGGAAGATCACCCCGCCGTACCGGTTCAAGGTCATCGGCAAGCCGCAGGATCTCGAGCCGGCGCTCAACATCCCCGGCGGCATCGTGCAGACGCTGGAGAAGGAGCAGGCCACGGCCACCGTTACCCGGTCGGAGAAGATCATTGTGAACGCCTTGCGACCGGCGAAGCGGCCTGACTACGCTCGGTCGTCATCGCAGTGAGCAAGAGGCGCATGGGGGCCGCGCGGCGGGGGAATGCCCGAGGGACCGAGCCGGACAGGGGAGGCGAAGCAGTGGGGGTAGCTCCCGTGGCCGAAGAGCCGCGCCGCCCTGGCCGAGAGGCTGCGGGGGGTCGCCGCATCACGAGCGTGGTGCGTGGTGGAAACTGTCCGGAGGATACGGACGTTGTGAAGATGTCCGGGTCGGCAGGTGTGTTCATTCAGGGTTCGTCCTGCCCCACGGGCGGGTCTGTTTCGTTCAAGGGGAATCGCCCGTGAAGTTGTTTGCGAAGTTGTTCGGCAAGAGCGCACGCGAGGACGGCGGCAACGCCAGGCATCGCGCGCCCCGGCACGGTCAGAGCGAGGAGGAGCAGGGCGGGGAGCGTCCGCTCTTCCGTGACGAGGTCGCTGGTCCGGGTGGTGACATTACGGGCGGCGAGGGCGCGTCTTCTGTTGACCCTGCCGGTCCCGGCCGCATAGGTTCCGATCCGTACGCGACCAGCGTCCACGCGGATCAGCCGCGGCAGGAGGATGGGTCCATGCCGGTGTGTACGAGGTGCGGACACCGCAATGCCGAGGCGAGTCGGTTCTGCTCCAACTGCGGGGCTCCGCTGCGCGGCGGTGTCCCGCCGGAGCGCGCGTCCGAGACCACGTCGACGATCTCCATCTCGGGCCTTGAGGCGTACGACGGCGAGACGACCGGCCAGACGCCGCTGCCGTCGCTGTCGCCCGAGGCGCAGGCCGCCGTGGAGGCGCTGCCGCTGGGCTCGGCGCTGCTCGTGGTGCGCCGTGGCCCGAACTCCGGCAGCCGCTTCCTCCTCGACGGCGATCTGACGACCGCGGGCCGTCACCCGCAGAGCGACATCTTCCTGGACGACGTGACTGTGTCCCGTCGCCATGTGGAGTTCCGCAGGGCGGCGGACGGCAGCTTCACCGTCGCGGACGTCGGCAGCCTCAACGGCACCTATGTCAATCGTGAGCCGATCGACTCGGTCCTGCTCACCAACGGTGACGAGGTGCAGATCGGCAAGTACCGCCTGGTCTTCTACGGGAGCCAGCGGAGCGTCTGACCTCCCCCGGACTCCGTCCGGGGGGACCCCCAGGAAGGTCCATGCTGCGAACACCGACGGGCGGTGCCGGCCACGGCACCGCCGACGCGGGCGACCGGCTGGTGAGCATCGGCACGGTGCTCAACCAGCTGCGGGAGGAGTTCCCCGAGGTCACCATCTCCAAGATCCGGTTCCTGGAGGCGGAGGGGCTCGTGGAGCCGCGGCGGACCGCTTCCGGATATCGGAAGTTCAGCCCGGACGACGTGGAGCGGCTGGCGCTGATCCTGCGGATGCAGCGGGACCACTATCTGCCGCTCAAGGTCATCCGCGAGCACCTGGACGCCCTGGGCCGCGGTGAGCAGGTGACCCTGCCCGCCCAGGGCGCGCAGAGCGATCGGCTGGACGGGGCGCATCCGTGGGAGCCGGAGCAGGACCGGGTCACGGCCGCCCGGATCGGCCGGGACGAGCTGCTCGCCGCAGTCGAGGTGGGCGAGGAGGAGCTCGCCGAGTGGGAGTCGTACGGGCTCATCACCGTGGCGGCGGACGGCGGGTACGACGCCGAGGCGGTGACCGTCGCGAAGCTCGTCGCCGAGCTCGGGCGGTTCGGCCTGGAGCCCCGCCATCTGCGGGCTGTGAAGGCCGCCGCCGACCGTGAGGCAGGGCTCGTCGATCAGGTGGTCGCCCCCCTGCGGCGGCACCGTAACCCGCAGACCAGGGCCCACGCCGAGGCGACCGTGAAGGAACTGGCCGCGCTCTCCGTCCGCCTGCACGCGGCCCTGGTCAGATCGGCCCTCGGAGTCCGGTTCCACTGATCTTGGCGGGGCCCGACTATCCAAACCGGTGCGGCACGTCCTAGGGTTGCTGTGTGAACGAGCTCGATGTTGTCGGTGTCCGGGTGGAAATGCCGTCCAACCAGCCGATCGTGCTCCTGCGTGAAGTGGGAGGCGACCGATACCTCCCGATCTGGATCGGCCCGGGTGAGGCGACGGCGATCGCCTTCGCCCAGCAGGGCATGACCCCTGCCAGGCCGCTGACCCATGACCTCTTCAAGGATGTGCTCGAGGCCGTGGGCCAGGAGCTCACCGAGGTCCGCATCACGGACCTCCGCGAAGGGGTCTTCTACGCGGAGCTGGTCTTCGCCAGTGGTGTCGAAGTGAGCGCCCGGCCCTCCGATGCCATAGCGCTGGCCTTGCGTACCGGGACGCCGATCTTCGGCAGCGACGGCGTGCTCGACGACGCCGGAATCGCGATCCCGGACGAGCAGGAGGACGAGGTGGAGAAATTCCGCGAGTTCCTCGACCAGATCTCCCCCGAGGACTTCGGCACCAGCAACCAGTGACCGTGCCACGGTGAGCCGCTCCGGGGCCGCGCGGGGTCGGGTCCGGGCGCGGGGCGGTCCGCCGGGCCTGCTGGGGCGCATTCAGCGCTCCCGGCGCATTCGAGAAGCAGTTCCCGGAAGCCGGACACGCCAAACCACTCTCAGGGTGATTATCACTCGGCGTGGCGAGTGTGGCGATCGTTGACGCACCCCTGGGGACTGCCTACCGTCGATGTGGCAGGTCAAGGACGGAGGGTCGGCGTGATGAGCAGCGGCGACGGTACGGCAGGGGGTCTTCCCGGGCGGAGTCCGGGAGGGAACGGCCCGTATCCGCTTCACGGAAGTGCGGCCGACTCGACGACCGACGCCATCGGGTACCGGGGCCCCACGGCGTGTGCGGCGGCCGGCATCACCTATCGGCAGCTCGACTACTGGGCGCGTACGGGGCTGGTCGAGCCGAGCGTCCGGCCCGCGTACGGATCGGGCACGCAGCGTCTCTACAGCTTCCGGGACGTCGTCGTCCTGAAGATCGTCAAGCGGTTTCTGGACACCGGGGTCGCCCTCCAGAACATCAGGGCGGCCGTCCAGCATCTGCGCGGGCGGGGCCTGCACGATCTGGAGCGCATGACGCTCATGAGTGACGGTGCGACCGTCTACGAGTGCTCGTCGCCGGACGAGGTCGTCAGCCTTCTCCAGGGCGGTCAGGGCATCTTCGGGATCGCGGTGGGTGTGGTGTGGCGGGATGTCGAGGCGGCACTGTCACAGCTGCACGGCGAGCGTGTCGACACCGGGGAGACCCTCGTCGGGCACAATCCGGCGGACGAGCTGGCCCAGCGCAGACGCGACAAGGCCGTCTGACAGCCGAACGTGTCGTACGTGTGTGCGGGCGACTGTCAGTGGTGTGAGGCAGCATCGGTGATGTGAGAGCCGCGCCGACGATTCTGCATCTGGACATGGATGCGTTCTACGCCGCCGTCGAACAGGCGGCGAAACCGAGTCTGCGCGGAAAGCCCGTGATCGTGGGCGGGCTGGGCCCGCGCGGGGTCGTCGCCACCGCTTCGTACGAGGCGAGGCGGTTCGGTGTGCGGTCGGCCATGCCCATGGCGCAGGCGAGGCGCCTCGCGCCCAACGCCGCGTACCTGGTGCCGCGCTTCACCGTCTACCGGACGGTGAGCGGGCAGGTCATGGAACTGCTCGGCCGGCTCTCGCCGCTCGTGGAGCCGCTGAGCCTGGACGAGGCGTTCGTGGACCTGGAGGCAGGGGGCGTCGCCGATGACGCGGCGACGGCGAGGGCGGTCGGCGAACAGCTCCGCGCGGACATCTACCGGGTCACCGGCCTGACCGGGTCCGTGGGGCTGGCGGGTTCCAAGATGCTTGCGAAGATCGCGTCCGAGGAGGCCAAGCCCGACGGGCTCCTACTGATCGAACCGGGGACGGAGCGGGCTCTGCTGGGGCCGATGGGCGTCCGGACACTGCCCGGCGTGGGGCCCGCCACGGCGGAGCATCTGCGGCGGGCCGGCATGACGACGGTGGCCGACCTGGCCGAGGCGGGCGAGGACGAGCTGGTGCGGCTCCTGGGCAGGGCCCACGGGGCGTCCCTGTACGAGATGGCCCTGGGCCAGGACGACCGGCCGGTGGTGGCGGAGCGGGACGCCAAGTCGGTGTCCGTGGAGGACACCTTCGACGTGGACCTGCACGACCGGGTGCGCGTGCGCTGGGAGGTGGAACGGCTCGCCGAACGGTGCGTGCGCAGACTGCGGGAGGCGGGGCGCTCGGGGCGGACGGTCGTGCTGAAGGTACGGCGGTACGACTTCTCGACCCTCACCCGCTCCGAGACCCTGCGGGGGCCGACGGACGACCCCGTGGTGGTACGGGAGGCCGCCGCACGGCTGCTGGACGCGGTGGACACCACGGGCGGGGTCCGCCTGCTGGGCGTCGGCGTCAGCGGCCTGGCCGACTACACCCAGGAGGACCTCTTCGCCCAGGCGGCACATGAGGAGGAACCGGCGCAGACGCCGGACGGGGTCGTTGCCGCGGGCACCGCGCCTGCGGCACGCAGGGGTGAGCCCACGGCGGCCCCGGCCGGCACCGGTGCCCCCGAAGCCGGTGGGACGGGCGGCCGGGGGACGGATGCGCGTGTGACGCGAGACAGCGGCGAGGACTCCGTGGCAGGTACGCCCGGTGCCGCGCTGCCGGCCGGGGGCGGCGGGCAGGTGGTGGTATCCGAGGGTGGCGGGTCGGGTGAGGGCGCCGACGACGGTGTGCCCGGTACGGCGGCTCAGGGCGCGGTCGGCGGCGACGCCGGGGCCGCTGCGCACGGCGGAGGCGGCGCGGGGGCGCCGGGGAGCGGTGCGGAGGCACCGGGGGAGCGGCGGTGGGTGGCCGGGGGCGATGTCCGGCATGCGGTGTACGGGGCCGGGTGGGTGCAGGGGAGCGGGCTGGGCCGGGTCACCGTGCGGTTCGAGCAGCCCGGATCGGCGCCCGGGAGGGTGCGGACCTTCCGGGTGGACGATCCCGAGCTGGAGCCCTCGGAGCCGCTTCCCCTGGTGCCGGGCGGTCAGTCGTCGCCGTCCGCCAGCTTGCCGAAGGACGTGTCCGGGGAGCCGGTGCCCGGCAGGTCCAGGCCGTAGTGGCGGTACAGCTGGACCTCCTGCTCGGGGGAGAGGTGCCGGCCGACGCCGAAGTCCGGGGCGTCCTTGATGAGGGCGCGTTCGTACGGGACGCGCAGGCCGTTGTCGACGAGTTCGCTCGGCTCCAGCGGGACGAACGCGTCGCGGCCGAACAGCCCCGTCCGTACGGCCGCCCATTCCGGCACGCCCGTCGCGTCGTCCAGGTACACCTCGTCCACCGTGCCGATCTTGTGGCCGTCGCGGTCGAACGCCTTGCGCCCGATCAGGCTGCGCGGGTCGATGTCGGTCTGCACAGTTCCTCCAGCCGGTCACAACTGGTCCGTAAACACTACGAAAGAGCACAACCGTGACGTCGGCCACTCGAGGGATCGGCCCGGAACCTCGCTGGTAGGCTGGCAATGGCCGCTGACCCTGTGCGGGAGAGTCCTCCGGAGAAACCTTTCCGGAGGCGCCGAAGGAGCAAATCCTCCCCGGAATCTCTCAGGCCCCTGTACCGCACGGACGAGGTCACTCTGGAAAGTAGAGCGGGCGTCGGACGGCACCCGCTCTCACCGACGGTGAAAGCCGTGCGCCGACCCCCGCCGGGCCGGGCATGGTGAAGCTCTCAGGTTGAGATGACAGAGGGGGAGGCCGTCCGGGCACCCGCGCCGCGGTGCCCCTCGAAGGTCGCTATGACCAGGAGGCCCCCGTACATGACCGCCAACCGCATTCCGCTCTCCCAGCTCGAGCGAGGCACCCCCTTCGAGCAGCGCCACATCGGTCCTGACGCCGAGGCGTGCGCCAAGATGCTCGCGCAGGTCGGCTACGGCTCGCTCGACGAGCTCACGGCGGCCGCGGTGCCGGACGTGATCAAGAGCACCGAGGCCCTCGCCCTGCCCGAGGCCCGCTCCGAGGCCGAGGTCCTCGCCGAGCTGCGCGCCCTCGCGGACCGGAACCAGGTCCTGGCCCCGATGATCGGCCTCGGCTACTACGGCACGTTCACGCCGCCGGTCATCCTCCGCAACGTCATGGAGAACCCCGCCTGGTACACGGCATACACCCCGTACCAGCCGGAGATCTCGCAGGGCCGCCTGGAGGCGCTGCTCAACTTCCAGACCGTGGTCGCCGACCTGACCGGCCTGCCCACCTCCGGCGCCTCCCTCCTCGACGAGGGCACGGCCGCCGCCGAGGCCATGTCGCTGGCCCGGCGCGTGGGCAAGGTCAAGAACGGTGTCTTCCTGGTCGACGCCGACGCCCTGCCGCAGACCGTCGCCGTCATAGAGACCCGGGCCGAGCCGACCGGTGTCGAGGTCGTCGTCGCCGACCTGAGCGACGGCATCCCCGCCGAGATCGCCGAGCGCGGTGTCTTCGGCGTGCTGCTCCAGTACCCCGGCGCCACCGGCGCCGTCCGCGACCTCAAGCCGCTCGTCGACGCCGCCCACGAGCTGGGCGCGATCGTCACCGTCGCCGCCGACCTGCTGGCGCTCACCCTGCTCACCTCGCCCGGCGAGCTCGGCGCCGACATCGCCGTCGGCACCACCCAGCGCTTCGGCGTCCCGATGGGCTTCGGTGGACCGCACGCCGGTTACATGGCTGTACGGGACACCTTCGCCCGCAGCCTGCCCGGCCGCCTCGTCGGCGTCTCCGTCGACGCGGACGGCAACAAGGCGTACCGCCTGGCCCTCCAGACGCGCGAGCAGCACATCCGCCGCGAGAAGGCCACCAGCAACATCTGCACCGCCCAGGTGCTCCTCGCCGTCATGGCCGGCATGTACGCGGTCTACCACGGCCCCGACGGCCTGAAGGAGATCGCGCGGCGTACGCACCGCTACGCGACCATCCTCGCCGCCGGGCTGCGCGCCGGCGGCGTCGAGATCGTCCACGGCACGTTCTTCGACACCCTCACCGCGCGTGTGCCGGGCCGGGCCGCCGAGGTCGTCGCCGCCGCCCGTGAGGGCGGGGTCAACATCCACCTCGTCGACGCCGACCACCTCTCTGTCGCCTGCGACGAGACCACCGGACGCGCCCAGCTCTCCGCCGTCTGGGGCGCCTTCGGCGTGTCCGGCGACATCGAGGCACTCGACGCCGAGACCGCCGACGCGCTGCCCGAGGGCCTGCTGCGCACCGACGCGTACCTGACCCACCCCGTTTTCCACGCGCACCGCTCCGAGACCTCGATGCTGCGCTACCTGCGCAAGCTCGCCGACCGTGACTACGCGCTGGACCGCGGCATGATCCCGCTCGGCTCCTGCACGATGAAGCTGAACGCGACCACCGAGATGGAGCCGGTCACCTGGCCCGAGTTCGGTCAGCTGCACCCCTTCGCCCCCGCCGAGCAGGCGCAGGGCTACCTCACGCTCATCCGTGAGCTGGAGGAGCGCCTCGCCGAGGTCACCGGCTACGACAACGTGTCGATCCAGCCCAACGCCGGTTCCCAGGGCGAGCTCGCCGGTCTCCTCGCCGTCCGGGCGTACCACCGCGCCAATGGCGACACACAGCGCACCGTCTGCCTCATCCCGTCGTCCGCGCACGGCACCAACGCCGCGTCCGCCGTCATGGCCGGGATGAAGGTCGTCGTCGTCAAGACCGCCGACGACGGCGAGATCGACGTCGAGGACCTGCGCGCCAAGATCGAGCAGTACCGTGACGAGCTGTCCGTGCTGATGATCACGTACCCGTCGACGCACGGAGTCTTCGAGGAGCACGTCGCCGACATCTGCGCCCAGGTCCACGAGGCGGGCGGCCAGGTGTACGTCGACGGCGCGAACCTCAACGCGCTGGTGGGCCTGGCCAAGCCCGGCAAGTTCGGCGGCGACGTGTCGCACCTGAACCTGCACAAGACGTTCTGCATCCCGCACGGCGGCGGCGGCCCCGGCGTCGGCCCGGTCGGCGTCCGCGCCCACCTCGCCCCGTACCTGCCGAACCACCCGCTCCAGCCGAGCGCCGGCCCGGAGACGGGCGTCGGACCCATCTCGGCGGCGCCGTGGGGCTCCGCCGGCATTCTGCCGATCTCCTGGGCGTACGTGCGGCTCATGGGCGGAGAGGGCCTCAAGCGGGCCACACAGGTCGCCGTCCTGGCCGCGAACTACATCGCCAAGCGACTGGAGCCGCACTTCCCGGTTCTGTACACGGGCCCGGGCGGGCTGGTGGCGCACGAGTGCATCATCGACCTGCGCCCGCTGTCCAAGGCGACCGGCGTCAGCGTCGACGACATCGCCAAGCGCCTGATCGACTACGGCTTCCACGCGCCGACCATGTCGTTCCCGGTGGCCGGCACGCTGATGATCGAGCCGACCGAGAGCGAGGACCTCACCGAGCTCGACCGGTTCTGCGACACGATGATCGCGATCCGCGCCGAGATCGAGAAGGTCGCCTCCGGCGAGTGGCCCGGCGACGACAACCCGCTGCGCAACGCCCCGCACACGGCGGCCGCGCTCGGCGGTGAGTGGAACCACGCCTACAGCCGCGAGGAGGCCGTCTTCCCGGCCGGTGTCCCGGCCGCCGACAAGTACTGGCCGCCGGTGCGCCGGATCGACGGGGCCTTCGGCGACCGCAATCTGGTCTGCTCCTGCCCGCCTCTCGACGAGTACGACGCCTGAGGCTGAGCTGACGCGGTAGCCGCGGCAGGTGAGGTAGGCGTCGGGGCCGGTGCGGAGGTGGTCACCTCCGCACCGGCCCCTTCGCCGTTCCGGTGTCCGGCCGTGTCACCGGGCGCTACGCGGCCGTCGCCACCCGCGCCGCGGTCAGCGGCCGGTGCGGCGCGATGATCTGCCCGTCCGGCAGCAGCTCGCCGGTGTCCTCGAAGAGGAGGACGCCGTTGCACAGCAGGCTCCAGCCCTGCTCCGGGTGGTGCACCACGACTCGGGCGGCCTCCCGGTCGGCGGAGTCGGCGGTCGGGCAGGATGGCTGGTGCTGGCACATGGCTGGGATCTTTCGCTGCGGTGTGGAGTCTGTCCTGCGGCTCGATGCGTTGCTCATGGCCGCCCCCCGTCTTTCGATCGGTCCGTTCCCAGTGTTGCCCCACGGGCCTGATTCCGCAGGGATTTCGCGGCAGCTCTTCTTACTGCTGAAGGACGTATCACCCGCGCGGATGGTTCAACCCAACCACCCTGTCACTTCGGGTGGTTCGGCGTGGCCGAAGCGGACTAGTCCGCACGGGTCAGGGGGTGTACGCAGGATCCGCAGCACGGTGCCCCACGCCCCGGAGGGGCGTGGGGCACCCGCTGAGCGGCCTGTTCTCCGGTGGTGGTCAGGCCGTCGAGCCGAGCAGCGGCGGTGGTACGAGCCGTACGGCGAGCCGCGGCAGCAGGTCCGCGACCCGTTGCGGGCGGTGCGCGGCGATCCCGGGCGGCGCGGGCGCCAGCGGGATCAGCACGTCCGCCCCGTCCGGGGCGCCCCCGGCGGGGTCGGCTTCGGTGTCGCCGTGCAGCCAGAGCGTGAGCATGTACAGCTCGGGCACCGACAGCAGACGCGGCTGCCAGGAGGACTGGACCGCCTCGGCCTGGCGCAGGGCCCGTTCCGTGGAGGCGATGTACGGCCCCTCGAAGAAGTGCGAGAAGGACCAGCCGCCGGGCGTGGGCAGGGTGTCCGCGGCGGCCAGGGACAGCTGCCCGCCGCGGATCAGGAACCGCCAGCCGACGAGCCGGGTGCGGGGCGTGCCGGCCGGTCCGGGGGCCGGGGCGGCGACGCCGGGAACACCGGGAACGTCGGGAACATCGGGAACGTCGGGAACATCGAGAACGTCGAGAACGTCGAGAACGTCGAGGACATGGACGGGTAGCGGGACCTCCGCGGTGAGGGGCCCCTGGACGGAGCGCAGCGCTGGGGTGCTGGCCTCGCGGACGGCGGGGGAGCCGAGGGCCGCGAGGACGCTGTGCAGGGCAGGCGTGGGCGCCTGGGAGACGTGAAGCGGCATGGTGGGTCGCCTCTCAATCAAGAGACAGGGGGGTGAAGCGTGGGTGGGTGCGGACGGCGCTGTCAGCAGCGGGGCCGAAGGGGGTCCGGGGCGCCATGCCGGGGCGCCGGGTCTCAGCCTCGTGGGCGGAGTTTATACGACAAATGTTCACGTCGTGTTTCGGCTAGCCGTTCCCGATAACTCCGTCAAGGCCGCATCACGTCTCGATTCCCGGCCTTTTCCTCCGCATATTCCTGGGGTGCGCGACTCCTGCCTGCAATATTCTCCGCAGCGTGGACGGCTGAATCTCATTGACGTTTTTCACCACGCCGCCCGGAGAGATCTGCTAGCCGTGCCATGCCTCCGGAATGTGCCGGACGCCCGATCGGGCCAGACTAGTGGCGAAGCCCTCTCCACGTCGGAGTTACGGATCGTCCGGGCTGGGCATCATCGTCCCTGACGCGAGCGGCGACCGCGTGCCGCCCACTCGAGGAGGGACACTTCGATGGGGGAGAAGGTCGTGGCGGGCGGGTTCGACCTGGCCGATCGGCAGAGGTACCGGAGGAAGCTGCGGCGGTGTCTCCAGGCACTGGACCGGCTCTTCGCGGAGAAGCGGTTCGACCGACCCAGGAATCTCATGGGGCTCGAGATCGAGCTGAATCTGGCCGGCGCCGACGGCCTGCCCCGGATGATGAATACCCAGGTGCTGGAGCGCATCGCCAGCCGGGATTTCCAGACCGAACTCGGAATGTTCAATCTGGAGGTGAACATCGCCCCGCACCGGCTCGGCGGCCACGTTCTCTCGCGGCTCGCCGAGGAACTGCGCACCGGCCTCGGATATGCCCAACGCAAGGCCGAGGAGTTGGGCGCCGGCATCGTGATGATCGGCATTCTGCCCACGCTCACCCGGCAGGACGTGGACCTCGCGAACATCTCCGACGTCGACCGCTACATGCTGCTCAACGATCAGATGGTCGCCGCCCGAGGCGAGGACTTCGCCCTGGAGATAGACGGCGTCGAGCGGCTCCGCTGCACGGCCGCCTCCATCACCCCCGAAGCCGCCTGCACCTCCGTACAGCTGCACCTCCAGGTCACCCCGGCGCGCTTCGCCGACGTGTGGAACGCGGCGCAGGCCGTCGCCGCGGTCCAGGTGGCGGTCGGCGCCAACTCGCCGTTCCTGTTCGGCCGCGAGCTGTGGCGCGAGACCCGGCCGCCGCTCTTCCAGCAGGCCACGGACACCCGGCCGCCCGAACTGCAGGCGCAGGGCGTCCGGCCGCGCACCTGGTTCGGCGAGCGGTGGGTGGAGTCCGCGTACGAGCTCTTCGAGGAGAACCTGCGCTACTTCCCCGCCCTGTTGCCGCTCTGCGACGACGAGGACCCGCTGCGCGTCCTCGACGACGGGGGCGTCCCCTCCCTCCAGGAACTCGTCCTGCACAACGGCACCGTCTACCGCTGGAACCGGCCCGTGTACGGCGTGATGGACGGCATCCCGCATCTGCGCGTCGAGAACCGCGTGCTGCCCGCCGGGCCCACCGTCGACGACGTGATCGCCAACGCCGCCTTCTACTACGGGCTCGTGCGCGCGCTCGCCGAGGACAGCAGGCCCGTGTGGAAGCGGACGCCCTTCGCCGACGCGGCCGCCAACTTCGACGCCGCCTGCCGGTACGGCATCGACGCCGAGCTGCGCTGGCCCCGGCCCGGCCGCGGCGGCGGCGTCACCGCCGTACCCGCCGTGAAGCTCGTACGGGACGAACTGCTTCCGCTCGCCGCCGCCGGCCTGGACGCCTGGGGCATAGAACCCGCCGACCGGGACCGCAGCCTCGGCATCATCGAGGAGCGGTGCCGGCGCCGCGTGAACGGCGCCTCCTGGCAGGTCGAGACATTCCACCGGGCCCAGGAGGCGGGCCTCGACCGGGACGCGGCGCTCACCGCCACCGCCCGCCGCTACCGCGAGCTGGCGCTGCGCGGCGACCCCGTCCACACCTGGTCCGTACGCTTCCCGGGGCCGTACCCGCAACGGACCCGCTGAGGAGGCTCCGGAGCGTCCACCGGGACCCGTTCGCACACCGCGTGCCGCCGTCGGGCAAGCTGGACCGCGCGAGATCCACGAACGGAGGCTGGCGTGCGGACAGATGGAGAGCGGGCGGCCGGAGGGGCCGGTATTCCGGCGACCGGTGACATGCACAGGACCCTGCGGTCCGAGACGCTGATCGTGCTGGCGCTGTCCCTCGGCGCGAGCGCGGTCCACTCGCTCATCAGCTTCGTCGGATCGCTGACGAAGCCCGGCGGCCTGAAGGAGCAGACGGCCACCCTCAACGGCTCGATCGCCCCCGGACGGCCCTGGCTGGACCTCTCCCTGCAGCTGTTCTACATCGCCACGGCCCTCGTGCCGGTCGTGCTGGTCGCACATCTGCTGCTCCGGGAGGGCGCCGGGATGCGGGCGATCGGCTTCGACCGGCGCGCGCCCTGGCCGGACCTCGGGCGAGGGGCGCTCGTCGCGGCGGCGATCGGCAGCACGGGGCTCGCCTTCTACCTGGTGGCGCGGGGGATCGGCGTCAACCTCACAGTGGTGCCCGAGGCGCTGCCCGGGGAGTGGTGGAAGTACCCGGTGCTGATCCTTTCGGCGATCCAGAACTCCGTCGTGGAGGAGGTCATCGTCGTCGGCTACCTGCTGCGCAGGCTGGGGCAGCTGGGCTGGTCCCCGATGGCGGCGCTGGCCGCGAGCTCGGTGCTGCGCGGCTCGTACCACCTCTACCAGGGCATCGGGGGGTTCATCGGCAACATGGCCATGGGCGTCGTGTTCGTGCTGCTGTACCGGCGGTGGGGGCGGGTCGGGCCGCTGGTGGTGGCGCACGCGCTGCTCGACATCGTGGCGTTCGTCGGGTACGGGCTGCTGAAGGGAAAGGTCGGCTGGCTGCCCGAGCCGTGAGCCGGCGGCCGACCGAGCCGTGACCGTCCGGCCGGGCTCCGAGCCCGGCCGGACGGTCACGTCGGCCGGGTCCGCGTCCCGGCCGACGTCCCCTCAGACGAGCAGGTCGCCCTCGATGACCGTGACGGCCCTGCCCGTCAGCAGCGTGCGCTCGCCGCGCAGGGCGGTGCGTACGACTCCGGTACGGGCGCCGCCCTGGAGTCCGGTCAGGTCGTCCCGGCCGAAGCGGGCCGACCAGAACGGGGCCAGGGCCGTGTGCGCGCTGCCGGTGACCGGGTCCTCGTCGATGCCGACGCGGGGGAAGAAGCAGCGCGACACGAAGTCATGGCCGCGTGCCGGGTCCTCGGCCGGGGCCGTGGCGATGACACCCCGCTTTGACAGCTCAGCGATGGTGGCGTGGTCCGGGGCCAGTGCCCGTACGGCCTTCTCGTCCCGGAGCTCCACCAGCAGGTCGCCGATGTGGGCGGCCGTGTCGTGCACGGACAGGACCTCGGCCCCGAGCGCGTCCGCGAGACCTTCGGGCGCGTCGACCGGGGTGAGCGTGGAGGTGGGGAAGTCCATCGTGATCGTGCCGTCCTCGCCCGCCGTCGTGGTGAGGACACCGCAACGGGCGGCGAAGCGCACGGTGCCGGTGGCCCGGCCGGTGGTGTGCAGCACATGCGCGGTGGCCAGAGTGGCGTGCCCGCACATGTCGACCTCGGTGACCGGGGTGAACCAGCGCAGCGCCCAGTCGGCGTCGCCGCCGGGCGGGAGCGGGTGTGCGAAGGCGGTCTCGGAGAGGTTGACCTCCGCGGCCACCTTCTGGAGCCGGTGGTCGTCGGGGAAGGCGTCGAGGAGCAGTACGCCCGCGGGGTTGCCGGAGAAGGGACGGTCGGTGAAGGCGTCGACGATACGAATCCGCATGGACACGACCGTATGGCCTGGGTGAAACCACAGGCCAAGGCCAATTCGTCGTCGCTGGACCGGAAATCATGCCGTGAGTCGTTGGCGAGCGACCTATTCCGATATATCGTTGAAGCATCGCGACAGATCAACGATGGAGGGAGCGTAGTGATGCATGCGTATGACCACGGGCAGGGGCGCGGACACGGCCACTGCGGGCCGGGACGTCACGGTCAGGGCGAGTTCGAGGGGCGCCGTGCCGCGTTCGGCCCGTTCGGTCCCGGCTTCGGCGGTGGTCCCGGCTTCGGCGGGCCGTTCGGCGGGCGGGGGCGTGGCGGTGGCCGGGGCAGGGCGCGGCGCGGTGATGTGCGGGCGTCCATCCTGGCGCTGCTGAAGGACCGCCCCATGCACGGCTACGAGATGATCCAGGAAATCGCCGAGCGCAGCGGCGGGGCCTGGAAGCCGAGCCCGGGATCGGTCTACCCGACCCTCCAGCTCCTGGAGGACGAGGGGCTCATCGAGAGCCGGAGCGAGGGCGGCAAGAAACTGTTCGCGCTCACCGACGCCGGGCGCGAGGAGGCCGGGTCCGGTCCGGACGCGCCCTGGGAGGAGGCCGGCAAGGGTATCGACTGGGAGTCCATGAACGAGATCCGGCAGGCCGGCTTCGGACTGCTGGAGGCATTCGGTCAGGTCTGGAAGACCGGCTCCCCCGAGCAGCGGCAGAAGGCCCTGGGTGTCATCAACGACGCCCGCAAGAGGCTCTATCTGATCCTGGCCGACGAGGACTGAACCGTCGGGCGGACGCCGGGTCCCGCGCGCTGTGGTGTGCGGGACCCGGCCTGCTCGCGCCGGGCGGTCAGGACATCGGCGCCGCCAGTCTGCCGAGCGACTCGGTGAGGGCGCCGACGCGGACTCCTTCAGCCGGCTCGCCATCATGGACACCAGGTCGCGCCGACGGCCGGCGTGACCGCCGCTCCTTCCGGGAACCCGGTGTGTGACGTGTTCCACCGGCCGTGCGTACTGAAGTCCGTCACCCGGGCCCGGACCCTCCCCGGTCGGCGCCTCGATCCGCGCCTCCGCACTGACCTCGGCCATTCGGCCACCGCCCCTCCTCCGCTTCTCCGCGTCAGCTCGCGGAAGTCGTAGCCGTACGAGGGCCAAGGAGCATTACTGGCGGCCTGTCAGGTGTCGGGGCGCCAGATCTCCGCCGAGTCCTGGAGCCCGGTCCTGAGGTGCGGGCCGTCGTCGGCGGCGGGGCGCAGGTCGCCCGCGTCCTCGGCCTTCTCGTCCAGCGCAGCATCGGCTACGGCCTCCGCCGGCAGGGCTCGGTCGAGGACTCCGGGGCAGTACCCGTCGTCGTACGGGACGGCGCGGGGCCCGAGGAGGCTGCGGCATCCGGGGTGCCTGACGTGGCGGAGGGGTCCGGCTGGTCGCCCGCCACCGTCGCCGCCATGGAGGGCGCCCTCGCCCGCGCCGAGGCGTGCGGCGAAGTACGGGCGGACGTACTGGATCTGCTCGCCGGATTCGTCGACGACCCGGAGTGCCGGGCCGTCGAAGTGCCGACCCGCGCGGGGGTCGGACGAGGGGCCCGCTCGCCATGCGGATCGCCCGCCCGTCTCAACAGGTGTCACAGCCTTTACGCTCCTGACGTCCTCCTGCCATCATGTGCCGATGCACGCGTCTCAGGTGAGAAGCGCCGGCCTGGGACTGGCCCTGGCCTCGGCGTTCGCTTTCGGTGGATCAGGCGTCGCGGCCAAGCCGCTCATCGAGGCGGGCCTCGACCCGCTGCACGTGGTGTGGCTACGGGTCGCGGGCGCCGCGCTCGTCATGCTGCCCGTCGCCTGGCGCCACCGCGAGCTGCTGCGCCGCAAGCCGGCACTCCTGGCCGGGTTCGGGCTCCTCGCCGTCGCGGGCGTCCAGGCCTTCTACTTCGCGGCGCTGTCCCGTATCCCCGTCGGTGTCGCGCTGCTCATCGAGTACCTCGCCCCGGCTCTCGTCCTCGGCTGGGTCCGGTTCGTCCAGCGCCGACCCGTGACCCGGGCGGCCGCGCTCGGCGTCGTCCTCGCGGTCACCGGCCTGGCCTGTGTCGTCGAGGTGTGGTCCGGGCTCCGCTTCGACGTCCTCGGGCTCGTCCTCGCCCTGGGCGCCGCCTGCTGCCAGGTCGGCTACTTCGTCCTGTCCGACCAGGGCACCGACGGGGACCGCCCCGCCGACCCGCTCGGCGTCATCGCGTACGGGCTCCTCATCGGCGCCGCCGTCCTGACCGCCGTCGCCCGCCCGTGGGGCATGGACTGGAGCGTCCTCGGGGGCGTCGCGGACCTGGGCGGCACGGCCGCGCCCGCCTGGCTGCTGCT
Source organism: Streptomyces sp. TRM49041 (assembly GCF_008271805.1). Lineage (GTDB taxonomy): Bacteria > Actinomycetota > Actinomycetes > Streptomycetales > Streptomycetaceae > Streptomyces. Next base: position 21,568 of record NZ_VSRY01000074.1, read on the forward strand.
CGGCTGGATCGTGCTGATCGCGACCGTACTGGCGTACGTCACCGGGGTTGTCTCCGTGCGCAGGCTCTCCCCGCAGGTGGCCGGAGTGGTCGCCTGTCTGGAGGCGGTCATCGCGACCGTCCTGGCGTGGGTGCTGCTCCAGGAGCATCTGTCGGCACCGCAGATCCTCGGCGGCGCCGTGGTCCTCCTGGGCGCCTTCATAGCCCAGTCCTCCACACCCAAGGCGCCGCCGCCCGGGCCGGTCGCGGGCGGGGAACCCGCACCCGCCGACGAGGAGCGGTTGTCCGCCGCACAGCCCCGCACGTAAGGTGCCGACCATGCATTCGACCGTACTTCCGCCGCCTGCCGCGTAACGCGGGCCGCCATCACCTGACGAAGACCGGGCTCGGGCAGTCCCCGAGCGGTTCGTCGCTGCCCGCGTACGGATCAGAGCAGCCGGCCAACCCGTCTTCATCCGGAGAAGTCACGTGTCGAACCACGTCCGTACGTCCATGCCCGCCCCCGTGGGGCGCGGCCTCGTCTATCTGATCGTCGCCGGTATCGCCTGGGGCACCGCCGGGGCGGCCGCCTCGCTGGTGTTCCGGATCAGCGACCTCGGTGCCCTCGCCCTCTCCTTCTGGCGCTGTGTCGGCGGTCTCGCACTGCTGCTCGGCGTGCTCGCCCTGCGTCGAGGGCGCCCGAGCGGGACCGCGGCACGCGCGGCCGGGACGCCCGGGAGCGTCGAGCCGCGCCGCCGTAAGCTGCTGCGCGTCCTCGGTACGGGAATCGGCCTCACCGTCTTCCAGAGCGCCTACTTCGCCGCCGTCGACGCCACCGGGCTCGCCGTCGGCACCGTCGTCACGCTGGGCGCCGGCCCCGTGCTCATCGCGGTCGGCGCCCGGCTCACCATGGGCGAGCGGCTCGGACGCGGCGGGGTCGCCGCGGTCGGCGGTGCGCTGACCGGACTCGTGGTACTGGTGTTCGGCGGCGACGCCGGGACGGTGCGGCCCGCCGGGGTCGCCCTCGCGGTGCTCTCGGCCACCGCGTACGCGGGGATCACGCTGCTCACCCGGTGGCTGGGCCGCGACGGGGGCGGCGGCGACGCGCTGACCACCAGCACCTGGGCGTTCGCGGTGGGCGCGGTGGGGCTGCTGCCCCTCGCCGCGGCTGAGGGGCTGATGCCGCACACCGCCGAGCCCGTTCAGGTGCTGGCGCTGCTTGCGTACGTCGCCGCCGTGCCCACCGCGCTGGCCTACGCCCTGTACTTCGCGGGCGCGGCCGTGGTGCGGGCGGCCACCGTGTCTGTGATCATGCTCCTGGAGCCGGTGAGCGCCGCGGTCATCGCCGTCGTCCTGCTGGACGAGCGGCTGACCGCCGCGACCGTGACCGGCACGCTGCTGCTCCTCGCCGCCGTGGCCGGCCTCGCCACCGCCGAGACCCGGGTTGCCGCGGCCCGGCGGAGGGCGACCGACGGGCAGGCGGCGGAGGCGCTGGTCTGACGGGGGCCGCCGCGTGCGGCGAGGCCCGCGGCGATGTTGTCCTGTACCGGCTCGGGCTTGTGCAGGGCGTACGTGAACCTGGTGCGTAGGTCGCCCACTTCCAGGCGCGGGCCGGGCAGGAGGCGGCCGGGTGGTCCCTCCACGGGCGCGGCCCACGGGCCGGGCCCGGCGTCGTACCGGAAGTGCAGCGGCTGCACCCATGGCGGCACGCCGGGCGCGCCGTTCACCGCGAGCCGGCCGAAGTCGTGGCGGGTGAGCCGGTCCCGCCACTCCGCCGCCTCGTGCGCCGCGTCCCATGGGCGGATGAGCGTGGCCGCGGCTTCCTCAGAGGGCGGCGAGGTAGTCGGGCAGGGCGACGGCAGCGTCCAGGTCCTTGTCCGGGACCGCCGTGCCGTACCCGGTGACCAGCGGGATGACGCCCGCCCAGTGGGGGAGTGCCAGGTCCTCGGGCTCCTCGTTGACACCGCCGGTGCGGACCTTCGCGGAAACCTCCTCCAGGTCGAGGCGGAGGACGGCGGTCGCGGCCAGTTCCTTGGCGTTGGCGGCCCGGGAGTCGTACGAGCGGCCCGGCACGACGTGGTCGACGAGCGCGTCGAGCGCGGTCCGCTTCTCCTCCGGGTCCGTGACCTGCCGCGCGACTCCATGGACCACGACCGAGCGGTAGTTGATCGAGTGGTGGAACGCCGAGCGTGCCAGCACCAGGCCGTCGACGTGCGTCACCGTCAGGCAGACCGCGATGCCCGGGTCCGGCTGCCGCGGGCCGCCCGCCATGCGCAGGGGGCGCGAGCCCGTGGAGCCGTGCACGTACAGCCGCTCGCCGACCCGGCCGTACAGCGTCGGCAGCACGACGGGCGCGCCGTCGCGGACGAACCCCAGATGGCAGACGTACCCCTCGTCGAGTATCGAGTGGACCAGGGCCCGGTCGTACGACGCTTTCGGACGGCCGCGGGTCGGGATGGTGCGGTCCGTCGGCTCGTACGATCCGTGGGCTTCCGGCGTCGCCTCGCCTGCGGTCGTCGCAGTCTCCGGCATTGCGTCCTCCATTGCACTAGTGCATAATCTGATTTGTGCTAGGAGAATATCGGATCAGTGGGCGGCGCGCATCGGAGATCGCGGCGAGTGTGGAGCGCGGGGTGGGTGCGGGAGATCTGTCGCCAGGTCAACCGCTGCCGCCCATGCGGGACTTGGCCGCCGAGCTGGGCGTCAATCCCAATACCGTCGCGGCGGCCTACCGGACGCTGCGCGAGCGTGGGGTCATCGAGACCGCGGGGCGCCGGGGGAGCCGGGTACGGCCCCGGCCGGCCACCACCGCGCGCGACGCCATTCGGATCGACGCCCCCGAAGGCGTAAGGGACGTGGCCAAGGGCAACCCGGACCCGTCCCTGCTGCCGCCCCTCGGGCCCGCGCTGGCCGCCGCCGCGCGCCGCTACGACGAGCTGCCCACGCTGTACGGGGAGGTGCCGGTGGACGAGGACTTCGCCCGGCTCGCGCGGGCCGCGCTGCACGCCGACGGGGTGCCGGACGGGCCGGTCGCCGTCGCCTCCGGTGCCCTGGACGCGATCGAACGCGTGCTGGCCGCGCACCTGCGGCCCGGGGACGTGGTGGCCGTCGAGGACCCGGGCTGGGGCAGCGTGCTCGACCTCGTGCCGGCGCTAGGGCTGAGGGCCGTGCCCGTCCGGGTCGACGACGAGGGGCCGCTGCCGGGTGACGTCGAACGGGCCCTGCGGGACGACGCGGCGCGGGCGTTCATCGTGACCGACCGGGCGCAGAACCCGACGGGCGCGGCATTGAGCGCCGAGCGGGCCGAGCGGCTGCGGGAGGTGCTGGCCCGCCACCGGGACGTGCTCCTCGTCGAGGACGACCACGGGCACGGCTTCGTCGACCTGCCGCTCCACCCGCTCGCCGGGGTGACGGACCGGTGGGCCTTCGTACGGTCGGTCGCCAAGGCGTACGGGCCGGACCTCCGGGTCGCCGCGTTCACCGGAGACCCGGTCACCGTCGACCGGGTCCTCGGGCGTCAGCGGCTCGGGCCCGGGTGGGTGAGCCGGCTGCTCCAGCGGGCGGTCGTCCACCTGTGGGAGACGGGCGCCGTCGACGCGCCGGCCGTCGCGCGGGCGTACGGGGAGCGGCGGGACGCGCTGATCCGTGCCCTGGAGGTGCGGGGCGTCGAGGCGCACGGGCGCAGCGGGATGAACGTGTGGGTGCCGGTGAGCGACGAGACCGGGTTCGCGGCCCGGCTGCTGCACGCGGGGTGGGCGGTCGCGCCGGGCGCCCGGTTCCGGATGGTGTCGCCGCCCGGAGTGCGGCTGACCGTGTCCGGCCTGACGGCGGCCGACATCGAGCTGCTCGCCGGGGCGGTCGCGGCGGCGGCCGGCCCGGTGCCTGCGCGGACCTACGGCTGAGGGTGCGGCCCACGGGGCTTGCGCGGTTCGCGGGGTGCCGTGGTGGCACGGCTCTGTGTGAGGGCCGCGCCCGCCAGCACGATCAGTGCGCCGACCGGGGTGTTCCAGGTGAGCCGCTCGTCCAGCAGTGTCACGCCCGCGGCCGTGGCGATGACCGGGATGAAGTACGTGACCATCTGCCCCGTCGTGGGGCCGACCTCGGCGACGATGCCGTACTGGATCAGCATCGCGAAGCCCGTGCCAAGCGCGCCGAGCGCGACGACCGCGAGCAGTGGCACCACCGGGTACGCGGCAGGCAGGCTGGTGAACAGCGGCGTCACGACCGCCAGTTGTGCCGTCGCCAGCGTCAGCTGCGCGCCCGTCAGCGAGAGGTGCGACTCGCTGCGGCCCGCCAGCGTGCGGCGCACGTAGATCCAGCCGATCGGATAGCTGAGCGAGGCCAGTAGCGCCATCGCGGTGCCGCCGACGTCCAGCCCGGAGAAGCCCTGCCAGGCGCCCAGCACGGTCAGGACACCGATGAAGCCGAGCCCCAGCCCGGCGACCCGGCGCCGCGTCGGCCGGTCCTCGGAGAGCGCGACCATGGACAGGGCCATGCCCCACAGCGGCGATGTGGCGTTGCAGATGCCCGCGAGCGTCGACGGGATGGTCAGCTCGGCGAACGCGAAGAGCGAGAACGGCAGGGCGTTCAGGAAGAACGCCGCCACTGTCAGATGCCCCCAGGTGCGGGCGCCGCGCGGCAGCCCGGTCCGCCTGACCGCCATGGCGACGGCGAGCACCGCCGTACCGAACAGCAGTCGCCCGAAGGTCACTTGGAAGGGCGCGTACGCCTGGGTGCCCATCTTGATGAGGAGGAAGCTGAAGCCCCAGACGAGCGCCAGCAGCGCGAACCGGACCCGCCAGTCGACGCGGTGGGCGCGTCGTGGCGGGGCGTCGGCGGCTGGTCTGCCGGGAGGGGCGGCGGAGGGGGCGCGGGGAGGGGTCGCGGTGCTCATACCGACCACCATGGCCCTCGCGATCTCGTAGTACAAGCGAGATTTTCTCCACTGATTGCATTAGCATCGCTTACATGTTGAATCTGGAGCGCCTGCGGACCCTGGACGCCCTCGCCCGCCACGGCTCGGTGAGCGGCGCCGCCGACGGACTGCACGTCACCACGTCCGCGGTCTCGCAGCAGCTGGCCAAGCTGGAGCGTGAGGTCGGTCAGCAGCTCGTCGCCAAGAACGGGCGGGGTGTCCGGCTCACCGACGCGGGGCAGTTGCTGGCCGACCACGCGGCGCGCATCCTGTCGCAGGTCGAGCTCGCGCAGGCGGACATCGAGGCGCAGCGCGGCCAGGCCGTGGGGGAGGTGCGGCTTGCCGGCTTCCCGACGGCCGCGCGGGGCCTGTTCCCTCGGGCGATCACCGCTCTGCGCGCCAGCCACCCGGAGCTGCGGGTGCGGACCAGTGAGCTGGAGCCCGAGCACGGGATCCGTCAGGTGCTCCGGGGGGACGTGGACCTCGCCGTGGTCCTGGACTGGAGCAACAAGCGCCTGCCGGTGCCGGGCGGGCTCGCCCAGGCCGCGCTTCTCGACGACGCGGCCGACGTCGCCATGCCCGCCGGTCATCCGCTCGCCGGGCGGGCGGAGGTCGCCCTTGAGGATCTGGCCGACGACGACTGGGTGTCCTGGCCGGAGGGCGAGTTCTGCTACGACTGGCTGGTGTTCACGCTCCGCTCCAAGGGCATAGAGCCGCGCATCGCGCACCTCGCGGGTGAGCACCACACGCAGCTGGCGCTCATCCAGGCCGGTCTCGGAGTGTGCGTCACACCCCGGCTCGGGCGCGGGCCCGTACCGGACGGCGTCGTTCTCGTCCCCGTCCGGCAGCAGATGCGGCGGCACATCTACGCGGTGTGGCGTGCCGACGCCGACCGGCGGCCGTCCATCAGGGCGGCAGTGGAGGCGCTGCGCGAGGCGGGTGGGGCCGTCGCCGGATGACTCTCAGGCCGTGGCCGCGCCGCCGATCTTGCGGAAGTCCCAGGAGGCGACCGCGTCCGGGGTCAGTCGCAGCCATGCGTGCCGGCCGTCGTGCGGCAGCTCCGCAAGGCCGAAGTTCTTACGGGCGAAGAGCCGCTCCACGGCGGCCAGCCCGGGCTCGGCGTCGCACGGCGCACCGGAGCGCGGAACCTCGCCCACCACGACCGCGGTGCCCGACAGCTCCGCGCCGCGCAGCTCCCCGTACTCCTCGCCGTCGTCGACCACGACCGCGATGCGCGGGTCCCGGCGCAGATCCGCCCAGCGGCGGCTGCGGGTGAGGGAGTACAGCCAGAGCGACGCCCCGTCCCAGACGAACCACAGGGCGCCGACGTGCGGCCGCCCGTCCGGCGAGACCGTCGCGACCCGGCAGGTGCGCCGCTCGCGCAGGAACGCGTCGAGTTCCGCCGGGGTCATCATGATTCGCCGGCCGCGGCGCTGAGCGACTGGCATCCCGACCCACCCCACTTCACATCTGACTATGTGTCAGGGAATCATGGGTGCTCTTCCGGCACGACGCAAGGGTGGTCACCCTCTCGTGGCCGGCGGACCCGCCACGAGAGGAGACCCGTGCCGACGAACGCGCAGCTGCGCGAGCTGCTCGACCCCGCCCACACCGTGCTGCTCACCGTCGAGTGCCAGCGCGGCGTCGTCGGCCCGGAGAGCGCACTGCCCGAACTCGCCGCCGAGGCACGCTCGTCCGGCGCCCTCCACCACGTCGCCCGCCTGGTCGCCGCAGCCCACGCGGCAGGCGTCCAGGTGGTCCACGCGGTCGCCGAGCGCCGTCCCGACGGGCGCGGCGCCAGCAACAACGCCCGGCTGTTCCGGGCCGCCGAGCGGCTGCCCGTGCAGCAGCACACCGGCAGCACCGCCGTACGCGTGGCCGACCCCATCGAGGTCGCCGACGAGGACCTCGTCGTGCGACGGCTGCACGGCCTGTCGCCGCTCGCGGGCACCGACGTCGACGCGCTGCTGCGCAACCTCGGCTGCCGCACCCTGATCGTCACAGGTGTCTCGGCGAACGTCGCCATACCCAACGCGGTCTTCGACGCGGTCAACCTCGGCTACACGGCGGTCGTCCCGGCGGACGCCGTCGCGGGCGTGCCGACCGAGTACACGCGCGCGATGATCCGCCACACCCTCGCCTTCGTTGCCACGCTCACCACCACGGACGAGGTCCTCGTCTCCTGGCGCCACCCACGGCGGGGCCGCCCGGCAGTCACGCGAGCTTGATCGAATCACCCTCCACCGTGATCGACGCGGGCGCCAGCGGCGAAGTGGCCGGACCGGCTTTCACGCTGCCGTCGGCCGCGTCGAACTTGCTGCCGTGACACGGGCAGTTGATCACTCCGTCGCTGATGTCCTTCACTGCGCAGCCCTGGTGCGTACACATCGCCGAGAACGCCTTGAACTCGCCCGCCGTCGGTTGTGTGACGACGACGCCCTGGTCGCCGAAGACCTTGCCGCCACCCTCGGGGATGTCGGCCGTCTTCGCCAGTTCCTGCCCGGCGCCCGCGCCTCCCGCGCCTCCCGTGCCCTGCGAGGTGTCACCGCCCGCGGGCGGTGCGGCGGCCGGCGGCGTGGTCGTCCCGCTGTCCGAGCCGCCGCACGCCGTCAGGACGGCCGCGAGACTACCGGCCCCCGCCGCCGCGACGACGGTACGGCGCCCCACCGCGAGGCTCGTCCCCTGTGCTGCTCCGGTCGTTCCGGCCATGCACGGTCCCCTTCCACTTCTGCTTCAACCTGTGGTGTTCATCTCGTCATCCGGTGGTACGGGCCCGAGGGCCCCACCGTTCACCTCTGGAGCGAGCTCTTGAGAAAGTCCACCTCCAGAGCCAGCTGATTGCTCATCACCTGCTCCTGCGTGACCATGTGCGTCGCCCCCGGCAGGGGCAGAACCGTGTGGGGCCGACCCGCGGCGAGCAGCGCCGCCGAGAAGCGCAGGGTGTGGGCCGCCACCACGTTGTCGTCGGCCAGCCCATGGATCAGCATCAGGGGCCGGGTAAGCCGGTGCGCCTCCGGCACGAGCGACGAGCGCGCGTAGTTCTCCGGCTCGACCTCCGGGTGGCCGAGGAACCGCTCCTCCCAGTGTGTGTCGTACAGCCGCCGGTCCGTCGGTGCGGCGCCCGCGACCGCCGCGTGGAACACATCGGGGCGGTGCAGTACGGCGCCGATCGCGAGATAACCGCCGTACGACCAGCCCCGCACGGCCACCCGCCCGAGGTCCAGGCCCGGATACCGCTCCGCCGCCGCGTGCACCGCGTCCACCTGGTCCTCCAGGGCGGGCCCCAGCCGGTCGCCGCGCACCGCGGTCTCCCAGGCCCGGCCCCGCCCCGGGGTGCCCCGGCCATCGGTGACCAGCACGGCGAAACCCTGCTCGGCGAACCACTGGGCGACGGCGCTCCACCAGCCGTACGCCCGCAGCGCCAGTTGCAGCCCCGGCCCCGCGTACGGGCTCAGCAGCACCGGCAGGCGTAGGTCCGACCCGGCGTCGTACCAGGAGGGCAGGTGGAGGTGGCCGCGCAACCGGCGCGTCCCGAGCGACAGATGGAGCGGACGCACCGGGACCGGCGGCTCCTCGGCCAGGACGGCTATCCGGCCCACGGGCTCGCCGGCCCGCAGCACCGTCACGCTGCGGCCCTCGCAGGTCCTGCTGTCCAGGACGACGGTGTCACCGCCGACGGCGGCCGTGTGGACGCCCGGCTCCCCGCTCACCCGCCGGAAGCGGCCCCGGTCATCGTCGGCCGAGCCGTCCACCGGGGCGTCGGCCGAGCCGTCCGGGTCGTACACCCACACATGGATCTCCGTCGGCTCCTCGCTCGCGGTGAAGTACACCCGCTCGCCGGCCGTGCCCAGGACCTCACGGACATGGAGGCCGGGCGGGGACGCCGCGTCGCCGACGCGTATCCCGCACACATCGTCCCGGACCCGCGTCACGACGGGCACCCCCGAGCCGGTGCGCAGGGGCGTGCCGGGCGTGAGCGGCACCCACGCGCGGTCCCGCAGCAGGTGGAGCGGCCGGGCGCTGCCCGTGTCCGGGTCGGCCTCGAAGAGCTCGGCGCTGCGCTGGTCCCGTGTCTGGATCTGGACGTACGGCCCGCACGCGTCCCAGCCCGCCGCCGTCACGTACTCGAACCGCATGTCCGTCCAGCGGCCGTCCGGGTGGTGTTCCGGGTCGGCCTCGGCCGGGAGCCGGACGGGTGTGCGGCGCCCGTCGAGGCCCAGGACATGAACGGTCACCTCGGCGTTCGCGGTGCCCGCCGCCGGGTAGCGCAGCAGGCGCGGTGGCTTTGCGGGGTCGGCCGGGTCGGAGAGGAACCAGCGGGCGACGGGCGCCTCGTCGACCCGCGTGACCAGGAGCGCGTCCCCCTCCGGCGACCACCAGTGGCCACGCAGCCGCCCGATCGACTCGGCCGACACATGGTCCGCGAGCCCGTACACCACGTCAGGGCTCTCGGGCGCGGCCAGCAGCCGGTCACCCGTGCCGTCCCAACCCACGACCCGGACGGCGCCCCCGGTCACGTATGCGACGAGCGAGCCGTCCGGTGAGGGGCGCGGGTCGACGACAGGCCCCATGGTCGGGATCCGCCACGGCGCACCGCCCGCGGTCCGTACCGCCCACAGGGCCCCGCCCAGCGCGAACACCGCCAGACGGGCCTCCCGGTCCGTGGCGTACGCGACGATGCCCGACGCCGTCACGCGGGCGCGCTCGCGGCGGACCTTCTCCTCGTCCGGAACGTCCTCGTCGCCGGGGCCGCCGAGCACGGCCGGGTCGGCGACGAGCCGTTCCGCACCGTCCTCGAGCAGCCACAGCCGGCCGACGGGGTCCGTGCCCGAACCGGTGCGGACGAACAGCACACGCGCGCCGTCCGGCGAGACGGTGAACCGGTCCGGGACACCGAGCGAGAAGCGCCGGGTGCGGGCGAGCACGCGGGGGAACTCCGCTGCGGCTAAGGAGGATGTGGGACTCATGCGGCAGAGCATGCCAGGGACGGACGACATCGACGGCGCCGAAGCCCGCGGCCTGTGGATAACCCCGGCCCATGGGCGACCGCCGCCCCGGGCTCTCCATGCGCAGCGTCCGGGCCTCCCTCACGTCCCGCGTGGCCTGACTCATCCCGTCCGCTCGGTCTTGCGCGTAGGTCACCTGATGGGGTGGTGTTCACTCCTCCGGGGCCCTGGTGGGTGAGGCCGACGCGGGAACGAACACCACACGGAACATCCTGGGCCAGAACTTGCCGGTGATCAGGAACTGGTCGGTGCCGGGGACGGCCGCCACTCCGTTCAGGACGGAACCGGCCACGCGTTCGTTCTCAGGCAAGAGCCCGGTGGCATCGATGCTCGCTCTCACCGCACCGGTGTCGGGGTCGATGCGCACAATCCGATCGGTGAACAGGACGTTGGCGTACACGGCGTTGCCGACGCACTCCAGTTCGTTCAGCTTCGTCACCGGTCGCCCGTTCTCGGTGACGCCGATGTCGCCCGTCTTCGCGAGCGTCCTCGGGTGCCGGAACGTCAACCGGGACGAACCGTCGCTCGTCACCAGCCGGTTCCTGGACCGCTGGTGACACACCCCCCAGCCCTCGGCGGGGTACAGGACGCGGCGCACCTCCTCCAACGTCCTCGCATCGCGCTCGACGGCGATCCCGTTCCGCCAGGTGAGCTGCCAGAGCGTCCGGCCGACGACGGTGATCCCCTCGCCGAACAACGGCGCCGGAATGTCCACACGGGCCGTGGGCAGACCTCCGGGCGGGCCCGCCCGTACCGACGACCGCCCGGCCAGACCGGTGCCTTCGTACAGCGTGTCACCGGCCATCTCCAGTCCCTGGGTAAAGGCCTGCGGATCGTGCGGCAGGACCTCCAGCACCTTGACACGCAACCGCTCCACATCCTCCGCGGATGCCGCTGCGTCCTTCGCGGTGCAGGACGTGCAGCACAGGAGCAGCGCCCCCGTGAACACGGACGCCATCACGACGCCTACGCGTTCAGGCACGGCAAGCGCCGCTCTGTTCTGACGGCGTCATCTTCTCCACTCTCCTCGGTCGAGCGTCTGCCTACAGGGCTGTTTGCGGGCCGACATGGGGGTGGTTCCCCGGATAGAGATGTTCCAGCCCCTATGTTCAGCAATGCACATAGGGAATAAACCTCTCCTTCGGGTGGTTTCCCTCGGTCCTTTGAGGGGTGTAGTTTGGATCTCCACGGATTCCTGAAGGCTCTTGCCCGAAGCTGGGTGACCGTCGCGGTCTGTCTGGTCCTTGCGGTGGGGGCGGCGCTCGCCGTCACGAACCTGAGCGCCCCCGTCTACGCTGCCGACACGCAGCTCTTCGTGGCCACTCGCTCCGGTGAGGACACCGCTCAACTGAGCCAGGGACAGAGCTTCTCGCAGGCGCGCGTGCAGTCGTACGCCGCCATCGTGCCGACCCGTCAGGTGACCGGGCCCGTGGTGCGTGAGCTGAAGCTGCGCACCACAGCGGAGGAGCTGGCTTCCCGGATCACCGCCGAGGCCCCGCCCAACACCGTGCTCATCAACATCACCGTCCGGGACTCCGACCGCAAGCGTGCCGCAGAGATCGCCAATGCCGTCGCGGCGCATTTCAGCGCTGTGGTCGAGCGGCTGGAGACTCCCAGGCCGATGGGCCCTGGGCGCGAGGCGGACACACCTCCCGACCCTGTCTCACCTGTCTCCCTGGGCGTCACCGAGCACGCGGTCGCGCCCGCCGCTCCCGTCTCGCCGCGCCCGTTGCTCAACCTTGTCGGCGGAGTGTGTGTCGGACTGCTGCTCGCCGCCGGCCTCGTCGTCCTGCGTGAGACCCTCGACACGACCCTCAAGACCAGCCAGGCGCTCGGCGAGCTCACCGGTCTGCCGGGCCTCGGAGCCATTCCGTACGACAAGAGCGCACCCGCACAACCACTCATCACCGCCGCCCGTCACTCCCAGCGCGCCGAAGCCTTCCGTAAACTGCGCACCAATCTGCAGTTCGCTCAGGTCGACGACCGTCCCCAGATCATCATGGTGACGAGTTCGGTGCCCGGCGAGGGCAAGACCAACACCTCGGTGAACCTGGCCCTCTCCCTCGTTGAGGCGGGCGTCTCCACCTGTCTGGTGGACGCCGACCTGCGCCGTCCGTGTGTGGCCGAGACCTTCGGCCTCGTCCAGGACGCCGGACTGACCACCGTGCTCATCGGACAGGCCCGGGCCGAGGACGTGATGCAACAGGTCGGCAAGGGGCTCTCGGTGCTGGCCGGCGGTGCCGTGCCGCCGAACCCCACCGAGTTGCTCGCCTCGGCCCGTATGAACGAAGTCCTACATGACCTCGCGAACACGTACGAGGCCGTCATCATCGACACGGCGCCGCTGCTGCCGGTCGCCGACACCATCGGACTCGCCCCGCTGGCCCAGGGCACGCTGCTCGTCGTCCGGGCCTCGAAGACCAGCCGTGACCAGGTCCGCACCGCCACCGAGGCGCTGGAACAGGTGGGCGGCCGCCTGCTCGGTACCGTCTTCAACATGGTCGCGCCCCCGAAGAGCGACCGCTACGGCGCCTACGGGGCGTACGGCGAACTGCCCGCGCCCCGTTTGGCGGCCCATCAGAAGGAGGCCACCGTCATGGATCTCACGGGTGAGAAATGAGCCGGGGCTGCGGGTCCGACGCCCGGTAGCACACCCCGGCCGGTGACCGTGGTGCGCTACCGAGGCGTGTCGCCGAGCTGACGTCTGGTCAGAACGTGGAGACGCTGAGGAGGCGCTCCTTGACGGCGTCTCCGTCCTGCGACGGCCAGGACCAGTCAAGGCTGCCCGTGTTCTGCAGGGCAGCCTTGACGGTCTGGGGGGATGCGGTCGGGTGGGTGGCCTGGTACAGCGCCGCGCCGCCCGCCACATGCGGCGCGGCCATGGAGGTGCCGGACATGGTGGCGTAGCCGCCGTTGAGGTAGGTCGACCTGATACACACGCCCGGTGCGATCAGGTCGACGTCAGAGCCGAAGTTGGAGAAGTCGGCGAAGGTGTCGTCCTGGTCGGCGCGGCAGGTCGGCCCGGCCAGGCCGCCGGGCTTCCCGTCGAAGTCCGCCAGAGCGCTGACGGTGATCACTTCGTCGTATGCGGCCGGCACGGTGTTCTTGGCGTCGGCGTGGCTGTTGCCGGCCGCCACGACGTAGGTGACGCCCTTGGCTACCGAGTTGCAGATGGCCTGGTGCATGGGGTCGCCGTCGGTCTTGCCGCAGTTGCCGTCGTCGGTGCCGGCACCGCCCAGGCTCATGTTGGCCACGTCGATCTGGTCGGCGTGCTGGGTGACGTAGTCGATGCCGCACAGGACGGTCGAGGTGAATCCCATGCCGAGGGGGTTGAGCACCTGCACCGGCCAGAGCCGCACACCGGGCGCCACCCCGACGACTCCGGTCCCGTTGTCCAGGGCACCGATGGTGCCCGCCACGTGGGTGCCGTGGCCGTTCAGGTCGTTGGGCGGCAGGAAGGGCATCCAGCAGTTCACACCGCCGGACCGGTTCACATTGAGATCCGGGTGGCTCGTGCTGACCCCGGTGTCGATGACTGCGACGTCCGCGTCGACCCGCGTGTCCACACCGTTGATGGCCGCGGTCGGGCTGAGGTCGGCGTTGACCCGGTCCACGCCGGTCGGGACCGAGTGGGCCGTGGCACGGACCAGGCGGTCCTGCTGCACCGACTGCACCTGCGGGTCGCGGGCGAGCGTGGCCGCGGTGCTCGCGGTCATCGACGCCGCATAGCCGTGGAGGGCATGGCGGTAGACTTGGTGCACGAAGGCGCCCATGTCGGAGGCGTGCTCGGTCGCCGTCGTCACGGCGTTGTCCACGTCCTCCTGTCGGTCGGTGCCGGTTTCCTTGAGCGTCACGATGTACCGGCCGGCGATCTTGCCGGTCTCGTCGGACACCGTGGCTGCGGGCGGGAACTCTGCTTCGGCCGAATGGGCGACGGTGCTCGGCGTACCAGCCGCCAGGGCCAACGCGAGGAGGGTTACCACAATGGGTTTCGGCATCCCGGACCTTTCTCGAATGTGTCGGAGTGGCGAGCCGGACCGACTGTGACGTTCTGAATGTTCAGCTCGCTGTGGTTCTAGAGCTTGCAGGTGTGCGAGGAGCCGCGACGTCCCGACCTTCGGCCATGCGGGATTTTCCGCCCATCTGTCAGCCGTGTGGCTCTGTGGCCTGCTTTCCTCGACGGTGCGAGAGCGTCAGCGTTCTGCGGGGGGAGCGCGACCGACGCTCATGTCGCCCGGATGCCTCGCACCTGAGTCACAACTGAGTTCGTGGTGGGGGGGGTATGACGACCACGCGGCGGGGCTGACGGGCGGTGACTCAGGCCCGCTCACTCGTGGTGCGTTGTGCTGTTCTTCTCCGCCGTGGCCTGGCGCTGTGCATTGTCCGGGCGCCGAAGACCTTCCCCGGCATCTCCGCCGCGCGCGCCCTCGGACGGTCTTGACGTCGATCCGGTGATCCTCGTGCGCCAGATGGCGTCTCATGCACCAACAGGCGTTAAGACAGGCCTTTTGGCGTCATAAATGCGTATACGGTACTCGCTGGTCGCGTCAAGGCGTCGGCCAGATCCCACTTGAGGAGCGTGAAATGCGATGACGGTGTCAGCCAGATGGCGTGCCGTACTCGCGGCCACAGCAGCCTCTGCTGTCCTGGCCGCTGCACCAGTGCTGGGGGCGCAGCCCGCCCTTGCCCAACCGTATCCGCCGGTGCCCGAGGACCTGATTCTCAGTGCCACCACTGTTACCCAAGGAGATTCGCTCACCTTCACTGGACCAGGATTCGGCGCGGGTGAGGACGGCATCGAATCGGCGATCTTCTCCAGCAAGATCACACTGGACTTCCACACGGCCGATGAGAACGGCATGGTGACAGACACCGTCACCATCCCCCATCACGTCGAGCCGGGCGAACACATCTTCCGGCTCAAGGGTGAGGCGCAGGTCCACCTGGCCGAGATCACCGTGCTCGACGACGACGATGACGGCGGCGATCCCGGCCACGATCACGGCGGCAGGCCCGGCCACGATCACGGCGGCAAGCCGGGCCACGATCACGGCGGCAGGCCCGGCCACGATCACGACGGCAAGCCGCACCTCGCCGATACCGGTGGGGACCGCTCGGCCGTCCTGCTGGGCGGGGCTGCCGGGCTGCTCCTGCTCGGTGGCGGGGCGATTCTTCTCACCCGGCGGGTGAGGCGCGGCTGACCCGCGCGGGTCCACAACGTGCGCTCGCGACTCCTGTGGCAGTACCTGTGTGACGGCCGGCAGTAACAGACCTCTCCCGCACGCTCTCGCGGCGTCGGGTCGGGTATGTGCTGTCGGCCGTCGGTGTCTGTGCGTGGCCCGGTCGGCTGTGCGAATCGGTCGCGGTGCGGCCGGCTCCGTGCAGAAGGCCGATGCCCCGGCCGCAGGTCGATATGTGGGATGTAAGGGCAGTCATCCGGTTAGTCTCTGCGGGGTGTTTCACGTCTTTTCTGTCACCCAGCATATGTATGCGCGTTATTCGTGTGCCGTGATCCTCGTGCGCCGCACTGTCTGCGGAGGTTCGAGGCGCAGCCATCAGAACGACGGAGGAGACAACCGTGTGGAACACCGCTCTTTGGACGTTGATCGTCTGTGCTTCTGTCTGCACCGTGGGATCCCTTCTGGGATCACATCCGCTCGGCCGGATGTGGCGTGTTGACGTTCTTGAGCTGCGTCGGCGCCGCCGCATGATCGAAGTGCTGGAAGAGAACACTCACCCCTTGCACCGCGAGCTGGACGCTGTCGGTGTGGACCACTCCTGACGCCCCCCATCCTGACGTTCGGTCAATCAGCAGTGGTCATAATATGATTTGTGCAGGGCGGTGAACATGGTCAAATGCCTTGTGGATGGAATGCTTATTCATGTATTCCTTCACTCGTTTGCCGCGCATCCAAGAGGAAGGGGCAGCGTTATTGGAGACATGACTAGGGCAAGGAATACCGGCCTGTTCGCGTATCGCGAGGACGGGCAGGTCCTGACTGGGGCACATGCGGTGACGATGGGCCCCTACATCTACACTCCGTCCTCGGCGTACTCTGCGCCCAGTGCCAACGGCACTCTCAGCAAAGAGGGACTGCCGGTCGTGCTGCAGGTCACAGAACCGCTGCTGCAGAGATTTCTCGACTCCATGGTGCGGCTGGAAGTTGATCTCATTCAACGATGGGGCGCCCTGGAAGGCCGGCGCACCCGTCCTCGGGCCGACTGAGCAAGCGGCGAGATGAACGACGAGCGCATCGACCACCACTCGGGCTTCTACGCTGACAGTCTCGGCCGGTACGACTTGGAGGGCAGCGGTCGGCATCGGCGTGCGGCCGAAGTGTTCCAGGCACCCTTGGTTCCGCCGGACCCGGCATGGGATCCGGCCGAGGAACTCGCTTACATGCTCCAGGACGCCATCGCGGCCGAGCGTGCCCCAGCCGCGCCCCCGGCCTGCGAAGAGACGTCGGTAACCGCACCGCCTCCAAGCAGTTCTCTGGGGAAGCTGCAGGACATCACGGCCGAACTACCGCCGCTGAGGGCAGCTCCCCAGAGCCATCGGAAGCTACCGGAACGCAGACGTCTCAGCGGGATGCGGACCCTCAGCTATCTGATCGCCGCGTTGGTCGCGGTCATCACATCGATGGTGAGCGTCTTCGGCGGCATGGCCACCTATGAGCCTTTGCGGCTCGCTGCCGTCCTCCCCACGCAGAGCGCTGCCGTTTCCTGGTGGCCGCTGCTTGTTTACGGCCCATGGCTCGTGGCGGCGCTGTCGATCCTGCGCGCCGCGCTGCACCGATGCCGTGCCGTGCACTCCTGGATCGTGGTACTGCTGTTCTCCTCCGCGGCGGTATTCCTGTGTGTCGTCCAGGCGCGCGGAAGCATCACCGACGCCGCCGCTGCCGCCTTGCCGATCTGCGCGTCTCTGGCGTGCTTTCAGCAACTCGTCCGACAGATCCGCCTGACAAGGCCACATCACCGAACCAGGCCCCGGCACCGATTGAGGGTCGCCGCAGGCAATTCTCCCCTTGCTGACACGGAATCGGTTCGCATGATGACGGACAGGCATTCTCCGGCGTCACACGCACCCCGACCGGATCTCTGAGAACTGGTCGGGACTCCCCGGTACTGCTGGGATCCCGAGGCGCGGCCGGCGGAAGGGGCTCCATCCTCCCGCCGGCCGCGCCGCGGTTCGACACCCATGCATCATCCGGTCCGTACAGCGGCGGCGACGCGTTGCACCACACCCTCGATCCGTACCAGGCACTTCTGCACCTCTTGGGGACGGGCACCGAGAGGGTCGTCGATGTCGTCATCACCGGCATACGCACGCGCGGCACCACGCCGAGAGGCAGCGCCCCGGACGAGAGCCGCGAACCGTGCGGCCGGATCCACCACGCCTGAGGCGTCCTCGGCCCGCACCAGCCGGGCGAACTCGCAGAGGGTGAAGGCTCGGGCCAACGACCATACGGGAGACAGCCGCACAGCGGCTTCGCGATGCTCCCTTGCGGCCCCCAGCACCAGATCCGAGTTCTCGACCAGCTCCTTCGTCAGCCGGCGGGAGTTCGTCCCGGAGGGATCCGCACCGCGTTCGAGGAGGAAGGACGCCGCCGTGGCCGCCATGGGCCTGCCAGGGACGGCCTCCGTGCCCGCACTGCTCACTCGGATCATCCGTCGAGCATCGAGTAGCCGCTGCCTGAGCAGGCACTCGGCGAGGGGGGAGCGGTAGAGGTTGCCGGTGCACACGACGAGTACGCGAAACCCGGGTACGCACACGCCGGGCGACGAGGGAGGAGAGGACCCGAGAATGTGGAGCATGGCGTCAGTATTCACCCGTGACTTCCGCTGGGCGGGCAGACGCACGTCCGCCAGGGCGTCGGATCGCCGTTTCGGGTGGGAACGCCGCCAAGTCGCCGTCACCGGTGGGGCCATTCGGGGCAGCGTGTGTCAGCCCGGCGCCGTGAGGCTTCCATCAGACGGTCTCCACGTGTCGCGGCACACCTACGCCTCGCTCAGGGAGCGGGCCGCCGACCAGGACTCCCCAGATTCTCCCCAGGGCTGATCGGAGTGATTCCCCAGGCTGTACGGCCCCGACCCCGGTCCGTGGATTCCCAGGGGGCCAAGCCGTATAGCCTGGGGAAATGTTGACAGAAGTCACTGCCACCCGCTACGTCACACCTCTGCGGGAGGGCGGATCGCTGCCCGGGATCGTCGAGGCAGACGATCTCGGTACCTACGTCATGAAGTTCACCGGTGCGGGACAGGGCCGCAAGACGCTGGTCGCCGAGGTGATCTGCGGGCAGTTGGCCCGCCATCTGGGGCTGCGTGTCCCCGAGTTGGTCACCATCCAGCTGGACCCGGTCATCGGCCTGGGAGAGCCGGATCAGGAGGTGCAGGAGCTGCTCAAGGCAAGCGGCGGCCTGAACCTGGGCATGGACTACCTGCCCGGCTCCATCGGCTTCGACCCGCTCGCCTACGAGATGGACCCGGTCGAGGCGGGCAAGGTCGTCTGGTTCGACGCGCTGATCAACAACGTGGACCGGTCGTGGCGCAATCCGAACATGCTGGTCTGGCACGGTGAGCCCTGGCTGATCGACCACGGCGCCACGATGATCTGGCACCACAACTGGCCCGGCGCCCAGGCGTCCGCCGCCAAGCCGTACGACGCCTCCGACCATGTCCTGGCCGGCTTCGGCCCGGATGTCGCCGCCGCTGCCGCCGAGCTGGCCCCCCAGGTCACAGAGAAGCTGCTGACCGAGGTGGCCGCCGACGTACCCGACGAGTGGCTGGTCGACGAGCCCGGCTTCGACTCGGCCGCCGACGTACGCCGCGCCTATGTGCGGGCCCTCCTGCCGCGTGCCGCGACCATTCACGAGCGCGTCACCGTCGGTGAACGCACCGGGGGCAAGCCGTCCCGGGCGCCCGGCTGGCTGACCGAGCACGTGGCCCCCTGGCCCCACTCCACCAGGAGCGAGCGGAGCGAGAAGAGCGACCAGAAGGACAGCGGCGAGTGAGCGAGCGGGACGTCTTCGAATACGCGCTGCTGAGGGTCGTACCGCGCGTCGACCGCGGCGAGTGCTTCAACGCGGGCGTGGTGGTCTACTGCCGCGCCAGGTCGTTCGTGGCCGCGCGGACCCATCTGGACGAGAACAAGCTGGCGGCGCTGGACCCGCGGGCCGACGTCACCGGCGTACGCGCCGCCCTGCGCGCCGTGGAGGGCGTCTGCCGGGGCGGCGAGGACGCCGGACAGGCAGGGTCCGAGGACGCGGGGCGCCGGTTCCGCTGGCTGATCGCGCCGCGCTCCACGGTCGTCCAGCCGGGGCCGGTGCACACCGGCCTGACCACTGACCCGGAGGCGGAGGTCGAGCGCCTCCTCGACCTGCTCGTCCGCTGAGGCGCGGCCCGGACACGGCGCAGGCACGGTCCAGGCGCCGCTCAAGGCCGCCTCGCCGCGGAAGTGATCCCCGGCACCCGGCCTGTGTGCCGTTGACACCGGGTGCCAGGGCTTCTAGCGTCTCGTCCTACTGAAGATACTAAGCGGTCGCTCATCGCTCTCGTGGATGCGGAACGGGCGGCCCCAGGGACTCAAGGGCGAGGAGAACCACCATGTCCACCACCCAGCAGCGCGTGGCTGTCGTGACCGGAGGGGCACGCGGTATCGGCGCCGCCACCGCCGTACGGCTCGCGGCCGAGGGGCGCGCCGTCGCCGTCCTCGACCTCGACGAGGCCGCCTGCAAGGGCACCGTCGACACCATCACCGCAGCCGGCGGCACCGCCCTCGCGGTCGGCTGCGACGTATCCGACAGCGCCCAGGTGGAGGCCGCCGTCGCACGCGTCGCAGCCGAGCTCGGCGCGCCGACGATCCTCGTCAACAACGCGGGTGTGCTCCGCGACAACCTGCTGTTCAAGATGTCCGAGTCCGACTGGGATCTCGTCATGAACGTGCACCTCAAGGGCGCGTTCCTGATGGCCAAGGCGTGCCAGAAGCACATGGTCGACGCGGGCTTCGGCCGGATCGTCAGCCTCTCCTCGTCCTCCGCGCTCGGCAACCGCGGCCAGGCCAACTACTCCGCGGTCAAGGCCGGCCTCCAGGGCTTCACCAAGACGCTCGCCAAGGAGCTCGGCAAGTTCGGCATCACGGCCAACGCCGTCGCCCCCGGGTTCATCGTCACCGAGATGACCGCGCAGACCGCCGCGCGCGTGGGTATGGGCTTCGAGGAGTTCCAGGCCGCGGCCGCGACCCAGATCCCCGTCCAGCGGGTCGGTCGCCCCGAGGACATCGCCAACGCGATCGCCTTCTTCACGGGCGACGACGCCGGCTTCGTCTCCGGTCAGGTCATGTACGTGGCCGGCGGGCCCCTCAACTGAAGCGGGAGGTGGACGACGACATGACCACCAGGGAACTGCCCGAGCCGTCCGGCCGGGTCGCGCTCGTCACGGGCGGCAGCCGGGGCATCGGCTACGGCATCGCGGAGGCGCTCGTCGCGCGCGGCGACCGGGTGTGCATCACGGGGCGCGGCGAGGACTCCCTCAAGGAGGCCGTCGAGCGCCTCGGTAGGGACCGGGCGATCTACGTCGCGGGCAAGGCCGCCGACGAGGCCCACCAGGTGCTGGCCGTCGAGCGGACCATGGAGGCCTTCGGCCGAGTGGACCACCTGATCAACAACGCCGGGACCAACCCGGTTTTCGGCCCGATGGCCGAGCTCGACCTCAATGTGGCCCGGAAGGTCTACGAGACCAACGTCATCTCGGCGCTCGGCTTCGCCCAGCAGACCTGGAAGGCGTGGCAGAAGGACAACGGCGGTTCGATCGTGAACATCGCGTCGGTCGCCGGCGTCGCCGCCTCGCCGTTCGTCGGCGCGTACGGGATGAGCAAGGCGGCGATGATCAACCTCACGCTGCAGCTGGCCCATGAATTCGCCCCGATTGTCCGAGTAAATGCCATTGCTCCGGCGGTCGTGAAGACGAAATTCGCCGAGGCGCTCTACGAGGGCCGCGAGGCGGAGGTCACCGCCTCCTATCCGCTCGGCCGGCTTGGTACGCCGTCGGACATCGGCGGCGCCGCCGCATTCCTGACATCCGACCAATCCGGCTGGATCACCGGCCAGACTTTGGTGGTCGATGGGGGAATTTTCCTCAATGCCGGAGTCGGCTGAGGTGGATTACGCCTGATTGGTCGCCGAATGTGCCAAGTGCCCCGCCGGTCCTCCCTGATTGACCTGGCGGGGCGCTGCGGTATGGTCGGCCGACCATGGCTGAACGAGGAGCGTGTGCACGTGTTCAACCGGACCAGTCTGCGGGTAGCTGCAGCCCTTGCGTCCATATCCCTGCTGGCGGGATGCAGTCTCTTCGCGGACGATGAAGCCGAGGCGGAAAACAGGATCGTCGTGGGCACGACGAGCTCTCCGACCACCCTCGACCCCGCCGCCTCGTGGGACAGCTCATGGGAGCTGTTCCGGAATGTCTTCCAGACGCTGCTGAGCTTTCCCACCGGAAGCACCACGCCCCAGCCGGACGCCGCGGACTGCAAGTTCACCGACACCGCCAGCAAGGTGTTCCAGTGCGACCTCCAGGACGGGCTGCAGTTCTCCACCGGCAGCAAGCTCGACGCGGAGGCCGTGAAGCACTCCATCGAGCGGATCCGCAAGATCGACGCGGAGGGCGGTCCCAACGGCCTCCTCGGGTCGCTCGACAAGATCGAGACGAGCGGTGACAAGACGGTGATCTTCCGGCTCAAGGAGTCGGACGCCACGTTCCCGTTCGTCCTCGCCACCCCGGCCATGTCGATCGTCGAGCCCGCCTCGTACCCGGCGGACAAGCTCCGCGACGACGGCCGGCTCGTCGGCTCGGGCCCGTACACCATGAACAAGTACACCGAGGGCGTCGAGGCCGACCTCGTCAAGAACCCCACCTACAAGGGGTTCGCCGACCGCAAGAACAACGCCGTCACGATCCGCTACTTCGGCGAGTCCGAGGCGATGGTCACCGCCCTGAAGAAGAAGGAGATCGACGCCACCTACCGCGGCCTCACCGCCGAGGAGATCGTCGACCTGCGCGAGAGGAAGCCCGAGAACGAGGGCCTCCGGCTCGTCGAGTCGACCGGCGCCACGATCGACTACCTGGTCTTCAACCCCGACGACCCGCAGGCCGGCAACCCCGCCGTCCGCAAGGCGATCGCCCAGCTCATCGACCGTGACGCCCTGGTCGCCAAGGTCTACCAGGGAACCGCCGAGCCGTTGTACTCGATGGTTCCCAAGGGCATCGCGGGCCACACCACGATGTTCTTCGACCGCTACGGCGACCCGGACGCCGAGAAGGCGAAGAAGCTGCTCCGCAAGGCGGGCATCGACGAGCCGGTGAAGCTCACGTTCGGCTACACCACGGACCGGTACGGCTCCTCCACGGCCGCCGAGTTCGCCGAGATCAAGCGGCAGCTGGAGGCCTCCGGGCTCTTCGAGGTGACGCTGGTCGGCAAGCCCTGGAAGGAGTTCCAGGCCGCCTACCAGCAGGGCGCGTACCCGGTCTTCGGCCGAGGCTGGTTCCCCGACTTCCCGGACCCGGACAACTTCATCGCCCCGTTCGTCGGCAAGAACAACGTCCATGCCGCGCCCTACGACCGGCCGGAGATCACCGAGCAGCTGCTGCCCGAGTCGCGCCGCAAGAGCGACCGCGCCGCGGTGACCGCCCAGTTCGAGCGGGCCCAGGAGATCCTGGTCGAGGACGTACGGCTGCTGCCGCTGTGGCAGGGCAAGCTGTACGTCGCGGCGAGCGAGGAGATCGGCGGCGGCGAGCGGGCGCTCGACCCGCAGACGGTCATGCAGATGTGGGTACTGCACCGCAAGACCAGCTGGTAGACCGGCGTCCGAACCCGGTGGTGGGGTCGGTTGTCAGTGGCCCCAGGTAGGTTCTGTGGTCGACAAGCGATCCCACACCGGAGGTTGTTGACGTGACCGACACCGCCATGCTGCCCGAGTCCTGGCGCGGCGTCCTCGGAGACGAGCTGCAGAAGCCGTACTTCAAGCTGCTCACCGAGTTCGTCGAGGAGGAGCGGGCCAAGGGGCCGGTCTACCCGCCGCAGGACGAGGTGTTCGCCGCACTCGACGCCACTCCGTACGACAAGGTCAAGGTGCTCGTCCTGGGCCAGGACCCGTACCACGGAGAGGGCCAGGGGCACGGCCTGTGCTTCTCCGTGCGGCCGGGCGTCAAGACCCCGCCGTCCCTGCGGAACATCTACAAGGAGATGCGGGAGGAGCTCGGCCACCCGGTCCCCGACAACGGCTATCTGATGCCGTGGGCCCAGCAGGGCGTCCTGTTGCTCAACGCGGTGCTGACCGTCCGGGCCGGCGAGGCGAACTCCCACAAGGGCAAGGGCTGGGAGAAGTTCACCGACGCCGTCATCCGTGCCGTGGCCTCCCGCCCCGACCCGGCCGTGTTCGTCCTGTGGGGCAACTACGCGCAGAAGAAGCTGCCGCTCATCGACGAGACCCGGCACGTCGTGGTCAAGGGCGCGCATCCGTCGCCCCTCTCCGCCAAGAAGTTCTTCGGCTCCAGGCCGTTCACACAGATCAACAAGGCGATCGCCGATCAGGGCCACGAGCCCGTGGACTGGTGCATCCCGAACCTCGGCTGAGGAGCGGGCAGAGAAGGGTGAGGGGAGGAAGCGCGATGAGACCGGGACGCGGGCTGCGGACCACCGGCTGGATCCTGCTGCCGCTGGGACTCCTGGTGCTGATGGGTTCCGTGCTGCTCCTGCGCACCGGCTACACGGTGGTGACCCTGCCGGGCGGCGCCATGGAGCCGACGTACGGGCGCGGGGAGCCCCTCGTCCTCGAGAACGTCGAACCCTCGCAGGTCCGCCCCGGCGACGTCGTCCAGTTCGGGATATCCGAGCGGTGGGAGGGCGCTCCGGTGCTCCAGCGTGTCATCGCGGTCGGCGGTGACCACGTCGTCTGCTGCGACGGCGGAAAACCCGCGCTGAACGGACGCCCGTCGGCCGAGCCGTACGTCATGGACGAATCCGGCGAGACCACCGCCGCAGTCGCCGGGCCGTTCGATGTGACGGTGCCCGAGGGGCGGCCGTAGGCGCCGCCACCGCCGGTGGGCGCCCCTGCGGCGCTCACCGGCGGTGGCCGCCGGCTCGCCGGATCACTCCTGGCGGCGACGCACGCCTGCCGCACCAGGCCCCTGACGGCCGGGGCGCCGCGGGGGCCGCTGCGGACCGATGAGACGCCGGCGGTCCGGCGTGCCGCGGGAGAAGTAGAGCCCGAAGGTGTCGAATCCGGTGCCGGTCGGTGGAACGGCGGCCCCTGAAGGGCGTCCGCTGGGTATGCGACGTTCTATGTCGAGGTTCCACCGGATGCACAGGTCCTTCCGCGGCTCGGCCGCCGGGCGCGGCTGGCGACGTGGCAAGGACATGGAGCTGATGCACCGGGCGATGGGCTTCGCCGCACTCGGGCTGCTCACCCTCGTCCCGCTGCTCATCGTGGTCGCGGCGGCCGATCCCGCGGACAGCCGGGGTTTCGCGCAGTGGCTCGCCGAGGGCCTCGGGTTGTCGGATGCCTCGCGCGACGAGGTCGAGCAGCTCTTCGTGCAGCCCGGCACGGCGCTGGAGTCCACCACCGGGTTCGGTCTCGCGGCGCTCGCCGCGTTCGGCCTGACGTTCGGCGGTGTCGTCCAGACCGGCTACGAGAAGGTGTGGGAGGTGACCCCGGCCCGCTGGCACACCATGTGGCGGCATCTCGTCTGGCTCGCGGTCCTCGTCGGCTACCTGCTGTTCTCGTCGTTCGTGGCGGCGGACCCCGTCGACGCGGGCGAGCTGACGTGGCGGGCCACGGTGGCCATGGCGAGCGCGTTTTTGTTCTTCTGGTGGTCGCAGCGGCTGCTGCTGGGCGGGCGGGTGCCGTGGAGTGCGCTGCTGCCCGGGGCGCTGGTCACGGTGATCGGGCTCGCCGGGCTGTGGGTCTTCTCGCACTGGGTGTTCTCGCCTCTCATCGCGTCCAACGCGGTGGCGTACGGGCCGGTCGGTACGGTGCTCGTCATCCAGTCCTGGCTGGTCGGGGTGGGGTTCGTCGTGTTCGGCGGCGCGCTCGTCGGGCGGCTGCTGTACGAGGAACGCTGGCTGCTCGGCCGCATGGCGCGGCAGGCGGTGCGGGGCGTCGTCACGCGACGGCGCCGCTCCTCGACGGAGTGAGGATCGGCGCCCGTTCCGGTGTCCCGCCGTGGATCGGGCCGGGCGGCGGTTAGCGTCGGACCACCACGGAAGAGGAGGCGACATGGCGGAGCAGTGGCGGGGCGCGTCCGACGACCCGGTCATGACCAGCATCGGCCAGGCGACGATGCTGCTGCACGGTGGAGACCGCGAGGAGGCCCGCAACCGCCTCCAGGCCCTGTGGGCGGGGATCGGCGCGGACGGCGACCCGCTGCACCGCTGTACCCTCGCCCACTACATGGCCGACGCCCAGGACGACCCGGACGACGAGCTCGCCTGGGACCTGCGTGCCTTGACGGCCGCCGAGGAGCTCGGAGAGGAGCGGCTCGCCCGCCACGACTCGGCCGTCGCCCTCCGCGCCCTGTACCCGTCGCTTCATCTCAACCTCGCCGCCGACTACGTGAAGCTGCGGCGGCCGGACGACGCCCGGGTCCATCTCGACCGCGCCCGCACCGCCTCCGACGCCCTCGCCGACGACGGCTACGGCACGGGCGTACGGGCGGCCATCGACCGCCTGGACCGGCGCCTGCACGACGGGTGAACCACCGTCGGGTGAACCACCGTCGGGTGGCCCACCGCGGGGTGAATCTCCGTCACCGCCGGGCCGCCTCCCGGCACATGCGGGACTCGTGTCCGCCGGGGCGCCACGCGCCGTACCGCTCGGCCATGCCGCATACGTCGGGCACCGCGACCGTCGTCGGTACGGGCACCGGCGCGGCCGGGCGTACCGGTGCCGCGGCAGGGGTGCCCGCCCGCGTTCTCGGCTTCGGCCCAGCCGTCGCACGGGGCCTGCCCGGTGGGGAGGGGCGGGACCGGTCCGTCCGGCGGGGTGGCGCCGCCTTCGGCCGCGCCGTCGGGCCGGTGCTCTCCAGCGCCTCGCGGCCCGGCGCCTGGCCGACCAGCGGCTCCGGTTCCCGCGCCGGATGCCCGGCCGCCGGGACGTGCACCGGGCCGGTGGGCTCAGGTGCCACCGACACACATCCGGACGCCGCCGTCACCGCCAGCGCCACCCCGACCAGCGTCAGGACCGCGGACACCCGTGCACGGCCGTCCCCACCGCCACCGCTGCCCCTTCCGCTCCCTCTGCCCCTTCCGCTCCCTCTGCCTCTTCCTCTCACCCGGTCACTCTGCGGGGCCCCCACCGCCCGCACACCCGCTACCCACGGTTACGGCACGCACGGGTGAGTCCCCGCAGAGGTGGACACCGGGTCAGTCGCCCGTCGCGCCGTCGATACTCCCGCGCACTTCACGGCGAGCGTCGCACGGTGGAAGTCCAGCCGGCCCTCCAGCATCTCGCGTTCGCCGGCCAGGCCATCGGGTTCGGTGCGCTCATCAGCAGTCATGCCCGCATCCTTGCCCGCCGGGCTTCCAGCGCGCCGACGGTATTCGGGCGGCCGCACATGGGGACGGTACTCCGCCCCGCACGTATGCTGCCCGGGTCGGGACGGCACCATATGAGAGGAGACGGCCGTGAAGGTGGGCTGCATCGGGCTCGGCGACATCGCGCAGAAGGCGTACCTTCCGGTCCTCACCACCCGGTCCGGTGTCGAACTGCACCTCCAGACCCGCACCCCCGCCACCCTGGCCAGGGTCGGCGACACACACCACATCCCGGAGGACCGCCGCCACACCGGCCTGGACACGCTGCTCGCCGCCGGGCTCGACGCGGCGTTCGTACACGCCCCGACGGACACGCACCCCGAGCTCGTCGGCCGGCTGCTGGAGGCGGGCGTCCCCACGTACGTCGACAAGCCACTCGCGTACGAACTGGACGAGTCGCGTCGCCTCGTCGACCTCGCCGAGCAGCGCGGAGTGTCCCTCGTGGTCGGCTTCAACCGCCGCTTCGCGCCCGCCTACGCGCAGTGCGAGGACCATCCGCGTGACCTGATCCTCATGCAGAAGAACCGCATCGGCCTCCCCGAGGACCCCCGCACCCTCGTCCTGGACGACTTCATCCACATCGTCGACACCCTGCGGTTCCTGCTGCCGGGGCCGGTCGAGCACACCGACGTACGCGCCCGCGTCCGCGACGGGCTCATACACCACGTCGTGCTCCAGCTGTCCGGCGACGGCTTCACCGCCATCGGGATGATGAACCGGATGAACGGCTCCACCGAGGAGACCCTGGAGGTCTCCGGCCAGGACACCAAGCGCCAGGTCGTCAACCTCGCCGAGGTCGTCGACCACAAGGGGCAGCCGACCGTGCGGCGGCGCGGCGACTGGGTGCCGGTCGCCCGGCAGCGCGGCATCGAACAGATCGTCCTGGCGTTCCTGGACGCCGTCCGGGCCGGGAAGCTGCTCAGTGCCCGCGACGCCCTGTTGACCCACGAACTGTGCGAGCGGGTCGTACGGGACTCCCTGGAGCAGGCCGCCTCCTGACCGCGCGGAACCCGGCCGTCACCGCGACCCCCGCCAGCACGGCCGACGCCGCCCACAAGGGCCAGTCCCCGACCTGTACATAGGGCGTCGACGCGGTCGTCAGCGGTACGTCGTACACGGCTGCCGCGCTCCGGTCCGTACCGAGCGGGGTGCCGATCCGCGCGCCGTCCGGCCCGTACACGGCGCTCTCGCCGGTGAGCGTCGCGTGGACCATCGGCCGACCCGTCTCGGCGGACCGCAGCGCCGCAAGGGAGGCGTGCTGCTCGGGTGCCCAGCTGTCCTGGAAGGTCGACGTCGACGACTGGGCGATCAGCAGCTCGGCCCCGTCGCGCACCAGCCGGCGGCTCATGTCCGGGAACGCCGTCTCGAAGCACACCAGCGGGCCCAGCCGCAGGTCCCGGCCGCCGCCCGTCCCGGCCGTCATCACGACCTGCTCGGCGCCCCGGCGCCGGTCCTCGTCGGCCGCCTGCCCCACCGCCGTCACCCAGCCCAGCACCGACCGAGCCGGGATGTACTCGCCGAACGGCACCAGGCGCATCTTGTCGTACCGGTCCCCGGTCAGGCCGTCCGGGCCGACGAGGACACTGCTCTTGTAGATACCGGGCTTGTCCGAGCGCCGGGCGTCGACGTTCACCAGAAGCTCCGCGCCGACGTCCGCGGAGAGCGCCGCCAGCCGCTCGGACAGGTCCGGTCGGGCCGTCAGATCGGCGCCCACGCTGCTCTCGCCCCACACCACCAGGTCCACGCCCCGCCCGGCCAGCGGACGCGTCAGCTCCTCGCCCCGCGCGAACCGCTGCTCGGCACCGCTGATCACACCCGGCTGGACGACCGCCACCCGCACCCGCCCCACCGGCTCAGGCGGTGTCACCCATGCCCACACGGAACCCACGGCGACCGCGCACACCACCAGCGCGCCCACCGCCGCCGTACGCACAGGGGGAACCGCCACCAGCAGTGCCACCGCAGTGTTGACCGCCACCACCAGCAACGTCACCAGCCACACCCCGCCCAGCGCCGCCATCCGCAGCGCGGGCGTGACCTGCCACTGGCTCGCCCCCAGCAACCCCCACGGCCCGCCGAGGTTCTCCCAGGACCTGACCACCTCGACCATCAGCCAGGCCGACGGCACCACCAGGCACGCCGTCACCGCCCGCCCCCGCGACATCCCCGCCGTGCCGCCGCCGAGCGCCCACCGCACCAGCCACCCCCACGGCGCCCACAGCAGCCCCAGCAGTCCTGCCAGGAGCAGGATGAACACATGGAGGTTCGGCATCAGCCAGTGGTGCACGGCGAGCATGAAGCCCAGCCCGCCCAGCCACCCGTCCAGCGCCGCCCGCCGACCGCTCGGCGCCGTACGGATCAGCAGCAGCCAGGGCACCAGCGCGACATACGCCAGCCACCACAGGGAGGGCTCCGGAAACGCCAGCGCGGGCAGGGCACCGGCGACGACGGCGGCCGCGCCGCGCCCCCAGCGCGACGCCGACAGCCACTCGGCGACCTCACCGCGCCCGGCCCGCAACCGCATCCGCGCCTCCTCGCCCAGGAGTGTGGGCCTCCAGTGTGGGCCTCCAGTGTGGCTGAGGAGGTCACTCGGCGGACAGTGTGCCCAGGGTTCGGCGCCATTTCTCGTGTACGACCAAGGAGCGCAGCCGCCAGCCGTCCTCGGTGCGTCGCAGGGCGAAGCTGTACCGGCCGCCCGATACGAAGTCGTCCAGCTCGCTGTCGCCCGGCTCCGGGTGCATCGGGTTCAGGTAGTCGGCGAGGACGTCGGCATTGTCGCCGGGGTAGCCGCCCAGGTCCTCGATCCGGACCCGGCGGTTGACGATCAGATGCTGGCGCACCGGGAACCGGCTCACCGTCGCGGCCAGCCAGTCCGCCACGTCGGCGGCCGGGCCCGCGATCCCGCCGGCGCTCCGGTAGTCGGCGCGCCCGTCCTCGGTGAACAGCCGCCGGTACGCGCCCCAGTCGGCGTCGTCGACGGCCACGGCGTACCCGGTGATCAACTCGTCGATGGCCAGCCGGTCCATCACTGTGGCGAGGTCCACGCGCTGCGTCATCGCAACAGTGTCCGTGAGCCCCGCGCGACGCGCCAGGGCAAGGGAGATCCCGTGCGTGTCAGGCCGCCTCCCACTGGTGCGCGCGGCCGCCCCGCCACTCGACGAGATGCGGGTCGTCCAGGTCGATGTCGGCCTCGTCGAGGCCGGCGCGCCGCAGGAACTCGACGAGGTCCGCGTCGTTGTGGGCCAGACCGACGATCTGCCCGCGCACGGTGACGCGACGTCCGCCGCCGGCGGTCGGACGGTGGACGACGATGGGTGCCTTCCAGGCCATACCCCAAGGGTGCGCCGAGCCGCGCTTGATCGCAGCCGGTCACAGGCCGCCGGTCGCCGCTCACGGGTGGCCGGTCGTGGTGGTGCGTGGCGGGGCGCCCTTCGTGCGTTTCACACGGGGTGTGAAACGAACACGTGCATATATGCGTTGCGTGCCCTCCCGAGGGCACATGGCGTACGGCATCCTCATAGGTGTCGGATCCGGGCCGAAGAACCCCCGGACCATGGGCCGCCGGTCACCCCCCCTGCCGGCGGCCCGTCCGTCCTCTCGGGGCGTGTGCGCTCAGCCGCTTCCCTCAGTGCGTCGGCTGTCCGGCGTCCGGAGCGAGGACGCCCAGCCAGATCAGCGCGAAGAGCAGGAGCCCGAGCGCTATCCGGTAGATCACGAACGGCATGAAGCTCTTCGTCGTGATGAACTTCATGAACCAGTTCAAGCATCGAGGTCCTGAGTGCTTTGACCTGCTGTTTCCACCACTCTTCAAGATTGAATGGGAGAGACTGGTGGGGAGATGGCACTTTTCAGTGAGCATTTCCGATCTACCCTCCGGCGAGTGATGCTCGCTGGCGCATGACGACGAACACGGCGTGGATTGCGGTGGTGGC
>NZ_VSRY01000075.1 GCF_008271805.1 Streptomyces sp. TRM49041
GCGCCGGTCCGCCCGGGTCCGCGCCGGTCCGCCCGGGTCCGCGCCGGTCCGCCCGGGCCCGCGCCGGTCCGAACCGTGCCGCCGCGACACGCGCCGCGCCCGTACTCTCCTGACGCGATGGCACTCTGGACATGCCGACCGCGCACGGCGAGGCCGAGCCGCGCCTCACGGCCGCCCCGGCTGTCGGCGGGCGCCGGCCCGTGACCGGAATGGGCCGCACCACCGCTTCCGGCACGGTTCACCTTCCGTTCACTCTCCCCCGTCGGCCGCTTCACCTGTTCTGCCTAATTTCGGCCGTACACGGTGACCACCAAGCGCCACCGTCACCCACCCCGACACACGCCGCCGTAGAACGAAGCGCATGACGAAGAACATGCGGCCGGCCATCTCGGCGGCTACTGGAAGGAACACCCCGAAGTGAAGCTTCATCGCAAGACCGGGCTTCGCGCCACCGCGTTCGGCGCCCTCGCTGTCTCCGGCGCCCTGGTTCTCACGGCGTGTGGTTCGGACGACAACACAAACCCCAGCGGCGGCAAGAAGACCGCCGCCGCGTCGAACATCGACTGCGGCGACGCCAAGGGCCAGCTGCTGGCGGCCGGCTCCTCCGCCCAGAAGAACGCCATGGACCTGTGGGTGAAGAACTTCCAGGCCGCGTGCGAGGGCGTCGAGGTCAACTACCAGTCGATCGGCTCCGGCGGCGGTATCACCAAGTTCACCCAGGGCCAGGTCGCCTTCGCGGGCTCCGACTCCGCCCTCAAGGAGGACGAGGTCGCCGCCTCGCAGAAGGTCTGCACGGGTGGCAAGGGCATCAACCTCCCGATGGTCGGCGGCCCCGTCGGCATCGGTTACAAGCTGGACGGCGTGGACAACCTCGTCCTGGACGCCCCGACCCTCGCCAAGATCTTCGACTCGAAGATCACCAAGTGGAACGACCCGGCCATCGCCAAGCTGAACCCGGGCGTCAAGCTCCCCGACACCGCCATCCAGGCGTTCCACCGCTCCGACGAGTCGGGCACCACCCAGAACTTCACCAAGTACCTGAAGGCGGCCACGCCGGCCGACTGGCCGTACGAGGCCAAGAAGTCCTGGCTCGCCAAGGGCGGCCAGGCCGCGAACGGCTCGTCCGGTGTCGCGTCCGCCGTCAAGGACACCAACGGCGCGATCGGCTACTTCGAGCTGTCGTACGCGACCGCCAACAACATCAGCACCGTCAAGCTGAACACGGGCGCCGCCCAGCCGGTCGAGGCCACCACGGAGAACGCCTCCAAGGCCATCGCCGCCGCCAAGATCAAGGGCACCGGCAACGACCTGGCCCTGGAGCTGGACTACGCGACCAAGGCCGAGGGCGCGTACCCGATCGTCCTGGTCACCTACGAGATCGTCTGCGACAAGGGCAACAAGGCGGAGACCCTGCCCACCCTGAAGGCGTTCCTCAACTACGCCGTCAGCGAGGAAGGCCAGAAGGTCCTCTCCGACGCGGACTACGCCCCCGTCCCGGCCGAGATCGCGGCCAAGATCCGCGAGATCGTCCCGACCCTCTCGTAACGACCCGACCGGGGCCGGCCCACTCTCCCTGGGCCGGGTCGGCCCCGGTATCCGGTGCACCGCCGCCAGGAGCCGTACGGCTCCGCAGACCGGAGACACAACGATGGCCACAGCCACCACCACGCAACCCACACCGCCACCCGGGCGGAAGCAGACAAACGCCCCCAACGCCCCGTCCCGCGCCGGTGACCGGATCTTCGTCGGCCTGTCCCGTGGCTCCGGCATCACCCTGCTGGTGATCATGGCGTCGATCGCGGTCTTCCTCACGTACCGCGCCGCCATCGCCATCTCGCAGAACGAGGGCAACTTCCTCACCACGTCCGAGTGGAACCCGGGCGGCGACCCGCCGGTCTTCGGCATCGCCGTGCTGGCCTTCGGCACGATCGTCAGCTCGGTCATCGCCATGGCCATCGCCGTGCCGATCGCGATAGGCATCGCGCTGTTCATCTCGCACTACGCGCCGCGCAGGCTCGCCGCGCCCCTCGCGTACGTCGTCGACCTGCTCGCCGCGGTGCCCAGCATCATCTACGGCCTGTGGGTCGCGATCTTCCTCGTCCCCTACCTGGGCGGCCTCAACAAGTGGCTCGACCAGTACATGGGCTGGACGTACATCTTCGACAAGTCCGGCGAGGGCGTCGCGCGGAACATGTTCACCGTCGGCATCCTGCTGGCGATCATGATCCTGCCGATCATCACCAACGTCACCCGCGAGGTCTTCCTCCAGGTTCCGCGCATGCACGAGGAGGCCGCCCTGGCCCTCGGCGCGACCCGCTGGGAGACCATCCGCATGTCGGTCCTGCCGTTCGGCCGCTCCGGCATCATCAGCGCGTCCATGCTGGGTCTGGGCCGCGCGCTCGGCGAGACGATGGCCGTCGCCGTCGTCCTCTCCCCGAGCTTCATCATCTCCGGGCACCTCCTCGACCCGGGCGGTGGCACGTTCGCGCAGAACATCGCCGCCAAGTTCAACGAGGCGAACGAGTACGGCCGTGACGCGCTGATCGCCTCCGGTCTCGTGCTCTTCGTCATCACGCTGCTGGTCAACGGCGCCGCCCGCTGGATCATCGCGCGCCGCAAGGAGTACTCGGGGGCCAACGCATGAGCCACACCGTCCAGGACCGGCGCCCCGCGCCCGCCCCCGTACACCGCCCGTCCCCCCTCTCCCACGCCCGTATGCCGCGCTGGGCGCCGGCCGCCATCGCCGCCGGCTCCATCGCCGCCGGCTGCGGCATCGGCATCGCGGCCGGCTGGGAGAGCCGTATCCAGTGGGGCCTGATCTCCGCTCTCCTGTTCGTCGCCGCCACCTACGCGATCACCACGAAGGTCGAGAACTCCCGTCAGGCGAAGGACCGTGTGGCGACCAGCGTCGTCTGGGTCTGCTTCGTCCTCGCGATCGTCCCGCTCGCCTCGCTCGGCTGGGTGACGATCAGCAAGGGCATGCAGGTCGTCGACGGCTACTTCCTCACCCACTCGATGAACGGCGTCCTCGACGCCCAGGCCGGCGGCGGCGTCTACCACGCGCTGCTCGGCACCATCGAGCAGGTCGCCATCGCGGCGGTCATCGCCGCCCCGATCGGCATGCTGACCGCGATCTACCTGGTCGAGTACGGCAGGGGCAAGCTCGCCCACGCCGTGACCTTCTTCGTCGACGTGATGACGGGTGTCCCGTCCATCGTCGCGGGTCTCTTCATCCTCGCCACCTGGAATCTGATGCTGGGCTTCGGGCCCTCCGGCTTCGCCGGTTCGATGGCGCTGGCCATCCTGATGATGCCGGTGGTCGTCCGCTCCACGGAGGAGATGCTCAAGCTCGTCCCGAACGAGCTGCGCGAGGCGTCCCTCGCGCTGGGCGTCCCCAAGTGGAAGACGATCCTCAAGGTGGTCCTGCCGACCGCGATCGGCGGCATCACCACCGGCGTCATGCTCGCGATCGCCCGTATCACCGGCGAGACGGCCCCTGTGCTGCTCCTCGTCTTCGGTACGAAGCTGATCAACCCGAACCCCTTCGAAGGCGCACAGGCGTCGCTCCCGCTCTATGTGTACGAGCAGTACGCCGTCGGTACGGACGCCGCTGTGGCCCGTGCCTGGGGCGCCGCGCTCGTCCTCATCGCCTTCGTCATGATCCTCAACCTGGTGGCCCGCGGCATAGCCCGCTGGAAGGCCCCGAAGACCGGCCGCTGACCGCGGCATACTTGGAAGTGATTGAAATGGCCAAGCGAATCGACGTCAGCGGCCTCTCCGCGTACTACGGCAGCCACAAGGCCATCGACGACATCTCGATGACCGTCGAGCCCCGCTCCGTCACGGCCTTCATCGGCCCGTCCGGCTGCGGCAAGTCCACGTTCCTGCGCACCCTGAACCGGATGCACGAGGTCACCCCCGGTGGCCGCGTCGAGGGCAAGGTGATGCTGGACGACCAGAACCTGTACGGCAAGGACGTCGACCCGGTCGCCGTCCGCCGCACGGTCGGCATGGTCTTCCAGCGCCCGAACCCCTTCCCCACCATGTCGATCTTCGACAACGTGGCGGCGGGCCTGCGGCTCAACGGCCGGTACAAGAAGGCCGAGCTCAACGACATCGTCGAGCGCTCCCTGAAGGGCGCCAACCTCTGGAACGAGGTCAAGGACCGCCTCAACAAGCCGGGCGCCGGCCTCTCCGGCGGCCAGCAGCAGCGCCTGTGCATCGCCCGCGCGATCGCGGTCGAGCCGGACGTCCTGCTCATGGACGAGCCCTGCTCGGCCCTGGACCCGATCTCCACCCTGGCGATCGAGGACCTGGTCGGCGAGCTGAAGGAGCAGTTCACGATCGTCATCGTGACCCACAACATGCAGCAGGCCGCCCGTGTCTCCGACCGCACGGCGTTCTTCAACCTGGCCGCCGTCGGTCAGCCCGGCAAGCTGGTCGAGATCGACGACACGGAGCGCATCTTCTCCAACCCGTCGGTGCAGGCCACGGAGGACTACATCTCCGGCCGCTTCGGCTGAGCCGCGCCCCCACACACGTCTGCGGTGCTGCATGGCGGTGCCACCGCAGGACGAAGGGCCCGCCCCCACTCCCAGGGGGCGGGCCCACTCTTTTCGCGGGTCGGGGAAGCCGTGCTATCCGAAGAAGACCCGCACCACGAAGAAGCTCATCGCGGCGAACACCGCCGCGGCCGGCATCGTGATGAACCACCCCATCACGATGTTCTTGGCGACCCCCCAGCGCACCGCGTTGACCCGCTTCGTCGCGCCCACACCCATGATCGCGGACGTGATCACATGCGTGGTCGAGATCGGCGCCTGGAACATGAACGAAGCCGTGTACATGACGGACGCCGCCGTGGTCTCGGCGGCGAATCCCTGCGGCGGGTCGAGCTCGATGATCCGCCGCCCCAGGGTCCGCATGATCCGCCAGCCACCCGCGTACGTACCGAGCGACAGCATCACCGCGCTGGCGATCTTCACCCACAGCGGGATCGGGTCACCGGACTGTTCCACATCCGCGATGACCAGGGCCATCACCACGATGCCCATGGTCTTCTGGGCGTCCTGGAGACCATGTCCGAGCGCCATTCCGGCCGCCGACACGGTCTGCGCGATCCGGAAGCCGCGCTTCGTCTTGTGCGGCCCGGCCTTCCGGAAGATCCACATGATCGAGGCCATCACGAGGTAGCCGACGAGGAGGCCGACGACCGGGGACACGAACATCGGGATGACGATCTTCTCGAGGACCCCGGACCAGATGACCTCGGTGCCCCCCGCGATCGCGGCACCCACCATGCCGCCGAAGAGCGCGTGGGAGGAGGACGACGGCAGCCCGAAGTACCAGGTGATCAGGTTCCAGGCGATCGCCCCGACCAGGGCGGCGAAGAGGATGCCCATCCCCTTGTCGCCCTGCGGGGTCTCGATCAGGCCCTCGCTGACCGTCTTCGCGACCCCGCTGCCCAGGAAGGCGCCGGCGAGGTTCATCACCGCGGCCATGACCAGCGCGGCACGCGGGGTGAGCGCGCGCGTCGACACCGACGTGGCGATGGCGTTCGCGGAGTCGTGGAAGCCGTTCGTATACGTGAAGAAGAGCGCGACCGCGACGGTCACGACCAGAGCGAGGGTGTCCACAGCAGGCTCAGGACTCCTTGACGGCGATGGTCTCCACCGTGTTCGCCACCTTCTCGAAGGCGTCGGCGGCCTCCTCCAGCACATCCACGATCTGCTTCAGCTTCAGCACCTCGATGGCGTCGTACTTGCCGTTGAAGAGATGGGCGAGCAGCTTGCGGTGGATCTGGTCGGCCTGGTTCTCCAGCCGGTTGACCTCGATCCAGTACTCGGTGAGGTTGTCCATCGTCCGCAGGTGCGGCATCGCCTCGGCGGTCAGCTCGGCGGCCCGCGCCAGGACCTCGATCTGCTGCTCGACACCCTTCGGCAGTTCCTCGACGTTGTAGAGGACGACGAGGTCGACGGCCTCCTCCATGAAGTCCATGATGTCGTCGAGGGACGAGGCGAGGGCATAGATGTCCTCGCGGTCGAACGGCGTGATGAAGGAGGAGTTGAGCTGGTGGAAGATCGCGTGCGTCGCGTCGTCCCCCGCGTGCTCCGCCGCCCGCATGCGCTCCGCGATCTCGGCCCTCCCGGACGCCTCCGCTCCCAGCAGTTCCATGAGGAGCTTCGAGCCGGTGACGATGTTGTCCGCGGAAGCGGAGAACATGTCGTAGAAGCTCGTCTCCCTGGGGGTCAGACGAAAGCGCACGTGAGTCCCTCTGGTGCGTGAGTGTCGGTCAGGCTGATGCTAGGCGCATCATCCGGCCACGGCGAACCGGCGTTCCTCAGTGTCGCGCATCGGGCACAGTGAACAGAACCGGCCCCGCACCATCCCGCGAGGATCGGTACCATATACCCACGAGGGGTATGCATACCCTGGGTGGACAGTGGGAGGACGAGATGACGACCACCGAGCCGGCCGGCCTTCCGGTCACGGAACCCGACCGGGCCCACGGTGACCACGATCACCGGGTGCACGGCTACCACAAGCAGAAGGAAGAGCACCTGAAGCGGCTTCGCCGGATCGAGGGCCAGATCAGGGGTCTGCAGCGGATGGTCGACGAAGACGTCTACTGCATCGACATACTCACGCAGGTCTCCGCGTCCACGAAGGCCCTGCAGTCCTTCGCGCTCCAGTTGCTGGAGGAGCATCTCCGTCACTGTGTGGCCGACGCGGCCGTGAAGGGCGGGGACGAGATCGACGCGAAGGTCGAGGAGGCGACCAAGGCGATCGCCCGCATGATGCGGACCTGATCACCGGACCTGGCCGAAACTGATCGCCGGACGCTCCCACACCCTTCGCTCCTACGCCCCTCGCTCACGCGCGCCTCGCTCAGGCCCCGGCCGGACTGTCCGCGGAGCTTCCCGCTCCCGGTGACACCTTCAGCACCTCGTCGATCCGGTCGGCGCTGAGCCGTTCCGCCTCGGTGGCCGAAGCCGCGATGATCAGTTCACCGCACAGTTCGATCTCGGCGAGGGCCACGTGGTCCTGGACGGTCGTCGTACTGAGCGGGGCCACGTGCGTTCACCTCTTCCACCCGGTTTCGGCTTCCTAGCGTAGGGAGCGGAACACACACCGCGCATGACACGTCCGGACCATTCTTAGGGCCCCCTAATAGCCTCTTCCGGCCCCTCGCCACAACGAGCCCGGCGACGCGTCCCGCGGCCGGCCCGGGGGGCGCCTGGGCTCAGCCCTCGATCTTCCCGGTGTAGATGTCCTGCCGCGACGGCAGTTGTACGTCGACGGGGACGCCGAACTCGTACAGCACCGTCGTCGACGCGACGTCGACCTCGCGGCCCTCGTTGGCGAAGCTGAACCGGTGGCGCACCTTCCGCAACCGCCCCTGGTCGTCCAGGTACACGTCGAACGGCACCGTGTCCGTGGCGAACCCTTTCGCCGCGGCGGCCAGCGCGCCACGCACCTGCGGCGACGCCACCTTCGCCGCGTCGCCGATGTCGGTGGTGCCCCGGTAGTGCGCGACGGGTACGCCCTCGACCCACTCCTGGCCGACGTACGTCACCTGCCGCGCGGCGCGCAGGAGTTCGGCGGCGGCCGCGGGGTCGGTGGCGCCGCCCGTGACGAGGTTGCCGTCGGCGAGGGTGGTCGTGTCGACGCGTACCCACTTGTCGGCCGGGACGCCCGCTCCGCGGTTCTTCATGTACAGCGCGCCGGGCGTGAGGAGTTCGGTGATCCGCCGGTGGGGGCGGTCGGCCGCGCCGTCCTCGGGGAGGAGGACCTGGAGCCGCCCGTGCCGCTTGCGGAAGTCGTATCCGCCGCCGCCCTTGATGGTGAGCCGGGTGCCGCCGGTCGCCACCTCCATGGACGTCCTCGTCTTCGAGGTGCCGGCCCGCGCGAGCGTGTCGGGCACCCCGCGCACCATGTCCACGGCGTCGCCCTCGCTGTCGCTCACCGCCGTGCCGCTCGCGACCGCCGCTCCGACCGGCGGGGTGGCGTCGACCGCCCCGGAACACTGGGAGACGCCCATGACCGCCGCCGCCACCGCCACCACCGCCACGGTCACGGTGACGGCGTTCGCGCCGCCCGTGCGCCTCAGCTTCCGCACCACCATCGCCTGCCAACCCCCAACGCCGTGCCGCTGTCTGCCCGAGGCCCCCACACGCCCCGAATAACGACCGCTCCGGCTGCCCGTCACGCCCCTGAACCGCCCCGGTACCGTTGGACCTGTGCACCGGCACGACACGCCTCCGCCCCTCCCGTCCCAGGTCCAGGCGCAGCCCCAGGCGCAGCCCCAGGCCCCGTCCCCGTCCCCGGGTGGCGCCCCGCACGACACCGCGACCGCCGAACGCGGCGCCTTCGCCCTGGCGCGCTGTACCTGTGGCTGGTCGGGCCCGGCCCGCCGCTCGCGCGACCGGGCACGTACGGACGCGGCGGCCCACATGTCCGAGCAGGGGGGCGGCGTGCGACAGTGACGCCATGGACCGGCGCGCACTGCTGACCACGGGACTGTCCACGGGCCTGACGACGGCGCTGACGACGGCACTGGCCGCGACGGCGGTGACGTCCTGCGACAGCACCGTGGAGACGGCACCCACCCCTGGAAGCCCTGCACCGACGACCTCCCCCTCCTCCCCCGCGCCCTCCTGGGCGTCCCTCGCCAAGGGGCTGGAGGGCCTCCTCGTCCGCCCGGGCGAGGCGACGTACGAGACGGCGCGCCAGCTCTACAACACCCGCTTCGACGATCTGCGCCCGGCGGCCGTCGCGTACGTGGCGGGCGTGGACGACGTACAGGAGTGTCTGGCGTTCGCACGCCGCCACGGCATGCGGGTGGCGGTCCGCAACGGCGGGCATTCGTACGGGGGGTGGTCGAGCGGCGACGGCCGACTGGTCGTGGACGTGTCGAAGCTGGCCTCGGTGGAGGCGGCCGACGGGGACGGCGCCGTGATCGGGGCGGGCGCGAAGCTGGCGCCGGTCTACCGCGCCCTGGCCGGGCGGGGCCGTACGGTCCCGGGCGGCACGTGCCCGACGGTCGGCCTGTCGGGCCTGGCGCTGGGCGGCGGGCACGGGGTCGTGTCGCGCGCGTACGGCCTGACGTGCGACAGCCTGACGGGCGCCACGCTGGTGACGGCGGACGGCCGGCGCGTGATGGTTTACGCGGACGAGAATCCGGACTTCTTCTGGGCGCTGAGGGGCGCGGGCCAGGCCGGTTTCGGCGTGGTGACGGAGCTGCGCTTCCGTACGCACCCGGCACCGCCGACGGTGACGGCGTATCTGAACTGGCCCTGGTCCAGGGCGCGGGCGGTGCTGGCGGCCTGGCAGGAGTGGGGTCCGGACCAGCCGGACGAGATCTGGTCGTCGCTGCAGCTGGCGGCGGGCGCGGGCGGCGGTACGCCGACGGTGTCGGTGACGGCGATGACGCTGGGCGGCCGCGGGGACCTGGAGAACGCCCTGGACCGGCTCGCGGACCGGGTCGGCGCGCCGACGGGGTCGGTGGCGCTGCGGGAGCGGGGCTTCCTTGAGGCGATGCTGGTGTTCGCGGGGTGCGCGGGCCTGTCGGAGGACCAGTGCAGGCTGCCGGGTCCGGTGCCCGGCCGGAGTCCGGAGGGGGTGCTGGGCAGGGAGACGTACACCGCGGCGTCGGACTTCTTCGAACGCGCCCTGCCGGAGGCGGCCCGGGCCACGCTGACGGCGTCCGTGGAGACCTTCACGCGTACGACGGTGGCGCAGGGCGGTGGCGGCGGCTCGGTGACGCTGACGGCGCTGGGCGGGGCGGTGAACCGGGTGGAGCCGCTGGCGACGGCGTTCGTGCACCGCGGGTCGCGGATGCTGGCGCAGTACGTGGCGTCATGGCGGCCGGGCACGCCGGGGACGGTCCAGCAGCGGTGGCTGCGCCGTACGCACGAGGGGATGCGGAGATACGCGTCGGGGGCGGCGTACCAGAACTACCCGGACCCGGGCCTGAGGGACTGGCGGACGGCGTACTACGGCGCGGCGGCCGACAGGCTCGTGTCCCTGCGCGAGCGGTACGACCCGGACGGCCTGTTCTCCTACCCGCAGGCGCTCTAGCCAGGCGGGCGTACACCGTCGGCATCGGCACGGTGGCCACATGGAGGACGGCATGGGTGCCGGACCGTACACAAAAGGCCGGTGGGCCGGGAACCGAGCGCGGGAGCGTATGCGTCTCTGGTCTCCTGGTGACGCCCTGTCGGCAGAGTCCGCGGGCCGCAGGGCGGCTTGCCGGCAAGCCATCAGATCAAAGGAAGACATTGTGGTGAACTCTCGTATGCGTCGTGCTCGCACACTGGCCTCGGTGGCACTGCTCGCCGGGCTTGTGGCGGCGTGTGGAAAGGGGGGTGATACGGCAGGGACCGATGGGGCGGGTGCCGCTGGTCAGAACAGCGGATCGGCGGCCGAGCTGACGCGCCGGGCGAACGACACGATGCGCGGAACGTCGTTCCATTCCGCGGGGACGACGACCGCCTTCGCCGACGCGTGGCAGGAGAGCTGGTGGGACCCCGAGAAGGGGCTGCGAATAAAGACCACCGGTGGCGACGTGCCGGGGGAGATGTACTGCAAGGACGGCACGTCCTACATCAGCGCCCAGCTCTTCGCCGCCACGCTGAAGGAGCGCGGGCAGCACATCACCGTGCCCGATCGCCTCTCCGACGTGTTCGTGACCACCGAGTCCGGTCATGGCTGCGACGCCTACTTCAAGATCCCCGATGGCGGTGAGCTCCAGCCCGCGAAGGACGAGAGCGTGAACGGTACGCCCGCCCAAGCACTCACGGTGTCCTCAGGAGCGAACTCCGGCACGTACCTCATCGACGCGGCCGACACCACACGGCCACTGCGTCTGGACTCCGTTCACGACGGGCGCACGAGCACCGTCACCTACGACTCGTTCGGCGAGAAGTTCACCATCTCCGTGCCGTCGGGGGACAAGGTCATGACCCTGCCGGACTTCCGGAAGCAGGTCACCGGCAGCTGAGTTCCGGCCCCCGGAGCGTGGCCGCCGGCCAGCGGACCGAGCCGCGACGGTCGTGGCATGTGCGCGACCTGCGCGGGCGCTCGCGGAGCCGGCGCGGCTCGGTCGCGATGTCACGGGCCGTCCGCCCGCGGACCGGCCGCGTGGCGCGTCACGTCCCTCGCCCGGGTCGCCCTGAGGCGCA
This sequence comes from Streptomyces sp. TRM49041, assembly GCF_008271805.1. Classification (GTDB taxonomy): domain Bacteria; phylum Actinomycetota; class Actinomycetes; order Streptomycetales; family Streptomycetaceae; genus Streptomyces. Next base: position 11,184 of record NZ_VSRY01000075.1, read on the forward strand.
CCAGGCGTGGTCGTACGGCACCCTTGAGCGGGCCGTCCGCGCCCTGGACGCGGCGGCGCGCGCGGGCACGGCTTCGATCAGCGAGTCGCCCCCCGGTGGCAAGCCACGGATCTGGCAGGACCGCCTGCGGACACCGGGCAATCCCGGACTCGCCCGATCTGGAACCGCCATTCGACACGATCACCTGAGTCGTCACCGCGCCACAGTCGAGGCACTCCTCACGACGACCGAAGCGCACTCTGGCAAGCCTGCCCCTCCGCCAGAACCCGGCCGGCCTTTGCGGTCACAGCGCTAGGCGGCGAGGTCGCTCTCCCCGGCCGTCCCGTTCCCCGTCTCCATCCGGGGGTCGGCGAGGTCGAGGGTCCGGTGCCGCCCGGCCCCGAGGGGCGCGCGCCGGGACCGTACGAGCCACCCGGCGCGCGAGCGGGCGACGGCGGACAGCAGCGGCGTGAGCAGCGCGAAGGCGACCGGCGCGAGGAGCAGGGCGACGGCCGTACCGAGGGCGAAGCCTCCGACGACGTCGGTGGGGTAGTGGACGCCCATGTAGACGCGGCAGAAACCTTCGGCGAGGGCGAGCCCGATGGCGGCGAGCCCGAAGCGCTTGTCGGCGATGAAGAGGCCGACGCCGATGGCCATGGCGACGGTGGAGTGATCACTGACGAACGAGAAGTCGGTCTTGCCGTCGACCAGCACTTCGAGCCCGTCATGTTCCAGAAACGGCCGGGGCCGCTCGACGAATCCCCGGATGGGAATGTTCACCAGCAGGGCGATCCCGGCGGCGAGAGGAGCCCACACCAGCCCGGCGGCCGCGGACACGGAATCCTCCAGCGCACCACGCCGCCTGACGCTCCACCAGCACCACAGGACGACGAGGACGAGGGCGAGCATGATGCCGTACTCGCCGACGAACTCCATGACGCGGTCGAGCCAGGTCGGGGCGGACTTCGCCAGTCCGTTGATGTCGTGGAGCAGGCTGACATCGGGGTTCGAACCATCCGATGCGAGTCCGGCCATTCGCTGCGGCCCCTTGCCTTGTACTGCGGTGCGGTGTGGTGCGGTCAGTCCAGGGAACGACCTGCGGGAGGGCTACGTTCCACTCTCCACGGAACGATCACACGACGTTATCGAAGAGTGATCCGTCGCGATCAGGCACCAGTACCCCTCTGAGGCAGCGCCCTGGCGCCGTCCTCGGTCACGCGCGTGGCCCCGAAGTAGTCCGGCGTATCGATCTTGTCGAAGCGGATCACGGCCCCGGTGTACGGAGCGTTGATCATGTAGCCGCCACCAACGTACACGCCCACGTGCCGGATGGCCCGAGAGTCCGTCAGGTCGTCGGAGAAGAAGACGAGATCACCAGGGAGCAGCTCCTCGCGCGAAGGATGGGGCCCGGCGTTGTACTGGTCGTTGGCGACCCGGGGCAGCTCGATCCCGACGGTCCGGTAGGCGGCCTGGGTGAGCCCGGAGCAGTCGAACCGCCCGTCCTGCTCGGGTGTGCCGTTGCCACCCCACAGATAGGGCGTACCGAGCTGCTTCTGCGCGAAGTAGATCGCCCCGGCGGCCTGCCGCGAGGGCTCGACGGGCGAGACGGGCCGGGCGAAGCTCTTCTCCAGGGACCGGATGATCCGCACGTAGTTCCGGGTCTCGCTGATGGCCGGGACGCCGCCGGACTTTATGACGCGGTAGGCGCCGGCGTTGTAGGCCGCGAGCATGTTGTCGGTGGGGTCCCCGGGCACCCCCTTCACATACTTCGCCAACTCGCAGTCGTAGGAGGCGGCGGAGGGAATGGCATCGGCGGGATCCCAGATGTCCCGGTCACCGTCCTGGTCCCCGTCGATACCGTGGCTGGCCCAGGTCCCCGGGATGAACTGCGCGATCCCGCGGGCGTCGGCATGGCTGACGGCCTTGGGATTCCACCCGCTCTCCTGGTAGAGCTGCGCGGCCAGCAGGGCCGGGTTGATGGCGGGACAGAGATTCCCCCACCGCTGCACGAGCGACTGATAGGCGGCCGGCACGGCCCCCTTGGCCAGCCCCACGGTCCCCCGCACACCACCCCCGGCTCCGCCGGCGAGCCCGGCGGCGGCTACGTACGTACCGACGACCAGCAGCGCGACGAAGCTCATGCACGCCCCGACGACCACGCCGCCGACCAGCCACCCCTTACGCACCGTCAATCACCCTCCGTGTAGGGCCCGTCCCGCGTCAGTTTAGGCGGCGTGACCCCACTTCAGCAGGCGGCCGGGGCCACCTGTGGACAACCGCGCCGCCCAACACGCCGAAGACGCGAACCACATTGCAATCGAAAACCAGTGCGTGTGATGATCCGCGCCATGTCCACGCACGGGGATGGGCACGGGGGACCGGACGCACAGCCGCGACCGACGAGGCGATCACGCCTCGCGGACCTGGCCGCGGCGCCGGACGTCCCGACCGTGACACAGCAAGCACACACGTCGAATCCGCAACCGCGACAGCCGACGGCCACCGCAGCGGTCACGGCGCCGCAGGAACTCGCGCCGGACCAGGCCACCGCCGCCCGTCGGGAGTTCATGACACTGCTGGGCGAGTTCCGCCGCACGGCCGTACTCGTACCACTGGCCCCGGACGGCGGCATATGGACGGCCGAGCAGGGCGGCGTCCGCTGGATCTGCGCCTTCTCACACGAAGAGGCCCTCGCGCGTTTCGCACACACGCGCGGGGAGGCGAGCCGCGCGTGGGAGTACCGCACGGTACTCGGCGCGCGGCTCCTGGACGTGATGGTTCCGCTGCTGGGCGGCCCGGCGGGCGTGGCACTGGACGCGGGCAGCGACGACGGCACGCTCTTCCCGCCGGTCGAGGGCGTCGTACCGATGGCGGCGGCGGTGGACCTGGGAGACACGGAATGAGCACCGAACCGAACCTCACCCTCCCCCCGTCGGCACTGAAGTCCCTGACGGACGGCATCAACAAGGCGCACTCGGAGCTCAAGGACCTCGGCATGATCGGCGAGGCCACCGCGGGCCGGGGCTTCTCTGAGCTGGCGCTCTCCGGCATGGAGCTGGGCCACGACGGTCTGGCCGGCCAGTTCAAGACCTTCTGCGAGCGCTGGGAGTGGGGCGTACGCACCCTGATGCAGCGCGGCAACGTCCTGGCGGGCGCGCTCGGCCTGGCGGCAGGCGGAATCCACGAGCAGGACCAGTACGTCAAGGACACGATCAAGATCGCCACGAACGCGGTCAACGGCAACCCCCACCTCAGCGAGGAGGAGGTCACGGCCAAGAGCTGGGCCGAGATCCGCTCGCAGACGCCCACGGACGGGGCGGACTGGAGCAAGCAGTCCTTCTCCGAGGCACACGCCGAGGTCAAGCAGGTGTGGGAGGACACCTCGTACGACATCAGCCACCAGCTCCTGGACTCGATGGAGCGGTCCGGCATGTACACCACGGAGGAGCGTGCGGTGCTTGACGAGGTCATGCGCCGCCAGCTCGACCCGACCGACGCGGCGGTACAGCGCGCGAAGCAGCCGCCGGCCTGGAGCGAGGACTGATGGGCGACCTCTTCGACAAGCTCGAGGACGGCTGGGACGGCCTCAAGCGGAAGACCGGCGAGGGCATCGACTACCTCACCGACAAGGCCGGCGACGCGCTGGAGTACGTAGGCGCGGAGGACCTCGCCGACACGGTCGAGGACTGGGGTGACGAAACGGCCTCCGCCCTCGGCGCGAAGATCGGCGAACAGCAGCTGGGCCAGACCACCGAAGCCAACGAACTGATCCACGGCAACCCGTCCAGGATCAGCGAGAGCGTCAAGAACCTCGGCGACTTCAAAAGCGCCTTCGACATGGTCGGCCAAGGACTGAAGAGCCTGGACTCCTCGCAGTGGAAGGGCGAGGCCGCCAACGCGTTCCGCGAGAAGTTCACCCCCCTCCCCCTCGACTGGCTCCGCGCGGCCGACGCCTTCGGCGACGCGGCGAAGGCCCTGAAGGCGTACGCGAAGACACTCACCTGGGCCCAGGACAAGGCCCAGGAGGCGATCGACCTCTACAGGAAGGGCGAGGAGGCTTCGAAGACCGCGGTCGACACCTACAACGACAAGGTCGACGCCTACAACACCGCCCGCACCACGGAGAACCCCCTCCCGAAACCGCCCCCCTTCAAGGACCCCGGCCAGGAGCAGCGCGACCGCGCCCAGGAGATCCTCAAGACCGCCCGCCGCCAGCGCAACGAGGCCGCCGACAGCGCGGCGAAGTCGCTCAAGGAGGCCCTGCGCCACGCCCCCGACCCGTCGGGCAAGGACCGTGCCCTGAACAACCTGTTCGACATGGGCGTCTCACAGGGCGTCGAACTCACCCACTTCGTGGGCGGCATCGCCAAGGGCACGGTCGGCATCACCAACTTCGTCCGCTCGATCCTGCCGATCGACCCGTACAACATCAGCCACCCGGCCGAGTACTACAAGAACGTCAACATGACCCTGGCCGGGCTCGCCACCACCGTGGCCCACCCCGACCAGGCCCTGCAGAACACCTGGGAGGCCGCCAAGAAGGACCCGAGCGAGTTCGCCGGCCGCCTCATCCCCGAACTCCTCGGCACCAAGGGCGCGGGCAGCATCAAGACGATCGCCTCGGCCGGGCTGAAGACCACGGCCAAGCACGGCCTGGACGACGCGGCCACAGCGGCCCGCAAGGGCGTCGAGGATCCCGCCAACCCGTCCCGGACCGGCGACGCGGTGGAGACAGGCGGCTCCGACCCGGTGGACATGGCCACCGGCGCCATGTTCCTGCCCCAGACCGACATCGCCCTCCCCGGAGTGCTGCCGCTCGTCTTCCGGCGCCGCGTGGCATCGGACTACCGGGCCGGCCGGTGGTTCGGCCCCTCATGGTCGTCCACGGTGGACCAGCGCCTGGAGATCGACGCGGAAGGCATCGTGTTCGTCTGCGAGGACGGCCTGCTCCTCGCCTACCCCCACCCCGCGCCCGATGTCCCGGTCCTCCCGAGCCACGGCCCGCGCTGGCCGCTGAACCGCGACGCAGACGGCGGCTACACCGTCAGAGATCCGGACAGCGGCCGCGTCTGGCACTTCACGGAAGGCCACGGCGACCGCGCCCTCCTGACGCAGATCGACGACCGCAACGGAAACTGGATCACCTTCGAGTACGACGTGGAAGGCGCGCCCACGGGCATAGTCCACTGCGGTGGATACCGCCTGAGGCTCACCACGTTCCAGAGCCGCATCACCGCCCTGCACCTGGAGAGTGCGGGCGTAGACGGCCGCGACCAGGAGGTTCTCCGTTACGGCTACAGCGACGGCCACCTTACGGAGGTCGTCAACTCGTCGGGGCTCCCGCTCCGGTTCGCCTACGACGATCGCGCCCGAGTGGTGTCCTGGACGGACACGAACGGCAGCCGATACGACTACGCGTACGACGACCACGACAGGTGCGTCGCCGAAGGCGGCGTCGAGGGTCACGTCACGCTGCGCCTCACCTACGACAACACGGACCCGGAGACGGGTCTGCGGGTCACGACGGCCAGTACGGGCACGGGAGCCACCCACCGCTATCTCATCAACGACGCCCACCAAGTGGCGGCCGAAGTCGACCCCATGGGTGCGGTGACGCGCTACGAATGGGACCGCTACAACCGCCTGCTCTCGCACACGGACCCGCTGGGCCGGACCACGCGCCTCGAATACGACGAAACCGGCCGTCCCACCGCAGTGTGGCGGCCCGACGGCCGACGGACGACCGCCCGGTACAACGAACTGGGCATGCCCGTCCGGGTGGTCCATCCGGACGGCAGGGTGGTGCGTCAAACCTACGACGAGCGTGGGAACCGCACATCGGTCACGGATCCGACGGGTGCAACGACCCACTTCACGTACGACGAGGCAGGCCGTCTCAATTCACTGAGGAACGCCCTCGGCCACACCACGACGGTCCGATGCGACACCAGAGGCCTGCCTGTCACCCTCATCGACCCTTTGGGCGCCACGACCCGCTACGAACGAGACGCATTCGGCCGACCGACAGCCATCACGGACGCGCTGGGTGCGGTGACCCGCCTGGAGTGGACACCCGAGGGCAAACTCTCCCGCAGAGCCGACCCCGACGGCAGCGAACAGTCGTGGACGTACGACGGTGAGGGCAACTGTCTGTCGCACACAGACGCCATGGGCGGCGTCACGACGTTCGACTACACCCACTTCGACTTGATGAAGGCCCGCACAGGCCCGGACGGAGTGCGGTACGAGTTCGTCCACGACTCACAGCTCCGACTGGTCGAAGTGGTCAATCCCCAGGGGCTCACCTGGAAGTACAGGTACGACGCGGCGAGCCGTCTCATATCGGAGACCGACTTCGACGGCCGGACACTGGCCTACGAGTACGACAGCGCGGGGCGGCTGAGCACACGCACCAACGGCATTGGCGAGACGATCCGATACGAGCGCAACGCGCTCGGGCAGGTACTCCGCAAGGACGTCCAAGGCACTGTCACGACCTTCGAGTACGACGTCTTCGACGAACTCGCGGTGGCGGTCGGCCCGGACGCAACGCTCACCCGCCTGCGGGACCGCTGCGGAAGGCTGGCATCCGAGACGGTGAACGGCAGGGAGCTGCGGTTCACCTACGACGCGCTGGGCCGCCGCACGGGCCGTACGACACCTACGGGCGTGGCCAGCACGTGGACGTACGACGAGGCCGGCCGTCGCACCGAGCTCACCACCTCGGGCCGCACGCTCACCTTCGAGCACGACGCCGTCGGCAGGGAGACCGCCCGCCACATCGGCGAAGCGATCACGTTCACCCACGCATTCGATGCGATGGACCGCCTCACCCACCAGCAGGTAAGCGGCCGAACCGGAACCATCCAGCAGCGCACCTACACCTACCGCGCCGACGGCAACCTGACAGGGATCGACGACCACCTCGCGGGCCCACGCCGCTTCGACGTGGACGACGCAGGCCGCGTGACGGCGGTCCACGCGTCGAACTGGACGGAGCGCTACGCGTACGACGAGGCAGGCAACCAGACAGAAGCGTCCTGGCCGACAACCCACCCCGCCCAGGAAGCCACAGGCCCCCGTACGTACACCGGCACCCGCATCACCCGAGCCGGCCAGATCCGCTACGAACACGACGCCCAAGGCCGCGTAGCCCTACGCCAGGAGCCCCGCCTGTCCCGCAAGCCAGATACGTGGCGCTACGAATGGAACCCGGAAGACTGGCTCACTTCCGTGACGACTCCGGACGGCGCGGTCTGGCGTTACCTCTACGACCCGCTGGGCCGCCGCATAGCGAAACAACGCCTGACGTCCGACGGACAATCGGTCCAGGAGCAGGTCACCTTCACCTGGGACGGCACAACCCTCTGCGAACAGACAACCCAGAGTCCCGACCTGCCCCACCCGGTCACGCTCACCTGGGACCACAACGGCCTCCAGCCCCTGACCCAAACGGAACGCATCCTCACGGCGGACGCCCCGCAAGAGGCCATCGACGAACGCTTCTTCAGCATCGTCACGGACCTGGTAGGCACCCCGACCGAACTGATCGACGAGTCAGGCACCCTCGCCTGGCACACCCGCAGCACCCTGTGGGGCACCACAACCTGGTCCTCCACCAGCAATACGTACACCCCCCTCCGCTTCCCCGGCCAATACTTCGACCCGGAGACAGGTCTCCACTACAACTACTTCCGGCACTACGACCCTGTAACCGCCCGCTACCTATCCGCTGACCCTCTCGGCCTCGAACCAGCGCCCAACCCAGCCACGTACGTCCACAACCCCCACACCTGGACCGACCCCCTCGGGCTGGCGCCCAAGTGCCCCAAAGAGAAGGCACAGAACGCCGCAGACAAGGTCGTCCAGAACGGACAGGACGGCAAGATGCGGAAGGCCAGCAACTACCATCCGCACTTCGGTGACGACCGCGTGCTGGAGGTGCTGAAGAGCCCGGACGCTGTGTACCTCTCCGAGGGTGGTCGCGGGAACCTGATCTTTCGGCAAGGCGAGGACATCGTGGTCACGAAGGGCGCCGGGGCCGGCGCGGGTGACGTGATCACAGGCTACGGACCGTCCGGGATCAAGGGAGAGAGCGGAGTGAAGGCGCTGGGCGGAAACGTCGACGACCCAGGGGCTCCGATCACCCACGACGATATTGTGAATGGCAGAATTCCTGATGGCCGTGGTGGCACCCTTCCGGCCGCCAAGCAGATCAAATGAGGGGACCTTCAAGGTGAAGTTCTCCATCGGCGACGCCGTGAGTGTCGACACGACGGGAAATCCGCTGCTCTACACGCCCCGCTTCGACATCACCACCCCCGCCGTGACCGTCGCCGAGTACGCGGACATGGCAGGGCGCGAACGGCTGCTGGGTAAGACTTTCGGCAGCACACAGTGGCTGTGGGCGGCCACTGACGACGTCTATTTCGACCGGGACAGCCGTGAGTTGGTCGGCATCAGCTTCTTCGTGCCCGCGCTGTTCGCCCCTGCGCAGGCCCGTAGCCTGCCGACCGCGCCGCCGCCCCATCCGGCCGGACTGCGTGCGGACGTTGCCCAATCCTTCGAGCTGCCCCAGGCGACCGCCTTCCACTGCGACCCCGAGGCCACCGAGCTGAGGTGCGTGCAGGATCCCGCCTCATTGGAAGCCATGCCGGACGCGCGCATCGGCATCGCCCAGGATCTGGCGCTCCTGGTGCGTGACGGCCGGGTGATCGGCTGGAGCCTCACCGACCCAGCGCGCTACGTGACGTCCGGTTTCGCCGAACCCGATCCCGCCCCGCCGTCCCCTGCCACCCGGCTCCGGCTCGCCGAGTGCCTCGCCTTGGTGTCCGAGCCGCTCGTCGACGAGGTCATGGACCGGGACCCAGACGCCTGGCGCAGCCTTCGGGAGACCGAAAGCGCCCTGCGCGAGCAACGTGAGGACCGGCGGCGGGCGGAAGTGCTGCACGAAGTCGTCAGCCGCCTGATCGAGGACTACGAGTCCTGATGCCCTCCTGGCCGTCATCGGCCACGAGGCAGCGGGCCACAAACGGCCCGGGGACAAGCGCGAACATGACGTCGGCTACCCCACCATCCTGTGAAGCTGAACGGCCGCTGCCGCACACCTTTCCTCCGGCTCTTCACCGCTCACCGGGCGAGTAGACGGGCAGTCGGTCCGTCGCCAGGACGAGCGAGAGTGGCTCGGGCAGGGGGATGTCCTCGCCGTACTTGCCGCGCAGCACGTCCTGGTAAGCGCCGCGCTCAGGGCTGGTGTGGAGGGCCCAGGTGCCATGGCGGGGGTCGAGGACGAGGAGGGTGCGTACGCCGGCAACGGCGTACCAGTCGTTCTTCTGGGAGATGTCGCGGGACTTCTCCGACTGCGAGATCACCTCGACGGCGAGCGCGACGTCACCAGGATCGGCCAGCCATGCATCGTCCTCGTCCCACTCGATGGGCAGGACGACCAGGTCCGGAGTCACATAGTCGTCGGGGTCGTCCGGCAGCGCGATCGAGGACACCTCGTACGCCGCCAGGCCCTCTCGCACCGACGCGTCGATCTGCGCGCGCAGCTTCCTGACGGTACCCGCGTGCTTGCCGCGCGGCGTCGGGGACATCACGAGAGATCCTCCCAGGATCTGCACGCGCAGACCCGTCGCTTCTTCGATGTGCTCGGCGAGCTCGCGCAGCCTGCCCGGGCGGGCGCGGAGGTGACGTGGCACGGGCATGTGCTGCGACCTCCATCCCTGCGGCCGGGGTTCCCTGGCCGCTGCCTCTACGGGACCCGGGGGAGGACCGGCGTCCCGATCAGCGACGTCTCCACCGTACTGCCCGACGTACTCGCGGGCCACGGACATCAGGAGCCCCCGCCGGCCCCGGCTTCCGCCGGCGGCACCGCGCACTCCGCCCACAACAGCTTCCCGCCGCCCTCCCCGAAGAGCCCGCCGTCGCCCAGGGGATACGCGCCGAAGTTGTCGGCGCACAGCTCCACGAGCAGCAGCCCGCGCCCGTGTTCGTCACCGTCCCCCGGGCGGGTGACCGCGGGCAGCCCGCGGAACGGGGATGGGATGTGCGGGTTGCTGTCCCGGACGCCGACCCGCAGGCGGTTCGGGCCCATGGCGCGGAGCCGCAGGGTGTACGGGGCGTCCGAGTGCAGGTACGCGTTGGTGACCAGCTCGCTCGTCAGCAACTCGGCGACCGCTGTCAGGGCGCGCATGCCGTGCGCGGCGAGGACCGTACGGAGGGTGCTGCGGGCGATGCCGGGGCCGCGCGGGTCCTGGGGGAGCTGAAGGGTGTACGCCCAGGGCGGCGTTACGGTGAAGGACATGGAAGTCTCCAGTCGGAGCGGAGAGTTGCGGGGTGCGGACGCGCATACGTGTGCCTGGTGGCTCCGCCGGCCCGTCGGCCGGTGCACTTCCAGGCGGGGTGGCCTGGGTCACAGACTAGGGTGCCCGCAAAGAATCTTTGCGACGATCCCCGGGATTCGAGCCTGAATCGCCCGTGTGAGTGACCGGAGCAATCAGCGACGGTCCAGGAGGAGTTACATGACCTCACGGCCACCGACGACTGCCCGGCGACTCCGCCTGGCCACCGAGCTGCGCCGCCTCCGCGAGCGCGCGGGCCTCACGTCGACCGAAGCCGCACGCCAGCTCGGCACCAGCTCAGGGCAGCTCAGCAACGTCGAGACGGGCCGGTTCGGGGTGAGCGCCGACCGCGTCCGGGCGATGGCCCGCACATACTCCTGCACCGACCAGGCGCACGTCGACGCCCTCGCCGCCATGGCCGGCGGCGACCGGAAGAAGGGCTGGTGGGAACAGTACCGAGGGATCCTCCCGCCCGGCCTGCTCGACCTCGCGGAGCTGGAGCACCACGCGACCGCCCTGCGCACCGCGTACACCTCACACATCCCGGGACTGCTCCAGACCATCGACCACGCCCGCGAGATCTTCCGCCAGATGATCCCCGTGGCACCTCCCCCGGAGGTCGAGCACCGGGCGTCCCACCGCATCAAGCGCCAGGCCGTACTTCACCGCCACGAGCCCGTCTCGTACCACACCATCGTTCACGAGGCCGCCCTGCGCATGAAGGTCGGCGGCCCGGACGTCGCGCGGGCTCAGCTGAACCACCTGCTGGACATGAGCGAGCGGGACCACATCACCGTGCTCGTTATCCCGTTCGAGGTAGGAGCCTTCCCCGGCTCCGGGCAGTCCATGAACTTCGCCCGCGGCCCCGTGCCGCAGCTGGACACGGTCCAGCTCGACCAGTCCCATGGTCCGGTCCTCCTCGATGCCGAGGCCCAGTTGCAGAAGTACAGGCTGCTCCTGGAGCGCATGGAGGCCGTGGCCCTGGACCCGGAGAAGTCCCGGGACCACATGCACCAGATCGCCCGTCAGCTGTGAAAGGACCCGCGATGCGCCTGCACCAGGACTGGCAGAAGTCGTCGTACTGCGCAGAAGGCGACGCGTGCATACACCTCGCCCCGGCCCCCGACGGCGCCGTCAGACTCACCGAGACCAGCGACCCCACCCACGCGATACTCACCCTGACCCCCGCCATCTGGAGGACCTGGTCTCAGGCCATCAAGGCCGGAAACCTCCCCACCCCCGGCGCCCACCCCACCCCCCACGGCACCCTCCATCTCCGCGCGCCCGACGGTGACGTCCAGGTCACGACCACCACCGCCCAGTGGACCGCCTTCGCCGCGGGCGTACGGGCGGGCGAGTTCGACCACCTCGACCACCTCGACCGACCCGCGGCTACCCTCCGGTAGACCCCCGCCAACTGGTCTGGACCACTCGCGCTACCCTGGGCACTGCAGCCGCAAACGGCTGTGCCACATCCCGGCCGGTGACCACGGCGGGGCAAGCACCGCAGGAGAAACACATGGCGAACAAGGTGAGCCGACTCGGGGACGCCGGGGGAACGGCCGCCGCGATCACCGTCATCGCACTGACCGCCCTGGCCGTCGTGGTACTGGGCTACTTCCTCTTCACCCAGACGGGGCAGTCCCAGATCTGACACGCGGTCAACGCGGAAGCCAGCACCACACGCACACACGCCGTCGCCGGAACCCCCTCCGGCGACGGCGTCGCCATTTCCGGACAAACCCCCCAGAGGGGGATCAACGATGGTCATTGCCCGGAGTCACGCCCCGTGATACACAGAGTGACGATACGCGTATCCGCACGGATCCGGCCCCGAACCGGCGCAGGTCAGAAGGGTCGGCTCGGTCAAACGTGCGGGGATCGGGTAAAGAGACACGCCAAGTCGTCGTACGTCGGCGGTTTCATCAGCGAAGATAGTTGATGGCCCATGCCATCAGGCGGGGCGTCGAACTACCGAACAGGGGCGGTGAGTTACATGTACCTGGCGGCCGAGAAGGGCGACATCACCACCATCATTGGCGGAATCGCCCCGAACTGGGGCCCCTTCGGGAGCCTGGGCAACCAGGCCCGCGTGATGATCGAGATCGTGATGGCCGTGGCCATCCTGCTGTGCCTCGGCATCGCGATCTGGGGCGCGGCCAAACAGCGTATCGGCGCGACCGCGCTGCGGGACACGTTCAGCGCCGAACAGGGGAAGGGCCTGATCGTGGCCGGCCTGACCGGCGTATTCATCATCGGATCGCTCGGCACACTCTTCACCATCGTGTACGGGATGGCCGTCTAGCCACCCTGACCCGCCTTCAGCCCGGGGCCCCGCAGAGGATGCGTCTCCTGATGTCCAGTCACCACACCGCGCACGCGTCGCGGACAGCAGCACGGCAGCCGTCGTACGAGGAGGCGTACCCGTCATGAGCTTCGGCGACGAGTACGAGGGCGGGGGCGACGGCCGGGGCCGCGGCGGTACGGGCCAGACCCGCACCCGCCTCCCCGACAACGACCCCGCCGACCCGTACGGCGGCCCCGCCCGCCGCCCGGCGCGCACGTCCCGCTCGCTGGTCACCGTCGTCGGCGTCGTCGTCCTGCTGATCGCCGCCATCGCCTTCGCGAACCGCAGCGGCAGCGGCGACGGCGACGACCCCGCGACGGGCGCCCGCGGCGGCGGCGCCGCGCCCACGGCGGCATCCGGCGTGAAGCCCGTGACCGGCAAGAACGGCACGATCCCGGCCGGCTTCCCCCAGGACGAGCAGGGCGCGCAGAGCGCGGCGGCGAACCACGCGGTGGCGCTCGGGTCCGCCGAGATGTTCGACAAGGCCAAGCGGGACGCGATCCTGGCGGCTGTCATCGCTCCGGCGCGTTTGAAGCACTTCGGCGGAACGCTCGACAAGGCGTACTCGCCGTCGTTCTTCCAGAACGTCGGGCTGAACCCCGACGGGTCCACTCCCACCGGCTTCACCTTCGTCTCACGCACCGCCCCTATCGGCACCAAGGTCACGAGCATGACAGGCACCCAGGCATCCGTCGAGGTGTGGTGCGCAGGGCTCATCGGCCTCGCTGGCGAGGGGTCGACCAAGCCGGTCACCAACGGTTGGTTCACGATCACGATGGAGCTGGCGTGGGTTGACAGCGACTGGAAGATCGTCGACCACTCCCAGAAGGATGGTCCCGCACCGGTCGGCGCTGACACGCGTGCCTCCAGCGCCGAAGAGATCGCCGACGCCGTGAACGGGTACGGAGGATTCACCTATGCCCGCTGACACCCGGCGCCGCGCCGCCACCGTCGGCACGCTGCTGCTGGCAGTGCAGACGTCAGCCGTCCTACTGGCCGGCCGAGCTGTCGCCGAGCCCACGCCGGCGCCCTCACCCGGCAACAGCAACAATCCGTGCGACCTCATCCACGGACCCTCCAGGGACTACTGCGAGAGCGACGGCGGCACCCCCCGCACCCGCCCCCTGGAACCCGGCGACACCCTCGACCCCCTCTCCTCCCTCGCCCGCGGCTGCGCCGACGCCGCCGCATGGACCGTCGACAAGCTCAGCGACGCCGTCGACAGCACCGCCGCCGTCGACTTCACGAACCCCAAGTTCCTCCAGCAGTACGCCGTCGTCTTCGCCGCGTCCACCATCCTGACCCTGGTCCTCTGGCTCCTCGCCGTGACCAAACGAGCCATCAGGGGCGTGCCCCTCAGCACCGCCATCTCCGAAGCCGTCGGGTTCCTCTGGCTCACCGTCCTCGCCTCAGCCTTCACCCCGCTGATCCTCCACACCGTCGTCTCCGCGACCGACGGCGTCACCGAGGTCATCGCGTCCGGCACGGGCGGCCAGACCGACGTGTTCTTCGGGTCGTTCGCCGCCGCCCTGAAGAAGGGCGACGACATCGGCGGCGGACCGATCATGCTGATCGTCGTCGCGCTCGTCTCGATCCTCGCCGCCGGCATCCTCTGGCTGGAACTCGTCATCCGTGCCGCGCTCCTCTACGTCGGCGCGCTCCTCGGGACCGTCGTGTACGCGGGACTCGTCGACAAGAACATGTGGGGCCACGTCCGCCGCTGGGCCGGCATCATGATCGCGATCATCCTCGTCAAACCGGTCATCGTGATCGTCCTCGGCCTCGCCGGGGCACTGTCCTCCGGCGACGGCCCGGACGCGTTCTCCGCCGTCGTCTCCGGCCTCGCCATCATCCTGCTGGCCATCTTCGCGTCCGCCGCGATCTACCGCTTCGTCCCCGGCTTCGGCGACGAGATCGCCACCGCCCGTACGAACCGCAAGCAGGCCACCGACGGCTCGCAGGCCGCCGCCGTCATCTCCTCCCCCGCCGCCCTCGTCTCCCAGGGCATCAAGGCCCACAGCAGCCGCAGCCACCAGAAGAACACCAACACCCCCGCCGGAGCCAACGCCGTCGCAGGCGGCGTCGCCGCCCACAGCGCCCGCACCGGCGGCGGCTCCCCATCCGGGGGCGGGGGTGGCGGGGCCGCCGGCGGCGGAACTGTCCCCTCCGCCGCACCCCCGCCCCGCAGCGCCCCGACAGCCACCAGCACCCCGCACACCAGCCGTAGCAGCAACACCGGAAGCGGCGGCAACAACAGCAACACCGGCAACAACACCTCAGGAGGTGGAGGGCGGTGACGACCCAGTCCCATCCGATCACGCCCCGCCGCAGTTACCTCATCGGCCGCGCCCGCCCCAACGCGGTCATCGGCAAGAACCGCGAGACCGGCGAAATCGCCCTCATCATCGCCGGCGCGTTCCTCGGCATGATGTGCGGCCTCCTCGTCCCCGTACTCCCCCTCCGCATCAGCCTCCTCACCGGCTTCCCGATGCTCGCCCTCACCGCCGTCTACATCCCTTACCGCGGCCGCACCTTCTACCGCTGGTACGAGATCAACCGCAGCTACAAACGCGTCCTCCGCCAGGGCACCACCTACCGCTCCACCGTCATGGAAGCCGGCACCCGCATCGACGGCCGCGAAGTCGAGGTCGGCCCCCCGCCCGGCATCGGCCGCATCAACTGGCTCGCCGCCCCCTTCGGCCCCGACGAGATCGCCGTACTCCTCCACGCCGACCGCCGCACCGTCACCGCCGCCATCGAGATCGAGGGCCCCGGCGTCGGACTGCGCGACAGCGAGGACCAGGAAGCCCTGGTGGACCGTTTCGGCACCCTCCTCAAGCACGTCGCCAACGGGGACGGCTTCGTCACCCGCCTCCAGATGCTCGCCCGCACCCTCCCCGCCGACCCCGACGCCCACGCCAAGGACGTCGCACAGCGCGGCGACCCGAACGCCCCCCGCTGGCTCCTCGACTCCTACGACCAGCTGCTGTCCATGGTGTCCACCTCCAGCGAGCAGCACCGCGCGTACCTCGTCGCCTGCATGCACTACACCCGCGAACTCGCCGCCGAAGCCCACGCCATCGCCCGCGCCGCCCGGCACGCCACCGGTGCCAAGCGACAGAAGCTCGACAAGGACGCTGGCCTCGCCGTCGTCATGGCTCGCGAGCTCACCGACATCTGCGCCCGCCTCGCCGAGGCCGACATCCGCGTACGCCAGCCCCTCGGCCAGTCCCGCCTCGCGTCCCTCGTCCACTCCATGTACGACCCGGACCACCCCATCGACCACATCCAGGCCATGACGAAACGAAACGCTTGGCCCGCCGAACTCGACGCCGTCGATCCGAACTGCCTCCAGGCCAAGACCCGCGAGTCCGCCACCCGCGCCCCCTGGTGCCACGCCACCGCCTGGGTCAAGGAGTGGCCCATGACCCCCGTCGGCGTCAACTTCCTCGCCCCGCTGCTCGTCCACACCCCCGACGTCATCCGTACCGTCGCCGTCACCATGGACCTCGAACCCACCGAGATCGCCATCGAGCGGATGCTCACCGAGAAGACCAACGACGAGGCCGAGGCCAGCCGCGCCGCCAAGATGAACCGCACCGTCGACCCCCGCGACCTCGCCGCCCACGGACGGCTCGACCAGCGGGGTGAAGATCTCGCCAGCGGCGCGGCAGGCGTCAACCTCGTCGGGTACATCACTGTGTCGTCCCGCTCGCCCGAGGCCCTGGCCCGCGACAAGCGGACGATCAGGGCGTCGGCCGGCAAGTCGTACCTGAAGCTGGAGTGGTGCGACCGCGAGCACCACCGGGCCTTCGTGAACACACTGCCGTTCGCGACCGGCATCCGCCGCTAGGCACACAGGAACCACAAGGCACCACCAGAGCACAGCAAGGCAGGGCAAGGCACCAGAGGCAAAAGGCACGGCACGGCACGGCACGGCACGGCAAAGCACCGCAAGGCAAGGCAAGGCACCGAAGAGAGGACCGAGCGGCGACATGGACGAGACGACGATAGGACGATAGGGGCCTGATGATGCGCGATCCGCTGTCCGTCCTCACCGATGCCTTCACCTCCTTCCTCTTCGGGAAGGTGGAGACGACCCGCCTGCCCGTACGCACCTCCACCGGCCAGGCTCAGGCCGTCTACCTGCCCACCGCCGCGCCCGGCCTCGGCGACTCCGGCGTGATCATCGGCCGCGAGGTGTACAGCGGCAAGGGCTACATCTACGACCCGTTCCAGCTGTACGGGCAGCAGCTCCCCGCCCCACACTGGCTCGTCCTCGGCGAGTCCGGCAACGGCAAGTCGGCGCTGGAGAAGACGTACGTCCTGCGCCAGCTCCGATTCCGCGACCGTCAGGTCGTCGTCCTCGACGCCCAGGGCGAGGACGGCGTCGGCGAGTGGAACCTCATCGCGGAGGAGCTGGGAATAACTCCCATCCGCCTCGACCCCCGGGCCGCCCTCGACGACGGAATCCGCCTCAACCCCCTCGACCCGTCGATCACCACGACGGGCCAGCTGGCGCTGCTCCGCACCATCATCGAGGTCGCCATGGGCCACGGCCTCGACGAGCGCTCCGGCTTCGCCCTGAAGGTCGCCCACGCATACGTCAACGAGACCATCACCGACCGCCAGCCCGTCCTCACCGACATCGTCGAACAACTCCGCCACCCCGAGCCCGAGTCGGCGGAGGCCATGAACGTCGACATAGACGACGTACGGGCCTGGGGCCTGGACGTCGCTCTCGTCCTCGACCGGCTCGTCGACGGCGACCTGCGCGGCATGTTCGACGGCCCGACGACCGTCGGCATCGACCTCGACGCGCCGCTCACCGTCTTCGACCTGTCCCACATCGACCGCAACTCCATCGCCATGCCCATCCTCATGGCGATCGTCGGCGTATGGCTGGAGCACACCTGGATCCGCCCCGACCGGAAGAAGCGCATCTTCCTCGTCGAGGAGGCCTGGCACATCATCAACAGCCCCTTCGTCGCACAACTGTTCCAGCGACTCCTGAAGTTCGGCCGCCGCCTCGGCCTGTCCTTCGTCGCCGTCGTCCACCACCTCAGCGACGTCGTCGACGGCGCGGCGGCACGAGAAGCCGCGGCCATCCTGAAGATGGCCTCGACGAGGACCATCTACGCCCAGAAGGCGGACGAGGCACGGGCCACGGGCCGGGTACTCGGCCTGCCACGCTGGGCGGTGGAAATCATCCCCACCCTCACCCCAGGCATCGCCGTCTGGGACGTCAACGGCAACGTCCAGGTCGTCAAACACCTGATCACGGAGGCGGAACGGCCGCTCGTCTACACCGACCGCGCCATGACCGAGTCCTCCCCGCCCGAGCTCCCCGACGACCTCCAGGCCGCCGAATGGGAGGCGGAGCAGCGCGCGGCGCTCATCGAGCAGCACATGAACGGATCACCCGAGTCAACGGTGGCATGACACGGAGCGTAGGACGCATGGAGCGTAAGGCCGAGGAACGAGGCATCCCGGACGGCCTGCTGGTCGGCCTCCTGGGTTTCCTGCTGGGCGTGACCCTGCTGGCGTGGACGGCGACCGGCCTCGCAGGCCTGCTCACACGCGGCGGCTGGCCGGAGGGCGTCACCTTCACCCAGACGCCGCTCGCCCTGCGCTCCCTGGTGACCGACCCCCACGACCTCGCCACCGCCTGGCCGACTACCCCGGCCGAGCAGCTGCCGGGGTACGGCGTGTTCTGGGGCCTGTTGATCGGCGAGCTGATGGTGCTGATCGTGCTCACCGTCTTCGTCCTGGGCACGGTGGCCCGCTGGCGCGCCGTACGAGCAAGAGCCCGGACCGAACGACAGGAGCAAGCGGCGGTGCGGACGAAGTCCGGGGGCCGCGCGCGGGAGGAGCAACAGCCCAAGCGCAAGCCCGAGCGCGAGCCGGACGCCCGTACGACAGAGCCGGCCCCCGTGCGGGCACCACGGGCGCACCCCCACCCACAGGTGCACGCCACGGCCCAGGAACACGCCCCTGCGCCCGACTCGGCCCCGGCGCAGGCACCCGCCCAAGAACACACCGGAGAACACACCCAAGTCCACGCCCAGCCCCTGGCCCAGGAACCCACCCCCGGGCAGGCCCCCGGGCCTGCCCCCGCCCCTCCCCCTCCTCCCGCGCCGCCCACCCGGGGGACTCCCACCGCCCTCCCCGCCGCAACCGTCCCTTCCCCCCGCACTCCCCGTCTCCTATACGGCGACAGCGCCACCCGCCGCCCCAGCGCCCTGCAGGCCATCCAGGACGCCGAAGGCCCGGCGCTCGTCGTCACGTCCGACCCCACGGTGTGGGCCGACACCAAGAACGCACGCGCGAAAATCGGCCCCGTCCTCCTCTACGACCCCGGCCACCTCTGCGACACCCCGGCCCGCCTCCACTGGTCACCCACCGACGGCTGCGAGGACACCGCCACGGCCGCCGGCCGCGCCGCCGCGCTCCTCGCCCCGGTACGCCCCCGGGCCCGCATGGACGCCGCGGTCGCCGACACGGCCGAAACCCTCCTCCGCTGCTGGCTCCACGCCGCCGCCGTCGACGGCAGAGCCTTCAAGCAGGTGCACCGCTGGGCCCAGAACAACGGCACCGCCCACGAGCCCGTACGCATCCTTCGCACCCATCCCAAGGCCACCAACAGCCACGCCGGCCTTCTCGAGTCCGCGCTCACCGCCTACCCGGAACGCCGCGAGATGGCCCAGGAACTGACCGTCCGTGCGCTGAGCGCCCTCACCTCCGTCCATATCCGCGAGGCATGCACCCCGAATCGAACTGACTCCCTCACCTTGGAATCATTCATCCACGAGGGGGGCACCCTCTATGTGGTGGGCGAAGCCATCGAGGACCCCCGGGCAGCCCCCGGGGCGATGCCCCTCCTCACCGCCCTCGCCTCGCACGTGGTCGAGCACGGCCGCCGCATGGCCGCACGGTCATCCGACGGTCGGCTCGACCCACCAATGAGCCTCGTCCTCGACGACGTCGCCGCGGTCGCCCCGCTGCCCAGGCTCCCCGAACTCCTCGCCACTGGCCACGACCAGGGCCTCCCGACGCTGGTCCTGCTCCGCTCCCAGGAACAGGCCCGCGCCCGCTGGCCGGAGCCCCTCGCCGTAACGTCGCCATAAGCCCGCAACACCGTACGGGCGACGGCTGCCGCGCACTCTGCCACCGCACCTGACGCGTCCCTACGTCCCTATGCGCCCTCACCCGGCCGCCACACCTCGTACTCCAGCTCGACCGCATCCGGGTCCCCCTCCATCGGAATGGCGCGGCCACTGGGCACGAACCCCACCCTCCGGTAGAAGGCCGAAGCGCGAGAGTTCCGCTCGTGCACATAGAGACGCACGCGCCGCACGACCGGCTCCCGCAGCGCCCACGACCACGCGACGGCCGCCCGGAACAGTTCCTCCGCCACACCAACTGCCCCGCGCCTCGGGCCGTACGTACACGGAGACGACATGCGTCTGGTCCACCACCCCGGGTTCTCCGAGCGGCACGTCGGCACCCCTCCGCTCCACAAGCACGGTCACCGTCCCGGTCCACCCGCCGCCCGGCGCGACGGCCACGAACTGGTGAACGTCCCGGCCCTCCGCCGCGCGCGCCGCCCGGTCCTGCCAGTACGAGTCCGGCCGGGCGACGGCCACCTCGTACGTCTCGAGGAACGCGAGCGGCGCGATCGGGTCCCGCAGCGCGGCCAGCCGTATCTCCCGGACCTCACGCCACTCGTCGGCCCGCACGGGCCGTATCAGTTGCTCCATGCCCGGATCCTCGCCAAGTCCCTGCACAACCGACAAGCGGATATCCGTATGGGACACCCCGCTGTATGACACGCGCCTGGTGAAGCCGGCGCGATCCGGCCCTGAACGCAAAAATGCCTCAGCCCCGAGAATTCGCATTCTCAGGGCTGAGGCTCAAAAATAGTTCGGCGGTGTCCT
>NZ_VSRY01000076.1 GCF_008271805.1 Streptomyces sp. TRM49041
ACGGCCCGCGGCGGCTCGTCCTGCAGGCGCTCATCGTGGCCGTACTCGCGGGCGGCACCAGCGCGTTCGTCGCCGACGACAAGGCGGTACGGCTCAGCGTCGACGGCGCCCCCCGCACCCTGCACACCTTCGCCGACGACGTCGCCGAACTGCTCGCCGCCGAGGGCCTCGCCGTCGGCGAACACGACCTCGTCGCCCCCGACCCCGGCACCGCCCTCGCCAGCGGCGACGAGGTCGTGGTCCGCTGGGGCCGCCCCCTCGACCTCCACCTCGACGGCCGCGGCCGCCGCCTGTGGACCACCGCCCGCACCGTCGACGAGGCCCTCCGCGAACTCGGCGTACGCGCCGAGGGCGCCCACCTCGACGTCTCCCGCTCCTCGGCCATCAGCCGCGAGGGCCTCGCCCTGCGCGTCCGCACCGAACGCACCGTGACCTTCCTCGCCGACGGCCGCGAACGCACCGTCCGCACCAACGGCGCCACCGTCGCCGAAGCCCTCGACCAGGCCGGGATCACCCTGCACGGCGAGGACACCATCTCCGTACCGCCCACCGCCTTCCCCCGTGACGGCCAGACCGTCACCGTCCTGCGGGTCACCCGCGGCCGTGAGGTACGCGACGAACCCATCCCGTACGACGTGCGCCGCGTCGACGACCCGACCCTCTTCAAGGGCACCGAGGTCGTCGCCCGGCAGGGCCGCAAGGGCATGCGCCGCGTCACCTACCGGCTGCGCACGGTCGACGGCGTCCGGCAGAAGCCCCGCAGGACCGGCGTGCAGACCGTCCGCGAGCCGGTCACCCGGATCGTCAAGGTCGGTACCAAGGCGATGCCCACCTCCGTCGCCGGCGCCGACGATCTCGACTGGGAGGCCCTCGCCCAGTGCGAGTCCGGCGGCCGCCCCGACGCCGTCGACCCGTCCGGCACCTACGGCGGCCTCTACCAGTTCGACGCCGGCACCTGGCAGGCGCTCGGCGGCACCGGCCGCGCCGAGGACGCCCCGGCCGCCGAGCAGACATACCGGGCGAAGAAGCTCTACGTGCAGCGGGGGGCGAGCCCGTGGCCGCACTGCGGCCGTAGGCTGTATCGGTGAGCACCACTGAGCCCGACGCCCTACTCGGCCCCGCCGACATCCGCGAACTGGCCGCAGCGCTGGGCGTACGCCCCACCAAGCAGCGCGGCCAGAACTTCGTCATCGACGCCAACACCGTCCGGCGTATCGTCCGCACGGCGGAGGTACGCCCCGACGACGTGGTCGTGGAGGTGGGCCCGGGCCTCGGCTCCCTGACCCTGGCGCTGCTGGAGGCGGCGGACCGGGTGATCGCGGTGGAGATCGACGACACCCTGGCGGCGGCGCTCCCGACGACGATCACGGCGCGTATGCCGGAGCGGGCCTCCCACTTCTCCCTGGTCCACTCGGACGCGATGAACGTGGACGAGCTGCCCGGCCCGCCGCCCACCGCGCTCGTGGCGAACCTGCCGTACAACGTCGCCGTGCCGGTCCTGCTGCACATGCTCGACCGCTTCCCGAGCATCGAGCGCACCCTCGTCATGGTCCAGGCCGAGGTCGCCGACCGCCTCGCCGCCGCCCCCGGCAACAAGGTGTACGGCGTCCCCTCCGTCAAGGCCAACTGGTACGCCGAGGTCAAGCGCGCCGGCGCGATCGGCCGCAACGTCTTCTGGCCGGCGCCCAACGTCGACTCCGGCCTGGTGTCCCTGGTACGCAGGGACCCCCCGAAGACCACGGCCACCAAGCGCGAGGTCTTCGCCGTCGTCGACGCGGCGTTCGCCCAGCGCCGCAAGACGCTGCGGGCCGCGCTGGCGGGCTGGGCGGGCTCGCCCGCCGCCGCCGAGGCGGCTCTCGTCGCCGCCGGTGTCTCGCCCCAGGCCCGGGGCGAGTCCCTCACCGTGGAAGAGTTCGCCCGTATCGCGGAGGCCAAGGCGTGAGCGTCACCGTCCGAGTCCCGGCCAAGGTCAACGTCCAGCTCGCCGTCGGCCCGGCCCGCCCCGACGGCTTCCACGACCTGGCGAACGTCTTCCTGGCGGTATCCCTGTACGACGAGGTCACGGCGGCCCCCGCCGATTCGCTCCGCGTCACCTGCGAGGGCCCGGACGCCGACCAGGTCCCCCTGGACCGTACGAACCTGGCGGCCCGCGCGGCGGAGCTCCTGGCGGCGCGGCACGGCATCGAGCCGCGCGTCCACCTCCACATCGCCAAGGACATCCCGGTCGCGGGCGGCATGGCGGGCGGCAGCGCGGACGGCGCGGGCGCCCTGCTGGCCTGCGACGCCCTGTGGGGCACCGGCGCGACCCGGGACGAACTCCTGGAGATCTGCGCCGAACTGGGCAGCGACGTGCCGTTCTCGCTGGTGGGCGGGGCGGCGCTGGGAACGGGCAGGGGAGAGCGGCTGACCGCGCTCCCGACCGGCGGCACCTTCCACTGGGTCTTCGCGGTGGCGGAGGGCGGGCTCTCCACCCCCGCGGTGTACGGCGAGTTCGACCGCATCACCACGGACGCGACCGCCCCCACCGCCTCCCCGGCACTCCTGGAGGCGCTGCGCACCGGCGACACCACCGCCCTGGCGGGCGCCCTGGCCAACGACCTCCAGCCGGCCGCCCTGTCCCTGCGCCCCTCGCTCGCCGACACCCTCGCGGCCGGCATACGGGCCGGGGCCCTCGCGGGGATCGTCTCCGGCTCCGGTCCGACGACGGCGTTCCTCGTCAAGGACGCCGACGCGGCGGAGACGGTGGCGGCGGCGCTCATCGCGTCCGGCACCTGCCGCACGGCACGCGCGGCGACGTCTCCGGCGCCGGGCGCGCGCGTACTCACGCCGTAACTGAGTACCTGTACTCTCCCGTCCCCGGAGACCGGGACGGGACGCTACCCGCATGCGAAGTACGGGTACGGGTGCGAGCACGGGCACAGGCGCGGGTACGGGGCTCAGCGTGCTGGAGCCGGCCGCCGCCACCCCCGCCACACGGGACCGTTACGTCGACCTGCTGCGGGTCGCGTCGCTGGCGACGGTGGTGCTGGGGCACTGGCTGATGGCGGCGGTGACGGCCGACGGCCGGGTGGGCAATCTGCTGGCGGTCGTCCCGTCGCTCCAACTCCTCACCTGGGTCCTCCAGGTCATGCCGGTCTTCTTCTTCGTGGGCGGCTTCGCGCACGCCCTGTCGTACCGATCCCGCCCGGCGTACGCGACGTTCGTCAGGGGCCGCCTGCGACGGCTGCTGCGCCCGACGGTGGTCTTCATCGTGGTGTGGGGCACGGCGGCGCTGGTCATCCAGCTCCTGGGCGGGGGCGCCGGCCTGACGGGCACGGCGCTGCGCCTGGTGACGCAGCCGCTGTGGTTCATCGGCATCTACCTGGCGATGGTGGCACTCACCCCGCCCCTGCTGAAGCTCCACGAGCGGTGGGGCTGGGGCGCGTTCGGGGCGCTGGTGACGGGCGCCGTGGTGGTGGACGCGCTGCGCTTCGCGGCGGACGTGCCGTTCGTCGGGTTTCTGAACTTCGCGTTCGTGTGGCTGGCCATCCACCAGTTGGGCTTCCTGCGCGCGGACGGCCGCCTCCGGGCGCCGTGGGTGCCGGCGGTGACCGGCCTGGCGGCCACCGCGGCGCTGGTTGCCCTGGGCCCGTACCCCCTGTCCATGGTGGGCATGCCCGGCGAGAAGGTCTCCAACATGGCGCCGCCCACGGTGGCGTTGCTCTGCCACGGGGTGTGGCTCGTGGGCGCGGTGGAACTGCTGCGCGGCCCCGGCACCCGCCTGGCCGCCCGCGCTCGCGTCTGGCGGGCGGTGGTGGCCGCGAACGGGGTGGCCATGACCGCGTTCCTCTGGCACCTGACGGCGATGCTCGGCGTGTACGGCGCGATGCTCGCGCTCGGCGTGACGCTTCCCGAGCCGGCGTCGGGGGCGTGGTGGACGCAGCTTCCGCTCCGCCTGGTGGCGGCGGTGGTCGTGACAGCCGTACTGGTGGCCCTGTTCCGCCCCTTCGAGCGCCCGCCGCGCCCCGGGGCGGCGTCCCCGAGCCCCACGTCCGCCGCCGTGGCCGCCCTGGGCATCACTCTGTCCCTCCTGGGCGTCCTCGGCCTCTCCGCAGTCGGCTTCGCGGGGCTCCTGGAGGGCCACAGCGCGCCCCTGGTCGCCTTCGAGGTCACGGCGCCCGGCGCCGCCGCGATGACCCTGACGGGCTGGCTCCTGGTCGAGGCCCGCTCTCGACCTCGCTGAGCCTCCGCCCTGGTGCGCGCCCCTCCGCGCGAACCGGGCCGCGGTCGACCGACAACGGGATGCGTCGGCCGGGCAGGGGGCGCGGCCCCCGGGGCTACGCCGGGGGCTCGCAGGCGTGGCGGTCGGCCGAGCGGGTGGCGAAGGACTTCAGGGCCGTGCGCAGGGACGCGTGGTCCAGGGCCAGGCCGTCGTCCGGGGCGATCGTGTACACCGCGGTCGCGTCCGCGCCCGGGCACCTGGCGGTCATCCGGTACCGCCCGGTGGGCGAATCCGCCTTGTCCTTGGCCGGGAGGCCCGCGTCCGGGCCGGACAGGGCCGCCTCGCCGTACGGCCCGTACGACGCGGTGAAGGTGTAGAGCGGTGTCCCCAGGCGGCTGCCCAGCAGACACGTCTCCACGGGCGCCGGCTCCGCCGGCGTCTCGACGACCGCGCCGGCCCCCCACCGCCGCCCCGTCGCGGCGTCCACCACGTTCGCACAGGTACCGGACGCCTTGGCGAGGGGCTGGTGGCCGCCGGTCGACGGGGCGGGCACCTTGTCCAGCGGGTCTGCCGTCTGCGCGTCGCAGCCCGTGCGGCGGGCGTAGGAGAGGGCCGTGTCCGTCAGGGCGCGGACCAGATTCGCCCGTGCCTCGGCGGAGCTGAAGGTCCCGCCCCTGCCCAGGCGCCCGTCCGCCGCCGCCAGCAGCCCGTCCCCCGGCGCGTCGCCGCAGTCCAGCAGGACGAGCGCCCGGGCCGGCGCCGCCGTGGCCGTCGCGTCGTACGAGAAGGAGCCCGTCCATCCGCCGCCCAGCGGCACCGCGTGCTCGCCCGGGTCGATCGCGCCGTCGGGGCCGAAGGGCTCGCCCACGTTCCGTATCCGGATCTGGAGTCCGGCCTTGCCGTCCCGTGTCTCGGCGGAGCAGAACCACCCGTCCTGCCGCAGCTCGCTCGACGACGTCAGCTCGACGTCCGGGAGCAGCTCCCGCACCGGCTCGGCCGCCAGGTCGCCCTGGCACGACCGGGACAGGGGGTCGGTGCCGCGCCATTCCTCGTATCCGCCGGACAGCCAGAACGTCCCGCCGGCCACGACGACGGCCGCCGCCGACGCGACCGCGGTCAACCGGGCCCCGCGACGACGCAGGAGGGGGGTCTGGTCCTTGCTGTCCTTGCTGTCCTTGCTCATGTCCGTACCTCTCAGAAGGGTCGTGCCACGGCGGGTCCGGATGGCCGTCCGGATGGCCGTTCGTACGGTCACGGACACGCGGTACGAGGCCCTCCGGTTCTCCCGTCAGCCGCCCGGCACCGTCATGGTCGTCTTCGCCAGCTCGTACGCCGGGAGCATTTCCTCGTGCTCCCGCGTGTCCAGCCCGCCCAGCGCCAGCACCACCGCGCCACGCGGTGTCATGACGGCCAGGGCCCGGGCCTTCCGCGATTCGTCCATGAGTTCGCTGGTCACGACGTACGTCACCTCGGTGGCGGGCACGCCGCCGGCCCGGCCGGCCCGGACGTCGCGGTACACGACCGACGACGGGGACTCCTCGTCCGCGACGAACGCCTCCAGCACCTGGCGGGGCATGGTGTCCGTGTGCTCGCCGGTCCAGACGCGGAGGAAGCCGATCTGCCCGGCGGGCTTCGCGTCGATCTCGCAGACCACCGTGACGGTGCCCTGCTCCAGCAGCGACCGGAAGTCCGGGTCCTCGACGGGCTTGATCCTCTCGGGCTCCCACCGGGCCGCCACATCGAACGTGACGGGCAGCGGGCAGACCGACCCCGTCCCGCCGAGCGCGCCGCCACTCGCCGCCACCGCGGGGGTGGCGACCGCGGGCGAGGCGGCCTCCGAGGGGCTTCCCGAGGTACTCGCCGACGGGCTCACGGACGTACCGCCCGCTCCCGCGCCCTTCGCTCCGGTACCGCCGGCGCAGCCCGTCAGCAGTGCCGCGGCCACCCCCGCCGCCACGACACTCCGCCTCATCACAGCCGGCCCCTCCCATGGACGATCGCCGCACGCTACCGCACGGCCTGAAGGGCACCCCCCGGCGCCCACTACTCTGGAAGGTCCGTCCCGCCACATCAGGAGTGAAATGGCCGCCAACCTGGTCAATGCCGAGGCCGTCAGCAAGGTGTACGGCACCCGTGCCCTGCTCGACGGGGTGTCCCTCGGCGTGTCTGAAGGCGACCGCGTCGGTGTCGTGGGGCGCAACGGCGACGGCAAGACCACGCTGATCCGCGTCCTCGCCAAGCTGGAGGAGGCCGACAGCGGCCGAGTCACGCACAGCGGCGGACTCCGCCTCGGGGTGCTCACGCAGCACGACTCGCTCGACCCGGCCGCCACCGTCCGGCACGAGGTCATCGGCGACCTCGCCGACCACGAGTGGGCCGGCAGCGCCAAGATCCGGGACGTACTCACCGGCCTCTTCGGCGGCCTGGACCTGCCCGGCTTCCCGCAGGGACTGGACACGGTCATCGGCCCGCTCTCCGGCGGTGAGCGCCGCCGTATCGCGCTGGCCAAGCTGCTGATCGAGGATCAGGACCTGATCGTCCTCGACGAGCCGACCAACCACCTCGACGTCGAGGGCATCGCCTGGCTGGCCCGCCACCTCCAGGCCCGCCGCTCGGCGCTCGTCTGTGTGACGCACGACCGCTGGTTCCTCGACCAGGTGTGCACGCGCATGTGGGACGTCCAGCGCGGCACGGTCCACGAGTACGAGGGCGGCTACTCCGACTACGTCTTCGCGCGCGCCGAGCGTGAGCGGATCGCCGCGACCGAGGAGACCAAGCGGCAGAACCTCGTCCGCAAGGAACTGGCCTGGCTGCGCCGCGGCGCCCCGGCCCGTACGTCCAAGCCGCGCTACCGCGTCGAGGCGGCCAACGAGCTGATCGCCGACGTGCCGCCGCCCCGCGACAGCAGCGAGCTGATGAAGTTCGCGTCGGCCCGGCTCGGCAAGACGGTGTTCGACCTGGAGGACGTGACCGTCCAGGCCGGGCCGAAGACCCTCCTCAAGCACCTCACCTGGCAGCTCGGCCCGGGCGACCGCGTCGGCCTGGTCGGGGTGAACGGCGCGGGCAAGACGTCGCTGCTCCGCGCCCTCGCCGACGCCGCCGTGACACAGGGCGAGCAGCAGCCCGCCGACGGGCGGGTGACCGTCGGCAAGACGGTCCGCCTCGCCTACCTCTCGCAGGACGTCGCCGAACTCCCGCCGGCCCTCCGCGTGCTGGAGGCCGTCCAGCAGATCCGCGACCGCGTCGACCTCGGCAAGGGCCGCGAGATGACGGCGGGCCAGCTGTGCGAGAAGTTCGGATTCACGAAGGAGAAGCAGTGGACGCCGGTCGGCGACCTGTCCGGTGGTGAGCGCCGCCGCCTCCAGCTCCTGCGGCTGCTGATGGACGAGCCGAACGTCCTCTTCCTCGACGAGCCCACCAACGACCTCGACATCGAGACGCTGACCCAGCTGGAGGACCTGCTCGACGGCTGGCCGGGCTCGATGGTCGTCATCTCCCACGACCGGTTCTTCGTCGAGCGGACCACGGACCGTACGTTCGCGCTGATGGGCGACGCCACGCTGCGCATGCTGCCGCGCGGTATCGACGAGTACCTGGAGCGCCGCCGCCGGATGATCGAGGCGGCCATGCCCGCCCCCGCCCCGGTGCCCGCGGCGAAGGCGGCCAGGACGGCGTCCGCGGCCGACGCACGCGCAGCGAAGAAGGAGCTTCAGCGGATCGAGCGACAGCTCGACAAGATCTCCGACAGGGAGTCCGCGCTCCACTCCCGCATCGCCGAAAATGCCACCGACTTCGAGAAGGTGGCGAAACTGGACGCGGAGCTCCGGGAACTCGTCGCCGAGCGCGAGGACTTGGAGATGCGCTGGCTTGAACTGGCCGACGACGCATAGCCGCGCCACGCACCGGACGACACGTTCAGAAGCTCGTAGAGAAGCCGTGCAGAGCCGGTAACAGCGGCATCACGGGCCCGTCCGCCCTTGGGAACAGGGGCGGTCCGGCCCGTCTGCGCCAAGGGCCCGGGTGGTAGAAAGAAACCCCGCTCGACTCACGTAACAGTGCGACATCCCTGTCCGATTCGCTCCATTCCGGCGACGAGCCTCGCGCCGGAATCGCGGGGGAGGCCGATCGGCCAGCGGACCGCACGAAGGGGGAAGCGCTGATGACTCAGCCGCCCAGCCAGCAACCGCCGCAGGGAGGCTTCGGGTCTCCGCAGGACCCGCAGGGGGTCCCCCAGCCGCACGCGCAGCCGCCCGCGGCCCCGCCCCAGCAGCCGTCCGCACCGCCCGCGCAGCCGCCGTCCGCACCTCCGGCCCAGCCGCCCGCCGCTCCCGGGCAGCACCCGGCCCAGCCGCCCGCCGGCCAGCCCGGTGCACCCGGTTACGGCTACCCGCAGGCGCCCGGCCAGCAGCCCCCGGCGCCCGGTTACGGCTACCCGCAGGCCCCCGGCCGGCAGCCCGGACCGTACGGCCAGCCGGGCCAGCCGGGCCAGCCCGGACCGTACGGGCAGCAGCCGGGCCCGTACGGCCAGCCCGGCCCGTACGGCCAGCAGCCGAACCCGTACGGCGGTTACCCCACCCAGCCCCAGTACCCCGGCGCGCCCATGCCGCCCGGCGGGACCGGCGGCGGCAAGAACCCCTTCAAGGGCAAGCCCGGCCTCGTCATCGCCGCGGCCACGGCCGGTCTGCTCGTCGTGGGCGGCGGCACCTACTTCGCGCTCAGCGGCGACGAGGACCCGAAGGAGCCCGTCGCCTCCGCGTCCAGCTCCGCACCCGAGCCCAGCACCTCCGCCTCCGTCGACAAGGGCGACGGCTCCGGTGACGGCCGCGCCCAGGACGACGACCTGAACGCGGGCCGCCGGCCGGGCGAGGCCAAGGTCGAATGGCTCGTCAAGAACGACGTGGACCTGCCGCGCAACGGCGCCGACGTGTACGGCCCGTGGATCGTCGGCGACACCGTCGTCAAGGCCATGTACCGGAGCGTCGAGGCGTTCTCGGTGACCGACGGCAAGAAGAAGTGGAGCCTGCCGTTCACCACGGACGTGTGCGAGGCCCCGGTCGCCCCGACCGCCGACGGCACCATCGTCCTCGGCATCAAGGACGGCACGGGCGACCGCGCGGACTGCCGGGTCCTCCAGAAGGTCGACCTGAAGACCGGCAAGGCGGGCTGGAAGACGGAGATCCCGAAGGGCAAGGGCTTCGGCTCGCTGTCCGACCCCACGCTGGCGATCGCCGGCAACACCGTCGCGGCCGCGGGCACCAACAACTCGTACGGCTTCTCGCTGGCCGACGGCAAGCAGATCTTCGGCAAGCCCGCCGACGGCTGCCGGCCCTACGCGTTCGCCGGCGACGGCCCCAAGCTGATCGCCGCCGCCGGCTGCCGGGTCGACGACTACAAGAACCCGCAGCAGGAGGTCTGGCAGGTCGACCCGGCCACCGGCAAGGCGAAGTGGAAGTACCAGCTGGCGCGCGGCTGGGAGGTCGACAAGGTCTACTCGGTCAGCCCGCTCGTGGTGAACGCGGTCCACAAGGAGAAGAAGCAGCGGACCGTGCTGTCCCTCACGGACGCGGGCAAGCTCCGCTCCCAGCTCTCCGGCGGCAAGGACAAGTTCCGCTCCCAGTGCGCCGGCGGTGGTCTGATCGTCTTCGGCCAGCGGCTCCAGGGCTGCGTCGGCGTCGTGGCCGACGGCGACACCTTCTACATGTCGACGGAGCCCACCAGCCTCACCCGCGGCACCAACGACGTCGTGGCGTTCGACCTGAACACCGGCAAGCCCAAGTGGCGGGCGAACGCGGGCGCGGAGAAGACGATGCTGCCCCTGCGCATGGAGGGCGGCAAGCTGCTGCTCTACACCGAGGGCTCCTGGGACCGCGGCGGCGCCGTCGCCACGCTCGCCGCGACGGGCGGCAAGCCGGAGGTGCTGCTTCAGCACCCGGCCTCCGTCGCGAAGCTCGAGCGTGACTTCTGGCAGCCGCGGTACGCCTACGCCGACGGCCGGTTCTTCATCGCGAGCGGCCGGGTGAGCGCCCGGAACGACGAGGCGGAGAGGGAGACCAAGACCATGATCGCCTATGGCAAGTAGCCCGCCGCGATCACCGTGCCGCCGCCGGCGCCCACGGACTGACGACTCCTTTTCCTCAGAGGTACGGACACGATGACCCAGCCACCACCTCCGCCGAACCAGCCCCCGGGCCCGCCGAACGAGCCCGCCGGCCCTCCGCCGCAGGATGGTTTCGGCGCCCCGCAGGACCCGCCGCAGGGCGGCTACGGCACCCCGCCCCCGCCCCCGCCGCAGGGCGGCCCGGCGTACGGCTACCCGCAGGCCCCGGGGACCCCGCAGACGCCCCCGCCCGCGCAGCCCCCGACCGCCCCGGGCTACGGCTACCCGCAGGCACCCGGCCAGGCCCCGAACCACGGCTACCCGCAGGCACCCGGCCAGTACCCCGGCCAGGCGCAGGGACAGGCGCCGGGACAGGCGCCCGGTCAGCAGCCGTCCTACGGCTACCCGACCGCGCCCATGCACCAGGGGATGCCCCCGCAGCCGGGCATGCCCGGCATGCCCGGCATGCCCGGCGCCCCGGGCGGTCCCGGCGGCAAGAAGAAGCTGTCGGCGCAGATGCAGATCATCATCGCGGCGGCCGTCGCGGTCGTCCTGATCGTCAGCGGCGGCGTCTGGTACGCCTCCACCAAGGGCGACGACGACACCCCGACCGCGAACGGCGGCACCTCCGGCTCCACCGAGGGCGGTGGCAAGGAGGAGACCGAGAACAAGGCCCCCGACGGTGAGGGCAAGGAGAAGGCGTCCGCCAACACCCAGGCGAAGGTGGCCTTCCAGATCCCTGCGCCCGTCGTCACCGACACGGTGACCACCAAGGGCTCCTGGCTGACCGAGAAGACCTACGTCAAGTCGGGTGTCAACGAGGTCGTCGGCTACGACGCGGAGAAGGGCACCAAGCTCTGGACGGTGCCCCTCCCCGGCGAGATCTGCGGCGCGTCCGGCAACTTCAAGGACGGCAAGGCCGCCGTCCTGTTCCAGCCGGCGAAGCCCACCAAGGAGCAGAAGTACCCGCCGTGCACCGAGGTCGGCGCGATCGACCTGACCGCAGGCAAGATGCTCTGGACCAAGTCCGTGGAGGGCGCCACCAGCGGTGACCGCAAGGCCCGCTGGGACGAGGTCACCATCGGGGCGAACACCGTCGCGGCCGGTGGCACGAACGGCGGCGCTGCCTGGGATCTGGCCTCCGGCAAGGAGCTCTGGCGCCCGCAGGCGAACACCGAGGGCTGCTACGACATGGGCTACGGCGGCGGCGAGGCCCTGGTCGCGGCGCGCAAGTGCGGCGACAGCAACAACAAGTACGTGGTCATCCAGAACATCAACCCGGCCACGGGCGCGCCCATCTCCTCGTACAAGATGCCCGCGGGCGTCGAGTTCGCGTCGGTCGTCTCCAGCAAGCCGCTGGTGGTGGCGGCCAACGTCGGGCGCACCGCGACCGACGGCTCCGGTATCTCGGACTTCTTCTCCATCGACGAGAAGACGGGCAAGCTGAAGGCGAAGATCAGCGTCGACGCCGATCGGTACGCGGGCAAGTGCCGCTCCACCGAGGTGGAGAACTGCGCGAAGCTCGTCGTCGGCAACGGCCTGCTCTACGTGCCCACCGAGCCCCACGACGGTCCCGGTGACGACTACAACAAGGTCAACGAGATCGTCGCGTTCGACCTGAACACCGGCAAGCTCAATGGCCAGAAGATCGACTCCGGCGACAAGACCGAGGTCTACCCGGTGCGGATGGACGGCGGGAACCTCATCGTCTACAAGACGCCGGGGTACGAGAGGGGCGGCCAGATCGTCAGCGTCCACGGCGGCTCCCTCAAGCAGACCGTGCTGCTGAAGACCCCTGCCGACCGGACGAGCCGGGACGCCGAGATCGGCCTCTGGGAACGAGAGGACATGATCTACCAGGACGGTCGGCTGTACCTGGCGGACTACTTCGTGTCGAAGCCCTCGACCGTGGTCAAGGAAACGCGTTACCTGGCCCTGGTGTACACCACCAAGTAGCGAATGGAACCGGCCGACCGGCCGGAGACCGACGGCGGCCCGGCATGTCCCTCTCGGATGTGCCGGGCCGTCGGCGTACCGGTGTCAGCACCGCGGCGTCAACATCGGGCCGTCAGCATGCGTCCTCGTAAGTAGCCCTGATTGGCGAAGAATTCGACATTGTGGGGGGCTTCTCACCGGTAGGGGGCGCATGGCGTCGAACAAGCGTGTAGCTTGCCGGGTCATGGGAGGGCCGGGGGGTCATCTCCAGGGAGATGGGGGTTCTCGATGGGCGTGCGGCTCATGGTGGTCGACGACCACCGCCTGCTCGCCGAGGCGCTCGCCTCGGCCCTGAAGCTCCGCGGGCACCGGGTGCTCGCCGCCGCCGCGCCCGCGGCCGGTGCGGCCGAGCTGGTGGTGAGCCGCGCGCCGGAGGTGTGCCTGCTGGGCACGGCGACCCCGGCCGAGCCGGGCATCTTCGACCCCGTCGTACGAATCAAACGGGACCGCCCGCAGGTTGCCGTGGTCGTTCTCGGTCCCGTGCCCAGCCCCCGTGGCATCGCGGCGGCCTTCGCGGCCGGCGCCTCCGGTTACGTACGTCACGACGAGCGCATCGAGGGTGTCGAGCGGGCCATGACGAAGGCCCGCGCGGGTGAGGCGGCCGTCGCCCCGCAGCTGCTCCAGGGCGCGTTCACGGAGCTGCTCAACCCGGCCGCGACCCCCGACGACGAGGGGCAGCGGCTCCTCCAGATGCTCACCCCCCGCGAGGTGGAGGTGCTGGTGCGGGTCGCCGAGGGCGAGGACACCCGGCTGATCGCCGCCGGGATGGGCATCGCGCCGAGCACGGCCCGTACGCATGTGCAGCGCGTCCTGATGAAGCTCGGCGTCGGCTCGCGTCTGGAGGCCACCGCGCTGGCCGCCCGCACGGGCCTCCTCGACCGGGCAGCGGCCGGCACCCCGCGGATCCCGCACCAGCTCTGACCTCTCCCGTTCCCTCTCCCCACAGCGGCCTGTTCACACCACCGCACATTGACGCGCCTGTTCGCATGTGGTTTCTTGTGCGCGATTTTGTTTGGCCTGTTGTGGTGTGAGGAGCCCGAGTGAAGAAGACGTCCACGCGGCTCGCCGACGGGCGCGAGCTCGTGTACTACGACTCCCGGGACGACGCGGTGCGCGACGCCGTCGACCCCAGGGCGCTCGACCAGGTCTCCACGACCTCCGAGATCCGCGAGGACGCCCTGCTGGGCGACGCCGTCGCCGTCGCGTCCCACCGCCAGGGCCGCACCTTCCACCCGCCCGCCGACGAGTGCCCCCTGTGCCCGTCCCGCCGCGGCCGGCACACCGAGATCCCCGACCACCACTACGACGTGGTCGTCTTCGAGAATCGTTTCCCCTCGCTCGCCGGGGACTCCGGCCGCTGCGAGGTCGTGTGCTTCACCCCCGACCACGACGCGTCCTTCGCCGACCTCACCGAGGAACAGGCCGGGCTCGTCCTGGATGCCTGGACCGACCGCACCGCCGAACTCGCCGAAGTCCCCGGGGTCGAGCAGGTGTTCTGCTTCGAGAACCGGGGTGCCGAGATCGGCGTCACCCTCGGCCATCCGCACGGCCAGATCTACGGCTACCCGTTCACCGCCCCCCGCACCGCCCTGATGCTGCGCTCCCTCGACAGGCACGCCCAGCGCACCGGTGGCCGCAACCTCTTCGACGACCTCGTCGCACGCGAGCGCGCCGACGGCGAGCGGGTGGTCCTCGCCACCGGCCAATGGACCGCCTTCGTGCCGTACGCCGCGCACTGGCCGTACGAGGTGCACCTCTACCCGGCCCGCCGCGTCCCCGACCTCCGCGCCCTGGACGGCGCGGCGCGCACAGAGTTCCCACAGGTGTATCTGGAACTGTTGAGACGCTTCGACCGGCTGTTCGGGGAAGGGGAGCCGCCCACGCCGTACATCTCCGCCTGGCACCAGGCGCCGTTCGGCGATCCGCGGCGCGAAGGGTTCGCACTGCATCTCGAGCTTTTCACCATCCGCCGCACTTCCGGCAAGCTGAAGTTTCTCGCGGGCTCCGAGTCCGGCATGAGCGTGTTCATCAACGACGTGCCGCCGGAGGCCGCGGCCCGGCGACTGCGAGAGGTAGCGAGCGCATCATGAAGTACCTGGTAACGGGCGGGGCAGGCTACGTCGGCAGTGTGGTCGCCGCGCATCTGCTGGAGGCCGGACACGGAGTGACGGTCCTGGACGACCTGTCCACCGGCTTCCGCGAGGCCGTCCCGGACGGCGCCGCGTTCGTCGAGGGCCGTGTCCAGGACGCCGCCCGCTTCCTGGACCCGTCCTACGACGGCGTCCTGCACTTCGCCGCGTTCTCGCAGGTCGGCGAGTCCGTCGCGCGTCCGGAGAAGTACTGGGAGAACAACGTCGGCGGCACGATGGCGCTGCTGACCGCCATGCGCGAGGCCGGCGTCCGCAGGCTCGTCTTCTCGTCCACCGCCGCGACGTACGGCGAGCCGGTCTCCACGCCGGTCACGGAGACCGACCCGACCGCCCCCACCAGCCCGTACGGCGCGTCCAAGCTGGCCGTCGACCACATGATCAGCGGCGAGGCCGCCGCCCACGGACTGGCCGCGGCGTCGCTGCGCTACTTCAACGTCGCGGGCGCGCACGGCCGGTACGGCGAGCGCCACGACCCCGAGTCGCACCTCATCCCGCTGGTCCTCCAGGTCGCCCTCGGCCGACGGGAGTCCATCTCCGTCTACGGGGACGACTACGCGACCCCCGACGGCACCTGCGTACGCGACTACATCCACGTCGCCGACCTGGCCGAGGCCCACCTTCTCGCCATGGCCGCCGTCACCCCCGGCGAGCATCTGATCTGCAACCTCGGCAACGGCAACGGCTTCTCCGTCCGCGAGGTCGTCGAGACCGTCCGCAAGGTCACCGGTCACCCCGTCCCGGAGGTCATGGCCGACCGCCGCGCCGGCGACCCGGCCGTCCTCGTCGCCTCCGCGGCCGTCGCGCACGAGCGGCTCGGCTGGCAGCCGTCGCGCACGGACCTCGCGGGCATCGTCGCCGACGCCTGGGACTTCGCCCGCGCGCCGCAGCTGGAGCAGGGGCGGGAGGAGGAGCAGGAGCGGCGGGAGCGGCAGGGGCCGGTGAGAAGGGCGGGGGAGTGAGCGGCGGTACGGAGACCACCGCCACGGCCGAGAAGGTCGCCGCGCGGTTCCACGAGCTGTACGGGACGGCGCCCGACGGCGTATGGGCGGCGCCGGGCCGGGTGAACCTCATCGGCGAGTACACCGACTTCAACGACGGGTTCGTGATGCCGCTGGCCCTGCCGCACACGGCGGTCGCGGCCGTGGCCCGGCGTACCGACGGCCGGCTGCGGGTCCACTCCGCCGAGGCCGAGGCCGACGTCGGGTCCGGCGAGGGCGTCGTCCACCTGGACGTGGCCGCCCTGCGGCCGGGCACCGGCAGCGGCTGGGCCGTCTACCCGGCGGGTGTGGTGTGGGCGCTGCGCGAGGCCGGGCACACCGCGGTCACCGGCGCGGACATCCACCTGTCGTCCACCGTCCCGACGGGCGCGGGGCTGTCGTCGTCCGCCGCCCTGGAGGTGGTCACCGCGCTCGCCCTGAACGACCTGTACGGGCTCGGCCTGACCGGTCCGGAGCTCGCGGTCCTCGCCCAGCGCGCCGAGAACGCGTTCGTGGGCGTGCCCTGCGGCGTCATGGACCAGATGGCGTCCGCCTGCTGCGAGGAGGGGCATGTACTGCACCTCGACACCCGGGACCTGGCGGGGCGTCAGATACCGTTCGACCTCGCCGCCCACGGGCTGCGGCTGCTGGTCGTCGACACCGGCGTGAAGCACGCGCTCGGCGACGGCGCCTACGCCGAGCGGCGCGCCGGGTGCGAGGCCGGGGCGCGGGCGCTGGGGGTCCGTACGCTGCGCCAAGTGCCCTACGAGGGACTCCCGGACGCGCTCGCGTGCCTGGCGGACCCGACCGTGCGCGCGTACGTCCACCATGTCGTGTCCGACAATCACCGTGTCGAGCGGACGACGGCCCTGCTGGACGCGGGTGACGTACGGGCGGTCGGGCCGGTCCTGGACGAGGGGCACGCCTCCCTCCGGGACGACCTGCGGGTCTCCTGCCCGGAGCTGGACCTCGTCGTGTCGGCGGCCGGTGCGGCGGGGGCCCTTGGCGCCCGGATGACCGGCGGCGGATTCGGCGGGTCGGCGGTCGTCCTCGTGGAGGCGGACCGGGCGGGCGAGGTGGCCTCGGCGGTGGAGGGGGCGTTCGCCGCGGCGGGCCGCCCGGCGCCCCGGATCTTCCCCGCGGTGCCGTCGGCGGGAGCGCGCCGCGTCCTGTGAACCCGGCGAGAATTCCCCTGACACGGAATCAAGTGGATCTGGCATTGTCGATTTCCGTCTCGTTACGACACTGGTGAAACACGGGAAACACCCTGGTCGGTCAGTTCTGCAAATCGGCTTCCGGTGCGGCTTCACGGCCGTACGCTGATGCACAGCATCGGTGGGGGCCGACGCTGATCAGGGGGCGAGACAGTCGGGTACGACGCCCGGGGTGGGGTGGCAGTCACTGCACGGCGGCGGCCGTGCGCCCATGTGAATGCCTCAACTCCGGGCGTCGTACCCGCGCCGGTCCGCTTCCTCGACGTATGGGGGTGTCAGTGGTCCGTATCCGGGTTCTGGTGGTGGACGATCACCGCATCTTCGCCGAGTCGCTCGCCGCGGCGCTGGCGGCCGAGCCGGACGTGGACGTGGCCGCGGCCGGCAGCGGGCCGGCCGCGCTGCGCTGCCTCGAACGGGCGGCCGCGGAGGGCCGCAGGTTCGACGTGCTGCTCGTCGACGCCGACCTGGGCGCGGCGGCCGGGTCACCCGTGGCGCGCGTCGTCCCGGACGGTGGCGCGGCGGACGGGATCGTCGACGGCATCTCGCTGGTGGCGGGGGTGCGCCAGGGCCAGCCCTCCGTACGGACCGTGGTGCTGGCCGAGAAGGACGACCCGCGCCGGGCCGCGCTCGCCCTCCAGGCGGGTGCTTCCGGCTGGGTGGCCAAGGACTGCTCGCTGCAGCGGCTCCTCGGCGTCATACGGGGCGTGCTCCGCGACGAGACACACCTGGCGCCCGCGCTGCTCACCGGGGTGCTGCGGGAGCTGACGGCCGCGCGCAAGCACCGCACCGACAGCGAGCGGCTGGTCGAGTCGCTCACCCCGCGCGAGCGGGAGGTGCTGCGCTGCATGGTCGCCGGGCTCGGCCGCAAGGCGGTGGCGGAGCGGCTGTTCCTGTCCCCGCACACGGTGCGTACGCATATGCAGAACGTACTGGGCAAGCTGGGTGTGCACTCCACGCTGGCGGCGGTCGCGCTGGCCCGCCGGGCGGGTGTGGGGCCGGCCGAGTCAGCCGGGGATGTTGTCGAACGGGGCGGTCAGCTGGCGTAGCAGCGCCGCGAGGTCGGCACGCTGGGCGCGGGACAGCTCGGCCAGGATGGCCCGCTCCTGCTCCAGCAGTCCGGCGAGGGCCTGGTCGGCGCGGTCGCGCCCCTCGGGGGTGAGGCGGACGAGGACGCCACGCCGGTCGGTGGGGTCGGGCAGGCGCTCGACGAGGCCCTTTTTCGCGAGCCGGTCGATACGGTTCGTCATGGTGCCGGACGTGACGAGCGTCTGGGTGAGGAGCTGGCCCGGGGAGAGCTGATACGGGGCGCCCGCGCGGCGCAGCGACGTCAGGACGTCGAACTCCCAGGGCTCCAGCTGGTGCTCGGCGAAGGCGAGGCGGCGTGCCCGGTCCAGATGGCGGGCCAGCCGGGAGACCCGGCTGAGCACCTCGAGCGGTTCCACGTCGAGGTCGGGGCGCTCGCGGCGCCATGCTGCGACCAGACGGTCGACCTCGTCCTCCATGACGATCAGTGTAGGGGATCTGTCGACATGAAGTCTCTTGATGTCGAGAAATGTACAATCGCACGATTGAGCGGGCCCTCGCTGGAGCACGTTCCGCATAGGTATCACTGACCAGCAAGGGGATTGACCGTGCATTCCGCACCCATTTGGGATCCACTGCAGTACCTGCGCCACTCCAGCCACCGGGCCCGGCCGTTTCTGGACCTGCTCGCCCGAATCCCCGAACTGCCCGCCGTCACGGAGGGGAGGCCCGCCCGGATAGCCGACATCGGCTGCGGCCCCGGGAACGTCACCGCGCTCCTCGCCGACCGCTGGCCGGACGCACACATCACCGGCTTCGACCTGTCACGCGAAATGCTGGAACAGGCCGGCAAGCACCACGCGGGCACCACGGCGGGGGGCGGCTGGCTCGACTTCCGAGGCGCCGACGCCGCCCACTGGACGCCGGACGAGCCGTACGACCTGATCGTCTCCAACGCCGCGCTCCAGTGGGTGCCGAACCACCCCGAGTCCTTCCCGGTCTGGCTGGACGGCATCGTGGCCGGCGGCACCCTGGCCTTCCAGGTGCCGGCCAACTTCACCTCGCCCAGTCACGCGCTGCTGGGCGAGCTGTGCGAGACCCCGCAGTGGCGGGACCGCCTCGCCGACCACGGGCGGCGCTTCGTCCACATCCTGGAGGCGGCGGACTATCTGGGCCGCCTCACCGACCTCGGCTGCGTGGCGGACGTCTGGGAGACCGTGTACTCCCAGCTCCTCCAGGGCGAGGACCCGGTCCTCGACTGGGTGAAGGGCACCGCCCTGCGCCCGGTCATCACTGCGCTCGATGACGACGGCGAGGCGGTCGCCGAGTTCATATCCCAGTACCGCGATCTTCTCCGGAAGGCGTACCCGCCGGGCCCGTACGGGACGGTTTTCCCGTTCCGCCGGGTCTTCGCGGTCGCGCACAAGGCGGGCTGATGCCGGGCTCCACGGGCGCACCCGGGAACGACGGGCGTGACGCCCGCGTCAGGCGCCCCGCAGGAGAGGGCCGGGCCCCGCCTCGTACGCGGTGGGTGCGGGGTCCGGCCCTCCACGGCGGTTCACGCCATGGGGGGCGCAGACGGACGGCGTCACGTCCCCGTGGGGCCGGGGGCGGGCCCTCCGGCCACCGGGTCAGTTCTTGCGGTGGCCTATGAGGCGGGGCTTCGGTTCCAGGCCGTCGAGGCCGTGCCAGGCCAGGTTCACGAGGTGGGCGGCGACCTCCGCCTTCTTGGGCTTGCGGGCGTCCAGCCACCACTGGCCGGTCAGCGCGACCATCCCCACCAGCGCCTGCGCGTACAGCGGCGCCAGCTTCGGGTCGAAGCCGCGGGCCTTGAACTCCAGGCCCAGAATGTCCTCCACCTGCGTGGCGATGTCCGAGATCAGCGACGCGAACGTACCCGTCGACTGCGCCACCGGCGAGTCCCGCACCAGGATCCGGAACCCGTCCGTGTACGTCTCGATGTAGTCGAGCAGCGCGAACGCCGCCTGCTCCAGCAGCTCCCGTGGATGCCCCGCCGTGAGCGCGCCGGTCACCATGTCCAGGAGCCGGCGCATCTCGCGGTCCACCACGACCGCGTACAGCCCCTCCTTGCCGCCGAAGTGCTCGTACACCACCGGCTTGGACACCCCGGCCTTCGCCGCGATCTCCTCGACCGACGTGCCCTCGAAGCCGCGCTCGGCGAAGAGCGTCCGGCCGATGTCGAGCAGCTGCTGACGGCGCTCCGCGCCCGTCATCCGGACCCGGCGGCCACGCCTGGGTTTGTCGCTGCTGGTACTGCTGCCGTCGATCGCCACGCCGTCCATCATGCCGCGTTCGAGGCGCGTTCCCGGCGCCGGGCTTCGATCCGGGCCTCCGACGGCCAGCGCACGTCGTACGCCCAGCCCAGCTTCTCGAACCAGCGGATCAGCCGGGCGCTGGAGTCCACCTGGCCCCTCAGCACACCGTGCCGGGCGCTCGTCGGGTCCGCGTGGTGCAGGTTGTGCCAGGACTCGCCGCACGACAGAACGGCCAGCCACCACACGTTGCCGGAGCGGTCACGCGACTTGAACGGGCGCTTGCCGACCGCGTGGCAGATCGAGTTGATCGACCAGGTGACGTGGTGCAGCAGCGCCACCCGCACCAGCGAGCCCCAGAAGAACGCCGTGAAGGCGCCCCACCACGACATGGTCACCAGGCCGCCGACCAGCGGCGGGATCGCCAGCGACACCACCGTCCACAGAACGAACTGGCGGGAGATCCGGCGGACCGCCGGGTCCTTGATCAGGTCCGGGGCGTACTTCTGCTGCGGCGTCTGCTCCTGATCGAACATCCAGCCGATGTGCGCCCACCACAGCCCCTTCAGCAGGGCCGGCACCGTCTCCCCGTACCGCCACGGCGAGTGCGGGTCACCCTCGTCGTCGGAGAACCTGTGGTGCTTGCGGTGGTCCGCCACCCAGCGCACCAGCGGCCCCTCCACCGCCAGTGAGCCCATGATCGCCAGCGCGACCCGCAGTGGACGTTTCGCCTTGAACGACCCATGGGTGAAATACCGGTGGAAGCCGATCGTGATGCCGTGGCAGCCGA
Source organism: Streptomyces sp. TRM49041 (assembly GCF_008271805.1). GTDB lineage: Bacteria > Actinomycetota > Actinomycetes > Streptomycetales > Streptomycetaceae > Streptomyces. Next base: position 20,721 of record NZ_VSRY01000076.1, read on the forward strand.
TGTAGTACATCGCGGTCATCAGTCCCAGATCCAGCCAGCTCACCCCCCACCCCCAGGCCAGCGGCACCGACGCCACCAGGGCGAGGAACGGCACCGTGATGAACAGCAGCAGCGCGATCTGCTCGATGGATCGTTTGTTGTCGCCGCCGAGTGTCGCGGGCGGCAGCTCTTTGGTTTCGGCAGTGTGGTCGAGCACCTCGGGGCTCATGGTCATGTGCGTCCCCTGGGGGTGAGAGGAAAGGGCGGAAGGGTGCAGAAAGGGCGTGGCTACGGTTCCGTAACCTACGGCGTCGTAAGTATGGCAGCGCGCGCGCCCGCGGCAAGAGGGCTGTTGACGGCGTGGCCCGGACGGCCGCCTATCCTGGGTGCCGTCGGACAGCGCGGTCCGCAGCTTCCCAGGGGGAATGCCTCGTGAAAACCCTCCGATAGGCCGAAGGGGCATTCCCGGGGACACCCATCAGTACCCCTCCAGACGTGCTCATCACTGCAAGGAGCCGCACCTGTGAGCAGTGCCGACCAGACCCCTTCCGCCAGCGCCGAGCTGCGCGCCGACATCCGCCGACTGGGTGACCTGCTGGGCGAGACGCTCGTACGGCAGGAAGGACCCGAGCTCCTCGAGCTCGTCGAGAAGGTCCGCCGCCTGACCCGCGAGGACGGCGAGGCCGCCGCCGAGCTGCTCGGCGACACCGACCTCGAGACCGCCGCCCGGCTCGTCCGTGCCTTCTCGACCTACTTCCACCTCGCCAACGTCACCGAGCAGGTCCACCGCGGCCGCGAGATGCGCCAGCGCCGCGCCGCCGAGGGCGGCCTGCTCGCCCGGACGGCCGACATGCTGAAGGACGGTGATCCCCACCATGTCCGTGAGACCGTCAAGCACCTCAACGTGCGGCCGGTCTTCACCGCCCACCCGACGGAGGCGGCGCGCCGCTCGGTGCTGAACAAGCTGCGCCGGATCGCCGCCCTCCTAGACGAGCCCGTCACCGACGCCGACCTTCGCCGTCACGACCTCCGGCTCGCCGAGAACATCGACCTCATCTGGCAGACCGACGAGCTCCGGGTGGTCCGCCCCGAGCCCGCCGACGAGGCCCGTAACGCCATCTACTACCTGGACGAGCTGCACGTCGGCGCCGTCGGCGACGTCCTGGAGGACCTCGCCGCGGAGCTGGAGCGCGTCGGCGTCGAGCTGCCGCCGGGCACCCGGCCGCTGACCTTCGGCACCTGGATCGGCGGCGACCGCGACGGCAATCCGAACGTGACCCCGGCCGTCACGTGGGAGGTGCTGATCCTCCAGCACGAGCACGGCCTGACCGACGCCATCGGCATGATCGACGAGCTGCGCGGGCTGCTGTCGAACTCCATCCGGTACGCCGGCGCCACGCAGGAGCTCCTCGACTCCCTCCAGCAGGACCTCGAACGGCTGCCCGAGATCAGCCCCCGCTACAAGCGGCTGAACGCCGAGGAGCCGTACCGCCTCAAGGCGACCTGCGTACGGCAGAAGCTGGTCAACACCCGCGAGCGCCTCGCCAAGGGCACCCCGCACCAGGAGGGCCGCGACTACCTCGGCACCGCCGAGCTGGTCACCGACCTCGCCCTCATCCAGACGTCCCTCCGGGAGCACCGCGGCGGCCTCTTCGCCGACGGCCACCTCGACCGTACGATCCGCACGCTCTCCGCGTTCGGCCTCCAGCTGGCCACCATGGACGTCCGTGAGCACGCCGACGCCCACCACCACGCCCTCGGCCAGCTCTTCGACCGGCTCGGCGAGGAGTCGTGGCGGTACGCGGACATGCCCCGCGAGTACCGGCAGAAGCTGCTCGCCAAGGAGCTCCGCTCCCGCCGCCCGCTGGCCCCGACCCCGGCGCCCCTCGACGCCGCCGGGCAGAAGACCCTGGGTGTCTTCCACACCGTGAAGGCGGCCTTCGAGCGGTTCGGGCCCGAGGTGATCGAGTCGTACATCATCTCGATGTGCCAGGGCGCCGACGATGTCTTCGCCGCCGCCGTCCTCGCCCGCGAGGCCGGTCTGATCGACCTGCACGGCGGCTGGGCCAAGATCGGCATCGTGCCGCTGCTGGAGACCACCGACGAGCTCAAGGCCGCCGACGTCATCCTCAACGACATGCTCGCCGACCCCTCCTACCGGCGTCTCGTCGCGCTCCGCGGTGACGTCCAGGAGGTCATGCTCGGTTACTCGGACTCCTCCAAGTTCGGCGGCATCACCACCTCCCAGTGGGAGATCCACCGCGCCCAGCGCAGACTCCGTGACGTGGCCCACCGCTACGGCGTCCGGCTGCGCCTCTTCCACGGCCGCGGCGGCACCGTCGGCCGTGGCGGCGGCCCCTCGCACGACGCGATCCTCGCCCAGCCGTGGGGCACCCTGGAGGGCGAGATCAAGGTCACCGAGCAGGGCGAGGTCATCTCCGACAAGTACCTCATCCCGGCCCTGGCCCGGGAGAACCTGGAACTGACCGTCGCCGCCACCCTCCAGGCGTCCGCCCTGCACACCGCTCCCCGACAGTCCGACGAGGCGCTGGCCGGCTGGGACGCGGCGATGGACATCGTCTCCGAGGCGGCGCACACCGCGTACCGCAGGCTCGTCGAGGACCCCGACCTGCCGGCGTACTTCTTCGCCGCGACCCCGGTCGACCAGCTCGCCGAGCTGCACCTGGGCTCCCGCCCGTCCCGCCGCCCCGACTCCGGGGCAGGGCTCGACGGGCTGCGGGCCATCCCGTGGGTCTTCGGCTGGACGCAGTCACGGCAGATCGTGCCCGGCTGGTACGGCGTGGGCTCCGGCCTGAAGGCGCTGCGCGACGCCGGACACGGCGACGTACTCGCCGAGATGTACGAGAAGTGGCACTTCTTCCGCAACTTCCTGTCGAACGTCGAGATGACCCTCGCCAAGACCGACCTGCGGATCGCCCGCCACTACGTGGAGACCCTGGTGCCGGACGAGCTGCGGCACGTCTTCGCCACCATCGAGGCCGAGCACGCCCTCACCCTGGAACAGGTTCTCCAGATCACCGGGGAGCGCGAGCTGCTGGAGGCGCAGCCCGTGCTGAAGCAGACGTTCACCGTCCGCGACGCCTACCTGGACCCGATCTCCTACCTCCAGGTCGCGCTCCTCAAGCGGCAGCGCGACGCGGCGGCCGCCGAGAAGCCCGCGGACCCGCTGCTCGCCAGGGCGCTGCTGCTCACCGTGAACGGTGTCGCGGCAGGTCTGCGCAACACCGGCTGACCGCGCGCCTCGTCGCGTAAGCGGACGGGCCCCCGCCGGAGCTTCCGGCGGGGGCCCGTCCCACGAGCGGGGTGGCTTGTCAGTGCTGCCCGGCCTTGCGGCGGCGCATCACGAGGAAGGCGCCACCCGCGAGCAGCGCGGCCGCGACACCGGCGAGGGCGCCGACGGGGGCGCTGCTGCCGGTCTCGGCGAGGTCACCGGTCGTGGAGCCCTCAGAGGCGGACGGGGCGGCGGTCGGAGCGACCTCGCCGGGCGTCGACGTGGACGCCGAGGGGGTGGGCTCCTCGCTCGGGGTGTCCGTGGACTGCGACGGCGACGCGGTCGGCTCGTCGGTGTCGTCGTCCGTCGGGGTGCTCGGCGACGGGGCGGTACCCGGGCACATGTGCGAGAGGTTGAACCACTTGACCTCGCCGCCCTCGACCTCGGCGGTGGCCGAGACCAGCTTGTCACCGGGGGCGGAGGCCACGTAGGCGTGCTTGTCGCTCGGCGGGCCGAACGAGGTGATGACCTGCTCGCCACCCTGCTCGAACTCGACCGTCAGCTTGACGAACGTGGTGCCCTTGGTCGGCAGCACGAAGTGCCAGCCGTCCTGGGTCGACGGGATGTCCGCGCACTTCTTCTCCGTAGAGCCCTCCCAGGTGGAGGCGGAGATCGGAAGAGGCTGGTGGATGTCGACCGAGTACGTGTGGTCGGTCGCGAAGGCGGGGGCACCGCCGGCGAGGACGAGAGACGCCGCGACGGGGAGCGCGGCGGCGGCCCAACGGCTCTTGAGAGTGGGCATGGGGTTACCTCTGGGGCAGATGAACGGACTGTTCCGTGGAGGGTGGCGGCTCAGCTTCCTTATGGGCCCGACAGACCGTCAAGGGAGAAAGATCCTATTTACACGGAGGTATGGCGTCCGTCCGAATGATCCAAGATAACAGTTGGGTCAAATTCCGTTTGGTTGTACGCGAATCGGCACCAGTTCTGCGACAGTCGCACCGAATCCGTGAAGCTGATGTGTCGTCACAACGCCAGGAACGACGCCACCAGCAGCGCCCCGCCCACGGCCCCGGACGCCCACGCCACCCGGGTCCAGCGCAGCCCGCCGCCGATGATCAGCGCCGCGAGCACCAGCGCTCCGGCCAGCGGCAGCCATGCGTGCAGGCCGCCCGCCCAGCCGGTACGGACGGCTTCCTTCGTGCCGGGCTTCACGACGACGTCGTACCGGCCGCCCTTCTCGACGGCGACCGACCGCGTGATCGTCATATCCGTACGGGACTCCCCGGTGCCACCCGGCGCGAAGCGGCCCGTGCAGACCACGTCGCCGCAGCCGGTGACCGTCATCGTGCCGTGCTCGCGCCCCTTGGAGAGCAGCACGTGCTGCGCGTTGCCCCAGGACGCCCAGACGCCCGCGACCACCAGCAGCAGGGCGACCAGCGCCATGGCGGTGACACGGGCGTACGGGAGTACGGAAGTCCGCTTTTTGGGGCTCATGGGGCGCGATCCTTGGCCATGGGACCGCGTTCGGTCAATTCCGGTGCGCGGTTCGTCAGGAGTTGTACGCGGACTGCGCGCGCTCCAGACCTTCCGTCACCAGGCACTCCACGGCGTCCGCGGCGCGGTCGACGAAGTAGTCGAGCTCCTTGCGCTCGGTGCCGGAGAAGTCCTTCAGGACGTAGTCGGCGACCTGCATCCGGCCGGGCGGACGTCCGATCCCGAACCGCACCCGGTGGTAGTCCGGGCCCATCGCCTTCGTCATCGACTTCAGACCGTTGTGGCCGTTGTCGCCGCCGCCCAGCTTGAGGCGGAGCATGCCGTAGTCGATGTCCAGCTCGTCATGGACCGCCACGATGTGGTCGGTGGGCACCTTGTAGAAGTCCCGCAGGGCGGTCACGGGCCCGCCGGACAGGTTCATGTACGACATGGGCTTCGCCAGGACGATCCGGCGGCTCCCCGGCCCGGGAGGGCCGATACGCCCCTCGACGACCTGCGCCTGCGCCTTGCCGTGCCGCTTGAAGCCGCCGCCGATCCGCTCGGCGAGGAGGTCGACCACCATGAAGCCGACATTGTGCCGATTCCCGGCGTAACCGGGGCCCGGGTTCCCCAGCCCCGCGATCAGCCAGGGGGCGCTGGCGTCCGTCGTCATCCGCGTGTGCCTCCAGAGGGGTGTGGGGGGTGCCGGGCACCCCCCACGACAACATCAGGCGTTGAGGCCCGAGGCTCAGGCCTCGGCGCCCTCCACGCCCTCGGCGGCCTCACCGGAGGGCTCCTCGGCCTGCGCGGCCAGGACCTGCAGGACGACGGTGTCCTCCTCGACGGCCAGGGAGACGCCCTTCGGGAGGGCGATGTCCTTCGCCAGGACGGAGGCGCCGGCCGCCAGGCCCTCGACGGAGACCGTGACGCTCTCCGGGATGTGCGTGGCCTCGGCCTCGACGGGCAGGGCGTTCAGCACGTGCTCGAGCAGGTTGCCACCCGGGGCCAGGTCGCCCTCGGTGTGGACGAAGATCTCGACGTTGACCTTCTCGCCGCGCTTCACGAGCAGCAGGTCGACGTGCTCGATGAAGCCCTTCAGCGCGTCACGCTGCACGGCCTTCGGGATGGCCAGCTCGGTCTTGCCGCCCAGGTCGAGGGAGAGCAGGACGTTCGGGGCCTTCAGGGCCATCATCAGGTCGTGACCCGGCAGCGTCACGTGGACCGGGTCGGAGCCGTGGCCGTACAGGACACCGGGAACCTTGTTCTCACGGCGGACGCGGCGGGCGGCACCCTTGCCGAACTCGCTGCGGGTCTCGGCGGAGATCTTCACCTCGGACATTGCGCACTCCTCGTATGAGTAGACGTACATCGGTCGTGGTCACTCGGCCACGACTGGACTTGGCCTGCTACGAAGAGCGCGTCGATAACGGACCGCCGCGGTCCCTGGACCACGGCCTCCCTCGCCGAGCAACCGCACCAGTCTACCGGACAAGCGGAAGGCCGCCTCCCCGGCAGGGGGAGACGGCCTTCACGGAGCGGTATGCGGAGCGGGGTTACGCCTGCTCCTCGAAGAGGCTGGTCACCGAGCCGTCCTCGAACACCTCACGCACCGCGCGGGCGATCGTCGGCGCGATCGACAGCACCGTGATCTTGTCCAGATCCAGCTCGCCCGGCGTCGGGAGGGTGTTGGTGAGCACGAACTCGCTCACCTTCGAGTTCTTCAGCCGGTCCGCGGCCGGACCGGAGAGGATGCCGTGCGTCGCCGTGACGATGACGTCCTCGGCGCCGTGCGCGAAGAGCGCGTCGGCGGCGGCGCAGATCGTGCCACCCGTGTCGATCATGTCGTCGACCAGGACGCAGACGCGGCCCTCGACCTCACCGACGACCTCGTGCACGGTCACCTGGTTGGCGACGTCCTTGTCACGGCGCTTGTGCACGATCGCCAGCGGCGCGTCCAGCCGGTCGCACCAGCGGTCGGCGACCCGTACCCGGCCGGCGTCCGGGGAGACCACGGTCAGCTTCGAGCGGTCGACCTTCGCACCCACGTAGTCGGCCAGCACCGGCAGCGCCGTCAGATGGTCGACCGGGCCGTCGAAGAAGCCCTGGATCTGGTCGGTGTGCAGATCCACGGTGAGGATGCGGTGCGCGCCCGCGCACTTCAGCAGATCGGCGACCAGACGGGCCGAGATCGGCTCGCGGCCCTTGTGCTTCTTGTCCTGCCGGGCGTAGCCGTACGACGGGATGATCACGGTGATGCTCGACGCGGAGGCCCGCTTCAGAGCATCGATCATGATCAGCTGCTCCATGATCCACTTGTTGATCGGAGCCGTGTGGCTCTGCATCAGGAAGCAGTCCGCGCCACGCGCCGACTCCTGGAACCGGACATAGATCTCACCGTTGGCGAAATCGAAGACCTTCGTCGGCACGAGACCGACACCCAGCTGATGTGCGACCTCCTCGGCCAGCTCGGGGTGGGCGCGGCCGGAGAAGAGCATCAGCTTCTTCTCGCCGGTCGTCTTGATCCCGGTCACAGCACTGTCTCCTCAGACGTGTCCTCTGGCCGCGCGTCCCGTGCGCAGCGAACCAGCCGAAATTGTGTGCACGTATCACGGTACGCCGAATTCCGGCGTACCCGATTTCGGTCAGCCTTCGTCGCCGGCCTCTCCGGCGGCCGCCGCGGCCGCCTGGGCGGCCGCGCTTCCGGGCCGCTTCCGGGCCACCCAACCCTCGATATTCCGCTGCTGACCACGGGCCACGGCCAGTGAGCCGGGCGGCACGTCCTTGGTGATCACGGAGCCGGCCGCGGTGTACGCGCCGCCCCCGACCGTGACAGGAGCCACAAACATGTTGTCCGCACCGGTCCGGCAGTGGGACCCGATCGTCGTGTGGTGCTTGTTCTCGCCGTCGTAGTTCACGAAGACGCTCGCGGCGCCGATGTTGGTGTGGTCGCCGATGGTCGCGTCGCCCACGTACGAGAGATGCGGCACCTTCGTGCCCTCGCCGATCGTCGCGTTCTTCGTCTCGACGTACGTCCCGATCTTGCTCTTGGCGCCGAGCCGCGTCCCGGGCCGCAGATAGGCGAACGGCCCCACGGACACGCTCTCGCCGATCTGGGCGGAGTCGGCCACGGTGTTGTCCACCCGGGAGCCGCGCCCCACCTCGGTGTCCTTCAGCCGCGAGTTCGGGCCCACCTCGGCGTCCTCCGCGAGGTGCGTGGTGCCCAGCAGCTGCGTACCCGGGTGGATCACGGCGTCCCGCTCGAACGTCACCGTCACGTCGAGCTGCACGGACGCCGGGTCGACGACCGTCACACCGGCCGTCATGGCGCGCTCCAGGAGCCGCCGGTTGAGCAGCGCGCGGGCCTCGGAGAGCTGGACGCGGTTGTTGATCCCAAGGATCTCCCGGTGGTCGCCCGCGACGGAGGCGCCGACCCGGTGCCCCGCCTCGCGCAGGATCCCCAGCACGTCGGTGAGGTACTCCTCGCCCTGGCTGTTGTCGGTCCGCACCTTGCCCAGCGCCTCGGCGAGCAGCCGCCCGTCGAAGGCGAAGACCCCGGAGTTGATCTCCTTGACGGCCCGCTGCTCCTCGGTGGCGTCCTTGTGCTCCACGATCCCGGTGACCGCGCCCGTCGCCGGGTCGCGCACGATCCGCCCGTAGCCGGTGGAGTCCGGCACCTCGGCCGTCAGCACGGTGACGGCGTTCCCGTCGGCGGCGTGGGTCGCGGCCAGGGCGCCCAGCGTGTCACCGGAGAGCAGTGGGGTGTCGCCGCACACGACGACCACGGTCCCGTCGACCCGGCCGAGCGCCTCCAGGGCCATGCGCACGGCGTGACCGGTGCCGTTCTGCTCGTACTGAACCGCGGTCCTGGTCCCCGCGTAGTGCTCCTCCAGGTGCCCGGCGACCTGCTCACGGGCGTGCCCGACGACGACGCACAGGTGCTCGGGGCCCAGCTCGCGCGCGGCGGAGACGACGTGCCCGACGAGGGAACGACCGCAGATCTCGTGCAGGACCTTGGGGGTCTTGGACTTCATGCGGGTGCCCTCACCCGCGGCGAGGACGATGACTGCGGCCGGGGGGTTGGCGCTCACGAGTGGCCCTTCGGCTTCGGGTGGTGGACACCCGCAGGATACCGGGGGGATGGCGGGCGGCCTGGGGGTGGCCTGTGCGGGCACCCCACACACGAGAACGGGCCCCGACCTTGGAGGTCAGGACCCGAACTGGGCATGGGCTCCCGGGGGAGGACTCGAACCCCCATGATCAGAGCCAAAATCTGACGTCTTGCCCTTAGACGACCCGGGATGGCCGCTATGTCCGATTTTCGAGATCGGTTGCGGACGCACCGCATACTATGCCGTACCAGGTACCCTCCATGCGACGGTACAGGTCGGCGCTCTTGGTCACGTAGATGACCAGGCAGCCACGGTAGGCCTCACCGGTGTTTTTGCGGCTGGTCTTGGGGTTGTGTCGCTTGAGGATGGGCTTTTGGAACGTGGCGACGTCGACGCCCGCTAGTTCGGCCCAGAATTTCTCAGCCTCGCCGACGTCGGCCGACTCGTGGATGCTCACCCGGAGGCGAAGTCTGTCGGGCATGACCCCGAGTAGGTCGAGCCACCTCAGGTAGAGGGTGATCACGTTTGGGTCGCTGTTGATGAAGTGCAGGCGCTCGCGGCGTTGGTACGTCTTGTCCTTGGCTCCTTCCGCCCAGTAGAGCGCGACCCCGACGAGGAGCAGCTCGCGGTCCGTCACTTGGTCGATGGCCCGCCGTGCCTCCTGCTTGGTGTGCCGGCGCTCGATGTCGCGCATGGCGAGCTCGTGTTCCCAGCGCTTCTGCGCTGCCAGCTTCGCCTGCTCGGACGGCGACCTCCGCTCCGGTTTCGGGAGGTCTCGTACCCACAGCGAGATCGAGCTCTTCGAGCAGCCGAGCTCGACCTGGATCTGGTCGTATGTCATGCCCTGGAGGCGGAGTTCGCGGGCCTTTGCTCGAAGGTCGTCCTTGGCGCGGGGGCGCTTGGTCCACTCCGGGGGCGGTTCGCCCTTCACGAGGCGGTTGAGGATGTCGTTGTTGTGGATGCCGAGGCGGTCTCGGATCTGGCGGAGGCTGAGGCCCTCGCGGCGTAATGCCACGGCCTGGGTGCGGAGGGTTTCGAAGTCGGCGTACTTACCGGTGGCGGTTGTCATGGGAGCAGCCTCGTCCCGGAATTCGAGATTCCGGATCGAATATGCGGGCGATTCAATTGTTCGGGCGATTACCGGTTGTTTCTCGTGCGAATCGCCCGTCTCTGTGCTCCCAGGGTCCCGCGCGGGTGCGTGGGTGCCGCCCGTAGGCTGGGAGCCATGACCGCAACGGGGGAACACCAGGACGCCACGGGCACGCTCGCCCGTGGCTTGTGGTGGTGGGAGAGACGGCGGAGCGCCGCGCTGGACATCGGGCTCGGGGTCCTCTCGTCGCTGGAGTGCGGGATCGAGGGGATCGGGTTCGCCGAGAGCGCCGCGCTGCCGGTGCCGGTGGGGGTGCTGTTCGGGCTGCTGGTCGGGGCCGTGCTCGTGCTGCGGCGGCGGTGGCCGATCGTCGTCGTGCTGGTGGCCATCGCGATCACGCCGGCCGAGATGGGTTACCTGATGGGCCTGGTCGGCCTGTACACGCTGGCCGCGTCCGAGGTGCCGCGGCGGATCATCGCGGCGCTGGCGGGCATGTCGCTGGTCGCGGCGTTCCTGGTGACGTTCGTTCAGGTACGGCAGGACGTCGGGGCGGCGGACTTCGACCCCGGCTCCTGGTACGTGCCGCTCGTGTCGGTGATCATGTCGCTCGGCCTGACGGCGCCGCCCGTGCTGTTCGGGCTCTATATAGGGGCGCGCCGGAGGCTCATGGAGAGTCTGCGGGAGCGGGCCGACAGCCTGGAGCAGGAGCTGTCGCTCCTCGCCGACCAGGCGGAGCAGCGGGCGCAGCTGGCGCGTACGGAGGAGCGGACGCGGATCGCCCGCGAGATGCACGACGTGGTGGCGCACCGGGTGAGCCTGATGGTGGTGCATGCGGCGGCCCTTCAGGCGGTGGCGCCGAAGGACCCGCAGAAGGCGGTGAAGAACGCGGCGCTGGTCGGCGAGATGGGGCGGCAGGCGCTGACGGAGCTGCGGGAGATGCTGGGCGTCCTCCGCTCCGAGCAGCCGTCGCCGGTCGCGGCGGGCGTCGGCGCCGGTGCGGACACGGGCGCGGCGGGCGTGGCCGCGGGCGTCGGCGCCGGTGCCGGTTCGGGCGCGGGGGCGCGGCCCCTCGTGGCGGTCGGCCGGGCGGCGGCCTCGGCGGCGGAGGCCGCCACCGCCGAGGACGGTCCTGGCCTCGGCGACATGGAGGAGCTGATCGAGCAGTCGCGGGCGGCCGGTACGGTCGTCGAGCTGCTGGTCGTGGGCGAGGCCCGGGAGTACGCGCCGGAGCTGGAGCAGACCGCGTACCGGGTCGTGCAGGAGGGCCTGACGAACGTCCACAAGCACGCGGCGGGTGCCAAGGTCGTCGTACGGCTCGCTCACCGCGGCGACGAGGTCGCCATGCAGGTCGAGAACGGCCCCTCAGACGCCGCCGCCACGGACGCCGGTCTCCCCAGCGGCGGCAACGGCCTGGTGGGCATGCGCGAGCGCGTGACGGCCCTGGGCGGCGTCTTCGTCTCGGGCCCGACGGACGAGGGCGGCTTCAAGGTCTCGGCGGTACTGCCGTCGGGGCGGTAGCCGCGGCCCCGGCACCAGGGCGTCGGACCGTCAGGGGTTGGTGAGGCGTACCGGGTGGGCGCCCGTGACCAGCGCGCTCAGGGCGTGGTCGATGTCCGGGCCGAGGTACCAGTCGCCCGTGTGGTCCAGGCTGTACACGCGCCCCTCGGTGTCGATCGCCAGGACGGCCTGGTCGTCGGCCTCCGCGCCCAGGGGCGCCAGCTCCGTCGCCAGGGCGCGGCCCAGGTCCGCGAGGGTGCGCGTGAGGTGCAGCCCGGCCAGGGGGTCGACGACGAGCGGGGTCGGCGCGATCTGCCGGCCGGCCCTCGGCGGGGTGATCCGCAGCCCGCCGAACTCCGCCCATGCCTCGACCGCCGCCGGGAACACACTGTGCCGGTGCCCGGCGGGCGACACATGGGCGCGCAGGGTGTCGGCCCAGTGCTCGGCCTGTTTGATGTCCCAGCGGCCGGGCTGCCAGCCGGCCTCCCGCAGGGCGGCGTCCACGGCGACGGAGAAGCGGGTGGTGTTCAGGTCGGGCATGTCGGGTGCGGTCAGCCGTTCTGGTGAATCGAGTTCGAGTTCGAGGTCGAGGTCGGGTTCGAGGTCGGGTTCGGGTTCGGGTTCGGGTCGACGGGGCGTACCCCGAAGTGTGCGAGGAGCGCGGCGCAGGAGCGGCAGGGCGCGGCGTAACTGCCGTGCAGCGGGTCGCCGTCCTCCCGGATGCGCCGCGCGGTGATCTTGGCATGTTTGAGGGACCGCTTCGCCTCGCCCGCCGTGAGCGGTTTGCGCCGGGCCCGCTTGGAGCGGCCGTCCTCCGCGGCGGTCAGATGCCGGGACAGCAGGATGGCCTCGGGGCAGCGCCCGGTGAAGCGCTCCCGCTGTCCGCTTGTGAGGGTGTCGAGGAAATCCTGTACGAGGGGGTGCAGCGCGGGCGGCTGGTTGCCGCGCGCGGCGGTACATGTGAGGGTCTCGCCGCGGACGGAGAGGGCCGCACCGACGGTGGGCAGTATGCCGTCACGGCGGTGACGGAGCGTGGGCGCGCGGTCGGGGGTCGCTGAGCTCCACGAGAGACGCGGGTCTCCGGTGCCGGGCCCCGTGGCGGTGGCTGCGGGTGTGCTGCCCGGTCGCGCTGCGTTCATGGTGTGTGCTGTTCCCCTCTGTGCAATCCCCCCAGTTGCGTGGACAGACTGCCAAACGGGTGGGGAGATGGGAAACGGGATCCCCGAAACGTGCCACGGGTGTGGTGCATGATCGCCGATGTGTCACCTGGGGGTGACGGATGGTCACCGAAGTGGAGGCCCGGACCGCCCTCCGGCCCCACCGCATAGGCTGTGCGGAACCAGCCAGCAGCAGCCAGGGGGCAACCGCCATGACGACAGGTCGGCCGACGGGTCGGCTCGGGCACCACGCCGCGCCGCCGAACGCGGCCTACGCCGGGCAGGTCGTGCACTTCCCGGACCCTGTCCGGGCCGCCCGTCACCCCGGAGGGGTACGGATCGACGCCGACGGCCGCCCGGACTTCTCGCCGTACGCGCGTGCCGCCGCGGAGATCGCGGAGCCCCCGGCGGGGTTCGGCGTGGACGAGCTGCGGCTGACGGACTACGTGTCCGCGAACGCCGCGCTGCACGCGGACGGCCACGCCCTGTGGGACACGGTACCGGCGGTGGCGACGCCGCACGGCTGGACCTGGCACCACGTGCCGGACACGCGCCGGATGGAGCTGGTCCCCGTGGAGGTGAAGGCGCTGCTGCGCCACCACGGCGGTCTGGCCACGGCGGCGGTCGACCAGGACAAGCGCGGCACGCGCCCGCTCCAGGAGACCCGCCCCGCCCACTTCGGGCTGCCCAGGGGTGCGGTGTCCGTGTCCGAGTCCCAGCTGCAGGGCGTCGAGGAGGACCTCGGCTACCGGTTGCCGGGTGCGTACCGCACGTTCCTGAAGGCCGCCGGCGGCTGCGCCCCGGTGGGTGTCGCTCTCGACGCGGAGCTGGGACTCCTGATCGACCAGCCGTTCTTCACGGTGCGGGACGAGGCCGGGGCCAACGACCTGCTGTACGTCAACAAGTGTCTGCGGGACCATCTGACGAAGGACTACCTGGGCGTCGGCTTCGTCCAGGGCGGACTGCTGGCGGTCAAGGTGCGCGGCGCCGGGGCGGGTTCGGTGTGGTTCTGCCCGCACGACGACGCGCGGGACGGGGACGGGTCGGCGATCCAGGACCGCATGGAGCGGCTGCTGCTGCCGTGCGGCGCGGACTTCGACGCGTTCCTGCAGCGCCTGGCGGGCAGTCCGCCGGAGTTGGAGACGGTGGCGAACCTGATGGTGGACGGCGGCTTCGCGCGGGCTGTCCCCGTGACGGGCGAGGGGTGACGGTCCGATGGTGACATTCGCGCAGGCGCAGGAGCGCGCCGAGGAGTGGGTCAACGGCGATGTGCCGGCGTACCAGCACCGCGAGGTGCGGGTACGGGAGTTCGAGCTGGGCTTCGTGGCGTGGGCGGAGGACCGCCCCGACGGCCCGTCCTCGGACGGCGGCAGGCAGCGCCTGGTCATCGCCCGCGACAGCGGCGAGGCCACGCTGTGGCCCGGGCTGCCGGTGGGCGAGGTGATCCGCCGGTACGAGGAGCAGTACGGCCCGCGGCCGGACGAGAACGCGAGCGGCACGGGCGCGGCCCGGCAGCCGGAGCGCGTCGACCTCAACCAGACGTCGTTCCTGCTGACGCCGCCGGAGTGGCTGCAGGACGCGGCGGACCGGATGGGCATTCCCGACCGGAGGGAGGGGGCTGCTCCGGCTTCGGCTTCGGCTTCGGCTCCGGCTTCGGCTTCGGCTCCCGCTTCGGCTCCGGCTTCGGCTTCGGCTTCGGCTTCGGCTCCGGCTCCGGCTCCGGCTCCGGCTCCGGCCTCGGCTCCGGCTTCCGGGCCGGGGGCCGGTTCGGGCTCGCTTCCCGGCTCCGGTTCCGGTTCCGGTTCCGGTTCCGGCTCTGGTTCTGGCTCTGGCTCGGTGGAGCCGGGACGGGGTCCCGCCGGCGCGACGCCCGCGCCGCTGGACGAGGTACCCGCCCCGGCCACCGCGGGCACGGGCACGGGCACCGCCCCCTCCACCCCCTCCACCCCCTCCACCCCCTCCACCCCCTCCACCTCCTCCACCACCGACCGTGGGGCGACCGCGTCCGACGATGTCACCGCGACGCCGCCGCCCGCGCCGTCCCCCTGGAACGACACGAGTACGCAGGGCGGCGCCGACGGCGACGACGGGTCAGTGCCGCTGCCGGCGACGGTGTTCGCGCCGCCGCTTTCCGGCGCGGACGACGACGACACCCCGCCGCCGTCCGTACCGGCCGACGCGCCGACCGCGCTGATGCAGGGCGGCAGCCAGCTGCCCCGTACCGCGGTCTCGCCCGCGCTGGACCCGGATGCCGCGCGGGCGGCCGACATAGCGGACGCGGCGACCAGCAAGGCGACGCTGCCGCCGCGCGGCGCCAGGAGCGGTACGCGGGGCGGTGGTTCGACGACCCCGCCGCCTCCGGGCGCGCCGGGTACGCCCGGGGCGCGCCCGCCCGCCGGCAACGCCACCCCGCCGCCCGCTCCAGCGCAGCCCGCCCCCGCGTCGGGTCCCGGTGCGCCGGGCGCGCCGGCCGGGGGGTACGTACCGACGCAGCTGGTGGCGCAGCTCGGCCCCGACGACCCGAAGCCGCCCGGGGCGACGCCGCCGCCGGGCGCGCCCGCGGTGGACCAGGCGCCGACGATGCTGGCCCAGCCGGGTCCTCGTGGACCGGGAGGCCCGGGTGCACCCGCGCCTCCGGGCCCGCCCGGACCTCCTGGACCTCCCGGACCTCCGGCGCCCCCCGGATCGACGCCGCCTCCGGGTGGCGGTACGCACCAGGCCGCGACGATGCTGGCGCAGCCTGGCCCGGGCGGCCCCCCGGCGCCTCCCGGCCCGCCCGGAGCACCTGGTGCCCCCGGCGCCCCCGGCGCGCCTGGCGTGCCTGGCGCGCCTGGTGGGACGCCGCCCGGTGGGGTGCACCATGCCGCGACGATGCTCGCCCAGCCGGGTCCGGGTGGCCCGGGCGGTCCGGGCGGTCCGGGTGGTCCGCCCGCGCCTCCGGGCCCGCCGGGAGCGCCCGGGGCCGTACCGCCGCCGGCCGCCGCCGGCCACGTACCGCCGCCGGCCGCCCCAGGCCCCGTACCGCCGGCCGCGTACGGCTACCCGCAGCCGCAGCCGACCGGGCTGCCCACGGTGGGCCCCGGCTAC
This sequence comes from Streptomyces sp. TRM49041, assembly GCF_008271805.1. Classification (GTDB taxonomy): domain Bacteria; phylum Actinomycetota; class Actinomycetes; order Streptomycetales; family Streptomycetaceae; genus Streptomyces. The sequence goes on from NZ_VSRY01000076.1 coordinate 36,348, forward strand.
CAGGTGGTGCTCCGCTACCGGGCCCCGGACGGCTCGGAGGCGCAGATCATCCGCCGCTCGGCGCCGGGTACGCCGCACCCCGAGTGGCAGATCCTGCACGAGCTGCGCGCCATGAACGTGCCGCCGCAGCAGGTACTGGAGCTGCACACCGAGCTGGCGTCGTGCGAGCTGCCCGGTGGCTACTGCGCCCGGATGATCCGGGAGACCTGGCCGCAGGCGCGGATCACGTCGATCGCCCCGTACGGGCGTGACCACGCGAGCCGCCAGCAGGGCATGCAGCAACTGATCGCCCACCAGGGCGAACTGCACCAGGTCGCCGACGGCCCGGCGCGGCCCGCCCCGGTGCGTGCCCCGCTGCCGCCGGTGCAGTCCGCGCCGCCGATCCCGCCGGAGGGCATCGCCCAGGAACTGGCGGGCGCGTTCGGGCCGCACGGCATCTGCCGGTTCGACCAGCGGGCCGTGTCCCGCCAGGGCGTACCGGAACTGGTCGCGCGCACCCTCGTGTGGGCGGGCCTCCCGGCGGACTTCGGGCCCTTCTTCTGGGCCCAGCCCGCTCAGCCGGTCGTCCCGACACTGGCCGAGCTCGCCGCCCAGCGCCAGGTCCAGCCGGCGTCGGACGCGGGCTCGTACCTGGTGCTCGGCTCCGACTTCGGGCGCGCGATCTGCGTCCAGTACGGTACGGCGCACATCGTCGCCGTACCGGTGGAGGCCGGGCCCGGGGGCCAGCCGGTGGCACCGCAGTTCGTGAACAGCGGGCTGCCGGAGTTCACCCGGTGCATGGCGCTGCTGGGCCGGATGTGGCGCCTCCGCTTCGGCCTGACCCCGGACCAGGCGGGCCGCTGGACCGTCGACTTCCAGGCCCAGCTGGCCATGCTGGACCCGGCGGCCCTGTCGTCCCCGGAGAGCTGGTGGTCGGTCCTGCTGGAACAGATGTGGGACGGCCTGCTCTGACCTGCCGACCCTGTTGACGTCACGCCCCTGCCCGTACGGACGGTACGGCCAGGGGCGCTGCCGTGTCCGGGCGTGACGCGGATGCGCTTCCTGGAGGTCACCCCGCGTGCGCGGGGAACACAGGGCCTGACGTGGGGTTCTACGGCGCGGCGGCTGCAGTTTTGCTTACTTGAGCAGAGTCCGACAATTGGGTGGAATGGTGAGATGCATGCATATCGCGCCTCATGGCTCCTGGGTGCGTGAGCGCCCACGCTCAGTCGCTGATAACTCCTGTCCTCGTGAGCTCATTGGACATGAATGGCGCTTCTGCGGATGCGATACGTCGAAGTTGGGGATCGGGGACGCCTCGCGTGATAGTGAGCTAGTGCGCAGGTCGCAGTGCCGCCGTGGCGAGTCTCGCTGTCGGATCGTGCGGGCTGTTGTGGTCGGGGACTTAGAGCTCCTAACGCAATGACGTGAGCCGTCTCCAGCAGATGAGCGCGCATCCGAGGCTGAGGAGGGCTTCGTGGATGTCGTGGCGGATCTCCCAGCGGATCCGCAGGCGGCGGAAGTGGTGCAGGAGGGCGAACGCCCGCTCGACGACCCATCGCTCAGTGCCCAGGCCGGAGCCGTGCTCGGTGTTGCGGCGCGCGATCAGCGGCCGGATGCCGAGTTCACGTACCAGCCGCCGGTACTTGTCGTGGTCGTATCCGCGGTCCGCGAGGACCGCGTCGGGGCGCCGACGGGGCCGACCACGCTTGCCCCTCACGGGCGGCAGGGTTTCCAGCAGCGGGATAAGCTGGGTGACGTCGTTGAGGTTGCCGCCGGTGAGTGTGACGGCGAGCGGGATCCCAGTGGCGTCGGTGATTAGGTGGTGCTTGCTGCCCGCCCTGCCCCGATCGACAGGACTTCGTCCCGTCTTGATCCCCCTTTTAGGGCTCTGACGTGCGAGGAGTCCACGGCCGCACGGGAGAAGTCGAGCGCGTCGGTGGCCCTCAGTTTCGCGAGCAGAACCTCGTGCAGCTGCTGCCACACTCCGGCTTCGTGCCACTTGGCTAGGCGTCGCCAGCAGGTCATCCCCGAGCCGAAGCCCAGTTCCTGGGGCAGGTGCTCCCAGGGGATCCCCGTGTGCAGCACGAACAGGATCCCTTGCAGGACCAGGCGGTCATCCAGACGCTTCCGGCCCGGGTAACGCGAACGACGCTCAACCTTCGGCAACAGCGGCTTGATCACCGCCCACAACTCGTCGTTGACCTCCCACGGCTTCGGCCGTGCCACCCCAACCTCTCCCCAGCACGATCAACCTGACGCTGAGCGGGATCCAACCACACCGTTGATCATTCTGTTGGCAATACCTGGTCGCCGATCTACCCGCGGCACGATGGTGCGACGGCGACCCCGAGCCGCAGCACCGCATCGACTTCGTGGACTACGCGCCCCTCAAGCACCCGTCAACGGGCGGGCTATGACGAAGGTCCAATGCCCGCCTTGCCCTTCGGCCGAGGCGTAGCTCCGGGCGCGTTTCTAGCGTCCGGAGGCATGAACAGAGAGCAGCTGTACAAGACGGGTTGGCGGTTGGCGGGGGCGTCGGCCGTGGGCGGTGCCGGGGTGGGCGCCGTGGTGTGGCTCGCCCCCGGCGGGCTGGGTGAGCAGGATCCGGTTGCCGTCGAAAGCGGTGCCAGCGCGGACGGGTACCGGGCGGTGCACGACGCCGTGGCGGGGGCGCCCGAGTGGCTGGGGACGCTGCTGGTGGTGGCCGGCGAGGCGGTGCTGGTCGTCCTCGGGTTGCTGCTCGCCTGGATGGGGTGGATGGCCCTGCGCCGCAAGGACGCACGGCTGACCGGCGGAGCCATGCTCGTCGGGGTGGGCACGCTGGTGGCGTACGGGGTCAGCGAGGGCGTGAAGCTCGCGGTGGGCGAAATGCGGCCCTGCAATGCGCTGCGGGGTGTGGCCGCGGTTGCCGAGTGCCCCGGGGCTGGGGACTGGGCTTTCCCCAGCAACCACGCCACGCTGGCCGCGGGGCTGGCCGTCGGGGTGGCCTTGCTGCGGCCCTGGCTGGCCGTCTTGACCTTGCCGCTGGCCGGAGCCGCGGCATTGCTGCGGGTCGCTGTCGGCGTGCACTACCCGCATGATGTGGTGGCCGGCGCAGTGCTCGGGGCAACCGGAACGGCGGCCGTCCTCGTGTTGGCCTGGCCGCTCGCAACCCGTGCGATATCAGCGGTCCTCGCGAAGTTGGGCTGGCACGATCCCGGCTTCGTGGGCGACCACGGCCGCGGCCGCCCGGTTGTCGACGCTGAGCCGTGACAGGATCGAGCTGACGTGCGCCTTGACCGTGCCCTCCACCACGTGGAGGGCACGCGCGATCTGGCCGTTGGACAGCCCGGAGCCGAGGTGGGCCAGCACTTCGCGCTCCCGCTCGGACAGGGCTTCGACCCGGTTGCGGGCGGCGGTCCGTCGTCCGGCGGCCGCGGCCGTGTCGCCGGCGGCCAGGTGGGCGACGACCCGGGCGGCGATCTTCGGTGAGAGGTACGCCGCCCCGTCGGCCACCGCGTGCACGCCCCGGATCAGCTCCTCGGGCTCGCCGGACTTGAGCAGAAAACCCGAGGCCCCGCTGCCGAGGGACTGGAGCACGTAGTCGTCCTCGCCGAAGGTCGTCAGCATGATGACGCCGGTGTCCTGCACCGTCCTGCGGATCTCCGCCGCGGCTTCGATGCCGCCCACGCCCGGCATGCGGATGTCGAGCACGGCCACCCGGGGGCGGTGCCGCTGGGCGAGCTCCACCGCGCCGTGCCCGTCGGCGGCTTCGGCGACGACCTCGATCTCCAGATCGGTGGCGAGTACGGCTCGGACGCCCGCGCGGACCATGGGTTCATCATCGGCGATCAGTACCTGGATCATGCGACGTCCACCATATCGGCGGAGGTCAGCGTGGCGTCCCGGAAGCAGAGGCGGTACGCGGTGTCGGCGAACTGGTCGTCGAGCGGGTTGGCCGTCACGGCGTAGAACTCGCACCTGGCGTCCGAGGGCCGGTAGGGTGTCTGCCGCTCCGGCAGGCGCAGCTCCGTACGCTCCTGGCCCGGCCGCAGATCGGCGTACTCCTGGGGCGTCAGCACTGACTCCCTGACCATCAGTACCTCCCACACCTGCAGGGCGCTGGCGAGCAGGACGACGACCGTGGGCGGCACCAGGATCGCAGCGACGGTCGTCCGGCCGAGTCGGCGACGCGCGCGGCGGTGCTCCAGCGGCGGTTGTGCGGCCGTCGGCTGCACAACCGCGGTGTGCGGCAGCCAGACGCGGACGGCGAAGCCCTCGCCCTCGGGGCCATACTCCAGCCGCCCGCCCGCGAGCCTGACCCGTTCGTCGAGGCCAATCAACCCGTGCCCGCCGCGTGCGCAGGGCCCCAGCTCGCCTGACCCTGGCCCGTTCTCCACCGCCGCCTGCGTCGCGGCGGCACCGCTGCGCACCCGGACCGTAGCCGCCGCGCCTGGGGCGTGCTTCGCGACATTGGTCAGCGCCTCCTGGACGATGCGGTGGACGGTGCCCGCGACCGCCGCGGGCACCTCCCCGTCATCCAGCTCAGCCTCCACCGACAGCCCAGCCCGGCGCGCCTGATCGATCAGGGTCCGCATGTCGCCGTGGGGCCGGGTGGGGGCTGCCTCGCCGCCCTCCCGGAGCACGCCGATGACCTCGCCGAGGCGGTCGACGGCGGCCTCGGCCCGGGCCCTGATGTCGCCAGCCGTCTCCCGGTGGGTCTCCGGCAGGTCGGGGGCGAGCTTCAGCGCGCCCGCGGAGAGCGCGATCAGGCTGAGGTCGTGGCCGAGCACGTCGTGCATGTCCTGGGCGATGCGGGTCCGCTCCCGCAACCGGGCCTGCTCGGCGACGAGTTGCCGCTCCCGCTCCAGCAGCTCGGCCCGCTCCCAGCCGGCCCGCACCAGCTCCCGGTACTGCCGCCAGAATCGTCCGGCGAACCAGGGCAGCACCTCAGCCCCCGCCACGACGGCCACGAAACGGCTGCCCAGCGTGATCCACCCCGGCACCACCACGACGGCCACCACACCGCCCGCCAGCAGCACGGCCAGCGCCACCACCGTCGCCCGGCCCCACCCCGGCCGCCGCCCCGCCAGGAAGGCGCACCCCGCGCAGGGAATCGCCCACCAGGGACTCCAGACGCTCAGTCCCGCCGCCGCCACGGCACCAGCGAGCAGGGCATACGGGGCCCAACGGTCTCGAATCGCAGAGGTCATCCGCTTGACGGTACGGGAAAGGCCGGGCCGCCCGACACTGCCGAAAGTCCAATCCCGGCAACCTCCCGGTGATCGTGGGGATAGTAGGGATCTCCCGTGCGGCCGTGGACTCCTCGCACGTCAGAGCTCTAAAGGGAACCGGGACAGGATGAAGTCCTGTCGACCGGGGCAGGACGGGCAGCAAGCACCCGCCGCAACACCGAGCACGGCTCCGGCCTGGGCATTGAGCGATGGGTCGTCGAGCGGGTGTTCGCCCTCCTGCACCACTTCCGCCGCCTGCGGATCCGCTGGGAGATCCGCCACGACGTCCACGAAGCCCTCCTCAGCCTCGTATGTGCGCTCATCTGCTGGAGACGGCTCACGTCATTGCGTTAGGAGCTCTTAGTGGCTGCAGGTGTGCTGTGCGTTCTGTCCGGTCCTGCTCCTGGTCGTCACACATCATGAATGTATTGCCCTGCCCGTTAGGGCCTACCGGTCGTCGAAGCCACCCTCGCCGACCTCGGCAGACCCGACTCCCGCCGACAGTGCGTGAGCCTCGACGTGGAGAGCGTGCGGGCCCCCGCACATACGCTGCGAGGGAGTCGTGCTCTCTTGGTGCGGCGATACTTCAGCCCGTGACGAACGCTGCGTACCCCACTGGGACTTCGCTCACCCGCAGGTCGGAGAAGACCAGCGTCAGGCGGTGGGCGTTCGTGTCGATGCGGACTTCGTGGAAGTCGACACCTACGGCTTGGCGCCACCGGCCGGCCGTGTCGGACTGGGGGAGGAGTCTCGCGCCTGGGTACAGGGCATGCCACTTCACGCCCCACACGTATCCGTCGAGGCCGGCGTCCCCTGTCTCGCCTTCGATGAGTCGGTCGTCCAGGGAGGCCCGCCACGTCTCGGACGACAGCGTCGTTTCACATCGGGCCTCGACGCAGTAGCGGAACAGGTACCTGAGGTAGGCGGGCTCGATGCCGGTGCGGGGGTCGGCCGTCGCATGGATGACCACTTGATAGTCGCGCATGTAGTCGGTGAAACCGTGGTGCACGACGGCGTGATCGAAGGTCTCGTCCAACAACTGTTCCAGCAGTGCCACGTCCATCGGAGCGTTCTATCAGGCGTGACCGCACGGCGAGGTGGGGCGGGAGAGTGCCCTTGTGGCCGTTCAGTCCGCCTCGCCCTCACGGAGGACCGGGAAGCGGCGGGGTGCGAGGAGGAGCAGGGCCAGGACGGCGAGGGCCGCTGCCGCTGCCGCGCCCAGGTAGACGTACTCGACCGCGGCGTCCACGGCGCGGCGCAGGGACTCCGCCGCGGCCGGGGCCAGGGCGGCCGGGTCGGAGAGGGCGCGGGCGGCCGTGTCGAGGTCGGCGGAGGAGCCGAGGTGGGCGGTGAGGGTCGTGTTGGCGACCGCGCCGAACAGGGCCGCGCCGAGGCTCTGGCCTGTCTGGCGGCAGAAGAGGACCGAGCCCGTCGCCGTGCCCCGCTCGGACCAGCCGACCGTCGACTGGACGCCCACGATCAGCGGCAGCTGGAACAGGCCCAGTGCCGCGCCCAGGACCAGCATGAGGAGGGCCGGCTGCCAGGGCTCGCCCGGGTACGGGAGGAGGGGGAAGACCAGCAGGGTGAGCATCGCCAGGGTCATGCCGATGAGTGCCGACTGGCGGAAGCCCACCCGCCGGTACACATGGTGCGAGAACGACGCGCTCAGCGGCCAGCTGAGGATCATCACCGAGAGGACGAAACCCGCCGCCATCGGCCCCAGCCCCAACACCGCCTGCGCGTACGTCGGCAAGAACACCGACGGTGCCACCATCAGCAGCCCCAGCGCCCCCAGCGCCAGGTTGACCGCCGCGATCGGGCGCCGCCGCCACACCCAGCCCGGCACGATCGGCGCCACGGCACGGCACTCCACCAGCACCGTCGCGGCGACCAGTACCGCACCGGCGCCCAGCAGCCCGAGCGACGGCGCCGACAGCCACGGCCACGCCACCCCGCCCTGCACCAGCGCGGTCAGCACCACCGCGCCCGACGCGAACACCAGCAGCGCGCCCGGCCAGTCGACGCGCGGGCGGCCCGGGAGGCCCGGGAGGTGGGCGCGCTGCGGCTCGACCAGGTAACGGACGGTCAGCCAGAGGGCGAGGCCGCCCACCGGGAGGTTCACCAGGAAGATCCAGCGCCAGTCCGCGTACGTCGTGAGCAGCCCGCCCACCGCCGGTCCCGCCACCGCCGACGCCGCCCACACCGACGAAAGCCGCGCCTGGATCTTCGGGCGCTCCTTCAGCGGGTACAGGTCCGCCGCGATGGTCTGCACCGTGCCCTGCAACGCCCCGCCGCCCAGGCCCTGCAGCACCCGGAACGCGATCAGCGACGCCATGTTCCAGGCGGCCGCGCACAGCAGTGAGCCGACGAGGAACAGCACGATGCCCACGACCAGGACCGGTTTCCGGCCGTACGAGTCGGAGAGCCTGCCGTACACGGGGATGGTGACCGTGACCGCGAGCAGGTAGCCGGAGAACAGCCACGAGAAGACCGAGAAGCCGCCCAGGTCGCCGACGATCTGCGGGACCGCCGTCGCGATGACCGTGCCGTCGAGCGCTGCCAGCGCCATCGCCAGCATCATCGCGGCGACCACCGGGGCGCGGCGCGGGCTCCTGGGAGAAGGGGTCGGCTCCCGGGGCGGGGCCTGGCTCGGTCGTACGCCGTCCGTACCCTCCGCCACCTGCGTCCCTTCCCTCCGCGGCCGCCTTCCCGGGACACCTTCTCACTCGCGCGAGCCGGGAAAACAGGTTGGGGCCGTGCGGCGATGCCTGGTACCCAAGGGGGAGACGGCTCCTCCAGGAGTCCCCCGCGGGGGTGGGGGCCCCTAGGGGGAGCTACTTACTTCAGCCCAGGGTGCGGTCGTCCCCGTGGAGGACGAGACGGTATCCGGCCATTCCTTAACTTGTACTTACGGGTGGGACGGGGCGGCCGGGCCGGGGCGGTCATTCGGATTCCTGCTGTTCGTCTCGTTCGTCTCGTTCATCTCGTTCGTCTCGTTCATTTCGTTCCGTTCCGTTCAATCGAGGAGAGTTATCGTGACCACGGCTGTCACCACTCCCCAGCACGGGGGCACCGGAGGGCGTACGGCCGTCGCCGCGCGGGTGCGGCAGGTCGTCAAGGCATACGGGGCGGGGGAGACCCGGGTCGTGGCCCTCGACCACGTCGACGTGGACATCGCCCGAGGGCAGTTCACCGCGATCATGGGCCCGTCCGGCTCCGGCAAGTCCACGCTCATGCACTGCCTCGCCGGACTCGACACGGTCACCGGCGGCGAGATCCACCTCGGCGATGTGGAGATCACCCGGCTCAAGGACAAGCAGCTGACCCAGCTGCGCCGCGACCGGATCGGCTTCATATTCCAGGCGTTCAACCTGCTGCCCACCCTCGACGCGCTCGAGAACATCACGCTGCCCATGGACATCGCCGGCCGCAAACCCGACAGTGAGTGGCTCAGGCGGGTCGTCGAGACCGTCGGGCTCGCCGACCGGCTGGGGCACCGGCCCGCCCAGCTCTCCGGCGGCCAGCAGCAGCGCGTCGCCGTCGCCCGGGCCCTCGCCGCCCGCCCCGAGATCATTTTCGGGGACGAGCCGACCGGCAACCTCGACTCCCGGGCCGGCGCCGAAGTCCTCGGCTTCCTGCGCCGCTCCGTCGACGAACTCGGCCAGACCATCGTGATGGTCACCCACGACCCCGTCGCCGCCTCCTACGCCGACCGCGTCCTGTACCTCGCCGACGGCCGCATCGTCGACGAGATGCTCAAGCCCACCGCCGAGGCGGTCCTCGACCGTATGAAGGACTTCGACGCCCGGGGGCGCACATCATGACCGTACTCAAGACCTCCCTGCGCAACTTCCTCGCCCACAAGGGGCGGATGGCGCTGTCCGCCGTGGCCGTCCTCCTGTCGGTGGCCTTCGTCAGCGGCACCCTGGTGTTCACGGACACCATGAACACCACCTTCGACAAGCTCTTCGCGACCTCCACCCCCGACGTCACCGTCAGTCCCGCCTCGGCGGAGGGCGACGAGGAGATATCGGCCACCGGAAGGCCCGAGTCGCTGCCCGCTTCCCTGGTGGAGAAGGTGGCGGCGGCCGAAGGTGTCGCCTCCGCCGAAGGGGTCGTCACCTACCTGGCCGCGACCGTCGTCGACGCCGACAACAAGAACCTCGGCCCGACCAGCGGCGCCCCGACCATCGCGTCCAACTGGACCCAGGGCGACCTCCGCACCATGGAGGTCGGCTCCGGCCACGCCCCGCGTGGCCCCACCGACGTCATGGTCGACGCCGGCACCGCCGAGAAGCACGGCCTGAAGATCGGCGACGAGGTGCGCACCATCTCCGTCGCCGGCGACTTCACGGCCAAGGTGTCCGGTATCGCGTCCTTCAAGATCACCAACCCGGGTGCGGCGGTCTTCTTCTACGACACCGCCACCGCGCAGCGTGAATTCCTCGGCGGCGAAGGCCGGTTCACCGACGTCACGGTCATGGCCGAGTCCGGCGTCAGCCACGAGCAGCTGAAGCGGAACGTGGCCGCCGCGCTCGGCGGCGGCAGTGACGCCGACGCCGGCGGCTACCACCTCCAGACGCAGGCGGAGGCCGCCGACTCCATGAGCGAGGACGTCTCCGGCTTCCTCGACGTCATGAAGTACGCCATGCTCGGCTTCGCCGGCATCGCTCTTCTCGTCGGTGTCTTCCTCATCGTCAACACCTTCTCCATGCTGGTCGCCCAGCGCACCCGCGAGATCGGCCTGATGCGCGCCATCGGCGCCAGCCGTAGGCAGGTCAACCGGTCCGTCCTCGTCGAGGCCGTACTCCTCGGCGTCGTCGGCTCGGTCGCGGGTGTGGCCGCCGGGGTCGGGCTCGCCGTCGGGCTCATGGAGCTGATGTCGTCCATGGGCATGGAGCTGTCCACGCAGGACCTGACCGTCAAGTGGACCACCCCGGCCGTCGGGCTGTTCCTCGGCATCGCAGTCACGCTGCTCGCCGCGTACGTCCCGGCCCGCCGCGCCGGGAAGGTCTCGCCGATGGCCGCCCTCCGCGACGCCGGCACCAGCGGCACGACGGACGGCCGCGCCGGACGCGTACGCGGTGCTGTCGGCCTGGTCCTGACGGGCGCCGGAGCGGCCGCCCTGCTGGCCGCGGCCGGTGCCGACCAGGCCGCCCGGGGGTCGCTGTATCTGGCGGCCGGGGTGGTCCTCACCCTCGTCGGGTTCGTCGTCGTCGGACCGCTGCTGGTCGGCGGGGTCGTCCGGGTGCTCGGCGCGATCGTCCTGCGGGTCTTCGGCCCGGTCGGACGCATGGCCGAGCGCAACGCCCTGCGCAACCCGCGCCGCACCGGCGCGACCGGCGCCGCCCTGATGATCGGGCTGGCGCTGGTGGCGGGTATGTCGGTGGTCGGCTCGTCGATGGTCGCCTCCGCGACGGAGGAGCTCGACCGGTCCGTGGGCGCGGACTTCATCGTCCAGCCCACCGCTCCCGGGCAGACGATCGTGCCGCAGGCGAAGGCCGCCATGGAGAAGTCGCCCGGACTGGCCCACGTCACCGAGATCACCCTGGCGGTTGTCACGCTCACCGCCCCCGACGGCACGAGCGAGAAGACCGGCCTCGTCGCCGCCGAACCGACGTACGAGCAGGACCTGCGCCGCGAGGTCGTCGCGGGCGACCTCGCCGCCGCTTACGGCGCGGACGCGATGTCGGTCGGCGACGAGTACGCCGACCAGCACGGTGTGAAGGTCGGTGACACCCTCACCGTCGCCTTCCAGCACGGCCGGACCGCGAAGCTGAAGGTCGCGGCGATCACCTCCGACGACACCAGCGTCGACGCGGGCGGGAAGTACACCAGCCTCACGACCGTCGAACGGTACGTACCCGCCGAGCGGATGCCCGCGACGCTGCTGCTCCTCGCCAAGGCGCGGGACGGCGGTGAGGCGGCCGCGTACACCGCGCTGAAGGACGCGCTCGCGGACTACCCGCAGTACACGGTGCGCGACCAGACCGACTACAAGAAGGAGATCCAGGACCAGGTCGGCCAGCTCCTGAACATCGTCTACGGGCTGCTGGCGCTGGCCATCATCGTCGCGGTGCTGGGCGTGGTGAACACCCTGGCGCTGTCCGTGGTCGAACGGACCCGGGAGATCGGCCTCCTGCGGGCGGTCGGCCTCTCCCGCCGCCAGCTGCGCCGCATGATCCGCCTGGAGTCCGTGGTGATCGCCCTGTTCGGCGCCCTGCTGGGTCTCGGCCTCGGCATGGGCTGGGGCGCGGCGGCCCAGAAGCTCCTCGCCCTGGAGGGCCTGGGCATCCTGGACATCCCGTGGCCGACGATCCTGACGGTCTTCATCGGCTCGGCCTTCGTGGGGCTTGTCGCCGCGCTGGTCCCCGCCTTCCGCGCGGGCCGGATGAACGTCCTGAACGCCATCGCGACGGAGTAGGCCGGTTCTCCCGCGGGGGGCGGTTCTCCCGCGGGGGCCCGTGTGGGCCGGTTCCCCCGCAGGCGTGGAGGGCGCGCCGCGCGGCCGTGCCGCGGGTACGCCTGTGCCGCGGGTGCGCCCGTGCCGCCGGTCGCCTACCCCCGGGTACGCCCGCCCCCGGTACGCCCACGCCCCCGGATACCCGTGCCACGGGTATCCGGGGGCGTCTGTCACCGCGGCGTCGTAGGCTGGAGACCCCCGGCCCGTGACGCGTGCCGGGTGGTTCGCGTTGCCCCACACCTCGCACCACCACTCCTGGGATGGATGTCTCCATGAGCCTGCACGGTCTGCTCGACGCCGTCGTCAAGGACCCCGCCCTCGCCGAAGCCGTCAAGGCGGCCGCCGACGGGCACCGGGCGCATGTCGACCTGGTCGGTCCGCCCGCCGCGCGGCCCTTCGCCGTGGCCGCGCTGGCCAGGGAGGCGGGGCGGCCGGTGCTCGCGGTGACGGCGACCGGGCGGGAGGCGGAGGACCTGGCGGCGGCGCTGCGGTCGCTGCTGGACCCGGACGGCGTGGTGGAGTACCCGGCCTGGGAGACCCTCCCGCACGAGCGGCTCTCGCCCCGCAGCGACACGGTCGGGCGGCGGCTCGCGGTGCTGCGCAGGCTCGCGCACCCCTCCGCCGACGACCCCGCCACCGGGCCCGTACAGGTCGTCGTCGCCCCCATCCGTTCCGTACTCCAGCCCCAGGTCAAGGGGCTCGGCGAGCTGGAGCCGGTCAGTCTGCGCACCGGGCGCACGGCCGACCTGGACGAGATCGTCGAGGGCCTGTCGGCCGCCGCCTACCAGCGCGTCGAGCTCGTCGAGAAGCGTGGCGAGTTCGCCGTGCGCGGCGGCATCCTGGACGTCTTTCCCCCCACCGAGGAGCATCCGCTCCGCGTCGAGTTCTGGGGGGACGACGTCGAGGAGATCCGGTACTTCAAGGTGGCCGACCAGCGGTCCCTGGAGATCGCCGAGCACGGGCTGTGGGCCCCGCCCTGCCGGGAGCTGCTGCTGACCCCGCAGGTGCGGGAGCGCGCCGCCGCGCTGGCGGAGGCGCACCCCGAGCTGGGCGAGCTGCTCGGCAAGCTGGCCGAGGGGATCGCCATCGAGGGCATGGAGTCCCTGGCCCCGGTCCTGGTGGACGACATGGAGCTGCTCCTGGACGTCCTGCCCGAGGGCTCCATGGCTCTCGTGTGCGACCCGGAGCGGGTGCGTACCCGGGCCGCCGACCTGGTGGCCACCTCCCAGGAGTTCCTCCAGGCGTCGTGGGCGGCCACCGCGGGCGGCGGCGAGGCGCCCATCGACGTCGGCGCAGCGTCCCTGTGGTCGATCGCCGACGTACGGGACCGGGCCCGCGAGCTCGGAGTGCTCTGGTGGTCGGTGTCACCGTTCGCGGCCACGTTGACATCGGCCGACGAGCCGGCGGGGGAGCCGGAGCAGGACACCCTCAAGCTCGGCATGCACGCCCCGGAGGCGTACCGCGGCGACACCGCCCGGGCCCTCGCCGACACCAAGGGGTGGCTCGCCGACGGCTGGCGCACCGTCTTCGTGACCGAGGCGCACGGCCCCGCCACCCGCACGGTCGAGGTGCTGGGCGGCGAAGGCGTCCCGGCCCGCCTCGAAGCGGACCTCGCCGTCGTCTCCCCGTCCGTCGTGCAGGTGGCGTGCGGCTCCATCGAGTACGGCTTCGTCGACCCCGGTCTGAAGCTGGCCGTGCTCACGGAGACCGACCTGTCGGGCCAGAAGGCCGCCGGCAAGGACGGCCGCCGCATGCCGACCCGCCGCCGCAAGACGATCGACCCGCTCACTCTGGAGGCGGGCGACTACATCGTCCACGAGCAGCACGGCGTCGGCCGGTACATCGAGATGGTGCAGCGCACCGTCCAGGGTGCCACCCGCGAGTACCTGCTCGTCGAGTACGCGCCCGCCAAGCGCGGCCAGCCCGGGGACCGGCTCTACATCCCCACCGACCAGCTGGAGCAGGTCACCAAGTACGTCGGCGGCGAGGCCCCGACCCTGCACCGGCTCGGCGGCGCCGACTGGACCAAGACCAAGGCGCGCGCGAAGAAGGCCGTCAAGGAGATCGCCGCCGACCTCATCAAGCTGTACAGCGCGCGCATGGCGGCACCCGGGCACGTCTTCGGCCCCGACACCCCGTGGCAGCGCGAGCTTGAGGACGCCTTCCCGTACGCGGAGACGCCCGACCAGCTGTCCACCATCGCCGAGGTGAAGGAGGACATGGAGAAGTCGATCCCCATGGACCGGCTGATCTGCGGCGACGTCGGCTACGGCAAGACCGAGATCGCCGTCCGCGCCGCCTTCAAGGCGGTCCAGGACAGCAAGCAGGTCGCCGTCCTCGTCCCCACCACGCTCCTCGTGCAGCAGCACTTCGGCACGTTCAGCGAGCGGTACGCGCAGTTCCCGGTCTCCGTGAAGGCCCTGTCCCGTTTCCAGTCCGACGCGGAGGCGAAGGCCACCCTGGAGGGACTGAAGGACGGCTCGGTCGACGTCGTCATCGGCACGCACCGGCTGTTCTCCTCCGAGACGAGGTTCAAGGACCTCGGCCTCGTCATCGTCGACGAGGAGCAGCGCTTCGGCGTCGAGCACAAGGAGCAGCTGAAGAAGCTCCGCGCGAACGTGGACGTGCTGACGATGTCCGCGACGCCCATCCCCCGTACGCTCGAGATGGCCGTCACCGGCATCCGCGAGATGTCGACGATCACCACCCCGCCGGAGGAGCGGCACCCGGTCCTCACCTTCGTCGGCCCGTACGAGGAGAAGCAGATCGGTGCGGCCGTCCGCCGTGAACTGCTCCGTGAGGGCCAGGTCTTCTACATCCACAACCGCGTCGAGTCGATCGACCGCGCCGCCGCCCGGCTCCGCGAGATCGTCCCCGAGGCCCGCATCGCGACCGCGCACGGCCAGATGTCCGAGAACGCGCTGGAGCAGGTCGTCGTCGACTTCTGGGAGAAGAAGTTCGACGTCCTCGTCTCCACGACGATCGTCGAGTCCGGTATCGACATCTCCAACGCCAACACCCTGATCGTGGAGCGCGGTGACAACTTCGGCCTGTCGCAGCTCCACCAGCTGCGCGGCCGCGTCGGCCGTGGCCGGGAGCGCGGCTACGCGTACTTCCTGTACCCGCCGGAGAAGCCGCTGACCGAGACCGCGCACGAGCGGCTCGCGACGATCGCCCAGCACACCGAGATGGGCGCCGGTATGTACGTCGCCATGAAGGACCTGGAGATCCGCGGCGCGGGCAACCTGCTGGGCGGCGAGCAGTCCGGCCACATCGCGGGCGTCGGTTTCGACCTGTACGTACGGATGGTGGGCGAGGCCGTCGCCGACTACCGGGCGTCCCTCGAAGGCGGAGTGGAGGAGGAGCCTCCGCTGGAGGTCAAGATCGAGCTGCCGGTCGACGCGCATGTCCCGCACGACTACGCGCCGGGCGAGCGACTGCGCCTCCAGGCGTACCGGTCGATCGCCTCCGCCAACACGGAGGAGGACATCAAGGCCGTACGGGAGGAGCTGACCGACCGGTACGGCAAGCTGCCCGAGCCGGTCGAGAACCTGCTCCTGGTGGCCGGGCTGCGCATGCTCGCGCGCGCGTGCGGGGTCGGCGAGATCGTGCTCCAGGGCAACAACATCCGCTTCGCGCCCGTGGAGCTGCGCGAGTCGCAGGAGCTGCGCCTGAAGCGGCTGTACCCGCGTACGGTCATCAAGGCGCCCGCGCGGCAGATCCTGGTGCCCCGTCCGACGACGGGCAAGATCGGCGGCAAGCCGGTGGTGGGGCGGGAACTGCTGGCGTGGACGGGTGAGTTCCTGACGACGATCCTGGGATCGTAGAAGGCGGAAAACAGCTGGTTCGCGGGCGGCGGGGCGTGCCAGCCTGCCCGTATGGACCTGAAGATCAGCACCCTCGCCGAGCGGCCGGAACTGGTGGACGCCATGTGGCGGATGCCGAACCTGTGGCCGGAGTTCATGCTCCACGACCCGGTCTCCGATATCGCCTACGACTGGATGGTCGGCGAGATCCCGGAGCATGTGCAGGTCGCGGTGGACGGCGACGGGGTCGTGGTGGCGCGCTCGTTCAGCGTGCCGTTCGCACTGGCCGCCGAGGGCCGGGGCGCGCTGCCCGCGAAGGGCTGGGACCAGGTGCTGCTGTGGGGGATGGACGACCGGCGGGAGGGCCGGAAGCCCGACACGACGAGCGCGATCGAGATATCCGTCTCGAAGGCGGCGCTGGGCCGTGGCCTGTCGTCGCGGATGCTCGCCGCGATGCGCGACAACGCCCGGGAGCGGGGCTTCGACGAGGTCGTCGCCCCCCTCCGGCCCAACGGCAAGCACCTGGAGCCGCGTACGCCGATGGCCGAGTACGTCTCCCGTACCCGGCCGGAGGACGGGCTGCCGCACGACGCGTGGCTGCGGGTCCATGTGCGGGCGGGCGGCGTCGTCGACTCGGTGGCGCCTGCCTCCATGACGGTCACGGACTCGGTGGAGCGGTGGCGTTCCTGGACCGGGCTGCCCTTCGACACTGACGGGCCGGTGGAGGTCCCCGGCGCGCTGGCTCCGGTGCGCTGTGAGGCGTCCCAGGGGTACGCCGTGTACGTCGAGCCGAACGTGTGGGTACGCCACCGGCTGTGAACGCGCGAGGGCGAGCCGGGATGGCTGCTCCCCTGCGGCAGCCTCCCCGGCTCGGTCCCTGTGTGAGCTCCGTGCTCTCTAGGCGCTCTCGGGCTCGCTCTCGGTCTCGTTCGCGGGCTCGCTCGCGGTCTCGTCGAGGTCGAGGATGTCCTTGGCGGCGGGCGCCTCGGCGGTGACGGGCTTGTTGTAGTCGGTGAACGTGATCGTGCCCGGCTCGTCCCCGCCCTTGACCACGATCTTCAGCAGATAGGGCTCGCCCTCGGTGGCGACGTAGGTCGTGGTGGTCTCCTCGCCGTCCGACTCGATGAGCTTCAGCGCCTTCTTGCCGTTGACGGTGGTCTCCTCGCCCTTGCCGGCGAGGTTGACACCGGTTTCCAGGTCCGCGAGGAGAGAGCCGAGTTCGCACAGTTCGAGGCTGTCCTCGGTCTCAGGGTCCGAGGCGTCCGTCTTCATCCAGCGGCCCTTGAGTTCCTTGAGGATCTGCTCCGTCTCCTCCGGTGAGCCGTCCTTGTTCTCCTCGCGCAGGAACGCCTCGTCGAAGCGGAGGTAGGCCACGCCGCCGGTCTTGATCATCTCCATGGTCCCGGTCCCTATGGACAGGGTCCCCGAGCAGCGCCCCTCGGTGTCGACGGCCATGTATGCCTTCGTGGTGCCGTCGGTGGCGCTGGTGGTGGTGAGGTTGAACCTGAGGGACTCGGCCGTCTTGGTCGCCTTGATGGACTTGTTGAGGATCTGCGGCCCGGACAGGCCCGCGAACGGGCCCGTCTCCTCCTTCTTCTCCGCCGCCTGCCCGCCCGTCAGGCCGCAGGCGGTGAGGGAGAGGACGGCGAGGGAGCTGAGGCCGAGCCTGAGAGCGGTGTCGAGGCGGGCGGGCATGGTGGTTCTCCAGTTGAGCGCGAGGAGCGGGGGAGGGGGAAGAGGGAAGGGGGAAGGGGGGAGGTAGGCCGGAGCGAGGGGAGGGGAGGAGCTGAGCGCCGGTGGAGGCGCTCAGCGGGTCAGAGCTTCAGTTCCCACTGGTGGGCCTCGTGCTCCAGGCCCGGGCTGACCTCGACGGTGAGGGTCTTCGCGTCGGCCGGGGCGTCGAAGGCGTACTGCGTTGTGGCCTTCTTGCCGGGCACGATCGTGCCGGTGAAGTCGTCCAGGCCGTCGTCGTAGATCTGCGGGGCGGCCACGCCGTTCGCACCGGCGCGGGCCTCCAGGGTGACCAGGTCGGCGTTGAACTTCTCCTTGCCGCCGTTCTCGATGACGACGGTGACCATGTACGCCTTGTTGCCCTCGGTGTGGTCGAGCGCGCTCTCGGTGGGCTTGTAAGCCTTGGCCGCCGAGATGGTGATCTTCAGGTCGTCGTCGTAGATGACGGTCTCGTCGGCGCCGAGCACCTCAGGGACCTTGGCGCCGTCCGTGCCGTCACCGCTGCCCGCGCCCGTGTCCGTGCCGGTGCCCGCCTCACCGGTGGTCTCCTTCGGAGCGGTGTTGCCGAGCTCCTTGTTGAGCTCGGTGACGGCCTCGTCCACGGCCTTGTAGGTGATGACCGCGCCGACGACGGAGAGGATCAGCGCCGCCAGGCCCAGGATCGCGCCCGTCGTCGTCACGCCCTTGTTGGTGGCCTCGCCGCGCTTGACGCGGCCCCGGCCGGACAGTCCGAGGATCAGGGCGATGAGGCCGAGGATGCCCGCCAGCCAGAAGAACAGCGGGATGAAGCCCGAGATCGTGCCGATGACGCCCAGCACCAGGGCGGCGGTGCCGAGCCCGTTGCGTGCCGGTGCGGCCGGGCCGGGGGCGGGCTGAGGGGTGCCGTACTGGGGCTGCGTGGGGTGGGACATGGGTGTGCCCTCCAGACGAAGACATGACGTGTGGTCGGAGCCTTGGCGCAGCCCCGTGTAGCGACGGGTCAATCACAGCAGAGCTTGTGAACCGAGTCAACACAGCTCACACCTTCTCGGTCGACTCACACTGTGAAAGAGTGCGTCGTGCGAGCGCCGTAGGATCGGCCACACAGTTGGACGGAGGGAGCGGCCAGGTGCCGGAGAACGCAACAGAGGTGACCGCCGCCGGAATCGCCAGGCTCGCCGGTGTGGGCCGGGCCGCCGTCAGCAACTGGCGGCGCCGCCACCCGGACTTCCCCAAGCCCGTCGGCGGCACCGAGTCCAGCCCCTCCTTCGCGCTCGCCGACGTCGAACGCTGGTTGCGCGCACAGGGCAAGCTCGCCGAGGTCCCCCTGCGGGAACGGGTCTGGCAGCAGGCCGTGGGCCACCCCGCCGGGGCCACCACGGGCCTGATCCACGCGGGCTGTGCCCTCCTCCTCGTATGGGACAGGCCCGCCGCCTGGCTGGAACACGCCGTCGTGCCGGACGAGCGCCTGGCCAAGGCGCTGCCCACCGTGTTCGACGAGGTCCTGACCGCCCGCCTCGGCGCCGACCGTGCCGTACCGACGCCCACCGCGGAGGCGCTCGCGCCCTCCGTACCGCTGCTGCGTGCCGCCGCCGACCTCGCCGGCGAAGCCGGCGAAGCCGCCGAAGCCGCCGAGGCCGCCGAGGCCGCCGAAGCCGAGGCCGGCGGCGCCCGCGGCTCCGGCGGCGCCCGGCAGGCGTTCGAGTTCCTGCTGGGCCGCCACCTGGACGCCAACCCCCGCCAGTACACGCTCACCCCGCCGGGACCGGCCGCCCTCATGGCCGCCCTCGCCGCACCGCCCGGCCGCGGCGGCGGCACCGTCCTCGACCCCGCGTCCGGCACCGGCGCCCTGCTGCGCGCCGTCGAGCGGCCCACCGCCTTGTACGCGCAGGAAGCCGACCCGGACCTGGCCGCCCTCACCGCCCTCCGCCTCGCCCTCCACACCGACGCCGAGGTCCACGCGCGTGTGGGCGACTCCCTGCGCGCCGACGCCCACCCGCACCTCACCGCCGACGCGGTCCTGTGCCACCCGCCCTTCAACGAGCGCAACTGGGGCCACGACGAGCTGGCCTACGACCCGCGCTGGGAGTACGGCTTCCCCGCCCGCACGGAGTCCGAGCTGGCCTGGGTCCAGCATGCCGTCGCCCGGCTCCGCCCCGGCGGCACGGCCGTCCTGCTCATGCCGCCCGCCGCCGCGTCCCGCCGCTCCGGCCGCCGCATCCGCGCCGACCTGCTGCGCCGCGGCGTGCTCCGCGCGGTCGTCGCCCTCCCGGCCGGTGCCGCGCCCCCGTACGGCATCCCCCTCCACCTGTGGGTGCTGCGCAAACCCGCCGCCGCGTCGCCCGGCGGGGCGCCGTCGCCCGAGCTGCTCCTCGTCGATACCACCGCGTACGGCGCGGCGGGCCGCGACAGGCTCGACTGGCAGGCCGTCCACACCGCCGTACTCGACGCGTGGACGCCCTTCGAGCAGCACGGCACCGTCGCCGAACGGCCCGGCACCAGCCGCTCCCTGCCCGTCATCGAGCTGCTCGACGACGATGTGGACCTCGCGCCCGCCCGCCATCTGCCGCCCCCGGCCGCAGGCGGCGCCGCCGAACTCGCGGCCGTACGGGACCGGCTGGCCGCCGAGCTGCGCCGCACCGCCGAGCTGACCCCGCCCGCCGCCCCGCTCACCCACCCCGCCGCGCCACCCGGCCACACCGCCCCGCCGCGCCCGCCCGGCGTCACCGTCGGCGAACTCGCCCGCAGCGGCGCCCTCCGCCTTCACGCGGGCGGCACGGGCACCGCAACCGCCACCGCCGGCACAACCGCCACCGCCGGGGCCGGCACCGGCGCGGCCCGCGTCCGGGTGCTCACCGAACAGGACGTCCTCACCGGCCAGGAACCCACCGGCAGCCTCCCCGAAGGCCCCGCCGGGGGCGAGGAACCCGTCCTCCTCCGCACCGGTGACGTCATCGTCCCCGTCCTCGGCGGCGGTTCCGTCGCCCGCGTCGTCGACGAGGCCACCGCCGGCGCCGCCCTCGGCCGCAACCTCCAGCTCCTGCGCCCCGACCCGGCCGCCCTCGACCCCTGGTTCCTCGCCGGGTTCCTGCGCGGCACCGCCAACCAGCGGCAGGCCAGCAGCTACGCCTCCACCGCGACCCGGCTGGACGTGCGCCGCCTCCAGCTGCCCCGGCTCCCGCTCGCCGAGCAGCGGCGGTACGGCGAACGGTTCCGCACCCTGGCCGAGTTCGAGCAGGCCCTCCGGCAGGCGGGCCGCCTCGGGGAGCAGCTGGTGCGCGGCATGTACGACGGGCTGACGGACGGCACGCTCACGGCTTGATCTCGGTTCGGGGTTCTGTACAACCCTGGAGCTCTTGTCGGTGTCGCTGTATACGCTCGACCCCGTATCAGACGAGTAGCACCACCCTGTCCCCCTGGAGCAGCCATGTACGGCCCCGGCCATGTGACACCGCAGCGTCGTACGCCGACCCATGTCGTCGTGCTCCGCGTCGTGTTCGCGCTGCTGCCCCTGCTGAGCCTGGGCTTCCTCACGGGGGCGACGATGGTGCGGCTCGCGGTGGTGACCCGCCGGGCGCGGGACTGGTGGCTGTTCGGCGTGTCCGTGGTGGTCACGGTCACCTGCCTGGCGTTCCTCCCCGAAGGCGACGTCGAGTCCACACAGGCGGACCTCGCGGTGGGCGGTGTCCTGCTGAACGCGGCGCTGTTCACGGGGTACTACCTGTACGCCGACATCCGCCACCACGACACGCGCGTCGCGGCCCGCCCGGCCGCCAACCCGTACGCGGCGACATACCCGGGGACGACGGGCGGGTACGGCTACCCGCAGCCGCAGCCCCCCGCGCGGCCGCAGCTCCAGCCGTACGGGCAGATACCGCCGCCCGCCGCGGCCCCGTACGCGCAGCCGCAGACCCCGCAGCCGCAGGCACCGGCCCAGCAGCCCCACGTCCAGGCACCGCGGCCGCAGCCGCAGCCGCAGCCCGGGCCCCAGCCCCAGCCGCAGCCGCAGCCCGACGCGGGTGCCGCGCCGCCGCGCATCCAGCAGGTCCGCGCCGAGCTGGACGAGCTGAGCGATCTCCTCCGCAAGGACGAGCCCAGGTGAACGGACGGGTCATCACCGACCGGTACGAGCTCTCCACGGTCATCGGCCAGGGCGGCATGGGCCAGGTCTGGACGGCGTACGACCGGCGGCTGGACCGGCGCGTCGCCGTCAAGCTGCTGCGCCCCGACCACATGGCCGCCGCCACCGCCGCCGACGAGATGCGCCGCCGCTTCGTCCGCGAGTGCCGGGTCACCGCCCAGGTCACCCACCCCGGCCTCGTCACCGTCCACGACGCGGGCAGCGACGGCGACGACCTGTACCTGGTCATGCAGTACGTGGAGGGCGCCGACCTCGCCGACCACCGCGCCGAGCACGAGCCGTACCCCTGGCCGTGGGCCGTCGCGGTGGCCGCCCAGCTGTGCGCGGTGCTCGCCGCCGTCCACGCGGTGCCGATCGTCCACCGCGACCTCAAGCCGCGCAACGTGATGGTGAAGCCCGACGGCACGGTCACCGTCCTCGACCTGGGCGTGGCGTCCGTCCTCGACACCGACACCACGCGCCTCACCCACACCGGCTCGCCCATCGGCAGCCCCGCCTACATGGCGCCCGAGCAGGCCATGGGCGGCGCCGTCGGCCCGTACACCGACCTGTACGCGCTCGGCGCGCTGCTCCACGAACTGCTCAGCGGCGACGTGCCGTTCGCCGGCTCCACCGCCCTCGGCGTACTGCACCGCCACCTCTACGAGGCCCCACTGCCCATCCGGCAGCTGCGCCCCGAGGTCCCCGAGCCGCTGGAGGCGCTGGTCCTGCGGCTCCTGGCGAAGGACCCGCAGCACCGGCCGTCCGGCGCGCAGGAGGTGTACGAGGCGCTCGCCCCGCTGCTGCCCGTGCGCGGCGCCGCCCCGGCCGGGCCCATGGACCCGACGCGCCCGTTCCTGCGCCCGCTCGCCCCGTGGCCCGACCGCGCCACCGCGCCCGCCGCCCCGGCCCCCGTACCGCCGCCGCCCACCGCCTCACCTGCCGCGACACCCGCCGCCGGGCGGCCCGACGTCGCGGCGGCCGTCGACGAGGTGAAGCGGCTGCTCGGCGAGGGCCGCATCACGCAGGCCGTGGACATCCTCGGCGCGATCCTCCCGGCCGCGGCCGCCGAGCACGGCGAGCACTCGACCGTCGTACGGATCCTGCGCAAGCAGTACGCGACGACGCTGATGGACGACGGCCAGTACCGGCGCGCCCTGCCCGAGCTGCGCCGGCTCGCCGACGACCGGGCGGCCGAGGCGGGCCCGGCGGACCCGCAGACCCTCCAGTTCCGCCACGACGCGGCGCTCTGCCTGGAGCAGCTGGGGCAGGCGGCCGCCGCGCTGGCCGAGTACCGGGCGATCCTGCCGTACTACGAGAGCGCCCGGCAGCAGCCCGGCGGCGACCCGAGCCGCGCCTTCGGCATCCGCCACCGCATCGGCCACCTCCTGTTGACCACGGGCGACCACTCCGGCGCCCACCAGCAGCTCCAGAACCTGCTGTACGACACGGAGCGCACCTACGGCCCGTACCACCCGCTCGCCGCGGAACTGCGGCGCGCACTCCAACACCAGCAGGAGCTGCGCGGCTTCTAGGCCGTGCCCGGCGGCTCCTCCCCACCCCGCCCCTTCCCGGTCAGGGGCTCCGCCGCGAGCCCCGCTCCTCACACTCCGGAGGGGCTGTGCTTCTGCCCGTCTGCCCGTCTGCCCGTCTGCCCGTCTGGGGGTCTGGGGGTACCCCCTGCTCGAAGAGCTCGGGGCAGTTCGAGGACGAACGCTGTCAAGGCGGGAGCTAGGCCGCCGCCCTGAAGTACCCCGAGTCCGCGACGCTGCCGAGGGCGGCGAGGCCGGGGCCCGCCGTGTCGCCGTCCAGGACGACGACCGCGTCCGGTCCCGCCAGCTCCCGGACCGCCTCCGGCCGGTGGTCGCCGTTCACGATCACGACGCCGTACCGCCGGTCGGCGACGCGCTCCCGTACGGCCGGGTCGGCGAGGGCGCCGCGCACGAGGCGCGCGTCGGGCTCGTCGCCCGGGCGGCCGCCGCCCAGGGCGAGATTGCAGCGGACCACGTCCTCGCGGGTCGGGGTGCCGTCCAGCGGGTCGACGATGGTCAGCCGCGACTCGACGCCCTCGCGCCGCAGCATCCGCCGCAGCGCCGCCGCGAACAGCCCGTGCAGCGTGCCGACCTCCAGCACGTCCAGCACCGCGCCGTTCGCCGGTGCCAGGATCGGTACGGCCGTGAGCCGCCCGCACACGTCGGACACGGACCCGCCGATGCCGCCCACGCCGAGCGCCTCCAGCGCCACCAGGTGGCGGTAGGCGACGGTGATGTCGCCCCGGACACGCTCACCCGGCGCGCCCGTGACGCTCCGCACCTCGCCGACGAGCCTGTCCACCTGCGTGGGCGTCGGCATGCGGTGGGCGTCGCGGCCGGCGTGGTCGAGCAGCAGCCCGAGCCCGTAGCTCTGCCGCCGCAGATCGGCCACCTCGTGGTGCAGGGCGTCGAGGTCCTGCTGGAACGCGGTCGTGACACGGTCCATGCGCTGCTCGACCAGGGAGAACGCCGGCCGCAGCAGTCGCCTCGCCAGCGGATTGCTCAGAAGAGAGGGCATGCGGGGCAAGCTACGCCGCGCCGGCCGTTTCCCGGGCCAAGGCACGGTGGTGCACGGGTGAAGTCTTGGTGGCGTGGAGGCGACCCACTCGCCGGACGCGCACGCCCGCTCCCACCGACACCACCAGCGCGACCGCCCCGGCACGCGCACCGCCCGGAGCCCCGGCGGCCGGAACGTGCAGCTCACCGCCCTCTCGCCACCGGACACGTCCACGGCGACCAGCCCCGGGCACTCCCCGGCCGGCCGCCCCTGGCACCGCCACCCCGCGATCCACGGCGCCGTCGGCACGGCCACACCCCGGGCGCCGGGCGGCAGTTGGGCCCGCACGCCGTCGCCGTCGGGCACGAGCGCCCCGGCCCTGCCACACCACCCGCACGCCCGCCGCACGCCCGCCCGCGGCCCGGCCGGGCGGCCCGAGTCGCCCGGCCGCCGTGCCGGTGAAGTCGGGCGCCCGGGCGAAGACGTCGCTGCCGACCGGACACACGCCGTCCGCGGGGAGGTCGTAGACGCGCGATCCGAGCAGCAGCTCCTGGTTTCGGAACGCGGATACCCCGTACCGGAGTTCCCGCCCGCGGGCCCGGGCCCGGGCCCGGACACGGCTTCCGCCTCCGCCCCGGCCTCCGACCCCGATCCGGCCCCAGGCCCGCTCCTTGAGCAGCGCTCTGCGCGGCGTGGATCGTCGGCGACGCGCTCCTCTACGGTGTCGAAACCCCCGGATATGTCACCCTGCCGGTGGCCGTCACGGCACTCGCCGGAGTCCAGATGGTGATGCCGGGTTTGATCAGGGAGTATGTGGGCCGTATCCGATACGAGGTGAAACGGTGCCCGCACTTCCTGGTGAAGGCGACCAACGCCGCGGCGCCGAGCACGAGACCGTCCCCAGGGGAGTTCACCCGAAGATGACCGGCGTCAGCGGCCAGATCGTCAGGTTCGCCCTGGTGGGCGTGGTGAACACCGCCACCTACTACGGCTGCTACCTGCTCCTCCTGACGCTCGGCCTGCCGTACGTCGCCGCGCACGTCGTCGCCTTCCTGCTGGCGATGACCGGCTCGTTCTTCCTGAACAGCTACTTCACGTACCGGACGCGCCCCACGTGGCGGAAGTTCCTCCTGTTCCCGCTGACGAACGCCGCCAATTTCGTGATCACCACAGCCGGGGTGTACCTGCTGGTGGACGTGGCCGGGATGTCCAGCCGCTACGCTCCGCTGCTCGCCGCCGCGGCGGCCATTCCGATCACCTTTCTCGTCTCCCGGACGATCATGCTGCGGCCCGAGACCCCACGGGACCGTGACTCGTTGGCAGAAGTGGCTCCGAAGTAGTGGCCTGGGCCACAGTCACTGCTTACCATCGATCACCGCAAGGTCGTTGACACTGACGTACGACCCACGCCGGGAGGCCCCCTTTGCACCGCCGCCGTCGCACCGCGCTCTCCGTCTCCGCCGCGCTCATCGCCGCGGCCCCGCTCCTCACCGCCTGCGGCAGCGACGCCCACCCAGGCGCGGCGGCCGTCGTCGGAGGCGACCGGATCGAGACGTCCGCGCTGCAGGCCCAGGTGCGGGACGTCCGCACGGCGCAGGAGGCGTCGCCGCAGGCCGAGGAGCTGATCAAGGCCACCGGTGACCTGAGCCGCGAGAAGCTCAACAGCATGATCTTCGACCGGGTGGTGGAGAAGGTCGCCGCCGACGCGGGCGTCACCGTCAGCCGCAAGGAGATCCAGCAGACCCGGCGCGCCGCCGCCCAGCAGTACGGCGGCGACAAGCAGCTCGCCGAGATGCTGCTCCAGCAGCAGGGCATCGCCCCCGACGAGATCGACGACGTCGTCCGCCGCAACATCCTCATGAACAAGGTGGCGGACAAGCACGGGGTGGCGAACACCCCGGATGGCCAGAAGAAGCTCACCGACCTGTTCACCGCCGCGTCCAAGGCCCTCGACATCGACGTGAACCCCCGGTACGGCACCTGGGACAACGACAAGATCCAGCTCGGCCGCTACGAGGCCCCCTGGCTCCGCCAGGTCACCCAGGACCCGGCGACGGGACCGGAGGGGTTGTAGGTTCATTGGGGTGAACGCTCAGCACGCAGACACCCCGCAGGCCACCGAAGCTTCGGGTGCTCCGGACACCGGCCGCATCGTCCTCCTCACCACCAGCCACCGGGTGGCACCCGGTGTGCTGTCCTGGCCGGCGTGGCAGACCCTGCACGCCGCGGACGAGGTGCTCTGCCCGGACCCGGACCACCCGCAGCTCCCGTACGTCCAGGAGACCGGCGTGCCGGTCCGGACCGCTGCACCTACGGCCCAGGACCTGGTGGACGCGTGCGCCGGTGGCCGGACGGTCGTGGTCATCGCCACCGGCGAGGGCGACCGCCCTCTCACCGACGGCCTGGCCCGCCTCGCCGGCTCCGGCCGCGTCGCCATGCCCGACCTGGAACTGCTCCCCGGCTCGTACGACCTGCCGGGCGCCCGCCTCCTGGACCTCGTCGAGGTCATGGACCGCATCCGCCGCGAGTGCCCCTGGTCCTCGCAGCAGACCCACAGGGGCCTCGCCAAGTACGCCATCGAGGAGGCGTACGAACTGGTCGAGGCCATCGAGGACGGCGACCGCGACGAACTCCGCGAGGAACTCGGCGACGTGCTCCTCCAGGTCGTCTTCCACGCCCGTATCGCGGAGGAGGCGGAGGAGGAGCCGTTCTCCCTCGACGACGTGGCGGGCGGGCTCGTCGAGAAGCTCATCCACCGCCACCCGCATGTCTTCGGCGACGAGGCCGCCGAGACGCCCGAGGAGGTCAAGGAGCACTGGCTCCGCACGAAGGCCGCCGAGAAGCGGCGCGCGTCGGTGACGGACGGCATCCCGCTGGGCCAGCCGGGCCTCGCCCTGGCCGCCAAGCTGGCCAGCCGGGTCCGCCACGCGGGCCTGGAGGTGGACATCCCCTCGGGCGAGGGCATCGGCTACGCCCTCCTGACCATGGCCGTACTGGCCGAGGCGGACGGCGTCGACCCCGAGGCCGCCCTGCGGGCAGCCGCCCGCGCGTACCGGGACGCGATCCTCGCGGCGGAGGGGCACGGGGATCGGTAACGTGGCCGTCCGGCCGTGAGGGCGGCCGAGTGGGGGGAGGGACCGGACCGGTGGACGACGGGGAGTGGCACGCACTGGTGGCGGACGCGGTGCCTGTGCTGGCGAGGATCATCGACACGCATGGCCGGGACCACCTCGGCCACATCTGGACGGTGCGGTACGGGGGTCCGCCCTTCGAACTCCTCTGGCTGGGCAGTGCGCTCGGCGAAGGGGATGTCCGGCCGACGGAAGCGGCCGTGGCGGAGTGGGTGCACGACCGCCTGGCCCGAAGGTCGTCGACCAGCGCGCCGATCCTCCGACGCTTCGTGGAGGACTTCGGCGGTCCCGGAGCCGCGAGGGTGGGCAACGCGGTGCCGCAGGACGCGGTGGTGCGGGACGCGGTGGTGCGGGACGCGGTGGTGCGGGACGTGGTGCCGCAGGACGCGGTGGTGCGGAACACCGTCTCCGGCGGCACGGCGTCGAGCGTCGTGCAGGCGGCCTCGATCGGTGAGATCCACTTCGACACGGCGGCCCCGCACGACCCGGCCGTCTGGATCGACGCGAGCGCAGTCGACCCGCTCGCGCTCGGCTGCCGGCACGAAGGCCCGTACATCCGCCGGGACCGTGACGCGGACCTGGACAGGGAGCGGCCTGCGGGGTTCCTCCTGATCACCGGTGAGCCGCTGGCCGGCAAGACGACCACCGCGTGGGCCCTCCTGCGGCGGCTCGCCCCGGGCACCCAGGTGTGCGTGCCGCCGCCCGGCTCCGATCTGAGGGGGCTGCCCGAGCGGATACGCGCCAGGGACGCCGACTGTGTGCTGTGGCTGGACGGCCTGGAGCGCTACCTCGGCGACCCGGGCCTGGACGCCACGGTCCTGTCCCGCCTCATCGGCATGGGTGTGCTGGTGCTGGCCACGATGTCCGACGCCGCCTACGACGAGCACCGCTTCGGCGACCCGGCGCACGCGCGCGTGCTGAGCCGCGCCCGGATGGTCGAGCTCCCCCTGGAGTGGAGCCACGAGGAGCTGACGCGGCTGATCGAGAGCGGCGACGGACGCCTCGGGACGGCGATGATCTGGTGCGACGGCCGCGCCGTCACCGAGTACCTGGCGGTGGGCCCGGAGCTGTGGGAGGAGTGGCAGCGCGCGAAGCGCCCGGCCAACCATCCGCACGGCCATCTGCTGGTGCGTGCCGCCGTCGACCTGGCGCGGTGTGGGCTGCTGCGGCCCTTGCCCCTGGATCTGCTGCGGCGGGCACACGAGTCCTACGGCGCGGAGCCCACCGGTGACTTCGACGATGCCGTCGCCTGGGCCGCACGCCGGCGCCGCGGGGTGACCGGCCTGCTGGTGGAGGACGGCGGGTTGTGGCGGGCACACGGGTCGCTCGTCGCCGAGGCGACAGACGCGGACGGGCTGCCGCCGGTGCCGGACGCGGTGTGGGACCTCGCCCTGGAGTACGGCCACGACGCCGTCGCCGCGGCGGCCGAGGCGCACTTCCGGGCGCGGGCGGAGGGCGGTGACACCGGCGCCATGTACCGCCTGGCCCGGCTCGACCCCGACGGGGACTGGCTGCGCAGGGCCGCCGACGCCGGGCATCGGCGACGCGTACGGCGCCTTCCGCCTCGCCCGCCTTCTTGAGGAGGAGGGACGGTCCGACGAGGCCGTGGAGTGGATGCGCCGAGCGGCGGAGGCATGGCACCCGGGTGCCATCAGGGCGCTCGCCGGCGAGCCGGATACCGTCGAG
The DNA here is from genome assembly GCF_008271805.1 of Streptomyces sp. TRM49041. GTDB lineage: Bacteria > Actinomycetota > Actinomycetes > Streptomycetales > Streptomycetaceae > Streptomyces. The sequence continues at coordinate 64,988 of NZ_VSRY01000076.1, forward strand.
GGGTGAACGCCCCGCAGAACCCCGGCCCCGGCCCCACCGCACCCCCCGAGCTCTTCACCTGGGAGTTCGCCACCGACCCCTACCCCGCGTACGCCTGGCTCCGCGAGCACGCGCCCGTGCACAGGACCCGCCTCCCGAGCGGGGTCGAGGCATGGCTGGTCACCCGGTACGCCGACGCCCGGCAGGCACTCGCGGACCAGCGGCTGAGCAAGAACCCGGCGCACCACGACGAGCCCGCGCACGCGAAGGGCAAGACGGGCATTCCGGGTGAGCGCAAGGCCGAGCTGATGACCCATCTGCTCAACATCGACCCGCCGGACCACACCCGTCTGCGCCGGCTCGTGTCGAAGGCGTTCACCCCGCGCAGGGTCGCGGAGTTCGCGCCGCGTGTGCAGGAGCTCACGGACCGCCTCATCGACAACTTCGCAACAAAGGGCTCCGCCGACCTCATCCACGAATTCGCCTTCCCGCTCCCCATTTACGCCATTTGCGACATGCTCGGCGTGCCCCCCGAGGACCAGGACGACTTCCGGGACTGGGCCGGGCAGATGATCCGGCACGGCGGCGGGCCGCGCGGCGGAGTGGCGCGCGCCGTGAAGAAGATGCGGGCGTACCTCGTCGAACTCATCCACCGGAAGCGGGGCGACCTCGGGGACGACCTCATCTCCGGGCTCATCCGCGCCTCCGACCACGGCGAGCACCTCACCGAGAACGAGGCCGCCGCGATGGCCTTCATCCTGCTCTTCGCCGGCTTCGAGACGACCGTCAATCTCATCGGCAACGGCACGTACGCCCTCCTCCGCAACCCCGGTCAGCGCACCCGTCTCCAGCGCTCCCTCGCCGCCGGCGAGACGGACCTCCTGGCCACCGGCGTGGAGGAACTCCTGCGCTACGACGGGCCCGTGGAGCTCGCGACCTGGCGTTTCGCGACCGAACCGCTCACCATCGGCGGGCAGGCGATCGGCGTCGGCGACCCCGTCCTCGTCGTACTCGCCGCCGCGGACCGGGACCCGGAGCGGTTCGGCCGGCCCGACGTTCTGGACCTGGCGCGGCGCGACAGCCAGCACCTCGGGTACGGGCACGGCATCCACTACTGCCTGGGTGCGCCGCTCGCCCGGCTGGAGGGGCAGACCGCGCTGGCCACACTGCTGACGCGCCTTCCGGATCTCCGTCTCGCCGTCGACCCCGAGGAACTGCGCTGGCGGGGAGGGCTCATCATGCGCGGACTGCGCACCCTTCCTGTGGCGTTCACCCCGGAAAAAACTGACGCTACGTCAAGACTGTGATGTTCGCGTAATCTCCCCTGCACCGACTTGTGACTGGCGTTCGAATGCCGCTACGTTCACCGTCACCTCAGCAGTCACGCGAAAGGTCCAACGCATGCGCTCCGGGAACGGACGACACCGTCGACCCCGTCAGGCCCCCGCCCTCGTCGTCGCCGCAGGGGTGACCGGATCGGCGATCGCACTGCCGCTGCTCGGCGCGGGAACAGCCTCCGCCGCCGACGCCGCCACCTGGGACAGGGTCGCCGAGTGCGAGACCGGCGGCCTGTGGAGCGCCGACCTCGGCAACGGCTACTACGGCGGCCTGCAGTTCTCGCAGGAGACCTGGCAGGCGTACGGCGGTACGGACTACGCCCCGCGCGCCGACCTCGCCAGCCGCTCCCAGCAGATCGCCGTCGCGGAGAAGGTCTTCGCCGCGCAGGGCACCAAGGTGTGGGAGACCTGTGCGCCCATCGCGGGCCTGGCCGACGGCGGGGGCTCCACCACGGCGGACGAAGACCCCGGGGTCGTACCGGACCCCTCCGCGACCGCCACCCCCGACAACGGGGAGAAGCCCGACACCCCCGTCACGCCGGACCCGCCCGGTGAGGGCGCCGAGCGCTCCGCCGAGCCGGCTCTGCCGGAGGCCGAGACCGGGACCGGCGCGGAGATCGAGCCCGTCACCCCCGACGCGCCCGCCACGCCCGACGCGCCCGCCACCCCGGCCACCCCCGCCCCCGGCGAGCAGCCCGCTGCCGACGGCGAGACCCCGCTCCCCGCCCCCGGCTCCGGCAAGCACCGCGGCGAACCCGCCGAGGAGGAGCCGGCCGCCGAGCCGACCGCGCCCGCGGGTCGCGAGTCCGGCGACACCGCCGACCCGGCCACCGGCCGCGAGTCCGGCGGCCACGCCTCGCGGGGCGACGGAACGGCACGCGGGGCGGACGGCCTCGCCGCCGACGGTACGTACACCGTCCGGCCCGGTGACAACCTCTGGGCCATCGCGCACACGCACGAGCTGTCAGGCGGGTGGACGGCGCTCTACGACGCCAACCGCGAGACCGTCGGCGCCGACCCGAACCTCATTGTCCCTGGCCAGAGCCTCGATCTGGGCGAACCTCAGGGGTAGTTACGGGCTGAATGTCCGTTTCCTGGGAAGTGAGACAAGAGTCTCTTCACATCAAATGGCGCGCCATCGTCGCCCTGTCCGTCCTTTTCGGTCCCTACCTGCGCAAACACCCTTAAGGGGTAGGCAAGTAGGGGTGGATTGACCCAGATTTCCCCCTTTGAACTTGGGGTGGGTCTGTGCTTACCGTCGTGACCGCTCGCCACCGCGGGCTCCGCCGACCGGTAACGCCGAATCCTGCCGCCGGCCGACGGAAACAGTCGACGCTTCGAGCGCCGTAGGCAGGAGCGGGGGACCCAAGGTAAGTGCCGGGCCCGGCCATTGAGAGATGGTCCGGAACCGGCTTGGGGTGAAGCCGCGCGCCCTGTGCGCGTGGCCGGGCACTCACCAGGCCCGAACCCGACAGCTCACCTCGCAGGCGTCGGTGAGGGGATACACCATGCTGCTTTCCGGCAAGGGCAAGCACCGTCGTCCGTCCAAGGCCGTCCGGCTCGCCGCGTTCGCCGGCATCACCGGTGCCGCCGTCGCCGCCCCGCTGATGGGCGCGACGTCCGTGAGCGCCGCGACCGCCGCCGAGTGGGACCGCGTCGCGCAGTGCGAGTCCGGCGGCAACTGGTCCATCAACACCGGCAACGGCTACTACGGCGGCCTGCAGTTCTCCGCCTCCACGTGGGCCGCCTACGGCGGTACCGCCTACGCCTCCACCGCCGACAAGGCGTCCAAGGCCCAGCAGATAGCGATCGCCGAGAAGGTCCTCGCGGGCCAGGGCAAGGGCGCCTGGCCGACCTGCGGCGTGAACCTGTCCAGCACCCCGTACAGCGGCGGCGCCGCCCCGGCCGCCCAGACGCCGAAGGCCCAGCCGAAGGCGGAGTCCAAGCCGAAGGCCGAGTCCAAGCCGAAGGCGGAGGCGAAGTCCGGCGACCGCGCCTCGCGCGGCGAGGCACGCACGGCCGCGCCGTCCACCCCGAAGCCCAAGACAGTCAAGAAGGGCGACGGCGAGTACACGGTCGTCGCCGGCGACACCCTCGGCAGGATCGCCGAGGCGCAGGGCGTCAAGGGCGGCTGGCAGAAGCTGTACGAGCTGAACAAGGACGTCATCGACGACGCCGACCTCATCTACCCGGGCCAGCGGCTCCACCTGAGCTGACGCCGCGCCACCCCTCGAACCGGTCCCGGTCCGACGCGTCCATCCCCCGTACGCGTCGGGCCGGGACCTTCGCACACCGGTCCCGCCTCGCCCGCCTCGACCACCGTCCGCCCATGCCGCCCGGCAATTCCGGGCAAACCAGGCCGGGACGGATGAGTGAGGGGGCGCTCAGGGCGGTTACCGGTTGGTAGGTCGGGTGTCTCTTTGTCCCTCAACGCGGGGCCTTGCGCCCTTTTTCGTCCCAGGGGGCGGGCGGTCGCGGGTGCCGGCCCCGGAGCCGGTTAGGCTCTTGCCGCAAGGCCAAAGATCCTGCACTCCATGCGTCACATCCCAGAAGGAGATGCTCGTGCCGTCCATCGACGTCGTCGTAGCCCGGGAAATCCTGGACTCCCGAGGCAACCCCACGGTCGAGGTCGAGGTCGGCCTCGACGACGGCAGCACCGGCCGTGCTGCCGTCCCCTCCGGTGCCTCCACCGGTGCTTTCGAGGCCCTCGAGCTCCGCGACGGTGACAAGGACCGTTACCTCGGCAAGGGCGTCGAGAAGGCCGTCCTCGCCGTCATCGAACAGATCGGCCCGGAGCTCGTCGGCTACGACGCCACCGAGCAGCGGCTGATCGACCAGGCGATGTTCGACCTGGACGCCACCCCGGACAAGTCCTCGCTCGGCGCCAACGCCATCCTCGGCGTCTCCCTCGCCGTGGCGCACGCCGCCTCCGAGGCGTCCGACCTGCCGCTCTTCCGCTACCTGGGCGGCCCCAACGCGCACCTGCTCCCGGTGCCGATGATGAACATCCTGAACGGCGGCTCGCACGCCGACTCCAACGTGGACATCCAGGAGTTCATGATCGCCCCGATCGGCGCGGAGTCCTTCTCCGAGGCCCTCCGCTGGGGCACCGAGGTCTACCACACCCTCAAGAAGGTCCTGAAGGACAAGGGTCTCTCCACCGGCCTCGGCGACGAGGGTGGCTTCGCCCCGAACCTCGAGTCCAACCGCGCCGCGCTCGACCTCATCCTCGAGGCGATCAAGCAGGCCGGCTACACCCCGGGCCGCGACATCGCGCTCGCGCTGGACGTCGCCGCGTCCGAGTTCTACAAGGACGGCGCGTACGAGTTCGAGGGCAAGTCCCGCACGGCCTCCGAGATGACCGACTACTACGCGGAGCTCGTCGACGCGTACCCGCTCGTCTCCATCGAGGACCCGCTGTTCGAGGACGACTGGGACGGCTGGAAGACCATCACCGAGAAGCTCGGCACCAAGGTGCAGCTCGTCGGTGACGACCTGTTCGTCACCAACCCGGAGCGCCTGGCCCGCGGCATCGAGGAGGCCGCCGCCAACGCCCTGCTCGTCAAGGTCAACCAGATCGGTTCGCTGACCGAGACCCTGGACGCCGTCGAGCTGGCCCAGCGCAACGGCTTCAAGTGCATGATGTCCCACCGCTCCGGCGAGACCGAGGACGTCACCATCGCCGACCTGGCCGTCGCCACCAACTGCGGCCAGATCAAGACCGGTGCCCCGGCCCGCTCCGAGCGCGTCGCCAAGTACAACCAGCTGCTGCGCATCGAGGAGATCCTCGACGACGCGGCGGTGTACGCGGGCCGCAGCGCGTTCCCGCGCTTCAAGGGCTGACACCCCGCCGGCACAGGCTGACGCCGTCGTAGTACCGCCGTTGCGTACGTCCCCGGCCACGGTCCCGTACCGTGTCCGGGGACGTCGTATGTAAGGAGGGGCGAGCCGATGGGGCAGGACCGGGACCGGTTCTCGACCGCGACCAGGCTGCGGCTGCTCGGCGAGCAGACCGCCGCGCGCGTCTACCGCTCCCAGAGCCGCCGCCAGGCGCGCCGCTCCCGGCTCACCGGCCGGGCCGCCTTCCTCGCCCTTGTCGTCTGCACCATGGTCGTGGCCCTCGCCTACCCGATGCGTCAGTATGTGTCCCAGCGCAGCGATATCGCCGAGCAGGAGCGGCTGGCGCGGGAGGCCGCCGCCCGCGTCGAGCGGCTCCGCGACGAGAAGGCGCGCCTCCAGGACGACGCCTACATCCGGCAGCTCGCCCGCCGGCATCTGCACTACGCGATGCCGGGCGAGACGGCCTTCACCATGAACGACCCCGAGGCGGCGCGGCAGCGCCGCACCGACCAGGGCGGCACCGGCCTGCCCTGGTACTCCAACGTCTGGGACGGCGTGGACCGCGCCGACCAGGAGAACCGATAGCCCCGTAGTTCCACCAGGATCAAGCAGGATCAAGGCAGGCATGGAAACGCCCCCTCCGCAGACCGAACGCACCGAGCCGACCGAGGCCGACGTCGCGGCCTTCAAGGAACAGCTCGGCCGCCCGCCGCGCGGCCTGCGGGCCATCGCGCACCGCTGCCCGTGCGGCGAGCCCGACGTCGTGGAGACCGCCCCCCGGCTCCCCGACGGCACGCCCTTCCCCACGACGTACTACCTCACGTGCCCCCGCGCCAACTCCGCGATCGGCACACTGGAGGCGAACGGCGTCATGAAGGAGATGACCGAGCGGCTCGGCACCGACCCCGAGCTGGCCGCCGCCTACCGCGCCGCGCACGAGGACTACATCGCGCGCCGTGACGCCATCGAGGTCCTCGCGGGCTTCCCCAGCGCGGGCGGCATGCCGGACCGCGTGAAGTGCCTGCATGTTCTGGTCGCCCACTCGCTGGTCGCCGGCCCCGGCGTGAACCCGCTGGGCGACGAGGCCCTCGCGATGCTGCCGGAGTGGTGGGCGAAGGGACCGTGTGTGACCGTCGACCGCGCGGAGAAGACCGAGGAGAAGGACGGACAGTGACCCGAGTAGCGGCCATCGACTGCGGTACGAACTCCATCCGCCTCCTGGTGGCGGACATCGATCCCGCCGCGGGCACCGTCGTCGACCTGGACCGGCGCATGACGATCGTCCGGCTCGGCCAGGGCGTCGACCGTACGGGCCGGCTGGCGCCCGAGGCGCTGGAGCGGACGTTCGCGGCGTGCCGCGAGTACGCCGCCGTCATCAAGGAACTGGGCGCGGAGAAGGTCCGCTTCGTGGCGACGTCCGCGTCCCGTGACGCCGAGAACCGCGACGACTTCGTCCGGGGCGTCCTGGAGATCCTGGGCGTCGAGCCCGAGGTCATCTCCGGCGACCAGGAGGCCGAGTTCTCCTTCACCGGGGCGACGCGGGAGCTGGCGGGCACGGACGAGTACCTGGTCGTCGACATCGGCGGCGGTTCGACGGAGTTCGTGGTGGGCACCGAGCACGTGCTGGCCGCCCGCTCGGTCGACATCGGCTGCGTACGGCTGACGGAGCGCCACGTCCGCACCGACCCCCCGTCGGAGTCCGAGGTCGCCGCCGTCCGCGCCGACATCCGCGCGGCCCTCGGTCTGGCCGAGCGGACCGTCCCGATACGCGAGGCCCGCACCCTGGTCGGCCTGGCCGGCTCGGTGACGACGGTCGCCGCCATCGCCCTGGGCCTGGAGGAGTACGACTCGGCGGCCATCCACCGCTCCCGTATCCCCTACGACCAGGTCGCCGAGGTCACCGCCCGGCTGCTCGCCATGACCCACGACGAGCGTGCCGCGATCCCGGTCATGCACGCGGGCCGGGTGGACGTCATCGTCTCCGGCGCACTGGTCCTGCGGGAGATCATGGAGCACATCGGCGCCGCCGAGGTCGTGGTCAGCGAACATGACATTCTGGACGGAATCGCTTGGAGTTGCACGTCCGCTGAGTGACCTGCGTGTGCGAGCCTCGACGGCACCGCTCATCACGCGGCGAGCCAGGTGCGCTGAGGGGGTGGCAGGCGGCGGGCGTCAGAGATTGCGGTGGACGTCCCGGCGGTCGCCCACCTCGACCACGAGGACGACGAGTTCTCCGTCGTCGATCTGGTAGGCGACCCGGTAGCTCCCGACCCGGAGCCGGTAGAGGCCCGACGGGCCGGTGAGCTTCTTGACGTCGGCGTCCTGGCGGTGAGGGTCGTCACCGAGCGCGGTCAGTGCGGTCAGGATGCGCATGGCGTCGGGGCGGCTGACGGCCCGCAGTTGCCGCTGCGCCGCCGCGGTGAACCGGAAGGCGCACTTCACGCCGCCTCGCCGTCCCGCTCGGTGAACAGGTCCGCCAGCAGCTCCGCCATCGTCACGGTGGCGCCGCCCTCGGCCAGGACCGCTTCGGCTTCACGCGCCAGCATCACGTCGGCCGCTTCCTCCAGCGCTTCGAAGTCCGAGATCGGCACCACGGCAGCCACCGGAGCGCCATTGCGCGTGATGACGGTCGGGACGCCCTCCTCGGCCCGGTTGATGTGGTCGGCGAGGTGGGCGCGGGCTTCGCGTACGGTCACGGCGTTCTCAGTCATGACGTCAGTGTACGCATTTACGTGTACACCCACCATCCGTCGGAGAGGCGCGTTCGTGTGCCCGACCCTCGGCGGAATCGCCTGGTCGCTGGTGTAGCGGAGGCGGCTCCGACACCCCTCCGGCGGTCCTGGAGACAGGTCACCGGAGAAAGTTCGTGAAGTTCTTCACAAGGAAAAGAGCCCTGGCGGGGATCTCGGAGGCCGGTACGGCCCTTGCGGACACCCGTCGGGGCTCTTCTCTGTCCCATCTTTCGTAGCCCCAGGCACGTTTCAGCCATATGAACAAAGGTGGTGGTCCGCCGTTACGGAAGGCTCTCCGGTCCAGTTCACGGGGGGTGATGAGGGGTTCGACAACGTCCTTCGTTACACCGTGGTTCCCGGTGCGCGCCATGACCTCGGTCACGTGGGCGGCGCAGTGTAGCAGAGGTCTCCCCGGACCTTGTGAAGGGGCGCACGAGCGACCCCCCTCGGTGAGGTGGATACTCGATGCCATGAGCACCACGGAGCGTCCCAGGATCCTCGTAGTAGGCGGAGGGTACGTAGGCCTGTACGCAGCTCGACGCATTCTGAAGAAGATGCGCTACGGCGAGGCGACCGTCACGGTCGTCGACCCGCGCTCGTACATGACGTACCAGCCCTTCCTCCCCGAAGCCGCCGCCGGCAGCATCTCGCCGCGGCACGTCGTCGTCCCGCTGCGACGCGTGCTGCCCAAGGCCGAGGTCCTCACCGGACGGGTCACCACCATCGACCAGGACCGCAAGGTCGCCACGGTCTCGCCGCTCGTCGGCGAGGCGTACGAGCTGCCGTTCGACTACCTGGTCATCGCGCTCGGCGCCGTCTCCCGCACCTTCCCGATCCCCGGCCTCGCCGAGCAGGGCATCGGTATGAAGGGCATCGAGGAGGCCATAGGCCTGCGCAACCACGTCCTCGAACAGCTCGACAAGGCCGACTCGACGACCGACGAGGAGGTCCGCCGCAAGGCGCTGACCTTCGTCTTCGTCGGTGGCGGCTTCGCCGGTGCCGAGACCATCGGCGAGGTCGAGGACATGGCCCGGGACGCCGCGAAGTACTACAGCAACGTGTCGCGCGAGGACATGCGCTTCGTGCTTGTCGACGCCGCCGACAAGATCCTCCCCGAGGTGGGTCCGAAGCTCGGCAAGTACGGCAAGCAGCACCTCGAGGGCCGTGGCGTCGAGGTCTACCTGAACACCTCCATGGACTCCTGCGTCGACGGCCATGTGGTGCTGAAGAACGGCCTCGAGGTCGACTCCAACACCATCGTGTGGACCGCCGGTGTGAAGCCGAACCCGGCGCTCGCCCGCTACGGCCTGCCGCTCGGCCCCCGCGGCCACGTCGACTGCGAGACGACGCTCCAGGTCAAGGGCACCGACTACATCTGGGCCGCCGGCGACAACGCCCAGGTCCCGGACCTCGCCGGCCGCAAGGCGGGCAACGAGAACGCCTGGTGCCCGCCGAACGCCCAGCACGCGCTGCGCCAGTCCCGGGTCCTCGGCGACAACGTGGTGTCCGGCATGCGCGGCTTCCCGCAGAAGGACTACGAGCACGCCAACAAGGGCGCGGTCGCCGGTCTCGGCCTGCACAAGGGCGTCGCGATGATCGTCATGGGCAAGATGAAGATCAAGCTCAAGGGCCGTCTCGCCTGGTACATGCACCGCGGCTACCACGGTCTGGCCATGCCGACCTGGAACCGTAAGATCCGCGTCTTCGCGGACTGGACGCTCGCGATGTTCCTCAAGCGCGAGGTCGTGTCGCTCGGCGCGATCGAGTCGCCGCGCGAGGAGTTCTACGAGGCCGCCAAGCCGGCCCCGGCCGCCACCGCCTCGAAGCCGGAGAAGGCCAAGGCCTCCTGACCGACGGCCCCGGCCGAGTCGTAGCAGTACAGCAGTCCCGCCGAGGGGCCGCCCGCCATCCGTGGTGCGGGCGGCCCCTCGGCGCGTCCGGAGTGTGTCCGGCGGCGTGTGCGGGGGCGCTCGGAAGTCGCGCTGTGCTGCCGATGCGTTAATTGCCCGGGAGTCGCGTCGTTTCGGGACTGCTTTCCGTCGCCGTCGGTGCTTACGTGGTGCTGAGCATTTCTGGGATCGATGTCACGGAGGTGTGCACCATGTCCGACGCCGCTTCGCGGCTGGCCGCGCTCGCCGAGGATCTGCCGGCCGTCCCTCTCCCGGTGCGGATCCGCGCCTGGGACGGCAGTGAGGCCGGCCCGCCGGGCGCACCCGTGCTGGTCATCCGTCACCGGCGCGCCCTGCGCCGGATGGTGTGGCGGCCGGGCGAGCTGGGGCTGGCGCGCGGCTGGGTCGCCGGGGACCTCGACGTGGAGGGCGACCTGTACGAGGCGCTCGACCGGCTCTCCGGGCTCGTCTGGGAGCGCGGCGGCGCCGACACCGGCGAGCGCGGCGGGGGTAGGGCCGGCCGGGCCGCCCGCGCCCTG
>NZ_VSRY01000077.1 GCF_008271805.1 Streptomyces sp. TRM49041
CCCCGTATCCCGGTGGTCTCCAATGTGTCGGGTGAGGTGGTGCCGGCGTTCGATGCGGAGTACTGGGTGCGGCATGTGCGTCAGTCGGTCCGCTTCGCCGATGGTGTGCGCACGCTGTGGGAGCTGGGCGTACGCCGGTTCCTGGAACTGGGTCCGGACGCGGTGTTGACCGCGATGGCCAGGCAGTGTGTTCAGGACGACACCGAAGCCGCGTTCATACCCGCCCTGCG
>NZ_VSRY01000078.1 GCF_008271805.1 Streptomyces sp. TRM49041
CACACACCCCACGCCAGCGAAGTCGCCGGCAGACCCGCCGCCCGCCGGAACCCGGCCAGCGCGTCCAGAGCGGCGTTCGCCGCCGCGTAGTTCGCCTGACCGGGGCTGCCGATAAGCGCGGCCACAGACGAGAACACCACGAACGCCGACAGGTCGGCACCGGCGGTCAGCTCGTGCAGATGCCACGCCGCATCCACCTTGGGCCGCATCACCCGCTCGACCTGCTCCGGCGACAGCGACTCCACCACACCGTCATCCAGAACACCCGCCGC
>NZ_VSRY01000008.1 GCF_008271805.1 Streptomyces sp. TRM49041
ACCTCTTCGGCCGCGGCTGACAGGGCTCAAGGCCCAGCTCACGCATGAGCCGGCGGACCAGTTCCAGGCCAGCGGTGACACCCCAGCGATGCAGCTGGGCCTGGATGCGCCGGTGGCCATAGGTGCCGCTGAGGTTGAAAGGGTGGGGTGACGCTACGGGGGCTCCAGTGCCAGTCCGGTCTCGGCTATGAAGCCGTTGAGGA
>NZ_VSRY01000009.1 GCF_008271805.1 Streptomyces sp. TRM49041
ACCTCTTCGGCCGCGGCTGACAGGGCTCAAGGCCCAGCTCACGCATGAGCCGGCGGACCAGTTCCAGGCCAGCGGTGACAGCCCAGCGATGCAGCTGGGCCTGGATGCGCCGGTGGCCATAGGTGCCGTCGGACATGTCGAAGGCTTTCTCGATGAGCAGCTTCAGTTCCTCGCGCCGCTGGGCCGTCGCGGATTCCGGGCGGGATCGCCA
>NZ_VSRY01000079.1 GCF_008271805.1 Streptomyces sp. TRM49041
CCCGCGGGCGCCGCCCCCGAGGCCTGTCATGCCGTCGGTCACGAACAGCGCCACCGCGCCCGCCAGCACCGCGCCCGCCCCCGCGAGCAGCACCACCTGAGAGACCTGTTTCGTCTTCATGCCGCTCAATGTGCGCCCAGCCGGGGAACCGCCCGGCGAGCCCACGGCCGGTACACGCCCGGTTCACACCGATGGCCCCCGGTGCCACGCTGGGATCATGGACGATCTGATGCAGCGGCTGCGCGCCGGCCTCCCCGCCGAGGCCCTGATCACCGACCCGGACGTCACCGTCTCCTACGCCCACGACATGGCGAGCTTCTGCGCCGCGGGCACCCCCGCCGTAGTCGTCCTGCCCCGCACCGTCGAGCAGGTACAGCACGTCATGCGCACGGCCACCGCCCTGCGGGTCCCCGTCGTCCCGCAGGGCGCCCGCACCGGCCTGTCCGGCGCGGCCAACGCCACCGACGGCTGCGTCGTGCTCTCCCTCACCAAGATGGACCGCGTCCTGGAGATCAACCCGGTCGACCGGATCGCCGTCGTCGAACCGGGCGTCGTCAACGCCACGCTCTCCCAGGCCGTCGCCGCCCACGGCCTGCACTACCCGCCCGACCCCTCCAGCTGGGAGATGTGCACCATCGGGGGCAACATCGGCACCGCCTCCGGAGGGCTGTGCTGCGTCAAGTACGGCGTCACCGCCGAGTACGTCCTGGGGCTCGATGTCGTCCTCGCCGACGGGCGGCTGCTCTCCACCGGCCGCCGCACCGCCAAGGGCGTCGCCGGCTACGACCTCACCCGGCTGTTCGTCGGCTCCGAGGGCAGCCTCGGCATCGTCGTACGCGCCGTCCTCGCCCTCAAGCCGAAGCCGCCCGCCCAACTCGCCCTCGCCGCCGAGTTCGCGTCCACGGCCGACGCGTGCGCCGCCGTCTGCGCCGTCATCGAGCGCGGCCACACCCCCTCGCTCCTCGAACTGATGGACCGCACCACCGTCCGGGCCGTCAACCGACTCGGCCACATGGGGCTGCCCGACTCCACCGCGGCACTTCTCCTGGCCGCGTTCGACACCCCTGACCCCGCCGCCGACCTGGCCGCCGTCGCGGAGCTGTGCACCACCGCCGGAGCCACCCAGGTCGTTCCGGCCGAGGACGCCGCCGAGTCCGAACTGCTCCTCAAGGCCCGCCGGATGTCCCTGCCCGCCCTGGAGACCGTCTCCACCGCCACGATGATCGACGACGTGTGCGTGCCCCGCTCCCGGCTCGCCGAGATGCTCGACGGCACCGCCGCCGTCGCCGGCGCGTACGGCCTCACCATCGGTGTCTGCGCCCACGCCGGCGACGGCAACACCCACCCCGTCGTGTGCTTCGACCACACCGACCCCGACGAGTCCCGGCGCGCCCGCGCGTCCTTCGACGCCATCATGGCCCTGGGCCTGGAGCTCGGCGGCACCATCACCGGCGAACACGGCGTCGGCGTCCTGAAGAAGGACTGGCTGGCCCGCGAACTCGGCCCGGTGGGCGTGGAACTCCAGCGGGGCATCAAGCACACCTTCGACCCGCTGGGCATTCTCAACCCGGGCAAACTCTTCTGAGACCCGGGTGAGGTCTTCCGTCCGCCGTCCACCACCGCTCCCGGACGTGCCGTCATGCCTCCGCCGACAGCAGCTCGGCCAGCTCGTCGTCGATGCCGAGCCGGTCCGACTCCGTCCCCGGCGGCACGACCCGCAGCGTCCGCTCCAGCCACGCCGACACCCGCGCCGCCGGCGCCTCCAGCAGCGCGTCGCCGTTCGGGGACGACAGCGCCATCAGCACGACACCGTGCCCGTCCACCTTCGCCGGCCAGATCCGCACGTCGCCGTGGCCGCACGGCCGGAACACCCCCTCCACCAGCAGCTCCCGGGCGAACGTCCAGTGCACCGGATGCTCCGAGCCGATGTGGAAGACGATGTGGACGGCATACGGGTCGGCCGTCCGGTACGTCAGCCGGGCCGGCACCGGCACATTCCGCTCCGGGGACAGCACCAGCTTCAGCTCCAGCTCCCGCTCCACGACCGTGGTCTCCTGCATGGATCTTCCTCCCTCTGGGCGGTATACGCGGCCCGCGCCGGGCGCGCTCAGAGGGAGAGAGCACTTCTTCCCGCTTTCATTACGCGACTTTCGCCGACGAATTTCTGTTACTTTGCGTGACACAGCTGTGACCGGATGGCGGCCCTCGCGGCCGGAGCGGCCCGGGGCCACCCGGCGGTCTGATAGATGTGGTGCCTTGAATTGAGGCCCTCGAGGAGATACGGGACCACGGTGATGAGCGCCCCAACCCCGGCAACCGGCGACGGCAGCCCCGAAGCCGGTTACTACCCAGATCCCTCCATTCCTGGATACATCCGGTACTGGAACGGTGCCGCCTGGGTCCCCGGTACGAGCCGACCTGCCCCCAAGGACGGCGAGGCGATGCCGACGCCACCCGCCTCGGCCGTGCCCGCGGCCCCGGCCGCGTCCCCGGCATCGGCCCCCGCGCCGGTTCCGGCCGTCGAGGAGACGGGGCCCGTCTTCCTGGACGAGGACCCGGGCATGGCGTCGCAGTCCGGGCCCGGAACGGAACCGGAACCGGAAGCGGAAGCGGAACGCGACCCCGGTCCCGAGCCGGCGACCGCCTGGCAGGCGGACATCTCCCGTCAGCGGGGCATCGGCGGCGGCCGGGACCAGCAGGTCTCCTGGGGCGCGGACGGCGCCCGGGACCCGCGGGTGCCGTCCGCCGCCGACCCGACGGGCGGCGCGCTGCCCGGCGTACGCAGAGTGGAACCGGAGGGGGACGCACGGCCCGCTCCCGAGGGCACCATGACGATCCGCGCCCTCCAGGCCGAGTCCGGGTCCCCGCACGCGCCCCGGACGCCCGACGTCCCGGTCCAGCACGGGCCGCAGTCGCAGTCGCAGCCGCAGCAGCCCGCGCAGGCACAGCAGCCCGCGCAGCCGCAGCAGCCCGCGCAGCCGCAGGCGCGGCCCGCCTCCCAGCAGCAGTCGGCCCCGGCCGCCGGGCAGGTCCCG
>NZ_VSRY01000080.1 GCF_008271805.1 Streptomyces sp. TRM49041
CCTCCGGGCGCTTCCCTTCGGTCTTTCGTGTTTCCAACCTTACCAGATCCGTTTTCCGTTCCGTTTCCGGTTCGGATTTCATTTCCGGTGGCCGTTGGAGGGCCTTTACCTTTCGGCTTGATCCGACTTTATCAGACTCAACTCCGCCGATTTGATCGGCTTCGAGATTCGAATAAAGGAATCGTCGGCTCCAGCGAGAACCTGTCCGGTTCCGTCGCGGAGCGAGAGAGACACTAACCGTTACTCTCGAACATGTCCAGTTCCAGGCAACCGTTTAAATCTACCTCCCCACCCCTCCCGTGTCAACAGGTTTGGCGGGCGAAGAGGACAGTAGCAGGTCGGAGGGGGTGGACGCACATCAGGCCGCGGTCGGCAGCTCGGCGCTGCGGTCAGCGGCGTCCACGTCGCCCGCGTCGCCCTCCCGGGCCGCTCGACCGCCGAGTACGTACACGTACAGAAGAAACGCCGCCTCCGCTGCGACGCCGATGGCGATGCGGGCCCAGGTGGGCAGGCCGGACGGGGTTACGAAGCCCTCGATCACACCGGACACGAAGAGCACCAGGGCCAGGCCGATGGCCATGCCGATCGCGGCACGGCCCTGCTGGGCCATGGCCGTACGACGTGAGTAGGGGCCCGGATCGATGAGGGTCCAGCCGAGTCGCAGGCCAGTGCCGGCGGCGACGAAGACGGCCGTGAGTTCCAGCAGGCCGTGCGGGAGGACCAGGCCCAGGAAGGTGTCCAGTCGGCCGGCCGAGGACATCAGGCCGATGCCGACGGCGAGGTTGAGCATGTTGACGAAGAGGATCCACAGCACCGGTACGCAGAGGAAGGCGCCGAGGACCAGGCACATGGCGGCCGCGCGGGCGTTGTTCGTCCAGACCTGGGCGGCGAAGGAGGTGGCCGGGTGGCTGGAGTAGTACGTCTCGTAGTCGCCGCCGGGACGGGTCAGCTGGCGCAGCTCTTCCGGGGCGGCGATGGCGGCCTGGACCTCGGGGTGCGTGCCGATCCACCAGCCCATGATCACGGCGAGCAGTGTGGACAGTACGGCCGTGGGGATCCACCAGTGTCGTGAGCGGTAGACGGCTGCGGGGAACCCGGCGGTCAGGAACTGGACGACGTCCTGCCATGAGGCGCGGCGGGTGCCGGTGACGTTGGCCCGGGCGCGGGCGACGAGCTGGGTGAGGCGTGCCGTGAGGGCCGGGTCGGGCGCGGTCGACTGGATGACGGAGAGGTGGGTCGCGGTGCGCTGGTACAGCGCGACGAGCTCGTCCGCTTCGGCGCCGGTCAGGCGGCGGCCGCGGCGCAGGAGGTGGTCCAGGCGGTCCCACTCGGCGTGGTGGGCGGTGACGTAGACGTCGAGGTCCATGATCGGCTGATGCTCCAGGGCACGGGGTGCGTACGGTTCGTACTACTGCGGCGCGCTGTCGGCCAGCTTGGCAGACTGGCGTGGGGAGCGGTTGGGCAAGGTCGGAGAAGGGTGGGCGCGGTGAGTGAGGTCGTGACGGGGGACGCCGTCGTACTGGGATTGCGGCCTGCCAGATTGCCCAGCCGTGCGTTGGCGCTGTTCATCGATCTGCTGGTCGTGTGGACGTCGTACCTGCTCATATCCATCGGCCTGGCTTTCGCGACGGCGTCGCTCGACGAGGCGGCGATGATGGCGGTTTCGATCGCCTCGTTCCTGCTGATTCTGGTGGGGGCGCCGATAGCGGTGGAGACGCTGAGCCATGGGCGTTCGGTGGGGAAGCTGGCGTGCGGGTTGCGCGTGGTGCGGGACGACGGGGGGCCGATCCGGTTCCGGCACGCGTTGGTGCGGGGGCTGATCGGGATTGTGGAGATCCTGATGACGTTCGGGGTGGTCGCCTGTATCGCGTCGCTGGTTTCGGCACGGGGGCGGCGGATCGGGGATGTGTTCGCCGGGACGCTGGTCGTACGGGAGCGGGTGCCGACTGCTCGGACGACGGCGGTGCCTCCGCCGCCGCCCTGGCTGGTCGGGCGGTTCGCGCAGCTCGACCTGTCGGCGGTGCCGGACGAGCTGTGGCTGGGGATCCGGCAGTACTTGACGCGGATGCGGCAGCTCGACCCGGAGGCCGGGCGGGTTCTGGCCGAGCGTCTGGCCGACGAGCTGGTGGCGCGGACGGGAACGCCTCCGCCGCCCGGGGTGCCGGCGGCCGCGTTTCTGGCGGGGGTGGTGCATGAGCGGCAGGCGCGGGATGCCCGCCGCGTCGCGCCGTCGGTCACGGGTGGGGCTCCTGGGGCAGGGGCTCCTTCTGCCGCGCCCGCTGCTCCCCCCGCCCCCTCACCCTCGCCCTCACCTTCACCCTCGCCTTCCCCGTCCCCATACCCGTCCCCGTCGCCTTCCGGGGGTTCCTTGGCGGCCTCTCCTCCGGTGGTGCGTCCCGTGGTGGGGTCCGGTGGCGAACCGGGCGAGGCCGATCGGAAGGCGCCTGCCACCGGGTTCGCCCCGCCCGCCTAGGCGGCGGGGCCACGGGGGTCAGGGGAAGACCGACGGTGGGGTCTGGAGGTCCTCGAGTTCGATCCCGGGGGCCGCGAGGACCACGTCTCCGGCGATGTGCACGGTGTGCTGCTCGCCTGTGTCGAGGGCGTTGACCTGGTACTCGTCCACCATCAGGGGACCGTTGTCAGTGGGGTGCGCTTCACTGTTCACCAGGGCCCAGGACTGGTCGACGGTGAGGGGTGCGAGCACCGGGTCCGTGAAGGCGACGAGGCGGACGCGGGTGGCGCCGGATTCGGGGGTGAGACGCAGCAGACGTGAGAGGGCGACGAGGAAGGCCGGGGAGCGGCCGGTGAAGGCGTGGGCGCGCACATTGCCTTCCGTGGCCTGGGATCCGGTGGGGTCGGTGCGGACCCAGGTGACGCCGTCGATGGCGGCACCGCGTACCTGCCAGCCGCCGGCGTGCAGTTCGAGACGGATGGGGCGGCCCAGCTCGTCGAGGGCGAGGTCGACAGAGCCGGTGTGGTCGCCGGAGGGGGTGGTGATCTGTGAGACGTAGCGCCAGCCGGAGGGGCCGGGCGCGCAGTGGAAGTGTTCTTCGCCGAGGGGGGTGTGATCGTGGGGATCGTGGAGCGAATAGCGGCCGCGGGGCATGGGTCCTCGGGGTCGTGGTCGGTGTCTCGGTACCGGCGGTAGGAGTGGCCGGGTAGCCGGGGCCGGGGTGGTACCGGGCGGTACGGCACGGTACGGGGCAGGCCCCCGGCACGGGGGTGCGGGGGCCTGCCTGGGTACCTGCTGCTGTGCGGCCGTGGGGGCTGCCGCGCCGGTGGTGTCGGTGCACCGACACCACCGGGTGGTGTGTCCCCGCCGGACGGCCGGTGTGTCCGGCCGTGCGCGGCTGGCGGCCGTCGGTGTCAGTAGCGGTAGTGGTCCGGCTTGTACGGGCCGTCGACCTTGACGCCGATGTAGTCGGCCTGCTCGGGGCGGAGGGTGGTGAGCTTGACGCCGAGCGCGTCGAGGTGGAGCCGGGCGACCTTCTCGTCGAGGTGCTTGGGCAGCACATAGACGTCGGTCGGGTACTGCTCGGGCTTCGTGAACAGCTCGATCTGGGCCAGGGTCTGGTCCGCGAAGGAGTTGGACATCACGAAGGACGGGTGGCCGGTGGCGTTGCCCAGGTTCAGCAGGCGGCCCTCGGACAGCACGATGATCTTCTTGCCGTCGGGGAAGGTCCAGGTGTGGACCTGCGGCTTGACCTCGTCCTTGACGATGCCGGGGATCTGCGCGAGGCCGGCCATGTCGATCTCGTTGTCGAAGTGGCCGATGTTGCCGACGATGGCCTGGTGCTTCATCTTGGCCATGTCCGAGGCCATGATGATGTCCTTGTTGCCGGTCGTGGTGATGAAGATGTCGGCCTGGCCGATGACCTCGTCGAGGGTCGTGACCTGGTAGCCGTCCATCGCCGCCTGGAGGGCGCAGATCGGGTCGATCTCGGTGACGATGACGCGGGCGCCCTGGCCGCGGAGGGACTCCGCGCAGCCCTTGCCGACATCGCCGTAGCCACAGACGACCGCGACCTTGCCGCCGATCAGGACGTCGGTGGCACGGTTGATGCCGTCGACCAGCGAGTGGCGGCAGCCGTACTTGTTGTCGAACTTCGACTTGGTGACGGCGTCGTTGACGTTGATCGCCGGGAAGAGCAGCGTGCCGTCACGGTGCATCTCGTACAGGCGGTGGACGCCCGTCGTGGTCTCCTCGGTGACGCCGCGGATCTCGGACGCGAGGCGGGTCCACTTCTGCGGGTCCTCGGCGAGGGTGCGGTTGAGGAGACGCAGGATGTGGGCGTACTCCTCGCTGTCCGCGGTGGACGGGTCCGGGGCCGCGCCGGCCTTCTCGAACTCGACGCCCTTGTGGACGAGGAGGGTGGCGTCACCACCGTCGTCGAGGATCATGTTGGGGCCGCCGGTGGCGGTGTCCGGCCAGGTCAGGGCCTGCTCGGTGCACCACCAGTACTCCTCCAGCGTCTCGCCCTTCCAGGCGAAGACGGGGATGCCCTTGGGGTTGTCCGGGGTGCCGTCGGGGCCGACCGCGATGGCGGCGGCGGCGTGGTCCTGGGTGGAGAAGATGTTGCAGGAGGCCCAGCGGACCTGGGCGCCGAGGGCGACAAGGGTCTCGATCAGGACCGCCGTCTGCACGGTCATGTGCAGGGAGCCTGTGATGCGGGCGCCGGCCAGGGGCTGGGTCTCGGCGTACTCCCTGCGGATCGCCATGAGGCCGGGCATCTCGTGCTCGGCGAGGGTGATCTCCTTGCGGCCGAACGCGGCCAGGGAGAGGTCGGCGACCTTGAAGTCCTGTCGGTTCTCGACAGTGGTCATTTCGAGCTGCTCCTCGTTGTCGGGTCGAGGTGGGTACGGCTGGCTCTGCGGTGACGGACACAAGAATGCCCGGGCACTCGCAGTGCAGTCGTCGGAGGCCCTCTCTCCCTCGGCCGGTCCGTCGTGGACCGCCCGACCGCCATCAGCAGCGACGTCTGGCTCTGTCCCGAATCTACACCGATCGGGTGGCGGGGCTTCAAGTGCGTCAGGGGGCGGGTTCCCGCCAGGTTGGGGGTGTGCCGGGGCGCGGGAAGGCCCCGGACGCGGGGTCCGGGGCCTTCGGGCGTCGACGGGCGGGCCCACGGTGCTCGGTGTTCGGTGCGCGGTGTCGGTGCGCGGTGCCCCGGGGTGCTCAGCGGGCCGGGGTCGCTCAGTGGGCCGGGGTCGCTCAGTGGGCCGGGGTTCGGAGGATGTCGGGTTCCAGGTAGATGACGCGGGCGATGGGGACGGCGGCACGGATGCGGTCCTCGGCGGCGTTGATCGCGGCGGCGACCTGGGCCGCGGTGTCGTCGTGCTGGACGGCGATCTTGGCGGCGACGAGGAGTTCCTCGGGGCCGAGGTGGAGGGTGCGCATGTGAATGACGGCGGTGACGGTCTCGTCGCCGACGAGGGCTTCCTCGATCTTCTTCACCTCTTCGAGGCCGGCGGCCTCGCCGAGGAGGAGCGACTTGGTCTCGGCGGCGAGCACTATGGCGATGACGATGAGGAGCGCGCCGATGCAGAGGGTGCCGATGCCGTCCCAGACGCCGTTGCCGGTGGCGAGGGCCAGGCTGACGCCGCCGAGGGCGAGGACCAGACCGACGAGCGCACCGAGGTCTTCGAGGAGGACGACCGGCAGCTCGGGTGCCTTGGCGTGGCGTACGAACTCCTTCCAGGACTGCTTGCCGCGGAGTTCGTTCGACTCCTTGATGGCGGTGCGGAAGGAGAAGATCTCGGCGATGATCGCGAAGATGAGGACGCCGACGGGCCAGTACCAGGCATCGATCTCGTGCGGATCCTTGATCTTCTCGTAGCCCTCGTAGAGGGCGAACATGCCGCCGACCGAGAACAGGACGATGGAGACGAGGAAGGCGTAGATGTACCGCTCGCGGCCGTAGCCGAAGGGGTGCTGGGGAGTGGCCTCCCGCTTGGCCTTCTTGCCGCCGAGGAGGAGGAGGCCCTGGTTGCCGGAGTCGGCGAGCGAGTGCACGCTCTCCGCCAGCATCGACGAGGAGCCGCTGAAGAGGAACGCCACGAACTTGCTGACGGCGATCGCCAGGTTGGCCACGAGGGCCGCCACGATCGCCTTGGTTCCGCCTGACGCGCTCATGCGTGCGGTGTTCCCTTCCGTGATGCCGTCGCCAGGCCCCGGTGTGCGGCTGTGCGGCTTGAATGGCGTGTACGGCGGGACATTGTTGCAGCACTGCGCGGCGGTGGTGTCTCAGGTGGTCGTCGTCGCCCTGAAGAGGGTGCCGGAGCCGGTGAGTTCGACGGTCTCACCGGCCGGGATGAACACGGATTGTCCCGGTGTGAGCGTGATGTCGCCGGCCTTCGGGCTGCCCGCGGTGGCGAGGAGGATCTGCGCGGCGGGTGCCGTGAGGTCGGCGGGGGCGGCGCCTTCGGGCCGTACGTAGCGGGAGAGGCGGAACTCGTCGACGGGGGTCTCGTAGACCTCCTCGCCGGAGGGGGACGCCTCGGGGCGGAGGACGCCGGGCTCGCCGGCTTCGAAGCGGACGACGCGCAGGAGTTCAGGGACGTCGACGTGCTTGGGGGTGAGGCCGCAGCGCAGGACGTTGTCGGAGTTGGCCATGACTTCGACGCCGAGTCCGCTGAGGTAGGCGTGCGGGACGCCGGCGCCGAGGTACAGGGCCTCGCCGGGCTGGAGCCTTACGTGGTTGAGGAGCAGCGCGGCGATGATGCCGGGGTCGCCGGGGAAGTGGTGGGCGAGGCCGGCGTACGGGGCGTGGGCGCCGCCGAGGCGTTCGCATGCGGCCGAGGTCTCGGTGACGGTGGCGGCCATGCTGTCGGGGTCGGCGGTCAGGACCGCGGTGAGGACCTCGCGGAGGGCGGCGTCCTCGGGGTGGGCGTGGAGCAGGTCCACGTACGGCTTGAGGGAGTCGACGTCGAGTGCGGCGAGGAGGTCGGCGGTCTCGACGGGGTCGCGGAAGCCGCACAGGCCGTCGAACGGGGTGAGGGCGCAGATGAGTTCGGGTTTGTGGTTGGCGTCCTTGTAGTTGCGGTGCGGGGCGAGGAGGGGGACGCCGGCGCGTTCCTCGGCGGCGTAGCCGGCCTTGGCCTGGGCGAGGTCGGGGTGGACCTGGAGGGAGAGGGGGGCGCCGGCGGCGAGGATCTTGAGGAGGAAGGGCAGGCGGGGGCCGAACTTGGCGACGGCGGCGGGGCCGAGTTCCTTCTCGGGGTCGGCGGCGATGACGTCGGTGAGGGGTTGTTCGCGGTCGCCCTCGGGCGTGGTGCGGGTGATCCGGGAGGGCGCGCCGGGGTGGGCGCCCATCCACATCTCGGCCTGGGGCTCGCCGGTGGGGGCGGTGCCGAGCAGTTCCGGGATGGCCGTCGTGGAGCCCCAGGCGTAGGGGCGGACGGTGTTGGAGAGGCGGTCCATGGGCTCTTGGCCTTCCGTGTGCGGCCGGGGCGGGCGGCGCTGGCTCAGGGGTGGGCGGAGGAGGCGAGGGCCAGGTAGCCGGCCGCGAAGTCGGTGACGGCGAGGAGTTCGGCGAGGGCTTCGAGGGTGCTGCCCTCCTCGGGTTCGAGTTCGCTGATGGCCGTGTCGTGGCTGAGGGCGAGTTCGCGGGCGGCGGGGGCGGCGGTGAGGCCGCCGACGTCGACGGGGCGGTCGCGGAGGAGTACGACACGGGCGTGCAGGGCCTGGGGGTCCTCGACGCGGTCGCGGAAGAAGTCCTCGGGGTCGGCGCCCGCCGCGAAGTCGCCGGCGAGGAGGCCGCCGTGGGCGGGGAGCGCCTCGGGGAGTTCGGCGGCGAGGGCGGGGCGGCCGGCGAGTTCGGCCAGGACGGCGGCGAAGCGGCGGCCCACGGGGGCGGCGGCCGTGCCCTCGGTCCAGATGAGGGGGAGCGTGTCGGCGAGTTCGGCGGCCAGGGTCTTGGCCGGGTTGCTGTACGTGGCGATGGCCGGTCCGCAGCGTTCGGCGACGTGGTCGAGGCGGTCGGCGACCTTCTCCAGCGTGTCGGCGGGGGCGATGAACAGGCCGACGCGGTCGAGGAGCACGAGGAGCGGGGTGAACAGCGCCCAGAGGGCGCCGGGGCTGGCGGCCTGTGTCTCCTCGTACTGCTCCTGGGGTGCCGCCATGGGGACGACCAGGCCGTGGGAGCCTCCGACGGCCTCGGCGAGCGGGGAGCGGCGGGGGGCGACGGCGACGACGGTGACGCCGCGGCGGTACGCCTGCTCGGCGAGGAGGGACAGGCCGGGTTCGCTGCCGTCGCTGGTGGGGATGAGCAGCAGGTCGACGGAGCCGGCCCAGCCGGGGAGCGCCCAGCGGAGGGCGCCGGCGGCCGGGGCGACGCCGGTGGGGCGCAGCCGGGTGACCGGCGCCGAGGCGCCGGCGAGGGCGGCGATCAGGTCGGCGACGCCGGTGGCGGCGGTGCCGGGGCCCGCGACGAGGACGGTGCGGGGGCGGCCTTCTGGCTGTAGTTCGGTGATCCCGGCTTCGGCGGCGTGCCGGGCGGCTGTGCGTACGCGGGCCCCGGCTTCGGCGGCGCCGCGGAGGAGGCCGCGGTGGTCGGCTCGGGCCAGTGCTTCCGGGGCGTCGAGCAGCGACTCGTCGAGCATGGGTGGGGCCTCCGATCGCTGTTGCGGGTTGCTGCCGGGGCGGTGGTGTCGCTGGTTGTCAGGCGGGGCGGCGGGCCTCGTCGACGAGGAGCACCGGGATGCCGTCCCGTACCGGGTAGGCCAGGCCGCAGCTCTCGCTCGTGCAGACCAGCTCGGGGGTGTCGTCCGCGGTGCGGTCGGTGAGCGGGGCGTGGCAGGCCGGGCAGGCGAGGATCTCGAGGAGGCCGGCTTCGAGCGGCATGGGGTGGGTTCCCTTCGGGTGCGGTCAGGGTGGGCGGAAGGCGGGGTGCCCTTGGGCGGGGTGCCCTTGGGCGGAGTGCCTTGGAGTGGGGTGGGTGTGGCTTGGCACGCACCGCCGTGTGCTGCGGGTTCGCGGCGTCGTCAGCCTACCGCCGGGGGGCGGGGGATGCGGGTTGGCCGGGGCCGGTGGTTGTGGTGGCGTGGGCGGAGTCGGACTCCGCCCACGCCGGCCGCGAGAGGGCCGGGACGGGGCACCGTGCCGGCCTTCTCGCTCCTGCCCTGTCCCGAGCTCCCCGCTTCGGTCGAGCAGGGCCCCCGCCGCCTGCCGTACGCCTGCCCGCGAGGACCGGCGGACCGCCCGCTCACAACGGGCCGACGGCCGTGTCAGGACGTGCGTACCACGGTGAGCACCTCGTCGCGGATCTTGGTCATGGTGGGTTCGTCCTTGGCCTCCACGTTGAGGCGGAGGAGGGGTTCCGTGTTGGAGGGGCGGAGGTTGAACCACCAGCCGTCGGCGCTGACGGTGAGGCCGTCCAGGTCGTCGGTGGTGACTCCGGCGCGGGAGCCGAACGCCTCGAGTACGGCGGCGGTGCTGGCGGCCTGGTCGGCGACCGTGGAGTTGATCTCTCCTGAGCCGGCGTAGCGGTCGTACGAGGAGACCAGGGCCGACAGGGGGCCGTCCTGGCCGCCGAGGGCGGCGAGGACGTGGAGGGCGGCCAGCATGCCGGTGTCGGCGTTCCAGAAGTCGCGGAAGTAGTAGTGCGCCGAGTGCTCGCCGCCGAAGATGGCGCCCGTACGGGCCATCTCGGCCTTGATGAAGGAGTGGCCGACGCGGGTGCGGACCGGGGTGCCGCCGTTCTCGCGGACGACCTCCGGGACGCACGACGACGTGATCAGGTTGTGGATGACCGTCCCACCCGGGTGCTTGGCGAGCTCGCGGGCCGCGACCAGGGCGGTGATGGCGGACGGGGAGACGGGCTCGCCGCGCTCGTCGACGACGAAGCAGCGGTCGGCGTCGCCGTCGAAGGCGAGGCCGAGGTCGGCGCCCTCCTCGCGGACGCGCTGCTGGAGGTCGACGATGTTGGCGGGGTCGAGCGGGTTCGCCTCGTGGTTGGGGAACGTGCCGTCCAGTTCGAAGTACATCGGGACGAGCGTGAGGGGCAGGCCCTCGAAGACGGTGGGGACCGTGTGGCCGCCCATGCCGTTGCCCGCGTCCACGACGACCTTCAGGGGGCGGATCGACGCGAGGTCGACCAGCGACTTCAGGTAGGCGGCGTAGCCGGTGAGGGTGTCCGTCCCGGTGATCTCGCCGGGGGTGTCGGCCGCGGCCGGGGCGCCCGTGTCCGTCCAGCTCTCGACGAGCCGGCGGATGTCCGCGAGGCCGCTGTCCTGGCCGATCGGGGCGGCACCCGCGCGGCACATCTTGATGCCGTTGTACTGCGCCGGGTTGTGGGACGCGGTGAACATGGCGCCCGGCAGGCCGAAGTGGCCGGACGCGAAGTAGAGCTGGTCGGTGGAGCAGAGTCCGATGAGGGTGACGTCCGCGCCGCGGGCGGCCGCACCGCGCGCGAAGGCGCCGGACAGGCCGGGGGACGACGGGCGCATGTCATGGCCGACGACGATCGCGTCGGCGCCGGTCACCTGGACGAAGGCGGCGCCGAACAGCTCGGCCAGCGCCTCGTCCCACTGATCCGGCACCACTCCGCGGACGTCGTACGCCTTGACGATCTGCGACAGATCAGCAGTCACTGACCAACCTCCTGCAAGCCCTGTGTGGAGTACACAAGCTACCGGCAGGAGGTGACGAGGGCGTAGGCAGGGACGTACGGAGCGTCAGGAGTCCGGGGAGCGCAGGACGCGCAGGTGGCCTCGGCGGCCGACTTCCACCGGGTCGCCCCCGCGGCCGCCGCCCTTGCCGCCGGCCTGGGCAGTACGTTCCTGCGGGCGGGCGGCCTCGCGCACGGCGTTGGCGAGGGCCTCCAGGTCGTCGCCGCTGGGGCGGGCGGGGCCGGAGGCGTCGGACAGCCGGACGACCTCCCAGCCGCGGGGCGCGGTCAGGCGCTCGCTGTGCTCGGCGCACAGGTCGTAGCAGTGTGGTTCGGCGTAGGTGGCGAGCGGGCCGAGGACCGCGGTCGAGTCGGCATAGACGTACGTCAGTGTCGCGACGGCAGGGCGGCCGCACGCGGTGCGCGAACAGCGACGTACAGGGCTCACGACGTTGGACGGTACCGCACTCTTGAGCGGGCCGCGACGACTCTCCACCAGGTCACTCGCCCGTGTCGCGGTGTGACGTCCCGCACAGGGGTGCGTCGGGCGGCCGTTCCGACCCGCGTGGCGAGGGGGCGGAGTGGGCGCGGGGACGGATGGGGCGGTCGGTCCGTCGAACAGCGCAGGGAACGAATCCGGTCATTTTCGCGTGTGGGCCGATCGGGCGGGCGTGCCGGATCGAGCCCTTTGTCGGCCGGAACGCTCATCCGGCGACCGGTCGTGGACGTGTTTTCGACTTGCCCGGGCGGGGGCGGAGAGGGGAACGCCACACGGCGTGGAGAGCTACGCTGCGTCAGGTGATGGAGAGTCCCGGACCACCCCGACCGACCGAGCCGCGGCCGCGCCGCCGTGATCGTCACGGCCGCGGTATGCGCGGCCCTGTGGCCCCGCCGCAGGTACCCCTGTCCGCCTCGCGGGCGGATACGTTCCGGGATCTGGTGCAGGACTCCGTGGAGCGGCTGGAGCGGCGGTGGCCGCAGCTCGCCGATGTCGACTTCCTGGTGCTGGACGTTCCGGCATCGCCGGACGAGCCCGTGCCGCTGGGCAGCTCGGCGCCGGCCACCCGGGACCGGCACGCGCACGTGGTCGTCTACCGGCGGCCCGTGGAGCTGCGCGCCAAGAACCGGGACGAGCGTGCCCTGCTCGTGCACGAGGTCGTAGTGGAGCAGGTCGCCGAGTTGCTGGGGCTGGCGCCCGAGTCCGTCGATCCCCGGTACGGGCAGGACTGACGGGCTCGGGGCGGAGCCGGTCATACGGGCAGGACTGACAGGCTCGGGGCGGGGCCGGTCGTACGGGCCGGACCGTACGGGCGAGGGCGGCACCGTTCCGCGCGGCTGGTCGAGCTTGACTAGTCGTCCAGGACGGACAGGTCCTGCTCGGCCTGCGGGACCGCCACCTTCCCCTCGTCGTCGGCCAGCGTCTGGATGGTGAACATCTCGATGCCGTCCTGCGGGAGCGCGAGCATGCGGGCCGCGTGCACGGGCCCGCCGGACCGCGTCTCGACGGTCAGGGCGTAGGAGCCCTTGAGGCCGGCCGGGACGGGCGGGGTGATCGCCATGGTCGTGCCCGCCTTCACCGTGTACGTCTTGCTGCCCGGCGTACCGCCCTCGGTGCCCGCCGACGCGGTGACCTTGACCTCGGCGGTCTCGCCGGGCGCGGTGAGCGTCAGGACCGTGCCCTTGGCGCGGTTGTCGGCGACGCTCGCCCGCTCTCCCACGGGGCCGGTCGCCGGGATGAACGCGACCTCCTGCTTCTCGCCGGAGCCTCGGATCACGCGCAGTGCGGCGACCACCGGTGTGGCCCGCCCGGACTGGGCCGGGGACAGCAGCAGGGAGCCGGCCTCGCCGTTGGTGACGTCCTGGAGGTCGGCGGCCGCGGTCATCCCGGACTTGACCCGCAGGGTCTGCTGTACGGCGGGGGTGATCGTGCCGGTGGCGCCGACCAGCTGGATCTTCAGCTCGGCGTCGTCCTCGCCGGGCGCGTACGCCACGAGCCGCACCGAGGTGGCGTCCGCCGGGATGCCCGGCAGGACGAGGGTGGGGGCCGGGTCCGCGGAGGTCGGCAGCCAGTCGCTGCCGAGCTGGTCGACGGCCGACCGCACGACGGCGCCCACGCGGCCGCTGCGGGTGCTGACGTGGACGGTGACGTCGGAGGTGGCCGGGTCGGCGGTCAGGGTCGACAGGAGCACCGGCACGCTCGACCTGGCCGGCACGGGGATGCCGTCGGTCAGCTGCGACTTGAGGGCGCCTTCGGGTCCGTACAGCTCGATGTCGACGACCGCGGCGGTGTCGTCGGGGTTGGTGAGGTGGACGTAGTCGCGGCGGTTCTCGGCGGTGGACGTGGCGGGGAACCAGAAGTCGGTGTCGGGGGCGGTGCAGCCGACGCCGAGCAGGCCGCGTGCGCCGCCCGCGGGGACGACGGTCGTCTGCTGGGCGGTCCAGCCTGGGGCGAGCTTGCCGGCGGCCACACCGATCAGGGCGGGCGCGTCCGCGCCGTTCGCCCCGGCCGACACGGGCTTTCCGGGGGCCGTGGCGGTGACGACGGCCTTGTCGGCGGCCGACGGCTTCTTCTCCTCGGCCTCGGTCTTCTTCTCGTCGGCCTTCTTCGCGTCCTTCTTCGGGGAGACGGTCGTCGTGTCCTGGGCCGCGGCGGACGGCTTGAGCTCGGCCTTGTCCGACTGCGCCGCCTTCCCGGTCTTGTCGGCCTTATCGGCCTTGTCGGGCGCGGCCGCCTCTCCGGTCGCCGCCGGGGTGAACGACGTGTACGTGGTCTCCGCGACCTCGGACGAACTGGGCGCCGGGCACAGGAGGCTGCTGCGCTCCACGGGCAGCCTGGCGGGTGCCGTCGCCCCCGCCGTGGCGGCGCCGTCGGCGTCCGCGGAGGTCAGCGTGGCCAGGCCGGTGAGGGCGGCCAGAGCGGTCGCGGCCGCGAGGAGGGAGAGGGTGCTGCGGTTCACTGGTGGCTGCTCCCGTCGGGACGCTGCTCGTTCTCGTAGCCGTACGGGTCGTACTGGCCCTGCTGGTACGGGTACTGCTGGTCGTACTGCTGCTCCCCGTGCGCCTGCTCCCCCTGCGTCTGCTCGCCGTACGCCGACTGGCCGTACGCGGGGTCGCCGTACTGCTGCTGCTCGTCGTAGGGCTGGGCGTACGGCTGCTGCGGGTCGTACTGCTGCTGTCCGTAGCCCTGCTCGTCGTACGGCGGGGCGTACGGCTCCTGGTACCGCTGCTGTTCGCCGTACTCCTGCTGGGCCGGGTACGCCTGCCGGCCGCTGTCCCAGTCGCCGTGGTTCTGCGCCTGTGGGTCCGGCATGGCGTACGGGTCGGCGTCGGTGGCCGGGTCGGGGACGTGCGCGAGGGCGGGGGCGGGAGCGGGGGCGGCCTCCGCCTCGGCCTCGGCGGCGGCGCGGAGCCTGCGCGCGCGCCGCCCGTCGCCGGTGATGTCCTGGGCGGGGATGGTGGGCTCCTCGTCGGGCAGGTCGTCGTCGATGTCGCGGCGCCGCCCGGGCAGGGCGAGGACGAGGAGGACGACGGCCAGGCCGCACTGGGCCCAGATCCACGCGCTGTGGGTGATCGGGGCCTTGTACGTGAGGTCCAGCCGACCGCCTTCGGCGGGGAGTCGGAATCCCTGGGCCCAGCCGTCGACGGTGGTCCTCTGGAGCGGCTCGCCGTCGAGGGTGGCCTGCCAGCCCTCGTCGGCGCGGTCGGCGATGCGCAGGACGCGCCCGGCGCCGCCCGCGGGGATGTCGCTGTGGGCCTCGACCGGGCCGGAGCCGACGGGCAGGGGTTCGGCGCTCGTCCCGGCGCTGTTCGCGGCGGCGGCTCCGGGGACGATCACCGCGCGGGCGACCTGGCGGTCGACGCGCCACAGGGCGCTGCCGTCGCGCTGGCTGAGCCTGCTGAGGCCGGGGGTGGCGTCCAGGACGCGGCCCATCTCGGGCGGTGCGCCGTCGCGTACGAGGACGTAGCGGATGGCGAAGCCGCTGAGCTCGGCGGTCTGGTCTGCTCCGGAGCCGGCGACGAGGTGGGCGACGACCTTGTCGAGGCGGGGGTCGCCGCCGGCCGCGGCGGTCAGTTCGGCGTCGCCGAGGCGGGCGCCGGAGCCGCGGACGAGGGCGTAGGTGACCTTGGCGGCCGAGGGCCCGTCGAGGACGAGGGTGCGGGGCTGGTCGCGGGTGATGCTCTCCTCGGCGACGAAGGCGGGGACCTGTGTCGGGTCGCGGCGCTCCAGCGGGCCGGCGGCGCCGCCGATCATCCAGCCCACGGCCGCGACGACGGGACCCGCGGCGGCGGCGAGGGCGATGAGGGCGGCGACGGGCTGGCGCCAGCCGAAGCTCTGGGCGGCGACGCGGGTGCGGCCGCCTTCGGCGCCGAGCATGCCGGCGGCGAGGAGGGCGACGCCGTAGACGAGGGTGGCGGGCCCGGCCCAGCCGGTGCCGTTGTCACCGGCGCCGTTGGTGAGGACCGCGAAGAGGAGGGCGGCGACGGCGACGGCCCAGGACGTGCGGATGGCGAACTGGCGCTCCGCGCGCAGGAGGGCGGCGAGGGCGGCCAGGACGAGGCCGATGAGGACGAGGCCGCCGACCGTGCGGGGGCCGCCGGGGCTGGTGCCGAGCAGGTCGAGCGCGGAGGCCGGGCCCGTACGGATCTCCATGCCGGCCTCCTTGAGGAAGGCGGCCGGGTCGGCCAGCAGGGACAGCGACCAGGGGGCGAGGATCAGCAGCGGGGTGCCGGCGACGGCGACGAGGCGGAGCCCGTAGGCGGTGATGTCGTCGCGGCGCAGGACGAGGGCCGCGATGCCGAGGACGACGGCGAGGGGCCAGACGACGGGGGTGAACGCCATCGTGAAGGTGAGGAGGAGGGTGTACGCCCAGGTGCCGCGCCAGCTGCCGCGCGGGGCGCCGGGTCCGCCGCCTTGGAGCCCGTACGCGGAGACGGCGGCCCGGGCCGTCAGCGGCAGCAGGATCGCCAGGACGGCGGTGCCGAGGCGGCCGGTGGCGAGGGCGCCGGTGGCGGCGGGCAGGAAGGCGTAGGCGACGGCGCCCCACGCGCGCAGGAGCCGTGACTCGACGAGGGAGCGGGAGGCGAAGTACGCGGTGAAGCCGGCCAGCGGTACGGAGCAGACCAGCAGCAGGGTGAGGGCGAAGCCGGTGGAGCCGAGGAACAGTCCTGAGAGGGCGGCGAGCAGGGCGAGGTAGGGCGGGGCGCTCTGGGTGCCGCCGGTGCCGAGGGGGTGCCAGGCGTCGGCGTACC
Organism: Streptomyces sp. TRM49041; assembly: GCF_008271805.1. Classification (GTDB taxonomy): domain Bacteria; phylum Actinomycetota; class Actinomycetes; order Streptomycetales; family Streptomycetaceae; genus Streptomyces. The sequence continues at coordinate 15,858 of NZ_VSRY01000080.1, forward strand.
GGCCCCACAGCTCGCCGACTCCGTCGGGGACGGGGAGGAGGGCGCCGCCGGCGAGGGAGCCGCCGCCGAGGAGGCCGCGGCAGGCGACCAGGGAGATGAGGAGGAGCAGGGCGAAGAGGACCGGGCCCGGCTTGCGGGCGATCTTCTTGAGCCGGGCGAACTGTTCGATCTCCAGGTAGTCGGCGTCGTCGCCGCCGGGGCCGGATTCGACGGCGCCGTGCCGGGAGCCGCCCGCGTCGGCGTCGCTGCCGCCGAAGTTGGAGGCGACCTGTTCGACGGTGGCGCGGACGGTCGCGCCGGGGGGCGGGAAGAGGGGGCGCAGTTCGGCGGGGTCGACGGCGTCGGCGCCGCGTCTGCGGCGGGCGGCGATGATCCGCTCGGGGCGGAGGAGGACGCCGAAGAAGCCCATGACCTCGTCGACGGCCTGGACGGGTGCCTTGCCGACGAGGTAGGCGAGGGTGCGCAGCAGGGTGCCGACGACGAGGCGGGCGAAGACGTAGGGCAGGACGGCTCCGCGCGCGTTGGCGAGGAGGGTGTAGACGGCGCCGGCCTTGTCGACGCGGTGCGGGTTGGCGACGGAGCGGCCGGCGCAGTCGACGGTGCGGCGTTCGCGGGAGGCGGCCTCGGCGTGGCGGAGGACGGCGTCGGGGGCGACGAGGACGCGGTGGCCGGCGGCGTGGGCGCGCCAGCACAGGTCGACGTCGTCGCGCATGAGGGGCAGGCGGCGGTCGAAGCCGCCGAGCTCCTCGAAGACGTCGCGGCGGATGAGCATGCCGGCGCTGGACACGGACAGGACGGTCCGGATCTGGTCGTGTTGGCCCTGGTCCTGTTCGCGGCGGTCGAGTCCGGTCCAGCGGCGGCCGCTGTTCGCGATGGAGACGCCGACTTCGAGGAGCTGCTTGCGGTCGTACCAGCCGAGCAGCTTGGGGCCGATGATCGCGGCGTACTCGTCGGTGTCGGCGACGCGGAGGAGTTCGGCGAGGGCGTCGGGGGCCGGCGCGCAGTCGTCGTGGAGGAGCCAGAGCCACTGGACGGGTTCGCCGTGCGGCAGGTCGGGCATGTCGTAGGCGTCGTCGCGCCAGGTCCTGCTGACCGGGTCCCAGCCGCTGGGCCGCTTGAGATAGGGCAGGTCGTCGGGGCCGAGGACGGGGGCGGTCCGGGCGGCCTCGTCCACTGCGGCGCCGAAGCCGGTGCGGCGGGCGAGGTGGAGGACCCGGTCGTCGCCGACGGCCGAGCCGACAAGGCGGGCGGAGTCGTCGGCGCTGCCGGTGTCGGCTGCGATGACGTACTGGACCGGGCGCTCCTGGCCGAGGAGGCCGGCGAGAGCGTCCGGGAGCCAGCGGGCTCCGTCGTGGGAGACGAGCACGGCGGTGACGACATGCCGCGGGAACTCGGGCTGCTGCGGCGGCGAAGCGGCGGGGAACGCGGCTGTGGTGGCGGACATCGGGGTACGGGCCCTCCGGCCAGGGGGTCGCCCGCGTCGCGGGGCGTCGGAGCGTCTTTGACGGGGCTCCACACTAATGGTTGGCACGACAGCGGTCCGCCGCCTGTGGACAGAGCACAGACGGCGGACCGTTGGCCAGGTGTGGGCGGGCGTTCTCCGCGGTCGGACGACGACGACGTCGGCGGCGGCCCGAGCGGCTGCCGACGTGACTGCCGGAGCGGATGCCGGACGGGGGTCTTCCTGGTCGAGCGCGGTGAGACCTCGGGGAGGTCAGACGGCGGCCTTCTTCAGCCGGCGCCGCTCACGTTCGGAGAGGCCGCCCCAGATTCCGAATCTCTCGTCGTTGGCCAGCGCGTATTCGAGGCATTCCGAACGGACTTCACAGGCGAGACAGACCTTCTTGGCCTCGCGGGTGGAGCCGCCCTTCTCGGGGAAGAAGGACTCGGGATCGGTCTGGGCGCACAACGCGCGCTCCTGCCAGCCGAGTTCCTCGTCCGCGTCCTCGACCAGCAGTTCCTGGAACAACTCGGTCATGTGCGCCCCTCGTCTGTCATTACGTCCCCGTGATGCCGCCGTTTTCCGTTTTCGGTCGAACGACACGAGTGAAATTACAAGTGTGTGGCTCCGGGGCAGTCAAGCTGAGATCTGCTATTGAGTCCGGTATTCACTCTGCGGAACCAAGGCTATGCGGAAAGTGTTCAAATCGGATAAATGAGACACAGGCCACTCCCCTTCCCGCGCCCCGGTCACGGCACCTCTCCGCAGGGAGGACGTCCGCGGCTTCGATCTTGTTGCAGCCGGGCCGTCGAAGCGACCCGGATCACAGTCAGGTCACGAGCCATGACGACGTTTGCACGGGCGGTTCCTGCGCCATGTGTCCCCGACCTGCACCGCACAAACCTTTCACTGTGGACCGTAACCGGATGAGGTGAAACATTGCCGCCAAACCGGTCATTGGGTTGACAGACGGGATCCGGCCACGCCACCTTTGGAGGCATGCCAGCGACCACAGCGCCCTTCGCGACCCACGTTGCCCGTGGGTTCCGCCGCGCTGTCCACGCGCGCTGTTGCTGTTCCTGCTGTTGATGCCCTAGCGCTCCAGCCCCTCCCCCAGGCGCGTCCCACGCCGCACGCGCACAGGTCCGACCGGCCCCGCCGCGATCCCGTGCCCGCCGCGCGACCCGCTCCGCCTGCCGCACCGGTCCCGCTTCACCGCATCCGCCGACCCGCTCCGCCGAGGAACCACCGCACTCCATGAACAGCGACAGCGACCTTCAGATCGCCGGCGACATCCTCGCCGTCCAGCACCTCCTCCAGCCCGCCAAGGAGCACCCGAACACCGTCGCGGAGTTCGCCGGGCTCGCCCGCTCCATCGCCGCCGACCGTGCCCGGTGGGCGCCCCTCGTCGAGTACGACGCCACCACGCGCTGGTACCACCGGCTCGGTACCGGGCCCGGCTATGAGGTGTGGCTGCTCTCCTGGGTGCCCGGCCAGGGCACCGGCTCCCACGACCACGGCCGGTCGTCCGGCGTACTGACCGTGCTGGAGGGCGAGCTGACGGAGCGTACGGAAAGGGGCGCACGGACGCTCGGGGGAGGCGCGCTGCGCGTGTTCGCGCCCGGCCATGTGCACGAGATCGTCAACGACTCGCTCGAACCGGCCGTCAGCCTGCACATCTACTACCCCGGCCTGACCGACATGCCGATGCACCCGACGCGCACCGCGCCCGGAGTTGTCCACAGTTCCGGCCCGACCACCCTGAGTGCCGTGTCCGCCTGACAGACTGCCTGCATGCGCATGGTGGTTCTGGCCGGTGGCATCGGTGGTGCCCGTTTCCTGCGCGGCCTCAAGCGGGCCGCACCCGACGCGGACATCACGGTCATCGGCAACACAGGTGACGACATCCATCTCTTCGGGCTGAAGGTCTGCCCCGACCTGGACACGGTGATGTACACCCTCGGCAGTGGCATCGACGAGGAGCGGGGCTGGGGGCGTGCGGACGAGACGTTCACGGTCAAGAGCGAGCTGGCGGCGTACGGCGTGGGGCCGGAGTGGTTCGGCCTCGGCGACCGCGACTTCGCCACCCACATCGTCCGTACGCAGATGCTGGGAGCCGGCTACCCGCTGAGCGCGGTCACCGAGGCGCTGTGCGACCGGTGGCAGCCGGGCGTGCGGCTGCTGCCGATGTCCGACGACCGGGTCGAGACCCATGTCGCTGTCGAGGTGGAGGGCGAGCGGCGGGCGGTGCACTTCCAGGAGTACTGGGTGAAGCTGCGCGCCTCCGTCGACGCGCACGCGGTGGTGCCGGTCGGCGCCGAACAGGCCAAGCCGGCGCCCGGTGTGCTGGAGGCCATCGCCGAGGCGGACGTGGTGCTGTTCCCGCCGTCCAACCCGGTGGTGAGCGTCGGCACGATCCTCGCCGTGCCCGGGATCCGGGAGGCCATCGCCGAGGCGGGGGTCCCGGTCGTCGGCCTCTCCCCGATCGTCGGGAACGCACCGGTGCGCGGCATGGCCGACAAGGTCCTCGCGGCGGTCGGCGTGGAGGCGACGGCCGCGGCGGTCGCCCAGCACTACGGGTCGGGACTGCTGGACGGCTGGCTGGTCGACACCGTCGACGCGGACGCGGTCGCCGAGGTCGAGGCGGCCGGAATCCGCTGCAAGGCCGTGCCCCTGATGATGACCGACGTGGACGCGGCCGCGGCGATGGCGCGTGAGGCGCTGGCCCTCGCCGAGGAGGTACGGGGATGACCGCCTCGTACCGGGTCTGGGCGCCGCCGGGCATACCGGAGGTCCAGCAGGGCGACGACCTCGCCAAGCTGATCGCCGCCGCCGAGCCCGGGCTGGTCGACGGGGACGTCGTGCTCGTCACCTCCAAGATCGTGAGCAAGGCGGAGGGGCGGGTCGTCGCCGCCGACGACCGCGAGGCCGCCATCGACGCCGAGACCGTGCGCGTCGTCGCCCGGCGCGGCACGCTCCGGATCGTCGAGAACCAACTGGGCCTGGTCATGGCCGCGGCCGGTGTCGACGCGTCCAACACGCCCGCCGGGACGGTTCTTCTGCTGCCCATGGACCCGGACGCCTCGGCGCGCGCCATACGGGCCGGGCTGCGCGACGCCCTCGGTGTCGACGTCGGTGTCGTCGTCACCGACACCTTCGGCCGCCCCTGGCGCAGCGGTCTCACGGATGTCGCGATCGGCGCGGCGGGGGTGCGCGTGCTGGACGACCTGCGCGGCGGCACCGACGCGTACGGCAATCCGCTCGTCGCGACGGTCGTGGCGAGCGCCGACGAGCTGGCCGCCGCCGGCGACCTGGTGAAGGGCAAGGTGACCGGTCGGCCCGTCGCCGTCGTGCGTGGCCTGCCCCACCTGGTGGCCGGGGACGGTGCGCACGACCCCGGCGCGCGGGCGCTCGTGCGGGGCGCGGACAGCGACATGTTCCGGCTCGGCACGTCGGAGGCGGTGCGCGAGGCGGTCACGCTGCGGCGCACCGTACGGGCGTTCACCGACGACCCGGTGGATCCCGGTGCCGTACGGCGTGCGGTGGCCGCCGCGGTGACGGCGCCCGCGCCGCACCACACGACGCCGTGGCGGTTCGTACTGCTGGAGACGCCGGAGTCCCGGACGCGGCTCCTGGACGCCATGCGGGAGGCGTGGATATCCGACCTGCGGCGGGACGGCCGCGACGAGGAGGCCATCGCCCGGCGCGTCCGCCGCGGCGACGTCCTGCGGAACGCGCCGTACCTGGTGGTGCCGTGCCTCGTGACGGACGGCGCGCACCACTACGGGGACCCGCGGCGGGATGCCGCCGAGCGCGAGATGTTCGTCGTCGCGGCGGGTGCCGGGGTGCAGAACTTCCTGGTCGCGCTGGCGGGCGAGCGGCTCGGCTCCGCGTGGGTGTCGTCGACGATGTTCTGCCGTGACGTCGTACGGCGGGTGCTCGACCTGCCGGAGAACTGGGACCCCATGGGCGCGGTCGCCGTCGGCCGGCCCGCCGAACCGCCGAAGGCCCGGCCGGGGCGGGACCCGGAGGACTTCCTCACCGTGCGGTGAGGCGGGGTCAGGTCCCGGTCGGCCCCGCGTGCGGCCGGTCAGGTCTTGGTCGGCCGCGCGTGCGGCCGGTCAGGTCCCGGTCGGCCGCGCGTGCGGCTCAGAGGGCCGCGATGTCGCCCGGGGTCATGCGCGGGGCGCGGCGCGGCGGGGTGTGGCCGCTGAGGAGGATCAACCGCGCGGCGCGGTGGCGCTGGCCCGCGTACGGCTCCAGCAGCTCCAGCATCTCCGCGTCGTCCGCGTCCCGGTTCCCGGCCAGGGCATGGCCGACGATGCCGGGCAGGTGGTAGTCCCCGACGGTCACCGCGTCGGCGGCGCCGTTGCTGCGCTGGACCGTCTCGGCGGATGTCCACGGGCCGATCCCGGGGATCAGCTCCAGGCGCCGCCTGGCATCCTCGGGCTCCATGGCCGCCGCCTCCTCCAGGCGGCGCGCCACCCGCACGGCGCGCAGCACGGTCGACGAGCGCTTGGTGTCGACGCCCGCGCGGTGCCATTCCCACGAAGGGATCAGCGCCCAGGTGCGGGGCTCCGGCATCACGTACAGGCGGAGCGCGGGCGGGCCCCCCGGGGCGGGCTCGCCGTACGTGCGGACGAGCATCCGCCACGCCCGGTACGCCTCGTCCGTCGTGACCTTCTGCTCCAGGATCGACGGGATCAGCGACTCCATCACCAGGCCCGTGCGGGTGAGCCGCAGCCCCGGGCGGCGGCGCCGGGTCAGGGCCAGCAGCCGGTGCCGGGGCGTGAACGCGTCCGGGTCGTCCCGCTCGCCCAGCAGCTCCGGCAGCCGGTCGAGGAGCCACTCGGCGCCGCTCCCCCACGCCTCCGCCTCGACGGCGCCGCCGCGCGCGGCCACCCGCAGCGTCCCGGGGCCCGAGGGCGTACGGCAGGTCCGCCAGACCGAGCCGTCGGATGTCGTACGGAACGTGGGGTCGCCCGGACCGCGGCGCAACGGCCCCAACGTGAGCCCGAGGTCCACCGGCCACGGCGGCGTCCAGGTACGCCCGCGGGAACTGCCGGGCTGCGCGGGGACCGCACCCCGCCCGGGTACGCCGACGGCGCCACCGCGCACGGTCGTGCGCGTGGGACGGGGGGCGTAGCGGCCGGCCACGGGGCTCCTCCGGTGAGGTTCGGGTCCCGAACAGCGTAGACCCGCGGCCCCAGGGGGCCCCGCTCCCGGCTTCCCGGCCGCCTGCGCGCCCGGCCAGCCGGCCGCCCGGCTGCCGCCCCTCGGCTCCGCCCCTGGCCTCCCCCCTGGCTTCCGGTGGACCGGCGCCGGACCGGCAGCCATGGCGGGGCCTGGTCGGCAGGGCAGGGCCGGACGGCGGGCCGGGGCGGAC
>NZ_VSRY01000081.1 GCF_008271805.1 Streptomyces sp. TRM49041
CCCGCCGCCGCCCAGGCGACGGACGAGGGCGCGTATGTGACCCCGCTGGTCCGCAAGCTCGCCGCCGAGCACGGTGTCGACCTCGCGACCGTCAAGGGCACGGGCGTCGGTGGCCGTATCCGCAAGCAGGACGTCATCGCGGCCGCCGAGGCCGCGAAGGCCGCCGCCGCACCGGCCCCGGCCGCCGCCGCGGCGCCCGCCGCCAAGGCCCCGGCACTCGAGGCGTCCCCGCTGCGCGGCCAGACGGTCAAGATGACCCGCATGCGCAAGGTCATCGGCGACAACATGATGAAGGCGCTGCACAGCCAGGCCCAGCTGTCCTCGGTCGTCGAGGTCGACATCACCAAGCTGATGAAGCTGCGCGACCGGGCGAAGGGCGCGTTCGCCGCCCGCGAGGGCGTCAAGCTCTCCCCGATGCCGTTCTTCGTCAAGGCGGCCGCCCAGGCGCTGAAGGCCCACCCGGTCATCAACGCCCGGATCAACGAGGACGAGGGCACCATCACGTACTTCGACTCGGAGAACATCGGCATCGCCGTGGACTCCGAGAAGGGTCTGATGACGCCGGTCATCAAGGGCGCGGGCGACCTGAACATCGCGGGCATCTCCAAGGCCACCGCCGACCTGGCGGCCAAGGTCCGCGGCAACAAGATCACCCCGGACGAGCTCGCGGGCGCGACGTTCACGATCAGCAACACCGGCTCGCGCGGTGCGCTGTTCGACACGATCATCGTTCCGCCGAACCAGGTCGCCATCCTGGGCATCGGCGCCACGGTCAAGCGCCCGGCCGTCATCGAGACCGCCGAAGGCACCGTCATCGGCATCCGTGACATGACGTACCTGACGCTCTCCTACGACCACCGCCTGGTGGACGGCGCCGACGCGGCCCGCTACCTGGCGGCCGTCAAGGCGATCCTGGAGGCCGGCGAGTTCGAGGTGGACCTCGGCCTGTAGGTCCGATCGGCCGACCGTACGTCCAACACGGCGCCCCCGACCGGCAGTTGCCCGGTCGGGGGCGCCGTCGTCGTACTTCGGGAGGCCGGGCGGAATAATGACGCCGATGGCGTCGACCGCCACGGCAACGAAGGAGCGCTCTCCATGACCACCCCGCCCCCCGTCGTGCACTCGCTGCGCGAACAGATCCGCGAGCACATCGTGGAGGGGATCGTCAGCGGCCGCTGGAAGCCGGGCGAGCGGATCGTGGAGCGCCGTATCGCGACGGAGCTCCAGGTCAGCCAGACACCGGTCCGGGAGGCCCTGCGCGAGCTGGAGAGCCTGCGCCTGATCGAGTCGGCGCCGAACAAGGGCGTACGGGTACGGAACCTGACGGCGGCGGACCTGGAGGAGAGCTACCCGGTGCGGGCGGGCCTGGAGCAGATCGCCGCGGAGCTGGCGGCGGAGCGCCTGGCCGAGGACTGCTCGGCGCTGGAGCCGCATGTGGCGGCCCTGTACGAGGCGGACGCGCACGGCGACGGAACGGCCCAGGTGCGCCACACGGTCGCCTTCCACCGGGAGCTGGTCCGCGCCGCCCACAACGCGGTCCTGCTGCACACCTGGGAGGGCCTGGGAATCGAGGTCTTCACGGCCCTGTCGATCCGCTGGCTCGGCACGGTGCAGAAGGAGTACGCCCAGGAGCACCAGGAGCTGGTGGAGGCGTTCCGCCGCCGCGACCCCGGGATCGGCGCGCTGGTGAAGGCCCACGTCCTCGGCTGCGCCCCCCGCGCATGACCGCGCCGGCCGGTCGCCGCGGGGCGCTCATTCTGTCGCCCCCGCGCTCATAAGGTCGGCCTCACCTGCGAAAACACGGCACCGGGTGCCCTATTTCGTGGCACCCGATGCCTATTTTGCTCTGCGGCATAAGATTTTTACCGTCACCCTTTGATCGATCATCGATCACAGTCGTACAGTCGTCCGCGGACTTCAACAGAGGTCCCTCGCCCTGTCCTGCCAAGACCAAGGGCTCCACACCCCTTCGACTCCGGAAGGCGGCGACTATGACCGACCCCACCCGCATCCAGCCGAGCGAGCTCGACCAGCTCCCGGACCGCGACCCCGAGGAGACCGCCGAGTGGCAGGCGTCCCTGGACGCCGTGACCGCCGCGGCGGGGCCGCACCGTGCCGCGTACCTGATGCGTCGCACCCTGGAGCGGGCCGAGGGCGCCGGTCTCGCGCTGCCGAAGCTGCTGGAGACCGACTACCTCAACACCATCCCCACCGCCGCCGAGCCCGGCTACGGCTTCGACGGCGACGAGGAGCTCGAGGCCCGCGTCACCGCCTGGAACCGGTGGAACGCCGCCGCCATGGTGACCCGCGGCTCGAAGTACGGCGTCGGCGGCCACATCGCCACCTTCGCCTCCGCCGCCTGGCTCTACGAGACCGGGTTCAACCACTTCTTCCGCGGCAAGGAGGGCGACGGCTCCGGCGACCAGCTCTTCATCCAGGGCCACGCCTCCCCGGGCATCTACGCGCGGGCCTTCCTCGACGGGCGGCTGAGCGAGCAGCACCTCGACAACTTCCGGCAGGAGTCCGGCGGCAACGGCCTGCCCTCCTACCCGCACCCCCGCCGCCTCCCCTGGCTGTGGGAGTTCCCGACCGTGTCGATGGGTCTCGGGCCGCTCTCCGCCATCTACCAGGCGCGGTTCAACCGGTATCTGACCAGCCGGGGCATCAAGGACGTGTCGAACTCGCACGTCTGGGCCTTCCTCGGCGACGGCGAGATGGACGAGCCCGAGTCGACCGCCGCACTCGCGCTGGCCGCCCGCGAGTGTCTCGACAACCTGACCTTCGTCATCAACTGCAACCTCCAGCGCCTCGACGGCCCGGTCCGCGCCAACTTCAAGATCGTGCAGGAACTGGAGGCCCAGTTCCGCGGCGCCGGCTGGAACGTCGTCAAGAGCCTCTGGGGCACGGCGTGGGACGAGCTGTTCCAGCTCGACACCACCGGTGCCCTGGTGCGCCGCCTCCGCGAGGTACCGGACGCGCAGGTGCAGACGTACCAGACCCGGGACGCGGCGTACATCCGCGAGGACTTCTTCGGGAAGGACCCCGCGCTCGTCGAGATGGCCCGGCTGCTCTCCGACGACAAGATCCTCGAGTGCTTCCACTCCTCGCGCGGCGGTCACGAGTCCCGCAAGGTCTTCGCCGCGTACAAGGCGGCCGTGTCGCACAAGGGCGCGCCCACCGTGGTCCTCGCGCAGACCGTGAAGGGCTACACGCTCGGCAAGGGCTTCGAGTCCAAGAACGCCAACCACCAGATGAAGAAGCTCTCGGTGGAGGAGTTCAAGGGCATGCGCGACCTGCTCGGGCTGCCCATCCCGGACAGCGCCTTCGACGGCGGCCAGGTCCCCTACGGCCACCCGGGCGCCGACTCCCCCGAGGTCCGCTACCTCCAGGAGCGCCGCGCCGCCCTCGGCGGGCCCGCGCCGGCCCGCCGTGTCCACCCGGTCGCGCCGCTGCCCGCGCCGGCGGAGAAGGCGTTCACGGCGTTCGACAAGGGCTCCGGCTCGCAGTCGGTCGCCACGACCATGGCGTTCGTCCGGCTGATCAAGGACCTCGTCCGCGACAAGGAGACCGGCAGGCGCTGGGTGCCGATCGTGCCGGACGAGGCCCGCACGTTCGGTATGGAGTCGCTGTTCCCGTCGCTCGGCATCTACTCGCCGAAGGGCCAGACGTACGAGCCGGTCGACCGTGACCAGCTGATGTACTACCGCGAGGCCGAGAACGGCCAGATCCTCAACGAGGGCATCACCGAGGCCGGCTCCATGGCCGACTTCATCGCCGCGTCGACCGCGTACTCGACGCACGGCGAGCCGATGATCCCGTTCTACATCTTCTACTCGATGTTCGGCTGGCAGCGGACCGCCGACCAGATGTGGCAGCTCGGCGACCAGCTCGGCCGCGGCTTCCTGGTCGGTGCCACCGCCGGGCGGACCACCCTCACCGGTGAGGGCCTCCAGCACGCCGACGGCCACTCCCCGGTCATCGCCGCCACGAACCCGGCCGCCCTGACGTACGACCCGGCGTTCGCGTTCGAGGTCGCGGCGATCGTCAAGGACGGTCTGCGCCGTATGTACGGCGAGGGTGCCCCGGGCGAGGACCCGAACGTCTTCTACTACCTGACCGTCTACAACGAGCCGATGCCCCAGCCGGCCAAGCCCGAGGGCGTCGACGAGGGCATCGTCAAGGGCCTCTACCGCTTCAAGGAGGGCTCGGGCGCCGAGGACGCGCCGCGCGTCCAGCTGCTGGCGTCCGGTACGGCGATCCACTGGGCGCTCCAGGCCCAGCAGACGCTGGCCGACGAGTGGGGCGTGACCGCCGACGTGTGGTCCGCGACCTCGTGGACGGAGCTGCGGCGCGACGCGCTGGAGGCCGACGCGGCGCTGCTGCGCGGCGAGGAGCGCGTGCCGTATGTGCGCCAGGCACTGGCCGACGCGCAGGGCCCGGTCCTGGCCGTCAGCGACTACATGCGCCAGGTCCCGGACCAGATCGCGCAGTGGGTCGAGCAGGACTACAGCTCGCTCGGCGCCGACGGCTTCGGCCTGTCGGACACCCGCGAGGCCGCCCGCCGCCACTTCGGCGTGGACGCCCCGTCGATCGTGGTCGCCGCGCTGGCCCAGCTCGCCCGCCGAGGCGAGGTCCCGGCCTCCGCGGTGAAGGACGCCCGGGAGCGCTACGGCCTGTAAGTACGTCCGCGGGTGAACCCGTTGTTCTGCCTGTGCCCCCGGTCCGCCTCCCCGCGCCCGGGGGCACAGGCATGTGGAGCGGCATGATGGGCGTATGCGTGCCGCCCGCCTCATCAAGATGGTGCTGTTGCTCCAGTCCCGGCCGTCGATGACCGCCGCCGAGCTGGCGCGGGAGCTGGAGGTGTCGGAGCGGACGGTCACGCGGGACGCGCTGGCGCTGTCGGAGGCGGGTGTGCCGGTGTACGCGGACCGGGGCCGGACCGGTGGCTACCGGCTGGTGGGCGGCTACCGTACGCGGCTCACCGGGCTGGCCCGCAGCGAGGCGGAGGCGCTGTTCCTGTCGGGTGTGCCGGGCGCGCTGCGCGAGATGGGCCTCGACGACGCGGCGTCGGCGGCCCGGCTGAAGGTGTCGGCGGCCCTGCTGCCCTCCCTGCGGAACGTCTCGGAGTCGGCGGCGCGGCGGTTCCACCTGGACGCGCCCGGCTGGTACCAGGAGTCCGGGGCACCGGAGCTGCTCCCGGTGGTCGCGGAGGCGGTGTGGGGCGACCGCCTGGTCCGGGCGCTGTACCGGCGGGCCGACGGCGAGGTGGAGCGGGAGCTGGCGCCGTACGGGCTCGTGCTGAAGGCGGGTGTCTGGTACCTGTGCGCACGGGCCGGGGAGGCGTTCCGGGTGTACCGGGTCGACCGGTTCGCGGCGGTCGCGCTGTGCGAGGAGCGGTTCGTACGGGACGAGGACTTCGACCTGCCGGTGTTCTGGGAGGAGCGGGCGGCGGAGTTCGCGCGCTCCATCCTCCGTACGGAGGTGGTGGTACGCCTCTCGGAGGCGGGGGCACGCCGTCTCCCGTACACGACGGACCGGACGGCCGCCCGCGAGGCCCTGGAGGCGGCCGGCCCACCGGACCCGGTCGGCCGGGTGACGGTCACCCTGCCGGTGGAGTCGGAGGAGGTGGCGTACACCCAGCTGCTGGCCCTGGGCCCGGAGGCGGAGGTCCTGGAGCCGCCGTCACTGCGGGAGCGGTTCGTGGGTGCGGCGGCGCGGCTGCGAGAGCTGTACGCGGTGACCCCGCCCCCGGCCCCCGCCTGAGGACGAGGGCCGTTCAGGTGCGGCACGGGGGTCCGGGGACGGAGCCGCCCGTTACCGGTACGCCTCCGCCGACGCCTGCCTGCCGCCGTGGACGACGTCCCGGAAGTACCCCCAGGCGTCCGGCTGCGAACCGTCGGCGTCCGTGAAGCCGTACTCCTTGGCGAGCTGCCCGCTGTCGAGGGACCGGCCGCTCCACCGCGCCTTGTCGGGGTCGGCGGCGAGCGCGGCGACCGCGCGGCCGACGTAGACGGGCGACTCGGCGACCGCGAAGTGCGGCTCGCGCGCGCACGCGTCGCGCCAGTTCTCCTCGCGTACGCCGAACGCGTCGAGCATCTCCTCGGAGCGCAGGAACCCGGGCGTGAGCGCGACTGCGGTGGCGCCCGCGTCCTTCAGGTCGTGGGAGAGGGCGAAGGCCATGCGGATGGGGGCCGTCTTGGCGAGGTCGTAGTAGAAGTTCTCCCGGAAGCGCCGGTTGTACTCGGCGGTGCCGTCCGTCATCTCCACGACCAGGCCGCCGGGGCGGCGGATCAGCAGTGGCAGCGCGATGCTGCTGGTGATGGCGTGGCTGCGGATGCCGAGATCGAGCATCCGCAGGCCCTGCTCCAGGTCGGTCTCCCACATCTTCACGCCGAATCTCAGCAGGTGGTCGCCGCCCCAGAGGCTGTTGACGAGGACGTCGAGGCGGCCGTGGTCGCGGTCGACCCGGTCGACGAGGGCACGGACCTGCTCGGGGACGAGGTGGTCGGTGGGGACGGCGATGCCTTCGCCGCCCGCCGCGGTGACGAGCTCGGCGGTCTCCTCGATGGTCTCGGTGGACCGGCCGACCTCGCTGACGTGGGTGCGGGTGGTGCGCCCGGTGACGTAGACGGTGGCGCCGGCGGCACCGAGCTGGACGGCGATGGCGCGGCCCCCGCCGCGGGTGGCGCCGGCGACGAGGGCGACGGTGCCGGAGAGCGGTCGGGCTTCCGAGTGCGTGTGCTGCGTGGTCGTCATACGAGGACCGTTCCACGCAATGGCGACATCTTCTGTCCGGTATCCGTCCGGCATCCGTCCGCTCCGTTTCCGGCTCGTGTTCCGGCCGCTCCGCGTGCGCCGTTCCCCCGGACGCCCGATGCTGGTCCCGTGATGGACGAGACGGAGTTCTGGGAGATCGTCGACACGACGCGCGAGGCCGCCGAGGGCGACCCCGAGGACCACGCCGAGCTGCTCGTGGAGCGGCTGATGCAGCTGGACCCCGACTCCGTACTGGACTTCGCCCGCCATTTCGAGGCGCGCTACAACCGCGCGTACACCTGGGACCTGTGGGCCGCGGCGGCGGTCCTGCTGGGCGGGGCGGACGACGACGCGTTCGACTACTTCCGGTGCTGGCTGATCGGCCAGGGGCGGGAGCTGTTCGAGGGCGCGGTGCACGACGCGGAGACGCTCGCGGAGCTGCTGGAGGACTTCGACCCGGCCCTGGACGGGGACGGGGAGGACCTGGGGTACGCGACCGACGAGGCGTACGAGCAGCTCACCGGCCTGGACTCGCCGGACCTGGGGATCGCCCCGCAGCCACCGGAGCCGGCGGGCACACCGCTGGACGTGGCCGACGACACGGCGCTGGCGGAACGGCTGCCGCGGGTGTGGGACCGGTTCGGCGGGTGAGGAGCGCCGCCGGGGGCCACGCCGTCAGAACGGCGTACCGCCACCGCTGAGGCGACGCCCCATGAAGACGTCGTCGACGTACCGGCCGTCCAGGCGGAACTCGCCGGGCAGCACGCCCTCGACGGCGAAGCCCTCCGACTCGTACAGGGTGCGCGCGGGCTTGTTGTGCCCGAGGACGTGCAGGGTGATCCGGATGGCGCCCTGGCGGCGCGCCTCGTCGCACGCGGCGCGCAGCAGGGCGCGCGCGACGCCGCGGCCACGGGCGGTCTCGGCGACGACGAGGCCCTGGATCTGGCGTACGTGGGTGTTACAGGCGAGCCGGGAGGGGAAGCCGAGCCGGATGTAGCCGACGGGGCGGCCGTCGCCGAGGTCGGCGACAAGGTAGTCCTCCGGGCGGTGGTCGGCGTCGAAGAACGGGTCGAACGGCGGCTGCGGGCGCGGCATGACCGCGTGGAGGGTCGACCAGGTGGTGTGGTCGAGCTCGGTGAGCGCGTCGGCGTCGCCGGGATGGGCGGGGCGTATGCGGGGGCGGGAGGCGGGTCGTGCGCCGCCGGGGTGCGCGGCGGCCGCGTCCGCCTGGCCGGAGGCGGGTCGTATGCCGCCGGGGTGCGTCGGGGTCGCGTCCCCGGGCTCGGAGGCGGGTCGTATGCCGCCGGGGTGCGTCGGGGTCGCGTCCCCGGGCTGCGCGGGGCGGCGTATGGGAGGCGGGGTGGTCATGGCCGTCACTGTGCCACGGGGGTCAGGATGTGGTCATGACTGTTTCGCGCAAGGACTCGTCGCCCTCTTCTCCGCCGCCCCGCTCGCGTGTCGCCGTGACCGGCGCGGGCGGACTGATCGGCTCCGCTCTGGTGCGCTCGCTGCGGGCGGACGGCCATGAGGTCGTCCGGCTCGTACGACGGGCGGCGCGGGGCGCGGACGAGGTGGAGTGGGACCCGCGGCGGCAGTACGTGGACGCGGCCGGCCTCGCGGGCTGCGACGCCGTGGTGCACCTGGCGGGCGCGGGGGTGGGCGACCGGCGTTGGACGGAGGCGTACAAGCGGGAGATCCGGGACAGCCGGGTGCTGGGTACGGCCGCGATCGCGGAGGCGGTGGCGTCGCTGGACGTCCCGCCGAAGGTGCTGGTGTGCGGGACGGCGCTCGGGTACTACGGCGACACCGGCACGCGCGCGGTGGACGAGTCGGCGTCGGCGGGCGAGGGGTTCCTGCCGTCGGTGTGCGTGGAGTGGGAGGAGGCGGCCGCGGCGGCCGAGGAGGCGGGCGTCCGTGTGGCGTACGCCCGCACGGGCCTGGTGGTGGCCGCCGAGGGCGGGGCCTGGGGACGGCTGTTCCCGCTGTTCCGCGCGGGGCTCGGCGGGCGCTTGGGGCACGGGCGCCAGTACTGGAGCTTCATCGCCCTGCACGACGAGGTGGCGGCGCTGCGGCACCTCGTGGACACGCCGTCCCTGTCGGGCCCGGTGAACCTGACGGCCCCGGAGCCGGTGACCAACCGCGAGGTGACGGCCGCGATGGGCCGCGTCCTGCGCCGCCCGACCCTCTTCCCGGTCCCGGCCCAGGCCCTGCGTCTGGTCCTGGGCGACTTCGCCCAGGACGTACTCGGCAGCCAGCGCGTCCTGCCGACCCGCCTCCAGGAGTCCGGCTTCCGTTTCGCGTTCCCGACGGTGGACTCGGCGATCCGCGCGGCGGCGTAGGGACGGCGTAGGGACCGCGTAGGACAAGGGTTTGCGTCCGCCTCGGCGCCGGTCACGGGCCCGCCCCGGCGGGCGCTCGCCGAGGCCATGCGCCGGGCCGGGCCGGGCCTACGAGTGATCCACGGGCGTCCCCTCGGGCCCCGATACGCACCGCGGCCTCGACCGAGGGGCTGCCGACGCCTCCCGGGGCGGTTGTCGCTCCCGCGCCCGGGGTGTGCTCCGCCCCGCTCCCACGTGTCGGCTCGCCTCCGGGTGGCGGCACCGGACAGCGCCCGTGCCGACCGCGCACCGACCGTGCTCCCCATGGTTCCCCGCCCCCGGCCCCCGGCCCGCTCCCGACACGTGCCGCGGCTCCGGTCGCCGCGGCTCCCCCGGCGGCGTACCCCTCCGCTCACCGCCTCGGTGCGCCCCGCGGCCGTCGGGCGGAACCACCCGGACCGTGGCGTTGCGTGAGGGGGCGGTGTGGCCGCTGTGCGGGTGCCCCGGCGTCCGTGAGACGTCTCTGCGCGGGCGCCCCGCTTCCGGCCGCTGCGCGTGGTGGGCCCGCGCGACGTGAAGCCGGGGGACAGCACGCGTGTGCGACCTCCGTGCTTCGGTGACCCCCTCCGCGCGCGACTGCCCCGTACCGCCGGGGCGCCCTACGCTCTGGTGCCGCAAGGGACGCTCAGGTCCCGAACTCGGGTATTCCGAGGGGCCGTCCAGGGCATGAGCCACCCACGCACCGAACCGTCACCCGGGGAGGGTCACGTGCTCAGTACCGCAGATCACGCGGACGTCGTCATCGTCGGAGCCGGGCTCGCGGGACTGACCGCGGCCCACCACCTCACCAGCGCCGGACTGGCGGTCCGCGTCCTGGAGGCCGCTCCACAGGTCGGCGGGCGGATGGCCACCGACCACGTCGACGGGTTCCGGCTGGACCGGATCGGGCAACTGCTCAACGCGTCGCACCCGGAGCTGCACCGCGCCCCCGGCATCGACCCCGTCACCCTGCGGCGGTTCCAGCCGGGCGTGCTGGTGCACAGCGGCGGCCGGCTGCACCGGACCGGTGAGGTGCGCGGCGGCGCCCGTTCCGCGCTGACCCGGGCCCGGGCACTGGCGAGCGGACCCCGCCCGCTTGACCAGGCCCGCCTCGGCGCCTCCCTCGCCCGACTGGCGGGCACCCCGACCGAGCGGCTCCTCGCCCGCCGGGAACGCCCCGCCCTGGAGGCCCTGGCGGCCCGCGGCCTGCCGACCAGGACGATCACCACCTTCCTGCGCCCCCTGCTGACCGCCCTGCTCAGCGACCCGGACCTCACCACATCCAGCCGGTGCGCCGACCTGGCACTGCGCGGGTTCGCCCGGGGACGGCTGTGCGTCCCGGCCGGCGGGGCGGCGACGCTGCCGGAGCGGATGGCGGCCGCGCTGCCGCCGGGCACGGTACGGACCGGGGTACGGGTCAAGGACGCGTCGATCAGCCGGGTGCTGACCGCCGAGCACGGCGAGTTCACCTGCCGGTCGCTGGTCGTGGCGACCGGCGCGCGGGCGGCCGCCGAGCTGCTGCCCGGCCTGCGGGTACCGGGCTTCCACCCCGTGACCGTCCTTCACCACACCGCGGCGGCCACCCCGCTGGCGGCCCCGGCCCTGGTGCTGGACGCCGACCGCGCCGGGCCGGTCTCGCACACGGCCGTGATGAGCGAGGTGGACCCCTCACGCGCGCCGCACGGCCGGGTGCTGATCACCTCCACGGTGCTCGGCACACCACCCGACGACCTGGACCGCCGGGTCCGGCGGCACCTCGCGGCGCTGTACGGCACGGGCACCGGCGACTGGGAGCTGCTGGCCGTACGGCACGACCCGGAGGCCGTACCCGCCATGCCCGCCCCGCACGACCTGCGCCGCTCCGTACGGCTCCTGGCCGGCCTGTACGTGTGCGGCGACCACCGCGACATGAGCACCCCCCAGGGCGCCCTCCACTCCGGCCATCGCGCCGCCCAGGCCATCCTCCGCGACCTGGGCCTCCCACCCGCCCACCCGTCGACCCGCCTGGAGGCAGCGGCCTGAACGGCGCCGGCCGAGGCCGGGCCCCCGGGAGCCCGTGGCCCTTGGTTCCGGCCGACCACGGCACCGGGCGGTCCCGCTACGGGCCACTGGCTGAGGGCCACTGCGGGCCACGCGTTGGTGCCCCAGGCTCTCGGCTCCGGTCAAGCGGGGCACTCCCGTCGCGGTGCGGACGCCTGCCCACAAGAGGGCGGGTGTGGCACCCCGTCCACGCGCGGGGCGCCCGGCCCAGCCGCGAGGCCGCCCCGTCTCGTCGAGGCGGCGTCGCCTCGGCCGGGGCAGTCCCATTCCTTCCCGTTGCGGGCGTGTGTTCCGCCATGACCGACGCGGGGCCCCTGGTGGGCACGACGGGACGCTGCCCTGTCCGAGTCGCCGCGCGCCAAGCCCGGCGGGTGGGCCGGGCTCCTGCGGGGGCGACCCTGCACGGCCCATCCCGCCGGACGGCGACCACCGGTCGGTGGTGAGGCCGCGGGACAGAGACCCCCGCGCCTGCGCCGGAGCGCCGACTGCCGGCCGAGTCGCGGCGCGGACGAGAGCAAGGCCACCCGTTCGGCGGCCGACAAGACCATCTCCCGGGGGGCCGCCCCCGGGCATCCCGAGCTGGGGGGCAGGGATGCCCGGGGGCACGGCGGCCCCGCCACGTTCCCGCCGCGTGGTGGTGGCGCACGGCGGCGGCCCCCACGCAACCCCCGCGGTGGGGGCGCGGCGCCCCGCCACAGCCGCAGCCACAGCCACAGCCACCCGCGGCGCTACCCGATCGCCGTCACCCGATCGCCGTCACCCGGTCCCGGTACGTCCGCACAGCCGCCGCATCCCGGTACGGCTCCAGCCGCCGCTCGAAGTCCCGTACGTACTCCACCGCCCGCGCCGACCGCATCTCGGACGCCTGCTGCGCGGCCTCCGCGCCCAGCCCGCACGCCTGGTCCAGTTCACCGAGGCCGAGCCGGGCGGCGGCCAGGACGACGCGGCAGAAGGTGCGGCTGCGCGCGTACCCGGGCGCGTACAGCTGGAGTGCCCGCTCCGCGTGCTGCGCGGCGGCCCGGTACTGCTGGAGGTCGCGGTGGCAGTGCGCGAACTCGTCCGCGAGCTGCGCCTCGTCGAAGGACCGCGCCCAGTGCGGCACCTCCTCGCCGGTGCGGGCGGCGTCCAGGGTCCGTTCGGCGCGCACCAGGGACGCGGTGCAGGCCCGCACCTCGCCCAGTACGGCATGCCCGCGCGCCTCGACAGAGTGCAGCAGCGCCTGGACGACGGGCGGCGCCGACGAGCCGATGCCCTGCTGGGCGACGCGCGCCAGTTGCACGGCCTCGCGCCCGTGGCCGAGGTAGACGGCCTGGCGGCTCATGGTGACCAGGACGTACGAGCCGTAAGCGCGGTCGCCGGCCGCCTGGGAGAGCCGCAGCGCCTGGACGAAGTACCGCTGGGCCAGGCCGTGCGCGGCGATGTCGTACGACGTCCAGCCGGCCAGCCGGGTCAGGTCGGCGGCCGCGCCGAACAACCGACGCCCGGTCGCCTCGCCGTAGTTGCCGCGCAGCATGGGCTCGGCCTCGTGCTCCAGGTACCGGACAAGGGCCTGGCGGGCGTGGCCCCCGCCGTAGGCGTGGTCGAGGGTGCGGAACAGCTCACCGACCGACCGCAGGGCGGCGATGTCACCACCGGTCACCCTCTGGCCGGGGCCGCGTTCGGTGCCGCGCTGGCGCGGGACGGCGAGCGTGGAGGGGCCGGCGGAGACGGCGGCCCCGGAGGCGGAGCCGGACGCGCCGGGCGCGCCGCCGCCCCCCGGTGAACCGCCGGCGCCAGGCGCCTTGCCGACCCCTGCCGCCCCGGCAGCACCACCGGGCCCACCTGGCCCACCACCGCGCCCTCCAGGTACCCCGGCGCCGCCGAGCCCGCCCGCCCCTCCCGTCCTCCCGCCCTGGGCGGGCGGGCGCATCTGCGCCGGTACGCGCCCGCCCGGCGCCGTCGGCGCGCTGTTCGCGCCGTGCGGCGGGCGCTGTGGGGGCTCGCCCCGCGTGACGCGCTCGTCGGCGCGGCCGATCAGCCAGTCGCGGCTGGGTACGACCAGGCCGGCCGGGGTGAAAGCGATCTTCCGCAGCTCGGCGTGGCTGCCGGAGTCCTTCCGCCACAGCCCGCTGACGATGTCGACCGCTTCCTCGGGTGTCGAGGCGAATTCCAGCCCCGCGTACACGGGCGCGCAGGCGTCGAGGCCGAGGTCCTGCGCCGACAACCGTCGCCCCAGGCGCCGGGTGAACACCTCGGCGATCAGCGCGGGTGTGGTGCCGCGTGGCTGCTGCCCGCGCAGCCACCGGGTGACGGAGGTCTTGTCGTAGCGGAGGTCCAATCCGTGTTCGAGGCCCAGCTGATCCACCCGTCTGGCAAGACCTGCGTTGGAGAACCCGGCTTCCGCGATCAGTGCGGCGAGCTGGCGGTTGGGGTTGCGCTGCGGGGGTCGATCCGTCATCAGCTGTGCGGTCTCCTGCCTTCCGGGCCGGGGTGCAGCCCCCTTGGAACGGCGCGAACTTAACCGCCGTCACCGGCTATACCGGCACCTTCGCTCCACATTCATCCGATCGTGTGAGGATTGGGGCCGATGCTGACGGTCGCGGCGACAGCGGCGGCGGTCGTGGCCGCCCGGCCGCCGACGAGCCCTGCCCGGTCGGCTCCACGGCCACCGCCGTACAGTGGCAGGGGCGTGAGACGCGCTTTTCTAGGGAGACGGTGCCGTGAGTGAGCTGCGATTCGTCCATCTGGGGTTCGGCGAGGACGCCGTGGAGTACCAGGAGGCGTGGGAGCGGCAGCGCGAGGTCCATGCCGCCCGCTTCGCGGACCAGGTTCCGGACACCTGCCTGCTGCTGGAGCACCCGCCCGTCTACACGGCGGGCCGGCGCACCGAGGAGAGCGAGCGCCCGCTGGACGGCACCCCGGTGGTGGACGTGGACCGCGGCGGCAAGATCACCTGGCACGGTCCCGGCCAGCTGGTGGGCTACCCGATCCTGAAGCTGCCGCGCCCGGTGGACGTCGTGGCACATGTGCGGCGCCTGGAAGAGGCACTGATCCGTACGGCGGCGGAGTTCGGCCTGGAGACCACCAGGATCGAGGGCCGCAGCGGCGTGTGGGTGCTGGGCGACCCGCTGGAGGAGCGGCCCGCCTTCGGAGGGGCGGCGCGCTCCGCCTCCGACCCGGTCGGCGGCGGGGGACGGACGGGCCTCGCGCTGGACTTCGACCCGCGGCTGCACGACGACGAGTTCGACCCGCGGATGAGCGGCCCGGAGTACGCCCCGTCCAACGCGGGCCAGCGGCGCGAGGACCGGAAGCTCGCGGCGATCGGCATCCGCGTCGCCAAGGGCGTCACCATGCACGGCTTCGCGCTGAACGTGAACCCGGACAACACCTGGTTCGACCGGATCGTGCCGTGCGGGATCCGGGACGCCGGGGTGACGTCCCTCGCGAACGAGCTGGGCCGTGACGTGCCGCTCGAGGAGGTCGTCCCCGTCGCGGAGCGGCACCTGCGGGACGTACTGGAGAACGCGGAGCTGAAGCCGCGTGCGGTCGACAGGGCCCCCGAGCCGGTGCGGGCGGCGGAGGGGGCGGCGAGCGTCTGACCGACCTCGGACGGGGGGAATGCGTCCCTCTGGCCATAGGTTGGCCAGACGTAAGGCCGCACTTTTGACGGGCGTACCCTGGTGTTCGCCGAAGAATCGAAGCCGTAGGAGCCAGCCGTGTCCGCAGTCGCACCCGACGGACGCAAGATGCTGCGCCTGGAGGTCCGGAACAGCCAGACCCCCATCGAGCGCAAGCCCGAGTGGATCAAGACCCGGGCGAAGATGGGCCCCGAGTACAACCAGCTGCAGAAGCTCGTGAAGAGCGAGGGGCTGCACACGGTCTGCCAGGAGGCGGGCTGTCCGAACATCTTCGAGTGCTGGGAGGACCGCGAGGCGACCTTCCTCATCGGCGGCGACCAGTGCACGCGGCGCTGTGACTTCTGCCAGATCGACACCGGCAAGCCGCAGGCCCTCGACCGCGACGAGCCGCGCCGTGTCGGCGAGTCTGTCGTCACCATGGACCTGAACTACGCCACGATCACCGGCGTCGCCCGCGACGACCTTGAGGACGGCGGCGCCTGGCTCTACGCGGAGACGGTGCGGCAGATCCACGCGATGACGGCGGAGCGCGAGGGCGGCCACACCAAGGTCGAGCTGCTCATCCCCGACTTCAACGCGGTCCCCGAGCAGCTGGCCGAGGTCTTCTCGTCGCGCCCCGAGGTGCTGGCGCACAACGTCGAGACGGTGCCCCGGATCTTCAAGCGGATCCGCCCGGCGTTCCGCTACGAGCGCTCCCTGGAGGTCATCACCAAGGCGCGCGAGGCCGGTCTGGTGACCAAGTCGAACCTGATCCTCGGGATGGGCGAGACCCGCGAGGAGGTCAGCGAGGCGCTGCAGGACCTGCACGAGGCCGGCTGCGAGCTGATCACCATCACCCAGTACCTGCGCCCGTCCGTGCGCCACCACCCGGTGGAACGTTGGGTGAAGCCGCACGAGTTCGTGGAGCTGCAGGAGGAGGCCGAGGAGATCGGCTTCTCCGGTGTGATGTCGGGCCCGCTGGTCCGCTCCTCGTACCGCGCCGGCCGGCTGTTCCAGCAGGCCATGGAGGCCCGTGGCGCCTCGGCGGAGGCCGCGCGGGCGGTGTGACGTCGGGCACGCGCCCAGTGGCGGCCCGTACGCCTTCGTATACCTCCGCGCAGGTGAGCGGCGGGGGCGGGCGGCGTACGGGCCGCGTCAGAACTTCGTGGTTGTTTGACCGGCCGGACATGCGCTGGTAACACCAGTGAGTGACGCTTGTTCCACGCACCGCACACGGACCACCCACCGACCGCGGTACGGAAGCACCCCGGACAGGCGCCGGCCGCCCGGCGTTCCCACCCCCACGCCGCCCATAACCGCTCACCCGCCCGAGGGGGACCACCCGACATGCAGGCCGCGAGTCAGCAGGTACGCGCCCACGCACTCCCGTCCGTCACCGACGCCCTGCGCGCCGTCGAGGCGCTGCTGCTCCGCGGCGGCCAGCGGACGGCCCGCCGTAACGCCTGGACTTCCGTGCTGGAGGACCGCCGCCGGGCCCGGGCCCGGGTGGAGGCGGAGCATGTACTGGAGGCCGCGGCTAGCCGCGCGTCATCGGCCACGTAAACTTCACAGCATGGCGAGGAAGGCAAATTCAGACAGCGGTGACGCTGCTGCGAACCCCGGGCGACTGAAGCAGATCGCCCTGACGTACAAGATGACCCGACGGTCCGACCCGAAGATCGGGCTTGTCCTCGCGGGCGTGGGAATCGTCGTCTTCGGCGTCCTCCTCGCGGTCGGCTTCCTGATCGGGCACCCGGTCTACCTGGGCATCCTGGGCTTCCTGCTGGCCTTCCTCGCGATGGCGATCGTCTTCGGGCGGCGCGCCGAGCGGGCGGCCTTCGGGCAGATGGAGGGCCAGCCGGGTGCGGCGGCCGCCGTCCTGCAGAACGTGGGACGCGGCTGGACGACGACCCCGGCCGTGGCGATGAACCGCAGCCAGGACGTGATCCACCGCGCGGTCGGCCGGCCGGGCATCGTCCTGGTGGCCGAGGGCAACCCGAACCGGCTGAAGAGCCTGCTCGCGGCCGAGAAGAAGCGGATGGCCCGGATCGTGGTGGACGTGCCGGTGCACGACATCGTGGTCGGCGACGGCGAGGGCCAGGTGCCGCTGAAGAAGGTCCGCACGACGATGCTGAAGCTGCCGCGGGTGCTGACCGCCGCGCAGGTGGCGGCGGCGAACGACCGGCTGCGGGCCATGGGCGACCTGATGAGCAACATGCCGATGCCGAAGGGCCCGATGCCCAAGGGCATGCGAATGCCGCGAGGCGGAAGGCTCCGCTGATCGAAACCGATAGTCGTGGGAAAAGGGAGAAGGCGTCCGGGCTTCCGGACGCCTTCTCCCTTTTTCTCCCGCCGGCCGTCTTCCGCCGACGGGTCCGCGCCTACTGGGTCCGCACCTGAACGGCGCGTGAGAGCCGGTCGTGGAGGCCGCGGCCGTCACGGTCCCAGATGAGGGCGGGGAGGGCGACGCAGAGCAGCGCGGTACGGACGACGACGCGGCCGAAGCCGAGCCGCCGGCCGTCCTCGGCGATGACGCGGAGGCCCAGGAGCCGCTTGCCCGGCGTGGAGCCCACGGTACCGACGGTGAGCACGGCGAGGACGAACAGGACGCCGAGGGCCCAGTTTCCCGCCGCGTTCCAGTCACCTCGGGTGATCAATCCGTATGCGATCAGCATGCAGAGGGACCAGTCGACGAAGAGGGCGCCGAAGCGCCGTCCGAGGGGGGCGATGGAGCCGGGCCCGTGCTCGGGCAGACCGAGCCGTTCCCCCCGGTAGCCGAAGTCGGCGCCCATATCCTCGGCCGCCGCACGCGGTCCCGAGAGCCACGATCCGATTACTTGCCTGTTGTCCACCCGTACACGGTACTGCGACCGTTTTTGATCAACGGATACCGGGTGTGGGGAAGCCGTTCCACTCCGCGCCCACGCGGCGCTCGGCCCCCGCACCGGTTAACTTGGTCGAAACAAATGAGTCACGCTTGAGAAATCCCACGTCCCTATGGTCGGGACCAGCGTGTGCCACCGCACTGGCCGCACGACCGAGCTGCAACCCCGCCCTCCCCCGGGTGGGAGTAGGAGGAGTTGGATGTTCCAGAACGCCGACGAAGCCCAGAAGTTCATCGCGGACGAGGACGTCAAGTTCGTCGACGTCCGCTTCTGCGACCTGCCCGGCGTGATGCAGCACTTCACGATCCCGGCCCAGGCTTTCGACCCGGCCGAGGAGCTGGCCTTCGACGGCTCGTCGATCCGCGGTTTCCAGGCCATCCACGAGTCCGACATGGCGCTGCGCGCGGACCTCTCCACCGCCCGGGTGGACCCCTTCCGCCGCGACAAGACGCTGAACATCAACTTCTTCATCCACGACCCGATCACGGGTGAGCAGTACAGCCGTGACCCGCGCAACATCGCGAAGAAGGCCGAGGCGTACCTGGCCTCCACCGGCATCGCGGACACGGCGTTCTTCGGCCCGGAGGCCGAGTTCTACGTCTTCGACTCCGTGCGCTTCAACACCACGGCGAACGAGGGCTTCTACCACATCGACTCCGAGGCGGGCGCCTGGAACACCGGCGCTCTCGAGGACAACCGCGGCTACAAGGTCCGCTACAAGGGCGGCTACTTCCCGGCCCCGCCGGTCGACCACTTCGCCGACCTGCGCGCGGAGATCTCCCTGGAGCTGGACAAGGCCGGCCTGCAGGTCGAGCGCCAGCACCACGAGGTGGGCACCGCCGGTCAGGCGGAGATCAACTACAAGTTCAACACGCTGCTGGCCGCCGCCGACGACCTGATGCTCTTCAAGTACATCGTGAAGAACGTGGCCTGGCGCAACGGCAAGACCGCGACCTTCATGCCGAAGCCGATCTTCGGTGACAACGGCTCCGGCATGCACGTCCACCAGTCGCTGTGGTCGGGTGGCGAGCCGCTCTTCTACGACGAGCAGGGCTACGCCGGCCTGTCGGACACCGCCCGCTACTACATCGGCGGCATCCTCAAGCACGCCCCGTCGCTGCTGGCCTTCACGAACCCGACGGTGAACTCGTACCACCGCCTGGTCCCGGGCTTCGAGGCCCCCGTGAACCTGGTGTACTCGCAGCGCAACCGCTCCGCCGCGATGCGTATCCCGATCACGGGCTCGAACCCGAAGGCCAAGCGCGTCGAGTTCCGCGCCCCGGACCCGTCCTCCAACCCGTACCTGGCCTTCTCGGCCCTCCTCCTCGCGGGCCTGGACGGCATCAAGAACAAGATCGAGCCGGCCGAGCCGATCGACAAGGACCTCTACGAGCTCGCCCCCGAGGAGCACGCGGGTGTTCCCCAGGTCCCGACCGACCTCGCGTCCGTCCTGAACGCCCTGGAGGACGACAACGAGTACCTCCAGGCGGGTGGGGTCTTCACGTCCGACCTGATCGAGACGTGGATCGACTACAAGCGCACGAAGGAGATCGCCCCGATCCAGCTGCGCCCGCACCCGCACGAGTTCGAGCTCTACTTCGACATCTAAGATCGCCGCAGGTCAGAGCGGGTTTCCGCTCCCTGGGCCGTCTGTGGGCCGTCGGCCGTGCCTTCCTCTCGGGGAAGGCACGGCCGACGGCTTTGTCTATGTCTCCGGTCCCGAGCAGGGCTCAGCGCTTGAGCGTGAAGGTGAAGTCGCCGGAGCGCCTGCCGCTCAGCCGGACTGCCGAGACGAGCACGGTAGTGGCACACAGCGGCGCTGCTCGACTGGTTTTCGAGCGCCTCCCGGTGGATCGTGGACGACTTGTCGATGGTTCGCGGCGCCGACGCGCACGGTCGGCCATTCATCGCTGAAACCACCATCCGCACCCTTCACGACTGACTCAGCATTCCCAGTCGGGCCGGCACTGTTACATCTTCACGGAATGGCCACCATGTGATGTTCGGTCGGGGCAAATGGCTTCTCATCGGCCCGATGGCCGGATTAGGATTGCTCTGCGTACCGGCCGACTCGCGGTGTGTGACGCAGGGTGCTGCTGTTCGATGCCCGGTTTCGCATTTCGTCATCGCATCCGTGATTTATGGAAGTGGGTGACCCATGCCTCCTCGGCTTGTTGGCCATCAAGGCTCTCTGACTGGACAGCAGTTCCCGATCGGCACCACACCGGTAACCCTGGGCCGCAACAGCGACAACAGTGTGGTGATAACCGGGAGGAACGTCTCACGCTTTCACGCCGAAGTACGTCGCGAGGGCCATGGATTCGTGCTTTACGACAGCGGCAGCAGTAATGGCACGCGGGTCAACGGGGCGCGTGTGACCTCGCGTGAACTGCAGCCCGGAGATCTCATCGAGATAGGAACCGAGACGTTCCGCTTCGAAGCGGCCGACGCGCTGGAGACCATCCTCGACCTCACCGTGCTGCGACCGCTCACCCCTTCCGAGGCGACGCTGGCGGCAGGGCCGGTGCTGAACGTCACGGTCTCGGGCGGTGGTCCGGTCGGTCTGAGTTTCGCCCTGCTCCTCGAGCAGCTCATGGGGCCTCGCGTGGCCGTCACCGTGTACGACGGCCGGTGGGTTCAGGACGGGGCGAAGGTCGTCTGGAAGAGCGAGGGGCAGGGCAACGTCCGGCGGCAGCAGGTCGTCACGGTGCAGAGCCGGCAGTACCTGAACCTCCCCGAGGAGGTGCAGGGACGGCTGTTCCGTGGCGACGCGTACTCCGAGATGTGGCCGGTCGGCCCCGACTCCATCCGCGGCTACAACCCGCGGAACCTCCGCATCGCCTACATCGAGGACACTCTCCTCGAATTGGCCAACGAAAAGCAGGACCGAATCCGGCTGGTCCCCACCGCATTCGACCCGGCCGAGCACCGGAAGACCGAGGCCAAGGAGCATGTACTCGCCATCTGCGAGGGAAGTCGCTCGCGAACGCGTGAGTATTTCGCCGACAGGTTCGGCCAGGCCGACAAGTCCATCTACTCGCTGCACGGCGAGCACATTCAGGATGTCGTCCTGGGCCTCCGCGTCAAATCGACTCTGACGGACCCCATGACCGTTCTGCTCACCGTGGCCCAGAACCGCTTTCTCCTCAACTCGCTGCGCGGCGAGGGATTCCTGAACATGCGGCTCACCGATGCCGAGGCCGCGGAAGTGGTCGGTATCGATCCGGTCCGGCATGTGTTCGAGGACTGCATCGCCTCACGCCCGTGCGTCATGGGGCGGGACGATCACGGTGACTTCCAGTGCTCCACGCACAGCACGCTCTTCCTGCCCGCCATGGTCAGGGGTTCGGCCCTGTGGAAGCGGGTGCTGGAGGGACTGGCGCTGTTCGGGGTCGCCGAGAGGGACCTGAGCGCGGTCACCGCCTTCCGGCTCGACATGGTGCAGCGGCCCAGGTTCACCACCCGGCTGCACTCGGCCACGTCGACCACCCCGGGGACGTACGGGTTCCTGCTCGGCGACGCAGCCAACGCCATCCACTTCTGGCCGGGACGCGGACTCAACAGCGGACTGGGCTCCGCCATCTCGCTGGCCCGCTCCCTCAACGGGGCATGGACCGGCAGGCCCTTCCGGGACGCCGACTTCGCCCGCCACGAGGCGGCCATGTCGATGCTCCAGTACCGGCACAAGAGCCGCGCCTGGAACACGATGATCAACACGGACGAGGACGGCGTCAGTCGCGCGATCAAGGAGAAGATCGCACAGAGCATCGAGCGGTCCGAAGGGAAGGATCTGGACAGGACCGCGGACATCGACGCGCTCATGGAACGGCTGCGGGCGATCCGCGACCGGCTGGCGTCACGCGTCCCCGGCATGCCCGACGACCCGACCCTCCGGAACCACCTGGAGACGCTCAGGTCCGACACCCTGCGCACCCTGCTGGAGAGCGGGGCGTGGGACACGCTGATCGTCGGGGGCGAAGAGGTGGACATCGACATCTTCTACCGGCAGGACTCGTCGGCCACGCCCGACCCGAGGAAGGCCCCTGTGGCCCCGGTGGCCCCCGCGACCCCCGCCGCGTCCTGACCAGGGGAGCCTCCCCGCGACGCCCCTGGTAGGACGTGGGGAACCGCCGCCGTACAGGGCCGGGCGTCAGCTCCCGTCACGCGGCAGCCGTGCGTGCGCGACGAGCCAGGCCCGGCCGACCACCTCGACGTTCCCCGCAGTCAGCCGGGCGTGTCCGGAGGCACGGCATGGGCGAGCCGCGCACGCTCATCGCGGAGCTTGCGCCCCGTCGGGCCGTGCGACGGCATCGCGTTGTGGGCCAGGTCGGCGTCCATGGGGTGCGGTTCGATCCGGTCGGCTCCTCCAACCGGCTTTCGCCTCAGGCGGGTTCCCGGGCCGGTTCCGTGCGGGCGGGCCTGGCCAGGGCTGTGGCGTTGGCGGTCACGATGGCCGCGATGGCCAGCCAGGAGGTCGCGTCGAGGTGTTCGTTCAGGAGGACCGTGCCGACCAGGGCCGCCAGGACCGGGTTGATGCTCATGAAGGTGCCGAAGAAGTGGGCGGGGACGCGGCGCAGGGCGAGGAGGTCGGCGAGGAAGGGTACGGCCGAGGCGAGGATGCCGGCGGTGAGGGCGCAGGCCAGGGCGGTGGGCGTGGGTGGGTGGAGCCAGAGGGCGGCCGCGCCGACGGGGAGGTACGCCAGGCCGGAGACGGCGGCTGCGGCGGCCGAGCCCTGGACGCCCGGGAGGCGGGTACCGACGGTGCGGTTGAGGAGGATGTAGCAGGCCCAGCAGACGGCGGCCAGCAGGGCCAGGCCGATGCCGAGGTAGTCGGTGCTCGGCTGCGGGCGGGTGAGGACGAGTACGGCGCCCGCGGCGGCGAGTGCGCAGAGCAGGTCGGTGCGGCGGCGGGAGCCGGCCAGCGCCACGGTGAGCGGGCCGAGGAACTCCAGGGTGACCGCGAGACCGAGGCCGATGCGGTCGATGGCCGTGTAGAGGGAGAGGTTCATGGCCGCGAAGACCAGTGCGAGGCCGAGTACGGGGCGCCACTGCGCGGCCGTGAACGTGCGGAACCGCGGGCGGCCCGCGCCGAGCAGCACCGCGGCGGCCACCCACTGCCGTACGGCCACCACCCCGACCGGGCCCATCACCGGGAAGGCGAGCGCGGCCACGGCCGCCCCGACCTGGTTGGACAGGCCGCTGCCCAGCATCATCGCCACCCCGGACCAGGAACCCGCGGGCGCCGCCGTCTCCCTCTGCGCGCTCTGCGCGTGTATCGCCATGCCCGCACTCTCCGCCGCCCGCACGCATACGCAAAATGCATCCAGCGCGCTGTCTATACGCTGGACGCATGGAAAGTGTCTCGGATCTGGAGCTGCGGCATCTGCGCTGCCTGGTGGCGATCGTCGACGCCGGCAGCTTCACCGACGCCGCGATCGAACTGGGCATCTCGCAGGCGGCCGCCTCGCGTACGCTGCGCGCGCTGGAGAAGATCCTCGGTATGCGGCTGCTGCACCGC
Source organism: Streptomyces sp. TRM49041 (assembly GCF_008271805.1). Lineage (GTDB taxonomy): Bacteria > Actinomycetota > Actinomycetes > Streptomycetales > Streptomycetaceae > Streptomyces. The sequence goes on from NZ_VSRY01000081.1 coordinate 23,153, forward strand.
ACCAGCCGGGCGGTCACCCCGACCACCGCGGGCGTGCAGGTGCTGGCCCGGGCCCGCCATGTCCTCGCCGAGGCCGACGAGCTGGTGCGTGAGGCCGCCACCGGCCACACCCGGCTGCGTATCGGCCACGCCTGGTCCGCGATGGGCCGCCACACCCCGGAGTTCCAGCGCCGCTGGCACGACCGCTACCCGGGCGTCGAGCTCCACCTCATCCGCCAGAACACGCCGACCGGCGGCCTCGCCGAGGGCCTGTGCGACCTGGCCGTCGTCCGTACCGCCATCGACCCGCGCCGTTACGACCACGCGGTCGTCGGGCACGAGCGCCGCTATGTCGCGATGGCCGCCGACGACCCGTGGGCGAGGCGCCGTACGATCCGGCTGGACGAGGTCCGCGAGCGCACCCTCGTCGTGGACCGCCGCACCGGCACCACCACCGTGGACCTGTGGCCCGAGGCCGCGCGGCCCGCCCTGGAGTACACCCAGGACATCGACGACTGGCTCGCCGCCATCGCCACCGGCCGCTGCGTCGGCGTCACCCCGTACTCGACCGTCACCCAGTACCGCCGCGACGGCATCGCCTACCGTCCCCTGCGCGACGCCGCCCCTGTTCCCGTACACCTCATCTGGCGGCGCCACGACCCGCATCCGGCCACGCACGCCGCGGTGGCGCTCCTCGCCGACCTCTACCGGGAGCACTGACAGGCAGCGCCCTGTGCCCAGTTGGAGTGTTCCCGCTCCAGCGGGGTGCGGAAGCGGGGGTGACGCGGGTGCCGTTCAGCCAGGAGTGGAGGCGGGCCGCTTCCGACTCGACGGCGGTCCGGGCCTCGGCGCCCGGGTCGGTGAGGAGGCGCCAGACCGGCTCGCCGTTCGGCTGCCGGGCCCAGGCGCCGATCACCCGGCCGTTCCACCAGACCGTAGGGCCCGAGGTCGCCGCCGCGGTTCTCCCCCTTTCCTCGCGTCGGCGGTGGCGGCGGCGTCGGCGGGCGCGGGTGTACCGCTAGCGGCCCGAGCGGATCAGCGCGCGCACCATGCGGCACGTCGCGTCCGACGGCGGGTGCACACCGATGCGGTGCGCCGTGTTCCGTATCGTCCGGTTGTCGGCCTTCGACGCGACGTACACGCCCGAGTCGAGCAGGGCGATCGCGAGGCGCATGGCCTTCAGACGGCGGTTGTGGCTCACGTACCACTCGCGCGGCCGGCCGGCCGGGAGCGGCTTCTTCCGCAGGGGCTTCCAGGGTTCGAGGGGCAGTGGCGTGACGGTGGCGACGGCCATCGGCGACCTCCTGGTACGCGGCGTGAGGGGCCTCCCCCGGCCCCTCACTGAGTACCACGATTTTACCGGCCACCACTGACAATCGGCCCTGGCCAGACCGGCTTTCGGCAACTGCCGGGGGTACGGTGTGCGGCATGGAGATCTGGATCAACCCCGCCTGTTCCAAGTGCCGTGGCGCCCTCGGGCTGCTCGACGCGGAGGGCGCCGACTACACGGTCCGCCGGTATCTGGAGGACGTGCCGTCGGCCGCCGAGATCCGTGATGTGCTCGACCGCCTCGGGCTGGAGCCGTGGGAGATCACCCGCACCCAGGAGGCCGCCGCGAAGGAGCTCGGCGTGAAGGACTGGCCCCGCGACGAGGCGTCACGTGAACGGTGGATCGAGGCGCTCGTCTCCCGCCCGAAGCTCATCCAGCGGCCGATCATCACCCCCGACGACGGCACGGCGGTCGTGGGACGGTCGGAGGAGGCCGTACGGGACGCGTTGTCCCGGTCGTAGCCGGTCAGGCGCCCGGGCGGTGTGCGGCAGCGGTCGATCTGAGGGCGGCGTTGAGTCGGAGCCGGGTCGCTACTCGTACGTAGGGGCACACGCACACCGATCCGGCCGCCGCCCCCGAGCGGTCGGGGACAGGAGTCCCACGTGTCACGCAAGAAGACCCTCAGCCGCAGCAAGAAGCTCGCGCTGCTCGCCGGTACGGCCGTGCTGGCGGGCGGTACGGCGGTCGTGATGACCGGCACCAGCCAGGCGTCCGTGGCCTGCGACGGGCTGGCCACCGCCCTGCAGAACAACGAGCAGTTCATCGCCGGGCAGCGGGCCAACCCGGACGCCCAGTCGGAGGCGCGGATCGCCAACCGGCTCGCCGTCATCGAGGAGATCAAGCGCAAGGCGGCGGCCAGCGGGTGCGACGCCGAAGCCGTCGGCGGGGGCGGCGCGGCCGATGACGCCTCGCAGGCCCAGCCCCCGGCCGAGGCCCAGCCGCCCGCCGAGGCCCAGCCCCCGGCCGAGGCGGAACCGCCCGCGCAGGCCCAGCCGCCCGCCGAGGGTGGGAACGCGGGCGGGGACGTCGTCTGCGCCGGGTCCACCGTCACCCTCTCCGGCGAGGGCGGCGCCCCCGCCGCGTCCAGCGGCGAATTCCCCGCCGGTACGCGGCTGAAGGTCACCAACCTCGACAACGACAAGTCCACGACCGTCGAGGTCACCTCCGCCTCCGGCAGCTGCGTCCTGCTCAACAACGCCGCGTTCGAGCAGGTCCGCGAGCCCGGCAAGTTCCTGATCCGGAACGCGCGGATCGAGCGCGTCGGCTAGGACCGCAGGAACTCCGCCACGCGCGCGCGTCCGTCCCAGGTGGGGACGCCGGCGGCAGAGTGTGGTGCGTCGCGCCCGGGAGTGTCTCCGTCCGTACGGCGGGGATGTCCCGGGCAGCGGCGGCGGCCACCTCGCGGATGCTGCGGCGTTCGTCGTCCCGCACCCCGACGACCACCGGTCGCCGCACCCGTCGCTGGTGCGGGACCCGTACGGGGAGCCGGTGCACCGGTACGCGCTCTACGGGCGGCCCGTGCCGGAGTTCGCGGCGCGCCTCGACGACACCGGGGGCCGGGTCCGTACCCTCGCGGGACTGCGGGACTGCGGGCCTGCGGGCCGCGGCCCGCGCGCAGGAGCGTGCGTAAACGGCGGCGCATGACGCGCTCATGTCGCGTGACCTGCTGGAAACGCCGTCGCACAGGAGGTGCGCGCACCACGGGAAACCTGAGTAACACGGGGTTCACAAACGAGCAACGGCCGGGAAATCCCCTGTTGCCAAGCTGCGCGGCATACCGCTGCACCCCAAAGGATGAGGCCCCGTGACCATCAAGGCTGAGTACATCTGGATCGACGGCACCGAGCCGACCGCCAAGCTCCGCTCGAAGACGAAGATACTGACCGCCCCGGTCGGCGCCGTCGCCGAGCTCCCCATCTGGGGCTTCGACGGGTCCAGCACCAACCAGGCCGAGGGCCACGCCTCCGACTGCGTGCTGAAGCCGGTCTTCTCCTGCCCGGACCCGATCCGCGGCGGTGACAACGTGCTGGTGCTGTGCGAGGTCCTGAACACGGACATGACGCCGCACTCCAGCAACACGCGTGCGCAGCTGGTGGAGGTCGCGGAGAAGTACGCCGCGCAGGAGCCGATCTTCGGCATCGAGCAGGAGTACACCTTCTTCGAGGGCTCCCGTCCGCTGGGCTTCCCCGAGAACGGCTTCCCGGCCCCGCAGGGCGGCTACTACTGCGGTGTGGGCGCGGACGAGATCCACGGCCGTGACATCGTCGAGGCGCACCTGGACCACTGCCTGACGGCGGGCCTGGGCATCTCCGGCATCAACGCCGAGGTCATGCCGGGCCAGTGGGAGTTCCAGGTGGGCCCGCTGGCCCCGCTGGAGGTCTCGGACCAGCTGTGGATCGCCCGCTGGCTGCTGTACCGCACGGCCGAGGACTACGACGTCTCCGCCACCCTCGACCCGAAGCCGGTCAAGGGCGACTGGAACGGCGCCGGCGCGCACACCAACTTCTCCACGAAGGCGATGCGCGAGGGCTACGACGCGATCATCACCGCGTGCGAGTCGCTCGGTGAGGGCTCGAAGCCGCTCGACCACGTCAAGAACTACGGCGCGGGCATCGACGACCGTCTGACCGGTCTGCACGAGACCGCCCCGTGGAACGAGTACAGCTACGGCGTCTCGAACCGTGGCGCCTCCGTGCGTATCCCGTGGCAGGTCGAGAAGGACGGCAAGGGCTACATCGAGGACCGCCGCCCGAACGCCAACGTCGACCCGTACGTGGTCACCCGCCTGCTCGTGGACACCTGCTGCGAGGCCCTGGAGAAGGCCGGCCAGGTCTGATCCGGCCCAGCCGGAGCACGTCACACATACGAGGGGCGCCCCCGCCGGACCTTCCGGTGGGGGCGCCCCTCGTTCTCCGCCTACGCGGCCCGGCGGCGGGACACGGCCGAGCGCGTCACGTCGACCGCCAGGAACGCCAGCAGGCTCAGGCCCAGCAGCGGCACGAACCAGCCCACCAGGGCGGTGCCCGCCGCCAGGGGCAGGAGCAGCGGCGCCGGGACCCTGCGCCACGTGCCGGGCGCCACGGGGCGGCCGGGGCGGCGCAGCCACCACATGCGGTAGCCCCACACGACGAGCAGGATCAGCGCGAGGGCGAGCGCGGCGAGGGCCAGTTGGTTGGCAAGGCCCAGGAAGACGCCCGTGTGCGCGTCGATACCGAACCGGGTGAGCTTCGCCAGCAGCGGGTAGTCGGCGAACCGCAGGGTGTCGAGGACCTCGCCGGTCGCCGGGTCGATCGCCGTCGCGTCCAGGCGGACCGGGTACTGCGTGTCGGTCTCCTTGACCACGTACCCCTTGCCGTCGGTGGGCGGCGTGACGGCGATCCTGCCGTCGACGCCCACCTCGCGGGCAGCCTCCACCGCCCGGTCGATGCCGATGTCCGTACCGTCCCCGGCGGGCGCGGCGGGGTCGTGGTGCGTGCCGTGGCCCTCGTGGGCCTCGCCGCCCGCCGCCGCGCCGCCGCCGAGCGTGGCGGAGATTGTGGGCGTGGCACCGCCGAGCCGCTCCCGTACGGAGGCGATGTTCTCGCCCGCGTACGTCGACCAGGTCAGGCCGGTGGCCGAGAGGCCGAGCAGGCCGGCGGAGGCCCACAGACCGACCGAGCCGTGCCACGACAGGGTGCGGCGACGTGAGCGGGGACCGCCCTCCGGGAGGAACAGGGCGCGCCTGGTGGCGCGTTTGCGGCCGAGCCACAGCAGCAGGCCGCCGAGCGCGACGACCCACATCCAGCTCGCCGCCAGTTCGCTGTAGAGGCGGCCGGGTTCGCCGAGGTGCAGGTCGCGGTGGAGCTCGGCGAGCCAGGTGCGCAGCGGGAGGGCGCCCGAGCTGCCGTAGCCGGGGAGGGTGCCACGCACCTGCGCGGTGTACGGGTCGACGAAGACCGCCAGGGACTTGCCGTCCTCGACCTCCGGACTCGCCATGAGGACGCGGGTCGTGGCGCCCGCCCCGGCGGACGGCCACACCGCCGTCACGGTGGCGTCCGGGTGGGCGCGGCGGGCGGAGTCGACCTGTTCGGCCAGCGGCAGGACGCTGTCGCCGACCGGGACCTCCAGCTCATGCCGGTAGACGATCTTCTCGGCCTGGAAGGAGAGGGCGTACAGCAGTCCGCTGACCGCGGCGACGAGCAGGAACGGGGCTATGAGCAGGCCCGCGTAGAAGTGGAGGCGCAGGACCAGGGGGCGCAGGGCGCTCCAGGTGCCGCCGCCTCCGGAACGGCCGGTCGGGCCTGTGGGGGTTCCGCCCGCGGGTGTCGCGTCCGTGGGGGCGGCGTCGGTGGCGGCGGGGTCGGTGGGGGTGGGGTCGTTGGCGGCGGGTTGATGCGTGGGGTCTTGATGCGTGGGGGGTTCCGTGCGCATGGGGTCCTCGATGTCGTCGGCGCGTGTTCCGCGGCGTGCTGGCTGGGGCGACCGGCCCACGGATCAGGAGTGCGACACCGTGGGGGCCGTGGCGGGGAGGGCGACGCACGGGGGCGGGCCGCGCCGGGACAGCGCGTGCGCGAGGACCCGGCCGGGGCCCCGGCGGTCGGCGGTGCGGGAC
>NZ_VSRY01000082.1 GCF_008271805.1 Streptomyces sp. TRM49041
CACCCGCACCCGCACCCGCGCCCGCTCCTGCCCCCGTGCCGCAGGCCGCCGGTGCCCGTCCGCCCGGCGCCTGGCCCACCGCCGCCGCCCCCGGTGCCGGTGCCGGTGCCGACGGTGCGGGTGGTTCCGGAGGTGCGCGGCAGCCCGGTGCCTGGCCGTCCGCCGCCGCGCCAGGGCAGGGGCAGCAAACCGGACTCCAGCAGCCGCAGCAGTCCCAGCAGCAGCCGCAGGCACCCTCGCCCCAGGCAGCCGCGTCCGCGTCGCCCGCCGCCGCGCCCGCCGTCTCCGCCGAGATGGCCCACGGCGCCGCCCAGGTGCGCAATATGTGGCCCGGCATCCTGGAGGCCGTCAAGAACCGCCGCCGCTTCACCTGGATCCTGCTCAGCCAGAACGCCCAGGTGGCAGGGTTCGACGGCACCACCCTCCAACTCGGCTTCCTCAACGCCGGCGCCCGCGACAACTTCGCGAGCAGCGGCAGTGAGGAGGTGCTGAAGCAGGCACTGTCCGAGCAGTTCCACGTGAACTGGAAGATCGAGGCGATCGTCGACCCGTCCGGCGGCGCCGGCACCCCCGCCCCGCCGTCCCAGCAGGGCGGCTACGGCGGCGGCCGCCCCGCCGCGCCCACGGGCCCGTCGGCGCCCGGCCCGCAGAACCCGCCGGCCGCCCCCCGCCCCGTACAGCAGAGCCCGGCCCCCGCCGCGCCGCCGCAGCAGCCGCGGTCACAAGCCCCGGCACCGGCAGCCCCCGCCCCCTCACAGGAGCCGCCGAGCGGCCACGGCTCCGCCGCCGGGTACGAGCAGCGCCCCGCCCGACCCCAGCCGGTCGCCCCCGAGGACGACGTGCCGGAGGAGGACGATCCGGACCTCGTCGACTCCGCGCTGTCCGGCCACGACCTGATCGTCCGGGAGCTCGGCGCGACCGTGGTGGAGGAATATACGAACGAGTAGGGAGCCCGCCCTCGGTGGCCCGCACAAAGATCGGCCCGCCCGCCCGGCTACCCTGGCTGGCGTGAAGGTCCTCGTCATCGGCGGCGGCGCCCGCGAACACGCCCTGTGCCGCTCTCTCTCCCTCGATCCCGACGTCACCGCTCTGCACTGCGCGCCCGGCAACGCCGGAATCGCCGAGGTCGCCGAGCTCCACCAGGTCGACGCCCTCGACGGCGCCGCCGTGGCCCGCCTGGCCGGCGAACTGCAGGCCGACCTGGTCGTCATCGGCCCGGAGGCGCCGCTCGTCGCCGGTGTCGCCGACGCCGTACGCGCCGCCGGCATGCCCTGCTTCGGCCCCTCCGAGGAGGCCGCCCGGCTCGAGGGCTCCAAGGCGTTCGCCAAGGACGTGATGGCCGCCGCCGGGGTGCCCACCGCCCGTAGCTACGTCTGTACGACGCCCGAAGAGATCGACGAGGCGCTCGACGCGTTCGGCGCCCCGTATGTCGTGAAGGACGACGGCCTCGCCGCCGGCAAGGGGGTCGTCGTCACGAGCGACCTCGAGCAGGCCCGCGCCCACGCGCTCTCCTGCGACCGGGTGGTCATCGAGGAGTACCTGGACGGCCCCGAGGTCTCCCTCTTCGCGATCACCGACGGCACCACCGTCCTCCCGCTCACCCCCGCGCAGGACTTCAAGCGCGCCCTGGACGACGACGAGGGTCCCAACACCGGCGGCATGGGCGCCTATTCGCCGCTGCCGTGGGCCGACCCCAAGCTGGTCGACGAGGTCATGGCGACCGTCCTCCAGCCGACCGTCGACGAACTGCGCCGCCGCGGCACGCCGTTCTCCGGTCTGCTGTACGCGGGTCTCGCGATCACGTCGCGCGGTGTGCGGGTCATCGAGTTCAACGCCCGGTTCGGCGACCCCGAGACGCAGGTCGTCCTGGCTCGTCTCAAGACGCCGCTGGCGAGCGTCCTGCTGCACGCCGCGAACGGCACCCTCGACGCAGAGCCGCCGCTCAACTGGCGTGACGACGCGGCCGTCACCGTGGTCGTCGCCTCGCACAACTACCCCGGCACACCGCGCACCGGCGACCCGATCACCGGCCTCGACGAGGTCGCGGAGCAGGACGCTCCGCACGCGTACGTCCTGCACGCCGGTACCAAGCGGGACGGCGACGCGGTCGTGAGCGCCGGCGGACGCGTCCTGTCGGTCACCGCGACCGGCGAGGACCTCGCGCAGGCCCGGGACCGGGCGTACGCGGCGGTGGGGCGCATCCGCCTGGACGGCTCCCAGCACCGTACGGACATCGCCCGCAAGGCCGCAGGGCAGTAGACCCGTCGAAGCCCCGAACCGTCCTCACCTCTGACCAAAGCCATTCCATCGAGTGACGGCTCACCCATCCGGATGACGCCTGCCGACGCCCCAACTAGGGTGCCGCGCAGGCGTTCCGGCACTTGGCCCACCGACATTGCGATGTCAGTGGCGGGTGTCACAGTGGGGGAGTGAGCAAATCCGTCGTAGGGGTGGAGGGGGTGACGTACGGCTGTGTTCGGTCCCGGATCCGACAGAAGCGACATGGACGCCATGCGCGCTATGGGTGCGATGGGTGAGGAGAGGGGTGCGCGCGCCGCGCGTGCCCGGGCTCTCGCCGTGCTGCGGGTACGCGGCAGGGCGCTGGCCGTCGCCCTCCTGCCCGCGGCCGTCGCCGTCGTCCTGCTGACCGGTGGGGTCACCGGGCAGCTGGCCGGTCCCGGCTGGGACGCCGCCCGCTGGGCGGTGTCGGGCGTCGCCGGGGTCGTGCTGCTGGCCGCGGCGGGTGTCGGGGCCGTGGTCGCGCGGGCCCGGCCGGCGCTCACGCCGACCGTGGAGATCACGGAGGCGTCCGCCCCCGATCTCTACCGGATGGTGCGGGACCTGGCCTCACGGCTCGCGGTGCCGGCGCCGTCCGCGATAGCCCTGACGCCGGACTGCGACAGCTGGCTGGAGGACCGTACGCACCCGGCGCACCGCATATCCGCGGGCGGCGGCTCGCGGGGGACGCGGGGGACGCGGGGGACGCGGGGCGGCGTATCCGACGCGGCTCCGGTCCTGGTCATAGGTTCGCCGTTCCTGTGGTGGATGCGCGTCGGTGAGCTGCGGGCGGTGCTCGCGCCGGTCGTGGCGGGTACGGGCCCGTCGGCCCACCCCGACATAGCCGCGGCCCGCCGGTTCGTACGGGGCCTGGACGCCGCGGTGGCGCTCGCCGACCGGCCGGGGATCGGTGCGGTACGGCGCGTGGGCGCGCGGGGCGTGAGCGCGGTCGCCCGGCTGATGCTGCGGGCCGCGGGCGGGCACGCAGCCGAGATGGAGCGGGGTGTCGCCGCCGCCGCGTCGGAGCGGGCCCAGGCCGTGGACTACGGGCTGCGGATCGTCGCCCAGGAGCAGGTCGGCCTCGCGTACGCGGGGTGGGACCGGCTGCTGACCCGGGTGGCGCTGCCCGCCTGGCGCATGGGGCGCTGGCCGACCCGGCTGGACGCGGGCGTCGTCTCGGCGCTCACCGAACTGTCCCGGCGCGACCGGCTGGCCGAGGGCTTCACGTCCCGGCTGGGCGAGCGCCCGGCGTGCGACCTGCTGGAGGAGCCCGGCCTGGTCGACGAGGCCACGTCGCTGCTCGCCGCCCGCCTCTTCCACGGCGGCCCGGCGGAACCGGGGCCCGGCTGGGCGCCGGTGGACTGGCAGCAGTACCCGGAGGAGGTCGTCGACCGGAAGTGGCGCACCGAGGCCGCCCGCCTCCACCGCGCCCTCGACCGCCTGGGCGCCCGCCCCGCCACCCCCGAGGGCCCGACCCTCGCCCGCGTCCTGGACCACCTGTCCACCGCCCACGACGGCGACACCCTGGCGGCCGCCATCACGGCGGAACTCTCCCGCGAGGAGGCCCGCCGCCCCATGGGCGCCACGACGGCCTCGGTGGGCACCGCCACCCTGTCCTCCCGCCCGGCCACGGATACGTCCCCGAACGGGGGCACGGAGGCCCTGGGTGCCGCGCGGGAGCCTGCCCCGGGCTCGGCGGCCCCCGGCTCGGCGGCCACCGGTGCCGGTCAGGGCGCCGCCCAGGACAGCGGCGCCGGCCCGGGCGACGCCTACGGTGGCGACACCGGCCAGGGTGCCGCCGCCCCGGACGGAAGCCGCAGTCCGGGCTCCGGTGCGCCGGGTGACGCCCCGGCCCACCGCCCCGGCGCCGCCCAGGAGTTCGGCTCGGGGCCGACCGCCGGCGCCGGTCTGGGCGGCGCCGGGGGCAGCGGCTTCAGCTCGCGTACCAGCACCGGTGCCGCCCCCGGGGCCGCCGACTCCGCCCCCGACACCGGCCAGGGCGCAGCCCAGGACAGCCGCCCCGGCGTGGGTGGCGGCGATCCTGGACCGGCATCCGCCGCCCGTCTCGGTGCCGACCGGGTCGCCCCCACCGGTAAGGTCGCCGCACCGAGTGAGTCCGCGTCCGGCGTACCGGGCTCCGCGTCCGGTGCGCCCGCTCCCGGGGCGGTGCCCCCCACCACCCCCGTGCCCTACGTCCGGGGTGCCGACGAGTTGCCGCTGCTGCCGCTTCAGCCGCCCCGTACCGGGCGGGAGTTGCTGGCCGATCACGTCACGGCCATGGTGTGCTGTGCCGTCGTGGACACCGCGGGCGCCGTGCCCGGGCTGGACTGGCTGGACGGGCCCGTTCTCCTGGTCGCGCAGGACGCGGGGAGGCAGCGGGCGGATGTGGCCGCCGGGGTGCTCGCGTTGATCGAGGACGCGGACCCCGAGCCGCTGCGGAGCTGGCTCACCGCCGTCGGGGCGCGCCCCGAGAAGCCCGTGCGTCTCGTCTGACGGCGCCGCCCGGCGCACCCACGCCGGAATGCCTCGTTCCGTTCACGTCGATTCGCGACGACCGGTGACGGAGTGCGTGCGTAATGTGATGTGCTGTGGACCGGCGCTGAACGCGTCGGGGTTGCCGGACATCGGGGGAGTCGAGGGAGGGGCGCGGCATGGGGGCGGAGCAGGTTCGGCGTTGGGAGTCCGGGGCGTTGGCCCATGCCGTCGGCGACCCGTTCGGTCAGGGCCCGCTGCCCTGGCTGCGCGGCACCGAGCAGTACGTGGGTGAGGTCGGGCGGATCGCCGCCTGGTACGCCGAGCCGCACCAGCCACACCAGCCACACCAGCCGCACCAGCCGCGCCGTACCCCCGCCTCGCGAGGCAACGGCCCCCGCGCCGCCGACGACGTGCGCCTCCAGATCAAGGGCTTCAGCTCGACGGGCGCCGTCGCCCCCGGCGAGGCGATCGATTTCCACGTCACCGTGAACCCACCGCAGCAGTTCTCGGTCGACATCTATCGCATCGGCCACTACGCCGGTGACGGCGCCACCAAGATCACGACCAGTCCTCGCCTCTCCGGCATCGTCCAGCCGCCCCCGCTCAGCGCCGACCGCACGGTCTCCTGCCATCACTGGTGGCTCTCCTGGCGCCTCCAGATCCCCTCCTACTGGTCGATCGGCGCGTACGTCGCCGTCCTCACCACCGTCGACGGCTACCGCTCCCACATCCCCTTCACCGTCCGCGACGGCCACCCCGCCGACCTGCTCCTCGTCCTCCCGGACATCACCTGGCAGGCGTACAACCTGTACCCGGAGGACGGCCGCACCGGTGCGAGCCTCTACCACTCCTGGGACGCCGACGGCCGTCTCCTCGGCGAGTCGGGCGCCGCGGTCACGATCTCGTTCGACCGTCCGTACGCGGGGCAGGGCATGCCCCTCCACGTCGGGCACGCCTACGACTTCATCCGCTGGGCCGAGCGCTACGGCTACGACCTCGCGTACGCCAACGCGAGCGACCTGCACGCCGGCCGGGTCGACCCCACCCGCTACCGGGGCCTGGTCTTCCCGGGCCACGACGAGTACTGGTCGGCCCCCCTGCGCCGCACCGTCGAGCACGCCCGCGCCGGCGGTACGTCCCTGGTCTTCCTCTCCGCCAACACCATGTACTGGCAGGTCGAGCTCTCCCCGTCCCCGTCCGGCGTCCCCGACCGCCTCCTCACCTGCCGAAAACGCCGGGGCCCCGGCAGGTCGGCCCTCTGGCGGGAGGCGGACCGGCCGGAGCAGCAGCTGCTCGGCATCCAGTACGCGGGCAGCGTCCCGGAACCGCACCCCTTGGTCGTACGGAACGCCGAGCACTGGCTCTGGGAGGCCACCGGCGCCCGCGAGGGCGACGAACTGCCCGGCCTCGTCGCCGGCGAGGCCGACCGCTACTTCCCCCGCACCGCCCTTCCCGAGCACCAGCGCCGCATCCTCCTCGCCCACTCCCCGTACCGGGACGGCGACGGCGCCACCCGCCACCAGGAGACGTCCCTGTACCGCGCCCCCTCCGGCGCCCTGGTCTTCGCGTCCGGCACGTTCGCCTGGTCGCCGGCTCTGGACCGGCCGGGTCATGTCGACCTCCGGATACAGCGCGCCACGGCCAACCTCCTGGACCGCATCTGTAAACGCGACTAGAACGGCCCCTGCACCCCTGGCCACGGCTCCGCTCCCGACGTGCGGGAGAATCGGACCCGATTGGACAGAACCACGGGGAGGAACCGTGTCCGGATTCGTAGAAAAGCCCGAGCCGCTTCAGGTGCCGGGCCTGGTGCATCTGCACACCGGGAAGGTGCGCGAGCTGTACCAGAACGAGGCGGGCGACCTCGTGATGGTCGCCAGCGACCGCTTGTCCGCGTACGACTGGGTGCTGCCCACCGAGATCCCGGACAAGGGGCGGGTCCTCACCCAGCTGTCCCTCTGGTGGTTCGACCAGCTCGCCGACCTGATCCCGAACCATGTGCTCTCCACGGAGCTGCCCGCGGGCGCCCCCGCCGACTGGGAGGGCCGCACGCTCGTCTGCGAGTCCCTGAAGATGATCCCGGTCGAGTGCGTGGCCCGCGGCTACCTCACCGGCTCCGGCCTCGCCGAGTACCAGGAGACCCGCACCGTCTGCGGCCTCGCCCTCCCCGAGGGCCTCACGGACGGCTCCGAGCTCCCCGCCCCGATCTTCACGCCCGCCACGAAGGCGGCGGTGGGCGACCACGACGAGAACGTCTCGTACGAGGAGGTCGCCCGCCAGATCGGCGCGGAGACCGCCGCGCAGCTGCGCCAGGCGACCCTCGCCGTCTACACGCGGGGCCGCGACATCGCGCGCGACCGGGGGATCATCCTCGCGGACACCAAGTTCGAGTTCGGCTTCGACGAGGACGGCGGGCTGGTCCTCGCCGACGAGGTGCTGACCCCGGACTCGTCCCGCTTCTGGCCGGCCGCCGTCTGGGAGCCGGGGCGCGCCCAGCCGTCGTACGACAAGCAGTACGTACGCGACTGGCTGACGTCGCCGGCGTCCGGCTGGGACCGGAGGAGCGAGCAGCCGCCCCCGCCGCTGCCCGAGGAGATCGTCGCCGCGACCCGTGCGAAGTACATCGAGGCGTACGAGCTGCTGACGGGCACGTCCTGGCAGTAGGCCGGCGGGCCGGACAACGGCGGAGGCCCCGGTCTGATGACCGGGGCCTCCGATACGAGCGGACGACGAGATTCGAACTCGCGACCCTCACCTTGGCAAGGTGATGCTCTACCAACTGAGCCACGTCCGCATGCGCCGTAGCGCGCCACCCACTATACCCAACCTCGCTCGCGTGCGAGGCGTACCGCCGTATGGCGGTTCTCCGCGCCGAGCTTCGACACGGCCGACGAGAGGTAGTTGCGGACGGTTCCGGGGGAGAGGGAGGCCCGGCGGGCGATCTCCGCGACGGGGGCGCCGTCCGCCGCCAGTTCCAGCACCTCGGCCTCGCGCGCGGTGAGCGGGGAGTCGCCGGCGGAGATGGCGTCGGCGGCCAACTCCGGGTCCACGTAGCGGTTTCCGGCGTGGACGGTACGGATGATCTCGGCGAGCCGCTGGGCGCTGACGGTCTTCGGGACGAAGCCGCGTACGCCCGCCGCGAGGGCCCGCTTGAGATGGCCGGGGCGGCCGTGGCCGGTCACGATCATGGTGCGGCACCCGGGTAGTTCGGCGCGGAGCGATGTGGCGACTCTCACACCGTCCGCGCCCGGCATCTGGAGGTCCAGCACCGCGACATCGGGGCGGTGGGCCAGCGCCATGGCGATCGCCTCCGGCCCGGACGCCGCCTCGGCGACCACCTCCAGATCGTCCTCCAGCCCGAGGAGCGCGGCCAGCGCGCCCCGGATCAGATGCTCGTCATCGGCCAGCAACACCCGCACGACGCTCACCGGGCCCCCTCCGCGCCTTCGTCGGCGACCCTGGAGACGGACGCCGACCGCTCACCGGTGCCGGTGACGCCGGCACCGGAGCCGGAGGCCACGGAGTCGGCCGCCGCCGGCCTCGCAGCCGCCGACGGTGCCGAGCCGCTCGCCGCTGACGCCTCCGCCGCCGAGCCCGTCGCCGCCGAGGCCGCGCCCACCGCGCCTGGGCCCGATGCCGAGGCCGCGCCTGTTGCCGAGTCCGCCGCCGAGGCCGCGCCCGCCGACGAGCCCCCGCCCACTCCCACCGGCACCCGTGCCGTCACCCGGAAGCGGGTGCCGCCCTCCAGGGGGCCGGCCTCCAGGGTTCCGTCCAGGGCCGCGAGGCGTTCGCGGAGGCCGGTGAGGCCGGAGCCGTGGGGTGTGCCGCCCGGGGGCGAGCCGGCGCCGTCGTTCTCGATGACCAGGACCGCGCAGCCACCACCGGCCGACACCGACACCGGCACCGATACCGACACCACGCAGTGGCGGGCGTCCCCGTGGCGGAGGACGTTGGTCGTGGCCTCCCGGACGACCCAGCCCAGTGCCGACTGCACGGGTGCCGGCAGGGCCTCGTCCACGCCCTGGGCCTCGACGCGGCAGGTGATGCCCGCCGCGGCCAGGACCCCCCGGGCGCCCTCCAGTTCGGTGTGGAGGTCGGCCTCGCGGTAGCCGCGTACCACCTCCCGTACCTCCCGCTGCGACTCCCGGGCGATGCGCTGCACCTCGGCCATCTCGTCGACCGCGCGGTCGGCCGCCCCGCGCCGGGCGAGCTGGACGGCCAGCTCGCTCTTCAGGGCGATCACGGACAGGTTGCGCCCCATGACGTCGTGCAGGTCCCGGGCGAAACGGAGCCGTTCCTCCGCGACCGCCAGCCGCCCCTGGAGCCGTTGCGCGGCGTCCAGTTCCCATACGGCGCGCAGCAGCCAGCCGGAGAAGCCGCTGGTGGTGGCGAAGACGATCGTCCCGATCGCCGTCGCGGCAGTGAACGCGGCCGCCTCGACGCCCGGCAGCCCCAGTCCGGCCGCGAACACCGCGATACCCGCAACCGCGACCGCCGTCAGCCCCAGCATGTGCCGCACCCGCACCAGGCACAGGGCGAGCCCCCCGACGCCCCAACTCGCCATCGCCACAGCCGCGTACATCGGCACCTGGTGGTCCACCAGCGCCCCGAACCGCCGCAGCACCAGGACGGCGACGCACCCCGCGGCCGAGAGCACGGCCAGTGCGACCATCGTCCGGTACGGGCGGCCGTGCCGGCCCACCTGCCAGCCGAGCGCCCGTGACGCGACCACCGCGACGAGCACGGTGTGCACGAGCACCAGCAGGAACAGCCAGCCGGCGAGCGGGCCGATCTCCCCCCTCGCGGCCAAAGTGGGCAGCGCGCCCACGACCTCCGCCCCCGCGAGCCCGTGGTAGGTCCACCGCGTGTACAGCTCGACCTTCTCCGGGCTGCTCCTGCGGCTCCACCAGCCGGTCAGTCCGGCCATGTCCCCCGTACCCCCCTGTCCCTCGCCCCGCGGGCCCTCGGTCCTCGGTCCCGTGGCCCCGGGGCCCCTCGGTCCTCATCGTCCTCTCAGTGGCGAGGCTCAGTGGCGAGGCTCCCACCGGAACCGCCGTCGCACAGCGAACACCGCCACGCCGGTCCACGCCAGCGCCGCCGCCCCGGCCCGTACGAGGTCCCCCGTCTCGTCGCCCGCGCCCAGCCACCCGGCCCGTACGAGTGTCACCACACCGGTCACCGGCAGCAGCTCGCACACCGACGCCAGCCGCTCCGGGAACACCTCCAGCGGTACGAACAGCCCGGACCCGAACGCCGAAACCAGGAACAGCGGCATGGTCGTCAGCTGTGCGCTCTCCACGGTCCTGGTCAGCGCGGCCGTGCACGCGGCCAGCGCGCCGAGCAGCACGATCCCGACGAGGACGCCCAAGACCAGCAGTTCGGGCCGCTGTGGTGCCCGTACGCCGAGGAACGCCACCGCCGCCACCACCATGATCACGCACTGCGCCAGTGTGAGCGCCACCGAGGGCAGCGCCGTCCCGGCGAGGATCTCCGCATCGGACGCCTCGCCCGTACGCAGCCGCTTCAGCACCAGCTCCTCGCGCCGCGCCACATACGCCGGGACGAGGTTGAGGTACACGACGATGACCAGGACCATGCCGAGGCCCCCGGTCGCCGCCGCCTCGGCCATGCTGAGCCCCGCCTTCTCCAGACCGACCCGGTCGAGCATCCCCCGGATCGAACCGATCATCAGCAGCGGCATGAACAGCGTCACGAAGAGCGCCGGCCGGTTCCGTACGAGGAGGGTCAGTTCCGCCCGCGCGAGCGCGCCGAGACGCCCGGCGGCCGTGGTGCCCGCCGTGTCCTCACTGCCTGCCCCGCCTGCCCTGCCCGCCCCGCCTGCCCTGCCCGCCCCGCCTGTCGTGGTCGTTGTCGCCATGTCACACCCCCACCGTTCCGGTACGTGTCTCCGCGCCGGCCGGGGACCGCGCGATCTCCAGGAACGCCTCCTCCAGCGACGCCGACCGCGCGTCGAGCCCGTCAAGCCGTACGCCCTGGTCCCGCGCCCACAGGAGCAGCTCGGTGAGCGCGTCCTGGAGTTCGTGCGTACGGACCTCGACGCGCCGCCCGCCGTACTGCGCGGCCCGCAGCGCGAGTGGCAGCCGCCCGGCCGGTACCCCGGCGGGCAGGTCGAAGCGGATGCGGGCGGGGCGGGACGCGGTGACCTCCGCCGGGGTCCCGGAGGCCACGATGCGGCCGCCGTGCATGATCGCGAGGCGGTCGGCGAGTGCCTCGGCCTCCTCCAGGTAGTGCGTGGTCAGCAGAACGGTCGTCCCGGTGTCGCGCAGGGCCCGTACGAGGTCCCAGGTGTCGCGGCGGCCCTCGGCGTCGAGACCGGTCGTCGGCTCGTCGAGGAACAGCACCTCGGGCCGACCGAGCAGGGCGAGTGCCAGGTCGAGACGCCGCCGTTCGCCGCCGGACAGCTGTTTCACACGGACCCGGGCGCGGGCGCCGAGGCCGACCATGTCGAGTGCCTCGCCGGTCGGCCGGGCGCCGCTGGTGCAGCCGGCCCACATGCGAACGGTCTCGGCGGCGGTCAGGTCGGAGGGGAAGCCGCCTTCCTGGAGCATCACGCCGATGCGCGGCCGTACGGTGGCGCGGTCCCGGTACGGGTCGTGCCCCAGGACGCGGACGCGGCCGCCGCTGGGCGGGGCGAGCCCTTCGAGGAGCTCGACGGTGGAGGTCTTGCCCGCCCCGTTCGTGCCCAGGAGCGCGAAGATCTCGCCGTACGGCACGGAGAACGTGATTCCGGTCACCGCCTCGAAGCCCCCGGCGTAGCGGCGCCGGAGCTCCGCGGCCTCGATCGCGTGGTCATGGCTGGTCATGACTCAAGGCTCGGGGCGTATCGGAGCCGTCGGCAGTTCGCGCTGTCAGCGGTCGGCGATGACAAATGTCATGGGCCCTGAGCCATGGGGCGATAAACGACGAAGGCCCCAGTCTATTGACTGGGGCCTTCATTCCTGAGCGGACGACGAGATTCGAACTCGCGACCCTCACCTTGGCAAGGTGATGCTCTACCAACTGAGCCACGTCCGCATTGCTCCCGACCGGCTCTCACCGGGCGGTGCGAACACCACTGTACCTGATCCACCGGAGTGGCCGGTACTGCGTGATGCGGAGCGGGTGACAGGAATCGCACACTGCGCCTTCCCCCTGGAAGGGGGATGTTCTACTACTGAACTACACCCGCACGCTCCGTGAGGCGGTCGGCTTTTCGGCCTCGCCCCTCGGCGTGCTCCAGACTTTAGCCGATCAAGGGGGGTGCTGTGCAACTCGACGGCCGGGAGCCCGCACCGGCGCACCACACCGCCTGGGCAGCCCTCGGAGCGGCGGGGGCGGCGGCCGCGGCGGGGGCGCCGCCCGGCTCGCCACGCCGTTCGGCGCGCCGGCTCGGTCCGCGCTCGGCGCACCGGCTCGATGCCCCGGCTCAGTGCGCCGCGGCTGGGCGCCCCGCCTCAGTGCGCCGCGTGGAACTCGTCGTAGATCCGCTTCGGGATGCGCCCGCGGGCCGGCACGTCGAGCTTGTTGGACTGCGCCCAGGCCCGTACGGCGGCCGGGTCCGGTGCCAGGGCCGTGTGCCGGTACGTCTTACGTGCCTTGCCCGCACCGGACTTCTTTCGGCCCGCCTCCATGTAGGGCGTGAGGGTCTTGCGGAGTTTCTCTGCATTGGCTTCATTGAGGTCGATCTCGTACCACTTGCCGTCGAGGCCGAACCCGACCGTTTCCGCCGCTTCTCCGCCCTCGATGTCGTCGGTGAGCGTGACTACTACTCGCTGCGCCACGGATATCGGTCCTTTCCCGTAGTACGCCGCCGTTCGGAGTGTGTTCTGTCACACGCTTGACGTGCGGCGATACCGGATTAACAAGGTGTATTCCCTTTGTACAGCGCGGAGTGCCGCGCTGGGAAGACCTGGCAATTGTTTCCGCGTGTCCGTATGCAATGGCGGCGGCGTGATTTCCTTCCGGGATTTTTTCGGTCGGCAGGATGTCTCCGTGCCGCCTTCTGGACGGCTTCTGTGTGCCTTCTCTTCCTGCGTTTGTGGGATCCTCCGGAAATCTACTCGCGTAGATTTTGTAGGCAGGTACGCTGAGGGAACCGCCCACGCAACACACCACCGGGAGTGCCAGTGGCACGCGTCGTAGTCGACGTCATGCTCAAGCCGGAGATCCTCGACCCGCAGGGACAGGCGGTGCAGCGCGCACTGCCCCGCCTCGGTTTCGAGGGGATCGCGGACGTCCGTCAGGGAAAGCGCTTCGAGCTGGATGTGGAGGGGCCGGTCGATGACACCGCCCTCGCCCGCATCCACGAGATGGCCGAAACCTTCCTCGCCAACACCGTCATCGAGGACTTCGTCGTCAAGGTGGAGGAGGCGTGACTTCTCGTATCGGAGTCGTCACCTTCCCCGGGACGCTCGACGACCAGGACGCGCTGCGCGCGGCCCGGCTCGCCGGCGCCGAGCCGGTCTCGCTCTGGCATCGCGACAAGGACCTCAAGCAGGTTGACGCGGTCGTCCTCGCGGGCGGCTTCTCGTACGGCGACTATCTGCGCGCCGGAGCGATCTCCCGGTTCTCGCCGGTGATGGAGACGATCATCGAGCAGGCGAAGGCCGGTATGCCGGTCCTCGGCATCTGCAACGGCTTCCAGATCCTCACCGAGGCGCATCTGCTGCCCGGCGCGATGCTGCAGAACAACCATCTGCACTTCATCTGCCGTGACCAGAAGCTGCGTGTGGAGAACGCGTCGACCGCCTGGACCGCCGACTACGAGCAGGGCCAGGAGATCCAGGTCCCGCTCAAGAACATGGACGGCCGGTACGTCGCCGACGAGCGCGTGCTCGACGAGCTGGAGGCCGAGGGCCGCGTCGCCTTCCGGTACCTCGACATGAACCCCAACGGTTCGCTGCGGGACATCGCCGGCATCACGAACGCCGCCGGGAACGTCGTCGGTCTCATGCCGCACCCCGAGCACGCCGTGGAGCCGCTCGTCGGCACGGGCCGGACCGACGGGCTCGGATTCTTCACCTCGATCCTCAAGAAGCTGGTCAACGCCTGATGAGCCTCGACACCGTCAAGCACGCCACCGAGACGCCCGACGTCGAGCAGCCCTGGAAGGAGCTCGGCCTCAAGGAGGACGAGTACGCGCGCATCCGGGAGATCCTGGGCCGCCGCCCGACCGGCGCCGAGCTCGCCATGTACTCCGTCATGTGGTCCGAGCACTGCTCGTACAAGAGCAGCAAGGTCCATCTGAAACAGTTCAGCGAGAAGAAGCCGCAGTCCGAGGCGATGCTCGTGGGCATCGGCGAGAACGCGGGCGTCGTCGACGTCGGCCAGGGCTACGCGGTCACCTTCAAGGTCGAGTCGCACAACCATCCCTCGTACATCGAGCCCTACCAGGGCGCGGCCACGGGCGTCGGCGGCATCGTCCGCGACATCCTCGCGATGGGCGCCCGCCCGGTCGCGGTCGTCGACCCGCTGCGGTTCGGCGCGGCCGACCACCCCGACACCAAGCGCGTCCTGCCCGGCGTCGTCGCCGGCATCGGCGGCTACGGCAACTGCCTGGGCCTGCCCAACATCGGCGGCGAGGTCGTCTTCGACGCGTGCTACCAGGGCAACCCGCTGGTCAACGCCGGCTGCATCGGTGTGATGAAGCACGAGGACATCCACCTCGCGAAGGCGTCCGGGGCGGGCAACAAGGTCATCCTGTACGGCGCCCGGACCGGCGGCGACGGCATCGGCGGTGTGTCCGTCCTCGCGTCGGAGACCTTCGACGACGCGAAGCCCACCAAGCGCCCGGCCGTCCAGGTCGGTGACCCGTTCCAGGAGAAGCTCCTCATCGAGTGCACGCTCGAGATCTTCAAGGAGCAGCTGGTCGCGGGCATCCAGGACCTAGGCGGCGCCGGCCTGTCCTGCGCCACCTCCGAGCTGGCCTCCGCCGGCTCCGGCGGTATGCGCGTCGAGCTCGACACCGTCCCGCTGCGTGACGCGACGCTCTCGCCCGAGGAGATCCTCATGAGCGAGTCGCAGGAGCGCATGTGCGCGATCGTCGAGCCCGACAAGGTCGACCGCTTCCTGGAGATCTGCGAGAAGTGGGACGTCATCGCCACCGTCATCGGTGAGGTGACGGAGGGCGAGCGGCTGGAGATCTTCTGGCACGGCGAGCAGATCGTGGACGTGCCGCCGCGCTCCGTCGCGCACGAGGGCCCCACCTACCACCGCCCGTTCTCACGCCCCGACTGGCAGGACGCCCTCCAGGCGGACGACGCGAACAAGCTGCCCCGTCCGGCGACCTCGCAGGAGCTGAGGGACCAGGTCCTGAAGCTGGTCGCGCACCCGAACCAGGCGTCCAAGGCGTGGGTCACCGACCAGTACGACCGGTTCGTGCAGGGCAACACGGTGCTGGCCCAGCCCGAGGACGCGGGCATGGTCCGGGTCGACGAGAAGACCAACCTCGGCGTGGCCATCGCGACGGACGGCAACGGCCGGTACGCGAAGCTCGACCCGTACACGGGCGCGCAGCTGGCGCTGGCGGAGGCGTACCGCAACGTCGCCGCGTCGGGCGCCAAGCCGCTGGCCGTCTCCGACTGCCTGAACTTCGGCTCGCCGGAGGACCCGGGCGTCATGTGGCAGTTCGCCGAGGCCACGCGCGGCCTCGCGGACGCCTGCCTGGAGCTGGGCGCGCCGGTCACGGGCGGCAACGTCTCGCTGTACAACCAGACCGGTGACGTCGCCATCCACCCGACGCCGGTCGTCGCCGTACTCGGTGTGATCGACGACGTGACGCGGCGTACACCGATCGCGTTCGCGGAGGAGGGCCAGCTCCTCTACCTGCTGGGCGACACGCGCGAGGAGTTCGGCGGCTCGGCCTGGTCCCAGGTCGTCCACGACCACCTCGGCGGGCTGCCGCCGGCCGTGGACCTGGACCGGGAGCGGCTGCTCGGCGAGATCCTGATCGCCGCGTCCCGCGACGGCATGATCGACGCCGCGCACGACCTGTCCGACGGCGGTCTCGTCCAGGCGGTCGCCGAGTCCTGCCTGCGCGGCGGGAAGGGCGCGCGACTGGTCGTCCCGGACGGCCTCGACGCGTTCACCTTCCTGTTCAGCGAGTCGCAGGGCCGCGCGGTCGTGTCCGTCCCGCGCAGCGAGGAGCTCCGCTTCACCGACATGTGCGGTGCGCGCGGGCTGCCCGCGACGCGGATCGGTGTCGTCGACGGCGACGCGGTCGACGTCCAGGGCGAGTTCAGCGTCACGCTGGGCGAGCTGCGCGAGGCGCACGAGGCGACGATCCCGGGCCTGCTGGCCTGAGGGACGTAGTACACCTGGTACACGCGTAGTGCCGGAGGGCCGGCCCCGTTCATGCGGGGTCGGCCCTCCGGCTGCGACAGCCTCGCGGAACCGGTCTGGAGGGCAAGAGGTTTCGGGGGTCGGGGGACCGTGTCGTGTTCTCAGGAGTCGGCGCCGCGCGAGGCGGGGGCGGCTCCGCCGAAGGCGGCGGACCCGGTGCGGATCGGCCCGTACGTACCGCTGGGCGTGCTCGGCAGAGGCGGGACGGGCCGCGTGACCAAGCGCGGCTTCAGCGTCGGCCCGGCGGGTGTGGACGGCGACTTCGGTACGACGGACACGAAGAACGCCGTCCTGGCCTTCCAGCGTGCCAAGGGCCTCGCCGTGGACGGCCAGATCGGCCCCCACACCCGGGCGGCGCTGCGCGGTACGAGTTGACGCGCCGGTAGCCTCGGGGCATGCCACAGGCCAGGAAGCGCGCCCGCAGCTACGACTCCGCGAAGACCCGCGCGGCGGTGCGGGCCCAGTTCGAGCACGTCCGTGCGGCCGTGCCGGCCATGACCCCCGAGCAACTCGCCGGGCCCACGCGCCTGGGCGAGTGGACGGTGCGGGAACTGACCGCGCACATCGCGTTGGTGATGAGCTCCGTCGTGCGGGGCGTGGCCGGGCCCGAGCCGGCCGTCCGGGACGTGGGGCTGCTCGACTGGCCGGCGGCGACGCGGCGGTTCGCCGACGCGGTGGACGAGGACACCCGGGAGCTGGCCGAGGCCGCGGACGGGGTGGCCGGGCTCGTCGACCTGTACGCGCGTACGGCGGAGGAGCTGACCGAGGCGCTGGACGGGTCGTCCGACGAGCGGCTGATCGTCACGCGGTTCGGGGGCATGCCGCTGGGCGACTTCCTCGTGACGCGGACCGTCGAGCTGACCGTCCACACCGACGACCTCAACGCCGCGACCGGTCTGGGCGTCCCGCACGACCGGCAGGCCCTCGCGACGTGCACCCGCGTCCTGGCCGACGCCCTCGCGCTCAAGGCCCCGGGCGGCTCCGTGGAGCTGCGGGTCCCGCCGTACGCGGTCGTCCAGTGCGTCGAGGGCCCCAGGCACACGCGCGGCACCCCGCCCAACGTCGTCGAGACCGACCCCCTCACCTGGACCCGCCTGGCGACCGCCCGCACCACCTGGCCCGAGGCCCTCGACGAGGCCCGCCTCGACGCCCGCGGCGACCGCGCGAACCTCTCCCCCTGGCTCCCGGTCCTGGGCTGACCCGACACAGACCGGTGCGCAGGGCCGTCCGCCTGTCGTCCAGGCGGACGGCCCCGGCCGCGGGGGCGGAACCATCGCGTCACCGCGACCGTCACATCCGCATGCGGACCACCAAGATCCTCCTCCCCGCCCTCGCGGTCGTCCTCCTCGCCGGATGTGCCGGCGGCTCCGGCTCCGGCACCGGCTCATCGAAGGACCGGCCCGACATCCCCGTGACCGGCGCGCACTGGTCCGTCGACACCCTCACCGTCGACGGCGGGAAGACGACCGCCCCGGTCCCGACCGCGTACGTCGAGTTCGAGTCCGGCGGCCGTGCGAAGGGCAACTTCGGGTGCAACCACTTCACCGCCACGGCGACCGTCGAAGGGGACACGATCACCGTCAGTGAGGTCGCCATGACGGAGATGGCCTGCGAGGAGCCGGTGCGGAGCTTCGAGGACGGCTTCCGCGAGACCTTCACCGGCAGGCTCGACGCCCGTCTCGACGGCGACCGCCTCACCCTCACCGCCCCGGACGGCGACACCATCGCCCTCACCGAGCAGCCCGCCGCGCCCCTCGTGGGCACCACGTGGAGCGTCGACTCGCTCCTCGACGGCGAGACCGCCTCCTCCCTGCCCGCCGGCACCCGGGGCAAGGCGCACCTCACGATCGCCGACGACGGCTCCGTACGCGGCGCCCTCGGCTGCAACAGCTTCAGCGGCACGGTGAAGACCGAAGGCGACAAGCTGACGTTCGGGCCGCTCGCCGTCACCCGCAAGATGTGCACGAAGCCCGAGATGGAGCTGGAGCAGCAGCTGTACGGGACGCTGAGCAGCGGTCCGGTGACGTTCCGGTTGCAGCACCGTGCACTGACGGTCACCGAGCCGGACGGTTCCGGTTTCGCCGCGCACGCCACGAGCAAGTAGGCGTGCGAGGTCCGTCACACCGGAGGCCGGGTCCGTGGGCTCCCCGGGGTGGGCAAAGGGCCTCTGGGCAGGGCCCTGCCCGCTCCGGGCCCGTCGCGGCGGGCGGATCCCCAATTCGGACCAGTGGTCGATCTCGCCTACACTCGGTGGCGTGCCACGTGGTGACGGTCGACTCAATCACGATCTGCTTCCCGGCGAGAAGGGCCCCCAGGACGCTTGCGGCGTCTTCGGTGTCTGGGCCCCGGGTGAAGAGGTCGCAAAGCTCACGTACTTCGGGCTCTACGCCCTCCAGCATCGGGGTCAGGAATCCGCGGGAATCGCGGTCAGCAACGGCTCCCAGATCCTCGTCTTCAAGGACATGGGCCTGGTCTCCCAGGTCTTCGACGAGACCTCCCTCAGCTCGCTCCAGGGTCATATCGCGGTCGGTCACGCCCGCTACTCGACCACCGGGGCCTCGGTCTGGGAGAACGCCCAGCCGACCTTCCGGGCCACCGCCCACGGCTCCATCGCGCTCGGCCACAACGGCAACCTGGTCAACACGGCCGAGCTCGCCGAGATGGTCGCCGATCTGCCCAAGGAGAACGGCCGCGCCACGCAGGTGGCCGCGACCAACGACACCGACCTCGTCACCGCGCTCCTCGCCGGGCAGCTTGACGACGACGGCAAGCCGCTGACCATCGAGGACGCCGCGTCCAAGGTGCTCCCGGCCGTCAAGGGCGCCTTCTCGCTCGTCTTCATGGACGAGAACACGCTGTACGCCGCCCGTGACCCGCAGGGCATCCGCCCGCTGGTCCTGGGCCGGCTGGAGCGGGGCTGGGTGGTCGCCTCCGAGTCCGCCGCGCTCGACATCTGCGGCGCCAGCTTCGTCCGGGAGATCGAGCCCGGTGAGCTGATCGCCATCGACGAGAACGGTCTCCGCACCGCCCGGTTCGCGGATGCGAAGCCCAAGGGTTGTGTCTTCGAGTACGTCTACCTGGCGCGTCCCGACACCGACATCGCCGGGCGGAACGTGTACCTCTCCCGGGTGGAGATGGGCCGGAAACTCGCCGAGGAGGCGCCGGCCGAGGCAGACCTCGTCATAGCCACGCCGGAGTCCGGCACGCCCGCCGCGATCGGGTACGCCGAAGCCAGCGGCATCCCCTTCGGCGCCGGTCTCGTCAAGAACGCGTACGTCGGGCGGACCTTCATCCAGCCGTCCCAGACCATCCGCCAGCTGGGCATCCGCCTCAAGCTGAACCCGCTCAAGGAAGTCATCAAGGGCAAGCGCCTGGTCGTCGTCGACGACTCGATCGTCCGCGGCAACACGCAGCGCGCGCTGGTCCGGATGCTCCGCGAGGCAGGCGCCGCCGAGGTCCACATCCGGATCTCGTCGCCGCCCGTGAAGTGGCCGTGCTTCTTCGGCATCGACTTCGCCACCCGCGCCGAGCTGATCGCCAACGGCATGACGGTCGACGAGATCGGCAAGTCGCTCGGCGCCGACTCGCTGGCGTACATCTCGCTCGACGGCATGATCGAGGCGACCACCATCGCCAAGCCGAACCTGTGCCGCGCCTGCTTCGACGGCGAGTACCCGATGGAGCTGCCCGACCCCGAGCTGCTCGGCAAGCAGCTGCTGGAGACGGAACTGGCCGCGGGTCCCGCAGCCACGGCAGCCGTCGACGCCCTCCGCCGCCCGTAGGCGTCCCGGAATCCCAGACCCCCGCTGTACGACACGAAAGTTCTGTAGCCATGTCTCAGGCCACCAGTGCCACGGGCGGCGCAAGCTACGCCGCCGCGGGCGTCGACATCGAAGCAGGTGACCGCGCCGTCGAGCTGATGAAGGAGTGGGTGCGGAAGACGCAGCGCCCCGAGGTCCTCGGCGGCCTCGGCGGCTTCGCCGGCCTCTTCGACGCCTCCGCCCTCAAGCGCTACGAGCGTCCGCTCCTCGCCTCCGCCACCGACGGCGTCGGCACGAAGGTCGACATCGCCCGCCGTATGGGCGTGTACGACACGATCGGCCACGACCTGGTCGCCATGGTCATGGACGACATCGTCGTCTGCGGTGCCGAGCCGCTCTTCATGACCGACTACATCTGCGTCGGCAAGGTCCACCCCGAGCGGGTCGCCGGCATCGTCAAGGGCATCGCCGAGGGCTGCGTCCTCGCGGGCTGTGCCCTGGTCGGCGGCGAGACCGCCGAGCACCCCGGCCTGCTGGGCCCGGACGACTTCGACGTGGCCGGCGCCGGCACCGGTGTGGTCGAGGCGGACCGCCTGCTCGGCGCCGATCGCATCCGTACGGGTGACGTGGTCATCGCCATGGCGTCGTCGGGCCTTCACTCCAACGGGTACTCGCTTGTCCGCCACGTGCTGTTCGACCGGGCCGGTATGGCCCTGGAGCAGCAGGTGGACGAGCTCGGCCGGACCCTCGGCGAGGAGCTTCTGGAGCCGACCAAGATCTACTCGCTGGACTGCCTGGCGCTCACCCGGACCACCGACGTGCACGCGTTCAGCCACATCACCGGTGGCGGCCTCGCCGCGAACCTGGCCCGGGTCATCCCGGACCACCTCCACGCCACGGTCGACCGGTCGGCCTGGGCCCCCGGCGCGATCTTCGACCTGGTCGGCAAGGCCGGTCAGGTGGAGCGTCTGGAGCTGGAGAAGACCCTGAACATGGGTGTCGGCATGATGGCCGTCGTGCCCGCCGACTCGGTGGACGTGGCGCTGGCCACGCTCGCGGACCGGGGCGTCGACGCCTGGGTCGCCGGTGAGATCACCGAGCGCGGGGACCACACCGACGGTGCCGCCCTCACGGGTGACTACGCGAGCTGAACAGCACAGAACCCGGTCCGGGGCATTGCCCCGGACCGGGTCTGAAGAGTGCAGGCGTCAAGCGCCGCGACGCTGGGACGACGGGCCGGACTCTTCGTCCTCGTCCTCGTCGTCGTTGTACAACTCCGCGTAGCGGGCGTACGGGTCGTCTTCCTCGTCGTCGTCCTCGAACGGCTCTCCGTTCGGAGGCTGACTCGAAGTCGATGCGCCCAGCTCGCTGGCCAGACGTGTGAGGTCCGTCCCACCGCTGTTGTACTTCAGCTGGCGGGCGACCTTCGTCTGCTTGGCCTTGGCCCGGCCGCGCCCCATGGCTCGACCCCCTCGGTGACGGGGCTCGACGGCCCCAGAGTCTTGACACGCGTTCATGGTGTGGGACGGACTCTCCGTGGAGAGACCGGCCCGGGCTTCAACGGTACCTGCTTCCGCGGCCATACGGTACGCCGCCCGCATGACGTGCCTCGGAGCCGAACCGGCGAGGCGCCCCGTCCTCGCTGGTCAGCTGCGATTTTAACCTCTTCTCGAGGTCGACCCGCCGACCGGCGTGAGTCTTCTCTCTCTGAGAGCGAACGCATGTCTGTACGAACGCACGAGTACGGAGAGTGTCCCAAAGGTACCGACGTGGAGGCACGGTGCCGTCCGCCGGGCGGTCGTGTCAAGGACGCCTCGCCCGGCGAACGCACTCTCCGGCCACTCCGCGGCCACCGGTCGGACGCCGGTCGGACGCCCCGCGGGATATCTCTGGGGATATCCCGCGGACCTGTTTCGGACCTACTTGCGGCGGGCCTCGGCCATCCGCTGCTCGGCGATCCGGTCGGCCGCCTCGGCCGGCGGAATGCCATCCGTCTTCGCACGTGCGAATATCGCCAGCGTGGTGTCGAAGATCTTTGTGGCCTTCGCCTTGCACCGGTCGAAGTCGAAGCCGTGCAGCTCGTCGGCGACCTGGATCACGCCGCCCGCGTTGACGACGTAGTCCGGCGCGTAGAGGATCCCGCGGTCCGCGAGGTCCTTCTCCACACCCAGGTGCGCGAGCTGGTTGTTGGCCGCGCCGCACACCACCTTCGCCGTCAGGACGGGCACGGTGTCGTCGTTCAGGGCACCGCCGAGGGCGCAGGGGGCGTAGATGTCCAGGCCCTCGGTCCTGATCAGCGCGTCGGTGTCGGCGGCCACGGCGACCTGCGGGAACCGGTCGGTGATCCGGCGCACCGACTCCTCCCGCACATCCGTGACGACGACCTCGGCACCGTCCTGGATCAGATGCTCGACCAGGTGGTGGCCGACCTTGCCGACGCCCGCGACGCCGACCTTGCGGCCGCGCAGCGTCGGGTCGCCCCACAGGTGCTGGGCGGAGGCGCGCATGCCCTGGAAGACGCCGAACGCGGTGAGGACCGAGGAGTCGCCGGCGCCGCCGTTCTCGGGCGAGCGGCCGGTCGTCCAGCGGCACTCGCGGGCCACGACGTCCATGTCGGCGACGTATGTGCCGACGTCGCAGGCCGTGACGTACCGGCCGCCGAGCGAGGCCACCATGCGGCCGTACGCGAGCAGCAGCTCCTCCGTCTTGATCTGCTCCGGGTCGCCGATGATCACGGCCTTGCCGCCGCCGTGCTCCAGGCCGGCCAGGGCGTTCTTGTACGACATCCCCCGGGAGAGGTTCAGCGCGTCCAGGACGGCGCCTTCCTCGGAGGCGTACGGGTAGAAGCGGGTGCCGCCGAGGGCGGGGCCCAGGGCGGTCGAGTGGATGGCGATGACGGCCTTCAGTCCGGAGGCGCGGTCCTGGCACAGCACGACTTGCTCGTGGCCGCCCTGCTCCGAGCGGAACAGGGTGTGCAGGACGCCGTCGGTCACATCGGTCACGGTGGTGACTCCCAAGTACGAAGCGGCGATTTAGGCCCTCCTGCGGGTGGGGAGGACCTGTTCGGCAAGAGAGTAAGTCCTACCTGGGCGTAGATCCGACGCAGTGCGCAGGATCACCCCCTGGCGGAGTACGGGCGTGGAAGGATTTCCGCATGCCGGCTGCCTCCTCGATCCTCGTCCCCTACGCCTCCTACCTGCGGGTGTACGAGCCGCTGGCCGCTTTTCCCGAGCCCGAGCGGGGCCACTGGGCCCGCTACGCGCGACGCGCCCTGCGCGGCGAGACCCCGACGGCGCAGGACGAGCTGCGCCGCGCGCTCGCCGATCTGCTGCCGACGCCGCCGGTTCCCGTGCCGGTGCACGAGAGCGGCGACGCGTTCGTGGTGGAGAGGGACGGGGTGGTGTGTGTCTGCCCGTGGCGCACCAGGCTGCGCGGCTGGCTGGCCCTGGAGGAGCTGCCGGAGCTGCTGCCGGAGCCGGTCCTGGACGCGGTGCTGCCTCAGGTGGTGCGGGACCAGGCGGCGGCGGACTACGAGCGGTGGCGGGAGCGGAACCCGGACGCGCGGCCGTGGATCAGGAGCGCGGTCTGGCAGGTGCCGGTCCGTTGGTTCGTGCTCTTCGCGGACGAGGAACGGGAGTACGTGCCGGGGGACGGCGACGGCAAGCCGTCGCTGCTCCGCTACCGGACGCCGATGGTGCAGGCTCGGCGGCGCGTCGCACGGTCGCTGAAGACGCTGCGCGAGTCGGTCGACGAGGGGCCGCTGACCGAGGGCCTGGTGGATGTGGGGCGGTGGCTGGAGGAGTTCCATCCGCGTTCGCTGGTGGAACTGGACTACGGCGGCCTGGTGCACGCCCTGTCCGCCGAGCAGCTGGCCGGGGACCGGTCGGTGGCGGATGTCACAGCGGGCATCGCCGCGCTGCGGGCCGGGGACGGCGCGGGCGCGGGGGTGGCGTACGAGCGGCTCGCGGACCGGTGGCGCGCGGTGCGGAATCTGCAGTTCGCCAACTGAAGCTGTTGCGCCCGGCGCTGTTCCGTCTGATGCTGTTGCGTCCAGTGCTGTGGCGACTGAGTCTGGTGTGACGTCCGGGCCGGGAAGGCCGTAGGTCCCGATCCGGGCCTTTGTCTCAAGGGTGATGGATCGCACTAACAGCGGCTCTTGCGTCCATCGCCCAACCTCATGCCAAAATAGGACAAGGAGCCCGGGGAGGGCTCCTTCCGTCCAAGTATGGGTGGAAGGCTCAGCATTGCACGCTATGGGGGGTCTGGTGGCTCCTGATCGCTCTGTGACTGATCGTCACTGTGACGTGACTGTCCGCTATGGCATGGTCCATTGGCTTCCGCCGCTGATGGACACCTGAGAGGGCAATTCCATCGGTTTGGCCGAACGTGGCTGGACAGATGGTGTAGTTGTAGTGCCGAGGACAAGCCGTTCGTCCTATAACCGACTCGGCCTGCGTCTGCCATTTCGGGCAACGCGGGTCAAGGTGCAGAATTTAGAGGAAAGAACCGAGAACGTCGGTTCTCCCGAGGAGGCCGCTCATGACCGCTCGCACCCCTGATGCTGAGCCGCTGCTTACGCCCGCTGAGGTCGCCACGATGTTCCGCGTGGACCCGAAGACGGTGACCCGCTGGGCGAAGGCCGGCAAGCTCACGTCCATCCGCACGCTGGGTGGACATCGCCGGTACCGCGAGGCAGAGGTCCGTGCGCTGCTCGCGGGTATTCCGCAGCAGCGTAGCGAGGCCTGAACACCCCTGTTTCACCGGGTACGTCCGGGTCCCCCAACCTGGATCGCCCACCCCGAGCACCACTGACGGCCGCCCGCCCCAACGGGCCGAAGTCATCGATCGCGCTGGACTCCGCCGGGTCCGGCGCGATCTTTTTGTGCGCGGAGAGGGTCGCGCGGAGGGTGGTGAGGGGCTGGTGCGCGGTCGTTTCGGGGTCGTGCGGGGTGAAGTGCAATTGCACGTATTAAATTGGCCTGTTGTAGGGACTGCGTAAGTTAAGCGGTTTCTAAAAAAGGTCTCGTGACTCCCGTCACAGTGTCAGGGCCTTGCCAAGCGGTCGACGGGAGGGTTCCGGAGGGCGGTCAACAGCCCTCCGGGCAGGGTTCCGTGGGCCATTCGGCTCCGGTGGCGGGATGGGCCGGAGACGGGTGTTCGGCCAGCTGGGTGAGCTCGGCGAGCTCCGCATGCTCGGCGAGCTGAGTCAGCTCGGTGTGCTCGGTGAGCTCGGCGAGCTGGGCCAGGCGGTGACAGACGGCGCAGCGCCGGGTGAGGTGGCGGTAGCCGGCCGCGGCCGCCAGGTGGGCACGCAGGAGGGCGCGGGTCTCGTGCCTGGCCGTGGCTGCCGCCATGCGGTCACCTCCAGAGAAGGGCGCGGGTGCCCTGTTGATTGAGTACTCGGCCCAACTCCCCCCGTCAAGACGGAGGGCCACCCTCCAGCCACCCAGAGTGGCGCTCTCCCGCCTGACGCCCCGTCGGTCGAGCCCCCGAATCCCGCCGCGGTCCGACGGCCGGGACAACGACGAAGGGCCCGCACCATCGGTGCGGGCCCTTCGTATCTACTGCGGTCCTGACGGGATTTGAACCCGCGGCCTCCACCTTGACAGGGTGGCGAGCACTCCAAACTGCTCCACAGGACCAGGTTTCGCAGCGCGTCGTTCTTGGCTGCGAGAAAGACTGTACAGCAGGTCAGAGCGTGCGGTCGAACTCACTCAAGGCGACCGCACCGTCACGGCGGCGTCACTGCGACGGTGTCACTGCGACGGTGTGAGGGCGGCGGCGTCAGGGCGCCGCCGCGTCGATCGCCTTCACGATCCGCTTGTCCGACACCGGGTATGCCGTGCCCAGCGCGTGCGCGAAGTAGCTGACCCGGAGTTCCTCGATCATCCAGCGGATGTCCAGGACCTCCTGCGGGACCGGGCGTCCCTTCGGGAACTGCTCCAGCAGCCACGCGTACTCGTCCTGCATCTCGTGGACCTTCTCCATGCGCGTGGTGTCGCGCTGCACGGACGTGGGCATCTGCTGGAGCCGCCGGTCGACCGCCACCAGGTACCGCATCAGGTCGGGCAGCCGGCGCAGGCCCGTCGACGTCACGAAGCCGGCCGGCATCAGGCCCGCCAGCTGCTCGCGTACATCCGCGACGTTGTTCACCAGCACCAGGCTGTTCGTGGCCTTCAGCCGTCGCTCGCACGCCTGCCAGGCGGCCAGGATCTGCTGGACCCGGTCCACCGTACGGATCGTCAGCTCGACGAGGTCGGCGCGGACCTTGTCGTACAGCTTCCGGTACGACTCCTCGTCCCACGCGGGCCCGCCGTGGTCGGCTATCAGCCGGTCCGCCGCCGCGGTCGAGCAGTCGTCGAACAGGGCCTGGACGGAGCCGTGCGGGTTGCGGGACAGGGCGAGCTTCTGCTGGTTCGTCAGCTTGTCGGACGCGAACTTCGCCGGGTTGACCGGAATGTTCAGCATGATCAGCTTCCGAGTGCCCTGCCACATGGCCCGCGCCTGCTCGGCCTCCGTGTCGAAGAGCCGTACGGCGACCGTCTCGCCCTGGTCGACGAGTGCCGGGTACGCCTTGACCGGGTGGCCGGCCCATCCCCGGGCTTTCGACTTCGTTCGAGCGGGGGAGACCCCGTCGGTCTCGAAGACGCGCGTCAGGGTGCCGATCGTCCAGTCCGTGAGGCCCGTGCGCTCCAGGGACTGGCCGGAGCCCGACGGGCCCGCCGTGGCGGCCGCGGCGGCCTTGGAGAGTGCCTGACGGGCCTTCGGGCGCAGCTTCAGCTTCAGCGCCTCCAGGTCCTTGTCCTCGGCCAGTTTCCGGCGCCGCTCGTCAATGATCCGGAACGTGATCTTCAGGTGGTCGGGGACCCTCGTCAGGTCGAAGTCGTCGGCGTTCACCGGCACGCCCACCATGCGGTGCAGCTCGCGGGCGAGGGTGGCCGTCAGGGGCTCCTGGAGGGGGACGGCACGCTCCAGGAACGCCTTCGCGAAGTTCGGTGCCGGTACGTAGTTGCGGCGGATCGGCTTCGGGAGGGAGCGGATCAGCTCCGTCACGACCTCCTCCCGCAGCCCCGGGATCTGCCAGTCGAAGCCCTCGTCCGTGACCTGGTTCAGGACCTGGAGCGGTATGTGGACGGTCACTCCGTCCGCGTCCGCGCCCGGCTCGAACTGGTACGTCACCCGGAACTTCAGTCGGCCCTGCCGCCACGAGTCCGGGTAGTCGTCCTTGGTGACCGCCCCGGCGCGCTCGTTGATGAGCATCTCCCGCTCGAAGTCGAGCAGCTCGGGCTCGTCCTGGCGCTTGTGCTTCCACCAGGAGTCGAAGTGCGCGCCCGACACCACATGCTCGGGCACCCGCTGGTCGTAGAAGTCGAAGAGCGTCTCGTCGTCGACGAGGATGTCGCGGCGCCGCGCCCGGTGCTCGAGCTCCTCGACCTCGGTGAGGAGCTTGCGGTTGTCGGCGAAGAACTTGTGGTGCGTGCGCCAGTCGCCCTCCACCAGCGCGTGGCGGATGAACAGCTCCCGCGACACCTCCGGGTCGATCCGACCGTAGTTGACCTTGCGCTGGGCGACGATCGGCACGCCGTACAGCGTGACCTTCTCGTACGCCATGACGGCCGCCTGGTCCTTCTCCCAGTGCGGCTCCGAGTAAGTGCGCTTCAGCAGGTGCGCGGCGAGGGGCTCGATCCACTCGGGCTCGATCTTCGCGTTGACGCGCGCCCAGAGCCGCGACGTCTCGACGAGCTCGGCCGACATCACGAACCGCGGCGGCTTCTTGAACAGCGCCGATCCGGGGAAGACCGCGAACTTGGCGCTGCGCGCGCCCAGGTACTCGTTCTTCGCGCCTTCCTTGATGTCCTTCATGCCGACGTGGGAGAGGAGTCCGGCCAGCAGCGAGACATGGATCTGCTGGTCGCCCGCGTCGTCCTCGTTGAGGTGTATGCCCATCTGCTTGGCGACCGTACGCAGCTGCGTATAGATGTCCTGCCATTCGCGGACGCGCAGATAGTTGAGGTACTCGGACTTGCACA
Source organism: Streptomyces sp. TRM49041 (assembly GCF_008271805.1). Lineage (GTDB taxonomy): Bacteria > Actinomycetota > Actinomycetes > Streptomycetales > Streptomycetaceae > Streptomyces. Next base: position 27,884 of record NZ_VSRY01000082.1, read on the forward strand.
TCCGGCGGAACGCCGACGAGGAGAGGGCCTTCTGCTGCTCGCGGACGTACCGCCAGAGGTTGAGGAAGGCGAGGAAGTCGGAGGTCTCGTCCTTGAAGCGGGCGTGCTGCTGGTCGGCCTGCGCCTGCTTCTCCGCGGGCCGCTCGCGCGGGTCCTGGATCGACAGGGCGGCGGCGATGACCATGACTTCCCGTACGCAGCCGTTCTTGTCCGCCTCCAGGACCATGCGGGCCAGGCGGGGGTCGACGGGCAGCTGGGCCAGCTTGCGGCCGAGCTGCGTGAGCCGCTTCCTCGGGTCCTTCTGTGCCGGGTCGAGCGCCCCGAGCTCCTGGAGGAGCTGCACGCCGTCACGGATGTTGCGGTGGTCCGGCGGGTCGATGAAGGGGAACTTCTCGATGTCGCCGAGGCCGGCCGCGGTCATCTGGAGGATGACGGACGCCAGGTTCGTACGGAGGATCTCCGCATCCGTGAACTCCGGCCGGGCGAGGAAGTCGTCCTCGGAGTACAGCCGGATGCAGATGCCGTCGCTGGTGCGGCCGCAGCGGCCCTTGCGCTGGTTGGCGCTGGCCTGGCTGACCGGCTCGATCGGCAGGCGCTGCACCTTGGTGCGGTGGCTGTAGCGGGAGATCCGGGCGGTGCCCGGGTCGATCACGTACTTGATGCCGGGGACCGTCAGGGACGTCTCGGCGACGTTCGTGGCGAGGACGATGCGGCGGCCGGAGTGCCGCTGGAAGACGCGGTGCTGCTCGGCGTGCGAGAGACGGGCGTAGAGCGGCAGCACCTCGGTGTCGCGGAGCTTCTTCTTGAGGAGCGCGTCCGCCGTGTCGCGGATCTCCCGCTCGCCGGAGAGGAAGACCAGGACATCGCCCGGGCCCTCGGCCTGGAGCTCGTCGACGGCGTCGCAGATCGCGGTGATCTGGTCGCGGTCGGCCTCGTCCGACTCCTCCTCCAGGAGGGGCCGGTAGCGCACCTCGACCGGGTACGTACGGCCGCTGACCTCGACGATCGGCGCGTCGCCGAAGTGCCGGGAGAACCGCTCGGGGTCGATGGTCGCGGAGGTGATCACGACCTTGAGGTCGGGGCGCCTGGGCAGCAGCCGGGCGAGGTAGCCGAGCAGGAAGTCGATGTTGAGGGACCGCTCGTGGGCCTCGTCGATGATGATCGTGTCGTACGCGCGCAGCTCGCGGTCCGTCTGGATCTCGGCGAGCAGGATGCCGTCCGTCATCAGCTTCACGAAGGTGTCGGACCCGACCTGGTCGGTGAACCGGACCTTCCAGCCGACCGCCTCGCCGAGCGGCGTCCTCAGCTCCTCCGCCACGCGCTCCGCGACGGTGCGGGCGGCGATCCGGCGGGGCTGGGTGTGCCCGATCATGCCGCGTACGCCGCGGCCGAGCTCCAGGCAGATCTTCGGGATCTGCGTCGTCTTGCCGGAGCCCGTCTCACCGGCGACGATCACGACCTGGTGGTCGCGTATCGCCTCCAGGATGTCGTCCTTCTTCTGGCTGACGGGCAGCTGCTCGGGGTACGTGACCTCGGGCACGCGGGCCGCCCGCCCGGCGGAACCGGCCGCGGCCTTCGCCGCCTCCGCGGCGATCTCGTCCAGGACGGCCTGCCTGGCCTCGGGCTTACGGATGCGGCGGGCGCCTTCGAGACGGCGGCCGAGCCGGTGTGCGTCGCGCAGCGAGACCTCGGCCAGCAGAGTCTGGAGGTCGGCGAAGGAAGTAGACATACCGTGTCCCAGGATCTCACCCCCGGCTCCGGAGTGGCGAACCCATTTCCCCGTACCATTTCGGGCGAGCCGCACATCCACGCCCCGCCACCGGAAGGCCCCCCGCTCCATGCCCCGAACCGACGCCCGCCCGAGCCGCGTGGCGGTGGCGGCGCTGGTGCTGGTGGGGGCGCTGCTGGGGCTGGTGCTGTGCGCGGGCCAGGGGGCGTCGGCGGTGGCGGCGGCGGACGAGGGACCGCCGAACGCGGCCCGTGATGTCACGTCTGTCACGTCTGTCACTTCTGCCACCCGCGCCACCGGCGCCACCGCTGTCATCGACGGTGGCGGCACTGTCGGCGATGACGGCGGTGACGGCGGTGACGGCGCTCCGGCCTACGGACAGGGCGGCCCGCCCGGCTGCGGGAACGGCTCGCCGTCCGACGACGGTGGCCTGGCCCCGGCGGCGCCGCCGCGCGGCTCGACCCCGGGCGAGCTGCTGCCGGCGCTGTACGACGGGCGCGGCGCCGTCGGGGGCGCCTGGTGCGGGGCGTGGGCGGTCACCGTGATCAGCCCGGAACGGGCGCCGCCCGAACTCGTACCGCCCTCTCCGATGGACCTGTCGATCCTGCGCGTGTAGCGGCGGCTCCTCTGTCGCCGAGTTCCCCTTACCTACACACCGCAGGAGTTTCGCCATGCCCAAGAAGTCACCGTCCAAGTCCTCCCTCAAGCCGTACGCCATAGGTGCGGGGGTCGCGGCGGCCGCCGCACTGCTCGCGTTCGCGTCGTACACCGCGACGAAGCCGGCGGACCGAGCGGACGGAACACCTGCCTCCGCGTCGGCGCAGGCATCGGGCGAGCCGGAGGCGGGCGTCTACCCGGAGTTGGAGAAGCTCGCGCGGCGGGAGGCGGGGGACGGGCTCGCGGTGGGCCGCGCGGACGCGCCGGTGGTGCTGATCGAGTACGCGGACTTCAAGTGCGGCTACTGCGGGAAGTTCGCCCGCGACACCGAGCCGGAGCTGATAAGGCAGTACGTCGAGAAGGGAGTGCTTCGCATCGAGTGGCGGAACTTCCCGATCTTCGGCGAGGAGTCGGAGGCCGCCGCGCGGGCCGCGTGGGCGGCGGGGCAGCAGGGCCGGTTCTGGGAGTTCCACCGCGCGGCGTACGCGGAGGGCGCGAAGGACCAGGGCTTCGGCAAGGACCGCCTGACGGCCCTGGCGAAGGAGGCGGGCGTGCCCGACCTCGGCCGCTTCACCCGTGATCTGGACGGCGATGCGGCGCTGAAGGCGGTGTCGCGGGACCAGCAGGAGGGGTACGGGCTGGGGACGACGTCCACGCCGTCGTTCCTGATCAACGGGCGGCCGATCGCGGGCGCGCAGCCGCTGGAGACGTTCACGGCCGCGATCGACGCCGCTGCGGGCGCGGCGGGGGCTGCGGGCGCGGCGGGCGCTTCCGGCGCGGCGGGGGCCGGACGGTGACGGACATCGGCTATCTGGCCGCGTTCCTGGGCGGCCTGCTGGCGCTGCTGAGCCCGTGCAGCGCGCTGCTGCTGCCGGCGTTCTTCGCGTACTCGATCGACACGACGGCCCGGCTGGTGGCCCGTACGGGCATCTTCTACGCCGGCCTCGCGACGACACTCGTCCCACTGGGCGCGGCGGGTTCGCTGGCGGGCCGCTTCTTCCACGGCAACAGGGACGTCCTGGTCTCGGCCGGCGGCTGGCTGATCATCGCCCTGGGCGCGGCGCAGATCCTGGGCATGGGCTTCGCACCGCGCCGGATCGCCGAGGCGAGCGGTCGGATACGCCCGACGACGGCGGTGTCGGTGTACGCGCTGGGCCTGGTGTACGGCCTTGCGGGCTTCTGCGCGGGCCCGATCCTCGGCAGCGTCCTGACGGTCGCGGCGCTGGGCGGCAGCCCGGTGTACGGGGGCCTGCTCCTGGCGGTGTACGCGCTCGGCATGGCGGTGCCGCTGTTCCTGCTGGCCCTGCTGTGGGACCGGTACGACCTGGGCCGCCGCGGCTGGCTGCGCGGCCGCCCCGTACGCCTCGGGCGCCTGCACCTGCACACCACGTCCCTCCTGTCGGGCGCATTCTTCATCCTGCTGGGCACCCTGTTCCTGGCCTTCGACGGCACAACCGCTCTGCCGGGCCTCCTGTCGGTGGACGCCACGTTCGCGGCCGAACAGCGGGCGGCCGCCCTGGGCCGCGCGATCCCGGACTGGCTCCTCCTCCTGGCCGTCGTCGCGCTCGCGGCGGTCACCCTGGGCGTCCGGGGCTGGCGCCACCGCGACCGCGCGTGAGCCCACCGGCCCCGCAGAACCCGAAGAGCCCTGCCCCACGGGACTTTGGTCCCAGGGGCAGGGCTCTTCGGGTGTCGGTGCGTCCGAGTACGACGAAGGGGCCCCGTCGTGATGACAGGGCCCCTTCGGGCTGTGGCTGGGGCCGGGGTCGAACCGGCGACCTTCCGCTTTTCAGGCGGACGCTCGTACCAACTGAGCTACCCAGCCACGCGGCTCTTTCGAGCCACAGCGGTCCTGACGGGATTTGAACCCGCGGCCTCCACCTTGACAGGGTGGCGAGCACTCCAAACTGCTCCACAGGACCAAGCTTCGTGCGAGCACCAGTCTCGCACAAGGTGATGCGTGCCCCCAACGGGATTCGAACCCGTGCTACCGCCTTGAAAGGGCGGCGTCCTGGGCCACTAGACGATGAGGGCTAAGGGCCCGCCTGGGCGCCTCGTCAGCGCGTCGGGGACGTGTGAAGCATATGGGATGCGGGGGCGGTTCGCCAAAACGGTTTACGTGGGGGGTGGCGAGAGCGACGGCGGGCGGGGGCTCGGGGTGGGTTCCATGCCCGGAATAATCTCTTCCGGGATCCGGCGTGCGACCTCCGCCGTGGTCAGCCCCAGGCCGCCCAGTGTGATCTCGTCCCACGCCTGGAGGCGCCGTGTGTCGCGGTCCAGGTAGAGGACCGACGCGTGGACCCTCTCCGGTTCCTCCTTCTCGACCGCGCGCAGGCCACCGCCGCCCGTCGAGCCCTCGATCTTCAGGCGGGTGCCTTTCGGCAGGATCTCGTTCACGCGGCGGTGGACGTGGCCGGCCAGGACCAGCGGGACCGCGCCGTCCGTCTCGTGCGCCGCGACCGGGTTGTGGGCGACGGCGATGTCCACCGGGGTGCCCGCCCGTGCCTGCGTGCGCAGCGCGTAGGCCAGGGCCCTGCCCGCCGCCCGCTCCGCCCCGTCGCCCGCCGCCACCACCGAGCGGTCCGGAGTGAACTGCGGGTCGCCGATGCCCGCCACCCGTACGCCCGCGACGGTCACGGGCCTGCCTCCGTCCAGCACGTGCACGTTCTCCAGACCCTCCAGGTACTTCTGTGTGGCCGCCGAGTCGTGGTTGCCGCGCACCCAGACGTACGGGGCGCCCAGGTTGCTGATCGGGTTCAGGAAGACGTTCTCCGCGGCGCTGCCGTGGTCCATGGTGTCGCCCGAGTCGATGATCAGGTCGATCCCGTACTGCTCCACGAGCGAGCCGACGATGTGCCAGGACGCCGGGTTCAGATGGATGTCGGAGACGTGCAGGACGCGGATCGTGGCCGGGTCCGGCTGGTACGCCGGGAGCGTCGACGTGGCCTCGTACAGCTTGGTGACGTTGGTGACGAGCCGGGCCAGCTCCTTCTGGTACACGTCGAACTCCGTGACGATCGAGCGGGCGTCGCCGACGACCGAAGGCGCGCTGATCAGGAGGCCGGAGAAGCGCGGCTCCAGGACCGCCTTCGGGTTCCAGGTCGCGTACGCCGACCCCCCGGAAACGGCCAGCAGCCCCAGCGCCAGGCCGCCCGCCGCCAGGGCGCGGCGCGGGCGGCGGTAGACGACGAGGCCGAGGGCGGTGGCGCCGGAGACGACGGCGACGCAGGAGCGGACGGCCAGTTCGCGGGTTCCGTCCGCCACGTCCCGGACGATCTCCTCCTGCAGCCCCGAGAACAGCTCCGGGTGCTCGACCAGGGCCTGGGAGCGGACCGGGTCGAGCTGGTCGACGTTCACGTCGAGGCGGATGGGCGCGGTGTGGGAGTCGAGTTCGAGGGCGCCCAGCGGCGAGACGTTGATCTTCGTGCCGCCGGTGAGGGACGGGCGCAGCGTCATGTTCGTGTCCATCGGACCCACGGGTGTACGGACGTTGCCGACGACCAGCAGGCCGAGCCACGCCCCGGCCAGGACCACGGCGACCAGACCCACGGCGCGCGCGAGGGAGCGCGGGGCGTGGGCTCCGAGTTCTGCCTGGTGGGGCAGTCGGGGGCGGTGGGGGCGGTGGGGGCGGTGGCGGGGGCTGAGGATTCGGCTGAGGCCGCGGCGCAGGGCTTGGGCGCCGCGGGCGTACGTGCCACGGACGACGGCTCGGGCCATTGGGTCCGTATGCCCGCCGGGATGCGGGGCTATGCCCGTACGCGCCCGGCATCCACGACAGTGGCCGGGTGCGGGGATGACGCGCGAGGAGTTCGAGGAACCGGTGGCGGAGGCGCTCGACCGGATCCCCCCGGAGCACGATATGCCGACGGACACCACTCGCGCGGAGTAGTCGCAGGGGCGGGCTTACCCCCAGCCCAGCTCGTGAAGCCGTTCGTCGTCGATGCCGAAGTGGTGGGCGATCTCATGGACCACTGTCACGGCGACCTCGTGCACCACGTCCTCCGCCGTCTCGCAGTAGCGGAGCGTCGGGCCCATGTAGATCGAGATGCGGTCCGGCAGCACACCCGCGTACCACTCCCCGCGCTCCGTGAGCGGTGTGCCCTCGTAGAGTCCCAGTAGCTCAGGGTCGGACGGGTCCGGTTCGTCCTCCACGAACACGGCCACGTTGTCCATGACCCGCGCAAGCTCCGGCGGGATCTTGTCCAGGGCCTCACTCACCAGTTCTTCGAACGCCTCACGCGTCATCTCCAGCACACGGCCATTGTCCGTGACCGCTGTCACTCTCGACGGGAGCAGGTACGGAAAAGCCCCGCCCGGCTGTGTTGCCTGCCGTCGCCGGACGGGCCGCTTGGTGGGTACTCCGCGCGCTCGCCGCACTGCGGGCACCGGCAGAGCGGCCACGCGGAGGTAACAGCCGCCCGTACCCGGTGGTGGGCTCTTCATCCGGCCTGGAGGCCAAGATCGATTGTCAGTGGTGGGTGAGACGGTAGGAGCATCGAGTCGGAAAGAGGGGGAGCCGTCATGTCCGGAAACCAGAACTACATCAATCACGTTGCTCTTGTGTTGGATGCCAGTTCGTCCATGTCGCACCTGAGCCGCAAGGTCGTCGAAGTCGCCGACCAGCAGATTGCATATCTTGCCCGCCGATCGAGGGACCTGGATCAGGAAACCCGCGTCACGGTGTACGTCTTCGCAGACAAGGTGGAGTGCGTCATCTACGACAAGGACGTGCTGCGGATGCCGTCGCTGAAGCAGCTGTACCGGGTCGGTGGAATGACGGCTCTGCTGGCGGCCGCACTGAAGTCACAGCGAGAGCTGGCGCAGACAGCCCAACTGTACGGCGACCACAGCTTCCTGACTTTCGTACTGACCGACGGGCAGGAGAACGCAAGTCATCGCTGTCCGGACGCCCCTACCAGGAACTCACGTGAACTGGTGAAGGCCGTGGCCGAGATGATCGAGACGCAGGAGGACAACTGGACTCTGGCCGTCCTTGTGCCGGACCAGATGGGCAAGCGCGAGGCCATGCAGTGCGGTTTCCCGAAGGAAAACATCGCCATCTGGGACGCAACGAGCACAAAGGGTCTGGAGGAGGCCGGGCAGGTCATCCAGCAGGCCACCGAGAAATTCATGGTGGGCCGCGCCCAGGGCATCCGGGGATCGCGGGCGGTGTTCTCCACGGGTGCGGAGGCGGTCAACAAGGACACCATCGAGGCGGCCGGTCTCACCCCGGTGAATCCGTCGGAGTACCAGCTGATTCCAGTGGCTCGTGACGCGGCGATCCGGGACTGGGTCATCGAAAGCGGGCACACGTACCGTACCGGTTGTGCGTTCTATCAGCTGAGTAAGTCGGAGAAGATCCAGGCGCAGAAGCAGATTGCGGTGCTGGAGAAGAAGACGGACCGGGTGTACGCGGGGCCCGAGGCCCGAGCCCTGCTCGGCCTGCCGGACGTGGAGGTTCGCGTCAAGCCGGACCACAACGACGACTTCACGATCTTCGTACAGAGCACCAGCGTGAACCGGAAGCTCATACCGCACACGCGGCTACTGCTCATGCTCTGACGCCTTGGAAGCCCCGTCGGGTCCCGGAGGCTTCGTCGCTGTCGGGACGGCGTGTAAGAGCGCGTCGGCCGATCTGGCCCCTGCGCCGTGACGCGCAGGTCCATGACCGCCCCCAAGGCGCACCGCACGGCCGCCCGGCCGCCCGAGGAACATACGTGCCGGTACGGGGCTCGTCCACAGGAAAACCACAGTGCCCGGGGGAGCCCCTTCTGTGCTCATCTGGCGCTGCTGAGGTCGGTCGAGGGTGATGTTCTCCGCCTGCGGGCCCTTCTGGCGCCGCCGGGAGTCCATCCGACATCTCGCGGCAAGCCGGTGCCGCCCGGTCGTCATCCGCTCCCGCCTGCACGAACTGGGGTACGGCTGACGCGCCCGCTGTCCGGGCGTGTCCCCCACGGGGCGAGGGGAGTTGGGCAGGGAAACCCTGTCCCCGCCTTGGAGGTGCCCCTGTGCGCCATTTGCCCGCCCCCGTCCGATGGGCCGTCACCGCGGTGGCGGTGGTGGCGTCCGCAGGCTCCGTCAGCGGCTGCATGAGCGTCTCCGACGACGCCGCGCGGCCCCTGCCCACCGAGTCGGTGGACCCCTCCGGGGCGGCGGCGGCCGAGGCGGGCACGGGCCTGCGCGTTCCGGGCGGCGGTCACCACGAGCCGCGCAGCGGCCGGGACCACGACGACACGCCCCACGACGGCGCCGGCGAGAGCGCCGAGCCGTCCCAGGAGCCGTCCTCGTCCGCCGCACCCTCCGCGTCGCCCGCGAAGAGCGGCGCGCCCGGCTCGGGGCCCGGCGGGGAGCCCGCGCCCGGCGCGAGCGGC
>NZ_VSRY01000083.1 GCF_008271805.1 Streptomyces sp. TRM49041
GCCGCCGAGCGTACGGACGGGGGAGTCCGATGTGGTCACGGGTCAGACCAGTCCGACGTCCTGGAGCATGGCCAGTGTCTCCTTGAGCGACTCCAGCTTGCCCAGGTCGATCTCGGGTGCCTGCAGCGAGTCCAGCGACGGCAGCCCCTCGGCGGCGGGGACGCCCGCGGCGAGCGGGTACTCCTTGGTCTCGTCGGCGAAGTACTTCTGCGCGTCGGCCGACAGGAAGAAGTCGACGGCCTTCTGCGCGTACGCGCTCTGCTTGTCGTCCGCGCCCTTGACGAGGCCGACACCCGCGACGTTCACCAGGCCGCCCGGGTCGCCGTTCGGCAGGAAGTGGACCTTCGCGGTGAGCTTGTCCGCCCCCTCCTCGGCGGCCTTCTCGTACCAGTAGTAGTGGTTGATCAGGCCGACGGAGACCTCGCCGGAGTCGGCGGCGTTCAGCACGTCGGTGTTCTTGTCGTACGCCTTGGGGCTGTTGGCCTTCAGGCCCTTGAGCCAGGTGCGGGTCGCGTCGTCGCCCTCCAGCACGCGCATGCCGGTGACGAACGCCTGGAAGGAGGCGTTGGCGGGGGCGTAGCCCACCTTGCCCTTCCACTCCGGCTTCACCAGCTCGTGGACGCTGTCCGGCGGAGTGGGCACCTGGCCCGGGTGGTACGCGAGGACGCGGACCCGGCCGCTGACGCCGACCCAGTCGCCGGCGGCGCCGCGGTGGGCGGGCGTGACCTTCTCCAGGGACGTCTGCGGCAGGGCGTTCAGGCGGCCCTCCTTCGACAGGGCGCCGAGCGCGCCGGCGTCCTGTGACAGGAACAGGCCGGCCTTGGTCTTGTCGCCCTCCTCGAGGATCTGCGCGGACAGCTCGGCGCTGCCCCCGTAGCGCACCTCGACGGTCGTGCCGAGGTGCTTCTCCAGCTTCTCGATGAGCGGCTTGACGAGGTTCTCGTTCCGGCCGGAGTAGATGACGAGCCCGGCGGGGTCGCTGCTGCACGCTCCGAGGAGCGGAAGGAGCAGACCGGCCGCGGCGACGGCGGCGAGGCGAGCCAAGGGACGGCGGCGCATGAGAGCCTTCCTGACGCAAAATGATCGGTGACCTGTGAACGTCTAATGAATAAGGTAAACCTAACCTCACCGTCAACATCAAGGCGATAACGGAAGGGGTGCACGATCGGCCCTGTGCTTCCCTGTAGCCGTTCCGTGACTTTTCCGTGCCTTTTCAGCCAGGTAAGGCTTGCCTAAGATTCGCTCGTGCCTCCCCTCGACCTGCTCTCGGACGTCCGAGCCGCCGTCCCCTTCGTCCATCGGCTCTCCGCGTTCGGCGAGCGCACCGCCCTGCTCACCCGCGACGGGCGGCTGACCTACCGCGAACTCGCCGAGCGGGTGGCGCGTACCGCCGAGCGCCTCGGCCCGCACCGGCGCCTCGTTCTGCTCGCGGGCGCCAACACCACCGACGCCCTCGTCGTCTACCTCGCCGCCCTCGCCGCCGGACACCCCGTGCTGCTCGTGCCCGGCGACCACCCCGAGGCCCTTCGCGCCCTCACCGCCGCCTACGACCCGGACGTCGTCGCCCGCCCCGGCGCCGACGGCGGCTGGACGCTCGACGAGCGGCGCGCCACCACCGCGCACACCCTCCACCCGGACCTCGCCCTGCTCCTCAGCACCTCCGGCTCCACCGGTTCGCCCAAGCTGGTCCGGCTCTCCGGCGCCAACCTCCAGGCCAACGCCGAGGCCATCGCGCGCTACCTGGACATCCGCCCCGACGACCGCGCCGCCACCACCCTGCCCCCGCACTACTGCTACGGGCTCTCGGTCGTCAACAGCCACCTGCTCAGCGGCGCCGGGATCGTCCTCACCGATCTGTCCGTCGCCGACGCCTGCTTCTGGGACCTGTTCCGCGCCACCCGCGCCACCTCCTTCGCCGGAGTCCCGTACACCTTCGACCTGCTCGACCGCACCGGCTTCGCCACCATGGACCTGCCCCACCTGCGGTACGTCACCCAGGCCGGCGGCCGGCTGGCCCCCGAGCGGGTCACCCGCTACGCCGAGCTCGGCCGCGGCCGCGGCTGGGACCTGTACGTCATGTACGGCCAGACCGAGGCCACCGCCCGCATGGCGTACCTCCCGCCCGACCTTGCGCGGACGCACCCTCAGGCCATAGGCGTCCCCGTGCCCGGCGGCTCCTTCACGCTCCGGCCGCACCCCGACTGGCCCGAGCCCGACACCGGCGAGCTCGTCTACACAGGCCCGAACGTCATGCTCGGCTACGCCGAGACCCCCGCCGACCTCGCCCTGGGACGCACCGTCGACGAACTGCGCACCGGCGACATCGGCCGGGTCACCCGCGACACCTCCGGGGGAGAGCCGCTGTACGAGGTCGTCGGCCGCGTGAGCCGGTTCGTGAAGCTGCTCGGACTCCGCATCGACCCGCAGCGCGTCGAGTCGGCGCTCGCCGGTCACGGCATCGCCGCCGTCGCCGCGGGCACCGACGACACCCTGGTCGTCGCCGTGACCGGCTCCCCGGACCCGGACCCCGGCGCCGTACGCGAGGTGGTCACCGCCGCCTCGGGGCTGCCGCCGCACGCCGTCCAGGTCCACGTCCTCGCCGAGCTGCCCCGGCTGGCCAGCGGAAAGCCCGACTACCCGGCCGTCCGGGCCATGGCCGTCCCACGCACCGCGGAGACCGCCGCGCGGGGCGGCGCCGGAGTGCCCGAGCTGTGCCGGCTGTACGCCGGGATACTCGGCCGGCAGGACGTCACCGAGGACAGCACCTTCACCGGCCTGGGCGGCGACTCCCTCTCGTACGTCGAGATGTCCCTCAATCTGGAGGAGGCACTCGGCCATCTCCCCGCCGGCTGGCACACCCTGACGATCGGCGAGCTGCACCGGCGGGCCGCGGAGCAGGGAGCGCCCACGGAAGCGCCGTGCCCCACGGCCCCCCGCCGCCGCCCCTTCGGCCTCCGCCTCCCCCCGGCACCCGGCCGGGCGCCCGGCCGCCCCGCGCCCCGCCGGATCGAGACGGGCATCGCCCTGCGCGCCCTGGCGATCTTCGTGATCGTCGGCTCGCACATTCCCGTGTTCCACATCAAGGGCGGCGCCCATCTGCTGCTCGCCGTCGCCGGGTTCAATCTCGCCCGCTTCCACCTGACGTCGGCCGGACGCCGCGCGCGCGTCCACCACCTGCGACGCAGCGTCGCGCGCGTCGTCGTCCCGAGCGTCGTCTGGATCGCCCTCGCCTATCTCGCCACCGACGACTACCGGCTCGCGACGGTCTTCCTGTTCGAGTCGTTCCTGCCGCCGCGAGAGGGCCATCTGGCGGCGTTCTGGTTCGTCGAGTCCCTCGTCTTCGTCCTGCTCACCGTCATCGCCCTGCTGGCCGTGCCCGCCGTCGACCGGCTGGAGCGCCGCTTCCCGTTCGGGCTGCCCATGGCTCTCACGGCGCTCTGGCTCGTCACCCGCTACGACCTGTTGGGCCTGCGGGAGTACACCCATCTGCCGTCGGCGGTCGTCATACCGTGGCTGTTCGCCCTCGGCTGGGCCGCCGCCAAGGCCACCGGCGTACGGCAGCAGCTGCTGGTCACCGCCGCCGCCGTCGTCACCGTGCCCGGGCTCTTCCCGGACGAGCCCGCCCGCGAGCTGTTCATCGTGGCGGGCTTCGCCCTGCTGGTGTGGGTGCCCACCCTGCCCAGCACCCCGCTCCTCAACCGGCTGGCCGGGGCGCTTGCGGGCAGCTCGCTGTACATCTACCTGACGCACTGGCAGGTCTTCCCGAGGATCGACCAGATCTCCGGGTGGCTCGCGCTGCTCGCCTCCCTCGCGGCCGGTGTCGCGTACGCCAGGGTGTCCGCCCGCGCGGGCCGTGCCCTGAAGGGCCGGCTCGGCGCGCCCCGGCCGAGGTCGTCCAGCCCTTCGGGCGGTGCGGGCCCAGGATTGTCCTGAAGCGGCCCCTCCACCCGTCCGGGCGGGCGTTCAGGTGTTCAGACGGCGGTCGGGGACGGCACCGCGCGCAGCATCCCGCCCCGCTCCGGCGGGTCCGGCAGGACGCGCACGCCGAAGCCGCGGCTCACGCGGTCGAGCGTCGCCCGGAGCCAGTCGCGCTCCTCGTCCGACGCGTGCTCCAGCCGCAGCCGCCGCGCCCGTACGGGGGCCATCCGCAGGTCCGCCAGGACGCCCGTGCCGGGCCGCACCGTCGCGAAGTACAGCAGCCGGAGGTCGTCCCGGTACTCCTCGTAGCCGGTGATCCCCTCATAGTCGTCGACGAAGTCGCCGCAGCCGTAGAGGATCAGCTTCCCCCGGTACGACTCCAGCGGGCGGGGGTGGTGCGACGAGTGGCCGTGCACCAGGTCCACGCCGCCGTCGATCAGCGCGTGCGCGAACCGCACCTGGTCACGGGGTACGCCGTACCCCCAGTTGGAACCCCAGTGCACGGAGACGACCGCGACATCGCCCGGCCGCCGCGTCTCCCGGACGCGCCGTGCGACGGATTCGGCGGCGGCCTCGGTCGCCCGGGGGACGACGTCGACGCCGGGGGCGCCGGGCGTGGCCGCCCACTCCTCGGGGACACCGCTGGACGGCATCCCGAACGCGAACACCAGCACCCGCCGCCCGTCCGCCGCCCCGTCCCGTACGGGTACGACGGCGGGGCGCCGCGCCTCCGCCAGGTCCCGGCCCGCGCCCACCGTTCGCAGGCCCGCGCCGGCCAGCGCGTCCAGCGTCTCCAGGAGGCCCCGGCGGCCGAAGTCCAGGACATGGTTGTTGGCCAGGACACACACGTCGGGGCGGGCGGCCGCCAGACACGCCAGGTTCTCCGGGGCCATCCGGTAGTGCACGGCCTTGCCCACGGCGACGTCGTCGCTGCGGGTCACGCTCGTCTCCAGGTTCACCACGCGCACATCGGGCGCCACCTCGTCGAGCAGTGGCAGCGCCACACCCCAGGGCCAGGAGGGGACGGCCGGACGCGGGACACGGCCGTTCATGCCCTCGGCGAGCGCCACATAGGTGCGGGCGTCGCGGACGTACTCCTCCCACAGGGTCGGGTCACCGGGGTGGGGCAGGATCTGGTCGACTCCGCGCCCGAGCATCACATCGCCGCAGAGTGCCAGGGTCACCGTCGCTTCCCCGCGCATGCCTCCACGGTAGTTCGCCGCGGGCCCGGCCGAAGCCCGCACGACTGTCTTCGAGGTGGGACCGTCCTCAGCGGGCCAGGCACAGGTCGTCGGGAGCAAGTGCCGGCACGCCGTCGCCCCGGCCACCGTCGACTTCGACTTCGACTTCGACTTCGGCGGGATCAGCCGGGCGGCGGACGCCGTCCCGCACAGCGAGACCGTACGGATCGTCCGCGGCCGGTGCCTCCAGGAGGCCGCTCCCGTCGGTGTCATGGTGCTGTCCGTTCGCCCCGCGGGTCAACGCCATCGCCGTACGGCAGCAGTCGCCCGCGGCGATCTGACCGGGCCGCCGGGCGCGCGGCCACCAGACGTGCGAACTGGTGATCGACCGCCGGGCGTTCGCCCGCTATGATCACTCCCGGCAAGGCTGTAGCGCAGAGGTCGTCGCGCCCACGCATCAAGCTGGAGGACGTCGGTTCGAATCCGACCGGTCTTGCCACCTTATTCATCGTGGAGAAGTCGAGCGCCGGGCACCGGCGAAGGAAACCGGTGGAGTGGTGATGACGCAGCACACCCCAGCCCCCAGGCTCCCGGCTCCGCCCGTGCAGGCGGTACCCACGCGCTGCCCGGCGATCGAGCATCCCGACATGCCCCTCGCCGACCCGGCCGCGCTCGACCCGCTGCTCGCGCGGCTGGCCTCCGGCGGCCCGGTCGACGCCGACGAGACGTTCCCGCTCGGCACCCTGCGCGCCGACGGCCGCGTCGACCTGTGCAAGCAGGGCCTCGGCCCGGTGGGCGCCGCCCGCATCCTGCCCGTCGCCGCGGCCTCCCCGCACGCCACGCACATCCTGCTCGGCACCAACGCCATCGGCGACGACGGCGCCCGCACCGTCGCCGACACCCTGACCGACGGCCATGGCCTGCACACCCTCTACCTCGGCTGCAACCGCATCGGCCCCGACGGCGTCACCGCCCTCGCCGCCCGGCTCGCCTCCGACGACACCGTCCGCGCGCTGTGGCTCAAGCGGAACCCCATCGGCGACGACGGGGTACGCGCCCTCGCCGCGACCCTGCGCCGCAACACCGCGCTGCGCACCCTCGACCTCGTCAACACCGGCCTCACCGCGGCCGGTCTGCGCGCCCTCCTGGCCGCGCTCACCGAGCGCGACCGCCCCGTGGAGCGGCTCTTCCTCGGCGGCAACGGCCTCACCGCCGACACCGCGCCGCTCCTGGCCGCACTACTCCGCGACGCGGGCGTCCGCGAGCTGTATCTGCCGGCCAACCACCTCGGCGACGCAGGCGCGGCCCTCCTCGCCGAGGCCGCCGCCGACCCGGCCCGCCCGGTCCGGCTCGGCCTCGGCGGCAACGGTATCGGCCCCGCCGGAGCCCGCGCCCTCGCCGACGCACTCGACGGCATCGAGGCCCTCGACCTGGGCCGCCCGATGTCCGAACGCAGCCTCGGCGCGCCCGCCAACGCCACCGGTGACGACGGCGCCGCCGCCCTCGCCGCCGCCCTCCCGGGCAGCCCCCTGCGCCGCCTGGAACTGCGCCACACCGGGCTCACCGGACGCGGCGCGAAGACGCTCCTCGCCGCCGTCCCCGACGGCTCGGCCCTGGAGTACGTGGGCCTGGGCCCGGGCCTGCCCCGCAGGGTGAAGCGCTCCTTCCAGCAGCGCCTGCGCCCCGCCACCCGGCCCGCGCACCCCGATCTGCACGCGATAGGAAGTGTCTACCGGTGAGCCCCCTCCCACCCGACGAGGCAGCCGCCTGGCGACGCGTCCGCCGCTACGCCGTGCCCCGGTGGATGATCGAGCGGGCCACCGCACACCGCCTCACCGGAGACTGGGCCGGCGCCTGCGCGGCCGCCCGGGTGGACGTCGCCTTCGACCTGCGCCGCGTCGCCGCCCGCCACGGCGCCGAGACCGCCGCCGCCCTCCTCGACGACCTGCGCCACCTCGCGCCCGACCTGCTGCGCTGGCACCTGCCGCGCGTGATGGGCGGCTGGACGACCCTGGCCACCGACCTGACGGTCGTCCTCGCCCACCACAGCCCTCCCGGCGGCCGTTCGACAGGCCTCTGCCTGTACGTCACGACCCCGCCCATGGTGCGCGGTCCGCAGCGCCTCACCCTGCGTTTCGGGGCCGCCGGAACACATGTGACCCCCTCCCGCACCAGTGACTGGTCCACCGCCCGCCACCTGTGGGACGCCCGGCACACGGCCGGACTCCGCGAGCGGTGCGGCGGCGGCCCCGACCGCGCCCCGTTCTGCCACCCCGACGGCACTCCCCTGCGCCCGGACGAACTCCCCACCCGCGACCCGGGCCCCGCCGACCCGGCGGGACACACCGAGTGGGTCGCCCTGCGGACCGAGAACGGCGAGGTGGACGCCGCCCTCGCCGCCGTAGGCATCGACTTCGACCCCACGCCGCCCGCCACCTCGCACGGCTGGTACGGCACCCGGCCGGAGCAGTTGCTGCGTGCGCGCGCCCGTACCGTCAACCTCACCCGGCTGGCTCCCGAACTCCGGCTCCTCGCGGACCGGCACGGCCACGGCCGCTTCCAGTTCGCGAACGACTGGGGCACCACCTTCCTCCTGGAACTCGCCGAGTCCGGCCCCACCGACACCGTCCGCATGACGGTGGCCCGCGCCCGCGACTCCAGGGGCGTCCCACACATTCCCGAGGCCCTGTCGCGCCACCTCCCCGACATCGACCTCGTACGGGGCGGGGTGGTGGCGCCCGCACAGCTGCACCCGCTGGTGGCGGGGGCGTTGTTCCCCGCCCTCGACATCACCGACGGCCCGGCGGGACCGCCGCCCGGACCGGACACGCCCGAGCCTGTCCGGGTGCGCTGCCGCGGCGAGTGGCACCAGGTCGTCTTCCGCGACGGTGGCCTCCGGATGCCGCACAGCGAGGAGGAGCGGCGCCGCGAGCGCGCGCTGCGTGCCTTCGGCGGCGCCGTGGCCGGGTGCTTCGCCACCCACGAGGCGTGGACGTCCGCCTCCGGCCGGCTGCCGAAGGCGATGCGCGCCCAGCGCCGGGATCTCTTCCTGCGCGCCCAGCACGGCGACACACCGGGCGTACTCGCCCTTCTGGACGCGGGCGTCGACCCGCACGTCCGGGACAGCGACGGGCGGACCCTGCTGCACGCCCTGAACCTCCTGGACCACGATGAGCTGCTGCCCCGGCTGCTGGCCGCGGGCGTCGGCCTGGAGGCCACCGACTACCTCGACCGCACCCCGCTGTTCACGGCCGTCGCCGACCGCGGGACGACCGCCCTCGTGGAGGCGCTGCTCGCCGCCGGGGCGCGGATCGACGTGACCGACTCGATGGAACGGTCCCTGGCCCACATCATCCGGATCTACCGGCGGAAGGATCTGGCCTTCCTCCGCGAACGGGTCCAGGAGGAGCACCCGGGCATCGGCGCCGACTGGTGGGACGACTGGAGCGCCTACCGCGACGACGAGGACGACGAGCCCGAAGAAGACGAGTACGACGAGTACGACGAGCCCGACAAGCCCGAAGAGGACGACGACGCGTGACCACCGCCACCGCGACCGTCGGCGGCACCGCCACGGACCTGCCCGGCCCGCTGGCCGCCGCCGACGAGCTCAACCGCAGGCTGCGCACCACGCGCACCGAGCCGTCCGCCAACCCCCGACTGGAGGCGCTCGCCCTCGCCGTCACCGCCAACCAGCCGGTTCTCCTCTGGGGCGAGCCGGGCATCGGCAAGTCCGCCGGGCTCGAACAGCTCGCCGCCGGCCTCGGCCTGCCGCTGGAGACGGTCATCGCCAGCGTTCACGAGCCGTCCGACTTCGCCGGTCTGCCGATCGTGGGCGACGACCCGGCCACCACGGGCGTACCGATGGCTCCGCCGGACTGGGCGGTCCGCCTCGCCCGCACCGGGCACGGCCTGCTCTTCTTCGACGAACTGTCGTCCGCGCCGCCCGCCGTCCAGGCCGCGCTGCTCCGTGTGGTCCTCGAACGCCGGGTCGGCAGCCTCGCCCTGCCCGACGCCGTGCGGATCGTCGCCGCGGCGAACCCGCCGTCCAGCGCCGCCGACGGCTGGCATCTGAGCCCGCCCCTCGCCAACCGGTTCGTGCACCTCCACTGGACGCACGACCCCCGTACGGTCGCCCGCGGCATGGCCGGCACGTGGCCGCGGTTCGCCGTCCCGGCCGTCGACCCGGCGAAGTCCACCGGCGCGGTCGCCCGGGCCCGCGGGGCGGTCTCCGGGTTCCTCACCGCCCGGCCGGGGCTCGTCCACCACATCCCGGCCGACGCGGAGGCCCGCGGGCAGGCGTGGCCGTCGCCGCGCACCTGGGAGATGGCGCTGCGGCTGCTCGCCGCCGGGTACGCGACCGGGGCCGGCCGGGAGGCCGTCGCCGCCGCGCTCACGGGCGCCGTCGGCGAGGGCGCGGGCATCGAGCTGCTCTCCTACCTGGAGCACCTCGACCTGCCCGACCCCGACCGGGTCCTCGCCGACCCGGACGCCTTCACCCTGCCCGAGCGCGGCGACCGGCAGCTGGCGTTCCTCATCGCCGTGGTCTCCGCGATCCAGACCGACCTGACCCGGGCCCGCTGGGAGGCCGGCTGGGCGGTCCTGGCGAAGGCCGTCGACGCGGGCGTGCCGGACGTGGCCGCGCGGGCCGCCACTGACCTGGCCGCCATGCGCGACACCGACTGGCCGGTACCCCCGGGCATCGACGGGTTCCTGGACCTGCTCCAGCAGTCCGGCGCCCTGGCGGGCTGAGCCCCCGCATGGCACCGTCACCCCTGCCCGCGCCCGCGCCTCCACCGGGCCGTCCGGGCACGCCGCCCGCGCTGGACCGGACGAAGCTGCTCGCCGCCCGCTACCGTGCGGCGACCGACCGGCCGTATCTGGCGTCGGCTCTCTACGCCCTGACGGTCGTCGAGAGCCGGGGCGTGCCGACGATGGGCGTGGACCGGCACTGGCGCTGCTATGTCTCACCCGCGTTCGTCGAAGAGACCCCGGTCGCCGAGCTCGCCGCCGTATGGGTGCACGAGGCCGCCCATCTGCTCCGCGACCACCACGGCCGAGCGGAACTGCTCCCGGCGGCCGACCAGCGTGACCGGCACCGCGTCAACGTCGCGCAGGACTGCGAGATCAACGACGACCTCCTCGCCGACGGCCTGCCCCTCCCGGCCGGTCGCATGGAGCCCCGCCTCTTCGGCCTGCCCGAGGGCCGGCTGTTCGAGGAGTACGTGGCGGAGCTGCCGCCGGAGGTACGGGCGCCCGACTGCGGGTCCGGGGCCCACGGGCTGCCCGCGCCCTGGGAGCTGACCGGTCCGGACGGCCCCGCCCGGATCGGCCAGGCCGAGGCGCAGGCGCTGCGCCGGACCACAGCCGAGGCCATGCGCGCCCACCAGCGTGCCCGGGGCACGCTGCCCGGTGGCTGGCAGCGCTGGGCGGAGCAGGTGCTGGAGCCGGCCGTGGACTGGCGGCAGGCGCTGGCCGGCGCGGTACGGGAGGCCGCCGCGTGGGCCGGCGGCGCGGTCGACTACACCTACCGGCGCCCGTCCCGCCGTACCCCGGCACTGCGCGGTGTCGTCCTGCCCAGCCTGCGCCGCCCGCTGCCGCGCGTCGCCGTGGTCGTGGACACGTCCGGCTCCATGGGCGACGGTGAACTCGCCGCGGCCATGGCGGAGATCACCGGTGTGCTGCGCGAGGTCGGGGTCCGCGGCAACCGGGTGACCGTGCTTGCCTGCGACGCCGATGTGCACGCCGTGTCCCGGGTGACGTCCGCCGATCAGGTGGTGCTGGGCGGTGGCGGGGGCACCGACATGCGGGTCGGCATCGACGCGGCGATGGCGCGGCGGGACCGGCCGGACATCGTGGTGGTGCTCACCGACGGGCTCACGCCGTGGCCCGACCGCGAGCCCGCCGCGTGCCGGATCGTGGCCGCCCTGATCGGTCCGTCGGCGCCGGAGCCGCCCGGCTGGGTGGAGACGGTGCGCGTCCCCGTACCGGACGGCGCGTAGGCCGGCGCCGGGACGCCGGTCAGGTGTCGGCGTCGGCCGGGCGGGGGAGGGCGAGGCCGAGGCCGACCATCCCGATCCCCAGCACGAAGTGCAGCCAGTTGTCGGCGGTGTTGACCGGGACGAAGTTGGCGGCGCCGTCCAGGTCGATGATCACCCCGTACAGCGAGAGCGCCAGATAGATCACGCCGCCGACGACGAGGTACGGGCGGGCGTTGGCCGCCGTGCGGGCGGAGACGACGCCCGCGACACCGAACAGCAGATGCACGATGTTGTGCAGGATCGACACCTGGAACAGGGCCAGGAGCTTCGCGTCCGAGTCGTGGCCGGCGAACGACATCGTGTCGTAGTCGGTGGTGACCCCGGGGATGAAGCCCAGGACACCGACGAGCAGGAAGACCACCCCCACCAGCAGTGCGGCGAGCTGCACGGGGGTGCGCGGTGTGGACGTCCTACGTTGTGCACTGGTCATGGCGGGCCCTTCTCACCAGATGGCCGGTGTGGCGGCCGGAGCGCGTGCTCGCGGCAGCCGACGGGTACCCGCGCGGCCCCGGGCCACGCCGGGACCCTGGCCGCCGCTCTCCGCCGCCGCGTACCGCCCGGACCGCCGATGCGGCCGTCCGGAGCCCGCGGACCTGCCCGTGTCCCTGCCGAACCGCCGGACGCAGGGCCGCCGCCGAGGCCGGTGTGCGCGTGCGGGACGCCACGCCGCCCTCCCGGCAGAACGCGGCGGCGGGCCCGGCGTCCCCGTCGACCGCCGCCACCACCTCCGGCGGCTGCTCGGCCGGGAGCGCGGCCGACGCCGGCAGACGGCAGCCCCGGGCGACGGCCCCGGTCCCGACGACGGCGACGCGGACGGCTCCCGGACGGGACGTCACCCGCCCCCGCCCGCTGTGGTCCACTGTGCGGGCGGGGGCCGCGTCCGCCGGACGCCGCCCGACCGCGCCCGGCAGCGTCCGACGCGTCCGTCAGGAGGAGCATTGACCAGTTACCGCCAGCCCGGTGTCGTCCTCACCGACCACCACTTCACCGTCCCGCTCGACCACGCCCGACCCTCCGGCGAACAGATCGAGCTGTACGGACGCGAGGTCGTCGCGGCCGGGCGGGCGGGCGGCGACGGACTGCCGTGGCTGGTGTACCTGGAGGGCGGGCCCGGCTGCGCGGCCCGCCGCTTCACCGGCAAGCAGGCGTGGCTGGCCCGCGCCGTCCAGGAGTACCGCGTCCTCCTGCTCGACCAGCGCGGCACCGGCCGCTCCACGCCCGCCAACCGCCAGACGCTCCCGCTGCGCGGCGGCCCGGACGCCCAGGCCGACTATCTGGCCCACTTCCGCGCCGACTCGATCGTGCGCGACTGCGAACTGATCCGCCGCCGCCTCACCGGCGGCGCCCCCTGGACCGTCCTCGGCCAGAGCTTCGGCGGCTTCTGCGCCACCCACTACCTCTCCAGCGCCCCCGAGGGCCTCGACACCGTCCTCGTCACCGGTGGACTGCCGTCCCTCGACGCCACCGCCGACGACGTCTACCGCGCCGCCTACCCACGCATCCGCCGCAAGGCCGAGGCCCACTACGCCCGCTACCCGCTGGACGTCGAACGGGCTCGCCGTGTCGCCGCCCACCTCGCCGGGCACCGCACGGTCCTGCCGGGCGGTCAGCTGCTCACCGTCGAGGCGTTCCAGTCCCTCGGCATACTCCTCGGCGGCGGCGACGGCAGCCACCAGCTCCACTACCTCCTGGAGAACGCCTTCGTCCGCACCCCCGGGGGCCACACCCTGTCCGACGCGTTCCAGGAGGCCGTCCAGTCCCAGCTGTCCTTCGCGTCCCGCCCCCTGTACGCACTCCTCCACGAGGCCATCTACGCCCAGGGCGAGGGGCCGACCGACTGGGCCGCCGAGCGCGTACGCAAGGAGTTCCCCGAGTTCGACCCGGCGACGGCCCTCGCCTGTGACGCGCCGCTCCTCTTCACCGGGGAGACCGTCCACCCCTGGCACTTCGACACCGACCCGGCCCTGCGCCCGCTGCGCGAGACCGCCGAGCTGCTCGCCGCCCGCGCCGACTGGCCCGCCCTGTATGACCCGGCCCGGCTCGCCGCCAACACCGTGCCCGTCGCCGCGGCGGTCTACCACGACGACATGTACGTCGACACGGCCCACTCCCTGGCCACCGCCCGGACCGTCCGGGGCCTGCGCACCTGGGTCACCGACGAATACGAGCACGACGGCGTACGGGCGAGCGGCACGCGCGTCCTGGACCGCCTCCTGGCGCTGGCACGCGGCGAGGTCTAGCCACCGCCTGCCGGTACGGCACCCAGTCACCCTCGTACATCCGCAGCGCCCCCCCGGGCAGCGGTGGCAGCGCATGCCGCGGACTCCGCAGCGTCTCCCGCGCCACCGCGGGGGCCTCGGCTTCTCAGGGGGACAGCCCCCGGACCGTATCCTGCGCCCATGAGCGATCAGGAGACAGAGTCGACGCCCCGTCAAGTACCCGCACAGCTGCGGCCGATGCCCGAGGACTGGCAGCGGGCCCTGGCCGTCGTCGCGCACCCCGACGATCTCGAGTACGGCTGTTCCGCGGCGGTCGCCGCCTGGACCGACGCCGGGCGCGAGGTGGTGTACGTGCTCGCCACACGAGGTGAGGCGGGCATCGACGGCCTCGCCCCGGCCGTCTGCGGGCCGCTGCGAGAGCGGGAGCAGCGGGCGAGCGCGGAGGTCGTCGGCGTCAGCGAGGTGGAGTTCCTCGACCACAAGGACGGCGTCATCGAGTACGGGCTCGGCCTGCGCCGGGACATCGCCGCCGCGATCCGCCGCCACCGCCCCGAGCTGGTGATCACACTCAACCACCGTGACACCTGGGGCGGTGTCGCCTGGAACACCCCCGACCACGTCGCCGTGGGCCGTGCGACGCTCGACGCCGCGGGCGACGCGGGCAACCGCTGGATCTTCCCCGAGCTCACCGAGCAGGGCCTCGAACCCTGGAACGGTGTCCGCTGGGTGGCCGTCGCCGGCTCGTCGGGACCGACCCACGCGGTCGACGCGACCCCTGGCCTGGAGCGGGCCGTCCGCTCCCTCCTGGAGCACCGCGCGTACATCGAGGCGCTGACCGACAAGGACCCCGAGGAGTACTGCCGGACCTTCCTCACCGAGAACGCGCAGGCCGCCGCCGAGCGCTTCGGCGGTGTGCCCGCCGTCACCTTCGAGGTGTTCGGCCGCTGACCCGCCGGGTGGCCGCCAGGGGCGGCGGCCACCCCGCCGAAGAAGTCCGGGGCAGCTGTTCCCCGAAGAGCAAGCGACCGCTTAGTATGCAAACCACAGCGGTACTGCCCTACTGCCCCGACTCTTCTGTGGAGGCCCCCATGCAGGCATGGCGCGTGCACCGGAACGGCGAACCGAGCGAGGTGATGCTCCTCGAGGAGGCCGACAGGCCAACGCCGGGCCCCGGGCAGGTGCTCCTCCAGGTGCGGGCCGCGAACATCAACTTCCCCGACGCGCTGCTCTGCCGCGGGCAGTACCAGGTCCGCCCGCCGCTGCCCTTCACCCCGGGGGTCGAGATCTGCGGCGAGACCGAGGACGGCCGCCGGGTGATCACCACGCCCGCCCTGCCGTACGGCGGCCTCGCCGAGTACGCCGTCGCCGACGAGGCCGCGCTGCTGCCCGCGCCCGAGGCGCTCGACGACGCGGAGGCCGCCGCCCTGCACATCGGCTACCAGACCGGCTGGTTCGGCCTGCACCGGCGGGCCGGCCTCCAGGAGGGCGAGACCCTGCTGGTGCACGCCGCCGCGGGCGGGGTCGGCAGCGCCGCCGTCCAACTCGGCAAGGCGGCGGGCGCCCGCGTCATCGGCGTCGTGGGCGGCCCCGACAAGGCCGCCGCGGCCCGCGCGCTCGGCTGCGACGACGTCGTCGACCGGCGCACCGACGACGTCGTCGCAGCCGTCAAGGACGCCACCGGCGGCCGCGGCGCCGACGTGATCTACGACCCGGTCGGCGGCTCCGCCTACGCCGCGTCCGCCAAGTGCGTGGCCTTCGAGGGCCGCATCGTCGTGGTCGGCTTCGCCAGCGGCGACATCCCGGCGCCCGCCCTCAACCACGCCCTGGTGAAGAACTACTCGATCCTCGGCCTGCACTGGGGCCTGTACAACCAGAAGGACCCCGCCGCCGTCCGGCACTGCCACGACACCCTCACCGGCTACGCGGCGAAGGGCCTGATCAAGCCGCTCGTCAGCGAACGCGTCGCGTTCGGCGGCGCGGCCGCGGCCGTGCAGCGTGTCGCCGACGGCACCACCACCGGGCGCCTCGTCGTCCTCCCCGGCCAGAAAGGAGCCGCACGATGAGCGACACCGCCGAGCCCGAGACCGCCGCCGCCCTGCGCGAGAAGGTCCGGGACCTGCTCGCCGCCCATCCACCCGCGACCACCGGACGCACCGAATTCCTCCGCGCCCGCTTCGACGCCGGACTGGCCTGGGTGCACCACCCGGAGGGCCTCGGCGGCCTCGGCGCGCCCCGTTCCCTCCAGGCCGTCGTGGACGCCGAACTCGCGGCGGCCGGGGCGCCCGACAACGACCCGCGCCGCATCGGCATCGGCCTCGGCATGGCCGCGCCGACGATCCTCGCTTACGGCACCGAGGAGCAGAAGCTCCGCTTCCTGCGCCCCCTGTGGACCGGTGAGGAGGTCTGGTGCCAGCTCTTCAGCGAGCCCGGCGCCGGCTCCGACCTCGCCGCCCTCGGCACCCGCGCCGTCCGGGACGGCGACCATTGGGTGGTGGACGGGCAGAAGGTCTGGACGTCCAGCGCCCACACGGCCCGCTGGGCGATCCTCATCGCCCGCACCGACCCCGATGCGCCCAAGCACCGCGGCATCACCTACTTCCTGTGCGACATGACCGACCCGGGCGTGGAGGTCCGGCCGCTGCGCCAGATCACCGGCGAGGCCGAGTTCAACGAGGTCTTCCTGACTGGTGTGCGCGTCCCGGACAGCCACCGCCTCGGCGCTGTCGGGGACGGCTGGAGCGTCGCCCGGACCACGCTCATGAACGAGCGCGTCGCCATCGGCGGCGGCCGCGTCCCCCGCGAGGGCGGCATGATCGGGCGCGCCGCCGACACCTGGCGAACTCGCCCCGAGCTGCGCAGCCACGAACTGCACCAGCGCATCCTGGACCTGTGGGTGGACGCCGAGGTGGCCCGGCTGACCGGCGAACGGCTGCGCCAGCAGCTCGCCGTCGGCCGGCCCGGCCCCGAGGGCAGCGCCATGAAGCTCGCCTTCGCCCGCCTCAACCAGGAGATCAGCGGCCTGGAGGTGGAACTGCTCGGCGAGGAGGGGCTGCTGTACGACGACTGGACCATGCGCCGCCCCGAACACGTCGACTTCACCGGGCGCGACGCCGGATACCGCTATCTGCGCTCGAAGGGCAACTCCATCGAGGGCGGCACGACCGAAGTACTCCTGAACATCGTCGCCGAGCGCGTCCTCGGACTGCCCGCCGAGCCGCGCGACGACAAGGACGTTCCCTGGAAGGACCTCGCGCGATGACGGACCTGCTCTACTCCGAGGCCGAGTCCGACCTGCGGGCCGCCGTACGTGCCCTGCTCACGGACCGGGCCGACCCGGCGGAGCTCACCGCCCGCCTCGAAACGCCCGCCCTGCACGACGCCGGCCTCTGGCGCGCCCTCGCCGCGGACATCGGCGCCGCCGGGCTCCTCGTCCCCGAGAAGCTCGGCGGTCAGGGCGCGAGCCACCGCGAGGCCGCCGTCGTGCTGGAGGAGCTGGGCCGCGCGGTGACCCCGGTCCCGTACCTCACCAGCTCCGTCATCGCCACCGAGACGCTGCTCGCCCTCGGCCCCGCCGACGCCGCCGACGAACTGATCGCGGACCTCGCCACCGGCCGTAGGGCCGCGGTGCTCACCGTCCCGCTGCCCACCGGCCCCGACGCACCCGCCCCGGCGGACGGCACGGTCACCGCCGTCGCGGACGCCGCACTCGCCGACGTACTCCTCGTACCGCGCCCGGACGGGCTGTACGCGGTCGACGCGGCGGACGCGACCGTGGAGCCGCAGACCCCGCTCGACCTGACCCGCCCGCTCGCCGCCGTGACGCCCGACGCGCCCGGCACCCGCCTCGCGGACGCGGACGCCGCCCGCGGGGCGGTACGCCGCGGCCTCCTGGCCGGGGCGGGCCTGCTCGCCTCCGAACAGCTCGGGCTCGCCGAGTGGTGCCTGGAGGAGGCGGTGCGGCATACCGGGACCCGCCACCAGTTCAACCGGCCGCTCGGCTCGTTCCAGGCGCTCAAGCACCGTATGGCCCAGCTGTGGCTGGAGGTCACCGGCGCCCGCGCCGCCGCCCGCAACGCCGCCGACGCGCTCGCCACCGGCAGCCCGGAGGCGCCCCTCGCGGTGGCCGTCGCCCAGGCGTACTGCTCCCGGGTCGCCGTGCACGCGGCCGAGGAGTGCGTCCAGCTGCACGGCGGCACCGGCATGACCTGGGAGCACCCGGCGCACATGTACCTCAAGCGGGCCAAGGCCGACCAGCTGGCGCTCGGTTCGGCCGGCCACCACAAGGACGCGCTCGCCGCGCTCGTGGACCTTCCCGCCCCCGGCCGGTAAGGAGCCCCTGCGGAGTGGCGGCATGACCGCCCGATCCCGCTCGACCCACACGCGGCACAGCCGCCGCGGCCCTGGCCACAGCGCTGGCCAGGGCCGCGGCGGCCTGCTCGGCCCGAGCGGCTGCGGCAAGTCGACCCGGGCCCGCGTCGCCGCCCTGCTCCACCGTCCCGACGCGGGCCGGGTCACCGTCGCGGCCACGCGGTACACGGCCGGCGCCACTGCGCCCCGCGTGACCCGCGCGCCGCCATCGGTGTCGTCTTCCAGCAGCCCCGGCTCTCCGCCGACGCCCGGCTGTGCCTCCACGACCTGATCGGCGAACCCCTGCGTGCCACCGGCCGCCACACCGAGATCCCCGTACGCACCGCGTAACTCGCCCGCCGCACCTGGCCTCACCGACGACCTGCTCACCCGCCGCCCCCGCGAGGTCGGCGACGGACGGCTACAACGCGCCTGCCTCGCCAGCGCCCTGGTGCTGCGCCCCCGCCGGCTGGTGTGCGACGAGACGACCGCCATTCTCGACGCGTCCACCACGGCCGCACTGGTCGCCGTCGTCGAGGGCTACCGTCGCGAGCACGGCGCCGGGCTGCTCGCGGTCGGCCATGACCGGGTCCTGCTGGAACGCCGCTGCGATTGCACCGTGCACTGGGCCGCGCTCACCGAAGGCGCCGGCGCGGCCGCGTCCGGGACGTAACGCCCCGCCGCCGATTCGTACCCGTTCGGCCCACACGCCGTAGGGCCGTCCGGCGCCGCCGCTGGGCCAGACTGGCCGCCGAACGCCGCACGACCCGTGCGGTGCAGGGCCGAGGAGGGTGACACATGGCCGTATCCATCTCCGTCGTGGTGCTTCTGCTGATCCTGGCGTTGATCTTTCTGCGCAACGGCGGCCTGAAGGTCTCCCACGCGCTGGTCTGCGCGCTGCTCGGGTTCTTCCTCGCGGGCACCAGCCTCGCGCCCACCATCTACAACGGGGTGTCCGCCACCGCCGACGTCGTCAGCCGGGTCAAGCCGTAGGACCGCGGGGTCGTCAGCGGCGGACGAACACGCCGATCCCGTTGGGCACCGGCCGCTCGGCGCCGCCGCTGGGATGGTTCAGCACCCGCACCCCTGCGCCCCCGCCCACCCGGGCCACCAGCGTCGACGACCCGCCCCCGTCCAGGTTCACGCCGTCCGACGCGCCCAGGTCCCGCAGCAACTCCGCCACCTCCACGACCGTCAGCCCCCGCCGGAACCCCGGTGAGCCGTCGAGGGCGAGGAGCAGCAGCCGCCGGCCGCCCTCCGCGACACCCGCCGCCGAGCGCACCGCCGCCGTCACCGGGTCCATCCCGGCCGGCGGCTCACCGCCGCGCAGCACCGGGAACCCGCCCACCGCGAACCGGAAGAACACGCTCGACTCCGGCCCGGCGGACACCAGCCGGTAGTGGACGCGCACCCGGTCGCCGACCGTGAGCTCCCGCAGCCGCCGCGCGCCCGCCTCCCGCCCCACCAGCACCTGAGTACCCGGCGCGATCCGGCCCTCGCCCGGCTTGTCCGCGACCGCGGCGACCCGGCCGCCACGGATGCTCACCTCGTACGTCTCCGCACTGCACGGCGCGCCCCGGTCCGTATCCGTGCCGCACGTCGACCGCACCCGCGACACCGCTCCCCAGTCCCGGGTGAACAGCCCGACCGACCCGACCGGCAGCGCGTACTGGTTGAGCCCGCCCAGCCGCAGCGGCCCGTCCGGCGTCCGCACCACCCCTTCCAGCACCAGCTCTCCGAGGTGGGCCCGGCCGTCCTTGCCGACTCCCAGCACCATGCGGGCGTTCGTGCCGGGCGGCAGCGCGGGGCCGAACCGCTGCCCTCTCGGCACCGCCGCCTTCAGTGCCCGCCCGTCGGCCACCGCCGGGCCGACGGGGGCGCCGGTCGCGGGCACCCCGGGATGCTGACTTTCCGTCAGGTTAAAGAAGTCGCCGTTCACCGCGGCGACCGCACCTGACCCGTCGGCCAGCGCCGACAGCCGCGCCCGGGCCGCCACCGCACCCGGGTACAGCAGCTCCACCGACACCCGTGGGTGCCTCAGGTCGGCGGAGAGCAGATGCACCCGTGCCGTGCCCCGCGGTGACGGAACATCGAAGGTCCGGTAGCGGACGCCGGACGCGACCGCCTGCTCGCCGACCGCCCACCGGGCGGCTGTCCGTATGCCGGCCGCCCGCCCGTCGAACGCGCCCGTCGCATCCATCGGTCCAGCCGCGCCCGTCGCCCCGGCGGCCGGCGGCGTGGTGAGACCCGCAGCCGACAGCGCACACCCCACCAGCGCGACGAGCACCCCCGCCCGCCGCCACACCCCGCTCACGGCCATGGCGTCCCCCCATGCGTCGGGACAACTCACACAGGTCGCGGAAGAGTTGCCCGCCGGGCGCGGCTACGAACCGATCAGCCGGGAACGGAGCAGGAAACGTACGCCGTCCGGAGCCTCCAGTGAGAACCCGCTGCCGCGCCCCGCCACCACGTCCACGACGAGCCGCGTATGGCTCCACAGCTCGTACTGCGAGCGGGCCATCCAGAACGGCACCGGCTCCGCGACCCCGTCCACCACCAGCGACTCCAGCAGCACGTCCGACGCGCCCGTACGGAACTCGCCCGCCGGGTAGCACATCGGGGCGCTGCCGTCGCAGCAGCCGCCCGACTGATGGAACATCAGCGGCCCGTGGACCTCCCGCAGCCGCTGCAGCAGTCCAGCGGCCGCGGGGGTCAGCTCCACCCGCGACTCCACCCGCGCCTCCCGTGCCCCGTCCGTCATGGGCCCACCACCCTCCGGTTCGTGCCGAGCCACTCCCGTGCGAAGTCCACCGCGTCGGCCAGTCCCAGCAACCTGCACTCCGCCGCCCCCACACGTCCCGTCCGTACGGCGACGGCACCCGACCGCTCCAGGTCCGCGCCGAGCGCGTCGAAGTCGCCGTCGGCCAGGTCCACGTCCTGGTACGCCCACCACCTCCGTACCCCGGCCCTGTCCCGCACCACACACCGGTATGTGCGGCGCGGCGGCGCGGGCACCCGGTACTCGGCCAGGTGGAACGCCGAGCACGCCGCGAACCCCGCGCCCAGCAGCAGGATCCGCGCGTCCAGCTCGTACAGCCGGGCCAGCGGGGAGTCCTCGCCGAGGTGGTTGTCGCGGCGGTGACCGGCCACCACCTTCTCGGCGTACGGCCCGAGCGCGGCGAACGACGTCTGCGGATGGGCGCTGCGTACGGCGCCCGGCGCCGTGCGCACCAGCTCGGGCAGGACACCCACGCCGTACGACGCCATGGTCCGCGCGTCGTACGGCTCCATCGCCGCCCGGTGGGCGGCCTGCTGCCCGGCGGTCATCCCGCGGACCGCTTCCCGGTACGCCGGTGACGTGTCCGAATTGTGTGCGGTGAAGGTGGGTGCGACGAGGGTGCCGTCCGGGCCGAGCGCCGCGCGCAGCGCCCGCAGCACCGCCGCGCCCCCGCCCGCCACGGGGCCCACGGCCCGCAGCGAGGAGTGCACCAGCAGGAAACCGCCCGCCCCGACCCCCAGTGCGGACAGCTCCGCGGTCAGTCGCCGCTCGTCCATGGCCGCCCATCGTAGAGGCGGAAGCGCCCGTACCGGATGCCGGAAGCAGCCAAGCTCGGGTGCCTACACTGCGGCTGTGGAACTGAGGCACCTGGAGCACTTCGTCGCCGTCGCGGAGGAGCGGAACTTCACCCGGGCGGCGGCCCGGCTGCACCTGGCGCAGTCCGGTCTCTCCTCCTCGGTGCGGGCGCTGGAGCGGGAGCTGGGCGCCGAGCTGTTCGTCCGTACTCCGCGCGGGGCCGAGCTGACGGAGGCCGGGCGCGCGCTGCCGGCCGAGGCGCGGCGCACCCTCGACAGCGCGGCCGCGGCCCGGGACGCGGTCGCCGCGACGCGTGGCGTGGTGGGCGGGACGCTGACGGTGGGCGCCGAGCAGTGCATGGGCGCCGTCGACCCGCTGGGCGTGGTGGCCGCGTACACCGCCCGGTACCCCTCGGTGGGGGTACGCGTCGAGCAGGCCGGCTCGGCCCTGCTGCTGGAGCGGCTGGCGCGCGGGGGACTGGATGTCGCGTTCGTGGCGGGTGCGGGTGCCGCCGCCGGCACCGGCGCCGGCGGCGGCGTCCCGGAAGGGCTGCGGCTGCGCTCCCTCGCCACCGAGCCGCTCGTACTGATCTGCCCGCCGGACCACCCGCTCGCGGACCGCCCCACGCCCCCGGCCCTCGCCGACCTCGCCGACGAGGCGTTCGTCGAACTCACCCGGCACTGGGGCGCCCGCCGCGCCGCCGACGCCGCGTTCGCCGCCCAGGGGGTGAGCCGGGCGGCCGGGCTGCAGCTCGACGACGTCCACAAGGTGCTGGAGATGGTGGCCAGGGGCGCGGGCGTGGCACTCATGCCCCGCTCGGTCACCCGCAAGGAGCAGGCCAGGACCGTACGGGGCGTGCCCCTGGCGGACGACATCGCCTGGGAGGTGTCGGTGGCCCACTCCCGCCCCACCCCCGCGTCCCGGGCGTTCCTGGCACTCCTGGCGCTCCTGGAGCCGGGCGGCGGAACCGGGCCCGATCGCTCCGGCTGATGGCCGCCATCACCACCGGGTGTTGGACACGGACCCCCTGCCCCCGGAGGCTGGAGCGGTGACAGCGACACTCACCGCAGCGACGGACCGCACCATGCCGCACCGCCGGATCGGCCCCGTACGGGTCGGAGCGGTCGGCCTCGGCGCGATGCCCCTCTCCGTCCACGGCAGACCCGGCCGGAAACAGGCACTCACCACCCTGCACACCGCGCTCGACGCCGGGATGACCCTCATCGACACCGCCGACGCCTACCACAGCGACGCCCAGGACCCCGGACACAACGAGCTGCTCATCGCCGAGGCCCTGACCTCGTACGGCGGCGACACCTCCGACGTCCTGGTCGCCACCAAGGGCGGCCACACCCGGCCCGCCGACGGCTCCTGGGCCCTGGACGGCTCGCCCGCACATCTGCGGCGGGCCGCCGACCGGTCGCTGCGCCGGCTGGGCGTGGAGGCGATCGGCCTGTACCAGTTCCACCGCCCCGACCCCGCCGTCCCCTACGAGGAGTCGATCGGCGCGCTGAAGGAGCTGTGCGGCGCGGGCAAGGTCCGCATGGTCGGCATCTCCAACGCGGACCCCGACCGCATCAGGCTCTCCCGCACCATCCTCGGGGACCGGCTCGTCGCCGTGCAGAACCGGTTCTCGCCGTCATTCCGCGGCAGCCTGCCCGAGCTGCGGCTCTGCGACGAGCTGGGCATGGCGTTCCTGCCCTGGAGCCCGCTCGGCGGCATCGGGGGAGCCGGACGGCTGGGCACCGACCACTCCGCGTTCCACGAGGTGGCCGCGGAACTGGACGTGAGCCCCCAACGCGTCTGCCTGGCCTGGATGCTCGCACTGTCGCCGCACGTCATCCCCATCCCGGGCGCCCGGCGCACCGAGAGCGTCCTCGACTCGGCACAGGCACCCCACCTGACCCTGACCCCGCATCAACTGGCCCGCCTGAACACGGCCTGACCTGGCTGTGTGACCTGCGCCTCTCCCCGGCCGGGAGGGCGAAATCCAGTATCCCCCGGACCTCCCCGCACGTGAGAATGCGGCATCACCACGGGGAGGAATCCATGAGCAGCCAGACGTACCTGACGCTCGACGAGCTGCTGCCGCCGCTCGAACTGGCGGCGGCGCTCGACGCCGGGCACGTCACCCGCAAGCAGCACCCGGAACTGCCGCTGTCCCTCTACACATACACACGGACTGCGCAGTACGAGGCAATCTGGAACCGCGTCACCATCCGCTGCCGCGGACTCGTCGCGGACGACAGCACCGGCGAGATCGTCGCGCTGCCCCTGCCGAAGTTCTTCAACGTCGGTGAGCACACCGCCGGCCGCCCGTACGCCCCGCCGCTCCCGGACGAGCCGTTCGAGGTGTACGACAAGGTCGACGGCAGCCTCGCGGTGGTCTTCCACTACGCCGGCCGCTGGCGGGTCGCGTCCAAGGGTTCCTTCGTCAGCACCCAGGCCACCTGGGCGCAGCGCCGCCTCGACACGCGGGACACCACAGCCCTCACCCCGGGCGTGACGTACCTCGCGGAGATCCTGTACCCGCAGAACCGCATCGTCGTCGACTACGGCGACCGCCGCGACCTGGTGCTCCTCGCCGCGTTCGGCAAGGACGGCACCGAGATACCCCTCCCCGACGCCGCCCCTGCGTGGCAGCCGGTCGGCTCGGTCGTCACCGCCCGGCCCGCCATGCCGCTCGCCGAACTGCTCGCCCTCACCGAGGCGAACATCCTGCCCGGCGGCCGCCCCGCGACCGGCACGGACGCGGAGGGCTATGTGCTCCGCTTCGCGTCCGGGGTGCGGGCGAAGGCCAAACTCTCCGAGTACGTACGGCTCCACAAGGTCCTGACTGGTGTCACCGAGCGGGACATCTGGCGCGGCCACGGCATCCAGCGCTTCGCCGGCCTGCCCGCGAAGCAGGTCGCCCAGGCGCTCGGCTGCTCCGCCGCGGACATCGCCGCCTCGGACGGGCGGCCGCTGGACGCACTGCTGGAACAGGTGCCCGACGAGTTCGACGCCTGGGTGCGCGAGGTGGTCGCGCGGATCGAGAAGCAGGTGGCGGACCGCGAGCGCGCCGTCGACGACGCGTACCGGTCCTTGGCCCATCTCGCCACGGACCGCGGGGCCTTCGCCCGCGCGGTGAAGGACCTGCCGGACCGTGCCGTCCGCCCCGCCATGTTCCTGCGCCTCGACGGACGCCCCACCGAGCTGGTGACGTACCGTTCCACGAGGCCGGAGGCGTCCGACCCGTTCAAGACCGATGAGGAGAACTGAGCCCGTGCCCGTAGTGCCCGCACTGCCCGTCGTCCATGTCATGACGGGACTCCCCGCCTCGGGGAAGACGACCGAGGCACGCCGCCTGCAGCACGGGGCCGAGGGCCGGATGCGCCGGGTCAACCTCGACGACCTGCGCACCATGCTCGACGTCCCGGCGGCCGAACGCCGTTCGCACGCCCACGAGCGGACCGTCCTCGCGATCCAGGACGCGGCGGTGCGCGCGGCCGTCGACGGCGGCTTCGACGTCGTCGTCGACAACACCCACCTCACCCCGCACATCCCCAAGCGTCTCAAGGCCGCCGTGTCCGGGCTCGCCACCTTCGTCGTACACGACTTCACCGATGTGCCGGTGGAGGAGTGCATACGCCGCGACGCGGAGCGGGAAAGGTCCGTCGGCGGGGACGTCATCCGGCTCCTCGCCGACAAGCACACCAAGGCCCGCAAGGGCGGCTGGCGGCTCACCGAGGAGTGGCTCAACGACCAGCTGCCCGTGGAGCCGTACGTCGTGGACCCGGCGCTGCCGTCGGCGGTCATGTGCGACATCGACGGCACGCTCGCCCTCCGCGGCGACCGCGGCCCGTACGACTTCGGCCGCTGCGACGAGGACCTGCTGAACGTGTCCGTGCGGCGGGCGCTGCACGCGTTCCGGCGTGCCGACGGTGACACGGTCGTCCTGCTGTCGGGCCGGGGCGAGGAGCACCGCGAGAAGACCGAGGCGTGGCTGCGGCGCCACGACGTGCCGTACGACGAGCTGTGGATGCGCGCCGCCGGCGACGGCCGCCGCGACGACATCGTGAAGGCCGAACTCTTCGACCGGCATGTACGCCACCGCTTCTCGGTACGGGTCTCCCTGGACGACCGCGACCGTGTCGTCGCCGTCTGGCGCCGCATGGGCCTGCCGACCTGGCAGGTCGACTACGGCAACTTCTGAGCCGGGTTCGAGAGGAACCTCATGAGCACCGACACGGAGATCGACGTCCTCGTCCTGGGCGGCGCGGGCGTCGACACGATCGTGTAAGTCCCCGAACTGCCGCTGCCGGACGCCGACAGCTGCATGATCCGGCCCGGGATCGAGACCCGGGCCGGTCAGACCGGCGACTTCGTGGCTCTCGGGCTCAGCGCCCTTGGCCTGCGCACCCACCACCTCGACATGCTCGGCGACGACCACGAGGGAGACCTGGTCCTGGCCCTCCACCGCGACCGGGGCATCCCCTCACCAAAGTCCCCCTGCCCGCCGGCACGAAGCGCGCCGTCAACCTCGTCGGCCCCGACGGGCGGCGGCTCTCCCTGTACGACAGCACCCGCTCCCACGCCACGGACCGGCTGCCGGACCCCACGGTCCTGGCCCTCGCCTCGGCGAGCCGCCACGCCCATGTCTCCCTCACCCACCCGTGCGCCGCCGCCCTCCCCGTACTGCGCGCGGCCGCCGTCACCCTCTCGACCGACCTGCACGACTGGGACGGCACCAACCCGTACCACGAGCCCTTCGCCCACGAGGCGGACATCGTCTTCCTCTCCACCACGGCCCTGACCGACCCGGAACACACCATGCGCCGGATCGCCGGACACGGCCGGTCCCGGGCCGTCGTCGCCACGGCCGGAGCCGAAGGCGCGTACCTGCTGACCGACGGCGAACCGCCTACGTCCCTGCCCTGCTCGTGCCCGTACACGGCGTTGAGACCCGGGCCGCGTCGGGCATTCGCCCCCGTCTCCCGGCCGCCCCCCGAGGCGAGCGCCGCACACACGGGGCCGGTGAGAGCCGGCGCCGGTGCAAGCGGTACGAAGGCCGCCGCGGTCCCGGTCAGCGGCAGTCGGCGAAGTCCTTGGACACGCCCGGGATCGGGCTCATGTTGCTGCCGCCACGGACATACACGGCGCTGATCCAGCCCTTCGGGCCGCCGGCGTCGACCAGGAGCCACCAGTCGTTCACGTACGCGCCGTCGCGCACGGTGTCGCCCTGGTTCTGGCAGAACGCCGTGACGTTCATCGTGCTGACCTTCACACGGTCGTACGGAGGACACTGGAACGAGGCGCACGCGCGCATGTTCACGTCGGTCGCCCAGACGTACACGGTCGTGGCGTTCGCCGCGGCCTGGGCGGGGGCGGCGCCGATCAGGGTCGCGGCGACGCCGCCCGCCGCAGCTCCGGCCACGGCGATCCGGCGCAGTCGGCCGACATGCTTGATCATGAGGACTCCCTCGGTTGCGCATGGGGGGTGAGTGCTGTCGGCCGGGGGACCGGCGGCGCGCCGTCGGCGTATGAGTCCCCCGTACGGATGATTCGCGCCAACGTCGGTCATACGAGGGCGCCCACCCTCCCGTCCCCGTCGTGAAGGCGGACAGCGCTCCCAGCTCCCGAATGCGAGGTCACCCACTCCCGGAACCACCAGCCGTGCGCCGACGTGTACCGGACCGGACTGCCGAGGAAGACGGACAGGGCAGTCCGGTGCCGGTCGTGCCCGGGGCCCCCCGCCGGTATCGTCGCCACCCGTACGAGCGCCAAAGGCCGGGGACTCGGGGGACGATGCTCGAAGTGCGCCTTCTCGGCCCGGCCGAGGTGTGGGACGGGGACCGCCGGATCGCCCTGAGCGGCCCGAAACCGACCGCGATCCTCGCGGCACTGGTCGTGCACGCGGGGGAGGTCCTCTCCACCGACCGCCTGGTGGATCTGGTGTGGGAGGAACAGGCCCCGGTCACCGCGCGGGCGCTCGTCGCATCCCATGTCTCGGCGCTGCGCCGGGCCCTGGCCGGGGTGTCCGGAGGCGGCGCGGCCATCGGCACACGCTCGCCCGGCTACGTCGCCGAGGTGCCACGGGACCGTATCGATGTCCACCGCTTCGAGGAGGCCCTGGCGCTCGGCCGGCGCGCGGCCGCCGAGGGGCACCACGCCGAGGCCGCCGACATCCTGCGCGACGCCATGACCCTGTGGCGCGGCCAGGACGCGCTGGAGGGGCTGAGCCAGTCGTTCGCCCGGATCGAGGCGGCCCGCCTCGCCGAACTCCGGCGCGTGGGTCTGGAGGCCCGCTTCGCCGCCGAACTGACGCTCGGCTGCCGCGCGGAGATCGTCGCGGAGCTCTACACGCACGTGGCGGCCAACCCGCTGCGCGAGCGGCCGCGCGGCCAGCTGATGACCGCACTGTTCCGGACCGGCCGGGTGCCGGACGCGCTGCGCGTCTACCACGAGGGCCGCGAGCTGCTCGGAACGGAACTGGGCATCGACCCCGGTCCCGAACTGCGCGCCCTGCACCAGGCCCTGCTGACCGGGGACACGGCGGTGCTCGGCACGCCCGTCCCGTCGTCCACCGTCAGCACCGTGACGGGTGCCCGTACGTCCGGTTCCGGGTCGGTCGACGCCGTGCCCCGCCAGTCCACGGGTGGCGCGGACGGCGACGCCGACACCGGTGGACCTCCCATGCCCTGCCACCTCCCGCCCGACGTGGCCGACTTCGTAGGCCGGGAAGCCGAGATCACCTGGGCGACCGCCCTCCTCGTCGGCGCCGGCGACCCCGCGCGGACCGCCGCGCCCATGGGGGTCGTCTCCGGGCGCTCGGGCGTGGGCAAGACCGCCCTCGCCGTGCACATCGGCCACCGCCTCTCCGCCCGGTTCCCCGACGGGCAGCTCTTCCTCGACCTGCGGGCCTCGGACGCCGCGCCCGTCCACACGGCCGACGCCCTCGCACGGCTGCTGCGCGCGCTCGGCGTCGACCCGGACGCGCTGACCGGCGGCGTCGAGGACCTGGTCGGGGTGTACCGCACCCACATCGCGCGCCGCCGCATACTCCTCGTCCTCGACAACGCCGTCGGCGAGGCCCACCTGCGGCCCCTGCTGCCGCCAGGACCGGGCTCGGCCGTGCTGATCACCAGCCGGAGGCGCCTCGTCGCCCTCGAGGGAGCGGCCCACCTCGATCTGAAGGCCCCCGCCGAGGACGAGGCGCTGGCCCTGCTGACGAAGGTCGCCGGACCCGGGCGGGCCGAGACCGAACCCGGCGGAACCGCCGAGATCGTCGCACTGTGCGGCCGGCTGCCCCTGGCCGTACGCATCGCCGGCGCCCGGCTCGCCGCCCGCCCGCACTGGACGGCCGCCCGCCTCGCCGCCCGGCTGCGCGACGAGCGACGGCGGCTCGACGAACTCCAGGCCGGCGACCTGGAACTCCGGGCCAGCCTGGAACTCGGCTACGCCGAACTCGGCGAGCACCGCCGGCGCGCCCTGCGCAGACTGGCCCTGCTGGAACTGCCCGACTTCGCCGCCTGGGTGGCCGCGCCGCTGCTCGACGTGAGCCCCGACGACGCCGAAGAAGCCGTCGAAATCCTGGTGGACTGTCACTTCATCGAGCTGGTCGGCGTCGACGAGACCGGCCAGACCCGGTACCGCATCCACGACCTGGCCCGCGAACACGCCAGAGAGCGCTGCCTCTCGGACGAGACGGAAGAGGACCGCCGGGCGGCCGTGCTCCGGCTGGTCGACCACTGGCTGTCCCTCGCCGAGGCCGCGGCGGCCCGCGCACCCGGCGGAGCGGCCAGGCTCCTCCACGAGCGTCACTCCGGCACGCCCCTCGACCCGCTGCTCGCCCGGGACCTGCTGAGCAGGCCCGCCGCCTGGTTCGCGGCCGAGCAGGCATGCCTGGTCGCCGCCGTCACCCACTGCGCCGAACACGGTCTGCCGCGCGCCGCACGGGAACTCGCGGCGGTCCTCATAGCGAGTTCGGCGGCGCTCTACAACCAGTTCGACGCCTGGTCCCGCTCGCACACGGCCGCACTCGCCGCCGTACGCCGGAGCGGCGACGCCGAGGGAGAGGCATGGCTGCTCGACGGCCTCGGCCGGCTCCGCCTCGAACAGGACCGCTTCGACGACGCCTTCGCGTACTTCGGCGACGCCCTGCGCCTGTTCGACGAGACCGGCGTGGCGCGCGGCCGGGCCGGCGCCCTCACCGGGATGGGCGACGTCCGCCGCGAGCAGGGACGCTTCACCGAGGCCCTGGACCTCCTGCGAGCCGCGGCCGCCTCCTACCAGGAACCCGTGGACCCCGCCGCCCTCGCCCATATCGAGTACGGCATCGGAGCCGTGTACCGCGACCGGGGCCG
This sequence comes from Streptomyces sp. TRM49041, assembly GCF_008271805.1. GTDB lineage: Bacteria > Actinomycetota > Actinomycetes > Streptomycetales > Streptomycetaceae > Streptomyces. The sequence continues at coordinate 29,626 of NZ_VSRY01000083.1, forward strand.
GTACCCCGAGGCATGGGAAGCACTCACCCGCTCCCTGGAGCTGTACCGGGCGGCGGACGACCGGCAGGGCGAAGGGCTGAGCCTCCGCTCGCTCGCGCTCTGCCACCGCGCCCAGGGCGAACTGCCCGAAGCGGAGAGCCTGCTGCGGGACTCACTGCGCATCTTCGAGGAGACCGGGGACACCTTCGGCGAGATGTACGCGAGTCAGTCACTGGCCAAGGTCCAGCTGCGCCAGGGCCGGATCGCGCACGCGCGGGAGCGGCTCGAGCGGTGCCTCGACGTCACCCGGGAGCGCCGGGACCTCTTCGGCGAGGCACTCGTACGGCGCTCCCTGGGCGAGACACGGCTGGCCGCCGGCGACTGGGACGGGGCGACCGACGAGCTGCGCCGGGCGCTCGCCCTCTGGGACCGGATGGGGCTGCCGCTTTGGCGGGCCCGTACGGTACGGGACCTGGGCACCGCGGCCGCCGGCCGCGGCGACGAGGCCGCCGCCCGGGCGGCGTGGGCCGAGGCGCTGGAGGTGTTCCGCGAACTGGGCAGCCGGGAGGCCGAGGAGATGCGGCAGCAGGGCTGACTCCCGCCGCCCCACCGGCGCTTCGGCGGCTCACAGGGCTTCTGCAGAGGATCTGCAGCGCTTCTGCAGCGGCCCCGGACAAGCTGTGAACCGTGACAGACATCATCCTGCTCTCGGACCGGAGAGTCGCCGAGACCGGCGTCGCCGACACGGGTGAACCCCTGGTCGACCTGCGCGCGGCCGACGGGCTGCTCGTCGACGGGCGGAAGGCCGACGACGACGGCTCGTACGCCCACGTACGCGCCGACGTGGCCCGCCGTCTGCTCCTCGCCCAGCGCGAACTGCCCACCGGTGTACGCCTGCTGATAGTGGAGGGCTTCCGCCCGCCCGCGCTCCAGCGCAGCTACTTCGAGGAGTACGCCGCCGTGATGCGTGCCTCCCACCCCGGCGCGCCGGCGGAGCGCATCCGCGAGCTGGCGAGCGCGTACATCTCCCCGCCGGAGGTCGCCCCGCACGTCAGCGGTGGCGCGGTGGACCTGACCCTGTGCACCGAGGACGGCGTCGAACTGCCGCTCGGCACCGAGGTCAACGCCACCCCGGAGGAGAGCGAGGGCGGCTGCCGCACCGGCGCCGCCGACATCACGGCGGAGGCCAGGGCCAACCGGGAGCTGATGGGCCGGGCGCTGACCGCCGCCGGGTTCGTCAACTACCCGACCGAATGGTGGCACTGGTCGTACGGCGACCGGTACTGGGCGCTGATCGGTGGACAGCCGGCCGCCCGCTACGGGCCCGCCGAACGCCCGTCGGGCCTCCGCTCCTGACCGGCCTGAGCCACCGAGCCACCCGATCCGAACGAACCGCCCGCGTGACCGACCACCACGTGGACCATCCGGGGGAAGTACGTGCACACCATCCGCACCACCGCAAGGACCACTGCCACCACGACCACGACCACCACCGCCGCCGACTCCGGTGCCGGCCGGGCCGAGCAGTTCGCGACCGAACTGCTGGCCTGCGCCGACCGGATGACACCCGCGGAGTTCGACGCCCAGTTCACGGCCGTGATGCCCCGGCTGCGCCGCCGGCTGCTGGCCATGACCGGCAACCCGCACGACGCCGACGACCTGCTCCAGGAGACGTATCTGAGGCTGTCGCGCCGCGCCCGCGCCAGCAGCCTGTCCCGGCAGCGCCATCCGTACGCCTATACCTGCGCCGCCGCGAGGAACCTGCTCCGCGACTCCTGGCAGCACCCGTCCCGCCGTGAGCGCTGCACCGACCGGCTGCCCGAGGAGAGCTGGGACGGCGGGCTCGCCTCGCGCGAGGCCGAGGTGGCCACCGTCGCGCTGCTCAGCGTTCTGTCGCCGAAGGAGGCCGCCGCGGTGATCCTCGTCGACATCGAGGGCCTTACCCACGACCTGGCGGCCGAGCGGCTCGGCGCGCACCGCGGCACCGTCCAGCGCAACCGGATGCGCGGACTCGCCAAGATCCGGGCCGCGCTCGGCTCATACGAGACGGCCTCCCGCGCGGTCCCACGCGCGAAGGCAGCCGGCGGCGCGGCCCGCACGCCCACCCGTCCTGCCGCAGCCTGACCCGCTGCCGCAACCCACCCGGAACGGCCGCCCAGCGGCGGCACCTGAACAGGGGGAGACACGCACATGCGTCGCACCAACCGCACTCTCGTCCCGGCAGCCGGGGGACTGCTCCTCGTGGCCGTCCTGACCACGACCGGAGCGGGCCCCGCCACCGCGGCGCCGCCCGCCGCCGGCACCGCGGCGGCGGCAGCCGACTGCCGTCCGCTGACCAACGCACCGGCCCAGGCCGCCGCCGTGGTGAACGCCGCCTGCTCCCAGCTGGGCGTCCCCTACTCCTGGGGTGGCGGCTCCATCCACGGGCCGACATACGGTCAGGACTACCCCGGAGGCGGGCCCGGCGCCCACGACAGCCAGGTGAGGGGATTCGACTGCTCGCACCTGGTGCAGTACGCGGCCTGGCAGGGCGCCGGCATCCTGCTGCCCGAGGGTTCCTGGAACCAGGCCAAGTGGAGCGGCGCCACCGACCGCTTCAGCCGCGCGCAGGGCCTCGCCCCCCTCCAGCCCGGGGACCTGCTGCTGTGGGGCTCCGACCCGGACAACCTGAACTCCGTGCACCACATCGCCATCTACCTCGGCAACGGCAAGATGGTCGAGGCCCGTGAGTCCGGGACGCTGGTGATGGTCAGCGATGTACGGCTCAACGGGCAGTACGCGGGCGCCCTCCGCATCACCGGCGGCGACCGGCCGCCGGGGAACACCAAGCGCTTTGTGACCTGGGGCACGGACGTGAGCCTGCGCCCCGACCCGAGTACCGGGAAGCCGCCCGTCACCCGGCTGCCGGGCCCCACCCCCGTGGACGTGCAGTGCCAGAAGCACGGCCAGACGGTCCACGCCGAGGGGCACAGCAACGACGCCTGGTCGTACCTGCCCAAGTACAAGGCGTGGATCTCCAACATCTACATCGACGACCCGGCCGCGTGGCTGCCCGGCGTCCCCGAGTGCTGACCCGAGTGCCGACCCGAGTGCCGACCCGAGTGCGGGCCCGGGTGCCGGCCCGGGTCCCGGGCCGCGTGCCGAGCACGCCTCCAACCTTCCCGCGTCCCGCAGTCCCCACCGAGGAGACCTTCCCATGCACATGAACAAGCGCACCAAGTCCATCGGCGTGCTCGCCGCCGCGACCGCCGTGGCCGCGCTGATCCCGTTCACCGCCGTCGCCGCCGAGGCCGCGCCCGCCCAGGCGGCCGGGTACGCCGGTGCCTGCCCCACCGCCGGCCGGGTGACCCAGGGCTATCACTCCGGCCACGACGGCGTCGACATCGCCAACAACCGCGGTACGCCGATCTACTCCGTCGGCCCCGGCACCGTCATCGTCTCGGGCACCGCCAGCGGATACGGCCAGTGGATCCGCATCCGCCACGACGACGGCACGGTCACCGAGTACGGTCACATGTACGAGCGCCTCGTGCGGGTCAACGACCGGGTGAACGCCGGCACTCTCATCGCGCGCATGGGTTCGGAGGGCCAGTCCACCGGCCCCCACCTCCACTTCGAGGCGCACAGCTCCACCTCCAGCACCCGCGGCACGGACCCCGTCCCGTACCTCGGCGCGCGCGGTGTCGGTCTGCCCTGCACCCCCGGCGGGGGCGGCACCCCCGGCACCAACTTCACCACCTGGGGCAGCGGTGTCCGGGTCCGCGCCGACGCCCGGCTGAACGCGGCCGTCGTCCATACCCTGAGCGGGCCGACCGCGGTGTACGTGGACTGCCAGAAGCGCGGCGACCTCGTGAACGCCGAGGGCTACAGCAACGACGCCTGGGCGCACATCCCGGCGCTCGGCGGCTACATCTCCAACATCTACATCGACCACAAGGACGCCTGGCTGCCGGGCGTCCGCACCTGCTGACACACGGAGGGACGCCCCCGGCACCGCGCGAGCGGGCCGGGGGCGTCCTCGCGTCGCGACGGGGACTCGCGGTCGTGCGGGCGAGCCGCTAGCAGGGACCCACGCCCGACGGGTCCTTGCCGATGTTGACGTTGCCGCCCCACACCCACACGTTGTGGCGCGTGGGCTGCATGACGTCGACCCCGTCGACGACATGGCCGCGATACCAGACGTCGGTGCCGTAGGTGCCGACCTTGACGTACTGGCCGCGGACGTAGCAGATCCCGTCCATGTAGTAGCGGTCCTTGACGGAGCCCGTGTTGAGGACGATCCGGCTGTTGGTCGTCGCCGCGGTCCTGACGTTGCTGTGGGTCTGGAGCGAGACGTAGAAGCGGGACGCGTCGGCGTGGGCGGTTCCGGCCGTGCCGAGCAGGGTGAGGGCGGCACCGGCGGCGAGGCCGGCGGCGGCGAGTCGGGCGCTGCGCTGGGACATGGAGGACTCCGTCGGTGTGGGCCCGTGGGGGCCGCGGGGTGGCTTTCCCGAGGGACGGTTCCCGCGGCCGTCCCGTATGTCGGCCGGGGTGTACAGGTGCGAGTGTGCGGAGGCCGGGTGGAGGGTTCCGGACGCCCTCATACGGGAGGCGCCGTCGCCCCGTCGAACGGGTGGTGCCGCACCCGCCGCACCGCACCACCCGGCGTCCGAAGGAGACGACATGCCGAGGAAGTCGACCCGGCTCACCGCCGTGCTGTGCGTCGGCGTGGCGGCACTGGGCGCGTTCGCGGCGACCGTGACCGCGGTGCCCGCCCAGGCGCACGGCGCGCGTCAGCCCGAGAAGAAGGTCTTCACCACATGGGCCACGGACGTCAACGCGCGCGTCGACGTGGCCGGTTCGGGGAGCTTCCGCTGCCCCGAGTTCCCCTCGCCGGCGAACTGCCCCAAGGTCACCGGCCGGTCGCAGCCCGGCGACCGGCTCGAAGTGACCTGCCAGACGAAGGGCCAGACCGTCGGCGGCAACCCGTACTGGGTGTACGTGGACAATCCGAACCGCGGTTTCCACGGCTGGACGGCGAGCTACTACATCTCCCACCCGGACAACCGGCTGCCGGGCGTCCCGCAGTGCTACGGGCCGTGACCCCCGCCGCCCGGCGACGCCGACCCGCCCCTCGGCCCCGGAGGCCCCTGAACATGGCACCGTACCGCTCCCACGCCAGCGCCCTGGTGGGTGCGCTGTCCCTCGGCCTGGTGGCGCTGCTGTCCTCCACCGCGGCCGCCACCCCCCGGCCCGCCGCCGCGAACGGGCCCGCACCGGGGCCGGCCGGTCCCTCCGTCCGGGCGGAGGTGCCCGCCGGAGTGACGGCGGGGGTCGCGGTCCTCGACCGGAGGACCGGCACGTTCACCGAGCAGTTGAACGCCGGCGCCCCGTTCCGGTCGGCCTCCGTGGTGAAGCTGCTCATCACGCTGGATCTGCTCTGGAACCGCGGTCCCGACGCGCTCTCACCGGCCGACCGCACCCGCGTCGACGCGATGCTGCGCGGCAGCGACGACAGCGCGGCGAGCCACTTCTGGGCGAACAACGGCCAGGGCGCCGTGATCGACCGGATGGTCCCCCGGCTCGGCCTGACGGACACCGCCCGGCCCCCGGCGACCCACCTCGGCTACTGGGGCTACACGGCCCTGTCGGCGCGCGACACCGTGAAGATCTACCGCCATCTGCTGGACTCGGCCCCGGCGGCCGTACGCGACTACGTGCTGGGCAATCTGCGACGGTCCACCCGCTGTGCCGCCGACGGCTACGACCAGCACTTCGGCGTCGCGGGCGCGTTCGACCGCCCCTGGGCGGTGAAGCAGGGCTGGTCCGGGTTCAGCTCCGGCGGCTGCACCGCCACCGCGGCCGCCCGTACGACGGCACCCGACGGTCCCACCACGCGGGCGGCCGCTGACGTGGGCACGCGGGCGGCCGCGGGCGCCGACGCCGTGGACCTCACCCGTCCGGCGCTCCACACGACAGGCGTCGTCGGCGCCGGGGACCGCTCGATCGTGGCCGTCCTCACCCTCCACCCGCAGGGCACGCCGTACGGCAAGGCGTACAGCGACCTCGGGCGGCTCACCCGCTCGCTGAACGTCCCCGGCGCCTCCCGGCCCGCCGGCACCTGGATCGGCACCTGGGGGAGCGGGGTGCGGGTCCGCGCCGGGACGACCACCGGCTCGTCGGCGCTCACCACGCTGCCGGCCGGGGTCGAGGTCCTCGTGTCCTGTCAGAAGCGCGGCCGGCAGGTAAGCGTCCCGCCGTATGTCAACGACTGGTGGGCGCATCTCCCCCAGTACGGCGGCTACATGACCAACATCTACGTCAAGTCGCCCGACAACCGGGTCCCGGGGGTTCCGGTCTGCGCATGACGTGGCCGCGGGGGCGGGGCGTCGCCATCCGTGTGACGGCCGCGCCCCGGACGGGTGCGCACCGGCCGGGTCGCTTGCGCGGCGGGCGGGCCGGGCGCACCGTACGCCGGGGACGGCGGCGCCCCCACGACCACGACGCTGGAGGACCGGCATGGCGTACGACGAAGGACTGGCCGAACGGATCCGTACCCGGCTGGGCGACCACCCGGCGGTCGGCGAGAAGCGCATGTTCGGCGGCCTGGCGTTTCTCCACGAGGGCAACATGGCCGTCGGCGTGATCGGCGACGAGCTGGTCGTCAGGGTCGGCCCCGACGCCACCGGTACGGCTCTCGCCCGGCCCGGCGCGCGGCCGTTCGACTTCACCGGCCGTCCCATGCGCGGCTGGGTCGTCGTCGCGGCGTCCGCGGTGGCCGAGGACACGGACCTCGACGCGTGGATCGACGAGGGCGTCGCCTACGCGGAGAGCCTCCCGCCCAAGTGACGGTCCGGTCCGTCAGCGGGCCCGGAGCGCGCTCGGGAGCCGTTCCGCGTGCCGTACAGGGCGAACGCCGAGTTCACCAGGGCCACATGGCTGAACGCCTGAGGTGTGTTGCCGAGCTGTCGGTACGTCACCGGGTCCCACTCCTCGGAGAGGAGGCCGACGTCGTTGCGTACGTCCAGAACCCGTTCGAACCTCTGCCGTGCCTCCTCCGGGCGGCCCGTCATGGCCAGCGCGTCGGCGAACCAGAGCGAGCAGGCGATGAACGTGGCCTCCCCTCCGGTCAGCCCGTCCACGGCGTGCACCTGGCCGTCGGTGTCCGCGTACCGGCGCAGGAAACCCTCATGGTCGAGGACGCGGGCGGCCTCCAGGGTGCCGCGCAGCCGACGGTCGTCCGGCGGGAGGAAACCGAGCCGGGGCAGCAGCAGCGAGGTGGCGTCGACCCCGCGCGAGCCGTAGAACTGGACGAAGCAGCCCTGTTCGTCGTCCCAGCCGTGCCGGAGCACGTCCTTCCGGATCTCCTCGCGCATGCCGCGCCAGCGGGCCGCCGACGCCCGAAGCCCGGCGACGCGGGCCAGGCGCAGCGCACGGTCCGCCGCCACCCACGACATGATCTTGGAGTGGACGAAGTGGCGCCGCGGACCCCGTACTTCCCACAGGCCCGCGTCCGGTTCGCGCCAGTGCTTCTCCACATGACGCATGAGCGAGGCCACCAGCTTCCAGGCGTGGCCGTCGAGCGGCACGCCCGCACGGAGGGCCGAGTACATGGTGTTGACGACTTCGCCGTAGACGTCCAGCTGGAGCTGGTCGACGGCGGCGTTCCCGAACCGTACGGGGCGGGAGTCCTCGTACCCGGACAGCCAGGGCGCGGGCGACTCGACGAGCCTGCGCTGGCCGGCCGCCCCGTACAGCGGCTGGAGGTCGTCGGGTTCACCCGCGACGGCGCGCAGCAGCCAGCCCGTCCACGCCTCGGCCTCCTCGCGGTAGCCGGAACGAAGAAGGCAGGAGAGGGTGAACGTGGAATCCCGTAGCCAGCAGAACCGGTAGTCCCAATTGCGTTCCCCTCCGACATGTTCCGGGAGGGACGACGTGACCGCGGCGACGATTCCACCGGTGGGCGCGTACGTGAGCGCCTTGAGGGTGATGAGCGAACGGACGACGGCATCACGGTGCGGGCCGTCGTAACGGCATTCCGACGCCCAGTCACGCCAGAATTCCATGGTGTCCGTGAGCGACGCGCCGGCGTCGGCGGACGGTGTTCCGGCGATGTGCGAGGGGCTCCAGGTGAGGACGAAGGTGACGCACTGTCCGGCCCGTACGGCGAAGTCGGACACCGTGGAGCTCTTCGTCGTCGAGGTGTCCACGTCGGCGTCGACGGCGAGGTGGGCCGAGTCGGGCCCGGCGACGGCGGTGACCACCCGGCCGTCGACCGTCCGCGTCCACGGCGTGACACGGCCGTTGTCGAAGCGTAGCCGCAACTCCCCCCGCATCTCGACGCGTCCGGCGACGCCCTCCACCCGACGGACGATCCGCGGGCCGTGCGGGCCGGTCTCGGTGAGGCGGGGCGGCATGAAGTCGGTGACCCGCACGGCACCCCACGCGGTCTCCCAGAGCGAGTCGAGCACGAGCGTCTCACCGCGGTAGGAGCGTCGGCTGCACCGACCCGCGCCGACGGGCGCGATCCGCCACAGGCCGTTGTCCTCGCCGCCGAGCAGGGCGGCGAAGCAGGCGGGGGAGTCGAACCGGGGAACACACATCCAGTCGATGGCCCCGTCCGTTCCGACAAGGGCTGCGGTCTCCAGATCTCCGATGAGGGCGTAGTCCTCGATTCGCCCGGCCATGCAGGGAATTGTAGTCCTGTGCGGGCCCATCGGCGGCATCCCCGGGAAATGACCGGAGCAATTCCGTCGCCATTGCCGAAAGGTTGGTACGCGCCTTCCGGGTGAATGGGTTTTCAGTCCCTGTCATAGGTCTTCGACGCCTTGCGCCCGCCGCAGGCGCGGTCGCGTCATGAAAGCCGTATCCGGCTGTGCGGAGGTGATGGGTGTGGTTTCTCGTCCGATCCGCCGGGCCGCTGTCTGCGGCGACACCCGCCGACCGACTCGGCGGCCGCGGCGGCGTGGGGCCCGCATCCTGCGCACCCCGGTCGAGGAGCGACGCCCCCGCAACACCCTGGTCGGGCATACTTGAATCCGAATGTACCGATTGGTAGTTGGTTGACGCGATATGCGTCTTGTGTTAAGCCGGAAATCGGAGCAATGAGCCCCCTGGGGCAGGCACCAAGGTCGGAAGAGGCACCCATGTCCTCCATCCAGGTAAGCCGGTACACGGCACCGGTCACAGCGCATCCGCTGCGGCGGGTGACGGACTGGCCCGCCGCACCCGGCTTCCGGTGCCGTGGCCACGAGGCGCGGGACAGGCATGGTGCCCATCCCGCCCGCCGGGCCTCCGACCGGGTCGCCAGGGCGGCGGCCGCGCACCGCACCGCGTGCCGG